>CAWEYP010000014.1:0-89249 GCA_963813305.1 uncultured Chloroflexia bacterium
CGAGGGCCTCACGGCGATCGAGATGGCCACGCTGCTCGATCCGGCAGACCCGGAGGTCCGGGCTGCCGTCGACGCCGGGCGCGCCATCCTCCTGGAGCTCGGCGCCCGGCCGTTTGTCGAGGCGCTCGATGCCGTGATGGCGCGCTCTGCCGTTCCAGACAGGGACCGCGCTGCGCTTCCCGTCACGGCGTCCGTGGCACCTCCGCCGGGGAGCGCGATCCCCACGGGTTAGCTCCGTGGGTGATCCTCACACGCGCCGCGGGTATCGGGTGGTCACGAGCGTAAGCCTTCGCTTCCCAAGCAGATTGTCGCGCGTTCGAATCCCGTCTCCCGCTCCACCTTCCCGCTCGAGCCCAGCACGACACTCTGCTTGCGCAGGCGGCGTTCCGATGGTCGTGCCGGATGGCCTGGCGCGTGTGCCACGACGCTCGGGTAGACGGGCGATTGGGCGCCAAAGTCAACCGACCCCTTCTGCCGTAACCACCACCAAGTTCGACGGTCCATGTGGCGCGTCAGGTTCGCCCGTTGGTCCCTTGCCACACGCCCGGTGCCGATCGAAGGTAGAGGGCCAGACACGCGCCACGCTGACGGTCACCGTCGGACATCGCCGCCCGTCGCGCGAGAAGGAGGCACTTGGTGAACGGGACACGGTGTGCCGGGCTCGCCGTCGCTGTCGCTGCGCTCCTGGTCGGGTGCAGCTCGGCGCCCGGCGGGTCCGCCGCTCCGGCTGCGCACGCACCCACGCTCGCCGGCCAGCCCATGGCCGCCTGCACCATCAGCGGCGAGGTCCCGGTGAGGGCCACCTTCCCGGCGTACTGTGGCACGCTCGAGGTGCTCGAGGATCGGTCGAACCCGTCCGGTCGCCACATCGGGCTGAGGGTGGCCGTGGTCCCGGCGGTCGCGGCAGACGCAAAGCCTGACCCGTTGTTCGCCCTCGCGGGCGGGCCCGGCGACGCGAGCACGTCGTTCTTCGCCTGGCTCCCCGGGCTCTACACCGGCGTCCACGCCACCCACGACATCGTTCTCGTCGACCAGCGCGGCACCGGCGCCTCGAGCCCGCTGACCCTGCCTGCCATGCCCGACACGACGGGGCTGTCCGCCGCCGAGGCCGACGCGCGCCTGTCAGCCTGGGCGAAGGAGAGCCTCGCCGGGCTCGACGCCGACCCGCGCATGTATACGAGCACCGTGGCAGCCGACGACCTGGATGCGGTCCGGGCTGCCCTCGGGTATGACACGGTCGACCTGTACGGAGCCTCCTACGGCGGGGAGCTCGCGCAGTACTACCTGCGCCAGCACGCAGACCACGTGCGGGTTGCGATCATGGACGGCACGACGCCGCTCGACGTCCCCGTCCTGGAGCTCATGGCGGCGGCGAGCCAACACGCGCTGGACCTGCTGCTCGACAGGTGCGCCGGCGATGCAGCCTGCCACGCCGCCTTCCCGAACCTCGCAACCGAGTGGTCGACGCTCGTGGCGGCCTTCACGAAGGGCGTCGAAGTCACGGACCCGGACTCGGGGACGACGGGCGTGGCCGACCTCGCGATGGTGGGGACCTCCCTCCACAACGCGCTCATGACGGAAGCCGCCGCGGCCCAGCTGCCGCTCGCGATCCACCTGGCCTTCGAAGGCAAGTGGGGCGAAGTGAACCAGCTCGTTCCCCCGTCGGATGCCTCTCCCAGCGCCGGTCCCACCCTGCTCATGAGGGACGAGATCCTGTGCTCCGAGGCGTGGGCTCGCTTCGACCCGGCCGAGGTCGAGCGCAAGGGCGCCGGCAGCTACGCCGTGCCGTTCGTGCGCGCCTGGGCGACGGGGGAGGCGACGCTGTGCCGCTACCTGCCCAAGGGCGTCGTGCCGGCGGACGACGCGGCCCCGGTCCGAACGGACCTGCCGGTCCTCTGGCTCGCCGGTGACGCCGACCCCCAGGATCCGCCCTCAAACCTGGCGGGCGTGCCGTCCCAGCAGCCCAACAGCCGCATCGTCGTCATGCCTGCGCAGGAGCACGTGGTCGGCCACCTCGGCTGCGGACCCTCGGTCATCGCGGCGTTCCTCGACGCGGGCACGGCCACGGGCCTCGACACCGCCTGCGTGGCGCAGGGCGCATCGCCCGCGCCGACGTTCCATCTGCCCTGAGGCACATCTTTCGCGGCGGTTTGGGTCGGGCGATGAGACCCTTGCGATCACACCCTGACTACCGATGATTCGCTCGCCCCTTCACGCTCGTGCTACTGCGCTCACGAGCTCAGGATTTCCCAAGCAGAATGTCGCGGGTTCGAAGCCCGTCTCCCGCTCCACCCTTCCCCCTCCCCGACTTCATCAGAGCGTCGCTGCGTGCGGGAGATGGTGTTTCGCGAGAATTGGCAGGGCGGGTGTCCCTGGCGTGCGGGGCTCAGGGTGCCCCGTCGCCCGGCGACGGGCTGGGCGCCGGCTCGTTGGCGGGGTCGGGCGTGGGGTCACGGCTCGGGCGTCGGCTCCGAGCTCGGCGCGGGTGTCGGGGCGGGCGTCGGCTCGGACGTCGGGGCGGGCGTCGGCTCTGGTGTCGGTGCCGAAATCGGCGTGGGTGCGGGGGTCGGCTCGGGTGTGAGATCGGGCGTCGGGGTCGGCTCGACGGGCGGCTCGTCGGTCGCATCTGGCGTCGGCGCAGGCTGCTCGCCCGGCGGCGACGGCTCCGTCGACGGCGCGCCCGACTCGGCCGGCGTCGGGGCCGGCACGATCGACGGCTCCGGCTCGGCGGAGGGCTCGCTTGGCGAGGGCGACGGCGAGGGCGACACCTCCTGATCCGATCCTGGCGGCCCAGGCGAACCGTCGGGCTGATCCCCGCCCGGCACGGAGGGCCCGCGGTCGACGATGCTCACCGTGTCCGTTCCGGACAGCGCCTTCCCACCCTGGAGCACGGCCGAGACGACGAACGTGACGTCGGTCGGTGCCGGGATGTCGGCCACCAACGCGAGGACGGCGGCCCGGGAGAACGTCACCTCCAGGTCGCGGATGCCGTCGCCGTCGGCATCGCCCACCCTGGGCTTGCCGCCCGCGGCGCCGATGTCGCAGAGCGGACCGTCCAGGCACAGCCGGATCGATGCGGGGACGATCTTCCGAACGTCGAGCGCCTCGTTGGGCGCCTCGATGAGCACGCTGACGGGCGAGCCTTCGTCATGGCGGGAGAGTGTCCCGGGCCTGATCTCGACCGACGCAGCCACGATGGGCAGCGATGGCGTCACGGTGAAGACCGCGAGAGACCCGCCGTCGAGGTGAAGCATCGCAGCGAGGACCGGCGGCGCCGCAATCAGCAGCACGCCTGCGGAGATGGCCAGCGCTCGCCGGATCATGATCCCGGCTCCCGGTCCGGCGCCACGCGGTGCGCCGCCACGGCGCCGGACGGCCCGGATCCCCGCCGTCGCGGCCGAACCGGTCCTGCCGTGAACACGATGAAGAACGCGACGGCGGCAGCGAGGCCCGCCAGAGTGGGCGGCTGGCGAAGTAGCGCGATGACGTTGCCTGTTCCAGGAACCCGGATCCAGACAGCGCCGACGATGTCGGCCGGGCGCGGATGCCAGAAGTCAGGCTGGTCCCTGTTGTCGCCCCTGACCTCGTAACCCGTCGAGGCATCGCCCCCGATGATCCGGTGGATGACGAGACCGCCTCCAGTCTCGAATGCCACGATCTCGCCAACCGCGTACGAGGCCCGCCGCTGGGTGATCGCGAGGTCCCCGCTGTCGAAGGTCGGCTCCATGCTGGGCCCGGAGACGATCACGTAGCCGGCCGGTCCTCCCAGCGTCACGGGCCGCAGGAGGACGAACCAGGCGACGCCGAGGGCGACCGTGAGCGGGAGCCCGGCCAGAACGGCGACGAGTCGGCGAGACGACAGGCGCATCGTGCCCTCAGCTGATCGCGACATGGATGCGCTCGAGGTCCTCGGGGCGGACGTCTCCGGGGATCTCGAGCTCGACCTCGTTGTCGTTGGTGCGGGTCGCGGGGATGCTCACGGGCGTAAGCACGATGGACGCGCCCGCGACGACGAGGACGAGCAGCAGTGAACGGCCGACGCAGCGGTCGTCCAGGCCGCTCACGTCCACCTGCGCGGCGCGGAAGTGGCCACGCCAGGCAAGGTCGACTGTCACGTCGATCCCGTCCCGATCGCACGGGGCAACGGCCGCAACGCCGGCCCCGACCCCCGCTCCGGCGAGACTGAGGGTCGCGGCGGACGCGATGGTCGCGGCCCAGACGGCGGCGGCGACCGCGACGGCTGCTGGCAGACGGTGGCGCATGGTTGACGGCCGGGCTCGAGCGGGCGTCGCCTTGGCGACGCCCGCTCGCGTTCGTCCTACGGGCCGTAGATGGCGATGTGGACGTCGTTCACGGCCGCTGCATCGATGTGCAGGTTGTTGACGGCGTCGTTGAAGACCGTTGAGAAGAAGTTGTTGTCCCCGGTCGGGCCGGGCCCTCCGTTTCCGTACCAGGTGTTGCCATTGACCTGGCCGAGCCCCACGCCGTCGTGGGTGAGGACGATGCTCCAGCCGTTCCCGAAGCACCGCTGGGCGACGTGCTGGGCCTCGACCCAGGCGACCTCGAAGTAGGACCCGTTCCACTGGGGCTCGCCGAACAGGACTTCGATGCCGTCGGGATCGCAGGCCTGGACGTTGGCCGAGCCAGCGCTCAGGGTGTAGGGGTTGATGTGCAGGGCGGCCGCGGCGCCGAGGACGGATCCCCCGACGATGACCGCGAGCCCGAGAGACACGAGAAGACGGCGCATGGCCGTTCCTTCCTCCTTGTGAGCTGGATGTCGCCCCGGATCGCCGGTCGGCTCACCTCCCTTCGATCGCGTCCAAGGCGTGCCGATGCGATGAGTCCACGACCTCAAGTCTGGAGAGGGCGGCATGGCGCGCATCCGGAGGACTACGAGTCCCCGACCCGCAAACGGCGGGCCGTATACGGACGACGCGGTCCGTAGCGGGGCTCCGGCATCGCTCGCCGGTGGATCAGCGCTCCACGAAGGCGCGCACGGCCCGGGCACGATTCCGGACCCCGAGCTTGCGCAGGATGTGCCCGACATGCGCCTCGGCCGTCCGCTTCGAGACGCCGAGGCGCGAGGCGATCTCGCGGTCGGTCATGCCGTCGGCCACCAGCTGCAGGACCTCCTGCTCGCGGAACGTGAGGCGGTCGTCGCATCCGTGGCTGGCGCGCGCCCAGTCGTCCCGGAGCTCACGCAACGCCTCCGCGGCGATGGCGCGCGACATGGCCAGCTGCCCGTGGCGGATCCCGTCGATGGCCCGGAACAGGGCTCGCGGGTCCAGGTCCTTGGTCAGGTAGCCGGCGGCGCCGGACCTCACGGCCTCGTCGATGTCGCGAGGCGAGCCCGAGATGGTCAACACGACGACCTGCGTGCACGGGAGTCGCTCGCGCAGCTCGCGGAGAACCTGGAGCCCACTGCGGTCGGGCAGCCCGAGGTCCAGCAGGAGGACGTCCGGCCTGAGCTCGGCTGCCGTCTCGAGCGCCGCCGCGCCGGTCGCCGCCTCGGCGACGACCTCGATCCCCGGCGACGAGATTGCCTGGCGGATGGCCGCGCGGACGAGCGCGTGGTCGTCGACCACCATCACGCGGAGCGGGACCTCGTCAGCCAGCATCGCGAAGCGCACCCTGGGGCGGGATGTCGATCGTCACCGTCGTCCCGGCGCCCGCCGCAGACCGCAGGGCGATCCGGCCGCCGATCGCCCGGGCCTGCTCGTCCATGGCCCGCATGCCGAGGCCCAGCCCCACCTCGAAGCGATCGACGGGCATGGTGCGGAACCCCCGGCCGTCGTCCTGCACGGACAGGCGGGTCCAGCCGTGGCGATGTCGCGCGCGGAGCCGGACCTCGGCCGCGTCAGCGTGCTTGCCGACGTTCGCCAGCGCCTCCCGCACGATCGCCACGACGTGCGCGACGGCCTGCGGCGACAGGGCGGCCGGCGAGCCGCTCTCGCTGTACGAGACCGCGATCCCGGTCCGGGCCGAGAAGTCGATCAGCTCGCGGCGAAGTGCCGGGGCGAGGTCGCGCTCCGTCGCGTCGCCGGCCGCGCGCAAGCCGTCGATGAGCTCGCGCGTGTCATGGAGGGCGGCCCTGACCCGCGCGAGGGCGCCATCGGCGAGCCGGCGTTCCGGCGAGCCCGCGCCGAAGCGCTCGGCGAGCTCGTCCAGGATCATGCGGGCAAGGAAGAGCTCCTGCGCGACGCCGTCGTGGAGCGAGCGCACGACATCCGCTCCCACGTCCGCCGGCCGGGATCCGCCGGCCTCGGGACGGGGGGCCATGGTGCGATGGTCCAGTGGCGGGTCTGCTGCCACGTGCTCTCCCGGACACGCAACACTACGTACGCAGCGCGGCCCGTCAATACGGAGCTCCACCTATCCGGCGGAGCGCCGGCCGGGCCGCACCGGGTTGTCTTGATCGTGCCGTCACCCTACGCTACGAGGGCAGGAGCATCAGGATCAGGAGCCACCGACGTGAAGACGATCCTCAAGGCAGCCACCACCGGGGACGGCGCGCCGTCATCCCCGCCCGAGGTTCGTGACGCCGTCGCCCGGATCATCGCCGACGTCCGCGCCCGCGGCGATGCGGCGGTCCGCGACGCCTCCGAGCGGTTCGACCGGTGGTCGCCACCGAGCTTCCAGCTGGCGCCCGAGGAGATTGACCGGATCGTGGCATCCGTGCCCGGACAGGTCCGCGACGACATCCGCGTCGCCCAGTCGAACATCCGGCGCTTCGCGGAGGCGCAGCGGGATTCCCTGCACGACTTCGAGGTCGAGACGGCGCCCGGCGTCTTCCTCGGGCAGCGGAGCCTCCCGGTCGCGGCGGCCGGCGCCTACATCCCCGGCGGCCGGTACCCGCTCGTCGCGTCGGCTCACATGACGATCGTGACCGCCAAGGTCGCTGGCGTGAAGCGGGTGGCCGCCTGCACGCCGCCGATCGCGGGCGAGGTGCCCGCCGCGACCGTCGCCGCGATGGCGTTCGCGGGCGCCGACGAGATCTACCTGCTCGGCGGCGTCCAGGCGGTGGCGGCGATGGCCGTCGGGACCGAGACGATCGACCGGGTCGACATGCTGACGGGGCCCGGCAACGCGTACGTGGCCGAGGCAAAGCGCCAGCTGTACGGCGAGGTGGGAATTGACCTGTTCGCGGGCCCGACGGAGATCCTCATCATCGCCGACGAGGCCGCGGACCCGTTCACCATCGCGGTTGACCTGCTCAGCCAGGCTGAGCACGGACCGGACTCGCCCGCCGTCCTCATCTCAACCTCAGAGGATGTCGCCCGGGAGGCCGCGGCCCACATCGAGCGCCTGCTGCCCGACATGCCGACGCGCGAGAACGCAGGTCCGGCCTGGCGGGACCACGGGCAGGTCATCGTCGTGGACGATCTCGCCGAGGCCTATGCGCTGGCCGACGCGTTCGCCAGCGAGCACGTCGAGGTCCTGACCGCGAACCCGCGCGAGGCACTCGAGCGGCTGCGCAACTACGGCTCGCTCTTCATGGGCGAGATGACCACCGTCTCGTATGGCGACAAGGTGATCGGGACGAACCACACGCTGCCGACCCGGACGAGCGCCCGCTACACGGGCGGCCTCTGGGTGGGCAAGTTCCTCAAGACGGTCACGTACCAGGAGGTCACGGACGCCGCGTCGAGCGTTGCGCTCGGGGAGATCTGCGGGCGGGCCAGCCGAGTCGAGAACTTCGAGGGCCACGCCCGCTCGGGCGACCTCCGCGTCGCGAAGTTCGGCGGCGGGTCGTTCGACTGGATCCCGGCGCTCGAGGGCGCCGTCCGCGACTGAGGCCACGGCCTTCTCCTCCGCGACCGCCGCCGGGCCCATGGCCCACCCCCTCGCGTAGGGCGCGAGTGGGGCGCGAGTTCGTTCGAGTCGAACCGCGCGCGCAGGCGCGAAGGACGCCGTGTCGCGACGCTCCCCGGCGGGTGCGTTCCGCGGCTGCTCCGCGAGGGACGCGCGTGTGCCATGCTCCGCGGCACGGCAACCGAAGCCGGGCGGCGAACGAGCAGAGGCGATGATGCAGGGCGACCGCGGGACGGAGTTTCGAGCGCTCGTCGAGGACATGCCGGGCGCCGTGTTCCGCCGCGCGGCCGATCCGCCCTGGCGGTTCGAGTACGTCAGCGACGCCATCGTGGCGATCACGGGCCACCGGGCGGCGGACCTGGTCGCGCCCGGCGCCCCGGCCGACCCCTTCCTCCCGGTGGCAGAGGACCTGCCCCGCGTCACGCAGGCGATCCGCGACGCGGTGGCCACCGAGCAGCCCTATGCCCTCGAGTACCGCGTGCATCACGCGGACGGCACCACCCGCTGGGTCCAGGATCTCGGGCGCCCCGTGGACGACGGCAACGGCCGGCCGGTCTCGATCGTCGGGGTGCTCGTCGATATCACCGCTCGCATGGAGCGTGAGCGGGCGCTGCTCGAGAAGACAGGCAGGGCTCGACGCGCTGTTCGACAGCACCCCGGACCACATCTACTTCAAGGACACCGAGAGCCGCTTCACGCTGATCAGCCCGGCCCTGGCCACGTCGTTCGGCCTGAGCGACCCCTCGGAGGCCGTCGGCAAGACCGATGCCGACTTCTTCCTGGAGGATCATGCTCGGGCGGCCCTCGAGGACGAACGGGAGATCATGCGGACCGGCCTGCCCCTGGTCGACCTGGAGGAGAGCGAGACCTGGCCCGACGGCAGCCGGACCTGGGTGTCGACCACGAAGCTCGCCCACCGGGATGTCGACGGGAACGTGATCGGCACGTTCGGCATCTCGCGCGACATCACCGGGCGCAGGCAGGCCGAGGCGGCCCTGGCGGAGTCGGAGGATCGCCTCCAGCTCGTGCTGCGGGGCTCCAACGACGGCTGGTGGATCCGGGATCTCGTGGCGGACACCGCCTACTACTCCCCGCGCTGGTGGCAGATGATCGGGTACGCGGAAGGCGACCTGCCGGCCGAGCCCGGGCTCCGGCGCAGGCTCACGCACCCCGACGACGTCGAACGCGTGGACCAGGTGCTCGCGGCTGCCCGCGAGAGCGGCCAGGCGGGCTACGAGGTCGAGTTCCGCCTGCGCCACCGGGACGGCCACTGGGTGCCCGTCCACTCGCGCGCGTTCCTGCTCCGCGACGAGACCGGCAGGTCCATCCGGGTCGCGGGGGCAAATACCGATCTCACCGAGCGCAAGCGCGTCGAGGCCGAGCTCCAGGAGACGAACCGGCGGCTCGAGGCCGCGATCGCCAAGGCGACCGAGATGACCCTGCGGGCCGAGGCGGCCAACATGGCCAAGAGCGACTTCCTTGCCAACATGAGCCACGAGATCCGGACGCCCCTCAACGGGGTGATCGGCATGACCAGCCTCCTGCTCGACACCGACCTCGACGAGGACCAGCGACGCTTCGCGGAGACCGTGCGCACGAGCGGCGAGGCGCTCCTGGCGCTCCTCAGCGACATCCTCGACTTCTCCAAGATCGAGGCGGGCAAGCTGGAGCTCGAGACGCTCGACTTCGACCTGCGCGCCCTGCTCGACGACTTCGCGGCTCCGCTCGCCCTGCGCGCCCATGCGCAAGGGCTGGAATTCATCTGCGCCGCGGCCCCCGACGTGCCGGCCCTCCTCGTCGGCGACCCCGGGCGGCTCCGCCAGGTGCTCATCAACCTCGCCGGCAATGCCCTCAAGTTCACCCACGAGGGCGAGGTCGCCGTGCGGGTCAGCCTCGCGGCGGAGACCGAGCACGACGTCCTGCTGCACGTCTCGGTGAAGGACACGGGCATCGGCATCGCGGCCCAGCACCAGGGGGCGCTGTTCGAGAAGTTCACCCAGGCCGACGCCTCGACCACGCGCCGGTACGGCGGCACCGGGCTGGGGCTCGCGATCTCGAAGCAGCTGACCGAGATGATGGGCGGCCGGATCGGCCTGGTCAGCGAGGAGGGGCGCGGCTCGGAATTCTGGTTCACGGCGCGATTCGCCAAGCAGGGCGTCCGGGAGCGCCCCGTCACCCCGACCGCCGAGATCCGCGGCGTCCACATCCTCGTGGTGGACGACAACACCACGAACCGCGAGGTCCTGGCCGCCCAGCTCGCGGCCTGGGGCGTGCGCTCGGAGGAGACCCGCGACGGCCCGTCGGCGCTGCTCGCCCTGGCGCGCGCCAAGGACGTCGGTGACCCCTTCGCCGCGGCCATCCTCGACATGCAGATGCCGGGCATGGACGGAGCGACGCTCGCGCGGGCCATCAAGGCCGACGAGGCGCTGGCGCCGACCCGCCTCGTGCTCATGACGTCGCTCGGGGAACGGGGCGACGCGCGCCTGATGGAGGAGATGGGCATCGCGGCCTTCCTGGTCAAGCCGGTGCGGCAGTCCGACCTCTTCGACAGCCTGGCCGCGGTGCTCGCCGATGCGGCCGTGCCGCGCCCGACGCGGCCGATCATCACGCGCCACGCGATCCGCGAGATGCGCCGCGGGGCCCTGCGCATCCTGCTGGCCGAGGACAATGTCACCAACCAGCAGGTGGCGCTCGGCATCCTGAACCGACTGGGGCTGCGCGCGGACGCGGTGGCCAACGGCGCCGAGGCCGTCCGGTCGCTCGAGACGGTGCCCTACGACCTCGTGCTCATGGACGTCCAGATGCCCGAGATGGACGGCCTCGAGGCCACCCGCCACATCCGCGATCCGAAGTCCGCCGTCAAGCGGCACGACGTCCCGATCATCGCCATGACGGCGCACGCCATGCAGGGCGACCGGGAGCGATGCCTGGACGCGGGCATGAACGACTACGTCACCAAGCCGGTCTCACCGCAGGCGCTGGCCGACGCCCTGGAGCGATGGCTGCCACGGGACGACGCAGCGGCGCTCGCGCACCCGGCCACCGGTCCGGGGGCAGCTTCCCCCGCGGCGGCACAGGCGTCCGAGGTGCCGGTGTTCGACCGGGCGGGCATGCTGGCTCGCCTGATGGACGACGAAGACCTCGCCCGCGTCGTGGTGGGCGGCTTCCTGGCCGACGCCCCGAAGCAGGTCGAGGCGCTCAGGGACTACCTGGCCGCCGGCGACGGCCCCGCCGCGCTCCGCCAGGCCCACACTCTCAAGGGCGCGTCCGCCGCCGTCGGCGGCGAAGCCCTGCGCGCGGTGGCCTTCGAGATGGAACAGGCGGCCAATGCCGGCGACCTCGCAGCGGTCACGGCCCGCCTCCCCGACCTCGAATTCCAGCTCGCCCGGCTGAGCGATGCGATGCAGGCCTTCGTCGAGGGCAAGCGGCCCGGGCCGGACCCACCGACATGAGGATCCTCATCGCCGACGACGACGCCACCTCCCGCCTCGTCCTCACGGGCGTCCTGAACAAGATCGGCCACGACGCGGTCGCGACCGTCGACGGCGCCGCGGCCTGGGAGGCGATGCAGCAGCCCGATGCACCAAAGCTCGCGATCCTCGACTGGATGATGCCCGGCCTCACCGGCGTCGACGTGTGCCGGCGTGTCCGCGCCCTGGCGTCCGACCATCCGCCCTACCTGATCATCCTCACGTCGCGTGGCGACAAGGCGGACATCGTCGCGGGCCTGGAGGCCGGGGCCGACGACTACCTGGCCAAGCCGTTCGACCCGGGCGAGCTGCGTGCCCGGGTCGAGGTCGGCCGGCGCATGATCGAGCTCCAGGAGACGCTGTCGGTCGCGCGCGACGCGCTGGCCTTCGAGGCCCGGCACGATCCGCTGACCGGTGCGCTCAACCGCCGGGCGTTCAACGAGATCCTGTCCCGCGAGCTGGCAGGCGAGCGGCGCCACGGCCACGGACTGGCTCTCGGCATCTGCGACGTCGACCAGTTCAAGGACGTCAACGACGCGCTCGGACACCAGGCCGGGGACGAGGTGCTGTGCGGCATCGTCCGCCTCGTCGAGACGACCCTGCGCGGGCACGACGTGCTGGGTCGCTACGGCGGGGACGAGTTCGTCGTGCTCACCGATCACCACGCGGACGACGCCGTCGCCGTCCCGTACGAGCGTGCCCGGGCAGCGGTCGCCGACCACCCGATCCGCACCCGGGCGGGAGTCGCATCGGTCACGATCAGCTTCGGGGTGAAGATGTGGCGGGCGAACGAGACCGAGGACGAGCTGCTCGCGGCAGCCGACGCGGCCCTGTATCGGGCCAAGGAGCACGGTCGCAATCGCGTCGTGGTCGCCGGCTCACCCTAGCCCAGGCGTCGCAAACCGATCCAGATGTCGGTATGAATCAGAACGAGACCGTGCCACCATCAGCGAAGTGTGACGACCAGCATCGGCGAGATCGAGCGCGGGTCGCCGGGCTCCCTGGTGGAGATGGCGGCAGGCGCGACGGCGGCCGCCTGGTCGCGGGCCTGGCGCCGGCTCTGCGGTGCTCACGATCACGCGAGTAAATCACGGGACGCCTGTCCCGAATCTGCTCCCGGACGCATCTATAGGGCATGAACGGCCAGGCGATGGGCAGTCCGACAGTCGCCTCCACGGCCGCCCTCGCGGGGGCGGGCGACGAGGCGGCCTTCGCCCAGCTGGTTGTCACCTACCACGCCGACATGGCCCGGGTCGCCTTCGCCACGTGCGGCGACCGGGAGCTGGCCGAGGACGCGGTCCAGGCGGCCTGGCTCATCGCCTGGAAGAAGCTCCACTCCCTGCGCGACCCCGACCGGGTCCGGCCGTGGCTGCTCACGGTGACCGCGAACGAGGCCCGCCAGCTCCTCCGCCGCCGCCACGGACCGGTCGTCGAGATCGACATCGAGGCCCCGGGCGACCCCCGCGGCGACCCGTCCAGCGGCGTCGAGCGGATCGACCTCCGCCGAGCGCTCGGCCACCTCTCGCCCGACGACCGGGCCCTCCTCGCCATGCACTATGCCGTCGACCTCGGCTCGGACGAGCTCGCGGCTGCCGTCGGCACCTCGCCGGCCACCGCCCGCAAGCGCCTGTCGCGGGCCATCGACCGCCTCAGGAAGGAGCTCCGAGATGGCTGAGCGCGATCCGTCCGAGCTCGCCCTCGCCGCCGCCTTCCGCGCCTACCTCGAGGATGCCCCGACGGAGGTCCGAGCGACGGAGCTCGCCCACCGGTTCGCCTCGGCCTACCCGCACGGTCGAGGCCTCACCGGCCGGTTGGGCTTCCGGCTGACGCCGGCGATGGCCTGGCTCCTGCTGCTCGCCGGGCTGCTCGCGGCACTCGCGGTCGGAGGCCTGGTGGCGGGAGGCTGGCACCAGGACCTCGCGGTCGTGATCGCACCCTCGCCGACGCCGACCGGAGCCCCCGTTGCGACGCCGACGCCAACCCCGGGAGCGAGCGCGCTCAGCCAGATGACGACGGTCCGTTTCGGCCAGACCGCCACCCTGCTCCCCGACGGGCGGGTCCTGATCACCGGCGGCTACTCTGCCCCCGCGCAAGCGTCCGCCTCCGCCGAGCTGTATGACCCGAGTACCGGGACGTTCAGCCGCACCGGGTCGATGGAGACGCCTCGCGCCTGCCATGACACGACGACGCTCGCCGACGGCCGCGTTCTCATCGTCGGCGACGGGGTTAGCCCGACGGCGGAGATCTACGACCCGGAGACTGGCACCTTCCGCCCGACGGGCTCGATGAAGACGGCTCGCTGCGGCCCCAGCGCCACGCTCCTCGCCGACGGCCGGGTCCTCGTTGCCGGAGGCCTGGCGGACGATCCCAACGCTACGGGGGAAACCGTCGCTCTCACCTCCGCCGAGATATACGACCCCAAGAAGGGCACGTTCAGCCCGACGGGCTCGCTGACGACGGCTCGCTTCGGCCAGCCCGCCACCCTGCTCGCCGACGGGCGCGTCCTCATCGCCGGGAGCCAGTACCGGGTATCCGTCGCGTCCGCCGAGCTGTATGACCCGAAGACCGGGACGTTCCACGTGACCGGCCCGATGACGACCGCGGGTGGAGTCACGGCCACCCGGCTTCTCGACGGCCGCGTCCTCATCACCGGGGGCGGCAATGGCTCGAAGGCCGAGGTCTACGATCCAACGACCGGCACCTTCAAGCCGACCGGCTCGATGAAGACGGCTCGCTGGCAGCAGACCGCGACGCTGCTGCCCGACGGCCGCGTCCTCGTCGCCGGGGGGCGAGATCCCAACGCCAAGGAGTCCAACTTCACGCTCGCGTCGGCCGAGCTGTACGACCCGATGAAGGGCACGTTCAGCCCGACCGGCTCGCTGACGACGGCTCGCTCCGGCCCCACCGCCACGCTCCTCGCCGACGGCCGGGTCCTCATCGCCGGGGGCCTGGGGGACGATCCCAACACTATGGGGGACACCGTCGCTCTCACCTCGGCCGAGCTGTATGACCCCGCAACCGGCACGTTCGGCCCGACCGGGCCTTCCGCACCAGGGGACTGAGACCAACCCGCACTGATGTGTCCCAGGAGGGTCAAGGGTGCGTCGGCACTCCTCGACGAGACGTCTCCTCGTCGGTTTGACAGTCGTGGTCCTGCTGGCGGGCTGCGCCGCCGGGCCGACGGTCGCCCCGTCGTCGACGACACCGGCCCCGACGAGCACGGCCCCGGTCGCGACGGCAACCCCCGCCGCCACGCCCGACGCATCGCCATCGTCCCCTTCACCATGGGATGAGCCGAGCGACGCGGCCCTGCCCGACGCGACCGTCTCGACCTTGCAGGCGATGCTGGACGGGTGGGTGTCCAGCGGCAAGGTGATCGGGCTGTCGGCGGCCATGATCTCCCCGGAGGGGTCGTGGGCCGGCGCCGCCGGCGTGGATGCCGCGGGCAGGGCCATCGAACCCGCCTCGGCGTTCTCGATCGCGAGCGCGACCAAGACGTTCGTCGCGGCCGAGGTCCTGCTCCTGGCGTCCCAGGGGAAGATCGACCTCGACGCGCCGGTGACCCGGTACGTGACCCTGCCGTTCGAGACGAACGACGCCACGATCCGCCAGCTGGCCACGATGACGAGCGGGTTCCCCGGGGTCCCTGACCAGGCCCTGAACGAGCAGGTCCCCAGGGACCTTGCCCGCGCGTGGACCGCCGAGGAGATCGTCGCCCTCGCCAAGGATCAGCCGCGGGTCGGGACCCTCGGAGGTCCCGGCACGTACAACGGGATCAACTACTACGTCCTGGGGATGGTCGTCGAGAAGGTGACCGGCGAGCCCCTGGCCACCGTGTTGCGCCGCGACCTCCTCGCGCCCGCCGGGCTGGACCGGATCTGGATGCAGGTCGCCGAGCAGCCACAGCCGCCGCTGACCGTGGCCGTGGACCGCACCGACGCCAAGGTCGTCGACCCGGCCAGCGGCTACCTGCCGTCGCTCGCCTCGGCCTCCACCGGCCAGGGCGGGGCCGGCATGGCCGCCGACGCGCCGAGCCTGGCGCGATGGGGCTACCTGCTGTACGGCGGCCGCATCATCGACCCCGACGTGGTCGCCACGATGACCGACGGCGTCCCGGACGATGAAACCGGCTACGTCTTCGGGACCATGGTCTCCGAGTGGGAAGGCGAGACCATGTTCGGGCACCTGGGCGACTACATCCAGTACTCCGCCATCATCCTGGTCTGGCCCAGCACCAGGACGGCGGTGGCCGTGCTGGCGCCGGTGCAGGGGATGAGCGTGAGCGGCACGCTCCCTGGCTGGGCGATCTCGCTGCACCAGGTTCTGTCGCGCCCGTGACCCGAGACCGGCCGAGGTTCGCGCCGAACCCTGCTCAAGTGGGACGGCGCCGAGGGCGTGATGGTCAGCGGCCTCCCGCTGTCGGCCGGCCGCGCGGTCGACGTCATGCCCGGCGGCTACGGGTCCGGCTGGACACCAGGTGGAGCGCTCCTGGTCCTGAAGTGGAAGGCCTCGTCCGCGTCCGGCTCGTCCGATGCTGCCGGGCCGGACCTCTGGCGGGTCGAGGCCGACGGGTCGCGCCCCGTGCTGCTCGCCCGCAACTTCAGCGACGCCGCCCTGCAGCCGACGCCCTGACAGCACGGCTGTGCCGGGATGCGCCCCGGCGGGGAGTCGTCGCGGAATGACCCGGCGATTCCCGACAGGTCCTGTCCAGCATCACGATTCGACGCGAGACGATCGCGGCCGCCCTCGCGTACCGAGGAGCCGCAGCATCCACGCGCGAGAGTCGGCACCATAGCGGGCAGCGGTCAACATGGCGACCAGCCCAACACCAGGGCGACCAGCCCGACACCGTCGAACGGGAGATCTGCAGGCATGTGCGGCGTCTTCGGCTACGTGACCGACCGGGACGATGCCCTCGGGCCGATCCTGGTCGAGGCCGCGCGCCGGCTCACCTACCGCGGCTACGACTCGGTCGGGGCGGCGACCTTCCGGGACGGCACGATCGACCTGCGCAAGGACGTGGGCAAGGTCGACGCGGTTGCGGCGCGCCACAGCTTCGCGGAGATGCGCGGCAGGCGCGGGATCGCGCAGCTCCGCTGGGCGACGTTCGGCGAGCCGTCGCAGGTCAACGCCCAGCCGCACCTCGACTCGGACGGCGCGATGGTCGGGGCGCACAACGGCAATGTCGTCAACAACGTCGAGCTGCGCGTGCAGTTCCTGGCGGAGGGGATGACGGTCCGCTCGGACAACGACGGCGAGACCTGCGTCCACGCCGTGGAGCGCTACATCCGGCGTGGCCACGAGCTCGTCGACGCGATCCGTCTCGCGTACGGTGACCTGCAGGGCGACTACGCATTCGTGATCGGACGCACGGACGACGACCGGCTGTACGCGTTCAAGAAGGGGTCCGGCCTCGTCGTGGGGATCGGCGACGGCTTCACCTGCGTCTCGTCGGACCTGCCCTCCATCCTGCCGCTGACACGGAACGTGATCCGTCCGCTCGACGGGGAGATCGTGACCCTGTGGGCCGACCGGGCGGAGGTTCGCTCGGTACGCGATGGCAGCCTCGTCGACCGCCCGGTCGAGGTCGTCACCGAGTCGATGGACGCGGTTCGGAAGGGCGGCTACGCGCACTTCATGCTCAAGGAGATCCACGAGCAGCCGCAGGTCGCCCGCGAGCTCCTGCACCTCCTGGACGCGAGCGCGGACGTGGCGCCCCTGGTGGAGCAGATGCGGAGCGCCGGGCATCTCTACCTGGTCGGCTGCGGCACGAGCTTCCACGCCGCCTCGGTCGGCTCCGTCTACCTCGCCCAGCTCGCAGGGCGCGCCGCGATCCCCGTCCTGGCGCCGCAGTTCATCGCCCAGTACGCGCCCGCCGTGGGACCCGAGGACGTCGGGATCTTCGTCAGCCAGTCGGGCGAGACCAAGGACGTGCTCAACGCCCTGGAGGCGGCCGAACGCCGGGGGCTGTCCTGCTTCGGCCTGGCCAACGTGATCGGCTCCACCCTGACCCGCGCCGCCCGGCTCTGCCTGCCGCTCGGCTGTGGCTACGAGATCAGCGTGCCGGCCACCAAGACGTTCACGAACCAGGTCCTGACGTTCCTCTACCTCGCCTACCGCCTGGCCGGGAGAGACACCGGTCTCCTGGCGCACGTGCCGGACCTCATGGAGCAGACGCTCGCGGCCGTGGCAGGCCCGATCGAGGCGATCGCCGACGAGATCAACCCCTGGAACGACCTGTACTGCCTCGGCTACGGCGCGACCTACCCGATCGCCCTCGAGGGTGCCCTCAAGCTCAAGGAGATCACCTACGCGCACTGCGAGGGGATGCTCTCGACCGAGTTCAAGCACGGCCCGCTGTCCGCGGTGACCGCCGGCTTCCCGATCGTCTTCGTTGCAGGCCCGGCCGACATCCCGCTCATCATCAGCGGGATCAACGAGGTCAAGGTGCGTGGCGCACGGACCATCACGATCGCCGAGGAGGATCCGCGCCTGCGCGCCAATGGCGATGTCCTGGTGGCCATCCCGAGGTCGGACCCGCAGGTCAGCGCCCTGCTCGGCGTCCTGCCGCTGCAGCTGCTGTCGTACCACGTGAGCGTGCTCCGCGGCTTCGACCCGGACTTCCCCCGCAACCTCTCGAAGACGCTCACGGTGGACTGAAGGGACGGCTCGACCGGCACGAACGTGACAGGCGCTCGTCTACAGTACCGCTCGTGGAGACGTACGAGCCAGCCGAGGCGGCCCGGCGAGCCGGCATCGGCGCCGATGAGCTGCGCCGGCTGGTCGAGCTGGGCATCGTCGGTGCAGGCGCGGACGGCCGGTTCACCAGTGGAGCCGTCCGGCGCGTGGGCCTGGTGCGCAGCCTCGTCGCCGCGGGCGTCCCGCTCGACGGCCTGGGCGCCGCGATGCGGAGCGGCACCTTCTCGCTCGACTTCCTCGACGCGCCCGCCTTCGAGCGCTTCTCGGCGCTCAGCGACGTCACCTTCGCCCAGTTCGCGGCACGAACGGGCGTGCCGGTCGAGCTGCTGATGCAGATCCGTGAAGCGGCCGGCTCGCCTGCGCCGCTGCCCGACGACCGGATCCGCGACGAGGAGATGCCCTACGCCGAGCTCGTCGCCATCCAGGTGAAGGCGGGGTTCAACCAGGCCTCGACCCTGCGGCTGCTCCGCGTCCAGGGCGACGCCCTGCGCCGGATGGCCGAGACGGAGTCGGCGTTCTGGGAGACCGAGGTCATCGGGCCGGCGATGGAGGCGGGCAAGCGGCCGGACGAGATCCTCGGCATCGAGTTCGGCGATCGGATGGCCGTCATGATGGAGCGGGGCATCATGGCGATGTACCACCTCCAGCAGACGCAGGCCTGGACGACCGGCCTCATCGCGGGCCTCGAGATGCAGCTGGCCGCAGCCGGGCTCCACAGCCGGCTCGAGCACCCCCCGGCGATGTGCTTCCTCGACATCACCGGCTATACGCGCCTCACCCAGGAGCGCGGAGACGCGGCGGCGGCCCAGCTGGCCGAGCAGCTCGGTCGGCTGGTCCAGCGAACCTCGATCAAGCACGGCGGCCGGCCGGTGAAGTGGCTGGGCGACGGGGTCATGCTCTTCTTCCCGAACCCCGGTCCCGGGGTGGCGGCCGCGCTCGAGATGGCAGCAGGCGTCGTCGAAGCCGGGCTGCCGCCGGCCCACGTGGGCCTGCACGCCGGGCCGGTGATCTTCCAGGAGGGCGACTACTACGGCCAGACGGTCAACGTCGCCTCCCGCATCGCCGAGTACGCCCGGCCGGGCGAGGTGCTCGTCAGCCAGGAGGTGGTCGACGCCTCGGGCGGGGCCGACGTCGTCTTCCGCGAGATCGGCCCGGTCGAGCTCAAGGGCGTGTCCGGCGCGATGCGCCTGCACGCTGCCCATCGACCCGGTTGAGCGACGGGTGACCGTGCACCACCGCAGCCTCCGGGCGATCGCGGCCCGGGGGCCCGCGTCGGCCTGGGCTCCCGGCTGCGTCGATCTCCCGTGGGGCGATCCCGAGTTCAGCGAGGCGATGCTTCGCGAGCACCTCGACCAGGGGCACGACCTCGCGAGCCGGCGCTCGTCGATCATCGAGGGCCAGGTCGCACGCCTGGTCGGCTGGCTTGGCCTCGGGCCGGGCTCGTCCCTGCTCGACGTGACGTGCGGCCCCGGGCTGGTCGCGGCCGCGTTCGCGCGGCGCGGGATGGCCGTCACTGGCGTCGACATCGCCCCGGCGGCGATCCGCCATGCCCGCGAGGTCACGGCGGGACTCCCCTGCACGTTCGTCGAGTCGGACGTCCGGACGATGTCGCTCCCGGACACCGCCTTCGACGCCGCCGTCTACCTCTACGGCCAGCCCCAAGTGCCCCGCCCCGACGAGCTCGACGACGTCCTGCGCCGGATCCGCGCCGCGCTCCCCCGGGCGCGCCGCTCGCCGTGGAGATCTACCTGGCGACGCCCGAGCGCACGGCCTCGAGCACCTCCTGGTCGACCGGGCGGGACGACATCTTCGGCCCGGGCGAGCACCTGGTCCTGTCCGAGCACGCCCTGGACGCCGCCGTCCCCGCGCGGGTGGACCGCCACCACGTCCTCGACATCGACACGGGGCGGCTCCGGGTCTTCGGCGTGACGGAGCGGCTGCTGCAGCCGGACGAGCTCGCGGCGATCCTGGCCCGGGCGGGCTTCCCCGCTGTCGACCTGTACCCCGGCTGGGACGGCCTGGGCTTCGACGGCGCCGAGGGCTGGCTCGTCGCGGTCGGGCGCTAGGGCTGCGTCGTGATCCCGGGCAGAGGTCACTACGAGGGCGAGGCGGCGGTCGTCGCACCTGCCGAGTTGATCGCGGACCGGGAGGCGGCCTCCCAGGCGTAGCGCGCCGATGGCCGGTGAAGCCATCGTCGAGCGCCCGGCCGCGAGCCCGGAGTGCGGCGCCTCAGACGACAACATCGACGCCCGCCTCGCGGCAGGCCGCGCGAAGTCGTGCGTCGACGGTGGCAAGCGGCAGCGCGCGGACGCGCGCCAGGTCGAGATAGGCCGCGTCGTGGGCCGTCAGGTTGTGGTCCATGGCGACCTCCAGCACGCCCCAGACGGCCGTCGTCAGCTCCACGGGTGCGATCTCCACGGGCAGCGCGCCGAGGAGGCCCCGGAGTCGCGACAGGTCGTGGGGGCCGAGGCGGCCGCGGCGCTCGGCGGTACGGATGGCGTTGGCGACCTCGAGCGGCCAGTGGGCGGGCGCGAGCGCCGTCTCCGTCTCGAGGCGCTCGAGCACGCGGTCGGCCGTCTCGCTGGACTCGTCGTCGAAGCACCAGGCCAGCGTGATGGATGCGTCGATCACGAACACTAGCGCCGGCCCTCGTCGATCAGCTCCCGGATCGTCACGTCGCCGAGGGCGTGGCGAGCCCGGAACGCGCGCAGCCCGGCGATGGCGTCGCGGACGTCAGCCGCCGAGCTGGCCCGCGGCGGGACCAGCAGGGCAACCGGGACGCCGTGCTTGGTGATCGTGATCGTCTCGCCGCCCGCCACCTCGTCCAGCAGGCGGGGCAGGTGCGTCTTCGCCTCGTAGGCACCAACACGCCGCATGGTGATCTCCTCAGACTGGTCTGAGACTAGTCTATGACCCCCAGCGATGCAGGGCAACCCTCGACGAGACGAGGCGCCGGCTGCGGCGGGCTATTGGGCGACCGGGGCGATCTGGATCTCCGAGGCCATCAGGTCGACGACCTGCGTGTTGGTCTCGAAGTCCGCGGCCCCTTCCTTCGCCGCCGTCTCGATGATCACGACACCTGCGCTGCCCCGGTCGACGACGTAGGAGTACTGGGTCACCCCGGTGGGGACGGAGCCGGCGCCGGTGGCGGTTCCGGTGATCCTCGCCGCCGGGAGGGTCGCGACGAGCACCTGCTCGGCCGACACCGAGCTCCAGTTGGTGCGACTCGTCAGGGCGGCCACGGTGTCGGCGTAGTTCAGGGCGGCCGAGGCGACCACGACGACCTTTGCGTTGGTCTGCCGCGTCGTCGGGTCGACGGTCACCGGCTCCGGGCCGTAGAGGACGCACGTGTACTCGGGCAGGTCCTCCACGGTGAACCACGTCCCCGGGTAGGAGACCACGACGCCGGCGGCCTCGAGCGGACACGTCGCGAGGGCGACCGGCGTCGGGGCCGGGGTCGGCGCGGCCGACGGGACAGCGGTCGGGGCGGGGGTCGGCTTCGGGGTCGGCGCGGGCGTGGCGGTCGGTTTCGGTGTCGGCGCGGGCGTGGCGGTCGGCGCCGGGGTCACGCTCGGGGCGGGCGTGGTCGATTCGGCCGGCTCCGGCTCGGGCAGGAGCGCCAGCTCGAAGCTTGCCTGGAGCGCGCCATCGCGGTCCCGCAGCTCCAGGGTGGCGCCACGGATCTCGTAGCGATCCGCGTGATCGAGGGCGACGAGGTAGGCAGACTCGAGCTCGGCGGCGCCGTCGGCCGCGCAGGCCATCCGCGTGGTCGCGAGGGGTCCGATCTCGATCGTGTTGCGGCGCAAGGCGAAAGGTCCGGCGTAGCGGTTGCAGCCGCTGAAGCCGCTGACCTTGCCGTCCTCCCCGAAGTAGGCCGAGATGCTGGCATCCGCCGGAACGCTCACGACGCCCCCGGTCCCGTTGTTGACCGACACTGCCTGCCACGGCGTCCCCACGAGGGGGAGCGGGTGGGCCGCGGCGAAGACGAGGATCGGGCGTCCCCCATCGTCCTTGAGGGTGAGGGAGTCGCCGTCGACGGTGTAGCGGGCAACCTTCGCGAGAGCGGCGAAGTAGGCCTGCTCCTGGGCGCCGATGGGACCTTCGCACGCCATCATGTTCGCCGCCGGGGGGCCGATCGTGAGCGAGCCGCCCCTGGCCTCGTAGGACGCGGTGTACCGGTTGCAGCCGCCCGTACCGGAGAGGGTGCCGCGCTCGAACGTCGCCGTGGTCACCGGCGCGAGCGCAGCGAGCGCCGCCGTGCCGTCGGCAGCCTGGTACACCTTGAGGGCCCAGGGGGATTCCTGGAGCTGGGACGGCTGGCTCGTCGAGAACTCGGCGCAGCCGGCCGCGGCGAGCGCGACGAGCACCAGGAGCAGCCTGATCGATCTGCGCATCGTTGCCTCCGGAGACGGGCGGCGGAGCTCATTGCGGCCTCGGCCGGCCGCGGGATCCAGTGAGGATAGCGCCCAGCCGGAAGCCCGGCCACTTCGGCGCCCCGGTGGCGAGGCCGTGGGGGGCCCGGCGAGTCGGGTAGCCCCCGTGGCCGGGGATCAGGCGCGCCAGTAGGTGATGAGGATCATCCCGTCGGCGTGTGTCCCCGGCAGGACGATGCGCGCACCGGTCGTCGCGGCGCCCCCCAACGGAAGATCGTCGCTCCCTCCGCGCTGGAGCCCCGCCCGGTACCCACGTCCCAGGAGCAGCGCGGCCTCCCTCGAGACCCTCTCGCGCGCCTTCGAGTCGTCGCGATAGCTGCGCACCACCAGCGGCGCGGTCCAGCCGTCGGTCGCTCGGGCCAGCTCGCGGGTGATCTCCCAGTCCGACGTGAGGTTCAGGAAGACCGCCACGCCGCCGACCACGCCCACGAGGATGGCCGAGGCCAGCATCGGATCGTATGCCATGCCACAGACCCTCCACCCCTGGGCGCTGTCGCGTCGTCACGTGGCCGCGGAGCCCCTCGCCATCCTGATCGCCAGGCGGGGGCCGGCGGATTTCACTCCTTCGCGGACTCGGCGAGGCAGTACAGCTGCCGCGCCCCGGAGACCCCCTTCAGCTCGTGGGTTGCCGGCGTCGACGAACGTCAGCCCCGAGTCGGCGACGAGCTCCCGGGTCGTGGCGGACACGTAGACCTGGCCCGGGCCGGCGAGCGCCATGACGCGTGCCGCGACGTGGACCGCCAGCCCGCGCACGTCGCCGGCGGCGATCTCGACCTCGCCGGTGTGGATCCCCGCCCGGATCGCGAGTCCCATCGACTTCGCCGCGATGCAGATGGCTGCCGCCGCGCGGACCGCCCGCTCGGAACCGTCGAACAGGGCCAGCACGCCGTCGCCCGTCGTCTTCACGAGCCGGCCGCGGAAGCGGTCGAGCTCGAACTGGATGCGCTCGTTGTGCGTCCCGACCAGCTCCCGCCAGCGCGTCGGGCCGAGCGACTCCGCGAGGGCGGTCGAATCGACGATGTCGGTGAACAGCACCGCGCCCAGCACCCGCTGCGTGTTCTCGTCGACCCGTGCGAACGAGCGGACGCCGGCGACGTCGTACGCGACGAAGGGCTCGTCGCCGACGACCCAGCCGTCGTGGCCGGGCGGGATCTCGTAGACCATGCCCGGGCCGATCTCGTTGGTCGTGCCGTCCTCCAGCCGGTTGCCGAGCCGCCCCGAGATGCAGATGCCGACGTGGTGGTACTGGCACAGGCTGGTCCCCGCGATGGGCTGGACGTGCTCCATCCAGTGCCAGCCGGGTTCGAACACCATCCTGCCGATCACGAGATCGTCGAGGTTGTAGATGTCGACGTGCCCGAACGGCGTCGGGCGGACCTCGTCGGGATTCTCGAGCGACTTCGCCTGGAGACGGGCCACGGATCGGTCCTCACGCCACGCGCCACCCCCACCCGGGCCTTCCGGCCGGGGACGCGTGGGGGCGATGATGCGCCATCGGCCGCCTGGTGGCCAGCGCAGGCCCTGCTCCCGCCTCGCCGGAGTCCCTTCAGCCCTGTCCGCCGTCAGCCCTTGGGCTGGACGACCGCCAGCACGTTCCCGCTCGGGTCGACGAACCAGGCCGCCCAGGAGTGACCCATGTCGGCGATCGCCGTCGACCGTCACCGGATCGGGCGCCTCGTACTCCTCGATGCGCACGCCTCGAGCCCGGAGGTCGGCCAGCGCCGCCCGCACGTCGGGCACGCGCCAGGCCATCTGGGTCTGGGTGTCCGACGTGCCGATCGTGCTGCTCGGTGATCACCAGCTGCGTTCCGCCGCCGCAGCGGAAGACGAGCCGATCCGGATCCTCCCGCAGGAGCTCCAGCCCGAGGGTGTCGCGGTAGAAGGTCCGGCTCGCCGCCAGGTCGGTCGACAGCAGGATCGGAAACACGGGATGGTCACTGAGCATGCGGACGCCCCTCCTTGCCCTTCGCATGAGCCGATCGATGACACGATAGCCGCTTCCGGGCGAGGAACCAGCCCGGACGTTCGAGCCAGCAGTCGAAGGCCAGGCCGGCGCCGTCGAGCAGATCGCGCAGGGCCGGCTCGTCGAGCAGGCGGGCGCTGAAGGGCTGGCTCCAGGTGTGGCCGTCGATGCCGCAGCGGACCTCGGCCTCGAGCCGGTCGCCGGCGACGTCAGCCCGGAGCATCTCGACCCGGGCATCGCCCAGCCGCCGCTCCTCGCCGACGGCGGTCGCGGGCTCCCAGTCGGGCGGGTACGTCTCGCCGACCACCAGGCCGCCGACCGCGAGATGGGCCGCCACGGTGGCCGCGAAGGACGGGCCGTCGACGGGGACGTTGACGAGGTGGCTGGCGAGGAGCACGGCCCCGAACGTCCGGCCCAGCCGGACGACCCGTCCGTCGGCGACGACGCCCTCGACCCCGGGCGGGAGCGCGGCGATCATGCCCGCCCCATCGTCGACTCCCACGACGGGGTGCCCGAGGGCGACGAGCGGGCCGGCGATCCGGCCCGGGCCGCAGCCGAGGTCGAGGATCGAGGTCCCGGGCCCCACGACGGCGTGGACCAGCTCCGGCTCCCCGGTGGCGGGCAGGCGCCGGTAGAAGGCGACTGGACTGCCGTCGGGCGCGACGTCGTCCACGGGCGGGCTCACGCGGGCCGCCAGGCGCCGGCGACCACGACGACGAGGAGGACGACGTCGATGCCGATGCCCAGGACCAGCTGGACGTCGAACGCGGCGAGCAGGAGGACGAGCGAGGCGATCGCGGCGGCCGCGACGAGTCCCGGCCACGAGGCTGCTGCCAGGACGCCGACGGTCGCGAGGGCCGCGAGCACGGACGTTCCCACGATGGCCGCGATGAGGATCGCCGCAATCCTGCGGCCCCGACGGGCGCCGGCGAGCGCGACGAACCACGATCGCCCGAGGTCGAACGGCCAGCGCGGGCCAGCGCCCCCGGCCGGGCGCTCGGGCTCCGGGACGAGGTACAGGCCGTGGACGAGGCCATGTCCGACGAGCACGGCGGCCAGGACCCAGCTGCCCACAACGGCGTGGCGGTCGAGGAGGAGCCCGATCGCCGCGGCCGCGATCGCGAGGACGATCGCCCAGGGCAGTATCCCGATCAGACCGCGCATGCACTCCCTCCAGGGACGGCCTCTGGCGGCGGCCCTGCGATGGAACCGTAGCCGGAGCCGGCCGTCGCGGCCCGAACGGCCCGAATCGGGCCCCGGGTCGTCCCGGGATCGGCTCGGACGTCCCGGAACGGGATGGAGAGCCCGCGTGGGCTCTCCGGTCAGGCTTGCTTCGGCAGCTGCCCGAACAGTCCCGCGAAGAACTTCATGACGCGATGGCCACCGTCGGATGTCGGCCCGTACATCAGGGGACATCCCCCGGCGATCGAGGCGATCCCGCTCTGGCGGCAGAGCTCGTGGGCCTCCGCCGAGACGCTCCCGCCGCCGAACGACCGGTGCATCCAGACGCGGGTGATTCCCAGCTCCTTGCACTGCTGGGCGACCGACGGGGCGACGGCCGGCGTCGTCGCGATGACAACGGCGTCCACGCCGCCCGGGATCGAGGCGAGGTCGCGGTAGCAGGGATCACCTTCGACGGTGTCCGCGTTGGGGTTCACCGCGAAGACCTGGTAGCCGCGCTCCTTGAGGCGCCCATAGATGATGTTCCCGCCGTGCTTCCCGCCCGGCTCCCGCGAGACGCCGGCGACGGCGATCCGCTTCTGCGCCAGGAAGTCGGCGATCGCCGCTTCGGCCGTGGGCATGGTGTGCTTCCTCCGTCGTCGGACCGCCCGGGCACCCGGGCGCCAAGGGGCGTCGCGATCACGGCGGCGCCGCACGAAGGTATGGCGTCGGCGGGGCCTCGTCGCCAGTGCCGTTGCGCCCACGCTGTCGCGTCCCTTGGACCCTCGAACGGCCCGGCCCGGCCGGGCCGGGCCCGCAGTCCGCGTGAGCCGGCGCTGCGCGCGGCTGTGTAGGCTTCGCCACCCGGCGTCGCGGATGCCGCTCCGAGGTCAGCCAGGGGCAAGGTCGTCATCACCACGTGAGGCACGGGCCTGGCCACCTCGGGGCGGGCCGAACAGACGCGGGACGTGGCCAGATGGAGGCGCGAGATGGGGAACGGGGTCCACCTGAGCTCCGAGCCCGACGCCCCGGCCGAGCAGATCGCCCAGATCAGCGACGCGATCAACGGCTGGAACATGCAGGTCACGGGGGACCACGACTATCGCCCCGTGGCGATCTTCCTGCGCGATCACGACGGCTCGATCCTCGGCGGGGTGACTGGTGGCGTGTGGGGCGGGTGGCTGCACGTCGTCGGCCTGTGGGTCGATGAGGCGTTCCGCGGCCGCGGCTACGGTCGGGAGCTCCTCCTCGCGGCGGAGGCGGAGGCGCGCGAGGCGGGGGCCCGGCACGCCTTCCTCGAGACGCACAGCTTCCAGGCGCCTGGTCTCTACCGACGTCTCGGCTACGTCGCCATCGCCGAGCTCGAGGACTACCCGCCGGGCGAGACCCAGCTCATCATGCGGAAGCCGCTTCGTTGACCAGGAGCGGGCTGTGGGCTAGGACTCGTCGGCGGCGGGCGGCGGCGCGTCCGCTGCATCCGGCGTCGCGTCGCGTTCCATGAAGGTGCGGGTAACGAGGGCGTCGGCGATGTCCCCGGACCCCCCGAGCTGGAGCATCGCCCGGCTGTTGCCGGCCAGCGCCTGGGCCACGCGGAGCCGTTCCCTTTCCCAGTCCCATCGCGCAGCGTTCGGGGAGGCGGCCAGCCGCTCCTCGAGACGGGCGAGCCGGATGGCCTCGCCCTCCGCCTCGAGCTCGACCTGGACGCGGCGAACCTCGGCCGCCAGCCGGGCCTCTTCCGTCGCCCTGGCGAAGCGCGCCTGGAGCTCCGCCCGGGCGACCGCGTCGCGATTGGCCTGGACCCCGAGGTCGTAAGCCGCCCGCTCGGCCTGCTCGCCGGTCTGGAGCATGGCGAGGCGGCGTCCCTCGCGGGTCGCAAGGAACTCGGGCGGAGCGTCCAGTCGAACGACGAGGACGCGCGTCACCTCGACACCGTAGGGCTCGAGCGTGGCGCTGATCAGCGCCCCGAGCTCGTCGGAATCGTGCAGGGCGAGGTCGAGCACGGCCTCGGAGCCGATGCCGCGCGCGAGCCGGCGGACCGCGGTCTGGCCCGCCCCCTGGCAGACGGCGTCGAAGTCGGGCGCGGTCGTGTTGAACACGAACTTGTGGGGGTCGACGATCCGGAAGGTGAACAGGATCTCGACGTCGACGCGCACGTCATCGGCGGTGGGCACCGCCCGGGCGAGAGTGCTGAACGGGATCTCGCGGGTCGTCACGAGGTGCGTGACGAGGATCGTCGGCGACACCCGCTGGACCCCCGGGCCGGCCGTCCGGATGTAGCGGCCGGCCTGGACCAGGATCGCCTGGGTGCCCTCCGGGATCGGCACGAGGACGGCCCGGGCGCTGCTCGCCACCAGCAGGGCGACTGCCAGCACCAGGCCCGCGATCGTGAGCCCGGGACCCAGGGGCAGCGCCACCGCTGCCGCCGCGACGGCCCCTGCAACGAGCAGCGCCTGCACCTGGAAGCGGCCGCCCGACTTGATCAGCACGATGATCGGGTAGCGGCCGGCGTCGTCGGGTGTCGCGAACGCCTCGGCGGCGCGGCCCAGCCGCACGCGCTGCTGGGTGAGCTGGACGTAGGACGGCGCGGTTACCACCGGGACCTCCTGGTCGTAGCCGGGCTCGGGCGGCGGCGCGTAGGGCTCGGTCACCGGGGTCTACCTCCTGGGGCAGCCGTCGGGCTGGCTCCGACGGCGACGGGTGCGGATGTCGCGGCACGAGCGGGCGCGGGCGTGCGCATGGCGGCCACCGCGGTCGCCGGCGGGGGCGCGGGCGCGGGCCGGCCCGCGGGGCGGGTGCCCGCGACCTGGCCCCGGACGATGCCCCCGGTCGCGTCGCGGTACAGGGGCGGCGGCGTGGCGGGCGCGGGCGGATGGGCGCGTCGCCGGTCGCCGGCCGGGAAGGACGCCGGCCGGCCGGGGCGGCTCGGCCAGGCGGCCGCGGACGTACGAGATCGCATCGCGGGCGACGACGAGGATCGGGGCCGAGAAGAGGAGCCACAGCAGGCCGACCTGCGAGAGGATGGCGAAGGCCGGCAGGGCAAGTGCCGGCCGGACGTTCAGGTCGCGGCCGAGGCGACCGCCGACGGCCATCGAGACCAGGCGGGTGGAGACCAGGTAGATCGCCAGGTACCCGCCCCAGACCACCGGCTCGTCGGGACGGGTGACGAAGCCCAGGATCGCGGGAACAAGCCCGAGGATTCCGCCCAGCTGGGGGATGACCTGGACGGCCCCGGCGAATGTCGCGACGGCGATGCCGTTCGGGATGGTCGCCAGGTCGAGGCGCTCCAACCCGGCGAGCCCGACGTAGACCAGGAGACCGACCCCTGCAGCGGCCGCCAGCTGGACCCGCAGGAAGGTGCTGACCGCGCGATGGGCGATCGTGATGAGGGCCATCGCATCCGGCCGGACACCCGGCGAGAACTGGGCCGCGACGGCGGTCCGCAGCGAAGCGCCCGTCGCGCACCACCGTCACGATCCAGACCGGCAGGAGGACGAGGCCGACCACGAACCCGATCGTGTCGAAGACGTTGAGGACCCCGGTGACGATCAGCTCCGCGATGCCGTCGAGGAAGCCGCCCAGGCCGTCGCGGGCGATGGTCGCGATCCGGTCGAGCACGCCTGCCACGAGGACCCGGGTGGCGTCGGGCAGCGTTGCCAGGTAGGCATCGATCTGCTCGCGAAGCTGGGCCAGCTGGGCCGAATCGGGCAGGCCCTGGAGGATGTTCAGGCCGGCCTGGACCAGCGGCGGGACGACCACCGCGATCACGGCTCCGATCGCGAAGAGCCCGAAGAGGATGGCGAGCGTCGCCGCCACGACCCTCGGCAGGAACGTGTCGAGGATCCCCACGATCGGGTAGACCGCGTAGGCGAGCAGGCCCCCGACCGCGAACGGCAGGAGGGCGGGCCACGTCGCCGCGCTCAGCCAGGCGGCGGCCAGGGTGACCACCACCACCACCAGGCCGCGGCCGATCGCCTCGGGGGTGATCGTCGCGAGCCGGGTGCCGAGCAGCCGCCAGCGGGCCCGCGATCGGTCGACGGCAGGCTGGAGGCGGGCGATCGAGGCGTTGGTGGATCGGGTCGTTGCCACTGGCGCGGATTATGCCCGCCGGGCCCGAAGTCGACCGCGTCGTCTCGCGTGTGCACGGGAGGCAGGGTGGCGCCGTTGATCGATCGACGACATCCGCTGCCACGAGGACGGGAGGCCCTCCGACAGCAGGACTACCATTGGGCCAGCCGTCGCCCCCCTCTCGAGGCTTGCCATGCTGTCCCCGGCCGTCCGCTCGCTCGTCGAAGCGGGTCCGCTCGCCCACGTTGTGACCCTCGCCGCCGATGGAAGCCCGCACGTGTCGCTGGCGTGGGTCGGGATCGAGGGCGACGAGCTCGTCATCGGCACCCTCTTCGACCAGCCCAAGCTCCGCAACCTCCGCCGCGATCCGCGGATCGCGCTCTCGTTCGTCACCGGGGGCCGCAACCCGATCGGCCTCGACGACTACCTGGTCCTCCAGGGCCATGCCCGGGTCACCGAGGGCGGGGCGCCCGAGGTCCTCGCCCGGCTGGCGAGGACGTACCTCGGCCCGGACGTCGTCTTCCCGCCGATGCCGAACCCACCACCCGGATTCGTCGTCAGGATCACCGTCGATCGCGTCTCGGGCATCGGTCCCGGAAGCCCCAGTCGCTAGCCCAGCATCAAGGAGAGCCATCGATGGACGCCAAGGAAGTCCTCGGCCAGGCGCGCGACGCCATGACCGTCAAGCGTGTGTTCGGCGACCCCTACGAGAAGGACGGGATCACGATCATCCCCGTGGCCAACGTGATGGGCGGCGCGGGCGCCGGTGGCGGGATTGCGCTGGGAGCCCGGCCCGCGAGCGCCGACGACGAGGCATCCGACGAAGAAGCCGCGAGCGGCGCCGGAGACTCCGGGTACGGCATGGGGTACGGGCTGCGAGCCTCGCCCGCGGGGGTCTACGTCATCAGGGACGGCGAGGTCGAGTGGAAGCCCGCCATGGACGCGAACCGGCTCGCCCTGCAGCGCGCCGGCGTCGTCATCGTGGCCCTGCTGGTCCTTCGTTCGATCGTCAGGACGATCGCGAGGCGCTGACCTCTCCGGGGGAGCGTCGGGCCGCGCCGGACGTCCGGGTCGCCCCGCAATCGGTCGGCGTCAGGCGGTCTTCGTCCCAGCGGCGTCGAAGGCCATCGCCCGCTGCAGCGCGGCGGCCCGCAGGTCGGCCGGGATCTCGACCGGACCGCCGATCGCCTGCGCGTTGATCGCCGCCTGCGCCGCCTCCTCGACGACCCCGCCGACCAGGACGGCCAGGTCCGGCGTCCGGTGGAAGACGAGCACGCCGTGGTTGGCCAGCAGGACGGCCGGGACGCCTGGTCGCACCGCCGCACGGATGTTGGCGACCGCCTGCTCCGATCCCCGCGGCCCGTAGGCGGCGACCGGCACGCCGTCGGCCAGCCCGAACATGGCGAGCGCCTCGATCCAGCAGTCGATCGGCCGGTTGGCCACGGCGAACGCGGTGGCGTACGGCGAATGCGTGTGGACGACGCAGCCGACGTCGGGGTGGTCCTGGTACATCGCCGTGTGCATCGCGACCACGGCGCCCTGGATCGGCGGCAGGTTGCCCTCCAGCAGCGTCCCGTCGAGGGCGACGCGGGCGATGCCGTCCGGACCGAGGCCCCTCAGCGACGGGGCCGACGTGTAGTACATCTCGTCCGCGCCCGGCACGCGCAGGCTGACGTTGCCGTGCCCGTTCGCCGAGATCGCCCCGCCTGCCGACCACCCTGGCCGCAGCCTCCAGCACCTGGTCGACGAGGTCCCTGTCCACCTGTTCCCCTCCATGCATCCGTGAGTCGATCTGCGGGAGTATGACTCCGTCGTCAGTTCAGCCGGATCTGCGCGGGCTTGTCGCACGAGGCGAAGGCCGGGAGGCAGGCAAAGAGCACGAGACCCTTCGCGTCCGCGTCGCGGATCTCGAAGGTGACCCAGCCCGCCGCCGTCGTCGGACGGTGGTAGTCGGCGCAGGCGAACAGCGACGGATCCCTGGGCCCCGAATCCATCAGGCCCCCGTACGTGCGGCCGCTCCTCGCCTCGAGCCAGAAGGAGTCGCCCCAGGCGCACCCGATCGGGTCGGCCGGCATCCGGACCTTCACGTACGCCGTGACGAGCCTCCAGCCCGGCTCGCGGTACCAGCCGGGGCGCCACCGCTGCACTGCCGTGACGGTGACCGCCCAGCCGTCGCCGGCGGCGACGCGCTTGCCGATTCCCGGGAGCGGGTTCGGCGTCGGCTTCGCTGTCGACGTGGGTCTCGGCGTCGGGTTCACGGAGGGCGCAGGTCGAGCGGTCGGTCCGCCAGTCGCAGGCACGACGATCGCCGGCCGCCCGGTCGGGTCCGGGGCCGCGGTCTCGTACGGGTAGGTGCCGCCCCGGTACTGCGGCGTCGAGAGGCCGCCCACGATGAGGAGCCCACCCCCGAGCAGGGCGCCGACCAGGAGCACCAGGAGACAGCCAGCGCGGAGGATGCCGTCCCCATCGAGGCGACCCTCCCGGATCTCCCGGTAGACGAGGTATCCGAACAGGAGTCCTGCAAGGTCGCTCTGATCGTCGTCGTCGTCGCCCATCGGCTCACTCCCCGCGGATCCCCGTTCGTCCTGCAGGCATTCGGACGGGCCGGCGGTCCACGGAGCTCGGGTCCGCCGGCGCTGCACGTCCAGCGCCGGTCTTCGTCGCCGTCCGTTCGCCCATCGGTGTCACCTCGAGCCGCCGCACCTCGTCACGCGGCCGTCCATGCCTCGCGCCACGACTTGTCGCCGCGGGCGGGCCGGAAGTGGTCGAGCGGCCGCGTCGACCACCAGTCGCGGCTCAGCCAGTCCGGGCCGCTACCCGTCGCGGGCTCCGGTCCGCGCAGGGGTCGGTTGTCATCCTGGTCCGCACCGGGGTGCAGGCGCCTGCGGTGACCCAGGTGCCAGTGGCTCCCCATCGGGCAGTGATACGGGCGCAGCGAGGACCCAGCGGTGCGGTGACCGCTCCGTAGGTACGAGCGCGCCTCGTCGCGCGTGACGAACTGCGCCTTCGAGGTGCAGGACCGCTCCTCCCAGGGGAGCTCCCTGTTGATGAAACGCCGGTACGCGTCCATGGGCCCACGATCGCGCATGCACGTGCCACCTCGTCTGTCACGCGACCGAGGCAACTCAAGGGCCGGCGGTGCCCGACATCAACAGCCACCCGGTTGACAGCTCGCTCGGCATCGCTTCTCATCTGCGTCTCCCATTCGGGGCGGTTCTCGGCTGAGCGGCCATGGGCGGGCTGTGAAGGGAGGCCGGTCTCGCCATCGAATGCGCGTCCGGGCGGATCGTTGCCGTGCGAAGATTGGCCGCGCGCAGGTGGGATGAGCCATGGATCTCCGGGCGACCGGGACGATCACGTTCCTGTTCACGGACCTCGAGGGCAGCACGCGCCTCTCGGGAGCAGCACCCGGATGCGATGAGGGCCGCCCTCGCGCGTCACGACGCCATCCTCCGGACCGCGATCGAGGCCGCGGGAGGACGCGTCGTCAAGGCCACCGCTCGCCGCCGTCGCGCCGGGTGCGCCCGCTCCGAGCCCCTGATCGACCGGGGAAATCGAAGAGCCGGCGGGTCGCCCCGCCGGCTCTTCATGATTTGGCCGCGAGTGCGGCGCCCGTCCTAGACGCTGCGTCCGACGGTGCTGAGGATCTTGCTCACCTGGCCGCCCAGGAAGATCAGCGCGACGATGGCCACGATGGCGATGAGAGCAAGGATGAGTGCGTATTCGGCCAGCCCCTGGCCTGCCGACCGGGTCATCCGGTCGGAAATCCGATCGTAGACATCGAGAATCGAGAACACGAGACGAGACATTTCGTTTATCACCCCCTTCCTGCCGGTACGTTCGTGTAGCGGGTATTGGTACTTCCTTACTACCTCGTTGGCAAGTGCGACTTTCCGCACTCGTCCGTACCGCACCGCACTGCAGGGCGCGCACCGGCGCCGCCTGGCAACGAAGGCGGGCGTGACCGCGCGGGCCGACCGCGAGCAGTCGACCCGCAATCCGGCTACGGCCCCGGGATGAACCGGACGGCGGTCGCGAAGCCGGTGGCGCCCTCGCCGCACGAGCACTCGTCGTCCTCGCCGCACGACTGCCCCTGCACGCCGGGGCCTCCGACGATGAGGACCGATCCGTCGGCGAGCAGGACGGCGGCGCCTGCCGCCCGCGGCCCGGGCATCGGCGGGAGCGTTGCCCAGGTGTCGGTGCCCGGGTCGTACAGCTGCGCCGCGTCCGTCTGCTTCCCCTCGCTCCCGCCCCCGGCGATCAGCACGCGACCGTCGGCCAACCGCACGTCGAGCGAATCCGGTCGCGAGTAGCCGGGGACGACGACGTCAATGACGGTGAACTCGTCGGAGCCGGTGCTCGCCGTGACGGCCTGGTCGACCAGCGACCACTTCCCGGTGGCGGCATCGAAGCGCAGCGTCCGGACCGTGGAACCCTCCATGTCCAGGTCCGAGATCCACCAGGTCGTGAGCTGGCCGACCAGGAGCGCGCCGCCGTCGGCGAGGGCGACGAGCGTCCCCGGCGATGCCACGCCAAACGACTCGACGGGGTACGGCCCCCACTTCGCGAGGGGCGTCCAGTCCACCGCCGGCAGGTTGCCGGTGAGGCTGAAGCGACCCGTGCGCGGGTCGTACAGCTCGGCGGTCGTGTAGGCCCGCGCGTCGATCCGCGGCACCGTGTAGTCCCAGCCACCTCCCGGTGTCGAGCCGGCCACGAGCACCCGTCCATCGGTGAGCGTGACGGCGGGCGCCGCCAGCCGGGCGTACTTGAGCGGTCCCGTTCCGGCCCAGGAGCCCGTCGCGGGGTCGAACAGCTCGGCCGAGGCGAAGGAGGGGACCTCGGCCGGCGGCGCAACGTCATGGAACGGCAGGTCGAGCGGCGTCGTCCCGATGTCCTCGGGGCCGCGGTACGCGGCGAGCGTGACGCTGGATGGCGAGCCCCCGGATCCCGCACTGCCGGCGAGGTAGTAGCCGCCCGCCACGAGGACCCGTCCGTCGAGCAGGGTTGCGGCGGTGGGCAGCGTCCGCGCGCGATCGAGCAGCCCCTTGCGGGACCACTTCGGGGGGTCGGCGCCAGGATCGTACGCATAGGTGCTGGAGTAGGACTGGTGGTTCTCGGTGTCGCCATTCTCGTTGACGACGCCGGCCGTGACGCCGCCCGTCACGAGCACGCCGCCCCCGGCGACCGGCACGGCGGCGAACTCGGCCCGCGCGGCATTGAGGCTTGGCCCTGCCGCCCAGGTGCCGCTCACGGGATCCCAGGTCTCGCTCCTGGCGCTGTCCGGCCGAACGCAGTCGCCGGACCCGCCGTCGTTTCCGATGACCAGGACGCTCCCGTCCCCGAGCACCACCGCGTGCAGGCTCGCGCGACCAAGAGCCATGGAGCCGGCCGGCTGCCACCGGCCGGTGGCCGCCTGCGGGCTCGCGGTCGGCGTGGCGGCAGACGTCGCGCCCGGGGACGGGGTGGTGGCCGGCGTCGAGATCCCGCCCTGGGTTGCTGCGGGTGTCGGCGAGGCCGGCGAGCCCGAGGGCGTCGCACTCGGCGAGCCGCACGACGCCACGATGATCGCCGCCCCCAACAGGGCCGTCAGCCTCGCCCGCATCGCCGACCTCCCGGGACGCCCTGACGACAGGATCCGCCGCTCGAACCAGGGTCGCCGAGGACCGCGATCATATCAACGTCGCCCCGTCGTGGCCTACCGGGGCTACCCGAAGCAGGCCGGGTGGACCTCGTTCGACGGCCGATCGTGGAGGCGCCTGGCGTTCTCCGGCAGCCGCCCAACGGGCTGGACGGACGCCTTCGGGAGCGACTACCGGATGCTGCTCACGCCGATCGGCCTCCTGTTCGTCGGCAACGGGTCTGCCTGGCTGGGCGTGCCACCGACCTGAGGAACGGCAAGCTCGAGGCGGGGTCGCACGACAACCCGGTTTCGCGAACCGCCGCCGTTCCGATACGCTCTCGCGCACAGTCTCGTTCGGGAGGGTGGGACGGTGCTCTGCACGAGCTGCGGCACCGACAACAAGCCGGGGCGGCGCTTCTGCGTCGAATGCGGCGCGGCGCTGGCGGCCGCCTGCCCGTCGTGCGGCGCCGGCGTCGAGCCCGGCGAGAAGTTCTGCGGCTCGTGCGGGACGCGCCTCGGGTCCGGAGCCGGGAGCCGCGGTCGACGCGGCCGGCCCGACCGCACTCCGGCACCGCCGAGCCGATCGCCGAGCGACGCCTCGTCTCGATCCTCTTCGCCGACCTCGTCGGCTTCACGTCGCTCGCCGAGGGTCGCGACGCCGAGGAGACGCGCGAGCTCCTGGCCCGCTACTTCGAGCTGGCCCGCGACGTCGTCCGGCGCCACGGCGGCACCGTCGAGAAGTTCATCGGCGACGCCGTGATGGCCGTCTGGGGCGCGCCGGTCGCCCGCGAGGACGACGCCGAGCGGGCCGTGCGCGCCGCCCTCGACCTGGTCGACGCCGTCCACGCCCTCGGGCCCGGGGTCGAGGCCCGGGCGGGCGTCCTCACCGGCGAGGCGGCGGTCACCCTGGGGGCCACGGACCAGGGCATGGTCGCCGGGCGACCTGGTGAACACGGCGTCCCGGCTCCAGGCGGCCGCCGCTCCCGGCACGGTCCTGGTCGGCGAGGCGACCCAGCGGGCGGCGAGCCGGGCCGTCGCCTTCGAGGCGCGCGGGCGACCAGGAGCTCCGCGGGCAAGGCCCTGCCCGTGCCTGCCTGGCGCGCCCTGCGGGTCATCGCCCGGGTGGGCGGCCGCGATCGCGGGGACCACCTCGAGGCACCCTTCGTGGGCCGCGACGACGAGCTCCGGCTCCTGAAGGACCTGTACCACGCGACCAGCCGGGAGCGGCGGGCGCGGCTGGTGTCGGTCTTCGGCCCGGCGGGGATCGGCAAGACCCGCATCGCCCGCGAGTTCCTGCACTACGTCGACGGCCTGGCCGAGGACGTCTGGTGGCACGAGGGGCGCTCGCCCGCGTACGGCGAGGGGATCAGCTTCTGGGCGCTCGGCGAGATGGTGCGCCGGCGCTGCGGCCTCGTCGAGAGCGACGACGAGGCGACGACGCGGGCACGGGTGGCGGAGACGCTCGCGGAGCACGTCCCCGATCCCGAGGAGCGGCGCTGGCTGGAGGAGGCGCTGCTGGCCCTGCTCGGCTTCGAGTCGCGAGCGGACGCCGACGAGCTCTTCGGCGCCTGGCGCACGTTCTTCGAGCGCCTGGCGGCGTCGTTCCCGGTGGTCCTCGTCTTCGAGGACTTCCACTTCGCCGACACGGGGCTGCTCGACTTCGTCGACCACCTGCTGGAATGGTCGCGCGGGATGCCGATCTACGTGCTGACGCTGGCCCGCCCGGAGCTCCTGGAGCGGCGGCCCGACTGGGGCGCCGGCAAGCGCAACTTCGTGAGCCTGAGCCTGGAGCCGCTGCCCGAGCCGGCGATGCGCGAGCTGCTCCTGGGCCTCGTCCCGGGCCTGCCCGAGCCGGCCGCGAAGGCCATCACCGCGCGCGCCGACGGGATCCCCCTCTACGCGGTCGAGATGGTGCGGATGCTCCTCGCCGAGGGTCGCCTCGCGCTGGTCGGGAGACGTCTACCAGCCGACCGGCGACCTGGCCCGCCTGGCGGTGCCCGAGACGCTGACGGCCCTGATCGGCAGCCGCCTCGACGCGCTGGAGCCGGCGAGCGGACGCTGCTCCAGACCGCGTCGGTGCTGGGCCAGAGCTTCGCGCCGGCCGCCCTCGCGGCGGTCAGCGAGCTGGACGAGCCCGTCGATGACGGCGCACCTGCGGACCCTCGTCCGCCGCGAGATGCTGGTGGTGGACGCCGATCCACGGAGCCCCGAGCGCGGCCAGTACGCGTTCGTCCAGGCGCTGATCCGCGAGGTCGCCTACGGCACGCTTGCCCGGCGCGAGCGGAAGGCCCGCCACCTCGCGGCCGCGCGCCACCTCGAGGGGCTGGGCTCGGACGAGCTGGCCGGCGCCCTCGCCGGTCACTACCTCGCCGCCCACGCCAACGCGGCCGAGGGGCCCGAGGCCGACGCCCTGGCCGGCCAGGCCCGGCTGGCCCTGCGCGGCGCCGCCGAGCGGGCGGCCGCGCTCGGCTCGCACGAGCAGGCCGTGACGTTCCTGGAGCAGGCCCTGACGGTGACGTCGGACCCGGCCGAGGAGGCCGACCTGCTCGACCGGGCCGGGGAGGAGGCGACCGCCGCCGCGCACTACGCGGCCGCCGAGGACCTCCTGCGGCAGGCGCTCGAACGGCGACGCGCGGCCGGCGACGGGAACGCGACGGCGTGGACGCTGACGCTGCTGGCCCGGGCCCTGCTCGCCGCCCGCACGCCAGAGCGCGCGCTGGAGGTGCTGGAGCCGGCGGTCGAGGAGCTTCGGCGACCTGGCCCCCGACCCGGCGTTCGTGGCCCTCGAGGCCCAGCTCGGCCGGGCGCTCTTCCTGCACGACGAGCACCGGCGCTCGCTCGAGGTCCTCGAGCGCGTCCTCGAGGCCGCCGAGCACGCCGACCTGCGGGACGTCCTGGCCGACGCGCTCGTCACGCGCGGCTCGGCGCTCTGCGCTCTCGGGCGCCTCCAGGAGGGCCTCGGGGTCATCGAGATCGGCGAGCGGCTGGCCCGGGCGAACGGGCTCAGCTTCACGGTGATGCGGGCGATCAACAACCGGGCCTGGGTCGCTGTTCGACTTCGACCTGCAGGCCGCGATCGAGCTCTGCCGCGAGCGGCCTCGCCCTCGCCCGGCGGGTGGGCGACCGGACGCTCGCTGTTCGGCATGCGGGCCCTCCTCGGCTGGTCGCTCCAGATCACGGCCGATCTCGACGGCGCGCTCGCCTCGTTCGAGGCCGGCCTTGCCGACGAGCCGGAGCCGGCCGACACGCCTCGTCCTCCTCGACGGCGTCATCATCGTCCGGGCCTCGCGGGGGGAGCCGGTGGCCGAGCAGCTCGCCGAGCTCGAGCGCCTCGCGGTGGGCATGAGCGACTGGAACGTGATCTGGACGACGGTCGACGCCCCGGCCTGGACCGCCTTCTGCGAAGGCCGCCTCGACTGAGGCCGGGCGGCGCTGGCGCGAGGGTGCCGCGCGCAACCCGGCGACGGCCGACCGGCTGGCTCCAGCAGGCGGCCGGCGCCGCGCTCGCTGGAGGGCGACGCGGTCGTCGCCGGCTGCCGACCTGGCGGCCCTCGACGCGAGCGGGTTCCACACGCCGTTCCTCGAGCTCCAGCGCCGCCGCATCCGCGCCGGGCTGGCCGCCCTCGAGGGGCGGAGGTCGGAGGCGGCGCGCGCCTACCGCGACGTCCTCGCGGGAGATGCTCGCCCGCGGGTACGCCTGGGACCACGCCCTCGCCTGCGTCGAGATGGTGACGCTCGTCGGTCCCTCGGAGCCGGACGTCATGGCGAGCGGCTGCGGTGGCGAGGGCGACGCTCGAGCGGGTGCGCGCGACGCCCTTCCTGGAGCGCCTCGACGCCGCCCTGGAGCGCCCGGCCGGCGAGCCCGACCGGCGCGCTGCTCCCGGACTGGCGGCGCCATCTCCTCGACACACGACGGAGACCCTCCCCCCCGTCGGCTGAGCGAGCCAGGCTACCCCGCGGACCATGCCCGGATACGGGGGGCTAGCCCCACCCCGAAGACGCCGGGTGCCCGGCTGGTTCGGCGAGCCCGCCGGCCGCAGCATCTGGGCATCGATCGCGATCGGTGCCGGTCCCGTGTGGAGGACCGGCCGAAGCGGCCAGGATCGGGCAGGTCGCCCGGACCGCCCGACCGGGAGGCCGATCGAGCGTCCCGGGAGGCAGGACACCGTGAAGGTCAATCGCAGGCTCCTCTACTGGGGAGTCTTCTTCCTCGCCCTCGGCGCGGTGCTGCTCGCCGCCTCGGCGACGTCATCGACGACGAGATCCTCGCGCAGGCGCTGCGCTACTGGCCCGTCGCCGTCATCGCCCTGGGCGTCGGCCTCCTGCTGCGGCGGAGCCGGTTCGACGTCGCGGGCGGCATGCTCGCCGCCGCGATGCCGGGGCTGCTGCTCGGCGGCCTCGTGGTGGCCACGCCGCGGATGACGCCCGAGTGCGGCGACGTCCGGCCGGTCGCCATGGAGACGCGCCAGGGCACGTTCGACGGGGCCGCATCGGTCGAGCTCATGCTCGCCTGCGGCGACCTGTCCGTCACGACGGCGCCGGGGAGCGACTGGCAGCTCGAGGCGGGCAACGCCCGGAGCGCGGGCGCCGCGGTCGAGGCCTCGGCCGGCCGGCTGTCGATCACGTCGGCAGACCGGGAGCACATGTTCGACTTCATCCGCGGCGCCGACGTCTGGCGGCTCTCGCTGCCCACGGCGAACACGCTGGACCTGGCCGCGGAGGTGAACGCCGGGCGTGGTCGGTTCGACCTGGCCGGTGCGCGCCTGGGGAACCTGCGGCTGACGGTGAACGCCGGGGAGGCCCGGGTCGACCTGGTCGGCGCCACGGTCGCCCGCCTGTCGACGAACGTGAACGCGGCGAAGGTCTCGCTGGAGCTGCCGGCGACCGGCGATCTCGGAGCGAACCTCACCGTCAACGCCGGCGCGCTCACGATCTGCGCGCCGGACGAGCTGGGCCTGCGGATCCATGACCAGGTCGTGCTCGGGTCGACCACCTATGCCGGGCTCGTGCGCGTCGGCGACGCCTGGGAGACCCCGGGCTACTCGATGGCAAACCACCGCGCGGACGTGACCATCTCGGTCAACGTTGGTAGCGTGGACGTGAACCCCGTGGGAGGCTGCAAGTGAACCCGCGTCGTCTCTACCGTTGCCGTCACGATCGCCAGCTGGCGGGCGTGGCCTCCGGCATGGCCGAGTACCTGGACATCGACCCGACCGTGGTCCGGATCCTGTGGATCCTGTCGGCCTTCCTGGGCGGCTTCACGATCCTGCTGTACATCGTCCTGGCCTTCGTCATCCCGCTCGAGCCGGCGTCGGGCCCGGCGCCCGCCTGGGCGCGTCCCGCCGGCCCGGCGTGGGGCACGCCCCCAGCCCCGGCCGCCGGCACCGCCGACCCCGGGTCCGAGTCCACGGCCGACACGTCCGCGTTCGCGGGCGACCCGGCGCAGGCCCCGGCGGAGGGGAGTGAGCCAGGCACCGCGTGGTCGGCGCCGAATGCCGCCTGGGCGACGCCGAACCCCGCGTGGGCGACGCCGAACCCCGCGTGGGCGACGGCCGACCAGCTGCCCGACGACCGTCGCGGCGGCAGGACCGGCCTGTTCTTCGGGGTCCTGCTCATCGTCTTCGGCGCGATCGCCATGGCCAACGTGCTGATCCCCGGCTGGGCCGTCGGCGGCCTCCTGTGGCCGGCGTTCGTCGTGGCCCTCGGCGTCGCCCTCCTCGTCGGCGCCATCCGCCGCACGGCCGACAACCGGTGATCGGGGCGCCGTTCCTCGTTCTCGGCCTGCTCCTGGTCCTGAGCGCCCTGCTGGGCGCCCGGGTCGCCGGGCGGGATCGGGGCGCGGTCGCCGCCTTCGTCCTCTCGCCGCTCCACCCGGCCACCTGGCGCGCCACCGCGGCGATCGTCCTGGGGTTCTGGGTGGAGCTCTTCGCGCTCGTGCTGGTCCTCGCGGCGTTCTCCTCCGGGACCTCGCTCCTGTTCGTGGGGATCGGCTTCGTCATCATCGGCCTGGCCATCGAGGGTTGCCGCCTCGTCGCCCGGGTCGAGCGCTGGCGGGCCTCCCTCGCCGACCAGCGGCCGCTCCTGCCGCACGCCTACCGCCCGTACGGCAGCGGGCTGCGGGACCTGCTCCTCGCCGTCTTCCTCGACGTCAGCCGCTGGCGCGACGTCGTCTACGTCTTCGTGGCGTTCCCGCTGACGGTCCTCGAGCTCGTCGTCAGCGTCGGGCTCTGGACGGCCTCGCTCCTGCTGCTCTCCGTGCCGGTCTGGTACGCCACCGTCGGGCCTGCCGGCCGTTGCGGGGATCCCGGCGCTACCGCCGGCCGCCGCCCTCGTCGGCGCGGGCTGGTCGGCCTCGCCCTGGCCCCCGTCGCCGCCTCGGTCTCCCAGGGCCTGATGGCGCTCCACCGCGCCGTCGTCGCCGGCCTCCTGTGCGACTCCGAGCGCCGGGCGCTGGAGCGCCGCGTGGAGACGCTCGAGGGGAGCCGCAAGGCCGTCATCGACGTGGAGGCCAGCGAGCTGCGGCGCATCGAGCGGGACCTCCACGACGGCGCCCAGCAGCGCCTGGTGATGCTGACGATCGACCTGAGCCTGGCCGCCGAGCGGATCGACACCGACCCCGGCCGCGGCCCGCGAGCTGGTCGTCGAGGCCCGCGACCAGGCCCGCCTGGCGCTTGCCGAGCTGCGCGACCTCGTGCGCGGCATCGCGCCGGCGATCCTCCTGGACCGCGGACTGGTCCCGGCGCTGAGCGCGATCGCGGGGCGCTGCCCGGTGCCGACGGTCGTCGTGAGCACGCTGCCGGAGGGCCACCGGCTGCCGGACGCGACGGAGCGGGCGGCCTACTTCGTCGTCGCCGAGGCGCTCGCCAACGTGGCCAAGCACGCGTCCGCCACGCGCTGCGAGATCCGCTGCCGGCGCGGAGGCGCGCGGCGCTCGTCGTCGAGGTCTGGGACGACGGCGCCGGCGGCGCGCGCGTCGTGCGGGCGGCGGGCTGGCCGGGCTGGCGGGTCGGGTCGAGGCGCTCGACGGCTCGCTCACCGTGGAGAGCCCCACGGGCGGGCCGACCACCATCCGCGCGGAGATCCCGGTGACCGCGGTGCCGGCCGCGGCGGGCTGGCCTGCCGGGGCGGGCTGGCCTGTCGGGGCGACCCCGGCGGCTCCCGTGGCTCCCGCCGCCGGGAGCACGGCGCCGGTCGGTCAGGAGCCCAGGTAGGTCAGCACCGCCAGCACGCGCCGGTGGTCGTTCTCCGAGTCGGGCAGCTCCAGCTTGCCGAAGATGTTGCTGATGTGCTTCTCGGTGGCGCCCTCGGAGATGCCGAGCAGCGCGGCGATCCCGACGTTCGTGCGTCCCTCGGCCATCGCCGCGAGCACCTCGCGCTCGCGCGGCGTGAGGGCGTGGAGCGGGTCGTCCGAGCGGCGCGAGACCATCAGCTGGGCGACCACCTCGGGATCCAGCGCGGTGCCGCCGCGGGCGACGCGCCGCAGGGCGTCCATGAACTCGCGAATGTCGGCGACCCGGTCCTTCAGGAGGTAGCCGACGCCGCCGGCCCGGTCCGCCAGCAGCTCGGTCGCGTACTGGCGCTCGACGTACTGGCTCAGGACGAGGACAGGGGTGCCGGGGACCAGCCGGCGCGCCTCGATCGCGGCGCGCAGCCCCTCGTCCCGCTGGGTGGGGGGCATCCGCACGTCGACGACCGAGACGTCGGGCCGGTGCTCGACGACGGCGGCCACGAAGGACGGGCCGTCGCCGACCTTGGCCACCACGGTGCCCCCGGAGTCGACGATCAGGCGCGCCAGGCCCTCGCGGATGAGGGCGGAATCCTCGGCGATGATGACCCGGAGGGGCTGGGCGTCCACGCGTCGATCATGCACCAACGGGTCCGCTCCGGGGCGGCGTCGGGACGCACCTGCGGTCGGGGCAGGAGACGGTCACCGCGACCGATTTCGGGGCGCGGGCGCCACCCTCGTGGGCTCCGACCGCACGGCGCGGGCTCGCAACGCGGCACGCAGGTGGAGCGCGAAGGCGAGCGCCAGGAGCGCGCTCGACCAGGCCGGGATCGTGCGGGCGACGAGGTCGGGCAGGAAGATGTCCGACACGGAGCCGCTCGCCGCGCCGTGGCGCTCCGCGAGCGGCGTCAGGGGACACACGCGGTCGTTGATTACGAAGACCGCAGACTCGGCCGCGACCAGTCCCGCGGCCACCGCCACGGTCCGATCGCGTCGGCCGGCCAGGCCGGTCAGCAGCAGCCAGCCGATCGAGGCGAGCTCGACCAGGAAGACGATCGAGTGGATCGCGCGGATCGCGACAAGCACCGTCAGCCTCCTGCATTCACCCGGTTGGAACGGCCGGGCGCAGCCTCGCAGGCGCTCGGCGTGGCCCGGACGGCCGTCAGCGGCCGTCCGTCCACGTTCCCCGCGCCCGGCATCGTCGGGGTCGGCGACCCTCTCGATCCAGTGCCGCTCGGCCCGGCACGGGGTGTCCAGTGCGCCCCTCGACCCCTGCCAGTGATGCTGGCCCCGGCTTTGGCGGCAACGGGGTTCATCGCGTCATCGACGACGTGGGTGCACCCGGCATGCCGGGGAGGGTCGGACGGCACTTCGCGCGAGGCGCGTCGACGGGCAGGATGCAGGCGCGTGCGACCGCCGTGGCGACGAGCTCCCCATGCCGGCCCATCGACACACGGCCCGTCAGTCGCGACGCACGAAGGAGATGCCACCCATGCGCGTCCTCGTCGCGTACGCCAGCCGCCACGGCGCCACCCAGGGGATCGCCGAGCGCATCGCCGAGACCCTGCAGGGTGCCGGCGTTGGGGCCGAGGCGGTCCCCGCGAAGGCGGTGAAGAGCATCGCGGGCTACGACGCCTTCGTCGTCGGGAGCGCCGCCTACATGTTCCACTGGGAGAAGGACGCCACCAGCTTCGTCCGCCGCAACCGGGCCGGCCTCGCGGCGAAGCCGACGTGGCTCTTCAGCAGCGGCCCGCTCGGGACGGAGCCGCTCGACGCCGAGGGCCGCGACCAGAAGGTCGTCACGATCCCGAAGGAGATCCCCGAGCTCCGGGAGGCCGTCGGCGCCCGCGACCACCGCGTCTTCTTCGGCGCCTGGAGCAAGGATCACAAGCCGATCGGCATGGCGGAGCGGTTGATGGGCCTGATGCCGGCAGCGAAGGATGCGCTTCCCATCGGCGACTTCCGGGACTGGCCCGAGATCGAAGCGTGGGCCGCCGACATTGCGGCCGCGCTCGTCGGCGTGCCTCGCGGCGCGCCTGTCGCCTGAGCGTCGGCGTGGACGCACAGAGCGGATCGCCGAGCCCGGGGTCACCGGCGACGGGCGCGCCCGACCCGCCCCCGGCCCGCGGGATCTCGCGCAGGGAGCGGGTCGGGCTGTTCCTGCACCGCGGCCTGGATCGCCGGCTCTCGCCGCTCGGAACGTGGGTCTACCGCCGCACGAAGGGCGGGATCACGCGTCCGTGGAAGGTCGACGCGCTGCTGCTGACGACCCGCGGACGGCGCTCCGGGAAGGAGCGCACGGTCGTCCTGCAGTTCTTCCCCGACGGCGAGTCCATGATCGTGGCGGCCGCCAACGACGGCGGGACGGCCCACCCCGGCTGGTACTTCAACCTGGCGGCCGACCCCGCCGCGCGCGTCGAGGTCATGGACCGGGCGCTCGCGGTCCGCGCGGAGGAGCTGCCACCCGGCGATGCCGCGGCGTGGTGGGAGCGGATCCTGGCGCGCGATCCCAGCTACGAGCGGTACGCCCGGGCGGCCGCCGGCCGCGCGATTCCCATCATGCGCCTGGTCCCGGTCCCCGACGCTGGATGATCCGCGGGCGCCGAGCCCCGCCGCGATCGGCGGCGACACCTACAATCACGGCATGAGCCCCGTGGACACCGCCGTCTCCGAATCGGCCGCCCCGGAACCCGCCCCGGAGCCACCCAGGGCCCCCGTCGTCATCGTCGGGGCCGGCCTCGCCGGCCTGACGGTCGCTCTCCACCTCGCCGACCGGCACCCGGTCATCCTGCTCGCGAAGCGCAACTTCGACGAGGCGGCGACGGCCTGGGCCCAGGGCGGGATCGTCGGCGTGCTGGGCGACGACGACAGCATCGAGCTGCACGTCCGCGACACCCAGGAGGCGGGCGCCGGCCTGGTCGACGAGCACGCGGCGGCGTTCATCGCCGAGCACAGCGCCCAGGCGATCGAGTGGCTGGTCGAGCAGGGCGTGCCGTTCACGACGGACCCCGACGGCCCGCTCGGCCTGCACCTGACCCGCGAGGGAGGCCACGCCGTCCGGCGCATCGCCCACGCGGCCGACGCGACCGGCCGGGCGATCCACGAGGTGCTCCTCGACCGCGCCCGGCGCCACCCGAACATCACGATGCGCGAGCGCTGGATGGCGGTCGACCTCGTCACCTCGCGGCATCTCCACCGCGACGAGCCCGCCCGCTGCTACGGCGTCTACGCCCTCGACATCGAGAGCGGCCACATCGAGACGCTGCCGGCGTCGGCGGTGGTGCTCGCGACCGGTGGCGTCGGCAAGGTCTACCGCTACACGACCAACCCGGAGACCTCGACCGGCGACGGGATCGCCATGGCCTGGCGCGCCGGCTGCCGCGTCGGGAACATGGAGTTCATCCAGTTCCACCCGACCTGCCTGTACCACCCGCAGGAGCGCAGCTTCCTGATCAGCGAGGCGCTCCGCGGCGAGGGAGCCCACCTGACGCTGCCCGATGGGACCCGGTTCATGGCGTCGCACGACCCGCGCATGGAGCTGGCGCCGCGCGACATCGTGGCCCGGGCGATCGACTTCGAGATGAAGAAGCACGGCCTGGACCACGTCTGGCTGGACGCCACGCACCTCGGCGAGGCCTTCCTGAAGGAGCACTTCCCGACCATCCATGCCCGCTGCCTGGAGCTCGGCATCGACATCGCGCGCCAGCCGATCCCGGTGGTGCCGGCGGCCCACTACACCTGCGGCGGCGTGGTCACCGACCTCGACGGACGCGCGGACCTGCCGGGGCTGTTCGCGGTCGGCGAGACCACCTACACGGGGCTCCACGGCGCCAACCGGCTCGCCAGCAACTCGCTCCTGGAGTGCGTCGTGGTCGGCCGCACCTGCGCCGCGCGGATCGACGCCGACCTGCCGGGCGAGGTGGCCGCGCTGCCGGACTGGGACGAGAGCCGGGTGGAGAACGCCGACGAGCAGGTCGTCATCTCGCACAACTGGGACGAGCTGCGCCTCTTCATGTGGAACTACGTCGGCATCGTGCGGACCACGAAGCGGCTCGACCGGGCGCTCCGGCGGATCCACCTCCTGCGGGGGGAGATCGACGAGTACTACGCCAGCTTCCGGATCAACCGCGACCTGCTCGAGCTGCGCAACCTCGTGGACTGCGCGGAGCTCGTGGTCCGCTCGGCGCTGGCGCGCCACGAGAGCCGCGGCCTCCACTTCAGCCGGGACTACCCGTACACCCTCCCGGCCAGCTTCCCCACCGTCCTATTGCGGGGGCCGCGCGAGCGCTAGACCAGCCGCATCGAGAAGTCGACCGCGCGCACGTCCTTCGTGAGGGCGCCGATCGAGATCCGGTCGACGCCGGTCGCCGCGATCGCGCGGATCCGCTCCAGGGTCACGCCGCCGGATGCCTCGAGCAGCGCCCGGCCGGCCGTGAGGGCGACCGCCTCGCGCATCCGCTCGGGCGTGAAGTTATCGAGCAGGATGCTGGTCGCGCCGGCGTCCAGCGCCTCGCGCAGCTGGTCCAGACGCTCCACCTCCACCTGGACCTCGACGCCGGCAGCCAGCGCGGCGGCCTGCCCCAGCGCCGCCGAGACGCCGCCCGCCGCCGCGATGTGGTTCTCCTTGACCAGGACGCCGTCCCACAGGGCGAGGCGCTGGTTGCTCCCGCCACCGACGCGAACGGCGTGCTTCTGCGCCAGGCGCAGGCCGGGGACCGTCTTGCGCGTGTCGAGGACGACGCAGCCGCGCGGGTTGGGCGACGCGCCCTCGATTGCCCGGACGTGACGCCGGGTGACCGTGGCCGTCCCCGAGAGCAGCTGCAGGAAGTTGAGCGCCGAACGCTCGGCCGTGAGGATCGCGCGCGCGTCGCCGTGCACGTCGCAGACCGGCGAGTCGGCCGCCATGTCGGCGCCCTCGTCGTAGCGCCACGCCACGGTGATGCCGCCGTCGAGCGCCCGGAAGCACGCCTCGAACCAGTCGCGCCCGCACAGCACGGCCTCCTCGCGGACGCGGACCCGGGCGGTCACCGGGCGGGGCGGGACGAGGAGCGCGGTCCAATCGCCGGTCCCGACGTCCTCGCGCATGGCGTCGCGCACGTTGCGGGCCAGGGCCTCCGCGAGGGTCTCGTTCGCGGGCAACGGGGTGAACGGCTCCACGCCGCGTCTCAGGCCGAGCCGATGTGGGGCACGAACCCGTGCGCCGGCAGGACGATGCTGTCCGGGTTGGCCGCCACGTAGGCCAGCATCCGCTCGATGCAGCCGAGGGCCTGCTCGCGCGTCGGCTCCGGGACCAGGATCTCGCCGGCGCCCGTCTCCAGCGCGTCGATCACGCCCTGCAGGTCGTTCATGGCCATCCACGGGCAATGGGCACAGCTCTTGCAGGTGGCGCTGTCGCCCGCCGTCGGGGCCTCGATCAACCTCTTGCCCGGGGCGAGCTGGCGCATCCGGTGGAAGATGCCGTTGTCGGTCGCCACGATGTACTCGCGTGCCGTGCCGTCGACGACCGCCTTGAGGAGCTGAGAGGTCGAGCCGACGACATCGGCCTGGGCCACGACGCTCTCGGGCGACTCCGGGTGGACCAGGACCAGCGCGTCGGGGTGTTCCTCGCGCAGGAGCCCGAGCTCGATGCCCTTGAACTCCTCGTGGACGACGCAGGCGCCGTTCCACATCATCATGTCGGCGCCGGTCTCGCGCGCGATGTAGCTCCCGAGGTGCCGGTCGGGCGCCCACAGGATCTTCTCGCCGGCCGCCGCGAGGTCGCGCACGATGGCAAGGGCGCAGGAGCTGGTCACCATCCAGTCGGCCCGGGCCTTCACGGCGGCGCTCGTGTTGGCGTAGACGACGACCGTCCGGTCGGGGTTCGCGTCGCAGAACGCGGCGAACGCGTCGGGCGGGCAGCCGAGGTCGAGCGAGCAGGTGGCGTCGAGGTCGGGCACAAGGACCCGCTTCTCGGGGCTCAGGATCTTCGCGGTCTCGCCCATGAACCGGACTCCCGCGACGACCAAGGTCGTCGCGGGATGATCGCGGCCGAAGCGGGCCATCTCGAGCGAGTCGGCGACGCACCCGCCCGTCTCGAGGGCCAGGTCCTGGAGGTCGCCGTCGACGTAGAAGTGGGCCACGAGGACGGCGTCGCGTTCGGCCAGCAGGGCCGCGGCCCGCTTCTTCCGGGCGGCGCGCCCGGCGGGCGTCGGGACCAGGGGCACGCGCGCCCAGGCCCGGGCGATCCGCTCGGACCCGTCGCCGGCCGGCAGCGCGTAGTCGACCTGGATCTCGCTCATGTCCGCCTGGCTCGTCTCCGCTTGATGTGCCACGCCGTCGGCCCGGCGAACCGATCGTACCGTGCGCGGAGGATCGGGGCCGCGGCTTCCGGTGCGGCCACGTCGCGTGGCGCCCCGCGGCGCGACATGCGAGAGTGAGGCCGATGCCCGCCAGCCGCCCTGCCCCCACGCCCGGGTTCGAGGTCGTCGGCCGCGCCGCCGAGACCGCCGCGATCGCTCGCGTCCTCGCCCTCGCCGTCGCCGGCCCGACCGGTCTCGTCCTGACCGGCCCCGCCGGCATGGGCAAGACGACGCTCCTGCGCTGGGCGCTGGCCGAGGCCGAACGGAGCGGACGCCGGGTCCTGGTGGCGCGCCCCACCGAGAGCGAGGCCCAGCTGGCCTTTGCCGGCCTCGCCGACCTGCTGGGGGAGGTCGCTCCGGATGCGGTCGACGGTCTCCCCGGCCCCCAGGCCCGGGCCCTCGCGACGGCGCTGCGACGCACCGACGGCGACCCGAACGTCGACCCCCTGGCCATCTCGCAGGCGACCCTCGGGGTCGTCCGGAGGCTGGCATCCGACGGCCCCCTGGTGCTCGCGCTCGACGATGCCCCGTGGCTCGACGCGCCGACGACCCGGGTCCTCGAGTACGTCGTCCGGAGGCTGACGACCGAGCCTGTCGCACTGATCGCCTCGGTCCGGACGTCCGACGGCGACGCCGCCGATGCCCCGGTGGTCCGCGCCGTCGGTCGAGACCGCCTCCACGACCTCGAGGTCGGTCCGCTGGGACTCGAGGCCGTGGGCCGCATGATCGCGGACCGGTTCGGGCAGGCGCCGCGTCGGGCGGTCGCGATCCGGATCCGCGACCTCTCCGGCGGCAATCCGCTCTACGCCCTCGAGCTCGCCCGGGCGTTCGCCCGCGCAGATGTGACCGCCGATCCCGCGGCGGTCGTGACCGCCGATCCCGCGGCGGTCGTGGTCCCGAAATCGTTGACCGGCCTGGTCCGGGAGCGGCTCGCCCGGCTCTCGCCGGAGGCGCGCGAGGTCGCCCTCGTCGTGGCGGCGGCCATCCAGCCGACCCGGGCCGTGGTCAGCGAGGCCGTCGGGTCCGCCGGCGATCCCGCGCCGGCCCTGGCGGAGGCGATCGCCGCGGGCGTGCTCGAGGAGCGCCCCGACGGCCGGCTCGCGTTCAGCCACCCGCTCCTCGCGTGGTCGGCGTACACGAGCGCTCCCACAGACCGGCGGCTCGCCGCCCACCAGCGCCTCGCGGCGGTGGCGCCGGATCCGGACGAGCGCGTCCGCCATTGCGCGATCTCCGCGACGGAGCCCGACGGCGGCATCGCGGGCGATCTCGATGCCGCCGCCGAGCGGGCCAACGACCGCGGCGCCCCGGAGACGGCCCGCGACCTGGAGCTCGAGGCGCTCCGCCTCACGCCGCTCGCCGGTGCCGTCGACGTCCGCCGCCGGACCCTGGCCGCGGCCGAGTTCGCGATCCGTGCCGGGGACGGCGCCCGGGCGCGGGTCATGCTGGAGCGGTTCGTGGCCGTGACGCCGCCCGGGCCCGCCCGGGCCAGGCCGCTCGCGCTGCTCGCCGACATCCGCTCCGGCGACGACTGGGAGGCGAAGCTCGACCTGCTCCGGACCGCCCTTGCGGAGGCCGAGCCCGACGGCCCGGACCGGGCCGAGATCGAGCTCGCGATGGGGATCGCCCACTGGATGGTGGTCCGGGACATCCCGGCGGGGTTGGCCCATCTCCGGTCCGGCGTCGAAGTGGCGGCGCGGGGAGGCGATGCCGCGATCTTGCTCCGGGCGATCGGCTCGCTGGCCTTCGTGGAAGCCTTTGCCGGCGACCTGGACCTGGCGCTCGAGCGGCTCGGCCCGGCGCTCGAGATGGAGGCGAGCACGCCCGGCATCCGGCTCCTGTTCGTGCCGTCGTACATCGCAGCGCTCCTGCTCGAACGGGCGGACCGACCCGCCGAGGCGCGAGCCGCCTGGCTCGCGCTCCTCGAGCGCGTGGATCGAATGGGCGACGCGGACAGCCGCCCGCTGGTCCTCCTGAACCTCGCGGCGACCGAGCTGGCCCTCGGCCACGGGGACGAGGCGGCGCGCCGGCTGGAGGAGGGCGAGATCGCGTCGGACCTGCTCGGGCACGACACGACACGCGCGTTCGGGGCTGCCTATCGGGCGCACCTCGAGGCCCATCGCGGCAACCCGGCCGCGGCCCGGGAAGCCGCCGAGCGCGGCATCGAGCTCGCCCGCGGCACCCACGCGCAGCTGGTCGAGGACGACTGCCGGACGGCGCTCGCGGAGCTGGAGCTCTCGCTGGGCGACCATCGCGCGGCGGCCGCGGCGATCCAGCCCGCGGCCGACCGGCTCCTCGCCGCCGGCGTCGCCCATTCGCCGGGGCTTCCCCTCGTCCCTCTCGCGGCCGAGGCCGCCGCGCTCGGGGGGGCCGTCGACGAGGCGGAGCGCCTCCTGGCGCGGCTGAAGACCGTCGGTGACCGCCTCGACCACGCGTCGACGCTGCGGGCCCACCACCGGGGCCGCGCGCTGCTCGCGGCGGGCCAGGGCGACCTCGACGCGGCCCTCGACGCGTCGCGCGCAGCGCTCGTCCAGGCCGGGCGCGTCGAGCACCCGTTCGAGCGTGCCCGCACCCTCCTCGTGCACGGCGAGGTGCTGCGCCGCCTGCGCCGGCGGGCCGCTGCCCGGGAGGCGGCGGCCGAGGCGCTGGCGACCTTCGAGGCGCTCGGGGCGCGCCTCTGGGCGGAGCGCGCACGGTCCGAGCTGGCGCGGGCCGGCCGGCCGGCCGAGGCCGGCGGGCCCGAGGCGCTGACGCCGACCCAACGCGAGGTCGCCACCCTCGTCGCCGCGGGCCGGACCAATCGCGAGGTGGCCGCCGCCCTGTTCATGAGCCCGCACACCGTGGAGGCCCACCTGACGAGCATCTACCGGGCGCTGGGGATCCGGAGCCGCACGGACCTGGCCCGCATGCTGGCCGCGGCGGGCACCGACCTGCCGTTGATCCCGGGGATGGCAACCCCCACGACTAGGGGTTCCCGGGATATCTGACCGGCGGTGGTCGCCCTATGGTCGTCTCATCGCCTCGACGGTGAGGCGAGACCGAAGGAGATGACCATGAACGCCCAGCTTGCCCTCCTGGTGGCCGGCGAAGCCCACCGCTCGCTCGTCGCCCGCGAGCCCTCGAGCATCGAGCTCGCCCGGGTCGCCCGGAACGACGGCGCCGGCCGCTCCGGCTTCCGCACCACCTTCGCCCGCCTGGTCGGCCGTAGCACGCCTGCCGCGACGCAGGCCCGGTGACCGCGGCCGCGGCCCGCCCGGTGGCGGCTCGCTAGTCGCCCGGCGCCGCCGGCCAGCCCTCGGCGACCAGGTTCGCCACGAGGGCCGTCCAGCCGGCCTGGGCGTCGGCGCCCAGCCCCTCCCCGGTCTCCGCGTCGAAGTACTCGTGGAACCGGCCCGTCGCCTCCCAGTCGGCCTCCACCGTCGCCACCACCGCCTCGCGGATGGCCTGTGCCAGGGCCGGGTCGACCGAGGTGAGCGCCTCGACGAGCAGGTAGTTGATGGGCACCCAGACCGGCCCCCGCCAGTTCGAGTTGACGCCCTTCTCCTTGGCGTAGCCGGGCTGGTACAGGACGCTCTGCGCGGAGACGGAGCGGACCCCGTACGGCGAGAGGAGCTGCGCCGGGTCGCGCAGCGCGGCGAGCACCCGCCCCATCCGGTCGGCCGGCACGACCCCGGCGATCAGCGGGATGAGGCCGCTGTACGACTTCGTGGGGATGAAGGCCTTGCCGTCGTCGGCCAGGTCGAAGTAGAAGCCCGCGGCCTCGTCCCAGAGGTTCGCGTTGACCGCCGCCGCGATCGTCTCGACGTCCGCCGCGTAGCGGGCCGCCGCGGACGTGTCGCCCGTGGCCTCCGCGATCTTCGCCATGTACCGGGCGAAGAAGGCCATCCAGCCCGAGGCGTCGGCCTGGGCCTGGCCCTTGCCGCGCGGCAGGTTGTCCATCCCCAGGAAGCCGCCGGTGAAGAGGCCGGCCGGCTCGACGGCGTTCGATTCCCACCAGTAGTCGTAGAGCCGCTGGAGGCCCGGGTAGCCCTGCGCCAGGATGTCGGTGCGGGCGTCCGCCTCGTGGATGCGCCAGGCCGCCCAGGCGAAGACCGGGGGGCACTCCACGTTCATCACCCACTCGGCGCACGGGACGTGCCCGTCAGGCTGCTGCCAGCCGTCGCCGAGGAGGAACCGGACCTGGTCCGCAGCCAGCTCGGGGTCGATGAGCGACGCCGCGACCGCCTGGAATCCCGTATCCCAGCTGGCAAGCCAGGGGAACTCCCACGTGTCCGGCATGATCAGGACATCGTCGGCGTCGATCTTCCCGGCCCATCCCGGGTCGTAGGAGGAGGAGCCGTCCCACGTGTAGAGCGTCTGGCTCCAGAGGAGGCTCGCGAGCGCCTGGCGATAGACCTCCTCGTGCGCGGTGACGGCCCCCCGGAACAGCGTGTCCGCCTCGTCGCTGCGGAACTGGAGGATCTCGTCCGCGCCCCCCAGCAGGTCGGTGGCGCGTGCCTGGGCAGCCGCCGCATCGGGCGCCTCCGCCCACGCGAGGCGGACGACATCCGTCGCGCCCGAGTCGATCTCCACGTGGTAGGCGAGCGCGCCGATGTGCCCGGGCCCGGCTCCCTGCAGGCCGCCGGCGCGCAGGTTCGCGTCGAGGGCCCGCTTCTGCTCGCCGACCTGGGCGCTGGTCGGGGCCGTCCCGACGATCGCCACGACCGAGGACGGCCCGTGCAGGAGCAGCCCGTTCGCGATCAGCTCGACGCGCCGCGTCGTGTCGTGGAACCAGCCCTTCAGCACCAGGTCGAGCGGGGCGATGTCCTCGCCCGTGTTGATGGCCGTGGCCCGTACGACGCCGGAGACGCTGTCGGCGCGCGCCCCGTCGAACGTGATCTCGAAGCGTGGCTCCTTTACCGGGTACTCGAAGACGCTGCGGCTGTAGCTGCTGGTCGGCGTGTTCGGCCCGAAGGTGCGCCGATCCACGATCGTCTCGCCGTGCGGGCCGGAAGGGTTGCTGAGCCCGTAGTACCGCTCCGTCACGCGCACGGCGCGGCCGTCCCAGACCGCCCAGCCGATGTCGAACGCGCCGTCGCGGGTGGTCAGCCCCGCAATCCCGTCCTCCCCGAACGCGTAGTCGGTCTTGATCGCGTCGAGGTAGTCGAGGCCCCAGCCGTTGCCGTCCACCGCCTCGCGCGGTGTCCCCCACTCGCGCTCGGAGAGATAGGTCCCCCAGCGGTTGTCGAGCTGATCCCACGCCGGCAGCCCGCGCGTCGGGCTGGGACCGAGCGCCGCCCATGCGAGGCCGGCGATCCCGACGACCAGCGCCAACCCCGCGACGACGAGGGCCACCCAGGCCAGCCCGGGCCTGCTCCGGGGCGCGGACGCCGGGGTGCTGCCGCCGCCGACGTCGCTCTCGGCACCCACGTCGGGTCCGGGCACCGGGAACGCGAGCAACCGCGGATCGATGGGCTCGCTCATGGTGCCTCCCAGCAGTCCGGCCCCCGTGCTGCAGGCGCGCATCCGGGCGCCGAGCGCATGATGCGCCACGGCGCCCCGCGGGGAGCGACGCGGGGGCGGTACCCTCGGCGCAGCGCGCGGCGGCGAGCGTGACGACGGGATGGGCGCGAGGGACGGGATGGGCGCGAGGGACGGGATGGGCAGCGCGGACACGGCGACTCGGTCGAGCGAACCGGCCTCGACCCCCCGCGTTCTGGGCATCGGCGAGCTCCTGTGGGACCTGCTTCCGGCCGGGCCCCGCCTCGGTGGTGCGCCGTTCAACGTCACGGCGCACCTGCGCCGGCTGGGGTGCGATGCCGCGTTCCTCACCGCGGTTGGCGACGACGATCTCGGGCGTCGGGCCCGTGCCGAGCTCGGGGACCTCGACGTCCGGGCGGATCTCGTCCAGGTGGCCGCGGGCGCGCCGACGGGCACGGTCGCGGTCAACCTCGCCGAGGGCGGCCTGCCGACCTACGAGATCCGGTCGCCCGTGGCGTACGAGCGAGTCCGCGGCGGCGACGCGACGCTCGCGGCCGTGGCGGCGTTCGCTCCCACGGCGATCGTCTTCGGCACGCTGGCCCAGCGCTTCGCGCCCGTCCGGGCGGCGACGCGGGCGATCCTCGCGTCCCATCCGGGGGCGATGCGGGTCTACGACGTCAACCTCCGGGACGGCTGCTGGACCGCGCCGCTCGTCGCGGAGCTGCTGGCCGAGGCCTCGGTCCTCAAGCTCAACGACGGGGAGGTGAGCGTGCTCGCCGCAGCCGTGGACCTGCCGTCCGGGAGCCTCACCGGCTTCGCCGAAGCCGCGGCCACCCGCTACGGGCTCGCGGTCGTCTGCATCACGCAGGGAGCCGCCGGCGCGACCGCCTGGTCACCGGACGGGGTCGCGTCGGTCGGGGGGATCTCCATCGACGTCGTCGACACGGTCGGGGCGGGCGACGCCTTCACGGCGGCGTTCGTCGGCTGGCTCCTGCGCGGGAGTCCGGTGGCCGAGGCCCTCCGCGTTGCGAACGCCCTGGGCGCGCTCGTCGCGTCGCGGGCCGGTGCGATCCCGGCCTGGGACCTCGCCGAGCTGCTCGCCTTCGAGGCCGCCCACCCGAGCCCGACTGCGACGGCCTCGGGCGCGTGACTGCCGCCGATCCCGAGGCGCTCCTCGCCGGGCTCGATCCGGCCCAGGTCGAGGCCGTCAGGATCACGCGCGGGCCGCTCGTCGTCCACGCGGGCGCCGGTTCCGGGAAGACGCGGACCGTGACCCATCGAGTCGCCTACGCCGTGGCGACGGGCGCGGTCGACCCGCGGCGCATCCTCGTGGTCACGTTCACCGACAAGGCGGCGGGCGAGATGGCCGATCGGCTCGCCGCCCTGGGCCTGCGCGGAATCGCCGCGCGGACGTTCCACGCCGCGGCGCTGGCACAGCTCCGCCACTTCTGGCCCCTGCACCACGACGGCCAGCCGGCCCCGGCCGTCCTCGATTCGAAGATCCCGATCGTCGGCCGGCTCGCCCGGGCCCTGCCGGGCGGCTATCGCTTCACGACGGCCAAGGACCTCGCCGACGAGATCGAATGGGCGAAGAGCCGGCGCCTCCGGCCGTCGACCTATGGCGCCGAGGCCGGGGCGCGGACGCCGCCGATCCCGGTCGAGCTGTTCGTGCGCCTGTGGGCCGACTACGAGCGCGAGAAGGATCGGGCGGGCCGGCTCGACTTCGACGACATGCTCACCCGGACGGTGGACCTGCTCGAGGCCGATCCGGCCGCGGTCGAGACCGTCCGGGCGCGCTACGGCTGGTTCAGCGTCGACGAGTACCAGGACACGAACCCGCTCCAGCAGCGCCTTCTCGAGCTCTGGCTCGGCGAGCGCGACGACCTGTGCGTCGTCGGCGACGAGGACCAGACGATCTACACCTTCGCTGGCGCGACCTCGTCGTTCCTCGCCGGATTCGCCGCTCGCTTCCCGGGCGCCCGCGAGGTGACCCTCGACCGCAACTACCGGAGCAGCCCCGAGATCCTCGCCCTTGCCAACCGGCTCCTCGCCGCCGAGGGCCGCCGCAAGCGGCTCGTGGCGACACAGCCGTCGGGGCCGAAGCCCGCGATCCGGCGCTGCACCGACGGCGATGCCGAGCTGGACCTGGTCGTGGCGACCATCCGCCGCCTGGTGCGCGACGGGGTGGCGCTCTCCGAGATCGCCGTGCTCGTCCGGATCAACGCCCAGGTCCCGCCCCTCGAGGCGGCCCTCACGAAAGCCGCGATCGCATTCCGGGTCCGCGGGCAGCGCTTCTTCGAGCGGCGGGAGGTGCGCGAGGCGCTGCGCCTGCTGCGCCGGCTGCCGGCTGCCCTGCACGGGCTCGAGGTCGCCGACGCCCTCGAAGCCCGCCTGCGGGCCGACCTGGGCTTCGACCCCGACGGGGAGGTGATCGGGGCGGAGGCCCGCGAGCGGATGGCGGCGCTGACGCTGGTCCTCGAGATCGCCCGCGAGGTCGCGGCACCCGCGCCCGCCGCGGGCTTGCCGCTTGACGCCCGCGCGCTCCTCGCCGCCTTCGAGGCGCGTGCCGCGGCCGAGGCCGAGGGCTCGGCGGACGGCGTGAACCTGCTGACGCTCCACCGGGCCAAGGGGCTCGAGTGGGACGCCGTCCTGCTCCCCGGGCTGGAGGAAGGCACCCTTCCGATCCGCCAGGCAGCCGACGACGACGAGGCGCTCGCGGAGGAGCGGCGGCTGCTGTACGTCGGGCTGACGCGGGCCCGGCGCCATCTTGCGCTCTCGTGGGCGGAGCGGCGGGTCGGGTCGGGCGATCGCGAGTCCCGGCGGCGCCCGAGCCGCTTCCTGCGCGCGCTGGAGGCGACGCATACGGGGGCGCCCGGGACGGCTGCGACACCTGGGTCCCGTGGTATCCGTGCGTTGAGAGTGACCGTCCTTCCCGGCGCACCGATCGCGACGGTACGCCCCGGATCTCCGACCGACGAGGCGCTCATGGCCGACCTGCGCGCGTGGCGCTCCGCGCGCGCCCGCGAGGACGCCGTGCCTGCCTACGTCGTCGCCCACGACGCGGTGCTGGTCGAGATCGTGGAGCAGCGTCCGGGCTCGGCGGCGGCCCTGCGCCGGGTCAAGGGCATGGGCCCGGCGAAGCTCGACCGCTACGGCGACGAGATCCTGGCCATCCTGGCGCGGCACCAGGCGCGTCCCTGATCGAAACGGGCCGGCCCGTCGCGAACGGCACCCGGGGGCAACCGGCGCTTCCCGTTCGGGCAGATCCGTCCGGGATCGTTGTCCGGGGGCGTCCCGGGCGCAGTATCTCGGGCCATGGAGCATGTCCCGGCCCCATCCGCACCCGAACCGACGCGGACGCCCGCCGGCAGCGTCGCCTCGGTGCCGGTGCCCCACGCCGGATCCCGGGCCGCGACTGCCGTGATCCCCGGCGCGGCGGGGATCGGGCGGCTCCCACCGTCGGCCCTCCTGGGGCTGCAGCGCTCGGCCGGGAACGCGGCGACGGTGGCTCTCCTCCAGCGGGAGGCAGCAGCCGGTCAAGCGGCCGCACCCGCGACGGCGGGCGGGCCGCCCGTCCTGCAGCGAGAGGGAGGCGGCGGCGCGGGGCTGAGCGTCAAGCACACCTACACCTTCCCGGATAAGAAGCTCGGCGAGAAGGACCTCAGCTACGTCCAGGCCACGGCGTCGCTCGGGGGGTCGATCGACTACGAGGTCACGCCACCGCCCGCTCCGGCGTCGGCGCCCACCGGACCGGCCCCGACCCCGGCCGGCTCGGGCGGAGAGCCGACGCCCCTCGCCTCGCCCGGCGGACCCCAGGTCAAGGGGTCCGGCGGCCTGAACGTGAGCGCCGACGAGGTCAAGTACCAGGCCGAGGTCAACCTGGAGTTCGAGAAGCGAGCCGTCGGCCTGTTCGAGGGCAGCACGCCGAAGGCCAAGTTCGGCGGCGAGGCGAGCGGCGACAAGGGCAAGCTCGGCCTCGAGTTCTCGATGGAAGGCCAGGACCTGGAGCCGAAGTTCGCGTTCAACCTGGTGGAGATGGATCCCCAGAAGGGCATCCACTTCGCCACCCTGGAGGCGGCGATCGACTGGAAGATCCACGAGTTCACGCACACGGCGTCCGACGGGGCGGCGCTGAAGGTCACGCCGAAGGCGACCTTCAAGGTGGCCCTCGAGCCGAACTACGAGCGGATCTTCATGTACCTCCTCGAGGAGGGCGGCGCGGCCGTCGCCGCGGAGGCCCTGGTCGCCGGAGGGATGATCGCCGCCGGCGCCATCGCGATCGTGGGCTTCCTGATCACGCTCGGCGACGGCGAGGCGGAGGCCCGTGCCGTCGACAACGCGGTCGATGCGCGCCGGAAGCTGGTGCTCGGCTTCGTCGCCGGCGCCACCGGCGAGCAGATGACGCCGGGTGACGACTTCACGATGGAGGGCCACAACCGGGGCGTCCAGTGGCGCAACGACCTCAAGAGCGGCCAGCTGGCCAGCGGGGTCCCGGTGCCGCCCAGCGTCATCGACGAGAAGTCGAAGGAGAGCAAGGCCAAGATCGAGGAGAGCGCCCAGCGCACCGCCACCCAGATCATGCGCGGCGCCCTCGTGCAGCGGTACTGGGAGATCCACTACATCAACCGGGAGATCCCCTGGGCGGAGATCGACCACGTCTTCATGATGCTGATGGAAGCGACGGGGTTCGGCGTCCCGCAGCCCCAGGAAGGCAAGAACGTCGGGGGCGCGTCGGTCCTGCCGGAATAGCGGCAGCCCGACACGAGACCGGGCGGGGCACGCCCGTCGGCCCTCGGCAGGCCGGCGGATGAGGTCGTCAGGCGTCCCCGGAGTCGTCGGCGGGTTCCGGCTCCGACCGACGGCGCGCCGTGGGGCAGGTTCTTCGTGAACGCGAGCGACGCGAACGCGATGAGGGCCGCCGCCAGGAGGCCGGTCTTGAGCGACTGGAGCTGAGCGGCCTCGTAGTCGTCGACGATCGCCGCCGTGGTCGCCTCGTCGAGCCCGGCGGCCTGGGCCGCCGCCTCGATCTGCGAGGAGGCGACGAAGTCGACCCCCGACTCGACGGCGACGCCGACCTGGGTCGCGACCTCGGCGCTGATGCGCTCGTCCTCCTGGATGTTCGTCACGAACGTGCCGGTCAGGCCGGCGAGCACGATCGCCCCGATGAGGGCGACGCCGAGCGATGAGCCCAGCTGCTGCCCGGTGTACTGCAGGCCGCCGGCCTCGCCCCGGCCCGACGCGTCGACCGAAGACTGGACCACGTTGCCCAGCTGCGACGCGATGAGGCCCATCCCCGCGCCGAGCACGGCCATGAACAATGCGAACGCGAGGTCGGCCAGGTCGGGCCGGACGGTCGCGAGCAGGCCCAGGGCCGCCACGGCGGTGGTCGCCAGGCCGAGCCTCGTGATCGTCCGCACCGGGTATCGGGCCGACAGGCGCGACCCCACCGCGGCCGCGACGAACATCGCGACGGACGTGGGCAGCATCTTGATGCCCGTCTCGAGGGCGTCGAGGCCGAGGACGAGCTGCAGGTACAGGGGGATGGTGAAGAAGACGCCCATGAGGATGAGGTTCTGCGAGAACAGGCCGACCAGCCCGGCTCGCAGCGGCAGGATCTTCAGCAGGTCGAGGTGGACCAGGGGGTCGTTCCCGCCCGCCTCCCGGTGGCGCTGCCAGGCCACGAAGGCCCACAGCAGCGCCGCGCCGCCGGCGATGACGAAGATGCGTCAGCGAGAAGCCGAACGGCGTGATGGGCGAGTCCTTCGGCTCGATCAGGCCCCACGTGGTCGACTGCAGGACGCCCAGCACGACGGCCCCGAGACCGGTGGCGGACAGGACGCTGCCGACCACGTCGAGACGGGGCTTCGCACCGCTGCGGGGCGCGTCACCGACGAACCGCACCATGGCGAGGATGCCGAGGACGATCACGACCTCGCCCACGAAGACGATCCGCCAGGTGAGCTCGGTGGTGGCCCAGCCGCCGAGGATCGGACCGATGGCGATGCCGGCGCCGGCGACGCCACCGATCACCGCGTAGGCGGCCTTGCGCTCCTTCCCTTCGAAGTTGCCCGCGATCAGCGCCGCCATCGCCGGCAGCACCAGGGCGGCGCCGATGCCCTCGAGGATCGACCACCCGAGCGTCAGCTGCGCGACGGTCTGCGACACCGCGGTCAGGCCCGAGCCGAAGGCGTAGATGATCAGGCCGATCACGAAGGCCCGGCGGCGGCCGATGATGTCGCCGATCTTGCCGCCCGTGAGCATGAGCATCGCCATCACGAGGCAGTACAGCGTGATGACGGCCTGGATCGTGGTGACCGTCGTGTCGAACTCGTCGACCAGCGCGCTGATCGAGACGTTCATGACCGACTGGTCGAGGACCATGATGAACTGGGCGCCCGCCAGCGCCACCAGCGCCCACTTCGCCTTCACCTTGTCCTCCTCTTGCCTGGCGTTCGCCGGCTCCGTCGCACGATACCTCCCCGGAAGGGTCCGTGGCCCGCTCCTCGCGGCGCCGGGACGGCGACGGGGACCGCCCCGGCGCCTCCTCCTCCGCATGGGTGGAGGCGCGCGACCCCAGGCAGTGGTGAACTAGACTCCGACGTCCTGGCCACGCCCGACCGGGGCGCGCCCGTCAGAACTGCCGAGAAGAAGACCAGGAAGGAGCAAGCATGACCCTGCCGACCCGCTCACCGGCGGGATCCGTCCAGACTGCGTCGGATGCCGCGTGGCACGCGCTGTCGCCGGACGAGGCGCTCGCCGCCCAAGGCGTCGCCATCGACGGCGGGCTGACGTCCGCCGAAGCCGACGCCCGGCGTGCGAAGTACGGGAAGAACACGTTCGCCGAGGCGAAGAAGGCGTCGCGCTGGCAGGCGTTCAGCAGCCAGTACGCGGACCCGATGCAGATCGTGCTCCTCGTCGCGGGTATCGTCTGCCTGTTCCTGCCCGGCCAGTTCTACACCGGCGTGTTCCTGATCCTGCTGACCCTGTTCAACGCGTGGATGGCGATGAACCAGGAGGGCAAGGCAGAGGCCAGCGCGTCGGCCCTCCAGGGGATGATGGTCGTCAAGGTCAAGGTCCGCCGGAACGGCGATCTCGTCGAGGTCCCGATGGAGGAGCTCGTCCCGGGCGACATCGTCAACGTCGAGGCGGGGGACCTCGTCCCCGCGGACGCGCGCATCCTCACGGCGGCAACGCTCGAGATCGACGAGTCCGCGCTCACGGGCGAGAGCGTTCCCACGCCCAAGCAGGTGGACGCGGTCGCCGCCGACGCGGCCCTCGGCGACCGCGTGGACATGGCCTTCATGAACTGCCAGGTCACCCGCGGGGCCGGCACCATCCTTGTCGTCACCACGGGCATGGCGACCGAGGTCGGCCATATCAGCGGCATGCTCCAGGCGACCGCGGTCGAGAAGACGCCGCTGACCAGAGCAGCTCGACGCGCTGACGAACCAGATCCTCGTCATCGCCGGCATCGCGCTCGTCGTGTCGATCGCCCTCGGCCTGTACCGGGGCATCCAGGCCCAGGAGCTGTTCCTGAGCGCCGTCGCGTTCGCGGTGGCGGCGATCCCCACGGCGCTCCCGGCCGTCGTCACGGCCATCCTGTCGAAGGGCTCGCAGACGCTGGCCGGCGCCGGCGCGATCATGAAGCGCCTTCGCTCCGTGGAGACGCTCGGCTCGACCTCGGCGCTCAACTCCGACAAGACGGGCACCCTCACGCTCAACCAGATGACCGCGGTCCAGATGGCCGTCGTCGGCCGGCGGTACGCGGTCACCGGCAACGGCTACTCGACAACCGGAACCATCACCCACGCGGCCGGTCAGCCCGACGTGCCGCTCGAGCAGTACCTCCTGCCGATGGCCCTCTGCGCCGACGCCGAGGTCCGCGACGGCAGCCTCGTGGGCGACCCGACCGAGGGGGCGCTCGTCGTCCTCGCGGCGAAGGGCGGCGTCGATCCGACGCTCACCCGGGAGCGCTACCCGCGCGTCGCGACCCTGCCGTTCGACGCGGCCTACAAGATGATGGCCACGTTCCACGCGATGACGGACGCCGCCGGCAAGGACGTCATCCGCGGCTACATCAAGGGAGCGCCCGACCAGCTCCTCGCGCGAGCGGTGGACGCCCACGGGCTGGATGGGCGCGTGGTGCCGATCGCGGAGATCCGCGAGGGCTACCTCGCGGAGAACGAACGCCTCGGAACCCAGGGCCTCCGGGTCATGGCGACCGGCCAGAAGGACTTCGACCCGGCCACGTTCGACCCGGACGCGGACCTGCTGCCCGCGATCGACGGGCTCACGCTGCTCGCGATCGTCGGGATCGTCGATCCGCCACGGCCGGCCGCGAAGGACGCCATCGCGCAGGCGAAGGCGGCCGGGATCCAGGTCAGGATGATCACCGGCGACCATGCGGTCACGGCCGGGGCGATCGCCCACCAGCTCGGGATCGAGGGCCGGGCGGTCACCGGCGCCGAGTTCCGCGCGATGAGCGACGAGGAGGCGATGCGCCAGATCGACGGCATCGGCGTCATCGCCCGCGTCTCGCCCGAGGACAAGGTCCACCTCGTGGACATCCTCAGGAAGAAGGGCCACGTCGTCGGGATGACCGGCGACGGCGTGAACGACGCCCCGGCCCTGAAGCAGAGCCGACATCGGCATCGCGATGGGGATCACCGGGACGGAGGTCAGCAAGCAGGCCGCCGTCATGATCCTCACGGACGACAACTACGCGACGATCGTGAAGGCGGTCGGTCTCGGCCGCGCCGTGTACGACAACATGATGCGGTTCATCCGCTACCAGATGGCGGGCCTGTTCGGGTACATCGCCACGTTCCTCGGCTCGTCGCTGCTCAACATCCTGGGCGGGATCCCGTTCCTGCCGCTGCAGACGATGTGGCTCAACTTCACCGTCAACGTCTTCCAGGGGATCGGCCTCGGCTACGGCAAGCCGCGGGAGGGCCTCATGGAGGTCCCGCCGCGTCCCAAGGAGCAGCAGATCATGCCCCGCCGGCTGGGGACCTGGCTGGTGTTCTCCGGGCTCGTGATGGCCGCCGGCACCCTCGGGGTGCTGTGGTGGGCGAACGACGCCTACGGCGACGTGATCGCACGCACGATGGGCATGACCACGTTCGCGCTCTACCGCCTCTTCTCCTCCCTGGAGACCGCGGACGAGGACGAGTCGCTCTTCGGCGGGTCCATCCTCGGGAACAAGCCGCTCCTCGTGGCGACCGGTCTCTCGGTGCTGACGATCGTGCTGGCGACCGAGTTCGGCTTCTTCCAGCGGCTGCTCGGCACAGCGAGCCTGTCGGTCGACCAGTGGGCCGTCTGCATCGTCGTGCCCCTCTCGCTCATCGTGATCGAGGAGGCCCGCAAGCTCCTCAAGGTTCGGACCGGCGACGAGCCGGCCCCGACACCGGCGGCTCCGGTCGCCGCCGCGGCATAGTCAGCGCCGTCAGGAAAGGATCAGATCCGTGGCGAAGAAGAAGGACAAGAAGGCCGAGAAGGACCAGGCGCGCCGGGACGACGCGAGCGCCCAGTCCGCGGCGACGCGGGCCGAGCCCGGGGCGAAGATGAAGACCAAGGACTACGAGCGCGAGATGCGCCGTCTCCACGGCGAGCTCGTGGCGATGCAGGAGTGGGTGAAGGCGACCGGCGCCAAGGTCTGCATCGTGTTCGAGGGTCGGGACACCGCCGGCAAGGGAGGCACGATCAAGCGGATCACGGAGCGGGTCAGCCCGCGCGTGTTCAAGGTCGTCGCGCTCTCCGCCCCGACCGAGCGCGAGACGGTCGCAGATGTACGTCCAGCGGTACCTGCCGCACTTCCCGGCCGCCGGCGAGGTCGTGATCTTCGACCGCAGCTGGTACAACCGCGCCGGCGTCGAGCGGGTCATGGGCTTCTGCACGCCCGAGCAGACGGAGAAGTTCCTCGAGCAGGTCCCGGCGGTCGAGAAGGCCATGGTCGACGCCGGGATCATCCTGGTCAAGTACTGGCTGGAGGTCAGCCCCGACGAGCAGACGCGCCGCCTCGAGGGTCGCATCAACGACCCGCGCAAGATCTGGAAGCTGACCGACATGGACCTCAAGTCGTACGGCCGCTGGGACGACTACTCGCGGGCCCGGGACGCGATGTTCGCGGCGACCGACACGCCGTGGGCGCCGTGGTGCATCGCCCACACGGACGACAAGAAGCGGGGACGGCTCAACATCATCAGCCACCTGCTGAGCCAGGTGCCCTACGAGCCGGCTCGAGCCCCGCGACATCAAGCTGCCGAAGCGCAAGGTGAACGCGCAGGTACGTCGAGCCGGACCTGCCCTGAAGCACATCCCGACGCCGTTCTGACGGGAGCGATCCGCGCGGCCGGCGGGACGCATCATGATGGCGCCGAGAGCCGGCCCGGTCGACCGGGAGGTCTGATCCGATCGAGGCGCCGACGTCAGGTCGGCCACCGGCAGTTCGCGCCGGGCTGGCGCGAGCCGTTCCCGCGCCCGAGCGCGACGTGTGGCCTCCGCCGAGCGTCTGGCGGCGGCACGCCTCGCAGACGGCAGGACCCCCGGCCTGCGGGCCGACGATCCGTGGGCGGAAGCCGGGCGCAAGGTCCTGCGCTTCCACCTGGCGAAGATGCTCGCGCGCGTGCCCGGCGTCATCGCCGGCGAGGACGCCGAGGAGGTGCACGCGATGCGCGTCGCGGCGCGGCGGATGCGCGCCGCGTGGCGGGTCTTCGGCGACGGGTTCGAGCGCGATGCGAGGCGGCGCTATCGCAGCGAGCTTCGCGACATCGGGGCCCGGCTGGGCGACGTCCGGGACCTCGACGTCCTGATCGAGATCCTGGCGACCTACGGCGACCAGCGGAGCGCCCGCCAGCGCGCCGGCCTCCAGCCGCTCCTCGCCGCATGGCGCGCGCAACGGGAGGCGCGCCGCGTCGATCTCGTCGCAGCACTCGGCTCGGAGCGACTTCGCCGAGTTCATCGGCGACTACGAGATGTTCGCCGAGACTCCCGGGCATGCCGCGCTCGCCGTCCCGCCGCACGCCCCGGGGCTGGTGCGGAACCGGATGCCGGTAACGATCTGGGGCGCCTACCAGGCCGTCTGGGCGTTCGACGGAGACATCGGAACGGCCGATCTCGCAACGCTCCACGAGCTCCGGATCGCGGCCAAGTGGCTGCGCTACACGCTGGAGTTCGTTCGGGAGCCGCTGGAGCCGCAGGCGACGGCGCTCATCCGGCCGGTCGTCGCCCTCCAGGACCACCTCGGGGACCAGCACGATCAGCACGTCGCCGGGCTGCTCGCCCGCGACTTCGCGGCATCCACCACCCTGACCGACGCCCAGGCGAAGGCGATCGCGAGGTTCGTCGGGGATCTCGATCGAGGCGTCGAGCGGCTGGGCAGATCGTTCGGCACGACCTGGCGACCCATCGTCGCTTCGGGCTACCGGCGCGGCCTGGGCCGGGCGATCGCGCGGCTCTGAGCCGCGGGACTGCACCGAGGACGCAGGCCAGCAGGTGGCCCGCCCTTCACACCTGCACAGGAGGAGCACCGGGTGACGACGAAGACGGCGGTGGCCGCGAGCCCCGGGCTTGCGCGGGTGGAGCGGTGGATGCCCGGCGTCCGGGCCCTCCGCACGTACGAGCGGCCGTGGCTGTCGCGAGACCTGATCGCCGGCGTCGTCCTCGTCACGCTGCTCGTCCCGCAGGGGATGGCCTACGCGGAGCTGGCCGGGTTGCCCGCGATCACGGGGCTGTACACGACGGTCGTCTGCCTGATTGCGTACGCCCTGGTTGGGCCGTCACCGATCCTCGTCCTGGGCCCCGACTCGTCGCTGGGGCCGATGATCGCGGCGACGATCCTGCCGCTGGCCGCCGGCAGCGAGGAGATGGCGATCGCCCTCGCCGGGATGCTCGCGCTCCTCGTCGGGCTGGTCACGGTCGGCGCGGGCCTGGCCAGGCTGGGCTTCGTCGCCGACCTGCTCTCGAGCCCGGTGCGGACCGGGTACCTCGCCGGCCTCTCGATCACCATCTTCATCGGCCAGCTGCCCAAGCTCTTCGGGTTCTCGACGGACGCGGACGGCCTCGTCGCGGAGGTCCGGGCGTTCGTCCAGGGCCTCGACCAGACGAACCCATGGGCGCTCGCCATCGGCCTGCTCAGCCTCTCGGTCATCCTGGGCCTCAAGCGGCTGTCGCCGCGGACGCCCGGCATCCTCATCGCCGTCGTCGTGGCGATCGGGCTCTCGATCGCCCTCGACCTCGCCTCACGCGGCGTCGACGTGATCGGCATGCTGCCCCAGGGCTTCCCCCTGCCCAGCTTCCCGGCCGTTCCGCTCGAGGACATCGCCACGCTGTTCGCCGCCGCGATCGGGATCTCGCTGGTTGCCGTGGGCGACACGATCTCCACTTCCGGAGGCTTCGCGGCTCGCGCCGGGTACGAGGTGGACGGCAACCAGGAGCTGGCGGGCATCGGCTCCGCCAACCTGGCCGCGGGCCTCTTCTCCGGCTTCCCGGTGAGCACCAGCGGCTCGCGCACCGCGGTGGCCTTCCAGTCCGGGGCGAAGACCCAGCTGACCGGCCTCGTCGCGGCGGCCCTCGTGGTGGCGATGCTGCTCTTCGTGCCGGGGCTGGTCCAGGCGATGCCGCAGCCGGTGCTCGCGGCGGTCGTCATCGCCGCGTCGATCAGCCTCTTCGACGTCGCCGAGCTGCGCCGGCTCTTCCGCGTCCGCAGGACGGAGTTCGCGCTCGCCGTCGCCTGCGCCCTGGGCGTCATGTTCGTCGGCGTCCTGCAGGGGATCGTCATCGCGGTCGTCCTGTCGATGGTCTACATCTTCAAGCGCGCCTGGGCCCCCTACTCGGCCGTGCTCGGGACGTCGCCGGAGCTCCCCGGCTGGCACGACATCCGGCGCCATCCGGACGCGGAGCAGGTTCCCGGCCTGCTCATCGTCCGCTGGTCGGCGCCGCTGTTCTTCGCCAACGCCAACCAGTTCCGGGACCGGGTGCGGGAGCTCGTGAAGGACGCGACGCCGGCACCGCGGTGGGTCCTCGTGGCGGCCGAGCCGATCACCGACATCGACACGACGGCGGGGGCCATGCTGCTGGACCTCGACCTGGAGCTGAACGCGTCAGGGATCCACCTGGCGTTCGCGGAGCTGCAATCCAACGTGCGTGACTCGATCGTGCGCTACGGGCTCCTCGAGACGATCGACCAGGGCCACCTGTACCGCTCCGTCACCGAAGCGGTCGAGGCGTTCCGGCGCGAGGCTGGCGACGTCCCGGAGGCAGCGGGCCCGTCCGCCATGCCACCCTCGACCCCGAGCGGCTCAGGCTAGGCCGGGCCGGCGCCCCGACCCGAGATCTGGGGGCGCCCCGCGCTCCTCGCCGACCTCGCTCGCCGCGGCTCCACCTCCGCGGAGGATGCGCGGGCACCCGCGTGGTGGTCCACTCGACGGTGACGCCGGAGATCGGCGAAGCGAGGTGCCCCGCGCCCGGCCGGCCGCGAGCACAGGACATCCCAGCTCGAGGAGCATCCGAACATGGCCGAGGTCACAGAGAGTCGCCACCACCGTGCCGCTGAACTGGAACGAGGTCTGGTTCACGAACTGCCCCATGGTGTCCGCCAACAACGTGGACCAGGAGCTCGGGTGGTGCCGCGAGGAGTACAAGAAGATCGGCGTCGAGTACGCCTACTTCCGCCACTCGCCCGAGAACAACTGGTACCCGCACTACATCCACAACCTCGACAACCTGATCCGCTTCGGCGGCCTGTATCCGCCGATCGCCGTCAACGCCGACATCCGCCGCACCGTGCTCCTCGGCGCGACCTGGGTCTACGAGGGCGGCTGCATGGCCGTCCGCGCGAGCGACAAGCTCTTCCGGATGCAGGATCTCAAGGGCAAGAAGATCGGCATCACGAAGAGCCTGAACACCATCAAGAACGACTGGTGGCGGATCCAGGAGCACATGGGCATCGAGAACATGCTCATGCTCAACGGCATGACCATGGACGACATCGAGCTCGTCGAGTTCCCGTACCCGGACGACTGGTACGACAAGCCCGAGATGCTCGCGCCGTTGAACAACCCGTCCGAGCTGTGGATGCGCCGCGACCACAAGCACGACTACGCCTTCCGCCCGCTGGAGAAGGCGCTCCTGGCCGGCACGGTCGATGCGATCTACACCCAGAGCAAGGTCTTCCAGCACATCCAGGAGGCGACCGGCCAGCTGGCGATGATCGAGGACCTGACGCGGTACCCGGACTGGCGGGTCCAGGTGGCCAACACCCCGGCCGTCATCACCTGCACCGACGTGATGGCCGACGAGCATCCCGAGCTCGTCATCGCCTACATGAAGGCCATGATCAAGGTCGGCCGCTGGGCGAACGAGAACAAGCACGCCGCCGGCGCGATCCTCAACCGCCAGACGTTCTACCTCGACGCCGAGGACACGTACCAGGGCATCAAGGACGTGGACATGGTGCCGAGCCTCAGCGCCCGGAACCTGCAGACCATCAAGATCGGCAAGGACTTCATGTTCAGCCACGGCTACATCAAGCACGACTTCGACGTGGACGCGTGGGCCCGCCCGGAGTTCCTCGAGAAGGCGGCCGAGGAGGTCCTCAAGGAGGAGTGGGAGCGCCGGAGCTGGAGCAAGCTGCCCGAAGGCGGCGGGCTCGAGGTCGAAGGCGTGCGGCTCGGCTAGTCGGGACGCACCAACCGCGCCGCGGAACGTGCGGGCGGCACAGGTCGCCACGTCACGTCTGCCGCGCCAACGAGGCGGCCCGAACCTCGCGAGATCCGGGCCGCCTCGGTCACCGAGCCCAACCGGGGCGTACATGCTCGGCTACCCGACCGGGACGTACGACCGGATCCCGGTGCGCAGGCCCGTGGACGTCACCTGGCACTGAGCGCCGGCCACCAGGACACCTTCGGAGGCAACGACGACCATGACCACCGTCACCGGCACCCGCATGCAGCAGCTCGGCTACCGCGCACCCGACGCGGTCCCGGAGCCCGAGCAGCTCGTCCTCGTCGACTACGTCTCGGAGGGGCGGATCGCGATCATCACCCTCAACCGGCCGCACGCCCTCAACGCCGTCACGACGGCCCTCGCGGCGCAGCTCATCGAGATCCTCGAGACGATCAGCGCCCGCGCCTCGGTCCGGGTGGCCATCCTCACGAGCGCGGGCGACGAGGCGTTCTCGGTGGGCGGCGACCTGTACGAGCGCAAGTCGATGACCCAGGAGCAGTGGCTCCGCCAGCGCCAGGTGTTCGACCGGGTGCTGTTCGAGCTGCGCCAGTCCCGCCGCCCGATCTTCGCCGCGGTCCACGGGATGGCCTACGGCGGCGGCTGCGAGATGGCGATCAGCACCGACTTCATCATCGCCAGCGACGACGCCGTGTTCGGCCAGCCCGAGGCGATGGTCGGGCTGTCGGCGGGCGGCGGCTCGCCGGTCTTCCTGCCCCGCTTCCTCCCGCCCGGCAGGGCGATGCAGATGCTGATGACGGGCCAGCCGATCACCGCCCAGGAGGCGTACCGGCTGGGCATGGTCAACGAGGTCCACCCGCGAGCCGAGCTCATGGACGCCGCGCTGCGGATCGCGGAGCAGATCGCGATCAACTCGCCGACGGCGGTGCAGTCGGTCAAGCGGGCGGTGCAGATGGGCCAGGGCGAGCCGGTCGAGCAGGCGGTCGCCATCATGATGGAGGAGCACTGGCGCTCGGTCGTCCATGCCGACCGCGTCGAGGGCATCCATGCCTTCGTCGAGGAGCGCGAGCCCGTCTTCGCCGACCCTGACGTCTGATCCTCGGCTCTGCGGCCGGACCGCTCCTGCCAGCCGGCTGCCGCCACGACGTACGACAGATCATCACAGCAAGGAGGTCACGATGAGCCAAGACCATCCGATCGAGACGATCGCCCCGGCGCGGCAGACCAGCCTCGGCCTGTACGTCACCGCCAAGGAGGCCTACGACATGTGGCAGGCCGACCCCGGCCTGAAGATCCTCGACGTCCGCACGCCGGAGGAGTTCGTCTTCGTCGGCCACGCGCCGATGGCCACGAACATCCCCTTCGCGCTCCAGACGTACGAGTGGGACCCCGAGAAGAAGGCGCTCCGCTGGGAGCTCAACCCCGAGTTCGTGGCCGCGGTGCAGGCATGGGCCGCGCCCGACGAGCAGATCCTCGTCGCGTGCCGGTCCGGCGGCCGCTCCGCGATGGCGATCAACATGCTGGCGAAGGCGGCCGGGTTCACGAAGGCCTGGAACATCCTCGACGGCTGGGAGGGGAGCCAGGTCAAGGACCCCGAGAGCGTCTTCGACGGCATGCGCATGAAGAACGGCTGGAAGAACTCCGGGCTGCCCTGGACGTACGAGATCGATCCCGACCGGATGAAGCTGCCGCCGCGCCAGAGCCGGACGTTCGTGGCCGGGAACGAGCACGACTGAGCGCCTGCCACCCGCGAGGGGCCCGACTGGCCGCCGGCCGCCCCCGAGAGGAGAGACGGACCATGACGACGCACGAGGGGCACACGCCTCCGCCCGCCCTCGACGTGCCCGAGGCGAACCGGACGACCCTGGGGCTCTACGTCACGCCCCAGCAGGCCTACGAGATGTCGACGGCCGACCCGGAGCGGGTCCACATCCTCGACGTCCGGACCTTCGAGGAGTACATCTTCGTCGGCCACGTGGAGACGGCCAAGAACATCCCGCTGGTCTTCCCCCGCTACGACCCGGCAGGTCCATCCATGCCGGGCCGGCCGCCCGGCTGCTCCGGGGAGCTCAACGCCGACTTCGTCGCCAAGGTGAAGGAAGCGATCGGTCCCGGCGACACGATCATGGTGATGTGCGCGACCGGCGGCCGCGGCGCGATGGCGGTGAACCTGCTCGCCCAGGCCGGGCTCACGAACGTGTTCAACATCGTCAACGGCCTCGAGGGCGACCGGGTCGACGATCCCGGGAGCGTCTACCACGGCAAGCACATGCGGAACGGCTGGAAGAACGCAGGGCTTCCGTGGGGTATGACTTCCACCCTGACCTGATGTGGGTCACGTCGGACACGTAGACCGCGGTCCACCGTCCGCGCCGACGAGGAGTGAGGATGCTCTCCGAGACGCTCCAGGTCATCACCCAGGTCGCGATGCTCGTGTTCGTGGTCGGCAGCATGGCCGCCATGGGCCTGGGCCTGACCGTCGCGCGGATCGCCCAGCCGCTGCGCGACCTCCGGCTCGTCGTCGCGCTGCTCGTCGCGAACTTCGTCGTCGTCCCCGCGGCAGCCATCGCCGCGGCGCGGCTGCTCCCGATGGAACCCGCCGCGGCGACCGCCGTCGTGCTGATCGGGTGCGTGGGTGGCGCGCCGTTCCTCCCCAAGCTCGCCATGCTGGCCAAGTCGAACCTGGCCCTCGCAGTCGGGGCGATGGTCCTGCTCATGGTCGTCACGATCGGGTACGCGCCGATCGTGGTGCCGCTGGCGGTCGAAGGCGCGACGGTGGACCCGCTCGCGATCGCCCAGTCGCTCGTCCTGTTCATGCTCATCCCGCTCGGCCTCGGGCTCTTCGTGCGCGCCCGCTACCCGGAGCTGGCCGACGACTGGGTCGGCAAGGCCGGCCACGCGTCGACCATGGGACTGCTGCTCGGGATCGGGAGCGCCCTCATGCTGACCTGGCGCGAGGTGATCGGCTCGATCGGGACGTGGATCTTCGTGGGCCTCGCGATCATCCTCGTGGTCGGGCTGCTTGCCGGCTGGCTGGCCGGCATCGGACGCCCGTCCGGCGAGCGCACGCTGATGGGGCTCGCGACCGCGAACCGCAACATCGCGGCGGCGCTCGTCATCGCCACCTCCATCGGCGGCGACACCGTCGTCTACACGCTCGTCGGAGCGCTGACGATCCCGGTCGTGCTCATCGTGCTCGCCGGCCAGATCGGGAAGCGCGCGGCTGCGGCGCAACCGACCGCCGGCGCTGCCTAGGCTGGTCTGATGGCCGCTGCCGGCGCCCGGGACCCCGACTCCACGGCAGGTCGAACGCGCCGCGCTGTTGGCGGTCGCCCGGAGTTCGGAAGGTACGGACGTACGAGCGAAGCTGCCTGCCGACCGACGCGCTCGCGGTCCTCACCGTCTGGGCGCTCCTGGTGCCGCAGGCCCTCGCGTACTCCCAGCTCCGTGGCTTCGACCGGTCGTGGGGTTGAATGCCCCGATCGGCGTGCTGCCGGGCTACGTGCTGCAGGGCGACGTCCGGGAGGTGAACGTGGGGCCGGAGGCGACATCGCCCTCCTGACCGCGTCGGTGATCGCGCCGCTCGCGGGCGGAGATCCGGCCCGCTACCTGGCATGTCAGGCTCCGCATGCGCCTTTCGGGCAGGGGCTCCGCGCAGGCTCTGCACCGCGAAGACACTCGCAAGGCGACCCCCGGACGTCGAGCCCGGCCACGACCTATGCGCCGCCATCCCGCTGACACCTTCGCCAGCATGATGGCCCGGTCGGCGAGCGACCCTCAGCCGACTGGCTGCTTCCGGCGGATCTCGCCCGAGTGCCGGAAGAGCACCCAGTGGAGGAACGCGAGGTAGAACAGCAGGAGGATCGACCCGAACGCTCCGAGGGTGATCCCCAGCCTGATGGTGCCGGCCGTGTCGGCGAGCCTGGTGCGCAGTGCCGAGACCCGCTGCTGGACGTCCCCGATCCTGCCCTGGACATCCGTGATCCTGGCATCGATCTCGCCCGCCTTCTGCGCGATCGCCGCCGCGGCCTGGTTGACCGGGCCCTGGCCCGGCTCGATCGTGATGAGGCCGGTGACCTTCGCGTCGAACTCCTGCAGGCGCGCGTCGAGCGCCGCGAGAGCGTCGGCAGGCCCCTGGGGGATCGAGATGGCGGGCACCAGGCGATCGAGGGTCTGCAGCCGATCAACCACGGACTGGACCGACTCGCGTACGCCGGCGTAGTTGGAGCGCAAGGCCTGGTACCGGTCGGAGACGGTCGCGAGCCCGGCGCGAAGAGCGTCGGCCACGGCTCCCCCTGGGCTCGGGTCCGCCGCGATCCCGGCGGCGAGTTCCGCGACGGTGCTCACACGGCCCGAGATCTCCCCGACCTTGGCCGACGCCTGGGTCAGGAGCGGGTCGGCCTTCGCGATCTGCGCGTCGACGGCCGCGGCGACGTCGTCCACGGTGCCGACGGCCCATCCACGCCCGACGACTACGCCGACGGCGAGCAGGAGGCAGACGACGATCCCAACGACGCCGGCGATCTGGCCGGCAGTGCCGAGCACCCGGTCGCGTCTCCCCGGCCGGGCCGGCGGCTCCGTCGCGGCCATGTCGGGTGCCGGAGGCACGTCCAGCGGCGGGGCCGCGTCCGCTGCTGGCGGTGCCTCGGCCGGAGGCGTCTCGGCTGGAGGCGGGTCCACCGGCGGATACTCGGTCGTCATCATGTCTCCTTGCGTAGGACGACGCCACGCTCCCGGGTCGTCCACCCTCATGGTGCCATGGCGGCCTACTTGAAGCCGATCTTGTCCTTGTTCGTGTAGGCGCTCGACCCGTAGGTCCCGATGTCCGCGAACAGCCCGACCACGACCACGATGAACTCGAGGCCGGTCAGGCCCCCCTGCGCGACCAGGACGTAGGCAAGCGTCGTCCACGGCAGGACCAGGATGCCGAGGATGGGCAGGAGTGGGCCGCTGAACGTCGAGGCCCATCGCTCCGAATCGAGCAGCCACCAGACCACGTTGATGACTCGCGGCCCGACGAGGGCAGCAAGCAGGATGGCGCACATTCGAGAACTCCCTCCGTGACGCCCCAGCTGACGGTTGTGATGACAGGATTGCGCGCCGCCTGTCGGAATGCCTCATCCCGGGAGGGGGAGGCGACCGGCCCCAGGCTGAGGAGGATCCACGCCAGGTGGCTCGGTGGCTCCCATCGCGGGGGGCCTCCGGCCTGGTGCGCCCGGCGCACCATCGGGCCGCCGACGGTCCCGCACATGGGGCGGCCGGCGCGGTTGGGGACGTGGGTTGTCCCACGATCACCCGGGCCTCTCATCGTTGGCTCCTCTGCCGGGTGTCGTGTTTCTGCTGTGTCGACGCCCGACGGCGGCGATTCGCCTCCAAGTCGCAGGTCATCCCACGAGGATGATGACGTCCGTCGTAACGGCTGACATGGTGACGCGGAGGGTTTGGTGGATCGCGTCACCTGGACGCGATCGTCAACGACCGAGAGAGGGAGACATGAAGCGACCGTTCGGGGTCACGCTGCTCGCGATCATCTTCGCGGCGGCCGGCCTGGCCTACATGATGCTGGGCTTCCAGATGACCACGGCCGTGACCTTCGGGCCGATTCCGGCCGGCTCCGGCACGTGGATCTGGGGCTGGCTCATTGTCCTGACGGGGGCCGCGTTCTGGGCCGGCGGCCTCGCCGCATGGGCCCTGCAGCCGTATGGCTGGATGCTCGGCCACTTCCTGGCGATCTTCGGCATCCTCGAGGCCATCTTCGTCCTCGTCGGAACGGGCGACCTGGGCTACGCCCTCGCCACGAGCGCCTTCCCATTCATTCTCCTCTGGTATCTCAACCGGGAGCCGGTCAAGGTGGCGTTCGGGATCACGGAAGGCTGATCGTCGCCGGCCTCACCCACCCCGCCGGTCCCTCCCTCGGCCGGCGGGGTCTTCCGTGTCCGGCGTGCCCGTCCCCGAGGCCGCCACCGCGGGGGCGGTCCCGTCGGCGGCGCGGCGTGCCGGCTCCGCGGTCCAGCGGGCGGCTCCACCTCCGTGGGCAGCGGGGGACCCGCTGGCCGGCCCTCGGCTCAACCCGGCGGCGTCTGTCCGTCCGTCGAGCGCGTGGCCGCCAGCTCGGCCGCGAGGCGCTGCTCGAGGGAGTTCAGCGTCTCGACACCCTCGATGCTCGTGCCCGGCTGCGCCGCGCGACCACGGATGTACGCGAGCAGGTCGGTCAGTACGGCGACCCGGTCCCGGGCCCCCGGCAGACGGAGGACGTAGGCCATGATCCCGTCGACGACCCGAGGGTAGATCCGCGTCGCCCCGACGAGGGCGAGCGTCCCGGCACGGTCCAGCAGGTCCGCGGCGTCGGGCCGAAGACCGGCCAGCCACAGCTCCATCCCGTCGTCGGCCAGCCGCTCATGCAGGTCGTCCAGGGCCTCGACGACCGGGACGTCGACCTCGGGAGTGATGGAGAGGTCCAGGAGGACGACCGTGGGCGGGGGCTCAGGGTCCGCGGCGGCCGCGATGATCGCGTCGCGCACCGAGGCCACGTTGGCGAAGAAGAGCATCTCGTCGGGACGAACGATGAGCAGCCCCGGAATGGCCGCGTCGGGCGCGGACTGCAGGTCCACCGGGTCGAGGCCGCCGGACGCCCGGCCGAGGAACGTGAGGCGCGCTTCGCTGGCACGCCAGACCAGGAGGCCCAGGGAGGTGACGACGGCAAGCGCGAGCGCCTCCAAGGTGGGGATGACCAGGACCCCGACCAGCGCGATCATCGCCAGCCAGAAGTCGATCCGCCGAAGCTCCCACAGCCGGCGCATCTTGCCGACCTTCATCATGCCGAGCACCGCCACGACCACGATCGCGCCCAGGGTCGCCTCGGGCAACGGCTCGAAGAGCGGGGTCAGGAAGAGGGCAACGAGGGCGGTCGCCGCGGCGGCCGTGACGAGGGAGGCCGGTGTGTGGGCCCCGGCCCGATCGTTGGCGGCCGACTTCGAGAGCGACGAGCCGATCGGGAACCCGGTGAAGAGGCCTGCGCCGGTGTTGGCGGCGCCGATCGCGATCAGCTCCCGGTTCGGATCGATCCTGCCGCCGTGCTCCTTGGCGAACTCGTTGGCCGGCCCGATGGCTTCCGCGAATGCGACCAGGGCGATCCCGACCGCTCCGACCAGCAGCAGCGGCAGCGAATCGAGCCCGACGCCGGGCAGGGTGGGCCCGCGGAGGCCCGCCGGAAGGTCGCCCACCACGTGCACGCCCAGCGCCTCGAGGCCGAGGGCCACCGACACGCCGATCGACCCCAGGAGCACGACGAGGGCCGCCGGAACCCGCGGCAGCCGCCGCTCCAGCAGGAGCATCCCGGCGATGCCGGCCAGGCCGACGGCCAGGGTCAGCAGGTCCGTCTCCCGCAGGTGGGGGATCATGTCCCGGACGAGCTCGAGCGCGCTCTCGCCGTGCGCCTCGATCCCCAGGAGCTTCGGGATCTGCTTGATCGTGATCAACAGCGCCAGCCCGAATACGAAGCCGAGCAGCACGGATTCCGAGAAGAACTGGGCGATTCGGCCGAGCTTCAGGAACCCGGCCGCCATCGAGACGAGGCCGGCCAGAATCGCGAGGGCCGCGGTCAGCGCCGCGTACTCGACGCTCCCGGCAGGCGCGAGGCCCGAGATGGTTGCCGCCGACATGATCGCGATCGCCGACGACACGGCTACCACGAGCTGGCGCGAGCTGCCGAGGATCGCGTACGCCAGCAGCGCGACGGGCGCCGCGTAGAACGCCGTCTCCGGGGGCATGCCGGCCAGCTCGGCGTACGCCATCCCCTCCGGGACCAGGATCGCGCAGACAGTGAGCCCGGCGACGACGTCCAGGGGCAGCCAGCTCCGCTGGTAGCCGGGCACCCACGAGAGGATCGGCCATGGACGTCCCGTCGCTGGTTGCGGTGGACTGCCGGTCATCATGGTCCCTCGTGGAAGTCAGAGCCTGCAGGCCGGCACGGCTCTGCCGGGCGAGCGATCCTGGCACGGTCGACTCGCGCTGGAGTGAACCACAACGGACAGGCGTCTGCGCCTTCCCGATGTCGACCGGGGGTTCCGGCGTCCGGGCTTGAGAACCCCGCAGGCTAGCTCGACGCGCGGACGCTCGCCCACCAGCCGGGGTCCGGACGGAACGGATCGGCCGGTCGGCCGACGGCATCGGTTTCGAATTGGTAGACGAGCCCCGCTGCGGGCTCGTCGCGGCGGCGCTCGTCGCTCCAGCCCTCGGTCCCGGTCGTGACGTAGAGGCGCGTCAGCCCGGGTCCCCCAAACGCGCAGCTCGTCGTCTGCTCGACTGCCACATTCAGCACCTGGCGGAGCTCACCATTCGGTGCGTAGCGGCGAACGCACGCGCCGCCGTAGACGGCGACCCAGAGATCGCCGGCGGCATCCACGGCCAGGCCGTCCGGAGCACCGACCTCTTCGGGGATCCTGACCAGGACCCGTCCCCCGGAGATCGTGCCGCGCCCGGGATCGAAGTCGAACGCGTGGACGACTCGCGGGCCGCTGTCCGCCAGGTACATCGTGCCGCCGTCCGGACTCCAGCCGAGCCCGTTGGAGATCGTGAGGCCGTCGAGGATCACCTCGACCCGCCCGTCAATGTTCAGCCGGTACAGGGCTCCGCCCCCGCTGCGGTGATCGTCGGCCAGCGTGCCGGCCCAGAGGCGGCCCTGGGGATCGCAGGCCGCATCGTTCAACCGCGTCCCGGCCGGTGTCACCTCGGCGATCGGCCATAGAGAGCCGTCGGGTGACAGGTGCACGAAGCCGCTCCCGGCCGCCAGCAGCCAGCCGTCGTCACCCTCGATCGGGGCGATCGCACCGACGGTTCCGGGCACGGTGTACGAGCGGAATGGGACCAGGCCGCCGTCGGCGGCGACGCGATCGCGGAAGACGTGCCCCGCCAGGATGTCCACCCGCAGCAGCTCGGCCCGACGAGCGTCCCAGCGGGCTCCTTCGCCGAGCAGCGTCTGCTGAGCCGTGCAGGCCACGGCGACGCCGGGCGGGTCCCGTCCGGCGTCACCCATGGTCAGGCTCGCGCCTCCACGGCCGGGCGCCCTACCCGGCCGAGAGGGTCGCGTGCGACAGCATCCCCCCGGAGATGGTGCGCGCGTCGCACCCGTTCTGGAGCAGGATCCGCGTCGCGTAGTAGGCCCGCTGGCCGGACCGGCAGATGACGTGGATCTCGCGGTCGCGCGGCAGCTCGTCGAGGCGCGCCCGAAGCTCGGGGAGCGGGATGTTGACGACGCCGGGCACCTGCTCGATGGCCAGCTCGGCCGGCTGGCGGACATCGAGGAGGAACGGATGCTCGTCGTCCCAGTGGGCGACCGGCATGTCGCCCCGGAGGACGTCCGCGGCAACCATCCCGGCGAAGTTCACGGGCGACTTCGCACTTCCGAACTGCGGCGCATAGGTGAGCTCCGCCTCCTCGAGGTCGTATACGGTGGCCCCGAACTGGAGGGCCATCGCGAACGCGTCGATCCGCTTGTCCACACCGTCGCGGCCGACGGCCTGGGCGCCCAGGAGCTGCCCGTCCGACTTCCGGAACAGGATCTTCATGGCGAGGTACTGGGCGCCAGGGTAATAGCCGGCGTGCGAGTTCGGGAAGATGTAGACCTTCTCGTAGTCGGTGTCGCCGATCCGCCGCAGCGTCTTCTCGCTGACGCCCGTCCAGGCGGCCGCGCCGCCGAACAGGCCCACGATGGCAGTCCCCTGGGTGCCCCGGAAGCGCGACTCACGCCCGGCGATGACCTCGGCGGCGATCCGGCCCTGCCGGTTCGCCGGGCCTGCGAGCGGCACGTGAGCCTGGGCGCCGGTGACGTGGTCTCGCACCTCGATGGCATCTCCCACGGCGAAGATGTCGGGCACGCTCGTGCGCATCTGCTCGTCGACCAGGATGCCGCCGCGGTCGCCGGTCGCGAGGCCCGCGGTCCTTGCCAGGCCGAGCTCCGGCCGCACGCCGATGCCCATGACCACGATGTCGGCCGGGATGGCCTTGCCGGACTCGGTGAGCACCTCGAGCGACGAGCCGGCGGCCTGGCGGAAGCCGGTGACGTTCTCGCTGAGGGCCAGCTTGACGCCGTTGCGCGCCACGTGGCGCTCGACGTAACGGGCCATCTCCTGGTCCATCGGCGACATGAGCTGCGGGCCACGCTGGACGAGGGTGACGTCGAGACCGAGGTGGACCAGGTTCTCTGCCATCTCGAGCCCGATGAAGCCGCCGCCGACGACGACCGCGCGCCGCGCCGGCACGACGGTCTGGTACCCGGTGTACGTGTCGAGCCCGGACGGATCGTTGACGTGGCCCTCCATCCACTCGCGGATCGCATGGACGTCGGGCACGGTACGGACGATGAAGATGCCGGGCAGGTCGATGCCGGGCAGGGCCGGCCGGATCGGCGTGGCACCGGGCGACAGGACCAGCCTGTCGTACGCCTCGGTGGTCACCTCGCCGGTGGCGACGTCGCGGAGCTGGACGGTCCTCGCCTCAGGGTCGATCGAGACGGCCTCGCACAGCGTACGGACCTCGACGTTCAGCTGCGCGCGGAAGAGCGCCGCGTCCGCCAGCACGAGCTTCGACTCGCGCGGGATCAACCCGCCCACGTAGTACGGCAGGCCGCAGTTGGCGTACGAGATGTACGGCCCCCGCTCCACGACGAGGATCTCCGCCTGCTCGTCGAGCCGACGGAGGCGCGCCGCACACGATGCCCCGCCGGCGACCCCGCCGACAATGATCACCTTCATCTGAGGACCTCTCTTCTGCGTTGGGCGTTGGGCTCGACGCCGCAAGCGGGCGGCATCGCGGTGAGATCGGCTCGGGTCGACAGATCAGTCCGTCCAGGGATCGCGCCACCCGCCGTGGGCGGCGACGAGCGCATTGGCCGACTCGGGCCCCCACGAGCCGGGGGCGTACGGCTGGACGCCCCACGCCGAGTCGATGAGGGGCTGCATGATCCGCCACGTCTCCTCGATGGTGTCCTGCCGTGCGAAACGGACGCTGTGCCCTTGCATCGCCGCCTCCAGGAGGACCTCGTAGGGCGTCGCGCCCTCGCCACCGGCCTCGGCAAAGGTCATGTCGAGAGCGACGGCATCGGGCGTCGGGGCGTCCGCGCGCTGGGCATTGAGGATGAGCCGGACGCCGGTCGAGGGATCGAGCCGGATCACCAGCTGATCAGGCTGGTTGTGCGCCGTCCGGAGGCCGAAGCCGAGCCGCGGCGACTCCTTGAACACGAGCCGCAGCTCGGTCTGGGTGATCGGCAGGCGCTTCCCGGTGCGGATGAAGAACGGGACCCCGGACCAGCGCCAGTTCTCGATCTCGAGCGTCATCGCCGCGTAGGTCTCGGTGGTCGAGTCGGGTGCGACGCCGTCGATCGACCGGTATCCGTCGTACTGGCCGCGGACGTAGCGGGCGGGGTCGGCCGTCTTGACGGCCTGGAACACCGTGGTCATCGCCGACCGGAGCGTCTCGGGGTCCCCTCCGGCCGGCGCCTCCATGGCCGCCATCGCGACGACCTGCATGAGATGGTTGACCACGACGTCACGGAGCGCCCCCACCGGGTCGTAGAAGCTCCCGCGTGTCTCGACGCCGAAGTCTTCGGCCAGCGTGATCTGCACGCACTCCACGTAGTTCCGGTTCCAGACGGGCTCGAGCATCGTGTTCGCGAAGCGCAGGAAGAGGATCTCCTCGAGGCCCATCTTGCCGAGGTAGTGGTCGATCCGGTAGACCTGCGATTCGTCGAGGTAGCGGTGGAGCTCCGCGGCCAGCGCGCGCGCGGAGCCCAGGTCCGTGCCGAAGGGCTTCTCCACCACGACGCGCGCGTTGGTGGTGAGGCCGGCGTCGGCCAGGCCCTTGACGACCGTCGCGAACAGCGAGGGCGGGATCTCCAGGTAGTGGACCGGGCGCGTGGCGCTGCCCACTGCGGCGGCCAGGCGCGTGTAGGTGGCCGAATTGGCGAAGTCGCCCTGGACGTAGGAAAGCCGCGCGGCGAAGCGCTCGAAGACCGCCGGATCGAGCACCTCGCCGGTCCCGACGATCGACGTCCGGGCGCGCTCGACCAGCTGCTCTCTCGTCCAGTCCTTGTGCGCGACGCCGACGACCGGGCAGTCGAGCAGCCCGCGCCGTTCGAGGCGGTAGAGCGAGCGGAAGGTCATCACCTTCGCGAGGTCGCCCGTGATGCCGAAGATCACGAGGATGTCGGCCGGCTGCGGACGGGCGGAGCGGAGATCGGTGGCTGTCACGGTGGGTCGCGGGCCTCCCGGCTGGCGTGGTGGAGTGGCAGGCGACGGCTGCTGCTGCAAGTGGACGTCAGCGACGATAACCGAACGTTGGCGCCGTGTTATCCACCGCGATGGAGGATGCTTTCGCGATCGCCCCCGGCCTATGCTCGGGTCGCCGAAGGATCACGAGCTCGTGCCACGTTGCCGTCCTACCGTCCGGGGGTCCTGCGCGGGCAGGCTCCACCCTCGTCGACTCGTCCACGAGACCGCCTTCGAGCGCTCCAGCGACGACCTGCCCGACGGCCTCCACGTCGAGCTCCCACTCTGGAGCTCGCACCTGTTCTCGATCCGTACAGCGAAGCGCGAGCCTGACCGCCGGGAGGAACCATGAACCCGACCACCAGTGCCGCCGGCGGCGCCGATCCCGCCGACACCGCCGATACCACCGAGCACCGCCGACTCGCCGAGGCCACGGGACGCGCCGAGGACAGCCTGTTCGATGCCAACCCCTGGTACGAGTGGGGACCCTACCTCGCCGAGCGCGCCTGGGGCACCGTCCGCGAGGACTACAGTGCGGATGGCAACGCTTGGGCCTCCTTTCCGCACGACCACGCCCGGTCACGCGCGTACCGCTGGAACGAGGACGGGATGGCCGGCATCTCGGACATCCGCCAGGAGCTGTGCCTGGCCCTCGCCCTCTGGAACGGGGTCGACCCGATCCTCAAGGAGCGGATGTTCGGGCTGAGCGGGCCCGAGGGCAACCACGGCGAGGATGTCAAGGAGTGCTGGTGGTACCTGGAGGGGCTCCCCAGCCACGCTCTCCTGCGCTGGCGCTACCACTATCCCCAGGCCTCGTTCCCCTACGCCGACCTCGTCGCCGAGAACGGCCGGCGCGACAAGCGGCAGGCCGAGTACGAGCTGGTCGACACCGGCGTGTTCGACGACGGCCGCTTCTGGATCGTCGAGGTCACCTACGCCAAGGCGTCCCCGACCGAGATCCTGTGTCGGATCGATGTCGAGAACCACGGGCCCGATGAGGCCACGCTCGACGTGCTCCCCATCCTCTGGTTCCGCAACACCTGGCGCTCGTCGGGTTCGACCGATCTCCCCTCGCTGCGGCTGGACGGCGACGCCGTGGCCGTCCATCACCCGCGACTCGACGGGTATCGATTGGAGGCCGCGCCCGCCGAGGACGGGGTCCCCCCGACGGCTCTCTTCTGCGACAACGAGACCAACACGGCGCGCCTGTACGGCAGCGAGCCGATCACGGCGTACCCGAAGGACGGCATCAACGATCACGTGACCGCCGGTGCCCCGACAGTCAACACGGCGGCGACCGGGACGAAGGCCGCCTGGTGGTACCGCTGCACCGTGCCCGGCGGCGGCGGCACCCAGCTCCGGCTCCTGCTGCATCGGCCCGCGTCGGCGACGGGGCGTGGCGCGGCGGGATCGTCGCGCCGTTCGGCAGCGTGGGCAGGAGCGTCCTTCGCCGAGACGGTCGAGCGACGAGAGCGCGATGCCGACGAGTTCTACGGCGCGCTCGCCGCCGGGAGGCTCGACGAGGAGCGGATGCGGATCCTCCGGCAGGCATCGGCGGGCCTCGTGTGGAGCAAGCAGTTCTACCCGTACCGGGTGGGGCAGTGGCTCGACGGCGACCCGACGCAGCCGGCGCCGCCGCCCGGTCATGCCACCGGGCGGAACGCGGGCTGGCGCCACCTGGATTCCCTCGACATCCTGGCCATGCCCGATCCCTGGGAATACCCGTGGTTCGCGGCGTGGGACCTGGCCTTCCACGCCGTGGCCTGGGCTCACCTCGATCCCGCGTTCGCCAAGTACCAGCTCATCGTGATGCTACGTGAGTGGTTCCAGCACCCGAACGGCGCGCTCCCCGCCTACGAGTGGAACTTCGACGATGTCAACCCGCCCGTCCATGCCATCGCCGCCGCCCGGGTCTTCCTGATCGACGGGGGCACGGACACGGCCTTCCTGGAGCGCGTCTTCCAGAAGCTGCTTCTCAACTTCACCTGGTGGCTGAACCGCCAGGACCCGGACGGCAAGAACATCTTCGGCGGCGGATTCCTCGGTCTCGACAACATCAGCCCCATCGACCGGTCCTCGCTGCCGCCGGGCGTGCGGCTCGCCCAGGCGGACGGCACGGCGTGGATGGCGCTCTACGCGCTCAGCATGCTGGCCATCGCCCTCCGGCTGGCCGAGACGAACCCGGTCTACGAGGACATGGTCGTCAAGTTCGTCGAGCAGTACCTGATGATCGCCGAGGCCATCGAGGAGACCGGTCTCCACGACCGGGACGACGGCTGGTTCTACGACCGGCTCGAGACACCCGAGAGCGTCACGCAGATCCGCGTCCAGACCCTCGTGGGCGCCATCCCGCTGCTGCCGGCCGCCGTCCTCCGGGTCGCGGATGTGACCGCCGCCCGCCGGCTCCGGCATCGGTTCGACCGCCTGGTCGCCAAGGGCCTCGAGGGAGCCGGGGCAGGGTCCCGCCATGTCCACTACACCGCCGCCGGGGACCGAGTCATGCTCTCCGTGGTCGGACCCGAGGAGCTGAGGCGCACCCTGGCCTCCCTGTTCGACGAGGCTGCCTTCCTCTCGCCGCATGGGCTCCGCTCACTCTCGAAGCGCCACGAGATGCCCTACGAGATCCCCGGCCATCCGGAGGCAAGGATCGAGTACGAGCCCGGCGAGGGTCGGACCGACATGTATGGGGGGAACTCCAACTGGCGGGGCCCTGTATGGATGCCTCTCAACGTCCTGATCATCCCGGCCCTCGTGCGCTACCACCGCTTCCTGGGCGACGAGTTCACCGTCGAGTACCCCACCGGCTCGGGCGAGCTGTGGACCCTCGCCGACATCGCCCAGGATCTCGGCGACCGGCTGATCTCGACCTGGCTCCCCGGCCCCGACGGGCGCCGGCCGGTGTTCGGCGACATCGAGCTCCTCCAGTCCGACCCGGCCTGGCAGGGGTTGTTGTGGTTCCCCGAGTACTTCCACGGCGATACGGGCGCCGGGCTGGGGGCCATGCATCAGACGGGCTGGACGGCCGCGGTCATCAACATGCTCCTCGACCCGCCGCGCGACTCCGCGCCGGGTTGACCAGACGGCAGTCGGAACGAGTCACGCGCCACGCGAATCAGGCGGCCCCAGCCCGGTGGTCGGGCTGGGGCCTGGTCTGCGCGTCCGCGCCGTGCGGTAGGTGGCTAGAACCGGCGGCGACCGGGGGTGACGGCGGCGCCGACGACGGCGGCCTTCGCGATGGGCGACGGGCCGGGGCTGACGGCTGCGCCGACGACCGCGGCCTTGGCGACCGGCGACGGGCCGGGGCGAACGGCAGCGGTGACGACCGCGGCTTTGGCGACCGGCGCTCCGATGACGCCGACTCCACGACGACCTGGTCCGAGCGGCATGTCAGGCTCCTTCTGCTTCGAGCAAGGCCTCATCGGCCTCGACGGCGGCGATGATGGCCTGGATGGGGATCCGGCCGTTGGCAATGAGCTGGCCGCCGGCGCGGCGCATCGCCGAGGCGAACGGCGCGGCCCAAAGGTTCTCGTAGACGAGGACGCCGGCAACGCTGCCGGGATCCATGGCGGCGGCGAGGTGCTCGACGTCGTCCTCGGCGAGGGTCTGGACGAGCTCCGTCTCGAGCCGGGCAAGCTCGCCGAGCTCGCCGACGTCGCCGAGCTCCTGAGCCATGACGGTGCCGTCCTCGCCCTTCTGGAGGATGACGATGTCCATGACCCGGATGATCCCGGCCTCGTGGAGCCGGACGAGCTCGTCGGCGCCCTCGCCGGTGAAGTTCTGGTGCCCCGCCGGGAACTCGACGATCAGGTAGTCGACGGGCCCCAGCTCGTCGAGCGAACGTTCAGTCATGGTGTCTCCATATCGGTGGCTCATCTGGAACCGCGTCTGGTCGCGGTCGACGGGTGGGGCGTCAGCCGGCCGCGGGTGCCCCGGCGTCGGCGGCCGGTGCCGTGGAATCCGCGGCGGCCGCGGCGGCTTTCACGGCGTCCGCGGTCTCGGCGTCGACCGGGACCGTCTTGACCTCCTGGGCGTCCGGCATCTTCTTCGCGACCGCGTCGGCCGCGGGCGCCGAGACGAGGGCGAGGATGCCGGACGTGCCAGGGGTGATGACGCCGGCCAGCTCCTCCTCCACCTCGACCCGGTGGTAGAGGTTGCGGGCCTTGCCGGCGGCTGCCCCGGCGACGCCGAGGGCGACCGCACCGCCGATGATCGTGGCCGGCAGGAAGATCCCGGCAACCACGCCGCCGACGATGCCCCACTTGAGCCCCTTGCGGGTGCTGTGGTCGGTCATCTTCTGGACGTGGAGCTTGCCGCCCTCGTCGGCCTTGACGACGAGGACGCCGTCGATCTCCAGCGAGCCGTCGATCTCGGCCCCGAGCAGGACGTCGTAGGCCTCTATGGCCAGGGTGGGGTCCGCGAAGCGGGCCACGATGAGGGCATGGTCGCCCTGGGCGGCGATGGCGCCCTCCGCGAGGACGCCCTTGTCATCCGCGATCTGCCCTGCCACGACGACGACGTCGGCGGGCTTGCTGGTCTCGTCTGTCATGCGTGGAACCTCCTGGTCCGGGAATGCCGTCCGGGTAATTGTGTCGGAATTGGCGGCCGCGGGCGTATGCGGCGTCAGGCGGCCGGCGGCGGGTCCTTTAGGCCGAACGCGGCCTTGACGGCGGCGGAGTTGAGGTACAGCAGGATGATGATCGGCATGATCGACATGCCGATCCCGATGCCGCTGCCCGGCCACTGGAAGAACGCGACGAAGGCTTCGAAGAGGGCGACGCCGGCGACGATGACGGCCATGATCCAGGCCCACGGCTGCATGGCCCACAGGCCAAACGCGGCAAGGAGCCAGAGGATCCCGCCGGCGATGGCGAGCCAGCCCCAGATTCCCACCTGCTCGAAGGCCGGAACGTCGCCCAGGGCGCCGAACCAGTCGAAGCCGAGCATGCTCAGGCCCGCGAAGAGCCAGGCGAAGCCGGCCAGCGCGGCGAAGAAGCCGATGACCGAGATGAGGATGGGCGGGTTCTTCATGGAAGCATCTCCTTCTGTGTCTGGGTGGGCCGCGCCGATGGGCCGGCGCTCCCGGCTCGTGCGCGACGCGGGCCAGGCGCGGGGATCGCCTCAGCCGCCGGCGAGCACCTTGGCCTTGGCAGCCGCGAACTCCTCGTCCGACAGGACGCCTGATGTGTGGAGCTCGCCGAGCTGCTTGAGCTGCTCGTAGTCGATGGCGGCCGCCGGCGCGGCCGGGGGAGCGGCGGGCGCTGCCTGCTGGGCCGCCATCGCGTCGAGCTGCGCCTGCTGCGCTGCCACCTGATCCTCGAGCTCCTGGGTCTCGCCCGTCGCCTGCTGTTCGGCGGCCTGGTTGGCGTACTTCTGCTGCTGGTGGTGGCTCACCGCGCCGGCCGTGCCGGCGACCACCGCCGTCGTCGCCGCCATGCGGACCAGGGGCCTGCCTCGTCGTCGCATCATCGCTTGGTACCTCGGTTTCGTTGGATCAGGATCGGTAGCCTACGCGGACGCGGCCGCGGCCTCGAGCTCGGCGCTCACCTCCTCGAGGACCTCGGGCGGGATGACCACCCGGTTCACGAGGAAGCCGCCGGCGGCGACCATCGCATCCTTGAGGTCCTCTGCCCACCGGTGCTCGAAGAGCAGGGCCAGGCCCGACGTGCCAAGCGGCAGGGAGTCGGCGAGCGTCTCGAGATCCTCGGGCGTGAACAGCGCCTTCATCTCGACGAGGAGCGGCGCGAACGATGCGAAGCGAGGGTCATCCGTATTGCTGAGCTCGACGACGACGGCCCCACCGTCGGCGTCCCTCGTGACGAACACGGCGTCGACCACGCGGATGATCTTCTTGTCGATGACCTTCTCGATCTCGCGGGCGATGCTGCCGTCGAAGTTGTTGCCGTCGAAGCCGATGACGATGTACTCGAGCGGTCCGAGGGTCATAAGTCTCCTCCTGTGGTCGTGCGTGCCATGGGGGTCAGCTACGAGACTCCGGTTCCTCGACTCCAGCTCGGGGATCAGACCGGATCGACGTGCGGGCGCCCGGCTCCTGCCAAACGTCCGCCGTCCAGTTGACCACAGGAGCCGGGTGGGCGCGTCATCCACGAAGGATGAGAAGATGTGCCGCCCGGATGACGCGCCCACCGGCTGGACCGCCCAATGGTCGTTCGGCTAGGCTGGCGCCCGACGGGACGGCTCGGTGACGCCGGCCATCCTCACGATGCCTTGGAGCACATGCGCCCAGCCTCCTCCGGTCCCGCCCGGGACACGGCCCCCTCCCCCGTCGCCACGCCCCCGGCCCAGCGTTCCCCCACGCCCCCCGGTCTCCTGGAGGCGAAGCTCCTGCTGCCGCGCGCCCGCGCGGGGACCGTGCGCCGAACCAGGCTCCTGCGGCAGCTTCGCTCCGCCCGCAATTGCCGGGTCCTCGCGATCTTCGCCCCGCCCGGCTACGGCAAGACGAGCCTGCTCGCGCAGTGGGCCTCGCAGGACCCCTCCTCGACGGCATGGATGACCGCGGACGAAGGGGACAACGACCCCGTCGTGTTCCTGAGCTACCTTGCGGGGGCCGTCGGACGCATCGTGCCGCTTGATCCCGGCATCTTCGACGCGATCGAGTCACCTGCCGTCTCCAACCGGGCGGTGGTCGGGCGCCTGCTGACGGCGCTTGCCGGCCGCGCAGAGCCGGTGAGGATCGTCATCGACGACGCCCACCGGATCACCGACCAGGCATGCCTCGACGCCCTCGCCGAGCTCGTCCGGTACCTGCCCGGGGCATGCCAGGTCGCGATCGCCGGCCGCGAGCCGCCGGGGCTGCCGCTGGCTCGCTGGCGCGCCGACGGTTCGATGATCGAGATCGGTCCCGTCGACCTTGCGATGGACGGGGAGGAGGCTGCCGGGCTGGTGAGCCGAAGCGGCGGCGGGCTGTCGGACGAGGCCACCGCGCGCCTGACCCGCGAGGCTGACGGCTGGCCGGCCCTGCTCGCGCTCGCCGCCGGCGGCGCCCGGCGGCCGAATGGCCACAACGGCCGGGGCGATGCGACACGTGATGGCCGGATCGCCGACTACCTCCGCTCGGAGCTCCTGGACGCGCGGTCGGAAGCGGAGATCGCGTTCCTGACCCGCACCTCGATCCTCGTGACGCTGTCGGGGCCGGTCTGCGACGCTGTCGTCGACCGTCCCGGCTCGTCGGAGACCCTCGCGGACCTCGCACGATCGACCCTCCTGGTCGATGAGTACGGCGGGACGTACCGATACCACACCCTGCTGCGCGACTTCCTCCGGTCGGAGCTGCTGGCCCGCGAGCCCCAGGCAGTTGCCGCTCTCCACCGCCGGGCCGCCGACTGGCACCAGGCCAACGGCGACCTCGACCGTGCCGTCGACCATGCCTTCGCCGCAGGCGACCTCGACCTTGCCGCGGCCCTCGCGGGTAGGGGCATGCTCCGCTACCACTGGTCCGGCCGTCGGGCGACCACCCGGGCGTGGTTCGGAAGATTCGGCGACGAGGCGCTCGAGGAGCGCCCGTGGCTCGCCGTCCTGGCGGCGTGGGAGGAGCTGGCGGCGGGCGACGTCGCCGCGGCCATGCGCCTGGCGGACATCGTCGAGCGCAGCACGTACGATGGCCCGCCGCCGGACGGCACGTTCTCGTTCGAGTCCGCGCGAGCGATGCTGCGGGCGACAATGGTTCGCAGGGGCGCGGCCGACGCACTCGCGAACGCAGCCCGGGCGGTGGCGCTGGAGGTGGCTGGCAGTCGCTGGCGCGATCTTGCGCTGTGGGAGCTCGCCGTCGCCCGCCTCATGACCGGCGACCCGGACGGGACCGACGCGGCACTGGCCGAGGCGATCACGGTTGCGCGCTCGTCCGGCAACCCAGGGCTCCGCCATTGCCTCCTGGGCCATCGGTCCCTGCTGCACGCCGAGGCGGGCGACTGGGCCGCCGCCACGGCACTTCTCGAGGAAGCCGAGGCGCTCGGTCTCGCCGCGGACATGGGGAGCTATCTCTCCGGCGTCCCGTCTCTCGTCGCGCGGACCAGGATCCCGCCATCCACCGGGGAGACATCGATG
>CAWEYP010000015.1:0-201928 GCA_963813305.1 uncultured Chloroflexia bacterium
GAGTTGGCCGGGGCCGGCCGCTGCTGGCAGCAATAGCGATCCTCGTTCTGGCGGGGGGCTGTGCCGGCGACGCCGGCGTGACGCGGGCGCCGCTGACATCGACGCCCGGCTCGACGGCCGCCACGACGGCCACGCCTGCTCTCAGCGCCTGACCAGCTGCCCCTACGCCCACCCCCGCGCCATCCGCAACAGCCCCGACGGGGCAGATGACGCACGGGCGCAGCCTCCACACGGCCACCACACTCGCCGACGCCCGCATCCTGATTGCCGGCGGCTACTTCGATAATGTCCCGATCAAGGTCGGCCGAGCTGTACGACCCGACCACGGCAGCGTTCACCGCAACCGGGTCGATGACAACGGCACGCGGCTTCGACACCGCCACGCAGGGCCACGACGGCCGCGTCCTCGTCGCCGGCGGCAACCCCGGGAACTGGGACTTCGCCGTAGGGCTCATCAGTTCTGCCGAACTGTACGACCCCAACACCGGCACGTTCAGCCCCACCGGCTCGATGACGACGGCACGCGACGTGCACACCGCGACCCTGCTCCTCGATGGGCGCGTCCTCGTCACCGGTGGCGACGACCGATTTCTGCACCCGCTCGCCACGGCCGAGCTGTACGACCCGAAGGCCGGCTCGTTCGGCCCGACGGGCCCGATGGCGACCCCACGCGACTTCCATGTCGCGACGCTGCTTGCCGACGGTCGCGTCCTGGTCACCGGAGGCAGCCCATTCGGAATGGACTCCGCCTCAGGCCAGTTCCTTGTGTCGGCGAGTTGTACGACCCGAAGACCGGCAAGTTCAGCCCCACCGGCCAGATGGCGACGCCGCGCGCCTCCCACACCGCGACGCTGCTCGCCGACGGCCGCGTCCGCGCTCGCCGGGGGCGCCGTGTCGCTGGCGAACGGCGAGACTGGGACGAACAGCCTCGCCTCTGCCGAGCTGGTGGATCCGAAAGACCGGCACGTTCAGCCCCACCGGCTCATGTCGGTCGCACGCACCTTCCAGCAGGCCACGACGCTCACGGACGGCCGAGTCCTCGTCACCGGCGGCAGTGCCGACGGCTGGAGTGACGTGGGCAACTACCTCGCCTCGGCCGAGATCTACGACCCGAAGACCGGCTTGTTCGCCACGACCGGCGCGATGCTCGACGGCGTCGTCGCCCAGACCGCGACCCGGCTCACCGATGGCCGGGTGCTGGTCGCCGGGGGCCGCTGATCGTCTGGCGGACGTCTCCGACCTGCTGCGGAGCTGTACGACCCTGCGAGCGGGACGTTCAGTCCGACCGGATCGGGCGGCTGACCCGCCGAAGGCCCGGGGGTCCGGGCAGGCCCCGCCGGTACCATTGACCTCCCATGACGACCGTCGCGCCGAATGACTTCGTGCAGCTCCACCGGTCGATAGGTGGGAGTTCGCGAGCGGAACTGGTCGATACGCGGCGACGACTCACCCTGGCCAGGACGCCGCGATCACCTCGGCAATCGTCTGCGCGAGGCCCGGCCGGGTTCTGCAGCCCCATCGGGTGTCCGGCCTCGCGGGACGGTCTTTCAGCCCGACGCCCATGGCGGCCAGGTCCTCGATCGACGTCCGGATACGGGTCGCTTCAGCTAGCACCGTTGAGGTACCACCGCGGGATCGCCGAGGCCGGCCGAGGACCGTACGCAGGGACGGCGTCCGTCGCGGCGTTCCAGCGACAGGGCCTCCCGGTGGATCGCCCGCGGCTCGACGAGCCGGGTGATCCCGAGGTGGGCGGCCCGGAGGCTGGCCGGGGTGCGCCTCCGCCTCCGTGGCCTGGCGTGCGAGCTGCTCCGGGAAAGCCGTGCTCCGACGTACTGGTCCTCGGCCTGGCCATCGAGGGCTGATCTTGGCCCCCGGGTCCCACGTTCCACCTCGGCCATGACGAGCAGCGACACGACCGGCGGGTCGCGCGGCCGCGACGAGGATCGCGACCGCGCCGCCCATGCTGTGGCCGACCAGGCCGCGGTCGCGTAGGCCGAGCGCCGTCGGATGAGCGCGACGATGGTCCGGGCGTGGTCCTCGAGGCGGTCGGCGAAGTCGGGCGGCCTGTCGCTGTACCCGTGGCCGAGGAGGTGACGATCAGGAGCGAGCGGCGTCCCCGCAGCGGCGCCTGGACGGCGGCCGGCATCAGCTCGTCCCGTCGACGGAGCACTGCCAGCCGTGCGGCCCCAGAGCAGCGGCGGGTCCTCGCCAGGGATCTCGATGTAACGGAGGAAGGCGCGTCCTCGGGCAGGTACACGGCCTTCATGATGTTCGTCCGCAGTACCAGGCCGCCGGCGTGCTGCGTGGGCACCTCCCTCGTTCTGCATCCTGGACGGCGTGAAGCGCAGCGCGAGTATGCGCCCCGGTGTCTACGGTTCGAACCGGCGCCGAGGCACGCCGGCACGAGCCCGGGTGTCCTGGACGTCGCCGGCTATCCGGACGCGACGATCACCGCGTACTTCCGCCGATAGGCCGCCGGCGTCATGCCTGTCGTCCGCTTGAAGAGCCGGCGGAAGAACGTCGGGTCCCCGTAGCCCACCCGGTAGCCCACATCGTCGACGCCACCGCCGCCCCCGGTCTCGAGGAGCTGCTTCGCCCCTTCGATGCGTAGGGCATGGACGTGGTCGATCGGCCGACGGTTGGCCGCCGCCTGGAAGCGGCGCGCGAACGTCCGCCTCGTCCAGGCCGGCCCGCTGAGTCATGGCGGTCACCGGATCAGGGTCGCGTAATGATCTGCGATCCAGCCCAGGCAGTCGCGGATGACCGCGTCGTCGGTCCGGACGCGCCGTGTCATCGCGGAGAACGGCAGTTGCCCGTCCTCATGCCCCGCGAGCAGGTAGACCTCGGCGGTCCGCGATGCGTGCTCCGGGCCGCGGAACCTCGCGATCAGATGGAGGGCGAGGTCCTGCCACGACGTGACGCCGCCCGCGGTGATCAGGCCGTGCCCTCGCTCGACAGGTCCAGGATCGCGGCGGGCCCGAACCGGATCCTCGGATACGCGGACATGAACAGGTCCCGGTACGCCCAGTGCCCCGCGCAGGACCGTCCGTCGAGCATACCAGCCTGGCCAGCAACAGCGAGCCCGTGCACGCCGTTGCGAGCAGCGCGCCGCGCGAACGCATCCGCCGCAGCCAGTCGATCTGGACGAGCGAACCGGCCACGCGGCGGGCACTGGCCAGCGCGCGCCGGGACAGCGGGGTCGTGGGCGGGGCTGCGCCAAGGCGCAGCCCGCGGCCCTCGCGCCGGTCCGTACGCCCGGCGCCTGGGCATCCGGCAGCGATCGCGGGCGGCGGGGTCCGGGTCCGGTGGAGAGTCCCTCCCGATGGGCATCCGGCAGGCACAGCGAGCCCGAGGGTGACAGGGTCGTGGCCGCCTGGTCCAGACGCGTCGCTGGCCGCTTGGCTCGGACAGATCGCTGGCCGTTGGACGCAGGCACCGGTCCGCGGTCTTGACGTCTGGCAGAGCGTCGGGCAGGGTGCCCAGGCCAACCTGCGAGGAGAGCGCCAGTGGAGCAAGCTCGACCGATCGTGGTCCGGCCAGATGAGGAGGCCCTGCCACCCGGGCCAGCCACGCCCGGAATGGACCGCCGACAGCTCTTCGACCATGAGGATCGCTGGGTCGGCTGGGTGCGGACCGACGCCGGACTCGCGGGCGGCTGGCACCACCATGGAGCGCGCGACTCCTACATCTACGTTCTCCGCGGCACGGTGACGATCGAATACGGTCCCACCGGGCGAGAGCAGGTGACGGCGGTGGCCGGGGACTTCATCTTCAATCCCGCCCGGATGGTGCATCGCGAGATCACCGCCCCCGACGATCCGGCAGAGTTCTTCGTCGTCCGCGTTGGGACCGGCCCGCAGAACGTCAACGTCGACGGCCCCGATGCCGATCCGGACGGCAGATGACTTGAGGCCTGGCCGATCGATCGGTCGGATCCATCCGAACGGGAGGTCGCCGGCCAAGCCGAGCGGGGGTGATCTTGGGGTTGCCGGGTGGCTCGAGCCGCCCGCCTGACCGCCCCGATGGTGCTCCCGTCCACAGCAGCCGATTGACGGAGCTAGGCCCGGCCCAGGAGATAGCCGCCCGAGGCCACCTCCGTGGCGAGGCGCGGCTTCGAGGAGCGACTCCGGGAGATCGCACCCGAAGCATGCGCCCCCGACCCGACGCTCAACGATACGCCGGTCATCGCCGGCGAGCCGTGGATCTACCAGGAATGGGCACTCGGCGGGAAGATCTCCGCGATCGCCGGTCGGGACGTGGCGATTCCGAATGTGCCCGCCCAGCGCGCCACGCGGGACAGGACGACGTTCTTCGTCCTCCGCTCCAATTCGGTGACCTCGTGGTAGCCCTGCCGCGCCCAAGAGCCGCGCCCGGCTACCATTGACGTCCCGTGAAGACCATCGCCCCAAACGATTTTTCGCAGCTCCACCTGTCAATAGGTGGGAGTTCACGCACGAATCTCTGAGGCTTCACGTGTCGAACTGCCGGCGCGTCTGCTGGTAGCGCCCCCCGGCGATGTCGAGCCCACTCCCGGAGCCGCTCGCCGAGCACGACACTTGTCCAGCGATCCATGTGAAGGTTTTGCCGCGCTGGACCGTCATGTCATCGTGAAGCAATCGTCCGAGGTCGTCGTTTTGGCAGATCGCCCGTCCCTGGTGGCCGGCGAGGAGACCGGTCGCGCCGCCGCCTTCACCCGCCTGGCCGACGAGCACCTGGACCGGGCCTATCGGCTGGCCAGGGCGATCCTGCGCGACGAGGCCGAGGCACAGGACGCAGCGCACGACGCGTTCGTCCAGGCGTGGCGCAAATGGGACACGCTGCGCGAACCTGCGCGGTTCGAACCGTGGTTCGACCGCATCCTCGTCAACACCTGCCGCGACCGCCTGCGGGCGGCCAGTCGGCAGGCAACGGACATCTCGGCCGAGATCGCCCTTTCGACGGGCGACCACGCAGGTCGCACTGAGGATCGCGCCGTTCTCGGCCGCGCCATCGCCGGACTCTCGCCCGACCACCAGGTCGTCGTGGCGCTGCGCTACTACCGGGACCTGACCATCGAGGACATCGCGGCTCGGCTCGCCATCCCGACGGGGACGGTCCAGTCGCGCCTGCACTACGCGCTCAAGCGGCTGCACGAGGCGATCGACGCCGGCGACAGCAAGGGGACCCAGTCATGACGGACCGAGAGCTCGAGGCACGCATGCGGGCGTTCTACCGCACCGAGGTGGGCGACGGCGAGGAGGCGCCGCTGTCGCTGCGGCGCGATGTCGCAGCGATCCCGCGAACGATCCCGCGCGCCACGCGGTGGTTCGGCCGGGGCCGTGGCCTCACGCTCCTGGCGGCCGCCGCCCTGCTGCTCGTCGGTGGTGCGGTGGCGGCCGGCTCGGGCCTGGTGCGGCTACCGTCGGTCGTGCCGCCGCAGCCGGCACCTTCGCTCCCCGTCGCTGTCGCGAGCCCGACGGCCAGCCCGGCGCCGTCCGAGACATCAGCTATCGTCCAGCCCCGGCCAGCCTCGTGGACCGCGACCGGAACGTGGTCACCGCGCGCGAGGGACACACGGCCACGCTGCTGCCGAATGGCAAGGTGCTCGTCGCCGGCGGCCGCAACACGACGAGCGGCAACCCGAATGGCACCATCCTGGCCTCCGCTGAGCTGTACGACCCGAGCACCGAGACCTGGCGCGCCACGGGGAATATGGGCACGGCGCGCATGAGCCACACGGCCACGCTCCTGCCCGACGGCAAGGTGCTCGTGGCAGGCGGCTCTGGCACCGGCGCATTTCTGGCCTCTGCCGAGCTGTACGACCCGGCCACCGGGATCTGGACCGCCACCGGCAAGATGCTCACGCCGCGCGGCAGCGCCGTGGCCATGCTGCTGTCCGATAGCAAGGTGCTCGTGGCCGGTGGCACGACGACGTACAACGACGGGGTCCGCTGGCTGGACTCATCGGAACTGTACGACCCGGCGAGCGGAACGTGGACCACCACCGGGAAGATGGTCTTCGAGGGAGGCGCCACGGCCACGCTCCTGCCCAGCGGCGAGGTGCTCGTGATGGGTGGCGGTTGGAGCACCGGATGGTACGGGGGCGGTGGGTTTGCCGCAGCCGACCGCCGAGCTCTACGACCCGAGCAGCGGAACGTGGACAGCCACCGGCAATATGGCCGCGGGGCGCACCGTCTCCACGGCCACGCTCTTGTCCGATGACAAGGTGCTGGCGGCGTGCGGCTGCGACCAGGCCGGCCGTGCCTCCGAGCTGTACAACCCGACCACTGGGTCCTGGACCGCCTCCGGGACGATGGTCGCGGACCACTGGGGAGATACGGCCACGATCCTGCCCGCCGGCAGGGTGACGGCCACGCTGTTGGCAGATGGGAAGGTGCTCGTTGCGGGCGGCGGGCCCCCGACGCTGCCCGCCGCCGAGTTGTACGACCCGGACACCGGGACTTGGAGTGCCACCGCGAAGATGCTCGCGGTGCGCGTGAACCATACGGCTACGCTCTTGCCAGATGGGAAGGTGCTCATCGCAGGCGGCGGCGATCGGGCTGGCCTGATCTCCTCTGCCGAGCTGTACGACCCGGGGAGCGGACAGTGATCTCGAGTGCGCGCCACATGAGCGGTCGGCTGCTCGCCGGGCTCGCGGTCCTCGCCCTGGCGGCGGGCTGCGCCGGCAGCGCGAACCCGACGGCCGCTCCGGCATCGACGCCCGCCCCGACCACCGCCAAGTCGGCCACGCCCGTCCCCACCCGTCTACCGGCCCCTACACCGACCGAGAAGCCGACGATCGGGGTTCCCGCCGACGACGGCGCCCGGATCATCGCGGTCGAGGCGAACACCCTCGGCGGTACTGTTCCCGCCACCCGCATCAAGGACCTCACGATCGACTCGCCGGCCGTCGGCCGCATCGTGCAGGTCCAGCTTCTGATCCCGGCCGGGTTCGACGCGCATCCAGAGACCCGCTGGCCTGTGCTGTACCTGCTCCCCGGTCAGAGCGGGGGGCACCTGGACTGGACGAACTGGAGTGACGTCGAGAAGGTGACCGCACCGACGAACCTGCTCGTCGTGATCCCGGATGCGGGTGCGGACGACCCTGGTGGCTCGTCGTACACGGACTGGTGGAACGGCGGCAAGGGCGGCCCGCGGCAGTGGGAGACCTTCCACATCGTGGAGCTGCGCCAGCTGCTGGAGCGGAACTGGAATGCTGGGGACCGGCGGGCGGTCGCCGGGGTGTCTGCGGGCGGCTACGGGGCGATCGAGTACGCCGCACGGCAGCCCGGGTTGTTCCGCTTCGCCGCGTCGTACAGCGGGGTCTCCGACCCCGTCGGCAGCGTGGCCTTTTGGAGCCCGCCCCACGACGTGTGGGGGGACCCCGTGCAACAGGCCGATGTGTGGCGGGCCCACGATCCGCTCATCAACGCCGCGGCCCTCAAGGGCACGGGGCTGTACGTCGCCTATGGCAACGGCAAGCCCGGACCGTTCGACAACGGCCAGCCGTCCGAGTTCGACCCGTCGGGCGCCGTGGAACGGGAGGTTGCCCGCCAGAGCGCCGCCCTCGTGGCGCGGCTCCACGAACTGAAGCTCCCGGTGACCGTCTACGCCTATGGGAACGGCACCCACTTCGGGCCGTACATCGAGCGCGACTTCGAGCGCTCGCTCCCGCTCATCCTGAAGGCGCTCGGGGAGTAGGCGGCCGGGCCCGCAGCGCCGTAGGGCCACATGTCGGCTGGGGCGTCGGTCGGTCTGCCGGCCGCCGGGCTACCATTGACGTCCCGTGACGACCATCGCCCCGAACGACTTCACGCATCTTCACGTCCACTCCGAGTTCTCCCTCCTCGATGGCCTCGGCCGGATCGGCGATCTCGTCGACGAGGCCGAGCGGCTGGGCTTCGACTCGCTCGCCCTGACCGATCACGGCGCCCTTTATGGCGCGGTCGCCTTCTACCAGGCCGCGAAAGCGAAGGGGATCAAGCCGATCCTCGGGGTGGAGACCTACGTCGCCCGCCGCTCCATGCGCGACAAGGAGGGCAAGGCCGACGCCCAGCCCTTCCACCTCGTCCTGCTGGCCAAGGACCTCGTCGGGTACCGGAACCTGAGCCGGCTTCTGACGGACGCGCACCTCGAGGGCTACTACTACAAGCCGCGGATCGACCGGGAGCACCTGGCCCGCCACGCGGAGGGCCTCGTGGGCCTCTCCGCCTGCCTCTCCGGCGAGATCGCCAAGGCGCTCGAGGTCGACGACTGGGAGCAGGCGCGTCACCTCGCGGGCGAGTACGGCGACATCTTCGGGAAGGGCAACTTCTTCCTGGAGCTGCAGGACCACGGCATCCCCGAGCAGGCGCGCCTCAACGAGCAGCTCCTGCGCCTCGGGCCGGAGGCCGGCCTGCCGCTCGTCGTGACGAACGACCTCCACTATGTCCACCAGGCGCAGGCGGAGGCCCACGACGTCCTCCTGTGCGTGGGCACCGGCAACAACCTCGACACGCCGAACCGGATGAAGTTCGAGGGCACCGAGTTCTACCTCAAGTCGGCGGCCCAGATGGCGGCGCTCTTTCCTGACCAGCGCGATGCCCTGCTGGCGAGTCGCCGCATCGCCGAGATGGTGGACCTGGAGCTGCCCCTCGGCCAGCTGCGGATCCCGCATTTCCCGGTGCCCGAGGGCGAGACCGTCGAGAGCTGGTTGCGAGCCGAGTGCGAGCGCGGCCTCGCCCGCCGCTACGGGACGCCCACGCCGGATCTCCAGGGTCGCCTCGACTATGAGCTGGGCGTCATCAACCGGATGGGGTACGCCGGCTACTTCCTGATCGTGGCCGACTTCGTCCGGTTCGCCCGGGAGCAGGGGATCCAGACCACCTGCCGGGGCAGCGCCCCAGGGTCGATCGTCACCTACACGCTCCACATCACGCCGGTCGACCCGATCCACTACCAGCTGCCGTTCGAGCGGTTCCTCAACCCCGATCGCGTGACGATGCCGGACATCGACGTCGACTTCGAGGACGGCCGGCGCGACGAGGTGATCAACTACGTCACCCGCAAGTACGGCGCCGACCACGTCGCCCAGATCATCACCTTCGGCACGATGCTGGCCCGGGCCGCGATCCGGGACGTGGGCCGCGTGCTCGGCAGCTCCTACGGCGACGTGGACCGGATCGCCAAGGCGGTCCCGAACCAGCTGGGGATCCGCCTCGACGAGGCGCTCGAGATCAGCCCGCAGCTGAAGGACATGTACACGGGCGATCCGTCCGTCCGGCGAATCATCGACTTCGCGAAGCAGCTGGAGGGGGTCGCGCGCAACGCCTCGACCCACGCCGCCGGCGTCGTGATCAGCCGCGAGCCGCTCACCGAGCTGATGCCGCTCCAGAAGGCGACGAACTCCGACGCCACGATGACCCAGTACGAGATGCACGGGATCGAGGCGCTGGGGCTCCTCAAGTTCGACTTCCTGGGCCTCTCCAACCTGACGATCCTGCGCGCGGCCGTCGACCTGATCCGGGAGCACCGCGGCGTGGAGATCGACCTCGAGCAGATCCCGCTCGACGACCCGAAGACCTTCGAGCTGCTGGCCTCGGGCGAGACGACCGGCGTCTTCCAGCTGGAGTCGGCCGGGATGCGGCGCTACATCCGCGAGCTGCGCCCGACCTCCGTCTACGACCTCGCGGCCATGGTCGCCCTCTACCGGCCGGGCCCGATGGACAACATCCCGGCCTACATCCGGCGCAAGCACGGCCAGGAGAAGGTGACCTACCTCCACCCGCTCCTCGAGCCGTTCCTGGAGCGGACCTACGGGATCTTCGTGTACCAGGAGGACATCATGGCCGCCGCGACCGCCCTCGGCGGCTTCAGCGGTCCCGAGGCGGACACGCTCGGCTACGCGATCCGCAAGAAGAAGTCCAGCGTCCTGCGCTCGATGAAGGACCAGTTCGTCACCCAGGCCGGCGAGCGAGGCGTCCGCCCGGAGACGATCGACGCCGTCTTCAAGGCCTTCGAGCCCTTCGAGCGCTACGGCTTCAACAAGGCCCACGCGACCACGTACGGCCTCGTCGCCTACCAGACCGCGTACCTGAAGGCCAACTACACCGTCGAGTACATGGCCAGCGTGCTCACCGCCTTCCGGGACAACGCCGAGAAGGTGGCGGCCGCGGTCGCCGAGTGCCGCCGCCTGGGCATCCCGGTGCTGACGCCGGACGTCCACGCCAGCCACCTCGAGTTCACCGTGGAGGGCGAGGCGATCCGCTTCGGGCTGCTGGCGGTCAAGAACGTCGGCCAGGGCGCGATCGAGTCGATCATCACCGCGCGCGAGGAGGGCGGCCCGTTCCGCTCGTTCGCCGACTTCTGCAACCGGATCGACCTGCGCCTGGTGAACAAGCGGGTCCTCGAGTCGCTGGTCAAGGTGGGGGCGCTCAACGCCCTCGGGCACCCGGCGCAGCTGCTCCTCGCGCTCGACGACGTCCTGGCCGCCGCCCAGGCGGACCAGCGCGAGCGCGCGTCGGGCCAGATCAGCTTCTTCGACCTCGCGGCCGAGCCGGCCGCGCTCGAGGCGGCGCTCCCGGCCGCGACGGAGGTGCCGGTCCGCGAGCGGCTCCGCTGGGAGAAGGAGCTGCTGGGCCTCTACCTGTCCGACCATCCGCTCGGCGAGGTCGCCGAGCGGATCGGGCGCTTCGTGACCGCCTATTCGGGGGAGCTGAAGGACGAGTCGCTCGACGGGCAGCGGGTCGTCGTCGGCGGCGTCGTGACCGGCGTCCGCTCGGTCGTCACGAAGGCGCGCTCGACGATGGCCGTCGCCACCCTGGAGGACCTGCAGGGCTCGGTCGAGGTGGTCGTCTTCCCACGGCTCTACGAGCAGACCGGCCCGACGTGGCAGGACGGCGCCATCCTCCTCGTCGCCGGCCGGATCGACCACCGCGGGGAGGAGGTCTCGCTCCTGGCGGACCTCGTGCGCGACTTCGACGCGGCATCGCTCGCCGGCGAGGAGTCGTTCGCGGCCGAGGTGGCGGCGGGCGACCGGGGTCGCCCGCGGGGCCGCCCCGGCGGCAACGGCAACGGGAAGGCGAACGGCCAGGCCGGGGGTCCGGTGGCGGCTCCGCGGCGCGGGCCGCCGGCCGGCGTGGTCGCCTCCTCGTCACCGATCCGCGGCGGCGCACCGGCGGGCCCGATGGCCGCGGACCTGCCCCGCGAGGTCGCCTCGGGCCTTCTGCCGAGTCTTCCGGTGGCAGCCCCCGAGCCCGGCCCAGCTCGCTGGAGCCGCGCGACATGGAGGCGGTCGCGCCCGACCGCGAGGAGCCGCCCTTCCCCGAGGAGACCCGCGCGGCCACGCTCCGGACGGCCGCGGCACCGACGGTTCCGCGCGAGGCCGGGCCCGGGAGTCGCCTCCACGTCCGGTTCGCCCCCGGCATCCCGGCGGACGACCTGCAGGCGACCATGGCGTCGGTCCGCGACGTCCTGCGCGGTCGTCCCGGAGCGACCCGCGTCACCCTCCACCTGCCGCAGGGCACTGGGCGCCCGACGCTGCCGATGGAGCTGCGGGTGGGCGTCGCCTACGACGCCGAGCTGGTCGCGGAGGTTTCCCGGCGGGTCCGGCCCGGGCTCGTCGAGTTGGCGCTCTCCGTCGACGCCGACGGACTCCCCTGCCGGCACCTGACCGCCGGCGGCCGGGTTCGCGGCGCTCCGGGCTCCGGCGGGCGCCCACGGCCCGTCCTGTCAGCTGCCCTGTACGGCCCGCATCGCCCGGACGACGGAGAGCTGCTCGCGGTGCTCGGCGCGGATGGCGTCGAAGTCGGCCGGCTCGATGTCCAGCTCCGTCGGCGATCTCGTTCAGGACCGCGCTCTCCGGCGACGTGATCTCGTCGTCGGCCGCCGCGACCACGAAGCAGGCACGCAGGACCCCGAGCCGCTGCTCGGCGCTGGCAACCTTCTTGAACTCCCGGGTGACGAGGTAGTCCTCGGTCGAGCCGAAGAGGCGGGCCTGCTGGCGCGCGATCTCGACGACGATCACGGCCTCGGCTTCGGAGACCCCGGTGCGCTCGACGAGGCTCCTCTCGATGAGGGCCGTCTCCTCGTCGGTGATCGTCGAGGTCCGCGTTGGCCGCCCGCGTGACGATGTAGGCGGCACCGGCGAGGAGCCGGGCCCGGTCCGGGGGCATCGCCTCGAGCTGGGCGACGATCTTCCGCACGGTTGCGGTCTCGGCGTCGACCGCGGCCGGGGCCGCCGGCTGAGCCGGCTCCCACGTCACGCCCCCGCTCGGCTTGGCGGGCGGCTTCGCGGCGCCGGGAGGAGTCGGGTGCAGGGGCGCCCCCGAAGAGGCCGCGGAGGAACGAGGTCATGACAGGGGCTCCAGGTCTGCGGGCGGGATAGGCGTGCGGCGGAGCGTAGCGCAGGAGGCCGAAGCCTGCGATCGGCGCGGGCCCGGCGCACACCCGCGGGTCGGCGCGACGTCAGGGCGTCCCGGGGTCGCCCAGCGCGTCCGTGAAGAAGGCGACCGCGCCGCCGCTCGTACTCCTCGGGCGCCGCGAAGGCGGCCTGGACGTGCTCGGCACCCGGCACGAACCACGGGTCGAGGTCCGTGCCGGCGAGGCCGACGGCCGCCTCCCGCGCCCGGGCGAAATCGAGGGCGTGGTGCGGCTGGACGCGATCGTCGGAGATCCCGTGGACGATCGCCAGGCGCCGCGTCCCGATCTTCGCCACGGCGTCGATCGGGCGGTGCTCGTCGAGGTCGATCCCGTAGAGCGAGGGCCCACAGTGTCGCGCCCACCGTGAGGATCTCCGGGAAGCCCTGGTAGCGGACCTCCTCCCGGATGACCGTGGACGTGTCCGAGTAGCCGCTGTCCTCCCAGGTGGCCTCGATGCCCGGCTCCTCGCCGGCGGCGATCACCACGGTGGAGGCGCCGTTCGATTCTCCGAGCAGCCCGATCCGATCCGCCGGCAGCCCGCGGGCACGGAGCCAGTCCCAGGCGCCCAGCACGTCCATGTACTCCTGGGTCCCCCCGAGTAGCGCCCGTCGACGACCTCCGAGTCGCCCATGTCCCGGATGTCCACCATCAGGACCGCGAAGCCGTTGCGATGGAGCATGCCGGCCGGCAGCAGGATCACCGGGTCGTGGCGGCAGCTGCCCTTGCCGTGGACCAGGATCACCGCCGCGGCGTCGGGCCGGTCGGCCGGCACCCACCACGCCGCGAGCGTCGACGCCGTCACGGCTCTCGAAGCGGACCTCCTGGTAGTCCGGCATCGCGTAGGGCGCGGTGTCGAAGCCCCCGGCGGTGAAGTCGTCGGAGATCCCGGCGGTCCCGAACGACGCGGGCGTGTACTCCGCGAACCGCGGCGACCCGTCCGCGAACGTCCCGCAGTGCGCCTGCGACGGCCGACGCCTTGTCGAACAGGATCCAGCTGGCGCCCGCGTAGGCCAGGGCGCCGACCACGACGCGGCGCCACCAGCGCCGAGGGCCACGACCCGCCGGCCGGTCATCGACGACCTCCTCCCGCGATGCACGGGGGACACGGCCGGATCGTCGCGGCGGCTGCGCCGCGCCTGCCAGTGCCGGAGGTCACGCCCTCCCGGGCGGCGAGCTCGAGGTCCAGCTGGGTCCCCGGCGGAGCGGCCGTCGCTGGAGGGGCGGCCTTGACTCGCCGCGCCCGGGGCCGCCGGGCGGCCTCGACGTCCTCGCCCAGGAGGGGGGCGCCGACCGTCGCGGCGAGGCGCTCGGCGAGCGGCCACCAGTCGAACGAGTCGGTGATCGCGGACGCCGGCAGGGTGACGAGCCGCTCCGGGCGGACGAACGTCGGCAGCACAGTGTCCAGGATCCCCTCGATCAGCTCTCGGAACGCGTTGTTCGTCGTCCTGATCCCGTCCTCCCGGAGGGCGATGTCGGGCATCAGGCGCACGACGAGGTCGTAGGTGCCGCCCCAGTTCCGCGACCAGTGGCTCGATGTCGAAGCGGTCGACGCCGCCGCAGGCCCGCAGGTAGTAGGCGTAGTTGTCGACGACGCCCCGGTCGGTCACCAGGACCTCGGCCTTCGGCGCCAGCTCCAGCTCCTGGCGGACCTGGCTCACCAGGACCCACAGCTGGGCCTCGCCGGTGGCCGTCTCGTTGATCCCCAGCGGGTTGTCGCGGACGACCTCCCGGGCGAACTCGACGGAGCGCCCGGCGCGCTGGATCGTGTGAGCGAACGCGTAGGCGGCAGTCGTCTTGCGGATCCCGTGCGAGCCGACGAAGGCGATCTTGGCGCGGCGCGGCCAGGCAGTCACCCGATGAGCGTAGCGAGTTCGCCGGGCGGGTGGGGGACCCGTCCGCTGCACACGGGGCGCCGAGGGCCCTGGAGGCCGTCGGCGGGCGTCCCGACCCTTGCGTGTCCGGTTACCCTGTCCGCGAGGCGCGTGGCCAGTGCCGCTGGTCCGAACGCATGAGGAAGGGACAGCTCCATGTGCTTGTTCGCGATCCTGGCGGGCATGTTCCCGCGAGTCGCCTTCGGGGTCTTCTGGATCGCCCGGCCCGCCGTGGTCGACGCGGCCTTCGGGTCGTTCATCTGGCCACTGCTGGGGCTCATCTTCGTGCCGTTCACGACCCTGATGTACGTGATCCTCTGGACTCCCGGCACGGGCATCTCAGGCAGTGACTGGCTGTGGATCGGGATCGCCTTCGTGCTCGATCTCGGCCACTACAGCTACAGCGCCTACGGCAACCGGGACAAGGTCCCGGGAATGAGCTTCGGAGGGGGCGAGGGGCCGCCGCGCACCTCCATGTGACCTCGGCCGGGCTTCGACGCGCTCACGGCGAAGCTTGGCGCCGAGCCGAAGGGGAGGTCGCCCGATCGGGCACCTGATCTGCCCCGGCGGCAGTTGTCGCCTGGCTGCGGCTGGGGCTAGGGTGCCCCCGGAGGGCCTGCCGATGCGCGACCGCGTGCTCAAGCCTGATCAGAAGGCGCTCGCCCCCCAGCGGCTCCCCGCGAAGGGCGAGCCCTCGGGCGCGCCTGTCGTCCGCGCGGCGATGGATCTCCAGCAGCGCGCCGGGAACCGCTCGGTCGCCGAGCTGGTTGCGCCCCCCCACGAACGCCCCGATCAGACGTCATCGGCCGCGCCGTCGGGCGCGGAGCGTGGCAGCGCGCCGGCCGACGCCTCGGGCGGCGGCGCCGTCTCCGCGAGGGGCCCGGCCGGGGCGGCCCCGGAGCGTTCCAGCCCGCCACTGGATGCGATCCTTCTCCCGGCCCTGTCGGCCATCCACGCGAATGCCATGGATCGCATGCCGAAGGAGCTCGGCGGCCGCGCCGTCCCCGGGATCATGGTCCAGCGTGACCCGCCGACGCCGACCAACATCGCGGGCCCGGCGCCCGCGCCCGTCCCGGCTGACCTGCAGACGTTTCGCGACCGCGGACCCATGCCGGCGGCGACCGTGGGCCAGCTCGTCCAGCCCACGCCCGGGGGTGGCTTCCAGGCCCGCTACGACCCGGTCGGGATGAACCTGACCGTGACCATGAACGTCGGCATGACGTTCGTGGACGGAATGACCCTGACCGGGAACCGCGCCGTGGCAGGCCACGCCAGCCTGAACGCCGCCGCAAACCAGATCAATGCCCTGCCGCGGTCGGAACGGGCGGCGGCGGTGGCAAGGTGGAAGTGGGCCGGCGACCAGGAGACCTGGATGACCGGCTATCGGGCCAACGTCACGGGCGCCTGGAACTCCGCCGGCAGCGGCCTCCAGTTCCAGAGCAGCCACCCGGGCTGGGAGGCACAGCTTGCCCGCGTCAACATCGTCGTGAACACGCAGAACGTGACGGTGGCCCCCCCTTACCCGGCTGGGGCATCGTCCATCCCGGCGGGTGCGGGCAGGACCCACTGCAACGCGACCATCTACAAGACGCCCGACGACAACACCGACTTCGGCGCCCGGGGCGGCGGCCGGGACGCGGCCGGCCAGTCCCTCCTCGAGCTTGGCAGCGGGCAGACCGTAGCCCACAGCCACCTGCTGCGCCAGCGGGTCTTCTTCGACCGCGGCTCCGTCGCCCTGAACGCGGCAGCCCAGGGCGAGCTCCAGAACATCATCTACAGCTTCCAGACACCCACCGGCGGCACGGGTACGAGGATCGACATCACGGGTCATGCCGACACGGTCGGGGCGAGGACTGCGGCCGGCGAGACCCGCAACCAGCGGATCTCCGAGCAGCGGGCCCAGGCCGTCGCGGTCTACCTGAAGGCGACCCGAGTCGGTGGCAACAACCTCGCGAATGCTGCGGCACGGATCCAGACCACGACCGGCACCGGGAGCACGGGTGAGACCGCGGCGGCAGCGTCGCGCCGCGTGGACATCGTCATGGCCGGTGGCGCCGGCCAGAACCAGGCAGCCCACGAGTTCGGGCACATGCTTGGCTTGATGGACGAGTACGCGTCCGACCCGACGGGGGCCCAGGGCAAGGTCTTCGGGACCGGCCAGCCCGTCGGCACCGTCCATCCGCAGGACGCGAGGAGCACCGGGGCTGGGCTTGGCAACTCGGTGTACGAGAACAACGACAACCTGATGTCTCTTGGGAGCACGATCCGGTCGCCCCAGTACGTGACCTTCATGGAGGCGCTCCGCGCAGTGACCGGGTCCAATGAGTGGCGGTTGAAGGCATGACACAGCGAGGCCCCAAGCGGCGTAGGGTCGAGGTCGAGTACGTGATCGCGACGCGAACCCGGCGCACCGGTACGCGGGTCCACGCCACGGGCCGGGCCGAGCAGCTCCTCCCGGACGGCACCTGGGGACGCCTCGTGAGGCTCGGACCTGCCGCGCTGGCGGACCTCGCGACGGCCGTCGAAGCGGGCGGCTTCTTCGACCTGCCGACGGCCATCCCGCCCGATGACGGCGTCGGCGGCACCGACCTGCACTGGACGATCGAGCTCGACGGGCGCACGGGCAGCGTTCGCGCGACCCTCGGCCGGAGGATGCCCCCTGGGCTGCAGCTCCTGAACGACGAGCTTCAACGCGTCATCGGGGAGGCACTCGACGCGGCGGCGGGTGAGTAGCCACGGGCCGACCAGTCGTCGGTCACCGGCCTCATCGGCGTCGCAGCACCAGGCGCCAGGCGATGAACGCGGCGATCTCGACGACGACCGCGACGACGGCGAGCGACCAACGGAGACGGCGCGTGCTCACGGACTGACCGTGGGTGCCGCGGGTCCCCCCAGCACCTCGAAGGTCATCGTGCCTCCGTCGGAGCGCAGGATCGTGAGGCGCGAGTCGGAGAGCACGTACCTGGCTGCCGACCAGAGTCCCTGGAGAAAAACGTCAGACAGCGAGTCAGGGCCACAGGAGGCGCGGCCGTACGGATCCGGCCGGAGCCTCAGGCCGATCGACGAGAGCCCCGTTCGCCCGGGCAGCACTCGAACGTAGGTGCCCGAGACGGTGATGCAGTCGGCGGTGGCCCGGAACGTCAAGTCCGACATGAACTCGATCGTGTAGCGCGAAGGGTCTGGTACGACGCGGGGGACTTCGGCGGAGCCGGTGGTCGCCCCGGTCCACTGCCAGGTCGCTCCGTTCAGCAGGCTCCCGGGGGGCCGGGGTGGGGCGAGGGCGACCGCGAGCACCGTGATCCCGACGACTGCCACGACGCTGACGATCGCGACGACGAGGATGCGCCGCCCGATCGGCCCCTCTCTGACACCTCGGAACGCCTGGATGTCCATCACCAGGTTCTACGGACGGCGTCAGCCCGCGGATCTCCACCCTCGGGCTTGCGCCCGCCCGTCGAGTCGCGCCCCGCGGGTCCGGATTGGGAAGGCTGCCGAGCAGGACTCGGAGCGGTTTGTGAATTCCCTGCGCGCTCTCCACAATGGACCCGCCGCGAGCCGGTGAGCCCGTCGAGACAGCCGGGCTTGGCCGCCTCCGCGCTCGTTCTCCTCACGGGAGCGTCAAGGACCTGATCGGCGGCCGTAGTCCGACGGGTGAAGTGACGAGAGGACCCCATGATTGCCGCGACCGACCAGCCCTGGAGATCGGCCACGAGCCTCTACCTTGCCAGGCGTCTGCAGGAGATCGCCGGCGGCCGTCCGATCGCGGTGCTCGATCTCGGGTGCGGAGCCGGGGACACTCTCAGCGACCTCGTGGAGTACGGGTACGACCTTTACGGCTACGACCTGGCGGACGCCGCGGAGGGGCACGGCGAAGCTCGTCGAGAGAGGCTGCTGCCTCACTTCGGAGACCAGTACGCCAGTCACGTCAAGGTGACGAGCTCGCAGCGCGACATTCCGTTCGAGGACAGCTCCTTCGATGTCGTCTACGCCAACCAGGTCTTCGAGCACGTTCGGTTCTTCGACCGGATGCTCTCCGAGTGCGCGAGGGTCCTGAAGCCAGGCGGCACCCTCCTCGCCAACTTCCCACTGGCAACCTGCCCGAGGGAGGGACACCTGGGAGTCCCGTTTGCTCATTGGCTTCCGCCCGGATCCGTGCGGATCAAATACCTGCAGCTCTGGGTCGCCCTGGGGGTGCTTGACCGACGCGGGCGCACGAGGCTCGCCACAGCCGTCGCCTATGACACGTACGAGCGCGAGCAGACGTTCTATCGCTTCATGAACGAGGTCACGGCTGTATCGGCGTATCACTTCGAGACGTGCGATGTCGAGACCGACGACTTCGTGAAGGCCAAGATCGACCTCCTGCGCACGAACCGCCGTGGCAACGGGCCGAAGGTCGCGGCCCTCATGGAGCTGATGGACCACAAGGGTGCCCTCTCCTCCTGCGTGACCCATCTGCTGAGTGCGGCCTTCTGCATGAGCAATCCGCGGAAGCGATGAACGGCGGCCGGCCGCGCTGGAAGTCGGACAAGCTCGGCGGTGAGTCGCTTCTCGCCGGTGTCCGGGTCGACGACGAGGATTGCGTGGTCCCGGGAGGGAGATTCGAACTCCCACGGGCTTGCGCCCGCCCGATTTTGAGTCGGGTGCGTCTGCCATTCCGCCATCCCGGGCCTCCTGAAGTCTAGCGAGGGCCCCGCCGATCCGGGACGCGGGACGCCGCCGGGCCTGTGCCGGGCGGCCTGTACCATCGGCGGGCCGCGCGGTTGCGGTCGCGCGCGCAACGGGGCGAGGCGACCGCGCCGGACGCGATCATCGACGCAGTGTCCGCAGACGGCCCGCCGACGCAGGAAAGGAGCATCGATGACAGGCGGCAGAGTCCTGGATCGCTCCCGGATGGAGCGACGCATGGATGCCGAGATGACGGCCTTCGAGCGCGCGAACCCGCGGTCGAAGGCGCTGTTCGAGCGCGCCCAGGGCTCCCTCCTCGACGGCGTCCCGATGAACTGGATGATCAAGTGGGCAGGGCCCTATCCGCTCTTCGTCGAGCAGGCCCGGGGGGCCAGGTTCACCGACGTCGACGGCCACGAGTACGTCGACTTCTGCCTGGGCGACACGGGTGCGATGGCCGGGCACGGCCCCGACGCCACGATCCGCGCGGTCGAGCGCCAGCTCCGCCGCGGCATCACCCACATGCTGCCCACCGAGGACGCGATCGTCGCTGCCGACGAGCTCCAGCGCCGGTTCGGGCTCCGGTGGTGGCAGTTCACGCTCACCGCCACGGACGCGAATCGCTTCGCGATCCGGCTCGCCCGTCACATCACCGGCCGCCCGAAGGTGCTGGTCCACAACTTCAACTATCACGGCTCCGTCGACGAGACGTTTGCCTCGCTCCGACCGGACGGCTCGGTCGGGCCGCGGAACGGAAACATCGGCAAGCCCGTGGCGCTGGCCGAGACGACGCGCGTCGTGGAGTTCAACGACCTCGAGGGCCTGGAGCGGGAGCTCGCGCATGGTGACGTCGCGGTCGCGCTCATGGAGCCCGCCCTGACGAACGTCGGCATCGTCCTGCCGGAGCCGGGCTACCACGAGGGCGTGCGCGAGCTCACCCGCACGCACGGGACGCTGCTGATCATCGACGAGACCCACACGATCTGCGCCGGTCCGGGCGGCTACACGGGAGCGCACGGCCTCAAGCCGGACATCCTCACGATCGGCAAGACGATCGGCGGCGGCATCCCCGCGGGCGCCTACGGCTTCACCGAGGAGGTGGGCGAGCGCGTCAAGGCATCGATCACGTGGGATGACTGCGACGTGGGCGGGATCGGCGGAACGCTCGCGGGAAACGCGCTCTCGCTGGCGGCGATCCGGACGACGCTGACGGAGGTTCTCACCGAGGCGGCGTTCGCACGGATGATCCCGCTCGCGGAGCGGTTCGAGGCGGGCGTGGCCGGGGTCCTGCGCAGGCACGACATCCCGTGGCACGTCACGCGGCTCGGTGCCCGGTGCGAGTACCACTTCATGCCCGAGCTGCCGCGTACCGGCTCCGACCAGGCCGCCCACGACGACAGCGAGCTGGCCCGGTTCCTCCACCTCTGGGCGATGAACCGGGGCGTGCTCATGACGCCGTTCCACAACATGGCGCTCATGTCGCCGGCAACCACCGAGGCTGACGTCGATCGCCACACGGCCGTGTTCACGGAGGCGGTCGAGGCGCTCTTCGCGTAGGCCGACGAGGACCGGCGACCCGCATCCGGCGGGTCCGAGGTCAGGCGACGCGGCGCCGGGCGAGCGCGCGGGCCAGGAAGAGGCCGAGCCCGGCGACCAGGAGCGCGATGGAGAGGGCCATGCCGATCGGCACACCGGAGTCGGCGGTGTCGGCCACGGCGGTTTTCTCGCCCTGCGCAGCCTCGGCGCCCTCGGACGTGGCGTTGGGCCCCTCGTCGGGCGCGGGGGACGCGGCGGCGCCGGCCACGGCGCCGGAGTTCGTGTCGGTCCCCTGCCGGGTCGCCTGGGGGAACGGGGCAGCGCTGGGTGCAAATGCGGGCGCGTAGCTTCCAAGGAACTCGTCGGCCGGGGAGCCCTCGGCTCCGGCGCGGTAGAGGGGCGCTCCCACCGTGCTGAGGCTGGCCGCGCTTCCGGCGAAGCCGGGCAGGCCCGCCGTCAGGAGCAGCCCGACGACCCCGAGGGCCGCCAGGCCGGTCGCAAGGGGCCGGACGCCCGAGCCAGGCGAGGCCAGCCAGCCGAGCAGGCGCCGCCAGGCCGAGGGGCGCAGGCGTGCCGCGTCCTCGTGGCTGAGCTGGTAGTCGCGCCGGCGCGCCGGGACCGGGAGGGCGCCCATCGCGGCGCGGATCACGGCGAGGTCCGCCACCAGGGCGGCGCAGCCGTCACACGAAGCGGTCAGCTGCTCCGCCCGGGCACGGTCGGGGCCCGCGAGGTCGCCGGCATCGAGGGCGACGATGAGCGCGGCGTGATCGTCGGCCTGGGCGGCGGGGAGGTGCGGGACGAGCGGCATGTCTCTTTGACGCCCTCAGCTTCGGAAGAGTTCCATCCGCTCGGCCAGGATGACGCGAAGCGCCAGGCGGCCGCGATGGATGCGCGACTTGACGGTGCCCAGCGAGACGCCGGTCATCGACGCGATCTCGGCGTAGTCGTAGCCTTCCACGTCGTACAGCACGATCGCCGTTCGCTGGTCGACGGCGATCGTGCGCAGGGCGGAGGCAAGCGCCCGGCCGCGCTCGGACGCCGTGGCCAGGGTCTCCGGGTCCGTGTCGGCCCCCGCCGGCGGCTGCCACGACTCGTCCTCGAGCTCCGGGTACGGCGAGACGGGGCGGCGCTTGCGGGCCCGCTGGAGGTCCATCGCGGCGTTGACCGCGATCCTGGTGAGCCAGCCGCGGAACGAGGGGCCGCGGTACGAGCGCAGGTTCCGGTAGGCGGAGAAGAACGCCTCCTGGACGGCATCCGAGGCCTGGTCGGGATCGGGAACCAGCCGCGCGACCAGCGCGTGGCAGAGGTCCTGGTAGGCCTCCACGAGCTGGTTGAACGCCCCGAGGTCGCCGTCGAGGGCGCGCGCGACGAGGATCTCGTCCCTGCGGGCGACGGCGTCGTCGCCCGGGCGGACGGGCGCGTCGGCGGCGGGGGAGCGCTCGCCGGTCGTGGTCGAGCGCGGATCGTCCAACGAGGCTCGGCTCCTTCGGGCGCGGACGCCTGGAAACGTCGGGGCGGCGAGGCGGCGCGAGTCTAGCACGGCCCCCGCGACGCCCGGCGACCCGCGCCGGTTCCGCGTGGCGCTCGCGGGACTCGCGGTGAGCGCCGCCGGTACACTGGATCGCACTCGGCCCGCGTCGGCCCCGCCGGAGGATCCCACCCGCCGTGACCCGCCTCATGCTGCTCGACGGCAACGGGCTCATCTACCGCGGCTACTACGCCCTCATCGAGACGCCGCTGACGACCTCCAGGGGCGAGCTCGTGAACGCCGTCTTCGGCTTCACGAACATCGTCCTGCGGGCGATCCAGGACGTGAAGCCGGACGCCGTGGCGATCGCGTTCGACCTCGGCAAGCCGACCTTCCGCCACGAGCGGTACCTGGAGTACAAGGCGACCCGGCAGCGGATGCCGGACGAGCTGCGCGACCAGTTCCCCAAGGTCCGCGAAGTGGTGGCGGCCCTCGGGTTCCCGGTCTACGAGCGCGAAGGGTTCGAGGCGGACGATGTCATCGCGACGCTCGTCGGGCAGGCCGAGGCGGCCGGCCTCGAGACGACGATCGTCACGGGCGACCTCGACATGCTGCAGCTCGTCACGGAGCAGACCAGGCTGGTGGTCTCGCTGCGCGGCGGGGTGGCCAACACGGTCGTCTACGACCTGCCGCGCATCGCCGAACGCTGGGGCCTTCGGCCGGACCAGATGCTCGACTACAAGGCGCTCAAGGGCGACGCCACCGACAACATCCCGGGCGTGCCCGGGGTGGGGGAGAAGACCGCCGCGAAGCTGGTGAGCACGTACGCGACGCTCGACGCGCTCTACGAGCGGATCGACGAGGTAACGCCCGAGAAGCTGCGGCCGCTGCTCCTCGAGGCGAAGGAGCGCGTCCTGGAGAGCCGCGAGCTCCAGCGCCTTGTCCGCGACGTCCCGGTCCGGCTGGACCCGGAGGCGGCACGCCTCGGCGTCTACGACCGCGAGGCCGTCGTCTCGCTCTTCCGCGAGTACGAGTTCCGGACGCTCATCGACCGGCTGCCGCCGCTCCAGGGCGAGACCGCCGAGCAGGCGACGACCCGGGCGCGCGATGCGGCGGGCGACGTCGCGGCTGCCCGCTCCCCGGGCGCCGTGCCGCGCCCCCGGGCGGCCTCGTCCGGCGGCCTGCAGCTCTCGCTCGACTTCGACGCGGTCGGGCCGGCGCCGGCTCCGGGACCCGCGGCGCCGCTCCCGGCGGGCGACCTGCCGGCGGCCCTCGCCGCGCTCGTGGCCGACCCGGGCCGCGTGGAGCACGCCGACGCGGACGCGGCAGCCGAGCTTGGCACGTGGCTGGCGACGCTCCCCGCGGTCGGCGTGGCGCTCGTCCTGGACGACCCGCGCCCGCGTGCCGGCACGCCCCTGGCGCTCGCCCTCGCGGGCGAGGACGGGCGCGTCGTCGCGTTCCACGGGCCCGAGGCGGTGGTCGCCGCCCGACAGGCCCTCGAGGCGGCCGGGACGCCGCTGGTCGGGCACGAGGTCAAGCCCCTGCTCGTGGCCCGCTTCGTGGACGATCTCGACGCGGCTCCAACGCCGATCGCCTTCGACACCCAGGTCGCCGCCTACCTGCTCAACGCGTCGCTGCGCAGCCAGGGGATCGCCGATGTCGTCCACGAGCGGCTGGACCTTGACCTCCCGCCGCTCGCCGCCGGGCTGGGACCCGGGGAGCGAGGCGCCCTCGAGGCGCTCGGCGCCCTCGCGGTCCGCGCCCCGCTTGCCGCAGCCCTCGACGAGCAGGGCCTCGGCCGGCTCTTTGCCGAGATGGAGCTGCCGCTCATCCCGATCCTGGCCCGGATGGAGGCGACGGGCGTCGCTCTCGACCTCGAGGCGCTCGCGGCGCTCGACCGGGAGTTCGCGACGGAGCTGGCGCGGCTCGAGGCCGGCATCTACGCCGACGTCGGGCACGAGTTCAACCTCGGCAGCCCCAAGCAGCTCGAGCAGGTCCTCTTCTACGAGCTGAACCTGCCCAAGGGGAAGCGGACCAAGACCGGCTACTCGACCGACGCCACCGTCCTCGAGGAGCTGCGGGCGGCACACCCGATGGTCGGCAAGCTCCTCGACTGGCGCCTCTACGCCAAGCTCCGCAGCACGTACGTGCAGGCCCTGCCGGGACTCCTCGCCGCCGACGGCCGCCTCCACACGACGTTCCACCAGGCCGTGGCCGCGACCGGCCGGCTCTCGTCGTCGGACCCGAACCTGCAGAACATCCCGATCCGCACGGACCTCGGGCGCCGGATCCGGCGCGCGTTCGTCGCGGGCGCGCCCGAGGTCGTCCTGGTCTCGGCCGACTACAGCCAGATCGAGCTCCGCATCCTCGCCCACGTCTCGGGCGACGAGCGCCTGAAGGCCGCGTTCGCCGAGGGCAGGGACATCCACCGCGACAGCGCCGCGCTGGTCCTGCGCAAGGACCCCGCGGACGTGACCCCCGACGAGCGCTCGATGGCCAAGATGGTCAACTTCGGGATCGCCTACGGGATGAGCGACTTCGGGCTGGCCAGCAGGGCCGGCATCCCCCGCGACGAGGCGCGCGCCTTCATCGACCGCTACTTCGCGACCTACTCCGGGATCAGCTACTACATGCTCCACATCAAGGAGACCGCCCGCGCCCAGGGGTACGTGACCACCCTGCTGGGACGGCGCCGGGAGATCAGCGAGCTGCGCTCGACGAACCGGAGCCTCGTGGCCGCCGGCGAGCGAATGGCCATCAACATGCCGATCCAGGGGACGGCAGCCGACATCATGAAGATCGCCATGATCCGGGTGGCGGCGCGCCTCCGGGGCGAGGGCTTCCAGGCCCGGCTCCTCCTGCAGGTCCACGACGAGCTCCTCCTGGAGGTCCCCCGCGACGAGGTGGACCGGCTCGTGCCGCTGGTCCGGGAGACGATGGAGGGCGCGCTCGCCCTCGACGTGCCGCTGACGGTCGACGTGAAGACGGGCGACGACTGGGAGGCGATGACGCCCGTGCCGCGGGGCGCGGTCGCCGCCGGCTGAGTCTCCCGATGCCCGAGCTGCCCGAGGTCGAGACCGTCGCGCGCGACCTGGCCCGTCACCTCGTCGGGGCCACCATCGCCGGCGCGCGCGCGGACTGGCCGCGGACGATCGCCTCCCACCCGACCACGGAGGCCTTCGACGCCGCCGTGGCGGGCCGGCGGGTGGAGCAGGTGGGCCGGCGGGCCAAGCTCGTCGTCGTGCGCCTGTCGGGCGGCGCCGCGCTGACGATCCACCTCAAGATGACCGGCCAGCTCTTCGTGGTCCCGGCCTCGGTCCCGGCCGACCGCCACGTGCACGTGGTGCTGGAGCTGGCCGATGGCCGCGAGGTCCGCTTCCGCGACGTGCGCAAGTTCGGGCGCGTCGGCTGCTGGCCGGTGGACCCGGCCACCGGCGACGTGCTCGACGGCGAGGCCGGGGCGGACCTCTTCGCCGGCCTCGGGCCCGAGCCGCTTGACGACGCCTTCACGCTGCGCGCGTTCCGGGCCCGGCTCCGCGGCCGCCGGGGGCGGCTCAAGCCGCTCCTCCTGGACCAGGGCTTCATCGCCGGTGTCGGCAACATCTACGCCGACGAGGCGCTGTGGCGGGCGCGGCTCCACCCGCTCCGCACCGCCCTCACGCTGCGGCCGCCCGACGAGGCGCGCCTCTACCGGGAGATGCGAACGGTCCTCGCCGAGGCGGTGGCCCGGCGCGGCTCCTCGATCGACGACTACACGGCCCCGGACGGCGACGGGAGCATGCAGGAGCGCCTGGAGGCCTACCAGCGCACCGGGGAGCCGTGCCCGCGCTGCGGCCGGCCGATCCGCCGCATCGTGGTGACCCAGCGGGCGACCCACTTCTGCTCGTGGTGCCAGCGGCTCCCCGCCGGCGACCGGCCGGGCGCGGCGGGGATCCTCGCGGCCGCCAGCACGCCGCGGCCACGCGGACGGCGCTGGGTGGACCTGCCCGGCGAGGGGACGCTGGGCCTGACGCCCGACGAGGCCGGCCGGGCGGCGGCGCGCGCCCGGACCGCGCGCACGCGCCGGGCCGCCGCGACGCGCCGCGCCCGCGCGCGGGCCGGCGCCGGGGGCGCCTGACGATGTCGCTCGTCCGCCTGTCGAACGTCACCCGCGAGATCGGCACGTTCGTGATCCTCGACGCGGTCAACGCGGCCGTCGCGATCGGCGAGCGGGTCGGGATGGTGGGACCGAACGGCGCCGGCAAGACCACCCTGCTGCGAATCGTGGCCGGCGTCGACGAGCCCGACCGGGGCGAGGTCCACCGGCGGCGCGCCCTCACGGTGGGCCTGCTGGCCCAGGAGGCCCACTTCGACGAGGCCTTCGCGTCCGCCCCGGACCTGCGGACCGCCGTCCGGCGCGGCGCGGCGGCGGTCGAGGCCATGGAGGCGGACCTGCAGCGCCTCGAGGAGGCCGGCGCTGCGGGCTCCTCGGCCTACGCGGACCTCTCCCACCGGTTCGCCGCCGTCGACGGCTGGGCGCTCGACCAGCGCGTGGACGAGGCGCTCTCGGGCCTCGGTTTCAGCCCCGAGGAGATCGCCCGCTCCCCGGAGGAGCTTTCCGGCGGCCAGCAGACCCGGGCCGCGCTGGCGCGCCTGCTCGTGGCAGACCCGGACCTGCTCCTCCTCGACGAGCCCACGAACCACCTGGACCTCTCCGCGATCGAGTGGCTCGAGGAGGCGGTCCGGCGGCGCCGTGGCGCCCTGCTGGTCGCCTCGCACGACCGGGCCTTCCTCGACGCCACCGTGACCCGCGTCTGGGAGCTCCGGGACCGGCGCCTGTCCGCCTTCCGGGGCGACTACTCGGCCTATGCCCGGCAGCGCGAGGAGCGCGACGCGCGCCTGCGCCGCGAGGCCGAGACGCGGGAGCTGGAGATCGCCAAGGAGCAGGGGCTCGTCCAGACGTACCGGAGCCAGCGCAAGCACGGCAAGATGCACGAGCACGAGGCCCGCCTGGCCCGGCTCGACCGGATCGACGTGCCGCGACCCGGCCCGTCGCTGCGCCTGGACCGCGCCCTCGGCGCCCCGGCCCCGCGCTCCGGCGAGGTCGTCCTGCGCATGGAGGACCTCGTGGTTGGCCACCCGGGCGGGCCCGAGGTCGCCCGGACGATCCGCCTCGAGGCGACGCGGGGCGAACGGATCGGCGTGGTCGGGCCCAACGGCGCCGGCAAGACCACCCTGCTGCGGGTGATCGCGGGCGAGCTCCAGCCGCGCGACGGCCGCCTGGCCTTCGGGTCCAACGTCCAGCTGGGGTACCTCGCGCAGGTCCGCGACAACCCACTCGTCGGCGAGACGGTCATCGACGCGCTCCTGGCCGAGATCCCGATGACGCCCGGCGAGGCGCGCGGCTACCTGGCCCGCTTCCTCTTCCGCGGGGACGACGCCTTCAAGGAGGTCCGCAGCCTCTCGGGCGGCGAGCGCTCGCGCCTGGAGCTCGCGATCCTCGGGATCATGCCCTCGAACCTGCTCCTCCTCGACGAGCCCACGAACCACCTGGACATCCCCGCCCGCGAGGCGCTCGAGGCCTTCCTGCGCGAGACACCCGCCACCCTGCTCGTTGTGAGCCATGACCGGCGCCTCCTGGAGACGACGTGCGATCGCCTCTGGGTGGTCGGCGACGGTCGCGCCGTGCCCTTCGAGGGCGGCTACCGCGCGTGGCGCGCCGCGGTCGCCGACGGGTGGCGGATCGCCGACGCCTGGGCCCGCGAGGAGGCGCGGTTTCACGGCAAGCCCGCGCCCCGCATCGCCGCCGGCGAGGGCGCAGCCATCCGTGCGCGCACCACCGACGGGCGCGACAGGCCCTCCCGGGCGGCCGTTCCCGTCCCGGCACCACGCCCGCCGTCGCGTCAGGCGAAGCTCTCGAAGGACGCCTATCGGCGCCAGAAGGCGGTCATCGACGACGACCTGAACCGGCTGGGGCTCCGCAAGAGCCACCTGGAGCTGGCCCTGCACGACCCGTCGATCGCGGCCAACTTCGTCGAGCTCCGCCGCGTGACCAGCGAGCTCGCCGACGTCGAGCAGGCGCTCGCCGCCGCGGAGGAGACCTGGCTCCTCCTCGAGGAGCGCGCCCCGTGACGCGGGCGCTGCGGATCGGCCTCACCGGACCGATCGGCTGCGGCAAGTCGACGGTCGCCTCGTGGCTGGCCGCGCGCGGCGCGGTGGTCGTCGACGCGGATGCCGTCGCCCGGTCCGTGACGGCGCCCGGCGAGCCGGCGCACGACGCCGTCCTCGCGCGGTTCGGCGATGCGGTCCGCGCGCCGGACGGGACGCTCGACCGGGCGTCCCTGGCGCGGCTCGTCTTCGCCGACCCGGCGGCTCTCGGCGACCTCGAGGCGATCATCCATCCGGCCGTGCGCCCGGCGATCCTGGCGGCGATGGAGGCAGCCAATGAAGCCGGGGCTCCGGCCGTCGTGATCGAGGCGATCAAGCTGGTGGAGAGCGGCCTGGCCGCCCTGTGCGACGAGACATGGCTCGTGGACTGCCCGCCCGACGTCCAGCGGGCCCGCCTGCTGGGCCGGGGGATGTCCGCCGAGGATGCCGACCGGCGGATCGCGGCGCAGGCCGGCCTCCGGGCGCGGGTGGGCGCCCAGCCCGGCGTCGTGATCGTGGATGCGTCGGGGGACCGGGGCTCGACGGAAGTGCTTGTCGCCGCGGCCTGGGCGGCCGCCCGGGGACGCGCCGGCGATCTGGGTGGCGGCTAGGGAGTCGAGGTCGGGGAGGCCGTCGGCGACGGGCTGGGCGTCGGAGAGCCGACGGCGGCGGGCGTGACCGCCCTGCCCGGTCCGTACCACTCCGGCAGCGGCAGGCCATAGCGCGCCACGATCTTCGTTGTGGTCGTGCCGAGCGTGGACGGGTCCACCTCGCGCAGGTCCTGCTCGGGCCTGAGGGCGAAGCTGAAGGCGGCCGCGCCACTCGCCTGGAGGTGGGAGATCTCCTCCGCGACGGGGATCGAGGCCTTGAGGACGTAGGCGGTCGGCGTCTTCGCGAGGATGAGCATGTCCTGGTAGACGATCTTGGTCGACTTGTCGGTGAAGTACTTGCCGGCTTCGGCGATGTCGGCGGGGACCTCGATCGTCGACGTCACAAAGACGTCCACCGCCGAGCCGGGTTGCAGGAGGCCGCCGACGGCCCGGTCGTCCGGCACGGTGATCGAGACGGCACGCCAGGCCGGGGAGTCCGGGGCGACCGTCTCGGTGGGGCCCAGGATCGAGAATTGCGCGCCCTGGCTCTGGCCGGCAAGCATGTTCGCGAAGACCGGCTGGCCCTTGAGAATGGTCGTCGCGGCCACCAGCCCGATGAGCTTCGATGGCTCCGAGTAGACGCCCTGGGCAGTCGTGTCGTCGGCCGGTACCTCGTGAAGCGCGAGGTCGTCCGGAGAGATCGCCTTGCGGTTGGGGATCTCCTTGGCGGCGACCACGATCGTGGTCATCTGGAGGCCGGCCTGGCCGGACTGCTGGCGAGCCTGGCTGATGACGACGAACGCACCGGCGCCGGCGATGACGGCCAGCACGAGCCCGATCGCGACGATGTACTTCCCACGCCGCGACGAGTCGCGATACTCGATCTCCATCCTGGACGCCGCCTCCGGAGTGCCATCCTGCCGTGCCGGACGATCGCGACGAGCGCCACGACCGAGGGAATGATCGCGGCTGCGCGCTCGTCGCCCCATCGGCCCGAAGTACCGTCACGGTCATCCGATCGGACGTTCGCGCCTTCCGATCGGAGCCCGGGATGCGGCTCGGCGGGGGCCGCGCGACACCTCGCGGCTTCAGGGCAGGACGAGGTGAACCGGGTTGCCACGAATCGACGTCTGCCAGGTGGTCGTGTCGGTCGTGGTGCTGTTGAAGTTGTAGCGGACCTTCCACCAGCCTCCGAGGGTGCCTGCCGGCTCACCGGGAGGCAGCGGCGCGTCGTACGTCTTGGGGAGCGGGATCGTGATGGTGATCCACGAGTTGTTGTAGCGAATGGTGCCGCTCGAGACGGTCGTGATGCTGGTGACGTTCGTGCCACTCCTCGGTCCGGTGGCGTTGCTGTCGGCGGTGAAGCTGAACGTGGCGGGAACGTAGCCGGTCGCCGTCGGCTTCAGCACCTGGATCGTCGCCGTGCCGGACGCGTCGCCGGCGTCGAAGAGCTGGATGACCATCGTCTTGCCGGCATGGACGGCCTCGACGCGGGCCAGGTAGAAGTTCGTGGTCCCATTGGTGACGTTGGCGTAGATGCACATCTTGCCCAGGCCGTATACGTACGGCTTGTAGACGGGGTCTGTGCTCACGGCGCGCAGGCCCCACTTGTTCGACGCGCTGGTGCCCTTCTGGTCGTTCTGGTTGAGGGCGTCAGTTGTCGTCACCTGGAGGCGGTACGTCCCGGGCGAGGTGACAGTCGAGAGGGTCCACCACGCGTTGTGGTACGGGTCGCTGGCGCAGTCCGGCAGTGCCCAGAAGGTGCTCCCCGGCCACGATGCCGAGTCCTCGCGGAAGGCGGCGCTCTTGTCGACCTGGCGCTTGTGCTCGAAGAGCATGCCGCTCGTCGCGATCTGCACGTCGTCCGAGTAGTCGAGCGGGGTCTCGGCCGGGTCGGACCAGAGAGTGAAGTAGGTCGATACCGAGGGCCAGCCGGACTGGTTCCAGGGCAGCCACCGGTCGCCCGTGCCCTTGTTCGGGTCGACCGCGCAGAAGGTCGGGTCGTAGAGGTCGATCGTCGTGGCGCCCGCACCTGGGGGTACCTCGATCGCGTAGTGGTAGCCCCGCGAATCGTACTGGCTGTTGAGGGTGGGGTTCGGGTTGTAGAACGTGCCGTAGGCGTCGCCGTTCGTGCGGTCGGCGCCCTGGCTGCCGTTGACGGCCCAGAAGTTGCCGCTGTTGTCGCCGTACGTGCTGAGCGGGCTGCCCATCGGGACCGGCAGCGTGTACTCGGCGGTGGCCGTCCGGGAGATCCGCACCGTGTTCATCCCGAAGAGCCGGAGGAAGTACGTGCCGTAGTTACGCGTGATCGTCACGTCCAAACGACGGTTCGACTCCAGGTTGATCGACGCGGCAATGGTCGCCCCGCCCGCGGCGGAGAACCCGTTTCGTTTCGCTTCGGCGGAGGCCCTGACCGACGCGGTGGCGAAGTCACCCGGCATGTACGGGACGCCTGCCATGGCGGCGGCCTCGGCCGCCTGCTGCACGTGCAGCGAGTTGTTCCAGATGTTCCCGATATCGATCACGAGGGCCATGATGGAGAAGAGGAGGCCGAGGGCGAAGACGAAGATGACGACCACCTGACCTTGCGCACGAGCCGCGGGCCGCCGCCCCGACCGCGTTCGGGCTTCGGCGTTGGGGGCGTCGTCCCGTTCGTTGCTCACGCCCCTGGCTCCAGCTTCATGACGCTGACGTCGGTCATCTTGATGGTCGTGTACGGCGGGTCTCCGCTGGCGAAGAGCCCCATCAGCGTTGCCAGGGGCGTCTGCGGATGGAAGTCGTAGACAACCCGCACCCCGATCGAGTCGCCGTTCAGGCCCGGCACTCGGCTGGTCGCCGGCCAGCCGGCGGTGCCGATCAGGACGCCGGCACGGTCGTACGTGTTGATCTTTCCCGAGACCGGCTGTCCCGTCGTGTCCGACTGGAAGATCTCGATCGAAGCGATGTTCTCGACGAGGATCGGGTCGGTCAGCCCGCGCTGGACGGCCGCCAGGATCGCGGGATCGACGGCCGCCGGCTCCGACCCCCCGTTGCCGAGGCTGGCCCCCACGCGGGCGCCTTCGCGTACGGCATACGCCATGGCATTGCGATGGTCGTAGGCGATGCCGAACTCCAACATTCCCACCAGCACGATCAGGAAGAGCGGCAGGATGAGCACGAGCTCGACGATCGCCTGGCCTGAATCGCGGGCGCGCCCGCCGCGGCCCGTCATTGCTTGGGCTCCATGCGCAGGGTTGCCCCGTCGGCAAGGTCCCACGACCGACCGAACGCGACGGGCGTGATGCCGACGTACTCGTAGCCGATCCGAACGCCGATCACGTCGAGTCCCTCGACGAGCGCGTCGTGGCGCGTGATCTGCGGGTACCCTTCCTCGCCGACGAGCGTGTAGGGCTGGGTGCCCGTCCCGGGGCAGTCCAGGGCGCCTCCCCGGACGTAGCGGTTCACGGCGCCCGGGAGGGCGCTTCCGACGGCGTCGGACTGGAAGATCTCCACGAACTCAACGCGGTCGTGGTCGATGGGCGCGGTGAGCGCCTTCTCCACGGCATTGAGGATCGAGCAGTCGGCGCCGTCAACGCCACCCGCTTGGGCGGCGGCGCTCACACCCTGGCGCGCCGAGAACTGGACGGTGAGCAGGCTGTTGTAGAGGAACCCGAACTCGACGACGCCCATCAGCAGGCTGATGAAGATCGGGATCACGAGGGAGAACTCGACCAGGCCCTGGCCGCTCTGCGCCCGATCGGGCGCCGGGGATGACGTCGCGGTTGCCCAGGCGCTGCGCTCGCATCAACACTCCACGGACTCGGCGCGCGAGGGGACACGCCGACCGGACGGCCCCCGGCGAGTATCGACCGCGGCGAGAGCGGCTCCCACGGGCGATTCGTCCCACGCACGGCCTTCATTGGTACCGCGATGTGCGTCGAGGCAACGGGCCACAGCAGGCCCGGTGACGCCGTCGAACGCACGTTCGGTTCGGGCCGTGATCGTCTGGTAGACTCCACCCGTGCCCGACTTCAAGCTCGTCGCCCCCTTCGAGCCCACCGGTGACCAGCCCGTGGCGATCGAGCGCCTCGCGGATGGCCTGTCCCGGGGCCTGCGCCACCAGGTCCTGCTGGGAGCGACCGGCACCGGCAAGACGTTCACCCTCGCGCAGGGTGATCGAGAAGGCGAACCGGCCCACGCTCGTCCTGGCCCACAACAAGACGCTGGCGGCCCAGCTCTACTCCGAGTTCCGGGACTTCTTCCCGGACAACGCGGTCGAGTACTTCGTCGAGCTACTTCGACTACTACCAGCCGGAGGCGTACTTGCCCCGGTGCGACACGTACATCGAGAAGGACTCCAGCCGCAACGAGGAGATCGACAAGCTGCGCCACGCGGCCACGAAGGCGCTGTTCGAGCGGCGCGACGTGATCATCGTCGCCTCCGTGAGCTGCATCTACGGCCTGGGCGCCCCGGTCGACTACGGCGCGACGGTCCTGCGCCTCAAGCGCGGCGGCTCCTACCGCCGCGACACGGTCCTGCGCCACCTGGTCGACCTGCAGTACCAGCGCAACGACCAGGCCCTGCAGCGCTCCCGCTTCCGCGTCCGCGGCGACACCCTGGAGCTGGTGCCGTCGTCCGAGGACCGCCTGATCCGGGTCGAGTTCTTCGGCGACGAGGTGGAGCGGATCACGGAGCTCGACCCGCTCACCGGCGAGCTCCTCGCGGAGCGCGACCGAGGTGAGCGTCTTCCCGGCCAGCCACTTCGTGACGCCGGCCGACAAGCTGCGCGCGGCGATCGAGACGATCGGCGTCGAGGCCGACGAGCGCGTCGCCGAGCTGGAGGAGCAGGGGAGGGCGCTCGAGGCCGCGCGCCTGCGCCAGCGGACGACCTTCGACCTGGAGATGATCCGCGAGCTCGGCTTCTGCTCCGGGATCGAGAACTACTCGCGCCACCTCTCGGGGCGGGAGCCCGGGTCACGGCCGTGGACCCTGCTGGACTACTTCCCGCCGGACTGGCTCCTCGTCGTCGACGAATCGCACATGACGATCCCCCAGGTCGTCGGCATGTACAAGAACGACCGGACTCGCAAGGAGATCCTCGTCGACTTCGGCTTCCGCCTGCCGTCCGCGCTCGACAACCGGCCGCTCACCTTCGAGGAGTTCGAGGCGACGATCAACCAGGCGGTCTACATGAGCGCGACGCCGGCCGGCTACGAGCTGGAGCGCAGCCAGCGGATCGCGGAGCAGCTCATCCGGCCGACCGGGATCGTCGATCCCAGCGATCACGGTCCGTCCCACCGAGGGCCAGATCGACGATCTCCTGGAGCGCGTCCGCGAGCGCACCGAGCGCGGCGAGCGCGTCCTCGTCACGACGCTCACCAAGCGGATGGCCGAGGACCTCGCGGACTACCTGCGGGAGCTGGGGGTCAAGGTCCAGTACCTCCATAGCGAGGTCGACACCCTGGAGCGGGTGCGGATCCTGCGCGACCTGCGCCTGGGGGTGTTCGACGTCCTGGTCGGGATCAACCTCCTGCGGGAGGGGATCGACCTGCCCGAGGTGACCCTGGTGGCAATCCTCGACGCCGACAAGGAGGGCTTCCTGCGCAGCGCCTGGTCGCTGATCCAGATGATCGGGCGGGCGGCGCGCAACATCGGCGGCGAGGTCGTCATGTATGCCGACACCGTCACCCAGTCGATGCGGGCGGCGATCGAGGAGACGGACCGCCGACGTGGCATCCAGGAGCGCTACAACGCGGAGAAGGGGATCACCCCGCTCACGATCGTCAAGGAGATCCGGGACATCAACGACCGGCTTCGGGTCGTCGCCGAGTCCCCGGGGGCGTACGGCGGCGAAGGGCGGGGGCGCGACCTCGCGGGTGCGACGAAGGCCCAGGTCGAGCAGCTCGTCGCCCGCCTGGAGACGGAGATGCGGGCCGCCGCGCGGGAGCTCGAGTTCGAGCGGGCGGCGGCCATCCGCGACGAGGTCCAGCAGATCCGGCTGCGGGTCCTCGAGGAGGACGCGTCGGTCATCGTGGGTCGTGCCGCGGAGGCCGCGGGCCGCCGGCCTGCGCCCGCCCCGCGGGGCCGCCGGCCGGGCGCGCGCGAGGAGCCCGCGACGCCCGTGCTCGAGGTCACCGAGGTCACGGTCGTCCCGGCCGGCGAGGAGCCGGCGATCGCCGAGGGGACCGCCGCCGACTGGCTGCCCGGCCTCCGCGACGAGCACGAGGACGACGACGCCGGGTGGCAGGCGCGCTGGCTCGATCGGCCGACCTGGGATCGCACGGTCACCCCCAACGTCCGACGCCGCACCGGACGGCGTGGCCCCAGGCGCTGATCGGCACCGCGCTCTCCGCAGCGTCGGCGCTCGGACCGCCCCCGGCGGTGGGGCTGCCAGATGTGCACCTCCCGCACGTTGCGTCCGGTCCAGGCGGCGATGGCGCCCGGTGATGTCCCGTCCGGGTGCCTCCCGCGGCCAACGCCTGCGCTCCCGAGCGCGTGGGAGCCAGCCTCGTGAGGTCCGGCAGCGGGTTCGGCACGCCCGTCGACCTCGGAAGCCGACGCAACGTGCGCCGGCTGCACATCTGACAGGCAGGCGACGCCGCGAGGCGCGGCGCGGGCTCTTATCCCATGAGCGCGACAGCCTGCCCCGCCTGCGTTCCCCCTCCTCAGATCCCGTCCCGGGACTGATCGCGTGACGAACCATCGGCCCGGGCCCTCGTCTCAGGCGGCCAGCTCCATCCCGATACAATCGCCGGATGTCGTTCCGTCCGCTTCCGGCCCGGGCCAGGTGCATGGCCCGATCCTGGGCCTGTCGGAAGGGCCGATGCGGTCGATGACAGGCTCGTCGCAGGCGCACGGCGACCGCTCAGGCCCTCTCCGCCGGATGTATCGCGTCCTGGTTCCGGACGGCGTCCGTTCGGGCCATTCGGAGCCGCCGCCTCCGGCTGGTTGCGTATCTCGAGGGCCGACGGGGATCGCCGTCCCGCTCCGCGTTCCGCGTCGCCCTGCCTGCGCCGAATGACGACGGTTCCGGGTCGCGCGTCGTCGGGCCGCTCGGCCTGTGGCGCAGCCGGCCCCTCGCCACGGCGTGGATCGACGCCGCGCCGGCCCTCTTCGTCGCCGGGCTTCTTCGCCGCTCCGGCCTCGCGGGCTACGAGCCCGACACGCTCGCATGCTTCCTCGGCGCGCTCGAGTCGCTCGGAGGCGGCGTCGCCTTCGACGTGGGGGCAAACGTCGGAATGTTCGCGATCGTGGGCTCGGCCGTGACCCCGACGCGCATCGTCGCCTTCGAGCCCGAGCCGCAGATCGCGGCCAGCCTGGCCCGGACGTTCCGCGTGAACGGCCTCGCCGCGCGTGTCGAGTCGGTTGCCGTCGGTGAGCGCCCCGGCGTGGCGAAGCTCTACCTGTCGAACACCACCGACGCGTCGAATTCGCTCCGCGAGGGCCACCGAACGGCCATTGGCACGATCGACGTCCAGGTGGTGACGCTCGATGGGTATTGCCGCTCGACGCGCCACTGGCCGGTCCTGCTCAAGATCGACACCGAGACGACCGAGCCCGAGGTCCTTCGCGGTGCGCCCGAGCTCCTCCGGCGCAGACCCTGGCTCGTGTGCGAGGTCCTGCCGGGCGGTGCCAGCGGCGAGATCGACGCGATCCTCGTGCCCCTCGGCTACCGGTTCTTCCAGATCGGAGCCCACGCGCTTCCGGTCATCCGCCAGGCCACGACGGGGTTCGAATCGCTCGACGCTCCCAACTGGCTCTTCCTGCCCGGCGAGCCGCCGGCCGGCCTGTGGGACGCCGTGCTCCGGTGGCGCAGGCGCATCGAGGCGTGCCGACCCGCGCGCAGGATCCGGCCGGCCCGTCCGCGGCATGACGGGGACGACCAGGAATAGAACTCCTGTACGATTTGGGCCGTCTGCCGTAGACTACGCAGGTGCCCTCCGACCAGCTGATCGTGCGCGGCGCGCGCGAGCACAACCTCAAGGACGTGACGGTCGCCATCCCGCGCGACCGGCTCGTCGTGATCACCGGGCTGTCCGGCTCCGGGAAGAGCAGCCTCGCCTTCGACACGATCTACGCCGAGGGCCAGCGCCGCTACGTGGAGAGCCTCTCGGCCTACGCCCGCCAGTTCCTGGGCCAGATGGAGAAGCCCGACGTCGACCAGATCGACGGGCTGTCGCCGGCCATCTCGATCGACCAGAAGGGCGCCAGCCGGAACCCGCGATCGACCGTCGGCACCGTCACCGAGATCTACGACCACCTGCGGCTCCTGTTCGCCCGCATCGGGCACCCGCACTGCCCAACCTGCGGCCGGGAGATCGAGCGCCAGACGGTCCAGCAGATCGTCGACCAGGTCTTCCGGATGCCCGACGGCACCCGGCTCCTCGTCCTCGGCCCGCTCGTCAAGGACCGCAAGACCGAGGGCGACCGGATCTTCGAGGCCGCCCGCAAGCAGGGCTTCGTCCGCGTCCGGGTCGACGGCGAGCAGATGGACCTCTCCGAGACGAAGAGCCTCGACAAGTACAAGCGCCACACCATCGAGGTCGTCGTCGACCGGTTCGTCGTGCGCGCACCCGCGCGCGCGGGCGAGCCGCCGCCGGACGCCGCGCGGCTGGCCGACTCCGTCGAGACCGCCCTTCGCCTGGGCGAGGGGGTGGTGGTCGTGGCGCCGGCACCGCGCGACGGAGAGGTGCCCGACTTCGAGGAGCGCCGCTTCAGCGAGCGCTACAGCTGTCCCTACGACGGGACGACGATCGACGAGCTCGAGCCGCGAAGCTTCTCGTTCAACTCGCCCCACGGCGCCTGCCCCACCTGCACGGGGATCGGCACGCAGCTGGTCATCGACCCGGACCTGGTGATCCCGGACCGCAGCAAGAGCGTGGCCGGCGGGGCCCTCGTGCCCTGGGCGCGGATGCCGACCGAGGCGTCGTGGCGGATGAAGATCCTCGAGGCGATCTTCGCCGACCATGGCTGGGACATCCGGGCGCCGATCCACGACCTGCCCGACGAGGCAGTGGAGCACCTGCTCCATTCGGCCAAGGAGGAGAAGGTCCTGGTCCGCTACCGCCACGAGCGCGGCGAGAACACCTACTGGGCCACCTTCGAGGGGCTGGTCACCAACCTCGAGCGGCGCTTCCGGGAGACGGAGTCCGAGTACATCAAGACCGAGATCGAGAAGTACATGGTGGCCCGGCCGTGCCCGGCCTGCAGCGGCCGGAGGCTGCGCCCCGAGGCGCTGGCCGTGACCGTCGACGGCCGCAGCATCCACGACGTCTCGACGATGAGCGTGACCGACGCCCTCGGCTGGGTCGACGCGCTGCCGGCCGCGCTGACCGAGCGCGAGCGGACGATCGCCCGGATGGTCCTCAAGGAGATCGTGGCCCGCCTGGGCTTCCTCGCCGATGTCGGCCTCGACTACCTGACGATCGACCGGACCAGCTCGACGCTGTCCGGCGGCGAGGCCCAGCGGATCCGCCTCGCGACCCAGATCGGGAGCTCCCTCGTCGGCGTCCTCTACATCCTCGACGAGCCGTCCATCGGGCTCCACCAGCGCGACAACGCGAAGCTGATCGCGACCCTCACGCGCCTGCGCGACCTGGGCAACACGCTCCTCGTCGTGGAGCACGACGAGGAGACGATCCGGACCGCCGACTGGGTCGTCGACATGGGCCCCGGGGCAGGCGAGCACGGAGGCGAGGTCATCGCCTCGGGGCCGCTGGAGGCGGTCCTCGCGGCGCCGCGCTCGATCACCGGCGCCTTCCTGCGCGGCGAGCGCGAAGTGCCGATCCCGTCCCGCCGGCGGCCCGGGAACGGGACGGAGATCGTGGTCCGCGGCGCCCGCCAGCACAACCTGCGGGGGATCGACGTCGCCTTCCCGCTGGGCCGGTTCGTGGCGATCACCGGCGTCTCGGGGTCGGGCAAGAGCACGCTCGTGACGGAGATCCTCTACCGGGCCCTGGCCCGCGAGCTGAACGGCGCCCGCGAGACGCCCGGGCGCCCACGACGCGCTCGAGGGCGCCCACCATGTCGACAAGATCATCGAGATCGACCAGAGCCCGATCGGGCGCACGCCGCGCTCCAACCCGGCCACGTACACGGGCCTCTTCGGCACCATCCGGGAGCTCTTCGCCGGCGTCCCGGAGTCGAGGGTGCGCGGCTACCTGCCGGGACGCTTCAGCTTCAACGTGAAGGGCGGCCGCTGCGAGAACTGCAAGGGCGACGGGATCCTGAAGATCGAGATGCAGTTCCTGCCCGACGTCTACGTGCCCTGCGAGGTCTGCAAGGGGAAGCGCTACAACCGCGAGGCGCTCGAGATCCACTACCGGGGCCACTCCATCGCCGACATCCTCGACATGACGATCGAGGAGGCGCTCGACGTCTTCGGCGCCGTGCCGAAGGTGGCGACGAAGCTGCGCACGATGGTCGACGTCGGCCTCGGCTACGTCCACCTGGGCCAGCCGGCGACGACGCTGTCGGGCGGCGAGGCCCAGCGCGTCAAGCTCTCGACGGAGCTCTCCCGGCGCGCCACCGGCAAGACCCTCTACGTCCTCGACGAGCCGACCACCGGCCTCCACTTCGCCGACGTGGAGAAGCTGCTCCAGGTCCTCCACCGGCTCGTCGACGCGGGCAACACCGTCGTCGTCATCGAGCACAACCTCGACGTCATCAAGACCGCCGACTGGATCGTCGACCTCGGGCCCGAGGGCGGCACCCGCGGCGGTGACGATCGTGGCCGAGGGGACGCCGGAGGACGTGGCCCGGGTCCCGGGCTCGGCCACCGGGGAGTACCTCGCCCGCGTCCTGCGCGGCGAGCCGCTGGTGCCCCTCTCGGACGTGACCTTCGCCGAGGAGCTGGGCCGCGAGCTGGCGCGCACGGCCGCGTCCACCGGCGAGGTCGTCCCCGCGACGCCCGCCCGGAAGCGCGCCGCGGCGCTTCCCAGCCGGGGCGAGCTGAGGCGCTCGGCCCGCCCGTTCGGCGAGGTGCGGGCGCGCGGACGGACTATCCTTCCGGTGCTCGTGATCGGGGTCAGCGCCCCGGGCGGGCAGGCACAGGGTGGTGCGATGTTCCGGCGTTCTCGCTGGCTCACGATCCTCGTCCCCGCGCTCGCCGTGGGAGCGATCGAGCTCCTGAGCGACAGCCTGCTCGACGTCGCCTTCCCGGTCCAGCTGGACACGATCCTGATCGTCGGCGTCGTGCTGGCCCTGAGCGCGGCGTTCTCCTTCGTGGCCTACCGCCGCACCGACGCGCTGACCGCGAGGCTGGAGGCGCAGAACGAGGCGCTCGAGGCCCGCAATGCGACCGCCCGCGCCCTTCACCGCGTCAGCGTCGCGATCACGGCGCTCGGGGAGCTCGATCCGATCCTCGCCGCCGTGGTCGACAACGCACGCGAGCTCCTCGTGGCCGACGTGGCCGTCCTCCTCCTGGTCGGCCCGGAGGGACGGCTCGCCCTTCGGGCATCCAGCGGCCCGGCGGACGCCATCCGCCCGGCCGGCGGCGAGGGGACGACGACGCCCTGCGCTTCATCGACCCGGCGCACGCGGTCGGGCGCCTGGCAGCGCCGCTGCAGCGCGGCGGCCACACGATCGGGCTCCTGGTCGTCGGCGAGCGGCAGCGCCCGGACCTTCGGCGTGGACGACGTGGAGGCTCTCTCCTCGCTGGCCAACCAGGCGGCCATCGCGATCGAGAACGCCCACCTGCAGGAGCGGCTCCGCGAGCTCGCCGTCATCGCCGAGCGCGAGCGGATCGCCCGCGAGATGCACGACGGCCTCGCCCAGGTGCTGGGCTACGTCAACACGAAGTCGCAGGCGGTCGACGAGTACCTCGCGACGGGCCGGGTGGACGAGGCCCGCGCCCAGCTGGCCGAGCTCTCGCGCGCCGCCCGCTCGGTCTACGTCGACGTCCGCGAGGCGATCCTCGGCCTGCGCAGCCCGATCGTGACGGGGGTCGGGCCTCGTCGGCGCCGTCGAGGAGTACGCGCGGCGCTTCGCCGAGGCTTCGAAGCTGGCGGTGGTCGTCAGGGCCAGCCCGGAGGCGCGAACGGCGGTCCTCTCCCCGGAGGCCGAGGCGCAGGTCTTCCGGATCGTCCAGGAGTCGCTGACGAACGTCCGCAAGCACGCCGAGGCCCACCGGGCCGGCGTCGCGGTGGCGCGTCGACGGCGGCTCCCTCGTCGTCCGCGTGAGCGACGACGGGCGCGGCTTCGCGGAGGACCTCGCCGCGCCGGGCGACTGGCCGCGCTACGGGCTGCAGGCCATGCGCGAGCGCGCGCAGGAGGTCGGCGCCACCGTGGAGTGGACCTCGCGACCCGGCGCGGGCGCGACGGTCACGGTGGCAGTCCCCGTCATCGGCGCGTCGGCCGCGCCGGCGCTCCCGGCCGCGGCGCCCAGGGGCGCGTGACGGGATGCGCATCGTCCTCGCCGACGACCATCCGCTCTTCCGCGACGGCGTCGCCTCGCTCCTCGGCGCCTGGGGCCACGAGGTGGTCGGGATGGCCGGCGACGGCGAGGAGGCGGTGGCGCTCGTCGAGCGGCTGCGCCCCGACCTCGTCCTGATGGACGTCGCCATGCCCGGCGTGTCCGGCCTCGAGGCGACGCGTCGCCTCGCGGCACCAGCCGGCCGCGAGACCGCCATCGTCATGCTCACCGCGAGCGAGGACGAGGACGACCTCTTCGCGGCCGTGAAGAGCGGCGCGCGCGGGCTACCTGCTCAAGAACCTCGAGGCCGACCAGCTGCGGGCGATGATCGAGGCGGTCGAGCGGGGCGAGGCGGCGATCTCGCCGGCGACCGCGGCACGGATCATCGCCGAGTTCGCGCGGCCCGCCGCGACCTCCGCCCCGGACCGGCTGACCGAGCGCGAGACCGACGTGCTGCGCCTCGTCGTCGCGGGCCAGCGCAACAAGGAGATCGCGGCCCAGCTCGGGATCTCCGAGAACACCGTGAAGTTCCACCTCCGGAACATCCTGGAGAAGCTCCACGCGGAGAGCCGCACCGAGGTCGCGGCCACGGGCCGTGCGCGAGGGCCTGGTGCCGCCCGGCTGACGTCGCGTCGTCGGTGCCCGGCGAGGGCGGCCCGCCCGGCGCTCCGCCCGAAGGGCCATCCGGCCCCTGCGCGACCCACCCGGTCGGGCAGGGCGGCGGCCACCCCGTCGAGGGTGTCGCCGCCGCCGTCGCGGCACGCATGCTGGCCCGTGGACGCGTCCCGTACGGAGAGGCTCGATGGGCTATCGCATCGACATCGACCACGACAACTGCCTCAACTGCGCCGTGTGCATGGACGTCTGCCCGGTCGAGGCGCTCGACATGAGCCGTCCGACTGGGCCCGGCGTCGAGACGGCCGGCCGCGGCGCGCCCCAGGCCTGGATGATGGAGCGCCCCGTCCAGGTGGGCGAGTGCATCGGCTGCGGGATCTGCATCCGCGAGTGCCCGACGGTCGTCATGACGCTCGCGACGGTGGAGGGCGCCACGCCGCTCGCGGCGCGCCAGGGTCCCATCCACCGCCCACCGGTGGACGAGGGCGGCTGGGTGCCGCTCTCGGCGATCACCCGCGAGGCCCTCAAGCCCGACCATCCGTCGCCGTGGGGCGACCTCTTCGCGTGGCGGACGGCCGAGCGTCCCCAGCCGTGGCAGGTCTGGCGGACGATGGTCGAGGACGTCCCGCCGTCCCCGCTGGCCCCCTGCCAGGTCGCCTGTCCGGCCGGCACGGACGCCGGCCGGTACGTCGGCCTGGTCGCCGAGGGCCGCTACGACGACGCCTACGCGGTCGCCGCCGAGGTCAACCCGTTCCCGTCGGTCTGCGGCTGGATCTGCACCGCGCCCTGCGAGGCGGCCTGCCGCCGCGGCGTGCTCGACGAGCCGATCTCGATCCGGACGATCAAGCGCTTCGCGGCCGAGCACGGCCACCTGCCGGCGGTCCCGCCCCCGGCCAGCGCCGCGCGGAGCGGGTGGCGATCGTCGGCGGCGGCCCGGCCGGCATGTCGGCCGCCTACTACCTCGCCCGCCTCGGCTACCCGGTGACGGTCTTCGAGGCGATGCCGGTGCCGGGCGGGATGATGGCGATCGGCATCCCCGAGTACCGCCTCCCGCGCGAGGTGCTCCGGGAGGAGATCGCGCGGATCGTCGGCCTCGGCGTGGAGCTCCGTCTCGACACCGCGATGGGCCGCGACTTCACGCTCGGCGACCTCGAGCGCGAGGGCTTCAGGGCCGTCTTCCTCGCCACCGGCGCCTCCAAGAGCCGCCGGCTCGGGGTCCCCGGCGACGACCTGCCGGGCGTGGTCCCGGCGACGCTCTTCCTCAAGCAGGTCAACCTCGGCGAGGACCCGCGCCTGTCCGGGCACGTCGTGGTCGTCGGCGGCGGCAGCACGGCGATGGACGCCGCCCGGTCCGCCCTCCGCAGCGGCGCCTCGTCGGTCACGGTCGCCTACCGCCGCGGCCGCGCGGAGATGCCGGCCCAGGAGGAGGAGATCGAGGCCGCCGAGCGCGAGGGGATCGTGATCCGGCCCGGCCTCGCCGTCGCGGAGGTCGTCGGCCGCGACGGGGCCGTCGTGGCCCTGCGCTGCACCGAGCAGCGCCCGACCGGCGAGGTCGACCGCGGCCGCGCCGTCTGGGCGCCCGTGCCCGACTCCATGGTGGAGCTGCCGGCCTCGACGATCCTCGTGGCGGTGGGCGAGGAGCCCGACCCGTCGATCCTCCCCGAGGGCGCCGGCATCGAGGTGAGCGGCTGGGCCGGCATCGTGGCCGACCCGCGGACGCTCGCCACCGGCCGCGCCGGGATCTTCGCCGGCGGCGACGTCGTCTCCGGCCCCAAGACCATCATCGACGCGGTCGCGTCCGGCCGCCGGGCCGCCGGCTCGGTCCACGAGTTCCTCGCCGGCGTGCGGGACGGCGAGGCCGAGATCATGCGGACCGTCCGCTACGCGACGCCGCCCGAGCCCTCGCTCGAGCTCGACATCGCGCCGCGGCCGCGGGCCCACGCCCCGCTGCCCGTCTTCGACGCCGGGCTCCTTCCGGGCCGACCCAGCAGGGCTTCGACGAGGCGACCGCCCGCGGCGAGGCCTCGCGCTGCTTCCGCTGCGACGCGGTCTACGGCTGCGCCACGCGTCGCGGTCCGGGCCGGCCGCGGGCCGGCCGATCGCCCCTCTCTCGACGTGATCGCCCTGCCGGCGGTCGGACCGCCACGGGGCGCCGCTCCCGGCCGACATCGGAGGAGACCAGGCATGACACCGGACCAGGTATCGGGCTTCTTCGACGCCGGGGAGTCCTTCATCGAGGGCACGATCGGCGCGGCGCTCGTCGTGCTGTGGCTGCTGGCCCTGGGCCTCCACATGGCCCGGCCGTACATGGCCCACACGACCGGCAAGTTCACCCTCCGGCTCGGGCGCCGACCTCTGGTGGATCATCTACGTCGCCCTGCGCGACATCATCCTCCTGCAGGTGTTCCTCGGCAGCTTCATCTTCTTCTACCCGGACGTGATCTCGGGCCAGCCGTTGCCGGTCACGGGCGGCATCGCGGCCGTCTGCGCGTTCGCGGCCCTGCTCATCAAGCTGATCACGCGGGGTGACGCCGACCTCCGCTGGTTCCGGGTCCAGGTCCTGCTGGTGGCCCTCGGGGCCACGCTCTACCTCGTGCCGTACTTCTTCGGCGTCCAGGCGACCGAGCTGACCGGGCGCGCACATCGAGGGGATCTCGCAGGCGCTCGTGAGCTCCGAGAACCCCGACCTCGCGCTCCCGCTCTGCTACCTGTCCGCCGCGCTCGCCGGGATCCTCGGCGTGGTCGCGGTCGCCTACAACTTCCGGCTCACCAGCGTGCGCCGGCCGACGCCCGGCACCGAGGAGTAACCGATGAGCGCCGACGATCTCGCAACTGCCCTGACGACCGGCGCCTCCGGCTGGCTCGTCCTGTCCCTCGCGGCCGTCCTGCCGATCCTGTGGGCCTTCGCGCTCTCGATGCACTTCGCCCGCCCGTACGTGATCCGGTTCCTCCGGACCCTCACCCTCCGCTTCGGCGGCGACGTCTGGTGGCTGTCCTACGTCCTGATCCGGGACGGGCTCCTCGTCGTCACGCTCGGGCTGAGCATGATCTTCTTCATGCCGAACCTCTACCTGACGGGCGAGGGCCTGCCGATCACCGCGCCGCTCGCCTCGGTGGTCCTCTTCTGGGCCCTCGCGGTGAAGATCGTCCGGGACGCCGACGACGACCCGGCGGCCTTCCGCCTCGTGAGCGGCCTGCTGGTCGTGGCCAGCGTCCTCTACATCGTCCCCCAGGTCTACGGCATGGAGGCGGCCGACCAGGAGTACCTCGGCGACCTGCCGTCGAAGCTCATCAGCACCGAGAACCTCGACGTCGCGAAGCCGATCTTCTGGATCAGCATCGCCCTCTTCGCCCTGACCGCCGGCGTCCTGTTCGTGCGGTTCCTCATCCGGCTGGGACGCCCGACCGAGGCATCCTCGCCGGCCATCTGACCGCCGACGCCCCGAGCGTCCCGATCGCGGGCGGCCTCGGCCGCCCGCGATCTCTGCTGCGCGCCGGCTCCCTGCCCGGCGGCGCCGGCCCGCCCAGGGGCCCCGGCCGCCGTCGCGGGGCGCGGTACGATGCAGGCATGCCCGACATCGAGTTCGCCTTCCTCGCCGACGCCGCCCAGGCCCGCCCCGGTGAGAAGTTCAGCGTCCTCGGCGGCGGCGTCAGCCGCCTCGCGGCGCGCACGTTCCCGTTCCGTCACCCGCACCTGGCGCTGGTGATCGCGCTGATGGTGACCGCCCCGGAAGCGCGCAGCGAGCACGAGGTCCGCTTCCTGCTCCTGGACCCGGACGGCAAGGAGCTGGCGGGCGCGGGCGGCGTCCTGCGGACGACCCTCCGCCGGACGCCCGCGACAGCCTGCTGACCTTCGCCGTGGACCTCTGGAACGTGGGGTTCGAACGGGCCGGCGACCATTCCTTCCGGATCCTCGTCGATGGCTCCGAGCGGAAGCGCCTGCCGCTGATCGTCGACCAGCTGCCGGCCGAGCCGGGGACGCCCTTCCCGGGCTCGCCTCCGTCCGGCCCGGTCATCAACTGACTGCCCGCTCGATGACCCCGCGCCCGCCGGGCCGCCACGAGCTGCCCGAGATCGACGACGCCGGGCTTGCCGCGGCGCGCTGTGCCGACCGCCTGCTGGCGGAGGCGCGGGCCGTCGGAAGCGCCCGCTGGGAGACCTTCCTCGCGCCGATCCCGGAGCGGCTGCGGGACGCGCCGCCGGGCGAGCTGCGCACGGTCGCCCGTCGCGGCCGCGCGGCGTTCGGGGCCAAGGACTCGATCGCCGACGTGCTGCCGTGGGAGGATGCGATGGCCTTTCGCGACGCGCTTGACCACCTGCTGAAGCTGCTCGCGCGGCGCGAGGCGGCGGAACGCTGACGACCGCACCGGGCGACGGCGGGCCCGAGCTCAGGGCGTCCGGCCGGCCGCATCGGGCGCACAGGCCTGCTCGGGGGCCAGCTCGTCGGGGTCGAAGGCCTCGCGGAGGAACGGCGACGGCGCCGCCGGGTCGTAGACGAGCGTCAGGCTGCGTCGAGCCCGGGTCCAGGCGACGTAGGCGAGGCGGCGCTCCTCCTCCAGGGCTCGCTCGGGATCGGCGGCCTCGGCCAGGCTCCGCGCGCTCGGGAAGCGGCCCTCGGTCATGCCGAGGACCGCGACGTGGTCCCACTCGAGGCCCTTGGTTGCGTGCGCGGTCGCCAGGGTCAGCGTCGCGTCGGGGCGGCGCAGCGCGGCCAGGCGCGCCCGGGCATCGGCGATCGCCTCACCCAGGGTCGGCGCCGCGTTGCAGCGCCGACCGCCCAGCCGACGAGCGCGGCGATCGAGCTCGATCGCGGTCCAGGCCGGCTCGGGTCGGCTCCGGGTGGTGCCGGACGTGGCGACGCCCGGTCCAGCGCCGGCGACGTCCGTGACCTGGGCCGGCCCGTCGATGGCGAGCGCCGCGAGCCGGGCCGCAAGTCGGCAGGGGCCGGCTGTTCAGTCTCGGCCCGACCCACGAGGTCGTCCACGCGGGGGTCGTCGAGCGGGCAGGGCGACCCCGTCGGCACGGAACGGCACGTCGGCAGCCAGGCAGGCTGCCACGGCCGGCAGGAGCTCCCGCCGGGTGCGGGCCAGGATCGCCCGGCTCGATCCGTCGGCCGGCCAGCGCCGGAGGAGCGCGTCCACCGCGGCCGGGCCGGGGGCCGCGGGGGCCAGGATGAGCCGCCCCGCCGCGCCGGGACCGGGGCGGATCTCCTTCGCGAAGCGCTCCCGGTTGTGCTCCACGAGGCGGACCGCGCGGGCGAGGACGGGCGCCGGGCAGCGGTAGTTGACGGCGAGGTCGACGCGCCGGAGGCCCGGCAGCGCGTCCGCGAGGCGCGAGGACACGTCGCACGTCGGCCAGCCTCCAGCCGTAGATGCTCTGGTCGTCGTCGCCGACGAGGAAGATGCGGTTCGCCGGGGCGGCCAGGAGCAGCGCCAGGCGAAGCTGGCTCGCGTCGACGTCCTGGACCTCGTCGACGAGGAGGTGGGCGCACCGCGAGCGCCAGCGGGCGAGAAGGGCCGCGTCGCCCTCCAGGGCCCGGAGCGCCCCGGCGACGAGGTCGTCGAAGTCGCTCGCGCCGCGCCTCCGCGAGCGCCCGCTCGTAGGCGAGGAAGGCGCGCGACGACCGGACCCGGCTCCGGGTCACGGGCGACATCGTCCGCCGTCACGCCCAGGTCGAGCTTGAGCCGGGAGAAGGCGTCGTCGAGGCGTCGCCGGGCCGGGGCGTCCGCCGCGGGGAGGACGGCGCGCAGGACGCGGTCGCGCGGCACGAGCGTCGGCGGCCGTCCCGCATCGCGGAGGATCTCGAGCCCGAGGGCGTGGAAGGTGCGCACCCGCACGCTGCCGCCGGCCCCGCCGCCGGCGCCGTCCTCCACTCCGTTGACTCCCAGCGGCGCCAACGCCGGCGCCAGCCGCTCGCGCAGCTCCTCGGCGGCCCGGGCGTTGAAGGTGATCGCCGCGATCGTCGCCGGATCGACGCCCGATCGCCACGAGCCACGCCACCCGCGCGACGAGTGTGGTCGTCTTGCCGCTGCCGGCGGGGGCGATGCAGAGGACCGGTCCCGGGGGTGCGGTGGCGGCCGCCCGCTGGTCCGGGGCGAGGCGCGCCAGCCGCTCCGCCACCGCGGGCGGCAGGGTCGGGGAGTCGCGCGGCTCGGCCTCCATCGCCGGAGTCTGCCGGCGGCCGCTTCACCGGGGATCACCGGCGGGTCGGAGCTTCGGGGATCACCGGGGGTCGGAGCTTCGGGGGGCTGCCTCGGCGCGGCGCCAGCCCCGCCGCAGCCGCCGGTCGAGGGCCATTCGCGCAAACACTCGGGACGTTCGGCCGTGGCCGCCACCTGCGCATGGCGATAGGGTCGCCACGTGCTTCCGCGTGCGGTCCGCTGAGAGGGAGCGGGCCGGCTGAGTCCCCGCGCGTGCCCTCGCGTCGGAGGTGCCCCTGGTGAGACGTTCCCGTCCACTGATCCTGCTGACCGTCGTGGCGCTGCTTGCGTCACTCGGCGCAGCTCCAGCGCGAGTCGCGGCCGCAGGTCCGGCCGCGTTCACGATCCTGCACACGAACGACTTCCACGGCCAGCTGGAGGCTTCCAACACCGACCCGAACAAGGCCAGCAACCCGGGCATGGCGCGCACGGCGAACGTCGTCAACGCCGTCCGCACCGCGAAGGGCGCCGCCAACGTCCTGCTCGTCGACGGCGGCGACGAGATGCAGGGCTCCCTGCTCTCGAACCTCGGCGACGGCACGGCGACCGGGAAGGGCATCCCGACGATCGCGACGTACAACGCGATGGGCTACGACGTCGCGACCTTCGGCAACCACGAGTTCGACTGGGGCCAGGTGAACCTGGCCAACCGGACCACCGAGGCCACGTACCCGTACGTGACGGCGAACATCGTCAAGAACGACACCGGGCAACTGCGCCACCGCCGGCTGGGAGACGCCCGACTTCGCCGACGCGCCGTACCAGGTCGAAGACCGTCGGCACGGCGCCGAACGACATCAAGGTGGCGTTCATCGGCGTGACGACGACCGAGACGCCGACGATCACCGTCTCGACGGCGACCGCGGGCCTCTGCTTCAAGGACCCGGCCGACTCGATCCTCCACTACTACGACGCGATGAAGGCTCCAGGCCGACGTCATCGTCGTCCTCAGCCACCTCGGCTTCGCCGACGGCGGCTACGGCTACGGGATCCCGGTCTACGGCGACCAGACGCTCGCCGCGAAGCTCAACACCGCCGGCAAGCCCGCCAACCTGATCATCGGCGGCCACAGCCACACGCTCGCTGGCACCGGGCGCACCGGAACTGGTCGGCCAGACCACGGTTGCACAGGCCGCGTACAACGGGCGCCGGGTCGGCCAGGCCGACATCACGGTCGCGGCCGATGGATCTGTGGCAGTCGACTGGAAGGTCATCGTCTGGAGGACCCAGAACCTGACTGGGACCCCACCGGCTGACCCTGATCCTTCGAATTGGCGACTGTCAGCGAAGGTCGGCGGCAGCGTCGTCGTTTCCGACTTCGCCGACGCCACCAAGGATCCGACGGTCGACGCGCTCATCACGAGCTATGCGACCGACCCGGACTATCTCGCGCTCATCAACACGCCGGTCGGCTACAGCGCCGTCGACCTCGGGCGCAGCAACACCGGCGACAACATGATGGGCACGTTCATCGACGATGCCATCTACGACTACCTCAACAGCGACGCCGAGGCGTCGAACGACGTCGACATCTTCTTCAACAACGCCGGCGGCATCCGGACCGACTGGTGCTGGGACGGCGCCGCGTGGGAAGACGACCGGTTGCGTTGCCGGCACGCACGACCCGGCGCTCCTGACCTACGGCAACATGTTCACGGTCCTGCCGTTCGGCAACGCGACGGCGGTCGGGACCATGACCGGGGCCCAGATCCTCGAGGTGGTCAACTACGGCCCGAACGTCGCCGGGGTCATCCAGCCGGCGGGCCTGCAGTACAAGTACTACTCGTACAAGGACGCCAACCCCGGTCCGCAGCCCTACGCCTGGGGCGCCTTCGACGTCTGCGTCGTCGACAAGGGCACGGGTGACTGCGAGCCGCTCGATCTGAAGAAGACGTACAAGGTCGGGACCAACGAGTTCCTCGCCCCGGCCGGCGGCGACGGCTACGGCGGCTTCAAGTACATGAAGAACATCACGTACTGGGGCGACATGCTGAATGCCGTCAACGCGTACGTGGCAGCCAACTACGGCACGCCCGCGACGGCCTACGAGGGCCCGAACGGCGACGGGACGCTGGACGGCCGGATCGTCCGCGACGGCACCGACGCGGGCGGGTCGATCGTCCCGGTGACGATCCTCCACCACAACGACTCGCACGGGAACCTGGTCAAGGGAGCCTTCGTCGGCTACACCCAGCTGGCGACCCTGATCAAGCAGGAGCGGCTCCACAACCCGACGCGCACGCTCCTGCTCAACGGCGGCGACAGCATCCAGGGCGACGCGATGTCGTACTACTTCAAGTCCGCTCCGCTGGGCTACGCCGCCGACGGCACCCCGCTCGCCGTGGACCTCCAGAAGCAGCCGCTCATCGCTGCGTTCAACGCCATGGACTACGACGCCATGACGCTGGGCAACCACGAGTTCAACTTCGGGAGCGCCATCTTCAAGGCCGTCATGGGCCAGGCGACGTTCCCGGTTCTCGGGGCCAACGTGACCGACACCGGCGCCTACGGCCTCGCGGACGGTCGGCGTCGAGCCGTACGTCGAGAAGACCCTCGGAGCCGAGGGGATCAAGGTCGCGATCCTCGGCATCACCAACCACCGCGTCCCGAACTACGAGCTCCCGAGCAACATCCCGGGCCTTTCGTTCAGCGACCCGCTGGCGAAGGCCCAGGAGCTCTCGACTGCCCTCGGCCCCACCAACGACGCGATCGTCGCGCTCACCCACATCGGGTTCACCGAGAATCCGGCCAGCGTCGAGGTCGACACCAACGTCGACACGAACATGGCGAAGACAGTGACGGGGATCGACGCGATCATCGGGTCGCACAGCCACACCAACCCGGCGTCCGGGTTCGGGGACTACAAGTACCTGCCGACGATCGTCGCGGATCCTGACGGCCGCCCCGTTGTCATCAACCAGGCCTACCGCTACAACAACACCCTCGGCGAAGTCGTCCTCGGCATGCGGGCCAAGGCCGGCGGCGGCTACGAGGTCGTCTCGAACACCGGCCGGTACCTGACGGTCGCGACGGCGACGGCAGAGGACGCGGCCATCAAGGCGATCGCCGATCCGTTCGTCGCGGCGCTCGCGACCTACAACGACACGGTCCTCGGCCAGACGACGGCCCCGATCGACACCCTGCAGGCCTTCACCCAGGAGACGAACGGCGCCAACCTCCAGGCCGACGCCGCCGTCTTCGAGCTCGCCAAGCACGGCATCAGCGTCGACGTCCACCTGTCGGGCGCGATGACGAACAAGAAGATCGCCGACGCCGCGACGCCGGCCAGCCCGGTCACCCTCAAGGTGTCCGACATGTTCGCCGCGATGCCGTACGAGAACTCGCTCGTCGTCCTGAGGATGAACGGGCCCCAGATCAAGAAGGTCCTGGAGCGGGCCTACCGCAACTACTACTACTACAAGTACGTGGCCGGCTACGGCGGCTACTCGTACTACACCACCTGCATGATCGACACGAACGCGATCGGCAAGATCACTTACAACGACCTCTACCCGGCCGCCTACAACGCGGCGAAGAGCTACGTCGTGTCGCTCAAGATCAACGGCAAGGAAGTCGACTTCAAGGACGCCTCGAAGTACTACCGCGTCTCCACGGTCAACTACCTGGCCGCGGGGTCGTGCAACTTCAATGACGGCGGAGTCAGCCTCTGGCCGCTGAACCAGATCGTCAACGACACCCAGTACTACGTGCGTGACGCGGTCATCGACTTCGTCACGGCCAAGGGCACCGTCTCGCCCGCGATCGAGGGTCGCCTGGCCTTCATCACGGACACGGAGGGCCCGGTCGTCACGGTCACCGTGCCGGCAGCCAAGAGCTACCTCCATTCGACCGTCCTGAAGCTCGACTTCAAGGCGACCGACACGCCGGCCGGCGTGGCCTCGGTCTCGGCGAAGCTCGACACCAGGGTCGTGAAGAACGGCCAGAGCATCGACCTCCACCTCCAGAAGCTCGGCACCCACAAGTTGACCGTCACGGCAGTCGACAAGGCCGGGAACACCACGGTCAAGGCCGTCACCTTCACGGTGCGCGCCACGACCTCGAGCATCATCACGTCGGTCAACCGGTTCTACGACGCGCACCAGATCACGAGCCGCGCCGTCCGCAACCGGCTGCTCGGCGTCCTGTACGCGGCGCGCCGCTTCCAGTCGATGGGCTGGGAGACGCCGGCGGTCATGAACCTGGCCTCCTTCACGGTCACCGTGGCACGGGAGACCTACCGGACGATCAGGCCCGGCGCGAGCTCGGTGCTGATCGACGACGCCGTCTACGTGATGAAGGTGCTGCGCAAGCTGTAGCAGCGACCGCAGCCCGGGCAGCGACGCCCGGCAACGCCGCACCACGACGGGCCGCCGGCCTCCCGCCCGGCGGCCCGTTTCCGTCCGTGTAGGATCGCGGGGTGACCCCGCAGCTCGAAGCGACGCTCGCCGGCCTGCCGACACGTCCCGGCGTCTACCTCATGCGGGACGCTCGCGGGACGGTGCTCTACGTCGGCAAGGCCCAGAACCTGCGCTCGCGCGTCCGCAGCTACTGGCAGAAGCAGGCGCTTGGTGGAGGGCCGGGCGAGGTCCACCGGATTCGCGAGGCGCTCGACCGCGTCGCCGACCTCGAGTACACGCTCACTGACTCGGTCTCCGAGGCGCTCCTCCTCGAGGCCAACCTCATCAAGCGGTTCCAGCCGCGCTTCAACGTTCGTCTCAAGGACGACAAGAGCTACCCCTACATCCGGATCACGCTGGGCGAGGACTTCCCGCGGATCGAGCGAACGCGGAAGCTGGTGGGCGACGGGAGCCGCTACTTCGGGCCGTACGCCTCGGCCAGCAGCGTCGACGAGGCGATGAACCTCATCCGGCGCCTCTTCCCGTTCCGGACCTGCACGCTCGACATCCGCGACGGCGAGCGGGCCCTGCGCCGGCCCTGCCTCCTGTACCACATCAAGCGCTGCCAGGGACCCTGCATCGAGGCCGTCGACCGCGACGCCTACCGTGCCGACATCGCCCAGGTGGAGCTCTTCCTCGAGGGCCGGCAGGAGACGTTGATCCGGGAGCTGCGCCGCGAGATGGAGGCCGCATCGGCGGGCATGGAGTACGAGCGGGCGGCCGCCATGCGCGACAAGGTGAGGTCGATCGAGCGGACGATGGAGGACCAGAAGATGGCCGCCTTCGCCCGGACCGAGCTCGACGCACTGGGGCTCGCCCGCTCGGGGGCCCAGGCGGCCGTGCAGGTCTTCGCCGTCCGGGCCGGGAAGCTGATCGGTCGCGACGTCTACGTGCTGGAGACGCCGGCTGACGTGGGCGACGACGAGGCGCTTGCCGGGTTCGTGCTGCAGTACTACAGCCGCTCGACGTCGGTGCCGCCCCTGGTCCTGCTGCCCACGCTGCCGGCCGAGCCCGCGGACCTCGAGGCGTTCCTGGCGGACCGGCGCGGCCACCGCGTCCGCTTCCTGGTCCCCGCGCGGGGCGAGAAGCGGCGCCTCGTCGACCTGGCCGGGCGGAACGCCGCCGACTTCCTCGCCCGCGAGCAGGCGCGCTGGCTCGCCGACGAGGGCAAGACGCTGGTCGCCCTCGAGGAGCTGGCGGCGGCACTCGGGCTCGCCGGCCCGCCGCTCCGGATCGAGTGCTACGACATCTCGACGATCCAGGGTCGGGAGACCGTCGGCAGCATGGTCGTGTTCGAGGACGGGAAGCCCCGCAGCGGCGCGTACCGGCGCTTCCGGATCAAGGGCGTCGCCGGGCAGGACGACTTCGCGAGCCACGCCGAGATGCTCCGCCGCCGGCTCCACCGCACCAGGGCGGGCGAGGAGGGGACCGCCGAGGAGCTTCGCTGGACCCTGCCCGACCTGATCGTCGTCGACGGCGGGAAGGGTCAGCTCGCCGCCGACGTCGCGGTCCTGCGGGAGCTGGGGCTCGAGGACATCCCGATCGCGGGCCTGGCCAAGGAGCGCGAGGAGCTCTTCCTGCCGGGCCGGCCCGACGCCGTCGTCCTGCCCCCGACGTCGTCGGCGCTCTACCTGGTGCAGCGGATCCGCGACGAGGCCCACCGCTTCGCCATCACCTATCACCGCGACCTGCGGCGCAAGGCGGCCGTGAAGAGCGCCTTCGACGACCTGCCCGGCGTCGGGCCGGCTCGCCGCCGCGCGCTGCTCCGGACCTTCGGATCCGCCAAGCGCGTGCGCGAGGCACCCCTCGAGCAGGTGGCCGCGATCCCGGGCATCGGCCCGGTCCTGGCAGCCCGCATCAAGGAGCATCTCGAGGCCGGCTGACCGGCCGTCGAACGCGGCACCGACAAGGGTGATAGCATCCCCGGCCGATGCGTCGATTCACTCCCATCCTGATCCTCGTGGTCCTCGCGGCCGCCCTTGTCATCAACTTCTGGCCCGACCTGACGCTGCCCGGGATCGGCGCCAACAGCGAGCCCCGGACCGTCCAGACGAAGCTGGGCCTCGACCTCGTCGGCGGCCTCCAGGTGGAGTACCAGGCGCTGCCGGTCGACGGCAAGGCCCCCGACGCGGCCGCGATGGCGACGATCAAGACGATCGTCGAGAACCGGGTCAACAGCACGGGCGTCTCCGAGCCGGTGGTCCAGACCCAGGGAACCGACCGAATCGTCGTCGAGCTGCCGGGCGTCACCAACCCCGACCAGATCCGAAAGCTCCTGGGCCAGACCGGGCGCCTCGACTTCGTGCCGCTGCCGCCCGAGCGCTACGGGACGGGCGCCAATCCCGGCCCGAACGGCGCGGCCCAGGGCCAGCCGCTCCCGACGGAGGAGACGGTCCTCTTCTCGGGCAAGGAGATCGACCAGGCGTACGCCAGCAAGGACGACCAGGGCTTCAACGCGGTCGGCTTCCGGCTCAAGAGCGAGGGCGCGAAGCTCTTCGGCGACTACACGACCAACAACGTCGGCAACTTCTTCGCGATCGTCCTCGACGGGAACGTGGTCTCCGCGCCGGTCATCCAGAGTGCCATCACCGGCGGCAGCGGGATCATCACGGGCGGCACGACCGGCTTCTCCGTGACCGAGATGAACAACCTGATCACGGTGCTGTCCTACGGCTCGCTGCCGTACCCGCTCGCGGAGGTCGGCTTCCAGGACATCGGGGCGACCCTGGCCGGCTTCTCGCTCGACCGGATGCTGGTGGCCGGCCTGATCGCCGTCCTGCTGGTCTTCGTGTTCATGCTGGTCTACTACCGGCTGCCGGGCCTGGTCGCCTGCCTGGCCCTCATGTACTACGCGCTCGTCGTCTACGCGATCTTCCGGTTCATTCCCGTCACGCTGACCCTCGCCGGGATCGCGGGCTTCGTCCTCTCGGTCGGCATGGCGGTGGACGCCAACGTCCTGATCTTCGAGCGATGGAAGGAGGAGCTGCGGGCCGGCAGGTCGCTGCCGGCGGCCATGGAGGCCGGCTTCAACCGGGCCTGGAACTCGATCCTCGACTCGAACGTGTCGAGCCTGATCACCGCGTCGATCCTGTTCGTCTTCGGGTCGTCGACGATCCGTGGCTTCGCGCTCGTCCTGATCATCGGCATCCTCGTCTCGATGTTCACCGCGATCACGCTCACCCGCACGATGCTGCGCTTCATCGTGCCGCACGAGTGGGCCCGCGACCCGCGGCTCTACGGCCTGCGCGACGAGGAGTTCGTCGGCGCGCGAGGAGGCCGCCCGGTCCTCCGCGGGGAGGCCCGCACCCGTGCGTGACATCATCGGCAAGCGGAACTGGTTCTTCGCCTTCTCCCTCGTCCTCACCATCCCCGGCCTGATCTTCATCCTCCTCGGCCCGCTGACGAACGGGGAGGCGGGGCTGCAGTTCTCGATCGACTACACCGGCGGCACGAAGTGGGAGATCCGCTTCGAGGACACCTCCGTCACCCCGGAGCAGGTGCAAGGAGGTCCTCGGGAAGCAGGGGTACGGCGACTCGACCGTCCAGCGGACGACGGACAGCTTCCTCCTGATCCGCATGGAGGCCGTCGGGCTCGTCACGGCGCCCAGCCCGACGCCGATCCCGTCCGCCAGCCCTGCCGCGTCCGGCTCCGCGGTGCCCTCCGGCTCGCCGGCCCCCTCCGCGAGCGCCTCGGCCGCGCCGTCCGCCAGCCCGTCCGGGTCCGCGGTGCCCTCCGGCTCGCCGGCCCCGTCGGGCTCGCCGGCCCCCTCCGCCAACGCCTCGGCAGCCCCATCGGGCTCGCCTGCCGCCTCGGCCGCGGCATCGCCCGCGACCACCCCGGTGCTCAGCACCCCCGGCCCGAGCTTCCCGGCGAGCCTGCCGCCGGCGTCGTTCACGCCGCCCTCGCCCGCCCCGCCGGGCCAGGTGACCACGACGGGCGACATGGGCCCGATCGTCGAGGGGCTCGAGGCGTCGCTTGGGCCGATCGAGTCGCAGCGGCTGCTGACGACGATCGGGCCGGTCATCTCCCAGGAGCTGACCCAGCAGGCCATCCTGCTCGTGCTCATCGGCTCCATCGGCATCCTGCTCTGGATGACCTTCCGCTTCCGCGACTTCCGCTTCGGCATGACCGCGCTCGCGGCCCTGGTCCACGACGTCCTCGTCGTCGTCGGCGCGTTCGCCATCCTCGGGACGTTCTTCCGCCTGGAGGTCGACGGCCTGTTCGTCACCGCGATGCTGACGATCATCGGGTTCTCGGTCCACGACACGATCGTGGTCTACGACCGGGTCCGGGAGAACCGCTCGCGGCATGCCGGAGAGCGCTTCTCGGCGATCGTCAATCACTCGATCCTGCAGACGCTGGCCCGCTCGATCAACACGAGCCTCATCGTCGTCTTCACGCTGACGGCGCTCTTCCTGTTCGGCGGCGACTCGATCCGGCCGTTCATCCTGGCGCTGCTCATCGGGATCACCTCGGGCACGTACTCGTCGATCTTCAACGCCGCGCCGCTCCTGACGGTGTGGGAGGAGTGGGACGCACGGCGCAAGGAACGCGCCGCGCCCGGCCGACCGGTCCGACGCACCTCGGCGTGACCGGCGGCGCGAGCCCGCCCGGCTCGGCGATCCCGGTGAAGTCGCCGATGAGCGTCGCGTGCGATCCTCCGGCCATGCTGGCTCCACGCTACCGCTGGCGCTACCCCGACCGCGCTGCCGCTCGAGGACACGTTCGTGGCGGCCGTGGCGGCCCACGGCGGGTCGTCGCTTCTGGCGCGGGTCCTCGCCCGCCGCGGCGTCGGCGCGGACGAGCTCGACGCCTTCTTCGGCCCGCCGGCCGTCGGCCTCCACGACCCGGGGCTCCTCCCGGACGCCGCGACGGTCGTCGCGCGCGTGGAGCGTGCCCGCCGCGAGGGCGAGCGCGTCCTCGTCATGGGCGACTTCGACGCCGATGGGCTGACCGGCCTGGCGATCCTCGTGACGGCGCTGCGACGGCTCGGCCTGGACGTCGCGACGCACGTGCCCAGCCGGCTGGACGAGGGCCACGGCCTGTCGCTGCGTGGCCGTCGAGGCGGCACGAGCCGGCGGGCGCAGCCTGCTGCTGACCGTCGACACCGGCACGTCGAGCGTCGCCGAGGTGGCTGCGGCGGCGGAGCTCGGGATCGACGTCATCATCACCGACCATCATCGCGTCGCCCGAGGTGCTGCCGGCGGCGCCTGGCGATCGTCAATGCCGCAGCGGCCCGACGCGACCTACCCGGATCGCCGCCTGGCCGGGAGCGGCGTCGCCCTCAAGGTGGCGGCGCTCCTGCTGGAGCGGCTCGCCGGCATCCCGGCGCCGAGACGATGGCCGACCTGGCGGACCTCGCGACCATCGGGACGGTCGCCGACGTCGCCCCGATCCTGGGCGAGAACCGCTCGATCGCGCGGCTCGGCCTCGAGCGGCTCCGGACCGCCCCGCGACCCGGGATCGCCGCGCTGCTCGCCGCCGCGGGCGTGGCGCCCGAGCGCAGTCACCCTGGAGACCGTGGCGTTCGCGATCGCCCCGCGCCTGAACGCCGCCGGCAGGGTGGGGGACGCCGGCGACGCGGCGACGCTCCTGCTCGCGGCCACGCCCGACGAGGCCGCGGCCGCCGCGGCCGCGCTCGAGAGCGCCAACGTCACCCGTCGCGACATCACGCGGACCGCCGTCGACGAGGCCCGCGCGGCAATGGCCGGCGAGGCCGACGACCTCCCCGCCATCGTCGTCCGTGGCCCGTGGCCGGTCGGCATCGTCGGGCTGGTGGCCGTCGCGCCTCGCCGACGACCGCGGACGCCCGGCGGTGGTGGCCGGCCGAGCTCGGGGAGAGCGCTGCGCGCTTCCTGCCGCGCGCCGGAGGGGTACGACCTGGCCGGCACGCTGGCCGCCTGCGACGACCTCCTCGTCCGCCACGGTGGCCATCGCGGCGCCGCCGGCCTGGAGGTTCGCGGCGGAGCACTGGGATGCGTTCCGGGCGCGCTTCCTCCGGCTCGTCGGGTCGGCCGGGACGCCCGATCCGCGACCCGAGATCCGGCTCGACCTGGCGCTGCCGGCCCGCGCCGCCGACTACCGGCTCCTCGAGCATCTCGCCGCCGCTCGGCCCGACGGGCCCGGGGAACCCCGAGCCGCTGGTGGGCGTCCATGGGCTCACCGTGACCCGAGTTCGAGCCACCGCGGGCGGCCACGCCCAGCTGACCCTGCGTCGCGACGTCGACGTCGTCGACGCGATCGCGTTCGACCGCGGCGACCTGGTCGACACCGTCCACGAGGGCGATCGGTCGACGTCGCCGGGCACCTGGTGACGCGGCGGTTACGGGGGCCTCGAGTCGCTCCAGGTCGTGGTGCTGGACGTCGCGCCCGCCCGGGAAATGCGCCGGCCGTCCCGACAGCGCCGACCTTCACACGGTCGAGGTGGCGTCCCGATGACCCGCTCCAGCTCCCCGGGCGGGCCGGCGATCGCTCGCGTCGCACGACGGGCGATCCGTACGGGTTGGCGGCAGCGCGCCCGTTCGTCGCACCGCTGCCGTCGCTTCGCCGGCCTGGCCGTCATCGGGCTCCTGACGCTGGCGGTCCTCACCGGCAACATCCCGTTCCTCCCGTCCCGGTCCGGGCGGCACCGGGAACCCGGACAACCCGAACCGCGGCGTCCCGGTCGTCCCGGGCGCACGCCGTCGCCGAGCGCGCCGCCGGTCGTCAACCCGGACGTGGGGATCGACGGCACGATCGTCTACGCGAAGGCAGGCAACCTCTGGATCCAGACGGGAACGACCAGACCACGAAGCTCACGAAGACCGGCCGCGACTCCCAGCCGGCGTGGTCCGAGGACGGGGCGTGGATCTACTTCATCGAGACCCGCAAGACGAAGGCGCGCTTCCCGCGCCTCGGCAAGCCGCTGCGTCTACGACCTCCGCTACGCGGTCCTCACCCGGATCCGCCCGGACGGCAGCGATCGCGAGGTCGTCCTCTCGGGCCTGTTCAAGGCCGGTCCCAGCAACCAGTACGCATGGGTCGTACTTCATCCGCGATCCGGCCGTCGCGCCGAACGGCCGGACCGTGACCGTCGTCTCCGACGGCCCCGATCCCACCACGTCGGACGTCGTGCTGGCGCTGGTCAACGTGTCCCGCAAGCGGCTGTGCCCGCACGGGCTGCCGGAGAGCGCGCCCTACGGCCACCAGGATCCCGCATGGCAGCCCGACGGCACAGTCCTGCTGTACGTTCGCAACGCGCGGGACGGCGGCCGCGGCGCCCCAGCCATCTGGCGCTACGAACCGGTCACGAAGAAGAACTCGCGCCTGAGCCAGCCCGGGTACACGGAGCCGCTGTACTCGCCGAACGGGCGGTACTCGTCGCGACCAAGACGAGCACGCTCGGGACGGACATCGTCGTCCTCGACGCGCGGAACTCGAACGAGGTGCTGCGGGTCACCAGCGGACGGCCGGTCATGGGGCGGCGCGTGGTCGCCGGACGGGACGCAGATCGCGTTCCTGCAGCTGGTCGGGTCGACGACGGACATCCAGGTCGCGACGATCAAGCGCGGCGCGCACGCCGACCTCTCCGTCGACACGATCAAGCCGCTGACGGAGTTCAGCGGGCTCGACGCCGGCAGCCGGCCCGCGTGGTGGGGACCGAGGCCCGACGCCCGACGCCGACTCCGACCCGGCGCCACCGCGGCGCCCTCCGTCACGCCGGCCCCGTGAGCGAGCCCCTACCTCGCTCGACTCGCCCGCCGGACGCCTCGACGGGCACGGTTCTGTGTGTCGGGATCGATCCGACACCGGAGATGCTGCCGGACGGATGGCCGGGCGACCTGCCGGGATCGAGCGTCTGGCGCGCCTGATCGTGGAGGCGGCCGCGCCGCACGCGGCGGCGGTGAAGCCGAACCTGGCGTTCTTCGAGGCCTATGGAAGCGCGGGGATCGCGGCCCTGGAGCGGGTCCTCGCCGCGCGTGCCAGCCCGGCGTGCTCGTCGTGGCCGACGCCAAGCGTGGCGACGTCGAGACGACCGTGGCCCGCCAGGCGGTTGCCCTGTACGACGCGCCTCGGCGCAGACGCGGTCACCGTCAGCCCGTACCTGGGCCTGGGGGCGCTCGAGGCGTTTCTCGAGCGGGCGGACCGGTTCGCCTACGTGCTGTGTCGTACGTCCAACCCGGGCGCCGGCGAGCTGCAGGACCTGGTCGTGGCGGCGGACCCGGCGCTCGGCGCACCCGCCGAGACGCTCCATCGCCGCGTCGCGCGGCGGGTCGCCGCGGCCGGCCTCGGGGATCGCGCCGGGCTCGTGGTCGGAGCCACCGCGCCGGCGGAGCTGGCGCGATCCGCGACGCTCGTCCCGAGCTCGCGTTCCTCGTCCCCGGTGTCGGCGCGCAGGGCGGCGACGCCGCGCCGGTCCTGGCCGTCGGACCGCGCCATCGCGGGCGCGGCCGGCGCGAGGCGCGGGCGGCGGGCTCCTGGTGAACGTGTCGCGGGGCATCGCCGCGCCGCCGCGCGGCGCCGCGTGGCGATCCGGCGGATCCGGGTGAGCGTCTGGCGCTGGCCGCCGATGCGTGGAGCGGCCAGGCTCGCTGTGCTATCGTAGCCCGGCCTCCCGAGGCCGCCGACGCCGGTGGCGTCGCCTCGTTGCCGCATCCGGAGGTCGCAGCTCAGATGCCCAACATCGGCCCCGTCGAGCTGATCATCATCCTCGTGATCGCCCTCCTGATCCTGGGGCCGGGCCGCCTTCCCGACGTGGGCTCCGCCCTCGGCAAGAGCATCCGCGAGTTCCGCAAGGCTGCCACGGACGTCCAGGACTCGGTCAAGCTCGACGCCGCCCCGGCGACGCCGGCCGCGCCGCCGGCTCCCGCCGCGGCCGCCGCTCCCGTGGCGGCTCCCGCCGCCGTGCCGGCGCCGAACACGCTGACCGCTACCGCAGAGCCGAACACCCTCGTCACCGCAGCTCCGCCCGCCGACGTCGCGGCGGAGGCACCGATCGTGGCCGAAGCCGAGCCGGTGGTCGCGAGCTCCGAGACGCAGGCCTAGCCCGCCCTCGGGCCGACGCCGATGGCCGACGCCGATCTCGCGCGCGACGGCGCGGCCTCGATCCTGCGCCGCCCCGCAGCCCGCCGCGCCCGACCCGTCTCCGGCGCCGCCGCCGGCTGCCGACGACGCGGTGATGCCGCTCTTCGACCACCTCTCGGAGCTGCGGCGGCGAATCGCGATCGCCCTGCTCGCGGTCGCGCTTGGCACGGTGGTCGGGTTTGTCTTCGGCCAGCGGATCATCGAGGTGCTCAAGGCTCCGTACGGCGACGCGCCGCTTCTCCTGCTGGCGCCCGGCGAGGGGTTCTTCATCACCCTCAAGGTGGCACTCGCGACCGGGATCGTCCTGGGCATGCCCGTGATCCTCTTCGAGCTGTGGCGCTTCATCTCGCCGGGGCTCACCTCGGAGGAGCGGCGCATCGCCAGGCCGTGGGTGCCGCTGGCGCTCGTCTTCTTCGTGGCCGGCGTGACGGTCGCCTACTTCGTGCTGCCGTTCGCCATTGCCTTCCTGTCGAGCTTCGGCAGCGGCGACCTGCCGCTGGAGAATGCCTGGACCGCCGACGGCTACTTCGGGTTCGTGGCCACCATGTTCATCGGCTTCGGGCTCGTGATGGAGTACCCGATCGTGCTCGTGCTGCTCTCCAAGGTCGGGATCGTGACGAGCGCGCGGCTCAGGTCCTCGCGGCGCTACGCGCTCCTCATCTGCGCGGTCGTCGCGGCGGTGGCGACGCCCGGCGGGGACATCATCAGCCCCTTCGTGCTCGGGCTCACGATGTACGCGCTGTACGAGCTGTCGATCCTCCTCGTCCGCGCGGGCGGGCGCTGAGCGCGCGGTAGACTGGCCGCATGGCGACGCACAGGCGGCCGGGCGACGGCGAAGGGTCCGGAGCCGACGACCCCGGCACGGGGGAGCGCGAGCAGAACGTCGTGATCCTCTCGGGCCTCTCCGGAGCCGGGAAGACCGCCGCGACGAAGCTCTTCGAGGACCTCGGCTACGTCTGCGTCGACAACCTCCCGGGGGAGCTCCTGCCCGAGCTGGCGGACCTCATCGCCCGCGATCCGGCCCGCTTCGAGCACGTCGCGATCGTCCTCGACGTGCGGGCGGGCGACGTGCCCGTGGCGTTCGCCGCGATGCGCGGCGCGCTGGAGGGCCGCGGCATCCGGCCCCAGGTCTTCTTCCTGGAGGCCCGCGACGAGGTCCTGATCCGGCGCTACTCGGAGACTCGCCACCGCCACCCCCTCGCCGGGTCCGACGGCATCGCGGCCGGCATCGGCGAGGAGCGCCGGCTCCTCGAGGCGGTGCGCGCGGATGCCGACGTGGTCCTCGACACGTCCGAGCTCTCGTTGCGGGAGCTGCGCGAGCGGATCTTCAGCCAGCTCTGGCACGTCGTGGCGCCGGACCAGCTGTCCATCCAGCTCGTCAGCTTCGGCTACAAGTTCGGGATCCCGCTCGAAGCCGACCTGGTGTTCGACGTCCGGTTCCTGCAGAACCCGTACTACGTCCCCGAGCTCCGGCGCCTCTCCGGGCTGACCGACGGCGTGCGGACCTACGTCCTGGACCAGCCGCTGTCGCGCCGCTTCCTGGTCGCCGTCCACGAGCTGCTCGAGCTGACCATCCCGGCCTACGTCGGCGAGGGCAAGACGAGGCTGACGATCGCCATCGGCTGCACGGGCGGGTACCACCGCTCCATCGCCCTCGCGGAGGAGCTGGCCGCCTGGCTGCGGGAGCGTGAATATGGGCCCGTCAGCGTCTTCCACCGGGAGCTCGAGCGACGGTGAGCCGATGAACCTCCGGCGCTGGCTGCGGCCGGGCATCGGCGTGAAGCGCTGGCTGGCGGTTGCCTTCCTCGGGCTCACGATGCTCGCCCTGGCGGGTGCGCTTGCCCTCCGCCAGCTCTACCGCGACGTCGAGGTCGAAGGGCCCGTCCAGGCCGCGATCTCGATCGTCACGCTCCAGTTCCTGCCGTACTGGATCCGCGCCGCGGTCCTCCTCGCGGCGGGGGTCGGCCTCTTCGCCTTCGGGACGTACCGCGTCATCCTGGCCCTCCTGGGACCGTTCACCGAGAGCGCCGACGAGCCGCTGGTCGACCTCGTCTACCGCCGCCGCCTCCTGGCCCGTGGCCCGCGGATCGTCGCGATCGGCGGCGGCACGGGGCTCTCGACCCTGCTGCGGGGCCTCAAGGAGCACACCGCCAACCTGACCGCCATCGTCTCGGTGGCAGACGACGGCGGGTCCACGGGACGGCTCCGGGAGCAGGTGGGCATCCCGGCCGTCGGCGACATCCGCAACTGCCTGGTCGCCCTGGCCGAAACGGAGCCGGCGATGGGCGAGCTGCTGCAGTACCGGTTCGGGGACGACGAGGGGAGCCTCTCGGGCCACGCGGTCGGCAACCTCCTGATCACGGCCATGCACGCCATCGACGGGGGCGACTTCGAGGCAGCGGTCCGCCAGATGAACCGGGTCCTCGCCGTGCGGGGCAGCGTCGTGCCGGCCTCGGGGAGCGCCCTGACGCTCCACGCCAGGCTCCGCGACGGGGAGGAGGTCGCCGGCCAGTCGCGCGTCATGCGGATGCGCGGGATCGAGCGGGTCTGGCTGGAGCCCGTGGACGTGCGCGCCAGCCGCGACGCGCTCCAGGCGATCGCCGAGGCCGACCTGGTGATCCTCGGCCCGGGAAGCCTGTACACGAGCCTCCTCGCGACGATCCTCATCCCCGAGCTGCGCGCGGCGCTCGCCCGGACGGCGGCGACGCGCGTCTACGTGGCGAACGTGGCGACGCAGGCCGGCGAGACCGAGGGCTACGACCTGGCGGACCACGTCGAGGCGCTCGCCGCCCACGGCCTCGGAGACTTCCTCGACGTCGTCCTGGCCAACAGCCACCTCGCGGGGCCGGGCCCCGACGCGGAGGCCGGGGTCCCGGTGAAGCTTCGCTGGCCCCCGATGGGCGCCAGCCGCCGTCCGCGGCTCGTGCTCGACGACGTCGTCGATCCGGCCCGGCCGCACCATCACGATCCGGAGCTGCTGGCCGCGGCGCTGCTGCGCCTGTTCGGGCGCGAGGCGGGGATCCGGCGCGGCGGGATCGCCCGGACCGCGTAGGCGGTGGCCGACGCCGACCGCGCCCTGGTCTCGGCGCTGCGCGCCGAGCTCGCGGCGATCGAGCCCACCCGGGCCTGCGATCGAGCGGCCGAGGTCGCCGGCCTCGGGACCGCGGCGATCCGCGGCGAGCGTCCGGCCCTGGGACGGCTCATGGTGCGGCTCCTGCGGGACGCCGCGCCGCCGCCCGCACCCCTCGCCTGGGACCGCGCGCCGGACCACTGCCGCGCCGCGTGGCTGCGCGGCCGCTTCCTCGCCCGCGGCTCCCTGTCGCGTGGCCCACGGCCGCCTCCACCTGGAGTTCGTCGTCCCGCTCGACGAGGCGCCGGTCCTGGCGGCGCGGCTCGCCTCGGTCGGCCTGCCCGCCGGGGTGCGCGCGCGCCGCGGCCGCGGCGTCGTCACCTGGAAGAGCGCGGACGAGATCGGGACCTTCCTGCGCTGGATCGGCGCCGGGGCGTCGCTGCTGGAGCTGGAGTCGCGACAGGTCGTCGCGCGCCGTCCGCGGCGACCTGAACCGGCTCCTCAACGCCGAGTCGGCGAACCTCGAGCGGATCGCGATCGCGGCGGCCCGCCAGCTGGACGCGATCGCGACGCTCGACGCGGACGGCCGGCTGGCCGACCTGCCGGAGACGGTCCGGGTCGTGCGCCGCGCGCCGCCGCGCCACCCCCGAGGCGTCGCTGGCGGAGCTCGCCGCGGAGCTCGAGATCTCGCGCGGCCGCGTGCAGCGGGCGCTCGAGCGGATCGAGTCGCTGGCGCTCCACGGCGACGGCGGGCTGGCCGATCCGGCGGACACGCCCGCGCGTGCCGAACGGCCCGGCCACGACGGGCCGCCCGCCCCGACGACGCGCGACGCGCGGGTGGCATGATTGGGCCCATGCGACCCGTGATCATTGCCGCGAACTGGAAGATGAACACCACCCCAGCAGACGCCGGCGACCTCGCCCGCGAGATCGCCGGCCGGATCCGTGAGCCCGACGTGGTCCGGGTCATCTGCCCGCCGTTCGTGAGCCTCGCCGCGGTCCGCGACGCGGTCGCGGGGGAGGGGATCGGCGTCGGTGCCCAGAACGTCCACCACGAGCTCGCGGGGGCCTACACGGGCGAGGTGAGCGTGGCCATGCTCGCCGGCCTGGCCACCTGGGTGATCCTCGGCCACTCCGAGCGCCGGCGCGACGCCGCGGAGACCGACGACCTGGTCGGGCGGAAGCTGCGCCGCGCGGTGGACGGCGGGCTGCGCCCGATCGTCTGCGTCGGCGAGCAGCTCGCCGAGCGCGAGAGCGGCCAGGCGCTGGAGGTCGTCGCGTCCCAGCTCCGGGGCGCGCTTGCCGATCACGACCCGGACGCGCTCGCGGCCGCCGGGCTGGTGATCGCGTACGAGCCGGTATGGGCCATCGGCACCGGCCGGAACGCCTCGGGGGCCGACGCCAGCGCGATGGCCGACGCGATCCGGGCCACGCTGCGCGACCTCGGCTCGGGAGCCCGCGCCGAGGCGACGCCGATCCTCTACGGCGGCAGCTGCACCAGCGCCAACATCGGGGACTTCCTCGCCGAGCCGTCGATCGACGGCGCCCTCGTCGGCGGAGCCTCGCTCAAGCCCGACGAGATGGCCGGCATGGTGGGCCGGGCCGCGGTCACGGCCGCCGCCCGCCGCGCCGCCGGCGCCTGACCCTCGCACCCGGAGCGATCCACTCCGCCCGCAGCGCCGCCCACCCGCAGGAGCCGCCCGATGCCGACCCTCGTCCTCCTCCGTCACGGCGAGAGCACCTGGAACAAGGAGAACCGCTTCACCGGCTGGACCGACGTCGACCTCTCGGAGACCGGCGTCGGCGAGGCCCACGAGGCCGGCCGCCTTCTGCGCGACCGACGGGTTCGCCTTCGACGTGGCCTACACCTCGGTCCTCAAGCGGGCGATCCGGACCCTGTGGATCGCGCTCGACGAGATGGACCAGATGTGGCTCCCCGTCGTCAACTCGTGGCGCCTCAACGAGCGCCACTACGGGGCGCTGCAGGGCCTCAACAAGGCCGAGACGGCGGCGAGGTTCGGCGACGAGCAGGTGAAGGTGTGGCGCCGCAGCTACGACGTCCCGCCGCCCGCGCTGACCGAGGACGACGAACGCTTCCCGGGACGCGACCCACGCTATCGCGGGCTGGCCGACGCCGACGTCCCGCGCAGCGAGTCCCTCAAGGACACCGTGGCCCGCTTCCTGCCGTTCTGGGCGTCGGACATCGCGCCCGCGCTGCGCGACGGGCGGCGCGTGCTCGTCGCGGCCCACGGCAACAGCCTCCGCGCGCTCGTGAAGTACCTCGACGGGATCTCCGACGAGGAGATCGTCGGCCTCAACATCCCGACCGGCGTGCCGCTCGTCTACGACCTCGACGACGCCCTCCGGCCGCGCTCGAGCCGGTACCTCGGCGACGCCGAGCGCGTCGCCGCGGCCGCCGCCGCCGTGGCGGCGCAGGGGACAGCACGGCCCGGCTGAAGCCCCGGCGGCGGGTCGATCCGGCGCCATGTGCTACGATCCCGCGCGGCCCACACGTTGGAGGATCCCCCGAGAGTGAACCCGCTCCTGCTCATCGGCCAGATCATCGTCAGCATCGCCCTGATGGTCTCCATCCTGATGCAGGCGCGCGGCACGGGGCTGTCCGGCGCGTTCGGCGGTGACTCGGCGGTCTACCGGAGCCGCCGCGGCATCGAGCGTCGCCTCTGGCAGTTCACGATCGTGCTGGCGGTCCTGTTCTCCGTCTTCTCGCTGGCCAGCTACATCTTCGCGCCATCCGCGGCCTGAGCAGGCCCGGCGAGCAGGGGCTCGTGCCATGAACCGGCGTGACGGAGGCTTCGTCCTCGCGCTCGTCGTGGTTCTCGTCGTCCTGGCCGGCGTCGTGGCCGCCCCGTCGTTCGCCCCCGCGGCAACCCCCTCGCCGAGCCCCACGCCGACGCCGGCGGTCGGTCACGTGCAGGGCGTGCTGGGACGTCCGTCGTCGATCACGCCGCTCACCGCCCGGACGCAGGTCGACCGCGACCTCGTGGCCCTCCTCTTCCGCGGGCTCGTCCGGCTCGGGCCGGGCAGCTCCGTTCTTCCCGACCTCGCGACCCGCTGGAGCGTCGACGAGGACGGGGCGCGCTGGACGTTCCACCTGCGCCACGACGCCTGGTGGCACGACGGCACGCCGGTCACGAGCGCGGACGTCGTCTACACCGTCGGGGTCCTGCAGGACCCCGACTACGCCGGCCCGCTCGAAGCCACCTGGGCCCAGGTGGGCGTCACCGCCCTCGATGCGTACACGGTGCAGTTCGACCTCGGCGACCCGGTCGGCGGCTTCCTGCAGGCCGCTGCGCTCCCGCTCATGCCCGCGCACCTCCTCGAGCGCGTCCCGGTCGCCGCGCTCGCCGACGACGCGTTCGCGCAGCCAGCCCATCGGCAACGGCGCGTTCGCGCTCGTCGGGCTGACCGCGGACGCGGCGGTCCTGGAGCCGGTGCTGTCACCGGTCGCGGATCCGACCGGCCCGCTCGAGGACCCGGCGGTCGGCGAGACCGCGGGCCGGCTCGCCCGGCCTCGCGCGCCTCGAGCTGCGCTTCTACGACTCGGCGGATGCCCTTGTCGCGGCATTCGGCGCCGGTGAGGTGGACTCGGCCGGCGACCTGCCGCCGGCAGCCGCCGTGAAGCTCGCCGAGGCCACGTCGGGCGGACGCGCGATCCACTACCCGTCCACGACCCTGACCGCGATCACCTTCAACCTGCGCAACCCTCGCGGGCCGTTCGCCGATGCGCGGACCCGGCGCGCACTCCTGGCTGCGGTCGACCGCTCGGACATGATCTCCGACCTTCTCGACGGCGCCGGGGTGCGCGCCGACACGCCGATCCCGCCGTCCTCCTGGGCCTTCGATGCCAAGGCCGCCCCGGCGGTCGCCTTCGACCGCCCGGCAGCCGTGCGCGAGCTTCGCGAGGCCGGCTGGCGCCGCCCGGAGAAGGCCTGGATCCCGCCCCGCGCGACCAAGCCGCTCGAGGTGACCCTGCTGGCGCCGGAGCGCGCGGCGAACCCGGTCGCGTTCGCCGCCGCCACGCGCGTGGCGGCGGCGTGGACGTCCCTCGGCCTCGCGACCAGCGTCGAGGCGCTGCCGCCGGGCGAGTTCGTCGATCGGCTCCGGGCGCGGAAGTACGTGGCGGCGGTCATCGACGTCAACATGGGCCTCGATCCCGATCCGTATCCGATCCTTGCCTCCACCCAGGCCCGCGAGGGAGGCGCGAACGTGAGCGGGATCCAGGACGCGGCCCTCGATGCGGCACTCGTCGCGGCCCGGGCGCCCGGCAGCACGGCCGCGCGCCGCAGGGCCTACGCCAAGCTCCAGGACGTGCTCACGAAGCTCCAGCCCATGCCGACCCTCTTCTTCCGGGACAGCGTCCTCGTCGCCAGCGACGCGCTCGCCGGGCCGTCTCCCCGGCCGATCCCGGACGCGGGTGGGCGATTTTGGGACGTGGTACGATGGGCCGCGACCGGACGGTGACCCTCGCCGCCCGGGCTTCTGGTCGCTGCCGAGGTGGCGGAACTGGTAGACGCGCTAGCCTCAGGAGCTAGTGTCCGCAAGGGCGTATGGGTTCAAATCCCTTCCTCGGTACCACAGCGTCGGCAGCGGATTGCGCGACACCTGCCCAGGTGGCGGAATTGGTATACGCGTACGTTTGAGGGGCGTATGAGGCAACTCATCCGGGTTCAAGTCCCGGCCTGGGCACCACCTTCCTGCACCAGATCGAGGCGGCTCCGCACGGGGCCGCCTCCCGTGTCTCCGGGTCCGGGACCCGGGTCGGCGGGCGGTTAGCTCAGTCGGTCAGAGCGCCTCGCTTACACCGAGGAGGCCGGAGGTTCGAGCCCTCCACCGCCCACCACCTCGCGCGACCCGCGGTCCCGCGGGGCGGGCTGCCGATGGGCGTGGCCCCGCGCGCTTCCTCGGCGTACACTCCGGCGGGGGCGGCATCCGCCGCCGGTGCGCAACCGGAGGGACCATGGAGCTCGGGATCATCCTTGTCATCGTCGTCGTGGCGGTGATCGTCGTCGGCGTGCTCCTCTACAACGGGCTCGTCACGAAGCGGAACCGGGTCGACGAAGCCGTCGGACAGATCGAGGTCCAGCTCAAGCGTCGCCACGACCTCATCCCGAACCTCGTGGCCGCGGTCAAGGACTACATGGGCTTCGAGCAGGAGGTCCTGACTCGCGTGACCGAGGCCCGCGCGAACGCGGTCGCCGCGGGCGCCCAGGGGACGGTCACGCAGCAGCAGGTCCAGGCGGAGAACGCCCTCTCGGGCGCCCTGCGCTCGCTGTTCGCCGTCGTCGAGAACTACCCGGAGCTGAAGGCCAACGAGAACGTCCTGGCCCTCCAGGAGCAGCTCACGACGACCGAGAACCAGATCAGCTTCTCGCGCCAGCACTACAACGCGACCGTCAACGACTACAACACGACGATCCAGACCATCCCGTCGGTCCTGATCGCCGGACCGCTCGGCTTCACGAAGCGCGACTTCTTCGACGCCGAGCCCGAGGCCGACCAGGTCCCGGTCGTCGCCCTGCGCTGACGTCGCGCGGCCGGGCGATCCCGGCCGCCAAGGCAGCCATGGCGGCATCGTTCTACAACCAGGCCTCGGCCAACCGGCGGAACTCGTTCCTGCTGGTGCTGGTCATCGTCGCCCTGCTCGCCCTGCTCGGGTTCGCGATCGGGTACGGGACGACGGGCGGCGCTCGTCGGCGGGCTCGGGTGGCTCGGGATCTTCGGCATCATCGCCATCGTCTCGTCGCTCGTCGGCTACTACTCGGGCGACCGCGTCGTCCTGGCGGCGTCGAAGGCACGGCCGGCGACGGAGGCCGAGGCGCCCCAGCTGCTCAACGTCGTCCGGGAGCTGACGCTCTCGGCCGGCCTGCCCATGCCGGCCGTCTACCTCATCGACGACACGGCGCTCAACGCCTTCGCCACCGGGCGCGACCCGCAGCATTCCTCGATCGCCGTGACCACCGGGATCCTGGCCCGCCTCGATCGCGAGGAGCTCCAGGGCGTGGTCGGCCACGAGCTGTCGCACGTTCGCAACTACGACATCCGGTACGCGATGCTGGTGGGCGTCCTGGTCGGCACGATCGCCCTGCTGGCCGACGTCTTCCTGCGGATGACGTTCTGGGGCGGGACGGGCCGTCGGTCGTCATCCTCGGACCGCGGCGGGGGTGGGCTGCAGGCGCTCGTCCTCATCTTCGCGATCCTCCTGGCGATCCTCGCGCCGTTCTTCGGCCGGCTCGTCCAGCTCGCGGTGACCCGGCAGCGCGAGTACCTCGCCGACGCGAGCTCCGTGGAGCTGACCCGCAACCCGTACGGGCTGCAGCGTGCGCTGGCCGTGATCGCCGAGGACCAGCGAGGTCCTCGAGGTCGCCAACCGCGCCACCCAGCACCTCTACTTCCGCAATCCGATCCGCAAGTTCGAGTCGCGTTCGAAGGGGCTCTTCTCGACCCACCCGCCGATCGTCGACCGCATCAATCGCCTGCGGACGCTCACCGGCGAGGCGCCGATCGACGCGGCCGGCATCCCGGACGTCGCGGACAGCAACTGAGCCCGTCCCGCAGCCCATCGGGGGCGGCGAACGCCCCGGTCGCCGGGGGCCCGACGCGCGAGGTGGCGCTTCGTTGCGGCTGGCCGCCCCTTCGTGGTACGGTTTCGCTCGCCGACGGGCGCGTGACGTCCGGCGGGGCCTTCGGGCCGAGATAGCTCAGTTGGTAGAGCACGCGACTGAAAATCGCGGTGTCGCCAGTTCGAATCTGGCTCTCGGCACCACCAGCCCCGGCGCGGCGATCCGAGCGGAAGTGGCTCAGTTGGTAGAGCATCACCTTGCCAAGGTGAGGGTCGCGGGTTCGAGTCCCGTCTTCCGCTCCATTTCCTTGCCTGGAGACGCGCTGACCCGGACGCCGCTGGCCCTTCGTCTAGTGGTAGGACAGCGGACTTTGGATCCGTGAACCGAGGTTCGAATCCTCGAGGGCCAGCCACTCACCCGGGGCGACGTGGCCAAGTGGTCTAAGGCGGAGGTCTGCAAAACCTCTATTCATCGGTTCGAATCCGATCGTCGCCTCCACATCCCAGCACGGAGTCGCCCGCTGAGCGATCTGCGGGCTTCGTTGTGACCGGAGCAGGCGTCGGGGTCGACGAGGTGCCAACATGGCCTGGTCAGCCCATGGGAGAATTCCTGGGATGGAACGCCGGCCGGGTGCCCTGACCCTGAGCGAGGACGACCGGCGCGTGCTGGCCGTGTGGGCCGCCGACTGCGCCGAGCAGAGACTGTCGCTGTTCGGGGCCCGGGCCCCGGGCGAGGTCCGCAGGCAACTGGACCTGGCCTCGTGCCCCGTTCGGGACGCCCTGCGCAGGCTGCCGCCCCCGACCCGCCCGGCGGGCATGCTCGGGGCGCTGATCGAGGGCATGCCCACGACGCTTGCCCGGGGAACCGGATGACAGAGGGACCAGATGGCCAATGACGGCGGGCTTACGATCGGCTTCCCCCGCATGTACAACGAGCCCGGAGAGCGGCGCGCGTTCCTGCCGCCGCTGATCGGCCTGCTCGCGAACATGGACGTCGACGTGTACGTCGAGGCCGGGAGCGGGACCGGCATGGGCCACGCGGATGACGACTACCGCGCGGTGTCGCCGAGGGTTCGCATCGTCGACGAAGCCACGGCGTATCGCCAGGACGTCGTGGTGGTGCTGCGGGCGCCCGAGGGGCGGTACGAGCTGCTCCGGCCCGGCGCCATCCTGCTCTCGATGCTCCATTTCACGACGCGGCCGGAGCGCGTCGAGCTGCTGCGCGGCCTCGGCATCGAGGCCATCGCGCTCGACATGGTCACCGGAGACGACGGACGGCGCCTGGTCCAGAACCTCCGTGACGTGGCCCGCAACGGCGTGGCCGCGGCCTTCGACGCCCTGGAGCGACGCTGGCCGCCGCTCTTCTCGCCCGCGCGCCCGCCCGTCAGCGTCACGATCCTGGGCGCCGGCGGAGTCGGCAAGAACGCGATCGAGTGGGCTGCCAGGTGCGGCGACGAGGCCCGCAACGAGCGCTTCGTGCGCGAGCGCCTGCCGGGGGTCGAGGTCGTCGTGGTCGAGCAGAACCTGTCCGGCAACGAGGCCTACTTCCGGGGCCGCCTGGGCCACACCGACATCCTCGTCGATGCCACCGCGCGTCGCGACACGTCGCGACCCCTGTTCCCCAATGCCTGGCTCGGCTGGCTGCCCGAGCATGCCGTCGTCTGTGACCTGGCGGTCGATCCCTACCTGCTCGACGACGATCCGCCGGTCGTGCGCGGGATCGAGGGCATCCCGCAGGGCAACCTGGACCAGTGGGAGTTCGGCCCGGACGATCCGGCCTGGGACCGCCTGCCCCCCGGGATCCCGACGGCGAATCGGCGCACGGTCGTCTCCTGCTACTCGTGGCCGGGCGTCCAGCCCGAGGCCTGCATGGAGCTCTACGGCTCGCAGGTGACGCCGCTCCTCAAGACGCTCTTCTGGTACGGCGGGCTGCCGGCGATCGGGCCGGACGTCTCGTTCCATGGCCGGGCCCTCTGGCGCGCCAGCCTGCGCCGCTGGCTGGACGACAACCCCACGTGACCCGATCGCCCGGCGCCGCTGGTCGCCTCACGGTCCGGTATCTCTCCCGCGCGGACGTGGAAGCGGCGGGCGTCAGCATGGAGGCGGTCATCGAGGCCGTGGAGGCCGGCTTCCTCGAGAAGGGGAACGGTCGGGTCGAGATGCCGCCGAAGCCCGGCGTCCATCCGGGCCTGGGCGACAACTTCATCCACGCGATGCCGGCGTCGATCCCGGCCCTCGACGCCGTCGGCATCAAGTGGGTCAGCGGGTACCCCGGCAACCAGGCGCTCGGCCTGCCTTACATCAGCGGCCTGCTCATCCTGAACAACCCTGCGACCGGGATCCCCATCTCGGTCATGGATGCAACCTGGATCACCGGCGCCAGGACCGCCGCTGCGTCCGCGGTAGCGGCCCGGCGCCTCGCGCGCCCGGACTCGTCGGTCCTCGCCATCCTCGCCTGCGGCGTGCAGGGAACGTTCCACGTCGACGCGCTGCGGGCCGTCCTGCCGGACCTCGCGACGGTCCGCGCCTTCGACCCCGACCCGGCCCGCGTCGCCGTCTTCCGGGCCGAGGTCCGCCGGCGCCATGGGATCGACGTGGCGGTCGCGGCGGATCCCGAGGCTGCCGTCCGCGGCGCGGACGTGATCGTCACCTCGGGGCCGATCCTGCGCACCCCCCACGCCTCGATCAGGGCCGGCTGGATGGCTCCCGGCGCCTTCGCCTCGGCCGTCGACTTCGACAGCTACTGGGATCCGGCCGCGCTCCGCGAGCTCGACCTGTTCACGACGGACGACGTCCCGCAGCTCGAGCACTTCCGGGAGATCGGGTACTTCGCCGACATCCCGGCGATCCACGCGGACCTCGGCCAGCTGGTTGCCGGGACCCGGCCGGGCCGGACGTCGGCCGCCCAGCGGACGATGGCCTGCAATCTCGGGCTCGCGCTCGACGACATCGCGGTGGCGCCGCTCGTCCTCCGGGCGGCCGAGGCTCGGGGACTGGGAACGGTCCTGCCGCTGTAGGGTCCCGACGACGGGCGACGGGCGCTACGATCCGCGGGCGACACCGCGCCGAGGTGGCGAAACCGGCAGACGCGGCGGACCTAAACTCCGCTGCCCGCAAGGGCATATGAGTTCGAATCTCATCCTCGGCACCACGACACGCACCGGTGACCAGGGGCGTCGCGTGCCGCCAGCTCAGCCGGGCGTGATCGACCAGGCACCGTCGGCTTCGATCTCGACGAGCACGGTGGTCGCCGGGAAGAGGCTTTCGCCGGCGTAGCGGCCGATCTTCTTGACCTGCAGGTCGCGACCCGCAGAGCCCCACGTCCAGACGGCGAAGCTCGAGCTCCCGGTGTGGACGAGCTTCATCACCGCGAGGTCGTCGAGGACGCCCGAGACGCGGAGCACCATCGAGCCCTTCCCGCTCACGGCCTTGGCCGGGTTCCATGCCCTGGCGCTGGTGATCGGCTCGACGGCGATCGTCCAGGTTCCGTTTGATTCGATCTTGAAGGCGACCGAGTGCTCGCCGACCAAGGCGTCGAAGAGGCGGGTCCCACGGTAGGAACCGATCTCGCTTAGGAGCAGGCTGTTCGTCGAGCCGCTGGCGGCGATGGTCGAGACGGTGAAGTTGGAGGTTCCCGTGTTGGTGATCACCGCGATCGCTTCCGCCTCCTCCGGGATCGTGAATTTGGCGACCTTGTTGCCCGTGCCCTTGAGGTTGATGGTCGTGAAGGCTGCGGCCTCGGTAGCCGCCGGCGCGACGGTAGCCGCCGGCGCCTGGGTAGCCGCCGGCGCCTGGGTAGCCGCCGGCGCGTCGGTAGCCAGGCCCGTCGCCGTGGCGACGGGAGGAGCGGCGGTCGAGTCACAGGCGGCAAGGACGACGACGAGGGCCGAGAGGAGGGCGAGGCGTCGTGTCGCGGTGTACATCGCAGGTTCCGCTCCAAGGTCCACGGGCACCCATGCGGAGGCCCGTGCCGAGAATGCTGAGCGCCGGAGGGCCGGTCGCGCAAGGATCATACGGTCCCGACGGGGCAGGACTTCCCGTCGGGTCGCGCGACCCCTGCGGACCCGAAGGGCTGCCCGTTCGGGAACGTCCCGGCGTGCGACACTCGCCGCGTCCGCCCGGTCCGTGGCCGGCGGGGCAGGGGAGAGCCCGGATGCCCGATCTCGTCGTCAACGGGGCCCAGATGACGTGCTCCTTCGGCACGAGCCCATCCGCCCTCACGGTCCTGCCCGCCGGGACCCCGATCCAGGCCGGCGGTCAGCTGGCGGCGCGGATCGCCGACATGCTCCCGATGACGAACATCATGCCGTTCGGGATGTGCACGACGCCGTCGAACCCGCAGGTGGCCGCCGCGACGTCCGCGGCGCAGGGCGTGCTGACGCCGCAGCCCTGCATCCCGGTGACGACCTCGCCCTGGACGCCCGGGTCGTCGAAGGTGACCATCGGCGGCGTGCCCGCGCTGACCAGCCCGTCGACCTGCATGTGCACGTGGGGCGGCTCGATCTCCATCGTCTCCGCCGGCCAGGTGAAGGTCACCGGCTGACGCTCCGGTCCCCGCCCCTGGCGCCGCGACGGTCCCGGGGGCCGATGGGCGATCAGCCTCGGCGGAGAATCCCTCCGAGCCGCCCGGCACTCTTCCGGGCATCCCGGCCGCCCTCCGCGAGATCCTCGACGCCGGCCGCGACGGCCGCAATGCGCACCAGCGCGCGCGCTGGGGCAGAGGCCGGCGCGCTGCGGACCACGGGGATGCCCTCGTTGACCGCCTTCAGGTAGAGGCCGGCGTCGTAGGGAAGCTCGACATCGACGCGCGCCGCGATGGCGTTCTCGATCTGCTTCATCGAGAGCATGTCGCGGGCGAAGAGGTGGTTGAGGACGAAGGTGGACTTGGCGGGGACGGCCCCCTCCTCGGTCACGTACTCCAGGAACCCGTGGAGGGCCTTCAGCGCGCCGATCTCGGGCGTGATCGGGACGATCACCCCGTCGGCCCGGTCGAGGACGGCGAGCGACCGCTCGTCGAGCGTCGACCCGATGTCGACGACCATGACCTGGTAGGCGTGCGGCGCCGTCGTGAGGATCGCGTCGATCTGGGCCGGCGTCATCGTGCGCCCGAGCTCGGGAGTTGCGGGGGCCGCGATCACGTGGAGCCCGGGCTCCACCTTCTCGGCGTAGCTGCGCAGGAACTCCGGCTCGCGCACGCCGGACTCGTCGGCCGCGAGGTCCGAGACGGTGAGGCGCGGCTTCACGTTGAGATGGGTCGCCACCTGGCCGAAGTCGACGTCGAGGTCCAGGATCAGCACCTGGTTGGGGAGCTGGGCGGCAAGCACCATGGCCACGTTGACCGCGATGGTCGTGGTTCCCACGCCGCCTTTCGGGCTGAAGCAGGCGATGAGGTGCCGGCGGCCCGCCAGGGGGATGTCGCCCCCGGTCATCGGCGCGAGGTCCCGCGAGCGCTGGAAGCGGATGAGGAGTCCCTCGACCCGCGCTTCGAGCTCGCGCGGATCGAAGGGCCGGGCGATCACGTCGTCGGCGCCCGCCTCCAGGAAGCGGACGCGCTCCTCGACGTCGTCCTCCTGGCAGACACACAGCACGGGGATGCCGGCCAGCGCCGGCGTCCGCCGGATCTCGCCGCAGACCTCGACGCCGGTGCGGGGCGGGTCCACGGCGTCGACGACGACGAGCGTGTAGTCGCCTGCCTCGCGGACTGCCTGGTCGGGGTCCGCGATGATCGTGACCTGGTGGCCCCCCGCCCACAGCACCTCGGCGGTCGGGCCGGCGGTGTCGGGAGCCGCCGAGAGCAGGAGAATCGAGGTGGTCACCGTGGCTGCCGCTCCCCCAGGGTCGATGCGCTGAACGGGGCGAAGGATACACGCGGAGCGGCCCGATCGCCGTGCTGGTGCGCAGGGCCGGTCCGGGGCCCCGTGGTACACTCCCGCGGTCCTTTCTGCTCTGCCGGGGGACAGGCCGGGTTCCGGTCGCGCCGAGCGGGGCATTTCCCATAGGAAGGAGCGGACACGGCCATGCGCCGCTATGAGCTCATGCTCGTCCTCCGGCCCGACGCGCCGGACGACCGGATCCAGGCAGTCCTGGACAAGACGACCCGCCAGATCACCGATGCCGGCGGCCAGATCGTGAAGGCCGCCCCGTGGGGCCGCCGCCGCCTGGCCTACTCCATCGACCGGTACCGCGAGGGCTCGTACCACATCCTCCACTTCGACGCCCCTGCCGAGTCGATCGTGGAGCTGGAGCGGACCCTGCTCATCACCGAGGAGATCCTTCGCCACCTCGTCGTCCGCGTCGACCGGCCCGTCCGCGCCCTGCGCGGCGGCAAGGTCGAGGACGGCGACCTCACCCCGGCCCCGTCGGACGACGAGGACGAGGTGCCGGACGTCGAGCTGATCGACGAGTCCGAGAGCGAGGCCGCCCCGGCGGCCACCGACTGATCCCGCCCCCAGCGCGGAAACGGAGGCCTCTCCCGTGTCCCTGAACAAGGTGATGATCATCGGGAACCTCGGGCGTGACCCGGAGATGCGGTACACCCCGAGCGGCCAGGCGGTCACGCAGTTCACGGTTGCCGTGAACCGCAACTACAAGGGCCAGGACGGCAACTGGCAGGAAGAGACCGAGTGGTTCCGCGTCGTCGCGTGGGCCCAGCTCGGCGAGCGGGCTGCCGAGAACCTGCGCAAGGGCGGGAAGGTCTACGTGGAGGGCCGCCTCCAGACCCGCCAGTGGGAAGACCAGCAGGGACAGAAGCGCTATACGACCGAGCTGGTCGCCAACCAGATCACCAATCTCGAGCGTCGGCCGCGCGAGGAGGGCGAGGGCGGATCCGCCCCGCCGTTCCCGGCCGACGCCCGGCCCGCGTCGTCGCCGGTGCGCCGTGACTCGGCGCCGGAGGAAGCCCCCTCCGACCTCGACGACCTCCCGTTCTGACGAATCCTCCAAGGAGCACACCGACCCATGCCTCCCGCCCGATCCAAGAAGCGCGACGACTACTACCGCGACCGCCGGCGCCGCAAGGTCTGCGCCTTCTGCGCCGACAAGACCCCGCAGATCGACTACAAGGAGGTCAGCCGCCTCCGCCGCTACCTCTCGGAGCGGGCCAAGATCGAGCCGCGCCGGAAGACCGGGACGTGTGCCGCGCACCAGCGCGAGCTGGCGGTCGCCCTGAAGCGGGCCCGTCACGTGGCGCTGCTGCCGTACGCACCGCAGCACCTGCGGCCCTGATCTCCCGCCGGCGCACCCACCGGCCGAGCGCAGGGTGACCGTCGGGCTGCTCCTCGCCGGCGCCGGCTTCGGCGCGGGCGTCTTCGGGTCGCTCCTGGGCCTGGGGGGCGGAGTCCTCATCGTCCCGCTCCTCACGGTGGGCTTCGGCGTGCCCTTCCGCGAGGCGGTCGGGGTCAGCCTCATCTGCGTGATCATGACCAGCAGCGCGGCGGCCGGCGTCTACCTGGAGCGTCACCTCGCCAACCTGCGCCTGGGCATGCTCCTGGAGGTGTTCACCGCGACCGGCGCGCTGCTCGGCGGCCTGGTCGCGTTCCTCCTGCCCGAGCGCTTCCTCGCCGGCCTGTTCGCCCTCCTGCTCGCGTACACGGCGTTCTCGATGCTGCGCCGCGGCCGAGCGGCCACTCCGGACCCGGCCGCCGACGAGCTGGGAGTGGCCGACGTCGGGGTCGATCCGGCGGGCCCGTCGCTGGCCGACGAGATCGCCGGGCCCGGGTACCGGCCCCGCCGCCTGGGAGCAGGCGCCGGCGGAAGCCTGGGTGCCGGCGTGATCTCGGCGCTGCTCGGCGTGGGCGGCGGCATCGTGAAGGTGCCCCTCATGCACCTGGTCATGGGCGTGCCCCTCAAGGTCGCGACGGCCACCAGCAACCTCATGATCGGCGTGACCGCCGCTGCCTCGGCCATCGTCTACCTGCTGCGGGGCGGGATCGACCCCTACGTGGCCGGGCCGACGGCCGTCGGCGTCTTCCTGGGGGCGATGGTCGGGTCGCGCGTCGCGACCCGGATCAACGTCCGCGTCCTGCGCCTCCTCTTCGTCGGCGTGCTCGCCCTGACCGCCGTCCAGATGGCGCTGCGGGCGCTCGCATGAGCGCGACGACGGCAGGCCGCGGGCCCGAGGCCGGCGGCGGGACACCGGCCGGCATCGAAGTTCGGATCGCGCGCCTGCTCCGGGTCGGGACGCTGCTCTCCGTCCTCCTGCTGGCGGTCGGCAGCCTGCTCCTCGTCGCCGCCGGGATCTCCCCGCTCGATCCGGGCTGGCCGCCGCTCGACGTGGCGGCCATCCCGTCCGACCTGCTGGCCCTCCGGCCGGAGGGCTTCCTGTGGCTCGGCCTCCTGGTCACGATCGCGACGCCGCTCCTGCGCGTGACGGCATCGACGCTCAGCTTCGCCCGGGCGGGCGAGCGGCGGATGGTGCTGCTTGGGGTAGCAGTCCTGGTCGTGATCGCCCTTGCGGTCGTGGCGGGCGTCGCCGGAGGCTGACCACATGGACGTTGGCATCCTCCTCGTCTCCCTCGTGGTCATCCTCGTCGGGGCCGAGCTCTTCACGAACGGGGTCGAGTGGTTCGGGCACCGCCTGAACCTGGCCGAAGGAGCCGTCGGCAGCGTCCTCGCGGCCGTCGGGACGGCCCTCCCGGAGACGATCATCCCGATCATCGCCATCGTCTTCACGCAGTCCGCTTCGGCCGACGAGGTGGGGGTCGGGGCCATCCTGGGCGCGCCGTTCATGCTGGCCACGCTCGCCATGTTCGTCACGGGCGCGGCGATCTTCGCCTTCCGACGCCGCCGCGCCACGGGGACGGAGGCGCGGGTCGACCTCGGGCTCCTCGGACGGGACGCGCGTGCCTTCCTGGTGACCTACGCGATCGCGATCGGGGCCGCGTTCCTGCCGCCGCCGTTCCGCCCGTACCTGTGGCTGGTGGCCATCGGCCTGCTGGTGCTGTACGCGCTGTACGTCCGGTCGCACCTGCGCGAGGAGCGCGATGCGGACCTCGAGGACCCCGAGCCGCTGCGCCTCCACCGGCTGGACCCCGTCGGGCGCCGCGCCCCGGAGGAGCCGCCGCGCCTGTGGGTCGTCGCCCTCCAGGTGGTCGTCGCGCTCACCTGCATCATCGTGGGTGCCGCCTTCTTCGTGGGCGCCGTCGACCGCATCGCGGTCGGGCTGGGGGTGGATCCCACGCTCCTGGCCCTGGTCATCGCCCCCATCGCCACAGAGCTCCCGGAGAAGCTCAACAGCGTCATCTGGGTCCGCCAGGGCAAGGACAACCTGGCGCTGGGGAACATCACGGGCGCCATGGTCTTCCAGAGCGCGATCCCACCGAGCGTGGCGCTCGTGTTCGCGCCCGAGGACTGGACGATCGGTGAGGGGAACGCGATCGCCTTCCTGTCGGCCGGGATCGCCGTCCTCTCGCTCGGCGCGATCGTCCTGCCGGCCCTCGCCAGGCGCCGCCTGACCGGGTCGAGCCTCCTGGTGGGCGGCGCCTTCTACCTGGTCTACCTGGGCGTCGTCATCGCGTCGATGGGCGGCGCCGGCTGACGCGGCCGGCCGGTCGACCGCGATCCCGGGGCGGTGCCCGCGGCTATACTCGGGGCGCTCGCCGGGGCGCGCCGCCCCGTCGGGATCACCGGAAGGAGCCGACCCGATGCTGACCCAGAAGCCCGCCGCCGGGGACTCCGCGAGCGCCGCCGCCGCGCCCGTCGATCCGGCCTCGCTCGTGTGCCTGTTCGAGGGCCGCTACGTCCCGCTCGGCGAGGCGAACGTCAACATCATGACCCACGCCTTCATGTACGGGACGGCCGTCTTCGAGGGGATCCGGGCGTACTGGAACGCGGAGCACGGGCAGCTCTACGCGCTCAAGGTGCGCCAGCACATGGAGCGGATCCGCAACTCTGCCAAGGTGCTCCTGATGCCGGACCTTCCGTCGATCGACCAGCTGACGGCCGAGGCGATCGAGGTTTTGCGGCGCAACGGGTTCCGCGAGGATGCCTACGTCCGGCCGTCGTTCTACAAGAGCACCCGGGCGATCGGCGTGAAGCTCCACGGGCTGGAGCACCGCTACTACATCCTGGCCCTGCCGTTCGGCGACTACGTCGACACCGCGGTCGGGGTCAGGATCGGGACGGTGTCTTGGCGCCGCACCGCCGACCCGGCGATCCCGTCCCGCGCCAAGATCGTGGGCAGCTACGTGAACCCGGCCTTCAGCAAGTCGGAGGCCATGCTCAACGGCTACGACGAGGCCCTCGTCCTCACCGAGGACGGCCACATCTCCGAGGGCTCCGCGGAGAACATCTTCGTGATCCGCGACGGGGTCGTGCTGACGCCCCCGGTCACCGACGACATCCTCGAGGGGATCACGCGGGCCGGGATCATGGAGATCTGCGCCGAGCTGGGGCTGCGGGTCGTCGAGCGGACGATCGACCGGTCCGAGATCTACGTCGCCGACGAGGCCTTCTTCTGCGGGACCGGCGCCCAGATCAGCCCGATCATCGAGGTCGATCGGCGCGCCGTCGGCGGCGGCGGCGTGGGTCCGATCACCCGCCAGGTCAAGGACCGCTACTTCGACATCGTCCGGGGCAACGTCCCGGCGTACGCCCACTGGGTGACGCCGGTCTACACCCGCTGACCGGGCCGGGCCCGGGCGACCGGGCGACCCGGGGTCCCCGCCCGGACCCGGTGCGCGGCGCCCGTCAGGGGCTGGCGGGAGGCTGGAAGCGCTGCGTGCGCGACCCCTGGACGACGACGATGTCGGTCCGCATCTTCGGATCGGTCGCGGTGACGAAGGTGACCTTGAAGAGCGCCTCGAGCCGGGCGATCGTCTTCGGGAAGGCGACCTCGGCGCCGTTGTAGGCCCGCAGGATCGTCTTGGCATTCGCGGTGTCCGGCGCCTGCCCGCGCGGCGCGGAGGCGGCGAAGCCCTGGTAGTCGAGGTAGCCCGCGAGGGCCGTCGCGCGGGCCGGCTCGCCGGTGCCGCTGACGACCCAGACCGCCGCGCCCTCCTCGGCGATCTCCTGGCGCTGGGCCTGCTCGCGCGGGTTGAAGTTGAACGCGTTGGACGCCGCCTGGCGGATCCGGGCGACGTTCGCCTGGAGCACGTAGAGGCCGTTGACGTAGCCCTCGGTGCCGTAGTAGGGCGGGGTGAAGACGAACGAACGAAGGTTCCCGACGTCGATCCGCTGGGCGAGCTCGATCAGCTGGGGCAGCTTTGCGACCGGGAAGTCGGTCTTGACCGCGCCCTTCGTCGCCTTCACGAGCGCCGAGAGGACGTCGGGGCGGGCCAGGGTCGCGAAGTCGGCCTGCTGGCGCAGCGACAGGATCACGCGCTGCTGGCGGGCGGCCCGGTCGAAGTCCGACGAGGTGTGGCGCGACCGCGCGTAGACCAGGGCCTCGGCGCCGCTCATGTGCTGCACGCCGGTCGGGATGTAGACGCGGAGCTTGCCCTTGTCGCCGGGATAGTCGTCGTCGATGACGGGAACCTGGACGTTGACCGTGACGCCCCCGAGGGCGTCGACGACCTTGCGGAAGCCGTTGAAGTCGACCTCGACGAAGTACTGGATCTTGATCCCGTAGAGCCCGCCCAGCGTGGACTTCAGGGCCTGGTAGCCGCTGAGCTTCCCGCCCGGGAAGAGGTCCGGGCGGACGCGGGCCTGCTGGAAGAGGGCGTTGATCTTGCGGTTCCAGGTCGTGCCGAAGACCGACCGGGCCGGCACGTTGGGCAGCGGGATCCCGGTCGTGTCGCGGGGGATGCTGAACATCGCGACCTGGCCGGTGGTCGGATCGATGCTCGCGACGATCAGCGTGTCGGTGTTGTACGAGCCCTCGCCGGGGCGGCGGTCCGACCCGATCAGCAGCACGTTGAGGCGGCCCTTGCCGTCCCACGGCGGCAGCGTCGCCTCGACCGGAGCCTCGGTCGCGTTCGGGGGAGGTGTCTCGAGCGGCGTCTCGGTCGGCTCGGCATCGCCGGGGCTGGCAGTGGCGCTCGTCGAGGGATCGGGCGTGGGGTCCTCGTCGCCGCCCTCCGGGTTGAAGACGCCCTGCACGAGGTCCAGCGCCTGCATGTCGTAGTAGGCGACGGCGACGTGGGCGCCGCTCATCACCATGACCACGGCCAGGAGGCCTGCCACGGAGAGGGGTGCCAGCAGCGAACGCGACGGGCCAAGGCGCCCGGCGCCCTGGTCCCAGCGATTCAGGAAGGTCGTCACACGGTAGGCGTCGATCGCCGCGACGATGCGATAGATGAGAGCGACGATGTTGCCGACGAAGATCCCGAGCAGCACCGGCGGCTGGAGGACCACGCCGAGCAGCTCGACCTGGTAGGTGAGCGTGATGCCCAGCGCGAACGCCAGCAGGAGGAACGGGGGGGTGGCGAACGCGATGGCGCGGTGCCAGGCGCCGGCGTAGGCGTGGCCGAGGCCCGGGAACAGGATCGACAGGAAGGCTGCCGTGAAGGCGGAACGGGCGCGGTGGCGCGGTTCCTGCGGGCGGTTCATCGCAGGTAGGATAGGGGGAACCTCCGTGAAGTGTGTCCGAGGTGCTGTGACGGCCCGTGGCGTCGTTGCGTGACGCCGGGCCCGCCCGCGGCCCGCCAGCCTGTTCCCCAGCCGAGGCCCGATGTTCGACCCGGTCAGCAGCAAGCCCGACCTCGTTGCGCAGGAGCACGAGATCCTCGCCCTGTGGCGCCGGCAGCGGACGTTCGCGCGCCTCCGCGAGCAGAACGCCGGCGGCCCGCGCTGGAGCTTCCTGGACGGGCCGATCACGGCCAACAACCCGATGGGGGTCCACCACGCCTGGGGCCGCACCTACAAGGACGTCTTCCAGCGCTACCACGCCATGCTCGGCGAGGACCAGCGCTGGCAGAACGGGTTCGACTGCCAGGGCCTGTGGGTCGAGGTCAACGTCGAGAAGGACCTCGGGTTCACCTCGAAGCGCGACATCGAGCAGTTCGGGGTCGCCGACTTCGTCAGCCTCTGCAAGCAGCGCGTGCTCACCTACGCCGCCCGCCAGACGGAGCAGAGCATCCGGCTGGGCTACTGGATGGACTGGAACGACCCCGACGAGCTCCTCCGGCTGCGCGATGTCCTGGCCGAGGACCCGGCCCGGGTCGTCAGCCTCGAGGGCCCCGACGGGACCGTCTCCGACACGGTCGAGATGATCGTCGGGCGTCTCGGGATGCCCGATCTCGGGGGCAGCTACTTCACGTTCAGCAACGAGAACAACGACCTCATCTGGGGCTTCCTGGCCGAGTGCCACCGGCGCGGCTGGGTCTACAAGGGCCACGACTCCATGCCCTGGTGCCCGCGCTGCGGGACCGGCCTCTCCCAGATGGAGATGAACGAGGGCTACGCCGACCGCGAGGACCCGGGACTCACCGTCCGCTTCCCGCTCGTCGACCGGTCGGGCGAGTCGCTCCTCGTGTGGACCACCACCCCCTGGACGCTCGCCGCGAACGTGGCGGCAGCCGTCGGCCCGGAGATGGCGTACGTCCGCATCCGCCAGGGCGACGGCGAGCACTGGGTGGCGAAAGGCAGGCTGAGGGAAGCGGTCGTCGGTCCGTTCACCGTCCTCGAGGAGCGGCCGGGCCGCGACCTGGCCGGCTGGCGCTACCGCGGCCCCTACGACGAGCTCCCGGCCGTCCGCAGTGCCTTCGACGCCGGCGGCCCCGGCGGGGAGCCCTACGAGCACCGGGTCGTCACGTGGGACCTGGTCGGCGAGGAGGAGGGCACGGGGATCGTCCACATCGCCCCGGGGTGCGGGGCGGAGGACTACCAGCTCGGGAAGGCGATCGGCCTGCCCGTCATCGGTCCGATCGACGAGGATGGCCGCTACTACGACGGGTACGGCTGGCTCGCCCGGAAGGAGGCGCCGGCCGTTGCAGAGGCGATCGTCGATGACCTCGAGCGCCGGCAGTTCTTCTACCACCTCGAGGCATACACCCATCGCTACCCGCACTGCTGGCGCTGCGGGACCCCGCTGCTGTTCCGGCTGGTCGACGAGTGGTTCATCAGCATGGGGCCGGTCTACGACCGGCCCCGGCCGGAGCTGACCCCCGAGGAAGTCGACGCGTCGCTCCGCTACCAGATCATGGAGGTCGTCGACCGGATCCGCTGGATCCCCGCCTTCGGCTACGAGCGGGAGCTCGACTGGCTCCTGAACATGCGCGACTGGATGATCTCCAAGAAGCGCTACTACGGCCTCGCGCTCCCGATCTACGACTGCCAGGCCTGCGGGACGTTCGACGTCGTCGGCGGCCGCGACGAGCTCCGCCAACGGGCCGTCGAGGGCTGGGACGCGTTCGAGGGCCACACCCCGCACCGCCCGTTCGTCGACGCGGTCAGGATCGCCTGCCGCGGCTGCGGGGCGCCGGTCTCCCGGATCGCGGACGTGGGCAACCCGTGGCTCGACGCCGGCATCGTGCCGTTCTCGACGATGCACTTCCGCGAGGACCCGGCCCACTGGGCGCAGTGGTTCCCGGCCGACTTCATCACGGAGAGCTTCCCCGGGCAGTTCCGCAACTGGTTCTACGCGATGCTGGCCATGAGCACCGTCCTGCGCCGCCAGGAGCCGTTCCGGACGATCTTCGGTTACGCCACCCTCTTCGGCGAGGACGGCCGGCCGATGCACAAGAGCTGGGGCAACGCGATCGAGTTCGACGAGGCCGCCGAGCGGATGGGCGTCGACGTCATGCGCTGGATGTACGCCAACGCCCGCCCCGACGACAACATCCTCTTCGGCTGGCACGCGGCCGACGAGGCCCGTCGCGAGCTCCTGGTCCTGTGGAACGTCTACGCCTTCTTCGTTACCTACGCCAGGCTGGCGGGCTGGCGGCCGGGCGACCCGGCGCCGCCGGTGGCGGAGCGGGCGGTCCTCGACCGCTGGATCCTTTCGCGCCTGGCCGGGCTTGCGGCCCGCGTCGAGGATCGCCTTGCCGACTACGACACTGACGCCGCGGCGGCGGCGATCTCGGGCTTCATCGACGAGCTCTCCACGTGGTACCTGCGGCGCAGCCGCCGCCGCCTGTCGCGGGCGGCCCAGGGTGCCGACCGCGCGGCGGCCTTCGCGACGCTCCACGCCGCCCTCCTGGGGCTGATGCGGATCGCGGCGCCGATGCTGCCGTTCCTGGCCGAGGCGGTCTACCAGAACCTTGCCGTGCGGGACGACCCCGCCGCTCCGGACAGTGTGCACCTCACCCGCTGGCCGACCGCCGAGCTGGCCGCCCTGCGCGACCCGCGCCTGGAGGCCGGGATGGAGATCGCCCAGCGCGCGGTCGAGCTGGCGCGGACGCTCCGCGCGCAGGCCGGGCTGCGCACGCGCCAGCCGCTCGCCCGCCTGTGGATCGCGCTGCCGGGCGACGAGCACCCGGAGCTGGACGCGCTCCTGGGGATCGTGGCCGAGGAGGTCAACGTCCGCGAGGTCGTCCGGATGGGGGACGAGTCCGAGCTGGTCGAGCGACGGGTGAAGCCCCTCCTGCCGAAGATCGGGAAGAAGCTGGGCCCCGCGATCCCGGCCGTCATGGCGGCCGCCCGGGAGGGCCGCTTCGAGATCCGTCCGGACGGCTCTGTGGCCCTCGGCGGTGTCGTCCTGGCGCCCGACGAGGTGGAGATCCTCGCGGCGCCGCGGCCCGGGACTGCCGTCGCCCACGACGATGGGCTCGTCGTCGTCATCGACACCGAGCTGCACCGACGACCTTCGCGCGGAGGGCGACGCCCGCGAGCTGCAGCGCGCGATCCAGGACCTCCGCCGCGACGCGGGCCTGGAGCTGGACGACCGGATCGACCTCGTCGTCCGGTTCGACGGCGACGCCGCCGGCGTTCGATCCCACCTGGCGGCCGTGGCCGCCGAGACGCTGGCCGACTCCGTCGCCGAAGGCCCGCTGCCGGACGGCTGGCCCACCGCCACGGTCGCCCTCGGCGCGACGCCGCGCCAGCATCGCCCTGCGCCGGCGCGCCGGAGCGGCGGGGTGAGCGAGGCCGGATCGACCTCGGTCACGGACGCGGTGGAGGCCGCGGCCCCGTGCCCACCGCGACGAGCGAGCGAGCCGCGGCGTCGCGGGCGCGCCACTGGGTGGTCTTCTTCGGAATCGCGACCGGCGTCATCGTCGTCGACCAGCTCGTGAAGGCGTGGGTCGTCGGGAGCTTCGAGATCGGGGTGCCCGTCGACGTGCTCGGCGAGTGGCTCCGGATCTGGTACGTCAAGAACACCGGAGCCCTCTTCGGGCTCTTCCGCGACCAGGCCGTCCTGTTCGCGGTCCTTAGCATCGGGGTCATGGGCCTGATCATCTGGTACCACGGCCGGGCGTTCGTGAGCAGCGGCTGGCTGGCGACGGTGGCGCTGGGGCTCCTGCTGGGTGGCGCCGTCGGCAACTTCATCGACCGGGCCCGCCTGGGATACGTCGTCGACTTCGTCGACATGGGGATCCCCGGCGGCTGGCGCTTCTACACCTGGAACGTGGCCGACGCCGCGATCTCGACCTCGATCCTGCTCCTGCTCCTGATGGTGATCCTGCCCGCGGGGCGCCGGGAGACCCCCGCGCCATGACGGAGCTGCGGCTCGTCGTCCCGGCCGGCGGGGGCGGGCGTGCCGACCGGTTCGCCGCCGACCTCTCCGGCCTCTCGCGGAGCCGCGTGCAGCGCCTGATCTCCGAGGGCCGGGTCACCGCGGACGGCAGTCTCGTCAAGGCCAACACGATCGTCCCCTCCGGCGCGGTTCTCGTCATCGACGTCCCGCCGCCCGAGCCGGCGGGGATCGAGCCCGAGGCGATCCCGCTCGACGTCGTCTTCGAGGACGACGACGTGCTCGTCGTCGACAAGCCCGCCGGGCTCGTCGTGCACCCGAGCCCCGGCCACTGGTCGGGCACGCTGGTCAACGCGCTCCTCGCGCGCGACACGGCCTACGGCGGGATCGCCGGCGTCGAGCGGCCGGGCATCGTCCACCGGCTGGACCGCGACACGTCGGGCCTGCTCATGGTCGCCAAGACCGACGTCGCCCAGGCCAGCCTCATGGCCCAGCTCAAGGCCCGCCGGGTCAAGAAGACCTACCTCGCCCTGGTGCAGGGGAGCGTCCAGGCGGCTGCCGGCCGGATCGAGGCGCCCATCGGCCGGGATCCGAAGAACCGCATGCGGATGGCCGTCGTGGCGGACGGGCGGCCGTCGGTGACGGGCTACCGGGTCCGCGAGCGCTTCGCGGGCTGGACGTTCCTCGAGCTGGACCTCGTGACCGGGCGGACGCACCAGATCCGGGTCCACCTCGCCGCGCTTGGCCACTCGATCGCGGGCGACACGGTCTACGGCACGGGGACCGCGCGGCGCGGGCCTGACAGGCTCGAACGACTCTTCCTGCACGCCTGGCGTCTGGTCTTCGCGGCGCCTGCGACCGGTGACCTCGTGCGCCTGGAGGCGCCCCTGCCGGCGGAGCTGGAGGGCGTGCTCGACGCGCTCCGCAGCGCCGCCGCCGACCTCCCGCCGCGTCCCCCGGACGACAACGGCGACCGCCGGTGAGCGAGCGCCCGCTCGGCGCCGCCCCGGCGCCCGACGATCCGCTCGCCGGCCTCCCGAGCGCCGGGGTGCCCGGCGCCCTGCTCGTCGTCGTCTCGGGCCCGTCGGGGGTGGGAAAGGACACGATCATCGAGGCGCTCCGCCAGCGACCCCGCGACCCGGACTACCACTACGTCGTGACCTGCACGACGCGCGCGCCACGCCCCGGGGAGGTGGACGGGACCAGCTACCACTTCATCACCCGGCCCCGGTTCGCGGCCCTGCGCGACGCCGGCGCCTTCCTCGAGTGGGCCGAGGTCCACGGCAACTGGTATGCCACGCCGCGGGCGGAGGTTCGCCGGGCCCTCGCGACCGGCCACGACGTGATCCTCAAGATCGACGTCCAGGGCGCCGCGGCGCTCAAGTCGCTCGTGCCCGACGCGCTGCTGGTCTTCGTCGTGCCGCCCTCGCTGGAGGCGCTGTTCCGGCGCCTGCGGGCCCGCGCCACCGAGACGGCCGAGGAGCTCGAGCTGCGCCAGCGGAACGCCGCCATCGAGCTCGCCCGCGCCGGCGACTACGATCACGTCGTCGTGAACGAGGACGGCCAGGTCGAGCGGACCGCGGCGCGCATCGACGAGATCATCCGGGCCGAGCGGGAGCGCCACCCGGACCGCCAGGTCGTCGTCTGACGACGATGGGCCCGGGCGAGGTCGGCGCCACCCCGGCGGCCCCGGACAGCCTGGGGCTCGTCGCGGAGCCGTCCCCCGGCCGCCACGTGGAGGTCGCGATCGACGCCACCGGCGTCGCCGGCGACCGCACCTGGACCTACGCCGTCCCGGCGGCTCTTGCCGACGTCGCGCCGGGCGAGGCCGTGCTGGTCGAATGGGGCCGCCGTCGGGCGCTGGGGATCGTGCTGGGCGACGCGGTCGCGCCCGAGGGAGTGACGCCCCGGCCGCTGGCCGCGCGGGTCCGCGCGGACGGCCCGCTCCTGCCGCCCCTGTCGCTGGCGCTCGCCCGGGGGATCGCCGAGCACTACCTGGCGCCGCTGGCCCTGGTGATCCGGGCGATGCTGCCGCCCGGCCTCCTCGAGCGCCTCGACCTGGTGGCGACCGCCCTCGACGGCCCGGAGCCGGGCGACGACCCGGCAACGCGGGCGCTGCTCGAGGCCCTCGCGGCGGGTCCCCGGCCGCTCCGCGGGCTGCCCGTCGCCGAGAGCCGTCCCGCCGCGCTGCGCCGCCTGCGAACCCTTGAGCGGACCGGCCGCGTCGACCTGGCGTGGGCCCTCGGCTCGGCCGGGGCGCTGCCGCGCTACGAGCGCTGGGCCAGCGCGACGCCGGCCGGCGTCGCTGCCGCCGCGGGGGAGCGGCCGCCCGACGGCCGGGCCCTCGGCCCGCGCCAGGCGGCCGTCCTCGACGAGCTCGCACCGGCGGGGGACGAGGGCCTCGCCGCGGCCGCGCTCGCCGGGCGACACGGCTCCGGAAGCCTGGCGTCGCTGGCGCGGCGCGGGCTCGTCACGCTCGTCACGCGGGAGCGGCCGCGGGACCTGCTCGCCGCACGCGCCGTCGGCCGGCGCGGCTCGCGGCCGGCCGGCGCCCCGCTGTCCGGGGCCCAGGCCGCCGCGGCGACGGACGTGATCGCCGCCATCGCGGCCCGCGACCCCACGCCCCTCCTGCTCGACGGGCCGACCGGGGCGGGCAAGACGGCCGTCTACGCCGAGGCCATCGCGGCCTGCCTGGCCGCCGATCGGCCCGCCCTGATCCTCGTCCCGGAGATCGCCCTCGCGCTGCCCCTCGTCGACCGGCTCCGCGCCGATCTCGGCGCCGAGGTGGCCGTCGTCCACTCCGCGCTCGGGGACGGCGAGCGGGCCGATGCCTGGCGGCGCATCCGGGCCGGCGCCGTCGACGTGGTCGTTGGCACCCGGACGGCCGTCCTCGCGCCGCTCGCCGACGTGGGGCTGGTGGTCGTCGACGAGGAGCACGAGGCGACCTACAAGAGCGACCGGACGCCCGCGGATCCAGGCCCGTGACGTCGCCGTCCGGCTGGCGGCGCTCGCCGGCGCGGCGGTGGTTCTCGGGAGCGCCACGCCGTCGGTGGAGACCGAGGGTCGGGCGCGGCTCGGTCGCTACCGCCGCGCGACGCTGGCGGAGCGGGCGGCGGGCGCGGCCGCGGCCGTCGAGCTCGTCGACCTGCGCGAGGAGCTGGCGGCCGGCAATCGCGGGCTGCTCTCGCGCCGGCTGGTCGAGCAGCTGGCCGCCCTGGACCGCGACGCCGGCGAGCGCGCAATCCTCGTGATCAACCGGCGCGGCGCCGCCTCGGCGGTCCTGTGCCGCGACTGCGGGCACGTCCAGGCCTGCGCCGAGTGCACCCGGCCGCTCGTCTACCACCAGGCCGGGATGACCCTGCGCTGTCACCACTGTGGCGCCGCGGCGCCGATGGCGTCGCGCTGCCCCGCCTGCGGCTCGCCGCGGATCCGCTACCTCGGCGGCGGCACGGAACGTCTCGAGGCCGAGGTCCGCGACCGCCTGCCGGAGCTGCGGGTCGGGCGCCTCGACCGCGACGTGGTGGAGCGACGGGGGGCGGCCGCGCGCGTCGTCGACGCGTTCACAGAGGGGCGTCTCGACGTCCTCGTCGGCACGAGCCTGGTCGCGAAGGGTCTCGACATCCCCGAGGTGACCCTCGTCGGGATCGTCTCGGCCGACGTCGCCCTGACCCTGCCCGACGAGCGCGCCGCCGAGCGCACGTACCAGCTCCTGGTGCAGGCGATCGGGCGCGCCGGACGCGGGGCGCTCGCCGGCCGGGCCATCGTCCAGACCTACCAGCCGGAGCACCCCGCGATCCGGGCCGTCGTCGCGGGCCAGGCGGCCGCGTTCTACGACGCCGAGCTCGCCGCGCGCGAGCGCTTCGGGGCGCCCCCGTACGGGTCGACCATCAAGCTGACGGTCGGCCTGGAGGATCGCGACGCCGCCCGCGCGGAGGGCCGGGCGATGGTCGAGCGTCTGCGAGCGCGGGCGGCCGAGCGCGGCCTGCCGGTCGTCGTGGCCGGTCCCGCCCCGGCCTACGTGCCGCGCCGGGCGGGACGCTGGCGCTTCAACGTCATCCTGCGGGGACCGGACCCACGTGGGATCCTCGACGGCGACCCGGGGCTTCCGTGGTCGGTGGACGTCGATCCGGAGAGCCTGCTGTAGGCCCCTGCGGCGGAGGCATCGCCACCCGGCGCCGGGTTGCCGCGCGGCGACGCTGCATCAGCAGGGGGTCCGGACGCCTCTTGGCCGAATTCGACCAACTGCCCGAGAATGGGGGCCCGCACGAGGACCTGACTGATGAGCGACGAGATCAACCAGCCTCTCGATCCCGAGCCGACGGGTGAGCACGCCGAGGTACCGCCCGACGAGCCGGCCTCCGAGCCGGCGGGCGGCTGGGAGGCGGCCGGCGACGGGCGCAGCGCCCAGGCGCGCGAATGGCTCGCCCAGCTTCAGCAGATGATCGACCGCGTTGCCGCCGAGGCCGCGCCGGTCGCCCGCGACGTCGCCGCGAAGGCTGCCGAGCTCGCGGCCGTGGCCGGCGAGAAGGCGGGACCGCTGGCCCGGCGCGCGGCCGAGGTCACGGAGGACGTCGGCACGAAGGTCGCCGAGCGCTCGCGGCGGTTCGCCGAGGAGGTCCGCCACCGGGGCGCCGAGGGCGGCGTCCCGCCGTCGGACGCGCCGGAGGGACCGGGGGCGTCCCCCGCGCCGGCGCCGGACGAGGCGGACGCTCCACCGCCCGCCGAGCCGCAGGCCTGAGCTCGCGACCGGGCCGCCCCGGGCGGTCCTCTATACTCGGAGCATGAGCGTCCTCCCGATCCTCACGCTCGGAGACCCCCGGCTGCGCCTCAAGGGCGAGCCGGTGGAGAGCTTCGGCAAGCTGCTCGGCCACCTCATCGACGACCTGACCGACACGATGCGCAACGCACCGGGGGTCGGGCTGGCGGCCCCCCAGCTGGGCGAGCCCCTCAACGTCGCCGTCGTCGAGGTCGGGCGACCGGCTCCTCGAGCTGGTCAACCCGCGCATCGTCCGCGCCGAGGGCGACGACCGCGACCTGGAGGGCTGCCTGTCGATCCCCGGCTTCGTGGCGTACGTCACGCGCCGGGAGCAGGTCTGGGTCGTGGCCCAGAACCGCGTCGGCCGGAAGTACAAGGTGGCCGGCAGCGGGCTCCTCGGCCGCGCCCTGCAGCACGAGCTCGACCACCTGCAGGGCAAGCTCTACATCGACTACCTGGCCTCGCCCGACGAGATGATCCCGGTGGGCCGCGGCGGCGACGACGACGAGGACGACGTCGACGCCGAGCTCGGAGCGGCGCGGGATCGACCCCGGAGAAGGCGAAGGCGGCCTCGCGCGGCTGACGTGGAGCGTGCCCGGACGGTCTTCTTCGGATCCGGCGCGTTTGCCGTTCCCGTTCTCGAGGGGGTGCTCGCCGCCCCGGAGCTGACCCTCGTCGGCGTGGTGACCGCGCCGCCGCGGCCAGCCGGCCGGCGCGCGCAGCTGACGCCGACGGCGGTCGGGGCCCGCGGTCACCGGGCTCGACGGTCCCGGTGCTCACGCCCGAGCGCCTGCGCGACGGCGGCGTTCCTGGAGCGGCTCGCCGCGCTCGCCCCCGACATCGGGATCCTGGCGGACTACGGGAGGATCCTGCCATCCGCCGTGCTCGACATGCCGCCCCACGGCATCGTCAACCTCCATCCCGTCGCTCCTGCCGCGCCACCGCGGGGCGACGCCGATCCCGGCGGCGATCCTGGCGGGCGACCCGGAGACGGGCGTCTCGCTCTTCCGGATGGACCCCGGGATGGACACCGGCCCGCTCCTGGCCGTCGAGCGCACGCGCGCTCGGCCCGCCGAGGACGCGCCCGCCGTGGAAGCGCGCCTCGCGGGGCTGGCCGCGCGGCCTCCTCGCGCGGTCGATCGGGCCCTACCTGCGCGGCGAGCTGGCGGCCCGACGCCCAGGCGGCCGACGGCGTCACGGTGACGCGGCCGCTCACCGCGAGGACGGCCGCCTGGACCCCGGGCGACCGGCGCGTCGAGCTGGAGCGCCAGGTCCGCGCGTTCCGCCCGTGGCCCGGCAGCTTCGTCGACCTCGCCGGCGGCCGCCTCGCCGTCCTCCGCGCCGAGGCCGGGGAGGGGAGTGCCGGCGACGTCCCGGGCACCGTCGTCGCCGACGGCCCGGGGATCGCCCTGGCGACGGGTCGGGGACGGCTGCGCCTCCTGGAGGTCCGGCCGGCCGGGGGTCGCGCGATGGACGGCTCCGCGTACCGGCGGGGTCGGCCCGCGGTGGTCGGCGCGCGGGTAGCATGAACCCCCGATGAGCGAGTCGACGAGCGCCTCCCATCCGGCCGCGCGCCCCGCGGCCGCTCCCGGTCGCCCGCGACCCGCGCCCGGGGATCGGGGGCCTCGGGACGGACGAGGCCGCGGCACTCGTCGGCTGCCCTCGACGAGCCGGCGTTCCGGGCCCGCCAGGTCGCGGATGCGGCCTGGCGCTCGAGCGGCGGCGGACTGGGAGGACGTGACGACCCTGGCACGGCCGCTCCGGGCCGCGCTGGCGGAGCGGATCCGGTTCGACACGGTCGCCGCCACGACGCTCACGCCGGCCGACGAGGGCGCGACGGAGAAGGCCCTGCATCGCCTGCTCCGACGGCCGGCTCGTCGAGTCGGTCCTGATGCACTATCCCGCCGGCGCGGGTCGCCGCGAGCGGAACACGCTGTGCATCAGCAGCCAGGCGGGCTGCGCCGTCGGCTGTCCCGTTCTGCGCGACCGGCGAGCTCGGGTTCGAGCGCGACCTCGACGTGGCCGAGATCGTGGACCAGGCCCGGCACGCGCGCCGGCGGCTGGCCGCGGCGGACCGCCATCTCACGAACATCGTCTTCATGGGCATGGGCGAGCCGCTCCTGAACCTCGACGCCGTGCTCGGGGCCGCGGCCGCGCTGACGGACCCCGCCCGGTTCGGGATGGGCGCCCGCCACCTCACCCTCTCCACGTCCGGCGTCGTCCCGGCGATCGAGCGGCTGACGCGGCTGCGGCCGCAGTGGACGCTCGCGATCAGCCTGCACGCCGCCCGGGATCCCCTGCGCGATCTGCTGGTCCCGCTCAACCGGCGCTGGCCCGTGGCCGAGGTCGTGGCCGCCGCGCGGGCCTACGGGGAGGAGACCGGCCGCCGCGTGAGCTACGAGTACGTGATGATCGACGGGATCAACGACACGCCCGCCGACGCGGACGCCGTGGTGCGCCTGCTGCGCGGTTCCGGCGCCCACGTCAACTGCATCCCGATGAACCCCGTCGCCCACACGCCGTGGCGCGCCAGCAGCCCGGACCGCATCGCGGCCTTCGCGGCGCGGCTCGCGGCGGGCGGGATCGGCGTCACCGTCCGCCGGAACCGGGGCCAGGAGGTCGGCGCCGCCTGCGGTCAGCTGGCCGCCGAGCAGGCGGGCGAGCCGCCGGCGCCGATCGTCGCCCGTCGCCGCGAACGCCTGGTCGCGGAGTCGGCGGCCGCCCTGCGCGGCGAGCGGAGCGCGAGCCCGGTCCCGGTCGGCCTCGACGCGGCCCGCCCCGCGCCGGCCCGCCGCCCGCGTCCGCGGGGGAGCCGCTGATGGGCGACGGACGGGCCCTCATCGCGGCCAGCATCCTGAACTCCGACCTGGCGAACCTTGCCCGCGAGGTCCGGCGGGCCGTCAAGGCGGGCGCGGACCGGATCCATCTCGACGTGATGGACGCCCGGTTCGTCCCGAACCTGACCTTCGGGTGGGGCACGATCGCATCGCTCCGGCCGGTCACCCGGACCCCGTTCGACGCGCACCTGATGATCGCCGAGCCGGGACGCTGGCTCGACGAGTTCCTGGCCGCGGGGTGCGACTCGATCACCGTCCACGTCGAGGTCGAGGAGCCGATCGAGCCGATCCTGCGGCGCATCCGGGCCGCCGGCCGGGCCGCCGGGCTGGCGATGCGCCCGGGGACCCCGATGACGGCGCTCGACCCGTACCGGCACCTCCTGGACATCGTGATGGTGATGACCGTCGAGCCCGGCTTCGGCGGCCAGTCGTTCATGCGCGAGGTGGCGGAGGCGAAGGTGCCGGCCGCCCGGCGCCTGCTGGCGGACAAGCCCTGGGGCGGCGAGGTCCACGTCGACGGCGGCGTGAGTCGCGAGACCGCCGAGATCGTCGGCGGGCTGGGAGCCGACGTGCTCATCGCCGGCACGGCGATCTTCGCGCCCGGCCGCAACCCGGCCCGCGAGGTGCGCCTCATGCGGGCGCTGGCCGACGAGGGCTACGCGGTCGAGCTGAACGACGGGGTCCTGCCCGAGCCGCGGGACCAGATGGTCCGCCTGGCGAGCCTGCCGCGGGCGCTCGGCGAGCCGCTGCGCGACGCGATCGAGGCGGCGGGCGTGCCGGTCCTGATGCTCCGCGGCGACGGCCTCGTCGGTCCCGACGGGATCCGCGACGTCGACCTCCTGGTGCCCCGCGCCGCCGCGGCCTGGATCGAGGAGCGCTTCGGGGCGCGGCGCGACGAGCTCCTGGGCCTCGCCGCGGCGGCCCGCGGCGCGTCGCCGCCGACGCCTGGCAGGCGGGGCGGCAGCCGACGCCGGCGGGCACCCGCCGCCGACGTGGAGCCGGGCCCCGCAGGCGGGGCGTAGATGCGGGCGCTCCTCCAGCGCGTCTCGCGCGCCGAGGTCCGGGTCGGCGGCGAGGTCGCCGGGTCGATCGGGCGTGGCCTCCTCGTCCTGCTCGGCGTCGCGCCGGACGACGACGACGCGGTCGCGGTCGGGCTGGCCCGGCGGGTCGTCGAGCTCCGGATCCACGAGGACGCGGACGGACGGACGAACCTGGCGCTGGCCGACGTCGGGGGCGCCGTGCTCGCGGTGAGCCAGTTCACGCTGTACGCGGACACGCGGCGGGGGCGCCGGCCGGGCTTCACCGCGGCCGCCGAGCCGGTCCATGCCGAGGCGATCTACCGGCGCTTCTGCGAGGCCCTCGAGGAGCTCGGGGTGACGACGGCCCGTGGCCGCTTCGGTGCGCGCGATGGATGTCGAGCTGGTCAACGACGGCCCGTTCACGATCTGGCTCGACACGGCCGAGCGCTGACCGGGCCGGCGCTCGCGCCGGACATGCGAAGGCCCGGTCGCGTCGCGCGGACCGGGCTTCGGGAGCGGCGAGCCGGGTGTGACCCCGGCGCTGCTCAGCGGGACTTCTTGGTCTGGGTGCGCTTGCAGCGCGTGCAGACGAGCTTGCGGGTCACCACGCCACCCTCGACGACGGCAAGCGTCTGGAGGTTCGGCTGGTAGCGCCGGTGGGCACGGACGCGGTTCATCCCGCTCGACTGCGCGTTGAAGCCGCTCATGGCGACCTTGCCGCAGATCGCGCAACTACGGGCCATCGGGTTCCTCTGGATCTGGTGGCTGCGATCGGGACGAGCCGGAGCCCGTCGTGCGAGAGACCGGCGCGCCGAGGCGCCGCCGGAGCGCTCCCGGGGAGGCTGTATGCTAGCACATCGTTCCGCGACGCCCGTCGAGCCCGGAGGTCGATCCCGCATGCCCGCTGAGTCGCCGCGTCCCGCCGTGCCGGGCCAGGCGCTCGTGACGCGTCGCGCGCTCGTCGAGATCGTGCGGACCGCCGTCCTCGGAAGCTACGGCGTGACCGGGCTTGCCGGCTCATTCCTCAACCGGATCGGCCTTGGCCACCGGCCGATCCGCGTCGCCCTCCGGCCCGAGGTGGCCGTGGACGTCCGCGTGACGATCGCCTACGGGCTGCCCGTCGCGGAAGTGGCCCGCCAGGTCGATTCCGCGGTCCGCTACGCGCTGCGCCGCGCGCTCGGACGCGAGGTCGGGGCCGTGACGATCCACGTCGAGGGCCTCGAGACAGGCCCGTTCGCATCGTCCGGCGTCGACGCCGCCGCGAAGCCGGACGGCCCGTCGCGCGGGCCGGGCGAGGACGCCACGTAGGTGGTCCGCCTCGCCTGCGACGGCGCCGGGCTCCTCGAGGCGGTCCGCGCGGCTGTCGCCAACCTCGAGGTACACGTCGAGGAGATCAACGCGCTCAACGTGTTCCCGGTGCCCGACGGGGACACGGGCTCGAACATGATCGCGACCTGCCGCGAGATGCTCGACTACGTGCGCGACGACTCGAGCGTCGAGGCCGTGACCGAGCGGCTCCGCGAGGGCGCGCTATTCGGGGCCCGCGGCAACTCCGGGGTGATCCTGAGCCAGGTGGTCCGCGGGCTGGCGGAGGGCTTCGCCGGGAAGCGCCGCTTCAACGGGCTCGACCTCGCCCATGCCCTCGCCCTGGCCTCGACGGCGGCCTACGGGGCGGTCCCGAAGCCGGTCGAGGGCACGATGCTGACGGTGATCCGGGAGGCCTCCGCCGTCGCCGTCGAGACCGCCGAGCGGTCGAACGACATCGAGGCCGTCCTGTGGTCCGCCACGCACGCCGCCGCGCGCGCCCTCGACAAGACGCCCAGCCTCCTGCCGGTCCTCCGCGAGGCGGGAGTGGTCGACTCGGGCGGCGCCGGGCTCCTGCGGCTCTTCGAAGGGGCCCTTGCGTACGTCCGCGGCGAGGTCGCCGCGCCGGCCCCCGTCCGGGCCCCGCGGATGCCGAGCCCGACGCCCGCCGAGTACGTCCACGTCGACGCGGGCCACGGCTACGAGACGGTCTACCTGGTCCACCCGTTCCCGGGCCAGCTGCTGGACCTCGACCGGATCCGCGGCTACCTCGTCCGCACGGGCGAGTCGGTGAACGTGGCCGGCGACCCGAAGGCGGCCAAGATCCACGTCCACAACGGGCGTCCCGACCTGGTGCTGCGGCACGCGCTCCAGCTGGGCCGCGTCGTCAACGCGACGATCATGGACCTCGACCACCAGACGACCGAGGTCCGCGAGGCCCGCACGGCCGGCGCCGCCGTCCGGGCTCCAGGCCCGCGGGTCGAGGCGGACGGCTTCCGGGTGCCCCTGGGGATCGTCGCCGTCGCGTCCGGCGACGGCCTCGCCGAGGCGCTGGCCGCCTTCGGGATCGCCGACGAGCGGCTCCACGTCTCGATCGTGCGGGGCGGGCAGGCCGAGAACCCCAGCGCCGGGGAGCTCCTGGCCGCGATCGCCGCCTCGCCGGGCGAGGAGGTCGTGGTCCTGCCGAACAACCCGAACGTGAAGCTCGCGGCGGGCCAGGCCGCCGAGATGGCCGATCGGCCCGTCCGCGTCGTGCCGACCCGCAACGCGGCCGAGGGGATCGCCGCCCTGCTCGAGGTGGACCCGGGCGCGGGCGCCAGCGGCAACGCCGAGTCGATGCTCGAGGCGAGCCGGGCGCTCCAGTCGCTCCTCGTCACGGAGGCAGTCCGGGATGCGCGGGTGTCGGGGCGCAAGGTCAGGCGTGGCCAGACGATGGCCCTCGATCCGGACGACGGCCTCCTCGCGGTCGACGACGACCGCGATCGCGCCGTGCTGGCGGGGCTGGCGGCACTCGAGCCGGGATTCAGCCTGGTCACCGTCTGGTACGGCGACGGGGCCGATCTCGCCGAGGCCGAGGGGCTCACCCGCCTGGTCCACGAAGCCTGGCCGGCGGTCGAGGAGGTCGAGGTCCGGCACGGCGGCCAGCCGCACTACCGGTACCTCATCAGCGTGGAGTAGGGGGGCGGCGGTGGCGAACCGGGGCGTACGCGCGACGCCTGCTCCCGCCGTCCCGCCGGCGGACGTCTTCGCCACCGCGCTGCGCGCGAGCGGGCTTCCCGGAGCCGCGGCCCTGGGCCGCGTCGGCGGACGCGTCGGGCTGCGGACCGTGCGGGACCTGCTCCTCTGGCTGCCCCGTCGCTACGACGACCTCCGCACGGTCTACGACCTCGGGTCCCTGCGCTTCGTGGAGCCCGACACCGTCGTCAGCGTGCGGGCACGCGTGGTCACGTTGCGCGAGGGACGCACGGCGCGCCGTCGCACCCAGGTCGTGACCGCCACCCTCGCGGACGCCACGGGCGGCGCCGAGGCGCAGTGGTACGGCCGCCAGTTCGTCCACCGGCGGCTGATCCCCGGCACCGAGTACCTCTTCTCCGGCAAGCTCCGCAAGCGTGGCTACGGGCTCCTCCTCGACAACCCGGCGTTCCAGCCGCCGGAGGGCGACCTCGTCCACGTCGGCCGGATCGTGCCCACGTACGCCCTGACCGCGGGACTCGCCCTCAAGTCCCTCCGCACCGCGATCCGCGCCGCCCTGGACCGGTATCCGGCCTATCCCGAGTACCTCCCGGCCGACCTGCTCGGGGCGGAACGCCTCGAGGGGATCGCGGGGGCCCTGGAGCAGGCGCACTTCCCGGACGAGTTCCCGCGCCGCGATGCGGCGCTCCGGCGCCTCGCGTTCGACGAGCTGCTCGCCCTGCAGGTCGGAATGGTCTCCCGCCGCCGACAGCGGGCGGTCGCGGCCGCGATGAGCGTGCAGACGGCCGGAGGACGTGACCGGGAGATCCGGCAGGCGCTCGTTGCCGTCCTCGAGATCGCGGATCGGGCGGCCGGTCGCCCTGACGGCCGACCAGGAGTCCGCGATGTCGGACGTGCGCACCGACCTGGCCGGCCGGCACCCGATGCTGCGCCTCCTGCAGGGCGACGTCGGGTCCGGGAAGACGGCCGTCGCCGCGTATGCCCTCGCCGTCGCCGCCGGCGCCGGGGTGCAGGGGGCGCTGCTGGCGCCGACCGACCTCCTCGCCCGCCAGCACGCGGTGACCCTCGGCGACCTGCTTGCCCCGCTGGGGATCCCGGTCACGCTCCTGACGGGGTCGCTCTCCGGGCCGGGTGCCACGACGGCCCTCGAGGCGATCGCCGACGGCCGTGCCGCCGTCGTCGTCGGGACGCACGCGCTGTTCTCCGAGCGCGTGCGCTACGCCCGCCTGGGCCTCGTCGTCGTCGACGAGCAGCACCGCTTCGGCGTGGAGCAGCGCGGGGCGCTCGAGGCGAAGACGACGGGTGGCGCCGCCCACGTCCTGCTGATGACGGCGACCCCCATCCCGCGCACGCTGGGCCAGGTCCTCTACGCCGACCTCGACGTGTCCGACCTGCGCACGGTGCCGGCCGGCCGCCAGAGCATCGATACGCGACTTCGCCATCCCGGACTCCCTGGACCTGCTGTGGAAGCGCGTCCGCGACGAGGCCGGCACGGGTCGCCGGACCTTCGTGGTCGTTCCCCGAATCGATGAGGCCGAGGGTGACCAGGAGAATGTCGACGGGGCCGACGCCGAGCATGAGCGCCTCGCGACGCTCCTGGCGCCGCTGCGGGTGGGGCTGGTCCATGGGCGGATGAAGCCGACCGAGCGCGACGCTGCGATGGCGAGGTTCCGCGACGGGGAGATCGACGTGCTCGTCGGCACGACCGTGGTCGAGGTCGGCGTCGACGTTCCGGAGGCCACCGTGATGGTCATCGAGGGCGCCGACCGCTTCGGACTGGCCCAGCTCCACCAGCTGCGAGGCCGAGTCGGTCGTGGACCCTATCCGTCCTTCTGCGCCCTTGTCGACGACGCAGTGCCGCGCGAACGCGCGGCGGCCGAGCCCGGTGGCATCGGCCGACCAGGGCGACCGCCGAGCTCCAGAGGCTCCTCGCGGTCGCGCGGACGGCCGACGGGTTCGAGCTGGCGGAGACGGACTTCGCCCTGCGCCGGGAAGGCGACGTCCTTGGCCTGGCCCAGAGCGGCCTGCCGCGGCTCCGGGTCGCCACCCTGGCGCGCCAGGATCACCGCGAGCTCGCGACCGCCGCGCGGCGTCACGCGGAGGCGCTCCTGGATCATGACGGCGGCTTCCGGCAGGCGGGTGCGCCGCTGGCCCGGGAGCTGACCGAGGGCTGGCTGGCGCGCGTCTTCGCCGGCGACCCGGCGTCGGGGGCCTAGGAGTGGCCGGCGCCGGCCGCGTGATCGCCGGGTCGGCGGGCGGGATCCTGCTGGCGCCGGCGGGACCCGGCACGCGCCCGCTCGCGGACCGGGCGAAGCAGGCCCTCTTCGGGTCGCTGGAGCCGCTCCTGCCCGGTGCGGCCGTGCTCGACCTCTGCGCGGGCACCGGCGCGGCCGGGATCGAGGCCCTCTCGCGCGGCGCCGCGCGCGCCGTGCTGGTGGAGCGCGATCCCGGGGCCGTCCGGGTCATCGCGGAGAACCTGCGCCGGACGGGCCTCGCGGCATCCGCGCGGGTCATCCGGCGCGATGCCGTCGCCGCGGTCCGCGAGCTGGCGGCGGCGGGCGAGGCGTTCGACATCGCCTTCGTCGATCCGCCCTACGCCGAGACCGTCCCTGCGCGACGCGATCCTCGCCGGGCTCGGCGCGGCCGGCGGGCCCCTCCGGGCGGGCGCGACGGTCGTCGCGACCGCCTACTGGCGCGAGCCTCCGCCGGCCGGAGATCGGGCTGCTACGATCCACGCGGGTCCGTCGCTTCGGCGAGACCGCGGTCACCATCTACCGCCGCGAGGCCGGCGGGACCGCGGAGCGCGGACTGATCGGAGGTCGGATGCGCACCGCGGTCTACCCCGGATCGTTCGACCCGATCACGCTCGGCCACGTCGACGTCCTGCGCCGTGCGGCGGGCGTCTTCGACCGGGTCGTCGTGGCCGTGCTGGTCAACCCGCGGAAGGCACCGGCCGGCGAGGCCGAGGGGCGCGCGACCGCGATCCGCGAGGCGATCGCCGAGACGCTGCCCGAGCTGGCCGGCCGGGTCGAGGTCACGGTCTTCGACGGCCTGACCGTCGACGCCTGCCGGGCCGTCGACGCGCGCCACATCGTGCGCGGCCTGCGGGCCGTGTCCGACTTCGAGGCTGAGCTGCAGATGGCCCACATGAACCACCGTCTCGCCCCCGAGATCGACACGGTCTTCTTCATGACGGCGCTGGAGTACGGCTACCTGTCCTCGAGCCTGGTCAAGGAGATCGCGCGCTTCGGCGGCGACGTGTCGGCGATGGTCCCGCCGGGAGTGGCGGCCCGGCTGCGGGCGTCCGGTCGCGGATGACCCGCGTCTATAATCCGGCCACCAGCGAGCCGACGGCCACACCCGGCGCCGAGGAGGGCCATCTCATCGACATCATGTTCTTCGTCGAGCGCCTCGAGGGGATGCTCGCGAACGGCAAGAAGCTGCCGCTGACGTCCAACGTCATCGTCGACCAGGCGGCCGCGCTCGAGCTCATCGACGAGCTCCGGCACGCCATCCCCGAGGAGGTCCAGGCCGCGCGGCGGATCAACGCCGAGGGCGAGCGGATCCTGGAGCGCGCCGGCCAGGAGGCCGAGCGCATCGTCGCCCGAGCCAACGAGCAGGCGGCCTACCTCATCGACGAGCAGGGGCTGACCGAGGCCGCCGAGGCCGAGGGCCGTCGGATCGTCGCCGACGCCGACGCCGATGCCGCCGACACGCGCCGCGGCGCGGACGAGTACGCGGCCGACGTCCTGCTTCGGCTCGAGGCGGAGGTCTCCCGCGTCCTCGGCCAGATCGAGCGCGGCATCGACAGCCTTCACGTGCGCGACGAGCCCGAGCCCGTCGCGGCCGCGGAGGCCGACGAGGAGCCCGTCGAGCCCGTCGCCGGATGACGACGTCCCCCGGGGACGCCCTCGTCGTCAACGTCGCCGGGCTGCTCGGCGAGCCGCCGGGGTCCCACCGCGACGTCGCGGTCGACGGCATCCGCCTCGATCTCGGCGAGGACCTGCGCCAGGCGGCGCCGCTCGGCGTCCGGGTGCGCGTCGGGCACACGAACCGTGGCGTGATCGTGACCGGGCGCGTCGACGACCAGCCTTGCCGACACCTGCAGCCGCTGCCTCGTCGCCCTGGAGATCCCGATCGACGCCCCGATCGACGAGGAGGTCCTGCCCAGCATCGACCTCCAGTCGGGCATGCCGGTCGACACCAGCGAGGAGCCCGAGGCGTTCCGCCTGTCCGACCACCACGAGCTCGACCTCGAGCCGCTGGCCCGCGAGGCGGTCCAGCTCGCCGCGCCGATCGCCCCGCTGTGCCGGCCGCGACTGCCTCGGGCTCTGCGCGGAGTGCGGGCGGACCTCAACGCCGGGCCCCACGACCACGACGACGTGCCGGTCGATCCCCGGCTCGCGAAGCTGCGCGAGTTCCGGGTCGACGGCTAGCGCCGAAACCGGCTACACTCCGCCTTCGGCCCGACGGCGTCGCCGCGCCGCCACGCCCCACGCACGACGAACCGGCGGCCTCGCGCGCCCGTGCCTCGCCGCCCGACAACGACAGGAGCAGCAACCCCGATGGGTCTCCCGAAGCGAAAGGTCTCGCACGCCCGCCAGGGCGATCGGCGCTCGCACCACGCGCTGACCCTGCCGAGCCTCGTCGAGTGCAGCCACTGCCACGCGATGAAGCGCTCGCACCACGTGTGCCCGACCTGCGGCTACTACGACGGCCGCCTGGCCGTGGCGCTCAAGAAGAAGGGCGGCGAGGCGGCCTCCTGACCGTCGCGCGCCCCCGAGCCGCCAGCAGCCGCCGTCGATGGACCTCGCGACCGTCCGCGGCATCGAGCATGGCCGCAAGGTCCGCCTCGCCGTCGACGCCATGGGCGGCGACCACGCCCCCGCGGAGATCGTCGCCGGCGCACTCCTCTACGCGGCCGAGAACCCCGCCGACGAGCTGATCCTGGTCGGCATCCCCGAGCGCATCACCGCGTTCGCCGGCGCCAGGCTGCCGGCCAACGTGACGATCGAGGCAGCCGCCCAGGTCATCGAGATGCACGAGCATCCCGCGATGGCCCTCCGCGAGAAGAAGGACGCCTCGATCCTGGTCGCCTGCGAGCTCGTCAAGCGGGGCCGGGCGGACGCCGTGATCACGGCGGGCCACACGGGAGCCGGCATGGCGGCCGCGGTGCTGCGGCTGGGCCGCGCCCCCGGCGTCGACCGGCCCGCGCTCGCGATCCAGATGGTCACCGAGACCGGGCCCCTGGTGCTGCTCGACATCGGGGCCAACCCGGACTCGTCGCCCGAGAACCTGGTCCAGTACGCCCACATGGGGGCGCTCTTCGCCGAGCGCGCGCTGGGCGTGGCCAACCCTCGCATCGCGCTCCTCTCGATCGGCGAGGAGAAGGGCAAGGGCGACGCCCGGATCCAGCGGGCCACGGAGCTCCTCGACGAATCGGGCCTCAACTTCACCGGCAACGTGGAGGGCAAGGACCTCGTCCACCACCCGGCGGACGTCGTCGTCTGCGACGCGGTGCTGGGCAACGTGACGATCAAGTTCTTCGAGGGCCTCGCGACCTTCATCTTCGACCTGTGGGCGAAGGAGTTCCGCGACAGCCTCCGCGGGAAGCTCGCGTACCTCCTCATGCGCCCGGGGATCGGGCGGATCCGCCGCACCTTCGACTACGAGGTCCTCGGCGGGTCGCCGCTGCTCGGCGTGCGGGGCACGGTCATCATCACCCACGGTCGGGCGAAGCGGCGCATGGTCAAGCACGCGATCGGCGTGGGCGCCGCCTCGGCCCGGGCGCGGCTGCCCGAGCTGATCGGCGGACACCTTCCGGCGGGAGGGCGCCGCGGGCCAGGCCGACGACGCGACGACGGCCGCCCGTGCCGGCCGGATGCCACGCCGTCCGCGGCACCGGAGGCGCCGGCGTGACCCGCCAGGCGCTGGCCGTCAGCCGCCCGGTCATCCGCGACCTCGTGCGCCTCGCGGCCATGGAGGTCCCCGGGGTCCTCCGGGTCGGCTGGACCGGCGGCCCGCTCCGTCGCCTCTTCGCCGGGCGGCCGGTGGTCGTGCGCGTCCGGCACGGAGTCGTGGAGGCCCGCGTCGTCGTGATCGCCCGGCCGGGCCAGCCGCTCGCGTCGCTGGCCTCCGACGTCCGGGCCGCGGTCGCGAGCGGCGATCGAGCGCCTGCTCGGGCTCGAGCTCGGCGAGGTGACCGTCCGGATCGACGGCGTCGGCGGCTGACCGCGTGAGCGGACGCGCAGGACGGACGGGCGGCGACCTCGTGCGCTCGCGGCGAGCGGCGCGCCGGCTGGCCCTGGCGTCGCTGTTCGAAGCGGAGTTCGGCCAGCGGACGGCACCGACGGTGCTGGAGCGACACCTGGCCGAGTCGGAGGGCGATCCGGAGACGGCGCGGTATGCGCGGCTGCTCGTGGCCGCGACGGTGGAGCATCGCGACCAGATCGACGCCACGATCGAGGTCGGCGGCGCCCCAGTACCCCGTCGTCACGCTGGCGCGGATGGACCGCGTCCTGCTCCGTGCGGGCATCTGCGAGGTGCTACACTCGCCCGCGACGCCGGCCCGGGTGGCGATCGCCGAGTGGGTCGAGCTCGCGCGGGTCTACGGAGGAGACCCGGCAAGGCGCCTCGTCAACGGGGTCCTCGGCCGCGTGGCCCGGGATGCCGGAAGCGGGACCGCCGAGCCTCACCCGGCACCGCGCAGCACCTCTGTCCGCCGACGCGCAGGAATGACACCCAGGGAGGAAGGAGCCAGTGGCGACCACCTACGAGCGGCTGAAGAAGATCGTCGTCGAGCAGCTCGGCGTCGACGAGGCCGAAGTCAACCCCGAAGCCTCCTTCGTTGACGATCTCAACGCCGACTCGCTCGACCTCGTGGAGCTCATCATGAGCCTCGAGGAGGAGTTCGGAATGGAGATCTCGGACGAAGAGGCCGAGAAGATCCGCACCGTCCAGGACGCCGCCGACTACATCGACGAGCACGCGAGCTGACCACGCCCCGGTACCTGCCGGGGGAGGCGGCCCGCCTGCCGCGACCCGCGTCCGAGCTCGCCGAGCGACTCGGGCTCACCTTCCGCGACCCGTCGCTGCTGGCCCGCGCCCTCGTCCACGGCTCGTGGCTCCACGAGCACCCCGACGAGGCGAGCGGCCACAACGAGCGCCTCGAGTTCCTCGGCGACGCCGTCGTCAGCCTCGTCATCTCCGAGGCCCTGCACGCCCGCCGCCCGGACGACGACGAGGGCGTCCTCTCCGCGCGCCGCGCGGCGATCGTCAGCACGACCGGGCCTGGCCCGGCTGGCGCGCCGGATCGACCTCGGCGAGTACCTGCTGCTCGGCGAGGGCGAGGAGCAGCGCGGCGGGCGCAGCCGCCCGGTCCTCCTCGCCTCCGGCCTCGAGGCGGTCGCCGCGGCGGTCTTCCTCGACGGCGGCTGGGACGTCGTCGCGGACCTGGCTTGCGGCCCTCGCCGCGCCCGAGCTGGCCGCCGACGCGACGCCGGGCTCGCTCAAGAGCCCCAAGAGCCGGCTCCAGGAGCTGACGCAGCGGCGCTCGGGCGAGCGACCCGAGTACCGCCTGCGTGGACGTCACCGGCCCCGATCACCAGCGGCGCTTCGTCGTCGAGGTCGCCGTCGGAGGACGCCTCGTGGGCGCCGGCAGCGGCGGCTCGCGACGGAGCGCCGAGACCGTCGCGGCGGCGGCGGCCCTCGAGACGCTCGCGGCGGAGCTCGCGACCGCGCCCGCCGCGGGAGTCGTCGCCCCCTCCCCGGGGCCGCCGCCCGCCCCGCCTCCGCCGCCCGGCTCGGATCCGGCGCCCGCCGCGGATCCGCTGACCATGAGCGGCTCCCGCACGGCTGCAGGCGCTCCGCCTGCAGGGCTTCAAGTCGTTCGCCGAGCGCACCGTCGTCGAGTTCGTGCCCGGCATCAACGCGGTCATCGGGCCCAACGGCTCCGGCAAGAGCAACCTCGCCGACGCCCTGCGCTGGGCGCTGGGCGAGCAGGGGCGCGCCCTGCGCTCGCGGCGCGCCGAGGACGTCGTCTTCGCCGGCTCGGAGCGGCGGCTCGGCCCTCGGCATGGCCGACGTCGCGCTCGTCCTCGACAACGCCGACGGCCTCGTCCCGGTCGACTACGCGGTCGTCGAGGTCGGGCGGCGCCTCTTCCGCTCCGGCGAGAACGAGTACCTGGTCAATCGCCAGCGCGTCCGCCTGCGGGACCTCGTCGAGCTGCTCGACTCGGCGCACCTCGCCGACAACGCCTTCCTCTTCATCGGGCAGGGGATGGTCGACCAGGCGCTCGCGCTCCGCCCCGAGGAACGGCGGCCGCTCTTCGAGGAGGTGGCCGGGGTCCGCCGCCACGAGCGCCGGCGCCGCCGCGCCGAGGAGCAGCTGGAGGAGGCGACCGCCAACCTCGCCCGGGTCGAGGACATCCTTGCCGAGCTGCGCCCGCAGGTCCGCCGCCTGGCCGCGCAGGCCGAGCAGCAGGCCTCGCGGGCGCGCGCCGGCGATGAGCTCGCGCTGGCCCTCGTCGGCGTCTTCGGATCCCGCTGGCACGACGGCCGCCCGCGAGGCCGGCGCGGCCGAGTCGGCGCTGACCGGCTGCGCGGCGAGCCGCCGCGGCGACCCTCGAGTCCCTCCAGGCCGCCGAGAGCCGTGCCGCCGCGGCCTCCGCCGACCTCGCGGCGCACGTCGCCGTCGAGGACGAGCGGCGGGCCGCCCACGAGCACGCACCGGACCGCCCTGGCGGCTCTCGACCTCGAGGCCGCCACGGCGACGGCGGAGGCGTCCGCCGATCGATCGCGACCGGGACCGCCTCGCGGGCGAGCGGACCGCGGCCGAAGCGGAGCTGGCGCGAGCGACGGCGCGAGCTCGCCCTCCCGGTCCCGACGGTCGACGCTGCGCTCGACGGCGACCTGGCGGAGGTGGACCGGAGCCTCGCCGAGGCGCGCGCGGAGGCGGGCGCGCTGCGGGCCGCGTCCGCGCGCCGCTCGGAGGCAGAATCGGCCCTTCGCCGGGCCGCCGCTGCGCGCGCCGACGAGATCGAGACCCTGCGGCGGCGCGCTGGCCGGCGCCGACGAGACGCTCGCCGCGCGACGGCGGCCGCGGCGCAGGCGCAGGAGCGAGCCTCGCACTGCCGCCGCGGCGCTGGAGTCGGCCCGCGAGACGCTCGCCGCGATCCGGCTCGACGAGGAGGCCTCCCGTGACGGCCGCGAGGTGACCCGGCTCGCCCTCGCCGAGGCGGAAGCCGGACGCCAGGGAGCGGCCGAGGCCGCCGGCGCCGCGCGCTCGCGGCTGGCAACGCTGCGAGGCCGCGCGGACGCGCTCCGGGCGCGGGTGACGGCGGACGAGGGCCGGGGGATCGCGCCGTCGGCCCGCCGCGCCGGCGGACGCGCCCTCGTCGCGGATCTCGAGGTCGACCCGGCCCTGCGCCCGCTCGTCGCCGGCGGCCCTCGGTGAGCTCGGTCGGAGCTTCGTCGTGCCGCGGCGCTCGCTGCCGGAGCTGGCCGGCCAGCGCGGCGTCGTGGTGCTCGGCGACGTGGACGGCGCGGGTGCCCGCCCGCCGGCCGCCGCCGAGGTCGACGCGGCGCGCAGCCGGGCGGCCCGGCACGGCGGCGGGCTGCTCGTCGATGCCGTCCGGGCCGACCCCGGGGGCGTCGTCCGCAGGATCCTTGCCCGGTGGGCGTGGGCTCCGTCGCTCGTCGACGCCGCCGACCTCGGTCGCGGCGCTGCCGCCCGGCTGGCACGTGGTCGCGCCGCGACGGCGGCCTCGTCGCCGCGAACGGGGTCGTGACGCTCGGCACGCCGGACGCCCCGCTCGAGCGACGAGCGGAGCTCGACGGCCGCGGAGGCGCGAGCTGGCCGCCGCGGAGGCCGACGTTGCGGCGCTCGAGCTCCGGCGGGCCGCCGCGGAGGAGCGCGTCGCGAGCGCGCGGGCGGCCTCGGACGCGGCGCGCCGCGGCCGAGGCCGATGCGACGGATCGCCGGCGCAGCGCCGAGGAGGCCGAGCGCCAGGCCGGCCGAGCTGCCGAGCAGGCGGCGCGCGAGGAGGGCTGGGCCGCTGCACGGCTCGCGGCGCTCGGCGGCCGAGCGCGCACCGCTCGAGGCGCGTCTCGCGGCGCTCGAGGCCGATGCCCCGTCGCCGGCTCCGGCGCCCGTCGGCGTCGAGGGGCTCGCCGACGGCGTGGCCGGGGCGCTCGCGACCTGGGAGTCGCGGGCCACGGAGCTCGCCGGTCGCCGCGAGGCGCTCGCCGCTGCGCGGGCCGTGCGCGACGCCGAGCGCCGGGCGGCCGAGGCGCGGCGCGCGCGCGCCGAGGCCGCGGCACAGAACGCCGAGGAGCGGATCCGCCGCGCCGACGTCGAGTCGGCCCAGAGCTCGCCCGTCGCCACGCCGACCTGGAATCGGCGCGGGCGGCCCGCGACGCGGCCCGCGCAGACGCCGCGGCGCGGGAGGCCGCGGCACGCGAGGCGCTCGCCGCCGTCCGGGCCGCGGACCTCGCCGGCCGCGACCGGCTGCGCGCCGCGGAGACGGACGTGGCCGCCGCTCGCGACGCGCTGCGGCGCGCCGAGGAGGCCCATCGCGGCGCGGAGGTCCGCGAGCTGGAGGCCCGCCTGGCGCTCGACGCGGTGCGCGAGCAGGCGCTCGTGGAGTTCGCCGGCCTCGGCGTCGTCGGCCTGCGAGCGCTCGACCCGGCCGCCGCCGTCGACGCCGACGAGGACGAGGGTGCGGCACTCGCCGCCGCGCTCGGCGGCCGCGGGCGCGCCTGGGCGGCGAGCCCGCCGGCCGTCGAGCCGCCGCCGTCCGGGCGCCTGGCGTCGCTCCGGCGGCGGTTCCACGAGCTCGGGGCGGCCAACCCGTTCGCCGCCGACGAGCACGCGGAGCTGCGGGCGCGCGTCGACGGCCTGGAGGCCCAGCGCGCCGACCTCGGAGGGCGCCATCGTCGAAGACGCGCGGGCTCATCGCCGAGCTCGACGCGCTCATCGCCCGCCAGTTCCGGGCGACCTTCGCCGCGCTCGAGACGGCCTTCGACCGCCGCTTCCAGCAGCTGTTCGGGGGCGGGTTCGCGCGCCTGAGCCTGACCGACCCGACCGACCTCGCCCAGACCGGCGTGGAGATCGTCGCGCGGCCGCCCGGCAAGAAGGCCCAGGCGCTGGCGATGCTCTCCGGCGGCGAGCGCGCCCTGACGGCCGTCGCGCTCCTCTTCGCGATGCTCGAGGTGCGACCCGTCCCGTTCTGCGTGCTCGACGAGGTCGACGCGGCCCTCGACGAGGCGAACGTCGGGCCGGTTCGTGGAGGCGCTCCGCGGACTCGCCGAGACCACCCAGTTCGTCGTGATCACGCACAATCGCGGCACCATCGAGGCCGCCGACGCGCTGTACGGGGTCACGGTCGGCGAGGACGCCGTGAGCCGCGTGGTCAGCCTCCGGATCGAGGAGGCCCGCTCGATCGCCGCCCGCGTGCGCGGCAGTCGCGCGCGAGACCTCGCCCGATCCGCTCCCGGCCGGCTGATCCGGTCCGGCCCCGACACACGGAGGACGCATGTTCTGGCGACGAAAGCCGAGGGAGGAGCCCGACGCGGCGCGGCCGGGGCCGCGCTCGACGAGGCCGCGCTCGACGAGGCGCCCGTCACCGACGCCGAGATCGAGGCGCAGCTCGAGGCCGAGCTCGCCGCCGCCGACGCGGCCGACGATCGAGGCCGCCGCCGCCGGGACGGCGGTGCGAGCCGGACCCGCTCGGCGCCCCCCGGCCCTGGGACGCGGATGCCGACGAGGCCGGCAGGCGAGCAGCCCGAGCCGATCGTGGACGGCGACCTCGCCGCCGGCGTCGCCAGGAGCCGCGGCGGCTTCATGGCCCGCCTGCGCGGGATCCTCGGGCTGGGCGACCCAGACGCCGCGACCTGGGAGGAGGTCGAGGAGACGCTCATCGCCGGCGACGTCGGCGCGGCGCTCGCGATCGAGATCGTCGAGCGGGCCCGGACGCGGCGCCACCCGGACGGCCCGGAGGCCGCGGTGCGCGACGAGCTCGCCGGGCTGCTGGCGCCGCGCGCGGGTGGCTGGGCCTTCGAGCCGGCGGCCCCGGGTGGGCCGGCGGTCGTCCTGGTGGTGGGCGTGAACGGGACCGGCAAGACCACCACGATCGGCAAGATCGCGGCCCGGGAGCGCGCCGCCGGCCGCAGCGTGCTGCTCGCCGCCGGCGACACGTTCCGCGCGGCGGCGATCGACCAGCTCCGCCTGTGGGGGGAGCGCGCGTCGGCGCCGGTCGTCGCCCACGCCCCGGGCGCCGACCCGGCGGCCGTCGTCTACGACGCGCTCGACGCGGCGATCGCCCGTCACGTCGACGTCCTCATCGCGGACACGGCCGGACGCCTCCACACGAAGTCGAACCTGATGGACGAGCTGGCCAAGATGCGCCGGGTCATCGACCGGCGCCTGCCCGGGGCCCGGCCGGAGGTGCTCTTCGTCCTGGACGCCACGACCGGCCAGAACGGCCTGGCGCAGGCCAGAGGCCTTCCACGAGGCGACCGGGCTGACCGGGATCGTCCTGACCAAGCTGGACTCGACGTCGAAGGGCGGGATCGTCTTCGCCATCGAGCACGCCCTCGGCGTGCCGGTCCGCTTCGTCGGGGTGGGGGAGAAGGTCGGCGACCTCCTGCCGTTCGATCCGGACGCCTTCGTCGAGGCCCTGTTCGCCTGAGTCGGGCCCGGCCCTCCCGACCGGAGCGTCACCGGTGCGACGTCGCACCGGCCGATCGAGCGCGCCCCGGCAGGACGCTCGTCAGGGGGTGTCGCGCGGCCGTTGCGGTAGACTGCGCTCGCCTCGGTGTCGCCAGAACCCGCGCACCACCTCCGGAGCGCAGCCGCGCTCCGCCGGACCCGGTCCACAGGAGCCCTCGCCCCCGCATGTTCGACGCCCTCTCCGATCGCCTCCGCAAGACCCTCGGCGCCCTGACCGGTCGCGGCCGCGTCACCGAGGCCGACGTCGATGCCGCCATGCGCGAGGTCCGGCTGGCGCTGCTCGAGGCCGACGTCAACTTCAAGGTCGTCAAGGAGTTCACGGCCCGGGTCCGCGAGCGCGCCGTCGGGGCCGAGGTCCTGGAGTCGCTCAACGCCGGCCAGCAGGTCGTGAAGATCGTCAACGAGGAGCTGACCGGCGCTGCTCTCGGCGGGCGACCGGACCTTCCACCTGTCGGGCAACCCGGCGGTGGTCGCCCTCGTCGGCCTGCAGGGCTCCGGCAAGACGACGTCCGCCGCCAAGCTGGCGCGCCACGTCGTGAAGCTCGGCCGCCGTCCCATGCTCGTCGCCGCCGACCCGTACCGGCCGGCCGCCGTGGACCAGCTCAGGACGCTGGGCGCCAGCCTCGACATCCCCGTCTTCGCCGCGCCCGCCGGGACGCCGGTCCCCGAGATCGGGCGCCTCGGCCTCGAGGCCGCCCGGCGCGAGGTCCGCGACACGGTCATCCTCGACACCGCCGGCCGGCTCTCGGTCGACGAGGTCCTGATGGCCGAGATCACGGAGCTGACCCGCGTGGTCCGGCCCGATCGAGACGCTGCTGGTGGTCGACGCGATGGCCGGCCAGGAGGCCGTGGGCGTCGCCCAGGCGTTCGCCGCCGCCGTGCCGCTCACCGGCCTCGTCCTGACCAAGATCGACGGCGATGCGCGCGGCGGCGCCGCGCTCTCCATCAGCGCGGTGACCGGGCCTGCCGGTCAAGTTCCTCGGGACCGGCGAGAAGACCGACGCCCTCGAGCCGTTCCACCCGGATCGCCTCGCCGGCCGCATCCTGGGCATGGGCGACGTGCTGACCCTGATCGAGCGGGCCCAGGACGCCTTCGACCAGAAGGAGGCCGAGAAGGCCGCGGCGAAGCTCCAGACCGGGAGCTTCACGCTCGAGGACATGCTGGAGCAGCTCCAGCAGGTCAAGAAGATGGGGCCGATCGACCAGCTCGTCGGGATGATCCCGGGCATGTCGGGGATGGCCAGGCAGGCCGAGGAGTCCGTCAACCGGGGCGACCTGAAGCGCACCGAGGCGATCATCCGCTCGATGACGCCGCGCGAGCGCCGCGACCCGGACGTCCTCAACGCCAGCCGGCGCCGGCGCATCGCGACGGGGTCGGGGACCTCGATCGCCGAGGTCAACCGGCTGGTCAAGCAGTTCAACGACATGCAGAAGCTCATGAAGCAGCTCCGCGGGGGTCGTCGGATCCCCGGGATGATCGGCCGCTGAGGCCGGGAGGAATCGACATGGCCGAGATCGAGCCGGTCTCCGGGCCACGGGGACGCCGGGCGACGTCCCCCGGAGACGTCGCCCCGGTGGACGTCGCCCCGGTGGCGGCGACGCCGGTCGGCGACGGCAGGCTCACCGCGCCCGCAGGCGCCGCCGGCGCGGCCGAAGGGCCTCGTCCGCTGGGGCATCGCCCTCCTGGCCCTCGCCGTGATGGTCGGGGTCGTCTCCGTCGCGGCCGTGATCCTGGCCGCCGGCGCCACGTCGTCGGTCGTCCAGGGCTGGCTGCCGACGACGACCGTCGCCTACCTCGAGATCCGGGCCGACCTGCCCGGCGACCAGCGGGCGAAGGTCGGCGACATCGTCGCCAAGTTCCCGGGCTTCGCCGACCAGGCGTCGCTCGACGCCAAGATCGACGAGGCGCTCCAGCGGATCCTCGACGGCGCCGGCGTCGACTGGACCGCGGACGTCAAGCCGTGGCTCGGCGGCGAGGTCGGGGTCGCGGTCACGGCCGCCGCCTTCGACCAGGCGTCCGTGCCGTCCCTCGAGGCCGGCGACCTCTCCGTGCTGGGCCTCGGCAAGGCGCCCGACGACGGCGCGGTCCTGCTCGTCGCGGTCAAGGACGCCACCGCCGCGAAGGCGTGGGTGTCCAAGCAGGTCGGCGGCAAGCAGGCCACCGAGACGTACGCCGGCGGCGAGATCACGATCGTCTCCGGCCTCCTGAAGAGCAACCTGGCCTTCGCCGTCCGGGGCAACGTCCTCATCCTGGGGCCCGAGAAGACCGTCAAGGCGGCGCTCGACACGGCCGGCAGCAGCCCGGTCGCGACGTCGGAGTCCTTCGCCGCCGCCCGCAAGAGCGCTCCACCTCCTACATCGGGTTCGGCTACCTCGACCTCAAGGCCTTCGTCGATGCGGCGCTCGCCGTGGCCGGCGACCAGGCGGACCTGCCGAAGGCCTGCCTCGACCAGGTGGTCGGGATGGTCCCGGCGTGGACGTCCGGCTCGATGTGGGCCGCGGAGGACGCACTGGTCTTCGAGTCCACCACGCCGACGACCGGCGAGGCGTCCTCGACAACGAAGGGCAGCGCGAGCGCGATCGCGTCGCACCTGCCCCAGACCACCGTGGCGGCGATCGAGATCCGCGACATGGGCCCGCGCCTCGTGGACGCGGTGGAGGCGCTCAAGACGGCGCTCGCCTGTGAGCCTTCCGCGGCGGGCGCCATCGACCAGGTCGAGCAGGCACTCGTCGCCGTGGGCGGCGTGGAGGCGCTCCTCGGCTGGGCCGACGACACCGCGATCGCCGTGCGAGTTCGACGGCGGCACCCCCGGCGGGGGCCTCGCGGCCACCGTCAGCGACGAGGCGGCCGCCGAGCCGCGCCCTCGACCAGGTCAAGGCGCTGCTCGCGCTCGCCGGGGCAGGCTCGGGGATCGGCGTGCGCGAGGAGGCCTACGGCGACGGCCAGCTGCTGGTCATCACCGTCCCGAGCGAAGCCGCCGGCATGGCGGTGCCCGAGATCGCGGCGACGGTCCAGGGCGGCGTCTTCGTCCTCGGCACGCTCGACTTCGTCAAGAGTGTCGTCGACACGAGCGGGAGCTCGTCGCTCGCCACCACGGATGCCTACAAGCGAGCGATCTCGACCGCCGGGGGCGACGGGATCAGCGACGTCTACGTCGACATCACGGGCCTGCGCCTCGCCGCGGAGTCGATGATGCCGGCCGACGCGAAGGCCCGCTACGAGACGGAGATCAAGCCGTTCCTCGAGCCGTTCGAGGCGTTCGCCTCGGTCGCCGAGGCGCCCGGCGCCACGATCGTGTCGCGCGCGGTCATCACGTTCACGAAGTAGCACACGACCGGAGCGCCGGTCCCAGACAGCCGGCGCCCGCCAGCACAGGAGGTTCCCGCACCCAGATGGCAGCCCGCATCCGCCTCACCCGCGTCGGCGCGAAGAAGCAGCCGGCGTACCGTGTCGTCGTGGCCGACAGCCGGTCGGCCCGCGACGGCCGCGCCATCGAGATCCTCGGGCACTACAACCCGCGGTCGGAGCCCGTCGAGTTCAAGGTCGACGTCGACAAGACGAAGGAGTGGCTCGCGAAGGGCGCCCTTCCGACGCCCACCGTCGAGCGGCTCCTCCGCAACGCCGGCGTGCTGCCGGCCGCGAAGTAGGGGAGGGGCACGCCATGGCCGCCCCCCAGCTCGTCGAGTACGTCGCCAAGTCGCTCGTCGATCACCCGGACCAGGTCGAGGTGACCGTCAGCCACGAAGCCGGCGCGACCGTCATCGAGCTCCGTGTCGCCGACGACGACATGGGCAAGGTGATCGGGCGCAACGGCAGCGTCGCCAAGGCGCTGCGGACGCTCCTGAAGGTCGTCTCCGCGCGCGACGGAGAGCAGTTCCAGCTGGAGATCGTCTGATCGAGCCCGAGGGCGCCCCGGACGGCCGGCTGGTCGTCGCGCAGGTCCGGGGCCTCCACGGCATCCGCGGCGCGATGCGGGTCGAGGTCCTGACCGACCGGCCCGCCGAGCGCTTCGTCGTGGGCGCCCGGCTCTTCCCGGAGGGGAGGGCCGAACCGCTCACGATCGTCGAGGCGCGCCCTGCCGACCCCGGCTGGATCCTGCGCTTCCGTGACGTCCCCACCCGCGAGGCAGCCGAAGCGTTCCGCCTCGTCTACCTGGAGGTCGAGGCCGGGCCGGGCGACGCCCTGCCCCGCGGCTCCTACTTCTGGCACGAGCTGATCGGGGTGACGGTTCGCGACCTCGAGGGCGGGGAGCTCGGCACGGTTCACGACGTCTACCGCGTCGGCAGCACCGACGTGCTTGAGGTGGCCGGCGGGCCGCGCGGCGGGTTCGACCTGCCGATCGCCCGCCCGTTCGTGCGGATCCTCGCCCCCCGGCGCGGCGAGATCGTCGCCGACCCGGAGGCGCTCGACCTGCCGGCGCCCGACCAGGTCCGTCCGCCACGCCCGCCGCGTCCGCCCCGTCCCCGCCGCGCGACGCGCCGCCGCCCCGCGGTCCCGATGACGCCCCGGCCCGAGCCGGCTGAGGAGACGACGCCCGAGGCGGGGGCGGCGGCCCCAGGCGATCCGGTCGAGGCTGCCGCTGCCCGACGACGCGGCCTCGCCCGACGAGGCGGTCGCGCCCGATCCCGCCGCGCGGCCCGGCACCTGAGCCGTGGCTCTCGAGGTCGACATCGTCACGCTGTTCCCGGAGATGGTCGCGGGGCCGCTCGCGGCGAGCATCCCCGGCCGGATCCAGGACCAGGGCCTCGCCAGCGTCCGGGTCCACGACCTGCGGGCCTGGGGCATCGGTCGCCACCGGAGCGTCGACGACGCACCGTACGGGGGCGGTGCCGGGATGGTGCTGCGCCCGGAGCCCGTGGCCGGCGCGCTGGCCGCCCTGCGCCGCGACGGCTCCACGGTGATCCTGCTCGACCCGGCCGGCGAGCCGTTCAGCCAGGCGCGCGCGGAGGACCTCGCGTCGCGGCCTCACCTCGTGCTGCTCTGCCCGCGCTACGAGGGCGTCGACGAGCGGATCCGGGGGATGGTCGACCTGGAGCTGTCGATCGGCGACTACGTGCTGACGGGCGGCGAGCTGGCGGCCCTCGTCGTCGTCGATGCCGTGCTGCGGCTGCTTCCCGGCGCGATCGAGGCGGCATCCCTCGAGGACGAGTCGTTCGCGCGTGGGCTCCTCGAGTACCCGCAGTACACGCGCCCGGCGGACTTCGGCGGCCGGGGCGTGCCCGACGTGCTCGTGTCGGGGGACCACGGGGCGGTCCGCCGGTGGCGCCTCCGCGAGTCGATCCGGCGGACGCTGGAGCGCCGCCCCGACCTGCTGGACCGCCGGTCGTGGAGCCCCGAGGAGGCGCGCCTCCTCGCCGAGGTGCGCCTCGAGGCGGAGGCGGATCCGTCCATCGCGCCGGCGCCCGCGCCGTCCCCCGAGCCGTCCCCCGCGCCGGCCGGGGACCCGGCGGGCCAGGGCTGACCCGGACGGGCGTCGTGCTATACTCCGCCCTCGGTCGCGACCTCGCGATCGCTTCATCACGCCCTCGACGCGGCACGCGGAATCACCGGGCCGCTCCCAGACAACGCAGGGGACTCCCGTGAACGTGCTCGACGAGATCGTCAAGGATCAGCTTCGCAGCGACATCCCGGAGCTCGCACCCGGCGACACCGTGAAGGTTGCCGCCAAGGTCGTCGAGGGCAACCGGGAGCGCGTCCAGGTCTTCGAGGGGACCATCCTGCGCCTCACCGGCGGCGGGATCACGCGCTCCGTCACCGTCCGGCGCATCGCGTCCGGCGTCGGCGTGGAGCGGACCTTCAAGATCAACAGCCCCCGGATCGAGAAGATCGAGGTCGTCCGCCACGGCGTCGCCCGCCGGGCCAAGCTCTACTTCCTGCGCAAGCGGGTCGGCAAGGCGGCGACGCTCCGCGAGCGCCGCACGAGCTAGCCCTCCGGGCGGCCCTGCGCTCCCCGGGTTTCAGGTCACGACAGGCGGCCCCGTCGCACGACGGGGCCGCGACGATTCCGGCTACCCTTGGCGCGATGGCCCCGATCGTCCCCACCCTGCGTCGCGAGCGCGTCCTGTGGCGGTCGGGCGCGGAACGGGTGGCAGGGGTCGACGAGGTCGGCGTCGCCCCGGCCTGCGGCCCGGTCGTGGCCGCCGCGGTCATCCTCCGCCCGAATGCCCGCCGGATCCCCGGCGTCCGCGACTCGAAGACGCTCTCGGCCGCCCAGCGCGAGGCGCTCGCCCCAGAGATCCGGCGCCGGGCGGTCGCCGTCGGGGTCGGCGCGGCGTCGGTGGCGGAGATCGACCGCCTCAACATCTACCACGCCACGCACCTGGCGATGCGGCGCGCCCTGGCGCGCCTCGGCGGGCACGACCACGTGCTCGTCGACGGCCTGCGAATCGCGGGCTTCGAGGACGACGTGGGCCCCTACGACGCGATCGTCGACGGCGATGCCCTGGTCTACTCCATCGCCTGCGCCTCGGTCGTGGCGAAGGTCGTGCGCGACCGGCTGATGACCCGCCTCGCCGCCCGGCACCCGGGATACGGCTGGGAGCACAACGCCGGGTACGCGACGGCCGAGCATCGCGCGGCGATGGCCGCGCTGGGCGTGACGCCCTTCCATCGGCGCTCCTTCATCACGACGCGGCGCGCCATCGAGGGCGTCGAGCAGCTCGGGTTTGACTTCGTGCCGGTAAGCCCGGGCCGTGACGGGGAGCCCGGCGTGCCGGGTGCGCGCCTCGAGGAGGGCGACGACCTGCTCGCCGCCTGGGAGGCGGACCGCGCCGCGCTGGAGGCCCGGTTGATCTCCCGGTGAGGTGCCCGGCCCGCGATCGCCGGCGGCCACAGCTCGATCCGCGGCCGGGCCGGCACATCGCCCCGGGCGATGCCATGGACGTCGGCCCAGCAGCGGCAGCCGACGCGTGCGGGCCCGTCGGCGGGCCGTCCCTCAACCGCCTGCCGCGGAAGAGGAACCCGGCCGCTGGGCGCGACGCGGGCGCCGCCGTCAGGCAGGGAGCGACCGCGGGTGAGCCGCGCGTGAGCCGCGCCTGAGCCGCGGGTGAGCGCCCGCCGCTAGCATCGGCCGATGCGCGCACCCGCAAGCCCCGCCCCGCGGACGCCGGCCCAGCGCGCCGGCGACGCGGCAGAGGACGTCGTCGCCGCTGCCCTGGCGGCGCACGGCTGGCGGATCCTCGCCCGGCGGGTCCGCGTGGGACGCCGGGAGCTGGACCTCGTGGCCGTCGACCCCGGGCCACCCCCGGCGCTCGTGGTCGTCGAGGTCCGCTGGCGACGGTCGCGTGCCTTCGGGCTGCCCGAGGAGACCGTGGACGGTCGCAAGATCGCTCGTCTTCGCGGAGCCGCCGCCGCGCTCGCGAACGCCGGGATCCTGCCCGACGGGTCGCCCCTCCCGGCGCTGCCCCTGCGCCTCGACGTCGTCGCCGTCGAGCCCGGCGCGGCGGGCCGCCTGCGGGCCCGTCACCACCGCGGGGTGGGGGAGGCCGGACGCGGGGGGACCCTGTGGTAGACTCCGCCGGGCTGTCGGGCCGTTCCGCCAGCCGCCGTCGCCGTGCTGCGGCGACGAGCCCACACGCGGTGCCGCCACCGAACCCGGGCGGTGCCGGGGAGCGAGCGCGAAGCGCACGCAACCCGGTCCGGGACGGGGCCCGCGGAGGTAGCAACCGAACAGGAGGACCACGCGTGCCCACCGTCTCCATGCGGCAGCTGCTCGAGGCCGGCGTCCACTTCGGCCACCAGACGCGCCGCTGGAATCCCAAGATGCGCCCGTTCATCTTCGCGGAGCGCAACGGGATCCACATCATCGACCTCGCCCAGACCGTCGCGCGGCTCGACGTCGCCCTCGACGCCGTCCGCGAGACCACCGCCCGCGGCGAGTCCGTCCTGTTCGTCGGCACCAAGAAGCAGGCCCAGGAGCCGATCTCCCAGGAGGCGGATCGCGCCGTCCAGCCGTACGTCAACCAGCGCTGGCTCGGCGGCATGCTCACGAACTTCGTGACGATCAAGAAGCGGCTCGGCCTGCTCGAGCAGCTCGAGGCGCGCCTCGCCAACGGCGACTTCGAGCGGATGCCGAAGAAGGAAGCCGCGCGCTACATGGAGGAGCTGCGCAAGCTCCGCCTGACCCTCGGCGGCATTCGCAAGATGAAGCGCCTTCCCGGCATCGTCTTCATCGTCGACCCGGCCCGCGAGCGGATCGCCGTCACCGAGGCCCGCAAGCTCGAGCTCCCGATCGTCGGCACCGGCGACACGAACGTCGATCCCGACGAGATCGATTTCATCATCCCCGCGAACGACGACGCGATCCGCGCCATCCGGCTGCTCTGCTCCCTGGTCGCCGACGCGGCCATCGAGGGCGGCCGCGAGCGGGCCTCGCGCTCCGAGCGCGAGCCGGAGCCGGAGCCCGATGTCATGGTCGCCTTCGAGCCGGAGGAGATCGCCACGGCCGACGACCTGGTCGCCCAGCTGGCCGCCGGCGGCGGCCTCACCTTCGAGCCCGACGCGGAGGAGCTCCTCCCGGAGGCCCCGGTCGCCGACGTCGAGGCCCAGTAGCCCGAACCCATCGTGCGGCGGCGGTCGCCGCCGCACGCGAAGCCCCCGGCGATGGCCGGGTGGACGACAGGAGACGCACCCCCCCATGGCGAACTTCTCCGCCGCCGAAGTCAAGGAGCTTCGCGAGCGCACCGGCGCCGGGATGATGGACTGCAAGCACGCCCTCGAGGAGGCGGACGGCAACGTCGAGAAGGCCGTCGTCCTCCTTCGCGAGCGCGGCATGGCGGCCGCCGCCAAGCGGGCCGGCCGCGACGCCCGCGAAGGCACCGTCGCGAGCTACATCCACCCGGGTGGCCGCGTCGGCGTCCTCATCGAGGTCAACTGCGAGACCGACTTCGTCGCCCGCACGGACCAGTTCCAGAAGCTGGTGCGCGACCTGGCGATGCAGGTCGCCGGACTCGCCCCGGTGTACGTGGACGTCGACCGGATCCCGGACGCGGCGCTCGAGGCGAAGAAGGCCGCCCTCCTGGCCGACGAGGCGGTCCAGAAGAAGCCCGAGCACATCCGACCCCAGATCATCGAGGGCCAGCTCAGGAAGTGGTACACGGAGGTGTGCCTCCTCGAGCAGCCCTTCCGCGACACCGACCAGACGGTTCGCGACCTGGTGACCGCCGCCGTGTCCACGATCGGCGAGAACATCCGGGTCCGCCGCTTCACCCGCTACGCGCTCGGCGAGGAGCTGTGAGCGAGGGCGGCATGGCGGCCGACGGAACCGGCACGGCGCCGGCGGTCCGCTACGGGCGGATCCTGTTGAAGATCTCCGGCGAGGCGCTCCTCGGGGACCGCCCGTACGGGGTGGACCCGGCCTTCTGCACGTTCATCGCGACGCAGGTGGCCACGGCCCGCCAGGCCGGCGTCCAGGTCGGCCTCGTCGTCGGCGGCGGCAACATCTTCCGGGGCCTCGCGGCCGCGGCGCGCGGCATGGACCGCGCCACGGGTGACTACATGGGGATGCTGGCCACCGTCATGAACGGGCTGGCGCTCCAGGACGCCCTCGAGCGGGTCGGCGTTCCGACGCGGGTCATGACGGCGATCGCCATGAACGAGGTCGCCGAGCCCTACATCCGTCGCCGGGCGATCCGTCACCTCGAGAAGGGCAGGGTCACGATCTTCGTCGCGGGCACCGGCAACCCCTACTTCACCACCGACACGGCGGCCGCCCTGCGCGCCGTGGAGATCGGCGCGTCCGTGCTGCTCAAGGCAACCAGCGTCGACGGCGTCTACGACGCCGACCCGATGACCCACCCCGGTGCGAAGCGCTACACCGAGCTCACCTACGCCGACGTCCTCACCGAGCGCCTCGCGGTCCTCGACGCGACGGCCGTGTCGCTGTGCATGGAGAATGACCTTCCCATCATCGTGTTCGACCTGAACCAGGCCGACAACGTCCGGCGGGCGGCGATGGGGGAGCAGGTCGGGACCCGCATCTCCGGAGGTTCCCCCGCATGACCAGCCAGGTCCTTGCGACCATCGAGCCCAAGATGGCCCGCGCCGTCGAGGTGTTGGAGCGCGACCTCCAGGGCATCCGGACCGGACGCGCCTCCACCGCGCTCGTCGAGCGCATCCACGTCGAGTACTACGGGACGCCGACGGCCCTGAACCAGCTGGCCGGGATCAGCGTTCCGGAGCCGCACCAGATCGTGATCCAGCCCTGGGACCGGGGCGTGCTGGGCGCCATCGAGAAGGCCATTCTCAAGAGCGACATCGGCCTGGTGCCGAACGTCGACGGCACGGTCGTCCGTCTCAACATCCCGCCCCTGACCGAGGAGCGCCGCCGCGACCTCGTGAAGGTCGTGCACCGGCGGATGGAGGAGGCGAAGGTCGAGATCCGCAACCTCCGGCGCGAGGCGGCCGAGGCCATCAAGCACGAGGAGCGCGACGGGGTCATCGGCACCGACGACGCCCACCGCGAGCTCGAGCAGGTCCAGAAGGTCACCGACCGCCACGTGGCCGAGGTCGACAAGGTGGGTGGCGCAAAGGAGCGCGAGGTGCTGGAGGTCTAGTGGCCCGAGCCCAGCTCGCGCGCCCGACCGACGCCCCGCCGGTCGCCCACGCGGCCCTCGCGGACGCGGAGATCGCGGAGGCGCCCGGCCCCGCCGATGCCGCGGAGGCGGCCGTCCGTCCCGCCCACGTGGCGATCATCATGGACGGCAACCGGCGCTGGGCCCGCGAGCGCGGCCTCGAGGAGCTGGACGGCCATGCCGCCGGCGTCGAGAAGATCCGCTGGCTCGTCGAGCACACGCTCCGCCGCGGCGTGGCGTACCTGTCGGTGTACGCCTTCAGCCGCGAGAACTGGGCCCGCCCCGACGACGAGGTGATCGGCCTCTTCCGCCTCCTCGAGCAGGCGATCCGCGCGGAGACGCCGGAGCTCGTCCGGCAGGGGGTCCGGGTCCGCCTGCTCGGCCGGCTCGAGGAGCTTCCCGCCGACCTGCGCGGCTCCATCCGGGAGGCGCTGGAGGAGACCGACGCCGGAACCCGCCTGACGCTCGCGGTCGCCTTCAACTACGCCGGCCGCACGGAGCTGGTCGATGCGGTCCGCTCCATCGTGGCCGACGGGATCGCGGCGGACGAGATCGACGAGTCGGTCATCGCGCGGCGCCTGTACACGAGCGGCATGCCCGATCCCGACCTGGTCATCCGCACCGGCGGTGAGCAGCGCCTGTCCAACTTCCTGATCTGGCAGAGCGCCTACGCCGAGTTCTGGTCGTGCGACGTCCTCTGGCCCGACTTCGACGAGGCGGCGTACGACGCCGCGCTCGACGCCTTCGCCCGACGATCCCGGCGCTTCGGAACGTAGGGAGGCCCCGTGCGCGAGCGGACTCTCAGCGCCCTCGTCATCGTCCCGGTCGTCGTCCTCGCCATCGCCGCGGGCGGCGTCGGGGATCGGCATCCTCGTCCTGGTCCTCGCGGCGCTCGCCGCGCGCGAGGCAGAGCGCCTCCTGCCGGCCGCCGGCCGCCCCGTCATCCGCAACGGCGTCGTGGGCGGCGCGCTCGTCCTGGTGGCGGCCGCGGCGATTCCCGCCATCCTCGGCAGCAAGCTGCTCGGCGGGCAGGCGGACGCCCTCGAGCTGGCCGCGTCGCGTGGCCGCCATCGACGGGGTCGCGCTCGTCGGCGTGGTGACGGTCGCGCTGGCGATGATCGCCTTCGCGCGGCGCGATCCGGCCGACGGGTTCGCCGCCTGGTCGTCGACCGCGTTCGGCGCCGATCTACGTCGGCCTCCTGGGCGCCGTCGCGATCCTGACGACCCAGTGGACCGACCCGGCGTCGTTCGAACGTGTCTTCTGGCCGGAGCGACGCTGGATCCTGGTCCTCCTGGCCGGGGTCTGGAGCTTCGACACCGGCGCCTACCTCGTCGGGCGGGCCATCGGCCGGCGCCCGTTCCTGCCGTGGATCTCGCCGAAGAAGACGCTCGAGGGCGTCCTCGGCGGCCTCGTCGCGGCCACGCTCGGCGTCGGCGGTCGTCCTCGCGCTCAGCAGCAGCTCGCCGCTGGAGGCGCTCGTCCTCGGGCCGCTCCTCGGCATCGTCGCGCAGTCGGGCGACCTCGCCGAGTCGCTCCTCAAGCGCGCGGCCGGCGCGAAGGACTCCGGTACGATGATCCCGGGCCACGGCGGCATCCTGGACCGGGTCGACTCGATCCTGTTCGCCGCGCCGGTCCTGGCGGCCTGGGTCGCCGTGGTCCATGGCTGAGGCCGCGGCCCGCCGCCCGCCGGCCCCGTCGGAGTCGCGCTCCTCGGTTCCGGCGGGTCGATCGGCACGCAGGCGGTCGACGTGCTGGCCGGGCTCGCGCCGGACTGGCGCGTGGTGGCCCTGGCCACCGGCAGCCAGTCGGCGCTCCTGGAGCAGCAGGCGCGGCAGCTGCGACCCGCGGTCGCGGCCGTCGGCACCGACGCCCGGCTCGAGCTGCCCGGAGGGTTGCCGAGCAGGTCCGCGGCCCGGACGCGCTCGAGCGGCTGGCCACCCGCGACGACGTGGACCTCGTCGTGGTCGGGACGGGCGGCGTCGTGAGCCTGCGCCCGGTCCTCGCCGCGCTGCGGGCCGGCAAGGTGGTCGCGACCGCGAACAAGGAGACCCTGGTCGCCGGAGGGCACCTGGTGATGGCCGAGGCGCGGGCGCGGGCCGCCGAGCGGGCGGCCGTCGACCCGCACGATCCGCTCGCGACGCCGCTCGGCTGGCTCCGCCCGATCGACTCGGAGCACTCCGCGATCTGGCAGTGCCTCGCCGGCGAGGTGATGGACGAGGTGGCGCGCCTGGTGCTCACGGCATCGGGCGGACCGTTCCTCGACACGCCGGCCGAGGCGTTCGCCGGCGATCACGCCGGCCGACGCCCTGCGCCACCCGACCTGGACGATGGGAGCCAAGATCACGATCGACTCCGCCACCCTGGCCAACAAGGGGCTCGAGATCATCGAGGCCCACTGGCTGTACGGCATGCCCTACGACCGGATCGAGGTCGTGGTCCACCCCCAGTCGGTCGTCCACTCGGCGGTCCTCTTCCGCGACGGGTCGCTCAAGGCGCAGCTGGGGACCCCGGACATGCGCCTCCCGATCCAGTACGCCATCACGTACCCGCGCCGGCGCCCCTCCCCGGCGTCGCCGCCGGACCTCGTCGCCGCGGGCCGGCTCGACTTCCGGGCCCCGGACGAGGCGCGCTTCCCGGCGCTCCGGATCGCCCGGGAGGCCGGGGCCATCGGCTCGCGCGCCACGGCCGCGCTGATCACCGCCGACGAGGTCGCCGTCGCCCGCTTCCTGGGCGGGACGCTCGACTTCCCGGGCATCGCGGGCCTTCTCGAGCAAGCCGTGGCACGCTATGGGGGCGGCCCGGACCAGGCGCCCGGGATCGACGAGCTCGTCGAGCTCGACGCGGAGGTGCGGGCGGCGTTCGCGGCGACCGGAGACCGCGCGAGGAACCGCTGCCGGCCCGGCAGCGTAGGGGAGAGCATGGCCATCATCCAGGGCGCCATCACGATCGCCCTCTTCATCTTCATCCTCGGCGGCCTCGTGGTCATCCACGAGGTGGGCCACTTCATCATGGCCCGGGTCTTCGGGATCCGCGTCCTGGAGTTCGGCATCGGCTTCCCGCCCCGGGCGAAGATCCTGCGGGCGAAGGGCGAGACGCCTCTACACCCTCAACTGGCTGCCGATCGGCGGCTTCGTGCGGCTCGAGGGCGAGGACGGCGACTCGGACGATCCGCGCTCGTTCTCGGTGCAGCGCCTCTCGAAGAAGCTCGTCGTGCTGGTGGCCGGCGTCGTCATGAACCTCCTCCTTGCCTTCGTCATCTTCTTCGGGATCGCCTGGCTCGCCACGCCGCAGGGCGGCCTCACGTTCGCCGAGGTCCAGGCCGGCTCTCCGGCCGAGGTCGCCGGCCTCGAGGCCGGCGACACGATCGTCGCGATCGACGGCGAGACGTTCGACCTGTTCCCCAGCCCGGATGCCGGTCGGGCGGCAATCCAGGAGCTCCGGAACAAGGCCGGCGAGACGGTGACGCTGACCGTGGAGGGCGCCGATGGGGCGGTTCGCGAGGTCGAGGTCACGCTGCGACCGCCCGCGGTGGCGGCCGACAAGGGTGCGCTGGGAATCCGCGGCGCGCAGCTGGTCTTCACCGGCGAGTACCAGGGCCGCGACTTCGTGTCGGCGGTCGCGGCCGGCGTCGCCTGGACCGTGTCCGCCTTCACGCTGATCCTCAACGGCCTGGCAGATCTCCTGTCCTCGATCGTCTCCAACCCGGGGCAGGCGCCGCCCGTCTCGGGCCCGGTCGGGATCGCGGTGCAGGTCGGCGATGTCTTCTGGCAGCTCGGCCCGATCTTCACGCTCTACCTGGCAGGCCTGCTCTCGGCGAACCTCGCCCTGGTGAACATCCTGCCCTTCCCGCCGCTCGACGGCGGCCGGATGCTCGTCCTGGTGCTCAAGGCGGTGCTGTCGGGCGGCCGCCGGGCCCTGCGCTCGGTCGGGATCCGCGTGAACGGGCCGTCGGCCGAGACGACGATGTCCGTGGAGCGCCTGACCTACCTGGTCGGGTTCGTCTTCCTCTTCGGATTCCTGATCTGGATCACCTACTTCGACATCGCCCGCCAGGTGGGCGGCGGCGCCCCGTGAGCACGCCCGACGCCCTGCGGCCTCGCCGCCGGCCGACGCCCTCGGTCGACGTCGGCGGCGTCCTCGTCGGGAGCGCGCACCCGGTGGTCGTCCAGTCGATGACCAACACGGACACGGCGGACGCGGATGCCACCGCCCTGCAGGTCGTCAGCCTCGCCCAGGCCGGGTCGCAGCTGGTCCGGGTCACGGTCAACAACGAGGCCGCCGCCGCGGCCGTCCCGGAGATGGTCCGCAAGGTCCGCGACCTCGGGTTCGAGACGCCGATCGTCGGCGACTTCCACTACAACGGCCACAAGCTGCTCGTGGAGTATCCCGAGGCAGCCCGGACCCTCGCCAAGTACCGCATCAACCCGGGCAACGTCGGGGCGAAGCGCCACGACGAGAACTTCCAGACGATCGTCCGCGTGGCCGTCGAGAACGACCGGCCCGTCCGCATCGGCGTCAACTGGGGCTCGCTCGACCCGCAGCTCCTGACGACGCTGATGGAGGAGAACGCACGGCTCACGGCTCCGCGCGACGCTCGCGACGTGATGATCGAGGCGATGCTCGAGTCGGCCCTCCGCTCCGCCGCCCTCGCTGAGGAGACGGGCCTGCGCCACGATCAGGTCATCGTCAGCGCCAAGGTGTCGGGCGTGCGCGACCTCGTGGACGTCTACCGGCTCCTGGCCGCGCGCTGCGACTACCCGCTCCACCTGGGCCTGACCGAGGCCGGCATGGGGATGAAGGGGATCGTCGCCTCGACGGCCGGCCTCGCCGTCCTCCTCAACGAGGGGATCGGGGACACGATCCGGGTTTCGCTGACGCCGGAGCCGGGCGCGGGGCGCGAGCTGGAGGTGGAGGTCGCCCAGCAGGTCCTCCAGTCCCTGGGCCTGCGCTCCTTCATGCCCCAGGTGTCTGCCTGCCCCGGGTGCGGGCGGACGACGTCGACGTTCTTCCAGGAAATGGCCCGCGACATCCAGCAGTACCTGAAGGACCGCATGCCCGAGTGGCGCGCGGTCCACCCGGGGGTGGAGGATCTCCGCGTCGCCGTGATGGGCTGCGTCGTGAATGGCCCGGGCGAGAGCAAGCACGCCGACATCGGCATCTCGCTCCCGGGCACGTTCGAGGCGCCGGTCGCCCCCGTCTTCGTGGATGGGCTGCTCCACGACACCTTCCGCGGCGACGACATCGTGGAGCGCTTCGTGGCGCTGCTGGAGGAGTATGTGGCCCACCGCTACCCGGGCCCGGCGAGCGGGGTGGGGACCACCGCGTCGTCCTGAGGGGTGCCCACCGTGTTCCGGATCGCCGGCCGAGCCGCCAGTGGCCGGGGCCGGGCCGCAGCCGGCCGGAGCCGGGCCGCCGCCGGCGGGAGCCGATCTGCCGCGGGATGACGACTCCTCCTGGTGATGCCCTTGGGCGCATCACGCGCACCATCGGCGGAGACAGGCGCTGCACCCAGGGCGCATCGAGCCGTGGACCCGGCGGGCCCGGTCAGCCTGGCGGCTCCCGACTGCACCGGCGGGCAGGCGCCGCACGCGGATCCGTGGCGATGCCCAGCTGATGCCTACAAGGGCATCACCTGGGAGGACGACTCTCCGCGGGCTTCGAGGCGCCCACGTCGACGAGGTCGCCGCGTCGTCCTGAGGAGCAGACGCCGTGTTCCCGGCGACCGCCGGAACGGCCCGCGAGCACGGGCAGCTCCTCCTGCCGATCCGCCCGGACCGGGGGACGGCGGACCCGGGGATGGCGTTGCGCGCTATACTCCCGGCAACACGACCGCGCCGCTCCCATGACGTGGCTGACCGCCACGTTTTTCTTTCGGTCCGGCGGGCGCGGCGGGCGTCGGACATTGACAGCCTGTGACCAGGGAGGTGCGCGCATGAGCCGAGACTTCGTCGGCGCCCTCCTCCAGCTCAACGCGGAGAAGGGCGTCCCGCGAGAGCACCTGATCCGGACGATCGAGGATGCGATTGAGTCAGCCTACCGGCGGATCCCCGGCAACGAGGACGTGCGCGTCCGCATCGACCCGGAACGCGGCGAGATGATGGTGACCCGGGAGCGCCTCGTGGTCCAGGAGGTAGAGGACGAGCTGACCCAGCTGAGCGTCGAGGCGGCGACGGCCTTCAAGGCCGACGCCCAGCCGGGCGACGTCGTCGTGACCGAGCAGCTCGGCCAGGACGCCTTCGGCCGGATCGGCGCCCAGACCGCCAAGCAGGTCGTCCTCCAGCGCCTGCGCGAGGCGGAGCGCGACGTCGTCTACGACCAGTTCGCGAGCCGCGAGAGCGAGCTCATCACCGGGACCGTGAACCGCGTGGAGCCGCGCGCGATCATCCTCGACCTCGGCAAGGCCGAGGCGATCCTGGCCACGACCGAGCAGTCGCCGGTCGAGCACTACCGGATCGGCCAGAACGTCAAGGCCTACGTCCTCGAGGTGCGCCGGACGCCCAAGGGTCCGCAGGTGCTGGTCAGCCGCACCCACAAGGGCTTCCTCCGCCGCCTCTTCGAGCTGGAGGTGCCGGAGATCCACGCGGGCACCGTGGAGATCAAGGCGATCTCGCGCGACCCGGGCAGCCGGAGCAAGATCGCGGTCACCTCGCGCCAGGAGGGTCTGGACCCGGTGGGCGCCACGGTCGGCCAGCGCGGCGCACGCGTGCAGGCGGTGGTGGCCGAGCTGGCGGGCGAGAAGATCGACGTCATCGAATGGCACGAGGACCCCGCCGTCTTCGTCGCCAAGGCCCTCTCGCCGGCCCAGGTGGACGGGGTCGTCATCGACGAGGAGAACCGCGTCGCCAACGTGACCGTGCCGGAGAAGATGCTCTCCCTCGCGATCGGGCGCGGCGGCCAGAATGCCAGCCTGGCGGCCAAGCTGACCGGCTGGCGGATCAACATCCGGAGCGACGTGCAGGGCCACGAGCCTGCAGCGGCTCCCGCAGCGGCCGCCCCCGTGGCCGAGGGCGAGGCCGCGAAGGAGGTGGCGTCGTAGCCCGCGGCGCGACGGCCGGCCCGCCCGCACGGCGGCATCCGACCCGGACCTGCGTCGCGTGCCGGACCGCCCGCCCGAAGCGAGAGCTCCTGCGGGTCGTCCGGGAACCGGCCGGGACGATCGTGGTCGACCCCACCGGCAAGGCGCCGGGGCGCGGCGCATACGTCTGCGCAGATCCGGCCTGCCAGCACAACTCGATCACCCGGGGGGCCCTCCGTCGGGCCCTCGACGCCCCGATCCCGGCCGGGCTCTTCGGACCCCCACCGGCCCCCGGGGCCAGCACCGATGACTTCATCACCGACCACGAAGGAGGGTCCTGATGGCCAGGAGCAGGAGCGGGACCCGCGGACGCCGCGGTCCTCGCAAGCCGCAGCGTCGGGAGGGCGGCTTCGCGCCGGTCTCCGTCGCCGAGCCGCGCGAGCGCGCGGCTGTCACGCTGCCGCCGACGATCACCGTGAAGGAGCTCGCCGAGCTCCTCGACGTCAACCCCGCCGACGTCATCCGCGAGCTGATCAAGAGCGGAATCTTCGCCACGATCAACCAGCTCATCGACCGCGACACGGCGTCGCTGGTCGCCACCGAGCTGGGCTACGAGGTCGCCGAGCCCGAGGAGACAGCCACCGAGGCTGCCGAGGAGGGCGCGGAGGTCGCGGCGCCCGCGACGAAGGACCCGACCCTGATCAGCGACGACGACCCGGCCCTGCTCCAGCCCCGGCCCCCGATCGTCACCGTCATGGGCCACGTCGACCACGGCAAGACGAGCCTGCTCGACGCCATCCGCAGCACGACGGTCGCGGCCGGCGAGCGCGGCGGGATCACCCAGCACATCGGCGCGTCCGAGGTCACGAAGGACGGCAAGAAGGTCGTCTTCCTCGACACCCCGGGCCACGAGGCGTTCACGGCGATGCGGGCCCGCGGCGCGCGGGTCACCGACATCGCGGTGATCGTGGTCGCGGCCGACGACGGCGTCATGCCTCAGACGCTCGAGGCGATCAGCCACGCCCGGGCGGCGAAGGTGCCGATCATCATCGCCCTCAACAAGATCGACAAGCCGGATGCCAGCCCCGACCGCGTGAAGACCGAGCTCACCGAGGCGAACGTCGTCATCGAGGAGTACGGCGGCGACGTGCCGCTCGTCCCGGTGTCGGCGAAGGCTCGCCTGGGCCTCGAGGAGCTCCTCGAGATGATCCTGCTCGTCGCCGAGCTGCAGGAGCTCAAGGCGAACCCGAAGCGTCCCGCCATCGGCACGATCATCGAGGCCGAGCTGGACAAGGGCCGCGGCCCCGTTGCCACCGTCGTCGTGCAGACGGGCACGCTCCGCATCGGCGACGTCGTCGTGGTCGGGAAGACCTACGGCAAGATCCGCGCCCTCGAGAGCGCGGGCGGCAAGCGGATCCCCAAGACCGGCCCCTCGTCGGCCGCGGTGATCCTGGGCCTGGGCGACGTGCCGGAGGCCGGCGACACCCTGCGCGTCGTGCCGGACGAGAAGACCGCCCGCGCGCTCGTCGAGGCCGCCCGCGCGGCCGCCGCGTCCGCCACCGGGACCAGCCAGAAGGCGACCCTGGAGGACCTCTTCGAGCAGTTCAAGGAGGGCCAGGCAAAGGAGCTCCGCATCATCCTGAAGGCGGACGTCTCCGGCTCGCTGGGCGCGATCACGCACGCCCTGGACCAGATCCAGTCCGACGAGGTCCGCATCAGCGTCCTCCACGAGGGTGCCGGCGACATCACCGACACCGACATCCTGCTCGCCTCGGCGTCCAACGCGATCGTCGTGGGCTTCAACACGAAGCTCGACCCGCAGGCACGCCGGACGGCGGAGGCCGAGAAGGTCGACGTCCGCCTCTACGACATCATCTACAAGCTCACCGACGACATCGACGCGGCCCTCAGGGGCATGCTCGAGCCGGAGATCGTCGAGGTGGTCGAGGGTCGCGCGGAGGTCCGCCAGATCTTCCGCGTCGGCAAGAGCACCGTGATCGCGGGCTCCTTCGTCACCGACGGCCGGATGGTGCGCAACGCCGGCGCCAGGGTCTACCGTGGCGGCAAGGTGATCACCACCGACCGGGTCGACTCCCTGCGGCGCTTCCGGGACGACGTCCGCGAGGTGGCCCAGGGCTACGAGTGCGGCATCGGGCTCGCGGGGTTCCACGACCTCGTCGAGGGCGACGTGATCGAGGCGTTCACCCAGCAGGCGGTGAGCCGCGCCGCGGTCCGCTGACCGGCTGCCGATGAGCCAGCGCACGGACCGGGTCGACGAGCTCCTGCGCCAGGAGATCGGGCAGATCCTGGCCAAGGACGTCCAGGACCCGCACATCGGCTTCGCCACCGTGACCGACGTCGAGACGACGCCGGACCTCCGCCACGCGCGGGTCTGGGTCAGCGTCATCGGCGGCCCCCCGGAGCGGGCCCAGGCCCTCGCGGCGCTCGACCGCGCGATGGGCTACGTGCGCCACGAGCTGGGGGTGCGGCTGCGCCTCAAGCGGATCCCCGCGCTCCACGTGTCCCTCGACGACTCGGCCGAGCGGGGGACCCGCGTCATGCGGATCCTCGACGAGCTGGAGCAGGGCCACGATGCCATCGGGGAGGCGCTTGCCGACGCGCCCCGGTCCGAGTCGCTCCCGACCCCGGTCCCCCGCGTCCGGCGGGAGGGCGACGCCGATGAGCTCGACGAGCTCGTGATCCCCGCCCCGGAGACGGGGACGTCGAGCACGAAGCGGGGAGCGCCGCGCGGCTCGACCCGGGCGCCGAGAGCCGGGCGGACGAAGGGCCGCCCGGGCGCCGGTCGCCCGGGCGCCGATCGCCGGGGCCGCCCGGACGCCGATCACCGGGGCAGCCAGGATCGCCGCGGCGGGAGCGATCACCCGCGGAGCGGGAAGTGATGGCCGCCGCGGATCTCGTCGGGCTGGCCTCCGCCGTCCCCGATGCCGTCGTGGAGCGGCTCGCGGCCGCCCGGTCGGTCCTCGCCATCGGGCACGAGAGCCCGGACGCCGACGCGCTGGGGGCGGCGCTCGCGATCGCGATCCTCGTGACCGCCCGCGGCGGGCGCGCGACGGTGGCGGTCAGCGACGGCGTGCCCGCGCTCTACCGCTTCCTGCCCGGCGTCGACGCGGTCCGGACCGACCCGGAGCCCGGCGTCACGTACGACCTCGTCGTGCTGTGCGACTGCGGCGACCTCTCGCGCGCGGGCGCCATCCGCGACCGGAACGCCGAGCTCTTCGCCGCGACGCCGCTCGTGACGATCGACCACCACGCCAGCAACGACGGCGCCGGCAATCTCGCCTGGATCGACGCGGGCGCGGCCGCCACCTGCGAGATGGTGGCGCTCCTCGCGGTCCGCCTCGGCGTCCCCCTGGCGAGCGGCGACGGGGCCCTGGCCGCGGCGCTGACGGCGGGGATCGTGATGGACACCGCGACCTTCGCCCACCCGAACGCCACGCCGCGAACCCTGCGCGTCGCGGCCGCCCTCGTCGAGGCCGGGGCGCCCCTGTCGGACATCAGCCGGCGCCTCTACCGGACGAAGCCGGACGCCCAGCTGGCGCTCTTCGGACGCGTGCTGGCGCGGCTCGAGCGGCACGCCGACGGGCTCGTCGTCGCCTCGGCGCTGGAGCTGGCCGACCTGGCCGCGACCGGCGCGCTCTCCGAGCACTCCGAGGGGATCATCGACCTGCTGGCCCAGGCCGAGACGGCCGAGGTGGCGCTCCTCCTCAAGGAGAAGGGCGCCGAGACGCGCCTGTCGGTGCGGACGAAGCCCGGCGGCGTCGATGCCACCGTCCTGTGCGGGACGTGGGGCGGCGGGGGTCACGCGCGCGCCGCCGGGGCGTCGCTGCCGCTGCCGCTCGCCGAGGCGAAGGCGGCCGTCCTGCCCGTGGCCGAACGGCTGGCGCGAGCCGTCGTCCGGTGACCCGGCCCGGGGCGCGGGTCGACGGCATCCTCGTCGTCGACAAGCCGGTCGGCCCGACCTCGCACGACATCGTGGCGCTCGTGCGGCGCCTGGCCGGGACCCGCAAGATCGGCCACGGCGGGACCCTGGACCCGTTCGCCTCGGGCGTCCTGCCGCTCTACCTCGGGCCTCGGGACGCGTGTCGTCGAGTTCCACCTCGGCGCCCGGAAGGCGTACCGGGCGACGGTCGTCTTCGGGGCGAGCTCCACGACCGACGACCTGGAGGGCGAGCTGACCCCGGCGGAGGGCGCGGCGCCCGGCGCGCGACGCCGTGGCGGCTGCCCTGGCCGGTTTCCTCGGGCACGCACGAGCAGCGCCCGCCCGCGTTCTCGGCCCGGAAGGTCGGCGGCCGCCGCGCCTACGCGCTCGCCCGCCGCGGCGAGACTCCCGAGCTCAAGCCCCGCGAGGTGACGTTCCACGCCCTGGACCTCGTCGAGTGGGACGCCACCCACCCGGACCACCCGACCGCCGTGGTCGACGTCGCCTGCACGGCCGGCACGTACGTCCGCGCCCTGGCCCGCGACCTCGGTGCCGCCGTCGGCAGCGCCGGCTACCTCGGCGCGCTGCGGCGCACGGCGTCGGGCCCATTCGACCTGGCCGACGCGCACCCGCTCGACGAGGTCCGTGCCGCGGCGGCCGAGGAGCGCTTTGCCGACCTGCTCCTGCCCGTCGGCAGCGGCCTCGACGACCTGCCCGGCGCTCGCGCTCGCGGACGGCGAGCTGCGCGCGGTTGCGCACGGCGGCTGGATCGGGCGCGTCGAGCGCCTGGGCGCGGCGGGGGAGGGGATCGCGGCCGGCACGGCGGTCCGCCTGCTGGCGCCGTCCGGGGCGCTCGCGGCCATCGCGCGGAGCCAGCCCGACGGCCGCCTCGTGACCGACAAGGTGCTCCTCGACCGCGAGCGCGAACGCCGGCGCGGACGCGATGACGGCGGCCGTCGATGCGTGACGCGCTGCCCGGGATCGACGCGCTGCGCCCGGGCGACGGGCCGCTGCTGGTCGTCGTCGGGGTCTTCGACGGCCTCCACCGGGGCCACCTGTACCTGCTCCGCGAGCTGCGCCGGGCGGCCCGCCGCCTCGGCGCCCGGCCGGCCGTCCTGACCTTCGACCACCACCCCGACGAGATCCTCGCGGGAGCGGCGCCGCCGCTCCTGTGCGACCCCGACGAGCGCCTGGCGCGCCTCGAGCGCGACGGCGTGGCCGTGACGATCGTGGAGCACTTCGACGAGGAGCTCCGGCGGACGCCGTACGACGCGTTCGTGGCGCGGATCCAGGCACGCACGCGGCTGGCCGGCTTCCTGATGACGCCCGACGCCGCGTTCGGTCACGAGCGCCGGGGCACGCCCGAGACGCTGGCCGCGCTGGGCGCCGACGTCGGGTTCGAGGTGGTGGTCGTCCCGCCGTTCGACCTCGACGGGCGCCCGGTGCGGAGCACCGAGATCCGGTCGGCGATCGCGGCGGGCGACCTGGCCGCGGCCCGGACGCTGCTCGGCCGGCGCGTCGCGGTCACCGGGAGCGCCGCGGAGCGCAGCGACGACGGCCGGACGTGGTCGCTCTGCGCTTCCCGCTGCCCGGTGGCGCTGCCGCCGGCCGGGACCTACGCGGCCACGGTGTCGGCGGCCTGGGCTCCCAGCGTCCGCCCGGGCCCGCGCGCCGCGCGACGGCCACGGTGGATGCGGCGGGCGGGCTGCTGGTGCGCGCTCGTCGGGAGGCGCTGCGCCACGATCGCCTGCGGGTCGCCCTCCGGGCTGGCCCGCTCGGGACGCCCGGCGCGGCCCGCTTCGGCTGCACCGGCGCGGCGGCGGTCGCGCTCGGCAGCGGCCGGGCTCAGGCGCGTCGGCGCCTTCCGCGCCTCGCGAACCGTGCGACGGGCGGCGGCGACGGCCCGGAAGAAGTGGCGCACGTGGGCCGCCGGCCGGATGTGGCTGGGGCCGCCCGTGTAGATGGTCCGGATCGGGACCCACGCCACGGGCCAGCCGCGGGCGATGCAGGTGGCCAGCATCTCGACCTCGAACTCGAAGCCGCGCTCCGCGCTCGCCAGCGAGGCTTCCATCAGCCGCCGCCCGACGAGCCGGTAGCCCGACTGGTTGTCCGGCACGTGCGTGCCGACCGCCCACGAGAACGTCCGTCCGCCGATCGAGTTGGCCAGCCGCCGCGCCGGCGGCATGCGGGCGAAGTCGCGCCGGCCGACGACGAGGTCCGGCCGCCCTCCGGGCGCGCCCGGGCCGAACGCCGCGAGGAACGCGGGGATCTCGGCCGGGTCGTGCTGGCCGTCGCCGTCGAGGGTCAGCGCGCCGTCGTACCCGGCGTCGAGCGCCCGCCGGAACCCGGCCCGCAGGGCGGCTCCCTTGCCGGCGTTCGGGCGCTGCTCCAGGACGTCCGCGCCGGCCTCGCGGGCGACGCGCGCGGTCTCGTCGGACGAGCCGTCGTCGACGACGAGGACCGGGAAGGTGCGCCGCGGCCCCGCTGGACGACGGCCGCGATCCGCGGCGCCTCGTCGTGGGCGGGGATCAGCGCCAGGACGCGGGGCCGCCCGCTCGGCTCCTCGATCGTCATGTCCGCATGCTAGCGGGCGCTGGCACGCCGGTGCGGGCGCCACGGGCCCGCGGCCGGGCGAGAGGCGTCAACACGGGTTGACAGCTGGGTCACTGTGTCAACTAGAGTTGACGCATGAGCGAGCCGATCACGATCCCGTCGCCGGACGACCCCGCGGAGGCCCTGGCCGCCGTCGTGGCGCTCCGCCGCCTCGCAGAGCAGCTCGAGCGCGCGGCGGTCGCCCGGGCGATCGAGCAGGGGTGGACCTGGGCGCAGGTCGCCGAGGCGCTCGGGGTGACACGCCAGGCCGCCCACAAGAAGCACGCCCGTCCCCGCCGCTGAGCATCCGAGGAGAGCCCGATGCCGTTCCATCGCGACCGTTCGGCGAGTTCCGCACCATCAAGGCACTCCTGGGCGGGGCCGAGCGCCTGGCCCGGGACTCGGGCGAGGAGCTGCCGGGAGCCGAGCACCTCCTCCTCTCTGCGCTCGCGCTGCCCGACGGGACCGCCCGACGGGCCTTCGGCCGCCTCGACATCGACCCGGACGGACTCCCGCGGCGCGATCGCGGCCCAGCACGTCGAGGCCCTCCGCGCCGTCGGCATCGACGCGGGCGGGGTGGCCACGCTCAACGAGCCCGCCCCACCCGCACGCGGGGTCTTCAACGCGACGCCCTCGGCCCAGGCCGTGTTCCGGCGGGCCGTCGAGCTGAGCGGGACCCCGAAGCCGCGTCGCCTGCTGGGGGCCCACGTCGTGCTGGCCGTCACCGAGATGGAGCACGGGACGGCTGCGCGGGCCCTGCGCCAGATGGGCGTCGATCGCGAGCAGCTGGCGGACGCGGCACGCGACGAGATGGACCGGATCGGCGCCTGACGATCGGCTGAGGGGCAGGCGCGATCGGCAGGGGCCGCATGACTCTTGTCCTGTGCCGCAGCCAGGTCGAACGTTCGCGTCGAAGAGCACGACCCAGGAGGGCAGCATGTCCCGCGAGGATCCATCGTCGGCGGCCCGCGCGAAGGGCCCGGGCGACGTTGCGCCCGGGGGCGTCGCATCCCGCGAGCCGTGCCTGGCGTGCGGCGAGGAGACGGCCGCCGGGAGTGTCTTCTACTCCGACCGGCGCACGATCGAGAGGCGGAACGAGTCGCCGACGTACCTGTGCGTGCTGTGCGACGCTCGCCTTCGTGCGACGCGACGGGGCCGGCAGCTGACCGACGACGAGGTCCACACCCTCGTACAGAGCGGCTCGCTCCTCGACCTGCGCCTGGAAGCGCTTCTAGCCCGGCGGCTCCGGGCGGACTGCGGCGGCGGGCCGCCATGCCCCCGTCCGTGCGGAATCGCAATGGTCGTGAACACGACGAGCGCCGTGCCGGCGCACAGCGCCCTGCGTCGCAGCTCATCGCGACCACCGAGTCGGCGGGCTGGCGGGCGCCGTCGAGCGTGGACGTCCCAAGGCCGCCACGTCGGGAGCGTGTCCGGATGTTGCGCCGGCCCGCGCCAGCCACGCCATGGGCGCTGCTGCGGCCGGTGGTGTTGAATGGATGCGCAATCCCGCGAGTCTGGTGCGCCCGAGCGAGGCGGACCCGCGTCGGGCGAACCCGGGCCGGGCCGGACGCAGCGCGTGGGCGGCGCCCCGCGTGGCCGTAGACGTCGCGCGCCCACCGCAGTCTCGCGACGGCGGAATCGGCCGCCCCGCACGGCGGCGGACCGCCGGCCGCGGCACGTTTGCGCGCCCGGGGCGGCCCTGCTACTCTCCGCGGGTTGAAGTAACGGCAGTAGCAAGTCAATCGTGTCGGAGGACCGAGTGCCGCTCGTGCGGGAAACCAAGGACCGGATCGTCGCCGAGTACGGCGTGAAGCCCGGTGACACCGGCTCCCCGGAGGTCCAGATCGCGCTGCTCACGGAGCGGATCAAGGACCTGACGGAGCATCTCAAGCAGTTCCCCAAGGACAACCACTCCCGCCGCGGCCTCCTCAAGCTCGTCGGGCAGCGCCGGCGCCTTCTCGCGTACCTCGTGAAGAAGGACGCCGCCCGGTACCGGGCCGTCATCGCCCGGCTGGGCCTGCGCCGCTAGCACCCCGCATCGAGGACCCGGGGCGATCGCCCCGGGTCTCGTGCATCCGGCCCGCGCGGCCCAACCGCGCTCGGCCCTCGGTCCCGCGCCGACACGGGCAAGGAGTAGCTCGTGTCTCATTCCCTCTCGGTCGAGTTCGGTGGTCGCACGCTGACCATCGAGACCGGCCGCATGGCCCGCCTCGCCGGCGGCGCCGTCACCGTGCGCTACGGCGACACCGTCGTGCTCGGCACCGCGAACCGCGCGGAGCCGCGTCCCGGCCTCGACTTCTTCCCGCTCACGATCGACTTCGAGGAGCGGATGTACGCCGCGGGCAAGATCCCGGGCGGCTTCATCAAGCGCGAGTCGCGCCCGTCGGAGGCCGCGATCCTCGCCTGCCGCCTGACGGACCGGCCGATCCGGCCGCTCTTCCCCGAGGGCTACAAGGACGACGTCCAGTGCGTCATCACGGTCCTCTCGACCGACCAGGAGAACAACCCCGACATCCTGGGCACGATCGCCGCGTCGGCCGCGCTGACGATCAGCGAGATCCCGTTCCAGGGGCCGATCGCCGCCGTCCGCCTCGGGCGCATCGACGGTGAGTTCGTCATCAACCCGACGATGCCGCAGCTCGACGAGAGCGAGCTCGACCTCGTCGTCTCCGGCACGCGCGACGCGATCATGATGGTCGAGGCCGGCGCGAAGATCCTGCCCGAGGACGTGATGGCCGAGGCGATCCTGTTCGCCCACCGCTCGCTCGAGCCGCTCATCGACCTCCAGCTGGAGCTGCAGGAGGCCGTCGGCAAGGCCAAGCGCCTGCCGTACCTCGAGCCCGGCACCGAGTCCGTCCTCGACTTCGCCGCGAAGGCCAGGGCCGGCGCCGAGTTCGTCGTCGTCGACGTCGAGACCACCGGGACGAACGCCGAGATGGCCGACCTCGTCGAGATCGCGGCCGTCCGCGTCAAGGGCGGCAAGATCACCGACCGCTGGTCGACCTTCGTCAACCCGGGCCGGCCGATCTTCGGCAACCAGATGCACGGCATCACCGACAAGGACGTCAAGGGCGCGCCGAGCCCGGCCGAGGCCGCGAAGAAGGCCCTCGCCTTCGTCGGCGACGCCACGATCGTCGGCCACTCGGTCGGCTTCGACATCGCCTTCCTCGAGGCCGCCCTCGGCGACGGGACCCGGATCGAGAAGGGCCGCTACCTCGACACGCTGACGCTGGCCCGCGACGGCTACCCGGACCTCCCCAGCTACACGCTCGGCGAGCTCTCGAAGTTCTTCGGGATCCAGCTCCAGCAGGCTCACCGCGCCCTGCCGGACGCCGAGGCGACGGCCGAGCTGCTCGTCACCATGGCCAAGGAGCTCCCGGCCCGCCTCGACACGCTCGCCGAGGGCATCGCCGACTCCATCCGCGCCCAGCGCACCTCGAAGGACGAGGCCAAGGCGAAGCTCGAGGCCGCCCGCCGCGCCGCCCGCGTGAGCAAGGGCCTGTTCGGGCTGGTCCACAAGAAGACCGCCCGCAAGCTGACCATGTCCGAGGGGATCCGGATCGACGGCCGCGGGGTCGACGAGATCCGCCCGATCACCGTCGAGGTCGGCCTGGTGCCGCGCGCCCACGGCTCCGGCCTCTTCACCCGCGGCGAGACCCAGGCGCTGACCGTCGCCACGCTCGGCCCGTCCTCGGACGTCCAGCGCATCGACACGATCAGCCCCGAGCTCGAGAAGCGCTACCTCCACCACTACAACATGCCGCCGTACTCCACGGGCGAGAACAAGTTCATGCGCGGCCCCGGCCGGCGCGAGATCGGCCACGGCCACCTCGCCGAGCGGGCGCTGATCCCGGTGCTGCCGTCCAAGGACGACTTCCCGTACGTCATCCGGCTCGTGTCGGAGTGCGTCACCTCCAACGGCTCGACGTCGATGGCGTCGACCTGCGGCTCGACCCTCGCGCTCATGGATGCCGGCGTGCCGATCTCGGCCCCGGTCGCCGGCGCGGCGATGGGCCTCATGTCGGAGCCCGACGGGACCTTCACGGTCCTCACCGACATCCTCGGCAAGGAGGATGCCTTCGGCGACATGGACTTCAAGGTCACCGGGACCCGCGACGGGATCACCGCCCTCCAGATGGACATCAAGGTCAAGGGCATCAACGAGGCGATCATCCGCGAGGGGCTGGCCAAGGCCCACGCCGCCCGGATGACGATCCTCGACAAGATGACCGAGGTCCTGCCGTCCGCCCGCGACACGATGAGCGACTTCGCGCCGCGCATCACCAAGATCAAGATCAACCCCGAGAAGATCCGCGACATCATCGGCAAGGGCGGCTCCATGATCCGCAAGATCCAGGAGGAGACCGGCACCGAGATCAACGTCGAGGACGACGGCACGGTCGAGATCGCGGCCGTCCAGGGCGAGAACGCCCGCAAGGCGATCCACTGGATCGAGAGCCTCACCCGCGAGGTCGAGATCGGCGCCCTGTACCTCGGCACCGTCACCCGGATCATGGGCTTCGGCGCCTTCGTCGAGATCCTGCCGGGCAAGGAAGGCCTCGTCCGCATCGGCGAGCTCGCCGACTACCACGTGCCCTCCGTCGAGGACGTCGTGTCCGTCGGCGACGAGGTGATGGTCGTCGTCACCGAGGTCGACCGCCAGGGCCGCGTCAACCTGTCCCGCAAGGCCGCCATGCAGCGCCACCTGGCCAAGGGCTAGGTCCCACCGCGGCGGCCCGCCGCCGCAGCACATTCGGCAGCGCCCCCGGGAGCCCCCGGGGGCGCTGCTATACTCGGGGCGTGCCCGCACGTCTACTTGCGCCCTGAAAGCGGAGCCATGTCCGGACACTCCCCCCATCCCCTCACCGTCGCCGTCGTCGGCGCCACCGGCGTCGTCGGCCGGACGATGGCCAGGTCCTCGTCGAGCGCGGCTTCCCGATCGGGGAGCTCCGGCTCCTCGCCTCCGCGCGCTCGGCCGGGTCGACGCTCCCGTTCGACGGCCGCCAGGTCGAGGTCGCCGAGGCGACCCCCGAGGCCTTCGACGGCGTCGACATCGCCCTCTTCTCGGCCGGCGGCGCCATCTCCCGCGAGCTCGCGCCCCAGGCGGCCGCCCGCGGCTGCACCGTCATCGACAACTCCAGCGCCTGGCGGATGGAGCCGGGCATCCCGCTCGTCGTGAGCCAGGTCAACCCGGACGACCTGCAGGCGCACGAGGGGATCATCGCCAACCCGAACTGCACCACGATGCAGCTCGTGCCGCCGCTGATGGCCCTGCGCGACGCGGTGGGCCTCGAGCGCGTCGTCGTCGACACCTACCAGGCGGTGTCCGGGACCGGCGGCAAGGCGATCGCCGAGCTGGAGCGGCAGATCCGGGCCCACGTCGCCGGGGAGCCGAAGGAGCCGCGCGTCTACCCGCACCCGATCGCCTTCAACGCCCTCCCGGAGATCGACGTCTTCCTGGAGAACGGCTACACGAAGGAGGAGTGGAAGGTCGTCACCGAGTCGCGCAAGATCCTCCACCTGCCGGACCTGCGCGTCTCCTGCACGGCCGTCCGGGTCCCGGTCTTCGTGAGCCACTCCGAGGCGGTCCACGTCGAGACGCGCGACCCGATCACGCCGGATCGGGCGCGCGAGCTGTTCGCCGCCGTGCCCGGCGTCGTCGTCCGCGACGACCCCGCGGCGCACGTCTACCCGCTGGCCACCGAGGCCGCCGGCCGCGACGAGGTCTTCGTCGGCCGCGTGCGGACGGACCCGTCGATCCCGGACGGCCGCGGCCTCGCCTTCTGGGTCGTCTCCGACAACATCCGCAAGGGCGCCGCGACGAACGCGGTGGAGATCGCCGAGGTGCTCGTCGAGCGCGGCTGGGTCCGCGCGGCGTCGCGTCGCGCCGCGGAGGCCACGCCGGCGTGACGGAGGCCGAACGCCGCGCGGCGCTCGAGGCGATCGCGGCGGAGGTCCGGGTCTGCACGCGCTGCCGCCTCCACGAGGGTCGCACGATGGCCGTCCCGGGCGAGGGCCATCCCAGCACCGAGGTCGTCTTCGTGGGCGAGGGCCCCGGCTTCAACGAGGATCGCCAGGGCCGGCCGTTCGTCGGGCGGGCCGGCGACCTGCTCGTCCAGCTGCTCGGCTCGATCGGCTGGCGGCGCGACGACGTCTTCATCACCAACGTCGTCAAGTGCCGGCCGCCCGACAACCGGGACCCCGAGCCGGACGAGATCGCGGCCTGCGCGCCGTACCTGCAGCGCCAGCTGGAGGTGCTCGACCCGGCCCTCGTCGTGACCCTGGGCCGCCACTCGATGGCCCGCTTCATGCCCGGCACGACGATCAGCCGCGCCCACGGCACCGTGCGGCCGGCCGACCCGCCGACCGGCGCCCGCGACGCCATGGTCTTCGCCATGTACCACCCGGCCGCCGCCCTGCGCACGACGGCCATCGAGCAGGCCAGCTACGCCGACGTGGCGCTGGTGCCGGCCGCGCTCGACGACGCCCGCGCCCGCCGCGGCGGGAGCCGTCGCCGCCGAGCGCCGACCGCTGCGCCCCGCCGCGGCCCAGCCCGCCCCTCGCCGGCGGCCGGCCCCCGCCCGTCCCGCGACCTTCCCGCGCCGGAGCCACCGGCCGCGGACCAGCTGACTCTCTTCCGGTGACCCGATGACAACGCAACGCCCCGCGACCAACGACACGCCGCTCCGCATCATCCCGCTCGGCGGGGTGGGGGAGATCGGCAAGAACATGTACGTCTTCGAGTACGGCGACGACATCGTCGTCATCGACTGCGGCCTGATGTTCCCCGACGAGGAGATGTTCGGCATCGACCTCGTCATCCCCGACATCACCTACCTCAAGGAGCGCCGCGCCAACGTGCGCGCGTTCCTCATCACGCACGCCCACGAGGACCACGTCGGCGCCCTGCCGTACGTGCTGCCGGAGTTCCCGGGCGTGCCGGTCTACGCCTCGGTCCTCGCCCGCGGCCTGCTGGGCAACAAGGTCAAGGAGCACAAGCTCCACAACAACCCGCTCATCGGGCTCGAGCCCGGGGACGAGGTGCCGATCGGGCCGTTCACCGTCGTCCCCTTCCGGATCGGGCACTCCATCCCCGACGCGATGGGGATCGCCCTCCGGACGCCGGTCGGGACCGTCGTCCACACCGGCGACTTCAAGTTCGACCACACGCCGGTCGACGGCAGGCTCTCGGACTTCCACATCCTCGCCAAGCTCGGCGAGGAGGGCGTGATCTGCCTGCTCTCGGACTCGACGCGGGCGGAGAACCCCGGCTACACGCCGTCCGAGCGGACCGTCGGCGAGGCGTTCCGCGAGATCATGGAGCCGCTCGACGGGCGGGTCATCGTGGCCACCTTCGCCAGCAACATCGCCCGGGTCCAGCAGGTCCTCGACGCCGCCGCGACGTTCGATCGCAAGACGGCCGTCATCGGGCGCTCGATGGAGCAGAACTTCCGGATCGCGAGCGACCTCGGCTACCTGACCTACAGGCCCGAGAGCATCATCGCCAAGGACCGGATCGGCGACGTCCCGCCCGACAAGCTGGTCATCTGCACGACCGGCGCCCAGGGCGAGCCGATGGCGGGCCTCGCCCGCATGGCCAACCGCGACCATCGCTTCGTCGAGATCCAGCCCGGCGACACGGTGATCGTCTCGGCCAGCCCCATCCCGGGCAACGAGGAGTACGTCGCCCGGACCATCGACAACCTCTTCAAGGCCGGCGCCAACGTCTTCTACCACACGATCAAGCGGGCGCACGTCTCCGGGCACGCCAGCCAGGAGGAGCTCAAGCTGATGCTCGGCCTGACGAAGCCGCGCCACTTCATCCCGATGCACGGCGAGTTCCGGATGCAGGTCCAGCACGGCCGCCTGGCGATCGAGACGGGCGTCGCGCCGGAGAACGTCTTCATCATCGAGAACGGGATGCCCATCGAGATCCTCGCCGACGGCTCGGCGCGCCGCGGCACGCCCGTCACCGCCGGCTACGTCTACGTCGACGGCCTGTCCGTCGGCGACGTCGGGGAGATCGTCCTGCGCGACCGGCGGGCGCTCGCCAACGACGGCATGTTCATGGTCGTCGTCACCGTCGACAAGCAGACGGGCACGATCATCGGGCGGCCGGAGATCGTCACGCGCGGCTTCGTCCACCTCAACGAGAAGGATCCGATCATGGAGGAGGCCGTTCGCCGCGTCGTGGCGGCCATCGACAACCCCGGCGACCACATCAGCGAGGTCGGCCTGCTCAAGAGCCAGATCAAGGACGGCGTGTCGCGCTACCTGTACGAGCAGACCAAGCGCCGCCCGATGGTCTTCCCGGTGGTGGTGGAGGTCTAGGTGGCGACCCGCCGCCGGACGCCGCCGGCCCGACCGCGCCGCACCACCCGGAAGAGCTCCTCCGGGCCGTCGCTGCCGCGCCTCAGCGCGGACGTGACGCGCTCGATCGTGGCGGTCATCTTCCTCGTGCTGGGCGTCGTGATCCTGGTCGGCCTGCTGCTCCCGGGCAAGGGCGCCCTGACCGACTGGATCGTGAACGTGATCGCGCCCTGGTTCGGCTCCGGCCGCTGGCTCCTGCCGTTCCTGCTCATCGGCCTCGGGGTCTACATCGAGCGGGCCAAGGGCCCGCGCGCCGGCTGGGCCCGGACGGTCGTCGGGGCCACCTTGGCCTACGTCGCCCTGCTCGGGATCATCAGCCTCCTCGAGACCGTCGGCCTGGTCGAGGGTCGCAGCGGCGGCCGGATCGGCGGCTGCCATCGCCGGCCCGCTGGCAGGCCTCGTCAGCGAGCCCGGTGCCTTCGTCGTCCTCCTCGGGCTCCTCGTCGTCGGGGTGGTCATCGCCGTCGATCGACCCGTGCGCGAGCTGGTCGCGCCCTTCGGCCGCGGGGCGCGGGGGATCGGCGCCGCCCTCGCCACGCCGGCCGCGGACGCCGCCGCGAAGGTCGCCGACACGGGCGCGCGGCGCGACAAGGCCCCCGCGCCCGACAACGGCGCCACCGTCCGCAACGGCCGGGGTGCCCGCGACGACCGCGCCGCGCCCCGAGATCCCGACCCCGCTGCCCGGCCCGGCCCAGGTCTCGTCCGTCTTCGCCGGTGGCGGGATGGCCCCCGCGGGCGCTCGCCGCGGCCGTGGCGGTGTCCGAGGATGCCGCCGCCCGGGAGCCGCGACCGGTCGTCCCGCGCGACCCCGACGACGTGCTCGACGGCTCCGATGCGCCGCGCGCCCGCGAGCCGCGCGAGTACCGCCTGCCGCCGATGACCCTGCTCGAGGACGTCGCGGCGCGCAGCTCCGACCGCGGCATGGACCACGAGCGGAACGCCGCGATCATCGTCGGCAAGCTCGCCAGCTTCAACATGCCCAGCCGCGTCGTGAAGTGGAACGCCGGCCCGGTGGTCACTCAGTACGAGGTGGAGCCGGACCCGTCCGTCAAGGTCAGCCGCATCGAGGGGCTCGCCGACGACCTGGCGATGGCCCTCGCGGCCCGCACGATCCGCATCGAGGCGCCGATCCCCGGGAAGTCCGTCGTCGGGATCGAGATCCCGAACATGGACTTCAACGTCGTCGCGATCCGGCGGATCCTGGAGGATCCCGAGGTCATCGCGATCCCCTCGCGGATCTCGTTCGCCCTCGGCCGCGACGTCGCCGGCCACGCCCGGGCCGCCGACCTCGCGCGGATGCCGCACCTGCTGATCGCGGGCGCCACGGGCTCCGGCAAGAGCGTCATGGTGAACGCCCTGATCGCCAGCCTCCTGATGCGGGCGACGCCCGACGAGGTCCGCCTGATCCTGGTCGACCCCAAGCGCGTCGAGCTCGCCGACTACAACGGGATCCCGCACCTGATGGTGCCGGTCATCACCGAGGCCGACCGCGCCAGGGCGGCCCTCAAGTGGGCCGTCGCCGAGATGGAGACCCGCTACCGGCGCTTCGCCGGCGCATCGGCCCGCAACATCACCGCCTACAACGAGACGCGCGCCGATCCGGCCGACCGGCTGTCGTACCTCGTGATCATCGTCGACGAGCTCGCCGACCTGATGATGCGCGACGGCAAGACGGTCGAGGACCCGATCGTCCGGCTGGCCCAGAAGGCCCGGGCCACCGGGATCCACCTGGTGCTCGCCACCCAGCGGCCGTCGGTCAACGTCGTCACCGGCCTGATCAAGGCCAACTTCCCGAGCCGCATCGCGTTCGCCATGGCCTCCCAGATCGACTCGCGGACGATCCTCGACGCACCCGGCGCGGAGGACCTGATCGGGCGCGGCGACATGCTCTTCCAGCCGTCCGACCTGCCGCGGCCGATCCGCCTCCAGGGCGTCTTCGTCTCCGACAAGGAGGTCCGGGCCATCACCGCCCACTGGCGCGCCGAGGCCGAGCCGCACTACGACCTCTCGATCGTCGAGGACGACGAGGAATCGAACGGCTCGGTCGACGACCTGACCGACGAGGACGCCGACCGGCTCCTGCCGGATGCCGTCGCGGTCATCCAGGAGTACGATCGCGCCTCGGCGTCGCTGCTCCAGCGGCGCCTCAAGATCGGCTATGCACGGGCCGCGCGGATCATCGACCAGCTCGAGGCGCGCGGCTACATCGGGGCGTTCGACGGCTCGAACGCGCGCCAGGTCCTGCGCCGCGACGGCGGTGGGGCGGGGCGCGGCCGGGACGTCGACCCCGAGGACGGGGACGACGAGTGACGACGCGCGACCACGCCCGACCCCTCGGGCTGCGGGGCCGCGGCGGGGACGGCGATCGCGACCAGGAGCCGCGGCTGCCGCCGCCGGGCGAGCGCCTGGCTGATCGGCTCGCCGCCGCCCGCGAGGTCAAGGGCGTCGACCTCCTGCGCGCCGAGCGCGAGACGAAGATCCGCCGCCAGTACCTCGCGGCGATGGAGCGCGGCGCCTGGGAGGAGCTGCCCGCCGGCGTCTACGCCCGCGGCTTCCTGCGCAACTACGCCATCTACCTGGGTCTCGATCCGGACGAGGTGCTGGCCGCCTGGGGCCGCGAGCGCGGCGAGGTGCCGGTGGAGCCATCGATCGTGGTCCCGCGCCCGATCGCGGCGCCCCGCCGCGGGATCGTCCTGGGCCCGGGGATCATCGTCGCGGCGCTGGTCACGCTCGGGGCGCTCGCGATCATCGCCTACATCGGCTTCCAGCTCCTCCGCTTCTCCGAGCCGCCGCCCCTCACCGTCACCGACCCGCCCACGGCCGTCACCGAGGTGGCCGAGGACACGACCTCGTACACCCTCGCGGAACGACCGTGTCGGAACGGGGAGGTGACGATCCAGGCGCCGGGCCGCGAGGATCGGCGCGTGATCGCCGGCGGCGACGGGGCCTGGCGCACGGTGGTCGACCTTCGGCGCGGCGAGAACCGGTTCGTCGTCTCCGCGGTCGACCCCAGCACCGGCAAGGAGGCCGAGGCGCCGGTCGAGATCGTCATCACGGTGCCCTTCGCCCAGGTCGCCGCGCCGACGCTCGAGCTCACGTCGCCCGAGGAGGGGCTCAGCGTCGAGAACGGCGCCATCCCCGTCCGCGGAAGCACCACCGACGCCACCTCGGTGACCGTCTCCGCCGCCTACGTCGGCCCCGCTCCGGGCCAGGCCAAGGCGCCGTCGCCGACGCCGGCCGCCATCGCTCCGAAGAAGGTCGATCTCGCCGACGACGGCAGCTTCTCCACCGCGGTGGACCTGACCGAGGGCCGCTGGACGATCACCGTCACGGCGGCGGGCGAGGAGGGCAAGTCGACGACGCTCACCCGCGCCGTCACGGTCGTCTACCAGGGCATCTCGGTCGTCGTCGAGATCAAGGTGGCCCGCACCTGGCTCAAGGTCTGGGTCGATGGCGCGGTCTCGTCGGTGACGGGCGCCGGCGGCAAGGTCTTCCCGGCCGGCAAGACCCTGACCTTCCGCGGCGAGCGCATCGTGGAGATCCGGACCGGCAAGATGAACACGACGTTCGTGACGGTCAACGGCACGTCGTACGGGGCGCTGGGCAGCGGCGCCAACCCCGGGACGTTCACCCTGGAGCCCGGGAAGCCGCCGCGCGCCACGAACTGAGGGGTGCCGTGGCAGATCCCGCGCTCCTTCGGCTGGCCGAGCGCCTCCAGGCGACCTGCCTCGAGGGGAATCTCCGGGTGGCGGTCGCGGAGTCGTGCACGGGAGGGCGCGTCGGCGACGCCCTGACCGACGTCGCCGGCTCCTCGGCCTACCTGGCCGGCGGCGTGATCGCCTACGAGGACGCGGCCAAGGAGGCCGTCCTCGGCGTTCCCCGGGCGGTCCTGGCGGCCCACGGCGCCGTGAGCGCCCAGGTGGCCCTGGCGATGGCCGAGGGCGCCCGCCTCCGCTTCGCGACGGACCTGGCGGTCGCCGTGACCGGGATCGCCGGCCCGGGCGGCGCCACGCCCGGGAAGCCGGTGGGCCTGACGTACGTGGCCGCCGTCGACGCCGCCGGCAGCACGGTCCGGCGGTTCGCCTGGAACGGCGATCGCGAGGCGAACAAGGCGTCGAGCGCCCAGGCGGCCCTCGAGCTGCTCGTGGAGCGCGCCGAGGCACGGGTGCGCGAGCGCGGCGGCGGCTGAGCGACGCTGCAGCCGCCGGGTTTCTGAGCGCACGCTGAGCGCCCGCGCGGCAGGCGTGCGCCGCGGACGGCATACTGGAAGCGAGCGCTGGCGGCCCGAGGCGGCCCGCACGGAGGATCCGATGGCAGGCGAGTTCTCGTTCGACGTGGTCTCCGACTTCGACGCCCAGGAGCTGCGGAACGCCCTCGACCAGGTTCGCCGCGAGATCAGCACGCGCTTCGACTTCAAGGGCGGCCTTGCGGAGATCGTCCAGGAGAAGGACGCGCTGGCGATCCATACCGACAGCGAGCTCCGGGCCAGGGCCATCCGCGACCTCGTCGAGTCGAAGGCGATCCGACGCAACCTGTCGCTGAAGATCTTCGACTGGGGGCCGATCGAGCAGGCCGGCGGCATGACCGTCCGGCAGCGCGTGGAGCTTCGGCGGGGGCTCTCGGACGACCTGGCGCGCAAGATCACGAAGATCATCCGGGACGAGCACCCGAAGGTGAAGTCCCAGGTCCAGGGGGATGCCGTCCGCGTCTCCGCCAAGAGCAAGGACGACCTGCAGAAGGTGATCAACCGGCTGCGCGAGCTCGACGAGGCCGTCCCGCTCCAGTTCGTCAACTACCGATAGGGGAGGGTGCAGCGGTGTCCACGCGGTCGCCGATGGTGCGGCTCATCCTCGTGCTCGTCCTCATCCTCGTCGTCGTCGGGCTGGTCGTGACGTCGTTCCCGCCCCCGGTGGGGAGCTGAGATGAGCGGGTCCGAGGGAACGGCCGGCCGGTTCATCGCCGACGCGCTCGCGGGCGCCGGCGTCCGCGTCGCGTACACGGTCCCGGGGGAGAGCTTCCTGAGCCTGCTGGACGGGCTCGGCGCCGCCGGGATCCGGGTGATCGCCGCGCGTCACGAGGGCGGGGCCGGCTTCATGGCGGTCGCCCACGGGGCCCTCACGGGCCGGCCGGCGGCGGTCATCGTCACGCGGGCCGTCGGCGCAGCCAACCTGGCGATCGCGCTCCACGCCGCGTACGCCGATTCGGTCCCGCTGGTCGCGCTCGTCGGCCAGGTCGATCGACCGTCGCGGGGCCGCGAGGCGTTCCAGGAAGTCGACGTCGTCGCGACGTTCGGCGGGCTGTGCCGCTGGGCCCGCGAGGTGCGCGACGTCGCGGCCCTGCCCGGGATCCTCGACGAGGCGCTCCGCAGGGCGACGACGGGCCGCCCCGGCCCGGTGCTCCTGAGCCTGCCCGAGGACCTGCTCGACGAGCCGGCGCCGGTGGATCCCGGGCGGATCGCCACGGCCACGGTCCTGGGGCCACCACGCGCTCCCGAGCCCGACCCGCTGACGATCAAGCGGATCCTCCACCTGCTGCTCGACGCCCGACGACCGGTGATCCTCGCGGGTGCCGGCGTGCTGCGCTCGCGGGCGACGGCGGACCTGGTCCGGCTCGCCGAGCTCGTCGACGTGCCCGTCGTGGCCGCCTGGCGCCGCCCCGACGTCTTCCCGAACGACCACGCGCTCTACCTGGGCATGAGCGGCTACTTCGCCGCGTCGACCGTCCATCCTCGCCTGCTCGAGGCGGACGCCGTCCTGGTGCTCGGGTGCCGCCTCAACGAGGTCGCCTCCCACGGCTGGTCCGTGCCCGCGCCGGGCGCTCGCTGGGCCCACGTGGACATCGACCCGCTCGGGGCGCGGGGTGGCCTCGGGGCCCCGACGATCGCCCTTGCCGCCGACGCCCGGACGTTCGTCCGCGAGGCGCGCCGCGTGCTCGGAGGGACGGTCCTGGAGATGGCCTCGCTGGAGCAGCGGCGCCTCGCCAACGAGGCGGATCGGGCGGCCTACGAGGAGGCCCGCCAGGTCGACCAGGCGCCCTGGGACGGCCCGGGCGTCCACCCGGGCCGGGTCGTCGCGGCGCTCGGGCGGACGCTGCCGCCCGACGCGATCGTCACGACCGACGCGGGACACTTCGGGGGCTGGGCCGCGCGCGGCCTCTGGATGCGTCGCCCCGGGACGTACCTCGGCCCGACGGCCGGGTCGATGGGGTACGGGCTCCCGGCGGCCATCGCCGCGTCGATCGCCTCGCCGGGCCGTCCGGTCGTCGCGCTCGTCGGCGACGGCGGCCTCGGGATGGCGGTGGCCGAGCTGGAGACGGCCGTGCGCGAGGGGACCCGTCCCGTCGTCATCGTCTTCGACAACGCGCGCTACGGGACGATCCAGGATCACCAGGCCCGGCGAGGCATGGATACCGTCGCCACCGACCTCGGCCCGGTGGACTGGGCGGGTGTCGCCCAGGCGTTCGGGGCGACCGGGATCCGGATCGAGAGCGACGACGCCTTCGAGCCGGCGCTGCGAGCCGCCCTCGGATCGCGGCAGCCGACGGTCCTGCACCTCGTCGTCGATCGGCGCTGGGTGAGCGTCGACCGGATCGACGACACGGTTCCCGAGCTCGCACCGCCACCCACGGCCCAGCTCGAGCTCGAGCTGGAGCCCGATGCCGAGCCGGAGCCCGATGCCGAGCCCGGCGGCGAGGCCAGGCCCGATGCCGAGCCCGAGGAGATCGAGGCCGGCGAGCCCGAGGCGGAGCCAGAAGCCGAGCCCGAGCCCGGCGTCGCGGCGCCCCAGGAGATCGAAGCCGCGGAGCCCGAGGCGGCCGAGGCGATCGAAGCCGAGGAGCCCGAGCCCGAGCCCGATGCCGAGCTCGAGCCCGCGGACGAGACCGCCCCGGAGGCGTTCGACCCGCCGGTGGACGAGGCCGAGCGACGAAGCGATCGCCGCGGTGGAGGCTCCGACCGAGGCGTGACCCACCGCACCGCGGCGGAGATCGGCGCCGGCCTCGAGGCCGCGCGTCCCGCGCGTGCCATCCGCCGCGGCGAGCGGGTCCACGTGATCGGCGCGGCCGGAGCCGCAGCCGCAGCCGCGGCGCTCCACGCCCACCACGCCGGCGCCGTGGTCTCCGGGTGCGATGCCGGCGGCCCGTCGCAGTACTCGCCCGCGCTCGAGGATGCGGGGATCCCGCTGGCATGGGAGCACGCGGCCGAGCACGTCTCGGCATCGGGACGGCCGCTGGCAGACCGGATCGCCGTGACGAAGGCGCTCACGGCAGTCGCGCCGGACCATCCCGAGCTCGTCGCGGCACGCTCCGCCGGGATCCCGGCGACGAGCGTCCAGCAGCTGATCGCGGACGCTGCCGCCACGCACGGTCAGCGACTCATTGGGTTAGCAGGCACGCACGGTAAGTCGACGACGACCGGCTGGATCGTCCATCTCCTGGCGACGGCAGGGCTGGATCCGTCCGCGTTCGTCGGCGCGCTCCTGCCGGCGGAGCTGGCCGGCGGCGCCCGCCGCTCGACGACGCGGATCGGGGCCGGCCGGGACTTCGTGGTCGAAGCCGACGAGTACGCCGGCAACTTCGACCCCTACCAGCCGGCGATCGGCGGCCTGACGAATGCCGATTGGGATCACCCGGACGTCTTCGCGGATCGCGCCGCCGTGGTGGAGGCCCTGGCCGGCTGGATCCGGCGGTTCGATGGGGCAGGGGAGGCCCCGGTCCTCGTGGCCAATGCGGGCGATCCGGGCGTGCGCGAGGTGCTGGACCAGCTGCGATCGTGGGAGGGCAGGCTCCTGCTCGTCGAGGTGGTGGGCGATGAGGTCGACCCGGTCGCCGTGCGGGCCGCCCTGGCGGCCCGCCACGCTACTGCGGGCGGTCCAGCTGCGACGCTGGTGGCCCGCTGGCTCCACAGCGCCGGGGAGGCGAGCCTCGAGCTGGCCGGCCTCGGCGATGCAGACTCCCGGAGGGCACGACTGGCGCTCCCGGGCCGCCACAACGCGGAGAACGGGCTGGTCGCCGCGGGAGTGGCCCTCGCGGCCGGGGCGGCCCCGGCCGCCATCGTGGAGGGCCTCGGCTCGTTCGCCGGGGTCGGACGCCGCCTGGAGCTGGCCGGCGATGCGGCGGGCGTCGTCGTGCTCGACGACTACGGCCACCACCCGACGGCGATGGCCGCCACCTTCGCTGCGGTCAGGGAGCGCTACCCGGGGCGCCGCCTGTGGGCGGTCTACGAGCCGCTGACGTACCACCGAACCGCGGCGATGCTGGATGCCTTCGCATCGGTCCTGGAGGGGGCCGACCGCGTCGTCATCGCCCGGATCCACGCCGGACGCGACCCCGATACGTCGATCACCTCGGCAGCGGCGCTGGCGGAAGAGGTCGCGAGGCGCGGAATGGCGCCCGCGTGGGCGCCGGGCACGGTCGAGGAGACTGCCGACTGGCTCGCCGGCCAGGTCGAGGAGGGTGACGTCGTCCTGGTGATGGGCGGCGGGCGAAGCTACGTGATCGCCGAGCGCCTCGTGGCGCACCTGCGCGAGCGCGCCGGAGGCTGACGGCCGCTCCGTGGCGGCCGGGCGATGCCGGTGCGACGCGGAGCGCCTGGCGTGCGCGCGGCGGCGCGGCTCGAGGACGGAGGCCGGAATCGCGAAGACCGCCGGGCGTGATCGCCGCGGCGGCCTTCGATGTGGTGCCGAGAGGGGCTAGCGCCGGCTGAAGCAGTCGGAGCAGTAGACCGGCTTGGCGCCGGACGGGCGGAACGGGACGGACGCCACGTTGCCGCACGAGCTGCAGGTCGCGGTGAACATCTCGCGCGGGCCGCGCGAGCCGCCGCCGCCGTAGCCGCCGCCGCTGCCGTACGAGCTGCTTCCGCCGGCGTACGAGCCGCCGCCGGAATCGCCGCGGGCGGCCTTCTTGGCGGCACGGCATGCCGCGCAGCGCCGGGGAGTGGTGAAGCCGCGATCGGCGTAGAACGCCTGCTCGCTCTCCGTGAAGACGAATTCCTGCCCGCAATCGGTGCAGGTGATGACCTGGTCGGCCATGGTCGCGTTCGCTCCTTCGAGCTCTTGTCGGCGAGGAGCGGAACCGGACTCCGGCGGTCGCGAATGGGCGTCCGTGGAGGAGGTGCGTGCCTGGGCCGAGCGTGGTCCCTCGCCGCGTTTGTGCGGCGAGCAGGAGCATCCTACAGGGTTCGCCGGGATTCTGCGAGGGGCAAGCGCAATGTCGCGGGCGGGCCCGTGGAGGCGGGACACCTCCGGGCCCGGCGATACGGAGGTTCGGCACTGGTGCGCGCGGGGCGGCGGAGCCGAGGATCGCGTGGCTGAAGGAGGCAGAACCCATGCGGAAGCTCGCACTCATCCTCGCCGTGGTGGTCGCGGCGGGCGCCGCGCTCGTCGCGGCATGGCGCCGCAACCCGCGGATCGGGACCCACTTCACCAACGAGGTCGTCAACCCGTACCTCCTCGGGCGCGGGATCGCGGGGGCCGGCCGGTCGGAGATCGGGACCCTGGAGCACATCGGGCGTCGCACCGGGACGCGGCACCTGACGCCGATCCGCCCGGTGCCCACCGCGGACGGCTTCCGGATCCTCGTGCCGCTCGGCCCGAAGTCGGAGTGGGCGCGCAACGTTGTCGCCGCCGGCCACTGCAGGATGCAGCTGCACGACACGGTCTACGAGCTCGACGAGCCGGTCCTGCTGGCTGCCTCGGAGATGCCCGACGCCCGGATGCCGATCGCCTCGGTCCTGGACCGCCTGGGCATCGAGTACCTCCTGGTGCGCCGCTTCGCGGAGCGGCCCGGCGCCCTCGAGGAGGCGGCCGACGCGGCGGACTGCCACGCCCGCCGAGCAGCCGGAGCCTGTCGGCGCCGGCGCTTCGTGACGAGCACGCGCTGACGGCGGATCGGCTACGGTTCGCGCCCATGACCGCCGATCCCGACCGCCAGGCGCTGGAGCATGCCCTTGCCGGTCGCGGGCAGCACGAGCTCTTCGCCTGCGACCCCGCCCTCGCCGACACCGCGGCGTTCTGCGCGGCCTACGGCTTCGCCATGGAGGACTCGGCGAACACGATCATCGTGGCCGGCAAGTCGGATCCGCCCGTGTACGCCGCCTGCGTCGTGCTCGCGACACATCGCCTGGAGGTCAACCGGGTGGTCCGCGCCCGGCTCGGCACGCGGAAGGCGTCGTTCGCCTCGCCCGAGGAGACGCGGGTCCTGACCGGCCACGAGATCGGCGGCGTGACGGCGTTCGGGCTGCCGGCCGGGCTGCCGCTCTGGGTCGATGCCGCCGTGATGGGCCGCGACCGGATCGTGCTCGGCGGCGGGAGCCGTGGCTGGAAGGTCCTGGCCCCGCCGGCGATCCTGCTCACGATCGACGGCGTCGAGGTGGTGGAGGGACTGGCGGCGCCGGCGGCAGCGCGCCAGGGACCAGCTCCGGCCCCGGGCGCCGACTGAGCAGCTCGCGCCGTCCGCGGTCTGCGATACTCCGCCCATGCGGCTGCACCCGAACCCTCCCCGCATGATCACCGTCGGAATCGCGGTCGCCCTCGGCCTGGTCGGCCTCGTCTACGCCTGGCCGATCGACGCGGTCATCCCGATCCTGGCGCCGATCACCGACCAGGTCGCGAAGATCGGTCTGGAGCTCAACCGCGAGCTCGGCTACCTGTGCCTCTTCGCCTCCTCGAGCCTGCTCGTCGTCGGCTCGCTCCTGCCCGGGATCTGACGACGATGGGAAGCCGGACGAACTTCGCGCCCACGGCCCCGACGATCATCGTGGCGCTGGTCCTGATCCTCGTGGGCCTGCTCGGGACGTACGGCACCCTGCTGCCGGACCAGGTCGGCGTCCTGGCGTTCGTCGCGGCGATCGTCCTGCTGCTCATCGGGATGGTCTTCCGCCGGATCTGACCCGGGAACCTCAGGACGCGTCGAACCGGACATCGTGTGTTCCGATGTCCGCCGCCAGGAACGCGAGCAGCCGCTCGGCCTCCTCCGCCACCGCATCGCGATCCGCCGCGGACAGGGGCGCGGCCGGGATCACGACGAGCGTCGCCCGGTCGCCCGCGCGCTCGACGCGCCAGCCCGCGCCGACGAACCCGTCGACGAGCACGGAGCCGCGCCCGAAGATCGCGTCGGACTGGCCGCCGGCGACCGTCCAGTCCGTCGGGTCGCCCACGATCCGGCTGCGATCCCTGTGCGAGAGGACGATGTTGTCGTACGTGGGCAGGAACCGCGGTGGCGCCGGCGTGTCCGGGTCGGGGAGGGGAGCGTCGGGGAGGTCGAACAGCTCCCGGCCGAGCTCGTCCCGGAACGTCCGGAGCGCCGGCCGGAGGCGGTCGACGATCGGGCCGAGACGCGTGAGCCAGCACCACGCCCCGATGTCCGCCACGCTTGCCGGGCCGAAGGCCGCGAGGTAGCGCAGGATCAGCGCGTCCGGCGTGGTCTCGCTCCCGACCGAGCGCCCGAGCCAGGACTCGGCCGTGGCCAGCACCGGCTGACCGCTCCTGCCCCAGACGCCCCGCGGCGGGACCTGGACGAGCGGCACGAGATACCGGACCGCCTGGCCCAGCGATGCCGCATCGCGGTCCGGCCAGCGTTCGCGGAGCAGCTTGCCCAGGGCGTGGGCGGACATCGGTTGCTCGTCGAGCAGGGCTCGCCCGGCGGCGAGCACCTCGTCGAGGTCCACGCCGGCGAGGTTTCGCCCGAACGGGCTCCCGGTGCGGAAGCCGCGTTCCTGGACGCCCTGCAGGGCCGGGCGGAGGGCCAGCCAGTCGCGCGCGGTCAGCAGGTGGATCGTCGTCCGCATCATGGCGACCGCGCGGACGGCCCGGCGATCGGTGAGCAGGTCGGCCAGCTCCTGCGCCCGGAACCCGTCGAGACGGGACCACAGGGCGGTGTACGGGTCGAACGGCTCCTGCGCCTGCAGGCCGACCAGGTGCTCGATCGCCGCCTCGGCCGGCAGGGCGGCGCGGCAGAGCAGCAGCTGGCGCTCGAGCAGGGCGCGGTTGAGGGCTCGCCGGCTGAGCACCGGAGCGCTCGACGGCACGCGCCGCGGGGACGTCACGACGCGGATCGTACCGCCCGCTGCCCGGCTGATCCCGGCTTGATCGCCGGTCCCGACGCCCTCGAGGGCCGTCCTGCCGCAGGTACGGGCCCTACGCCACCGGCTCCTTGCCGTCGCGGCCCCGGCCAAGCTCCCCGCGGACGGCGGCCGCACCGTGGACGGCCGACCAGGCGGTGACGGCATCGGCAAGGGCCGCGGATCCGGGACGGACCGCGAGGCGGTCGTTGGGGCCGCGGATTCCGGCCCCGAGCTCGGCCAGGCGGCCGCGATAGGCCGGCTTGTCGCCGGACGATCGATCGATCGGCGGGTAGACGTCGAAGTAGCCCTCGGAGCAGACGACGACGTTCGCTTCGGGCGAGGAGAAGGGGGTGCGAGCCATGCTGGGATCCAATCCGTCGGTGCGCTTGGGGACTGACGGAATTGGAGTCCTGCGCGTGCGACCTGTCACCCACCATGGGGCCGCCGGGCGTTTCCGTCAAACGGGTCCGTTCCGCGGCGCGTGCAGCGACGGGCGTGTCCGACAGGTGGTCGGGCCTAGCCCGACGCTCGCTCCTGGGCGATGAAGACCTTCGTGCCGCCGTCACCGGCCCGTACGAAGATCGTGATGCTGCCGGCCGCGGACGTATACCCGACCACGCCCTCGGTCTTGGTGGTCAGCGGCCCGTCGCTCAGCTTCCACCCCTGCGCGCCGGCCTTGGCCTTGTAGAACGCCATCACCTCGGCCAGGCTGGCGCTCGTCTGGTACTGGAGCAGGCCGGGCTCGTTCACCACGGAGACGGCCCCCGGCGCCAGCGGCGCATCGATCAGGCCGGCCGGGCAGGCGTCCGGAACCGCGATGGCGACGGCCTGGTTGACGTCGGTCACCTCGTAGGCCCATGAGACGGCGCCGTCGACCCCCTCTCCGAAGTAGCCGGGGCCACCCTTGCTGGTCAGGGTGTACTTGACGAGGTATCCGCCGTCGGGCGCGAACCACAGCTCGCCGGTCGACGTGGCCACGCCGGACAGCCCGAGCGCTCGCTCGTCGAACGTGGCGTGCTCGGTGTCGACACCGTTGACGGACACCGTCCCGGCGGCCTCGGCGCCGACGACACCCGAGAGTGTCGCGGCCGGTTCGGACGAATTGCCGATGGGACCGGCCCCTTCGACCACCTTCGCCCCGCACGCCTGTTCGGGGGCGGTGTCGTAGGCGATGCCGTTCACCTGCGTGACCTGGCCCGGCTGCTCGGGCGCCCCGGCTCCCGTCGTCTCGATCGTGAGCTGGGCGGCCGCAGGATCCTGCGAGCGCAGCATCACCGAGGTCACCGACCATTGCTGCGGCTGGCCATCCACGGTTCCCGTGAACGAGGTCGTCAGGCTCGCCCTGTAGCTGCCGAGCGCATCGAGCCCGAGGGTCAGGTCGGGCATCTCGAAGGTGCCCGGTCCGAGAACGAGCCCTTCCGGCAGGCCGCTCGCGGCGCCGGGAGTCCCCGGTGCGGCTGATGTCGCGGATCCGCTCGCGGCGGGCTGGCTGGCGGCGGGAGCAGGATTCGAGCAGCCCGCGAGCGCGCCGACGACGACAAGCAGCACTCCGCAGGCGACTGCCGTCCGTTTCATGGGACCGGCGTCAGGATGACGTAGGTGATGCCGTTGACGTCGGAGCTCGCGTGAAGGACGTGCGGGGCCTCACGTCCGACGGACGTGCCCGAGGGGGGACTGGCCGGGAGTCTGCCAGTGGTGAGATCCAGGCTGAACGTATCCTCCCGGCTGGTGCTGGAGACGGGGCCGCACACGACCTTCGCCCGCGAGGTCCCGTCCGACCACGAGATGACGAAGATGAAGCTGTTGGCGAAGTTCACGGCGCCGGTGATCTCCGCCTCGACGTCCTCGACGTCGAACGTCGCAACGCACCCATCGCGCGGAGCGGCGATCGCGAACGTCGAGAGCGTGGTGGTCGCCTGGTACTTGCCGGCGGCGTTGGGATGCAACCGCACCGGACCGGTGATCCCACCGACCCACGGCTTGAACCCGTCCGGGAGGTGGTACCAGATGGACAGGGTCGACAGGTCGAAGTCGCATGACTTCGCGGTGACGACCATCGTCGCCGGCTCGATCCTCGCCATCAGGCTGCTGCCCGGGATGATCGGCACACCGCTCCCCGTGGCGGTGATCGTGTAGGTGTCCGCGTCTGTGAACCTCGCCGGAAACGACGTGCCGCCGAAGAGCCGGGTTCGGCCCGACGCCGTGCGACCCGCGACGTCGATGGTCACGGTGGCCGTGACGTTTCCCTGCGGCACGTACGTGCGCCTCGAGCCGTTGTCGTACCCGTAGTACTTGGCGACGTTCACGGTGTACGTGTACTCGACGTTCGTGCACGGGCTGGTCTCGCCGCCCAGCTCGACGCGGTAAAGGACTTCATCCCAGGTGCCAGGGGGATTGGGCTGCATCGCAGCGGCCGGCTGTCCGCCGCCGCCGACCGCCAGCGCGATGCCGAGCACCACGCCAAGCACGACGCGAATTCGCAATGGATCCCCCCTCTTCGCCGGCATTGTGGTGCCTCGGGACGTCGTCCGCAATGGGGCCCCGGGAATCGTCCTGAGAATTACCGCCAGCGGTGACATGTCAACGCATTGCCGGGGCGGCCGTCATGCCGCAGCTGCCGGGCGTCCTTGTGCGTCAAGAACGGTTGGTACGTCGAGGCTGGGGGTGAGCCCGAAGGAAGGCGGCTGCCAGATACCGCTGCTCGGCGGCAGTGGCGGCCCAGGAGATCCGGCGAGCCGCGATGAGTCCTGCGGCGTCCGGCGGTCGTATTGTCGAACCCGTTACCGAGGAGGACTTCTGATGCGCAGCGTGACCTATTCGATGGGCGTCTCGCTTGACGGCTACATCGTCGGGCCGGACGGCGGCTTCGACTGGACGGCGCCCGACGAGGAGGTCTTTCGCTTCTGGATCGACGAGATTCGAGAGGTCGGCGTCCACCTGATGGGACGACGGCTGTACGAGACGATGCTGTACTGGGAGACCGCCGACCAGGATCCATCGCTCGACGACGCAGAGCTCGAGTGGGCCGCACTCTGGAAGCCGCTCCCGAAGGTGGTGTTCTCCACCACGCTGTCGGCGGTGCAGGGCAATGCCCGCCTGGCCTCCGGCGGCCTCGCGGAGGAGATCGAGCGGTTGCGAGCCGAGCCGGGGGAGGGCGACATCGCGATCGGCGGCGCGACGCTCGCCGCCGAGGCGGCCGCGCTGGGTCTGATCGACGAGTACCGGGCCATGGTCTACCCGGTGCTGGTTGGCGGTGGCATTCCGTACTTTCCGCAGCGCGAGCGCCGGGTGGATCTCGAGCTCGTCGAGACCCGCACCTTCAGCTCGAGCGTCGTCTACCTCCGCTACCGCGTGGCGCGCTAGCCGGCTCGTCCGCCGGGCGCGGACGGCCGCTTCGTCCGTTCGCCGTGCTCGCCAGCCTGTCCATGAACGGAAGCGTGCCGGACGATCACGCCAGCTTGAGTGACACGGTCGGGGGACTCACCAACCGTCCTTGACGCACAAGCGGGCGCCGTCCGCTTGACATGTGATGGATCCGTCACATATGGTTGCGGCATGGACCCGGTGTTCAAGGCCCTCGCCGACCCGACGCGGCGCAGCCTGCTCGACGAGCTCTTCCGGGAGGACGGGCAGACGCTGAGCGCGCTGGAGGGGCGCTTCACGATGACCCGCTTCGGCGTCATGCGGCACCTGCGCCAGCTCGAGGAGGCAGGCCTGGTCGTGACGCGGCGGCGCGGGCGCGAGAAGCTGCACTACCTGAACCCGGTCCCCATCAGGCTCGTCCACGACCGGTGGGTGAGCAAGTACGCCGAGCCCTGGGCGGCTGCGCTCAGCGGCCTCAAGGAAGGACTGGAGCGTCCCATGGAGAAGGTGTTCGAGATCTACATCAAGACGACCCCGGAGCGCCTCTGGGAGGCGATCACCGACCCCGAGATCCGGGCGAAGTACAACTTCGGCGCCCGCCAGACGACGGACTGGACGGTCGGCTCGAGGTACGAGATGGGCGCGCCCGGCGCCCCGGGCCCCCTCGGCGAGGGCGTCAACCTCGAGGTCGACCCGCCCCGCCGGCTGGTCCAGAGCATGGTCGCGCTGTGGGGCGAGGACGTGAGGGCCGAGGGGACCTCGCGGGTCACCTGGGAGATCGAGCAGATCGCGGACTCCTGCCGCCTGACGGTCACCCACGACCAGCTGCGCGAGGGCGCGAACGAGCAGCTCTACGGCGGTTGGCCGATGATCCTCTCCGGCCTCAAGACGTGGCTCGAGACGGGCGAGCTGCTCACCACGCCGGGGTCGTTGATGTACACCTGATCCAGACCGGAGGCGCCCGATGAGCTCCGCCACGCAGCCGTTCGCCGGCTTCACGCCCGAGGCGATCCAGTTCCTGGCCGACCTGGCGCGGAACAACGACCGCGCCTGGTTCGCCCCGCGCAAGGCCGACTACGAGCGCCTGCTCAAGGAGCCGCTGGAGGCGCTGTGCGTGGCGCTGGCGGACCGCTTCGCCGCCCGCGGCATCCCGCTGGCGGCCGACCCGAAGCGCTCGCCGTTCCGGATCTACCGCGACACCCGCTTCAGCAAGGACAAGTCGCCGTACAAGACGAACCTCGGGGCGAGCTTCCCGTGGGTCGAGAACGGCCGGCGGGGCAGGGGAGGCGGTCGACGCCGGCGCCCACGCGAACGGCGGCTACTTCAACTTCCAGCCCGGCGAGATGTACGCGGGCGGCGGGATGTGGAGGCCGGAGAAGCCGCGGCTCGACGCCTTCCGGCGGGCGCTCGTCGAGTCGCCGGATCGCGTGCGGGAGGCCTTCGAGGACCCCGCCTTCGTGGCCTGGTTCGGTGACGTCCACACCCACGACTCGCTCAAGCGGATACCCGCCGGCTACCCGCCGGACCACCCGATGGCCGACATGTTTCGCTGGAAGGACGTCATCTTCGGGCGCCGGCTGTCGGACGCCGAGGTCTGCTCTGCGGCCCTGCCGGACCTGCTGGCGGACGGCTACGCGGCTGCCCTGCCGGTCTTCCACTTCATCGCCACGCTCCGGTAGGGCCCGACGTAAGCCGGCGGTGAGTGGGGCCGGCGATGATGGGGGAATGTCTGGTTATACTGCGGGTATGAAGACGGCCGTGTCCGTGCCCGACGACCTCTTCGAGCGCGTGGATCGGCTCGCGCGAGGGGCGGGGCGTTCTCGCAGCGAGGTGTACAGCGCGGCGCTTCGGGAGTACCTGGCGCGGCATGCGCCCGACGAGATCACCGACGCCCTCGACCGGCTCGTCGCCGAGATGGGGCAGGGGACCGATCCGTTCGTCGACGAGGCTGTACGCCGCACGATGGCGACGTCGGACTGGTGATTGCCCAGGGCGAGGTCTGGTGGGCCGACCTTCCGGCGCCGGCCGGTTCCGGGCCGGGCTTCCGGCGCCCGATCGTCGTCGTCCAGGGGGACCCGTTCAACCGAAGCGCGATCGGCACGATCGTCTGCGTCCCGTTGACGAGCAACCTCCGGTGGGCCGAAGCGCCGGGGAACGTCCGGTTGCCGCCCCGATCGACCGGCCTGCAGCGCGAGTCGATCGCCAACGTCTCCCAGGTCGTGACGCTCGACCGGTCGGTCCTGGCCGAGCGGGTCGGGAGGCTGCCGCGCTCGAGGCTGGAGCTGGTGCTGGCCGGGATCGACATCGTCCTGGGCCGGTAGACGCTGCACCCCGTCGGCGTGCGCCGGCGTCCGTCGACGGCCAGCCCGATCAGGGCTCCTGCGCGAGCTCGATGACGTTGCCGTCGGCGTCCGCGGCCACGCCCCCTCGCGCGGGGCGCGTCGCCAGCGCGGAGCCGAGGATGACGAGGGCGAACCCGATCGCCATCGCGGGGGTGAACGTCTCGCCCAGGACCAGGACGCCGAGAACCGCCGCCACGGCCGGGTTGACGTACGTGATGACCGTGGACCGGACCGGCCCGATCGCGTCGATCAGGGCGGCGAAGAGCATGAACGCCGCGGCGGTGCAGACGACTGCCAGGATCGCGATCGAAGCCAGCACCTCCGTCGAGGGAACCGCCGACGGCCACTGGACGGCCGCGAGCGGGGCATACAGGACGGCGCACAGCGCGAGCGACAGGCCCATGACCCCGATCGACGGCAGGCCGTCCAGGCGGCGCGACAGGATGGCGGGCCCGACCGCGTACCCGACGACGACGATGCCGACCTGGAGCAGCGCGACCGTGTCGGACGCCTGGAAGTCGCCGCCGACGATCGCGGCGACCCCGACCATCCCGACGAGCAGGCCGAGCAAGCCGGTCCGCCCAAGGCGATCAGCTCCTCCCGTTGCAACGGCGATCGCGGCGCCGACGAGCGGGACGCCCGCGACCAGGAGGCCCGGCGAGCGAGCTCGAGATGTGCTGCTCGGCGGATCCCAGGAGCACCCACGGGATGGCGATCTCGACGGCGGCGAAGGCCACGACCCAGCGCCAGCGCCGGAGCACCGGCCGGAGGTCGACGCGGAGGAGGGCGATCGGCATCAGGATCGCCGCCGCGAGCGCCGTGCGCGCGAACACCAGGGTCGCCGGCGTGATCTCGGCCACCGCGACGCGGATCAGGAGGTACGGGATGCCCCAGATGACGGACATCAGGGCGAAGAGGACCAGGCCCTGCCGTGTCATGGGGCAACCTCCGACGCGGGGTGCTGATCCTTCCGATGCGTGTCAGGATACCCAGCCGGTGTCCGGCGGACCGGTTGCGGGCGAGCCTGGGGGGAGGCGTGGATGCTTGAGCACCTGGACTATCTCTACATGCCCAGCCGCGATGTCGCGGCCGATGCCGCCTACTTCACGGAGGTCCTCGGCGGCCGCCTCGTCTTCGCCATCGAAGCGAATGCCACGCGAGTCGCCATGGTCCTCCTGGCAGGCGGTCCACCCCGAGTCCTCCTCGCCGACCACCTCGACGGCGATCAACCCGTCCTCGTCTACCGGGTCGCCGATCTCGATTCGGCGATGGGCGGGCTCGAGGCCCGCGGGTGGACCAGGGGTCGGCTGATCGAGATCCCGCAGGGTCCCGCCTGTTCCTTCAGCGCTCCAGGCGGCCAGCGCCTGGCCATCTACCAGCTGACCCGTCCGGGGGTCGAGAAGACCTTCGCCGGACGTCGAGACTTCTAGCGGTTCGGGTCGTCGCGGGCCCGACTCATGGCGGCGCGATGGCGGCGAGGAGGCCCACCACCCCGCCGATGGCGGCGCTGGCCATCCCGATCTGCCTGGCTCTCGTGCGATCCCGCGCCAGCGCCTCCGGATCCGCGACTTCGAACGTCGGTCCGACGTCACCGAAGTTGTAGACGCCCCGCGCCCCGAATCCCGCGCAGAATCGAAAGCGGGCCTGGAGGTAGCCCGACGCGGAGGCAGCGGCGGGCAACGCAACGATCAGTCGGAAGGCCCGCGGCGCCTTCACCACGACGAGGCTTGCGAACAGCCCGGCTGAGACGACAAGACCGGCGTGCCCGGCCCTGCGCCGCCTCGAGATCTCCGCGGGACCGATGTTGCAGACACCGGGCTGGTAGGCGAGGGCGGCATCCAACTGGGGTGACGTGGTGGTCGACGCGGCAGGGGACGGGACCATGGATCGATCCTCTTGGTTCACGAGGGCAGCACTCTAGTCGATGCGTGCCGGGCTGGTCGACGAGGCCCGGCTCTTCGTCAACCCGGTGATCCTGGGGGCCGGCACGCCGTTCCTCCCGCCGCTGGAGGATCGCATCGGGCTGAAGCTTCTCGAGACCCGAACCTTCGGCTCCAGGGTGGTCTACCTTCGGTACGAGACGGTCAGCCCGACGGGCTGAAACGGCGCAGTCCGAGCCCCGGTCATGAGCCGGCCAACCCCTCGATCATCATCACCGAGCCCGGATCTCCCGGCGGTCCCTCGAAACAGCCGCCACTGACGCGGTCGCGCCCGCGCAGCCGAACCGCGCCCCGCGCGTCGAGGACCTTCAGTGACGGCGAGAACCGCGCCGACCATCCGGGTGGCCAGACCAGGGGCGTCTCCGCGCCGCCCGCATGGACGAGCCAGGTCACGCGCGGGTCGGACGGGCTCCCCGCGAGCGTGGCTTCAAGGCCGACGCCGCGACACGCATCCGGGAACCGGGTCACGGGAAGGGGCCGCTGCGTGACGCAACCGACGGCGACCAGCGAGACCAGCCACGGTGACGGCCAGCGCGCGCCAGCCCGCGGTCGTTGCCGTGACGCGTGGGAGCACGTGCTCCGCGCAGTCGGCAGCCGACGCCGCCCGGTCCCCGTGATCGTCCCGGCCACGGCTCATGGCTCCCTCGGGTCCTCGTGCTGCGCCAGGAGCGGCTCCGCCGGGCGAGCTAGTCCCAGGCCTCGCTCCCGGCCTCTCGCTCGACGGCCTTCCAGGCGTCCAGCAGCGGCTGCCAGTCGAGGGCCGGCTCATGGATCTGGATGTCCTCGAGGCGCTGACCAAGGACGATTGACGCCTCGCGGAGGGCCGGGGACAGCGACTCCCGCTGGAAGGCGACAAGCGCGACCCGGGCTTCATCCTTCGCCTGCCGGACGGGTGCACGCATGAACGGCGACGACGACCCCAGGTCCTCAATTGCCTGCTTCAGGTGGTCGTACACACGTCGGTCCATGGACCGAACGATGCGCGGCCGGCGACGCGCATGACCAGAGGCGAACGGCCCCCGGACGCCCGGTGCGCGTCCCATCCTCCGAGGGGCGCGGGGCGCCCGGTGCGGAGCCGGCTGCAGTGCTGGATTGTGGGCACCCGGACCTCCGGCTCATCTCCCGCATTGGGGTCGGGTGGCCCTGTGAGCGGAGGCACGTCGTGGCGTACCTTCTGATCGCGAACTGCCCCTCGCGTCGACCGGGCCGGCGCCCGCGTGGAAGGCTTGTCGGATGTTGCGCCGCGTCTTGACCGCCACGACAGCGCGGTCGCGGGTGCCGCCTCGTCGAGTCGATCGGTGATCTGGCTGGCGATCATCGCCTTCGTCGCGCTCATCGCCCTGATCGGGTGCGCCACGGGGGCCTTCTGGGGGCCGGGCATCCTCGGGCTCGCCTTTCTGCTCCCGGCGCTGGTGCTCCTGCTGAGCCACAGTGCACAGGGCTTCCTTCTAGGGCTCCTCTGCCTCGTGGCCTCGATCGTCGAGCTCAGCGCCGCGAACGTGTATTGGACGCGGCGCAACACCGTGGCGGGACCGTCGCGGGGCTGGAGGGCGCTCGCGACCCTCGTCGGCCTCGCGGGCTCCGCGTTCCTCGTGTTGATCGCGTACGCGCTGCTCGTGTTCTTCGCCTGGCTCAGGAGCATCTCCTGACCCGGCCGGCCTCGTGCTGCCATCATGGAGGGCCTGACGACCGCAGTACGACTACGACATTTGCCGGACACCGATGAGACGCTGCCTGCCCCTCGCGTCGTCACACGAGCAGCGCCCGCCGCACGCCGATCGGGCCAGGTGGCCCCATCGGCCGAGGCCAGAGGGCGGAGGCACGAGCCGGCGGCCGTGACGTAGGGTGGGATCGATGCGTCACCTGCGTGCACGAGCCACGTCGGCTGTTCCACGTCGGGTCCGGCTGGGACTGGCGACGGTGGTCACGGTCGCCGTGTTGCTCGCCGCGCGCGAGGCCGCGAGCCCGCCCACGGCGATGCCGACGGCCGGCATCGCCTCGCCGGCGAGCACTTCGTCGCCGAGCCCCTCGACCGCAGCCTCGGGTCCGACCGACGCCGACTGGGCTCGAGTCGGCGAGGCCATCCACCTCCTGGAGGTCGAAGCGTCCGGGGTCTGGACGGGCTGGGGCGATGCCATCCCCTCGATGCTCCTCGAAGCTGGTGACGCCGACTGGCTGGTCGCCTCAGGCCCGGTCGCCGACGGCTTCGGCGTCGTGCCGAGCCTCGAGATCGAGGGGCTGCCCGTGTACAGCCGTCCTGGACACCTCGTGCCGGGCATCGGCGTCCAGGACGTCCGCGGCGCGCCACTGGTCGCGATGCTGCCACGCCCGGAGCTGCAGTCGCTCGTCGATCGCCTGCTCGGGAAGGGGGTCGTGACGCTGGACGACGCCCAGTACGTCCGCTGGGTCACGCACGAGTCGTTCCACGCGTTCGAGATCCGCGCCATGGGCGGGGAGCTGCCGCGGTTCGGCTTCGACGATTCCGAGGCAGCGCTCGTCGAGCGCCTGGCGAAGACCCCCGGGCACGCCGACGCGGTCGCACGCGAAGGCAGCCTGTTCCTGGATGCTCTCGATGCCGGCGACGACGAAGCCACGATCGCCGCGATCGGCCGGTTCCTCGATGCGCGGGCGACCCGTCGGTCCACGGCCGACGCCGAGGTCGCCGCCTTCGAGCGTGCCGTCGAATGGAGCGAGGGGCTGGCCCGGTACGCGGACGTCCGGCTGCTCCAGGCCGCCGGAGCCGAGTACACGCCATCCGCCGCGTTCCTCGCCCTCGGGGCCAGCTATCCGGATCCCGCGACGACGTGGGCGGCTGCAACCCGCTGGCTGGCCGATCTCCCGGCCCTTCCGGGAACCCTGCGGGACTGGTACTACGAGGTCGGGGCCGCCCAGGCCTACCTGCTCGACCGGGTCATGCCCGGCTGGAAGGAGCGCGCGCTGCCGGGCGGCGAATCACTCGAGGATCTCCTGTCGCAGGCGGTCGAGACCGCCAGCGCGGGTGTCCCGGTCCCACTTCGCGCGCTTGCCATCGCGACGGTGCACCTCGGCAGCCAGCGCCTGCGCCTCGCGATCGCCGACACGCCCGACGGCTGGACGCGCGGGCTCGAGGGCGTGCGGGATCTCGGGCCCGTCGACGGGCTGCTGTTCGCCTTCCCGAATGAGGTGCAGGCAGCGTTCACCATGCGCGGCGCCATGATCCCGCTCGACGCCGCGTTCATCGACACCGCCGGCCGCGTGGCGGCGATCGCGCCGATGACGCTGTGCGATGCCGACCCGTGTCCCACGTACGGGTCGCCGGTCCCGTACCGTTGGGTCCTCGAGGTGCCCGCCGGGCGGCTGGCCGGCACGACGCTCGGCGACGCCCTCACGTTCGACGAATGAAGGAGACGGGATGCCGATCCTGAGTCGCCTGCGCGGCCTGCTCGGCGGTGGGCCGGCTGCGTCGCCACCAGCGCGACCGGAGATTCCGCTGGCCGAGTACGACCTGGCCCTGAAGGCTCGCCTGAAGGGCCTTCCGCGGCGAACGCAGGCCGCCTTCGCCGTCGCCTGCGCCGAGCGGCTGTATCCCTCGTACGCTGCCTTCCTGGCGGCCGGGGGGCGCGATGACGAGGCCCTCGTCAGGCAGGCGCTCGATCTCGCCTGGGAGGGGGCGACGGCGGGGCTTGTCCAGCACGCTGACCCGGCCGACCTGGTCGAACGATGCGTGGCCCTCATCCCGGACGCGGATGCCGAAACCACGATCGCGACGCACGCGGACGATGCCATCGCCGCCGCGGCCTACGCCCTGCAGGCGGCGGCGGGGCTGGAATCTGGCGCGGCGGGCTGGGCCGCCCAGCGGGTGACCGACGCGCTCGACGCCTTCGTCCTGTCGAACGACGTCGACGGCACCCTCCCGGACGCAGAGCACCGGGTCTGGGAGCATCCCCTCGTGCAGCGCGAGCTCAGCCGGCGCGAGGACGACCTGCGCCGGCTCGACGGCGCCCAGGACTGGCCGGCGGCGGTGGACGCGGTTCGCGCGGGCGCGAGCGGAGCAAGCGCTCTGCCCCTCGAACGACTCGACCACGAGGCATAGGCGCGCTCCGGAGGTTCCTGCACCCTTCGACCCGGCGCGATCTGAGATGCGGCACAGGCCCGGAAGCCTCCAGCGACCTGCGAACCGGGACACCAGCCCCGGCGCGGCCGGACCCCGATCGGTCCTGCGATCGGCCTGGCCACGGCCACGCTCGGACCTCGGCTGAAGCCGACGGGGATGCCCGGCGACCACGCTCGGTCATCGCCATCCTGCGCGCAGGACCGATCGGGGCGCCTCCGGGGCGGCGGTGTGGGGCGACGGGGGAGTCTCAGCAGCGGATCCAGGCGCGGGCCGCCGCCGCCTCCAAGACCGGGAAGAGGCGGACCTCCCCCGGGATGAGGCCGCCGAAGAGGTGGATCGCGCGGCGCAGCCACTCGGCGTCCGTCACGACCGCGATCCGCTCGAACGACCCCAGGTGGCCGACCCCGAGTGCCGAGTCGGCGAGCATGGCGCTCGTGTCGTAGCCCTCGAAGTCCTCGCCGAGCTCCATCAGCAGGCGCGCCTTCCGGCCGCCGGCGGTCGCCCGGGCGATCAGCGGCTCGAGGATCGTCCGGTAGTCCTCGGCGGTCACGAGGCCGGTGCCTCGCACGGCGACGACATCGGCCGCGAACCCTTCGATCGGCTGGAACACGCGTGACCTCCCTACGGACGCAAGGCTGGTTACGTCCCCTCGCCGAGCGCGCCGAGAAGCAGCGGGAGGGATGCCAGCAGCTCGCGGTCCCAGTACGGCCAGGAGTGCGTGCCCGGGCCGTAGTCGTTGACCGTGGCCGGGATGCCCTCCTGCTCCAGGGCATCCACGAAGCGGACGTTGCCCTCGTCGATCCACACCTCGAGCTCGTCGATGTCCGTGCGGTCGCCGTCCAGTGGGCCGGGCTCGCCGTTGCCGTAGGAGATGTAGACCGCCATGCCCTTCAGCTGGGGCACCAGCTTCATGGGGTCGTGCGAGTCCCAGTTCGCGGCGTCGGTGACCGGGTCGCCGAAGCGCTCGATGTCGACCGGATCGTCGAAGCGCTCCCAGTGCCCCCTGATGTCGAGGGCGCCGCTGAACGACGCCACCGCCCTGAACATCTCCGGGTGTCGGCCCGCGTAGGTGATCGAGCCGTAGCCGCCCATCGAGAGCCCGGCGACCGCCCGGGCGTCACCGGCCTGCCAGTTGCGCTCGAGCAGCTGGCGCAGCTCGGTGAGGTGGAAGGTCTCCCACATCGGCGGCTTGCCGTCCCCGCCGCCGCTGCTCTTCCAGTCGGTGTACCAGCCGTCCACGCCGGATGTGGAGCCCGCGGGCATGACCACGAGCACGTCCGCCGGCCGCGTGTACGCCTCGACGTCGGTGTTGAGGGTCCAGTCCGTGTACTCGCCGCCGGCGCCGTGGAGCAGCCATAGCGCGGGGTACCGCCTCGCCGCCTGGTCCTCGAACGTCGACGGCAGCAGGAGGCGGACCATCACCGTGCCGACCGCCGGCGATTCGACGGTCAGGTCGCGCAGCCGCGGGCCGAGCGCCTGGACGTTGACGATCCGTGCGCCATCGTCGGCGGGCTGCCCGATCGTCGCGGCCGAAGTCGAGGGCGACGGGGACACGGGCGAGGGCGACGGGGACGCAGGCGACAGGGAGACGGGCGACGGGACGGCGGTCCCGGTCGCGGGGGCGAAGCCCGAGCACCCAGCGAGCGCCAGGCACAGTGCCATCACCGCCACTACACGCTTTCTCATCGTCGGCCCAGCATACCCGAGCCGATCCGGGCGCTGCCGGGACGGGGCCGTGAGGACCATGAGAACGCCACGCCTCCATGCTTGACAGGCAGGGCTCATGGGATAGCATGTCGGCCATGAAGCAAGCGACCATTTCGAAGGGCGGGCAGGTGTCGATCCCGGCCGAGGTTCGCCATCGATGGCGAACGAACCGGCTGCTCATCGACGATCGGGGGAGCGAGTTGGTCCTCCGTCCCATCCCGGACGATCCGATCGCGGCCGCACGCGGCTCGCTTGCCCGGCGTTCGGGCGCGGCCACGATGAGCTCGGATGACGCTCGGGCGCGGTCGCGCGAGGAAGAGGCGGAGGCCGGGAAGAGGCGCCGAGGGAGCGTCCGCTGACCGTCTTCGATGCGCAGGCAATCATCGCGCTCCTGCTGGACGAGCCGGCGGCGGGAGCCGTCGAGGCCGAGCTGCGCGAGTCCGCGCGGCGCTCATGGATCTCCGCAATCAACCTCGCGGAGATCGTCGACGTGATGGCACGGGTGTACGGGCAGCCGCCGGACGAGGTCCGCGCAGCGCTGGAGCTGCTCGATGCCGGAGGCCTGGGGACCATCCCCGTCGACGGCGACCTCGGCGTCGAGGCCGGCCGACTTCATGCACGCTTCTACGATCGGCGGACGAGCCCGCTCTCGATGGCGGACTGCGTGGCCCTCGCGACGGCGATGTCGCTGGACGAGCCGCTCGCGACCTCCGACCCTCCGCTGGCGGCCGCCGCGGCCGCAGTTGGCGTCGAGGTCCTCCCGCTGCCCGACGCACAGGGCCGGTCGCCGGGCTCATGATGCGCCGGCACCTTCCGCCGGGTCGACGAGCAGGGTAGGGGAGCCGCGCCAGGCCCCCGCCGGGAACTGGACCGCCGCCGGCCGTGCCGAGACCGACGCGGGCCATGAGCCTCGCGAAGCCGGCAACCTGGCCGTCATGCCTCCAGGAGGGTTCGGCACGCTGGGCAGTCGTCTCGACGGTGCGCCCAGTACCGCCAGCTCCCGGCGATGATGCCCAGGCCGGCCACGAACCACGAGCCGTACACGAGCACGAACGTCCACGTCATCAGCTCGTCGCCCTGGGACGACTGGAGTCCCTCGGTGGCGAGCACCGTCACGGCGAGGGTCGCCGCGAGGCCCCCGTTGACCGCCAGCGCCAGCCCCGCCACGAGGCCGCCGAGCCCCAGCAGCGCGCGAGCCCACCGCGGGCCCCTGCCGACGAGCAGCACGACGGTGAAGGCCACCAGCGCCCATCCGACGATGGCCGCCCCCCACGCGACGGCAGGGTCGAGGTCGAGGGGCTCGCCGGTCGTCCCGAACGTCCCACCCAGGGCCCAGACCGTCCGCAGGACGGGGTAGGGGAGCGCGAAGACGACGGCGACGCCGGCCGTCCATCGCGGCATCCGGTCGAGCGTCCCCGGCAGCACGCGTCGACACGCCGGGCACCGCTCCTGGCGCGCTCGTCGAGCCCTGAGCGCCGGGACGAGCGCCGCAGCGCCGGCGATGAGCAGGAGCAGGCGCAGGCCGAGTCCCAAGCCGCTCAGCGGCAGCGGGACGAGACCCACGATGCGGAGCAGGTCGAACGGGAGCATGGTGATCGACCACGCGGTCACGATCACGAGGGCGCCCAACAGCAGGGACCCGGCGGCCGACGAGGCGCGCCGCTCGCTCAGTCCAAGAGCCGCCATGGCGACGGCCAGGCCCGCCGCCAGCCCTGGCACGACCGGCGGGACGATGCCCACGGAGTAGTCGAGCATCTCCCCCGTCGCCTGCGTTGCCAGGACGAGCGTCGCCGCGACCGCGGCCGCGACGGCCAGCGCCGGCAGGGCGAGCCGCCTGCCTGGATAGGGCATGAGCTCCGACCGGGACGAGTCGGCGGGCGCGATCCCGGGCGAGCCGGCCATGGGGGCCTCCAGGCGCGTCGCGAGCCGAGGGGGGCGACCTCGCCCGCGTACGCGCCCATTATCCGCGCGAGCGGGAGGCCGGATCCTGCCGAACCGTCACGCCGCGGCATTCATCCGCGTCGCCCAGCGGCGCGACGCCTACCGGACGGAGGCGCTGGCGCGGCTGGGGTCGGGGGCGCCTTCACGCGCCTGGGGATACGTGCCGAGTAAGTGGGAGTCGCTACGGTTCACGGCCATGGAAGCCATCGCTTCGCCGCCCGAGCCGACTGTCATCCGCCAGGTCTTCGCGCTCTGGTCGATCAGGATCCCGGCCTCGTTCGAGGAGACGTTCGTCCACGGAGACGACTACTGGCACGCGTGGGACCCCAACCGCTCGGTTTCACTTACGAGCATGGTCGTGACCGATCGCGGCCATCCCGTCCGATCGCGGACGCTCCTGCGGACCTTCCCGCCGCTACCGGGCTATCCGGTCGCCACCCCTCCTGGCCTTGTGGGTTGGGCCGTGGCGGCGCCGGCCGTGCAGCCGGCCCGGGCGACACGCGCGATCAGCGGCGTCATCGCCACGGACGGTCGGCTGCTGCTCGCGACGATCATCGGGGACGACCCCCGCTGGACCCTCGCGACCTGGCTGTCGATCCGCCACGGGGAGGCGGTCGGGCGCGCTCGCGGACCCCTGGTCCAGTGACTCCACGTGGTGTTACACTGTGTCACATGGCAGAAGTCGGGATGCGGGAGCTGCGCCATCGCCTTCGCGAGTACCTGGGGCGAGCCCAGGCGGGGGAGTCGTTCGAGGTGACCGAGTTCGGCCGCCCCGTCGCCGTCCTCGGCCCGATTCCGGCCCGGCGCCCGACGTGGGCGCAGCTCGTCGCCTCGGGGCGCCTGACGCCGCCAGCGAATCCCGACACGCGCACGATGCCACCTCGCCGTCCGCCCACCACGGGCATCACGGCAACCGCGGCACTCCTCGCCGAGCGTCGCGCCGACGATCGGTGAGCCTGTATCTCGACGCGTCGGCGATCACGAAGCTGGTCGTCGGCGAACGGGAGTCCGCCGCGCTCGAGCGCCTCGTCGCGGGGAAGGCCCTCGCCACGAGCCGGGTCGCCGTCGTTGAGGTGGCCAAAGCGGTCGCCCGCGCCGATCCCGGCGCCGACCCGTGGGGCGTGCTGAGCCGGCTGGCCTTCGTCGAGCTCGATGCCGACCTCGCCCGGCTTGCCGGCGCCACCGGCGGTCCGTCGCTCCGCGCCCTCGACGCCCTCCATGTCGCCTCCGCGCTGCGGCTCGTGCCCGAGATCGAGGCGTTCGTGACGTACGACGACCGCCAGGCCGACGCCGCCAGGGCGGCCGGCCTCGACGTGGCGGCGCCCGCACCCTGACCACATCGGGCCCCGCGGTCCCCGGCCAGTCCGCCTGTCCGACGCGCAGCGCTCCGGGCACATGTCGCGCGCCGGCGTCCCGTACACTCTGCCTGAGTCCACCACAGGTTGACAAGCGGGGAAGGGGAGCGTGACGACCCAGCCGACCCTGACGCCGGGCGCGTTCGCGGCGAAGTGGCGCGGCGTGACGACCACCGAGAAGGCCGCCGCCCAGGAGCACTTCATCGACCTCTGCCGGATGCTCGGCGAGCCGACCCCCCACGAGGCCGATCCGACCGGCGCGCAGTACGCCTTCGAGAAGCGGGTCTCCAAGGCCGCCGGCGGTGACGGCTTCGCCGACGCCTGGAAGCGCGACTTCTTCGCCTGGGAGTACAAGGGCAAGAACCGGGACCTCAAGGCCGCCTACGTCCAGCTGATGGGCTACAAGGACGACCTGGGCAACCCGCCGCTGCTGGTGGCCAGCGACCTCGAGCGGATCGAGATCCACACCAACTTCACCGGCCTGAGCCCGATCGTGAAGGTGGTCACCCTCGACGACCTGGCCGCCGACGACCCCTCCGACGCCCTCGCCACCCTCCGCGCCGTCTTCACCGCGCCCGAGGAGCTGCGCCCCCGGATCGAGCCCGCCCAGATCACCGAGCAGGCGGCCCGCCACTTCGCCGAGATCGCCCAGGGCCTCCGCGGCCGCGGCCACGACCCGGAGCGCGTGGCCCACTTCCTCGACCGGATCCTCTTCTGCCTCTTCGCCGAGGACGCCGGCCTGCTGCCGAAGGGCATCTTCGAGCGCCTGTCGGCCGCCTCCCACGGCCGCTCGAGCGTCTTCACCGCCGCCCTCGGCGAGCTGTTCGCCAAGATGGCCCGCGACGGCGGCCTCTTCGGCACCGAGGAGATCGACTGGTTCGACGGCGGCCTGTTCGACTCGGCCGAGGTGATCCCGCTCGAGGGGGCCGAGATCACCACCCTCCTGGAGGTCAGCCGGCTCAACTGGGCCCTCATCGAGCCGGCCATCTTCGGCACCCTCTTCGAGCGCGGCCTCGACCCTGGCCAGCGCGCCCAGCTGGGCGCCCACTACACCGACCGCGAGGCGATCTGGGGCCTCGTCGAGCCGGTGATCCTGCGCCCGCTCCGCCGCGAGTACACGGCCATGCAGGCCCGCGTCACCGAGCTGCTCATGGCCGGCAAGAAGGTGACGAAGGCGACCCCGCGCGCCGAGAGCCCGGGAGCCGTCTTCGAGGACTTCCTCGACCGCCTGCGGCGCGTCCGCGTGCTCGACCCCGCCTGCGGCAGCGGCAACTTCCTGATCGTGTCCCTGTGGGCCCTCAAGGACCTCGAGTTCGAAGCCATCCACTGGGGCTCGCTCGTCCTGGAGCGGCCCATGCAGGTGCCCCAGGTGGGCCCCGAGGCGGTCCTGGGCATCGAGATCAACGCCTACGCCGCCGAGCTCGCCCGGGTGACCATCTGGATCGGCGAGATCCAGTGGATGATCCGCCACGGCCTGGGCTACCGCCGCGACCCCATCCTGCGCCCGCTCCACCACATCGAGACCCGCGACGCGCTGCTGGACCTCTCCGACCCTGTGAACCCCCGGGAGGCGGAGTGGCCGACGGCGGAGTTCATCGTCGGGAACCCGCCGTTCTTGGGCCGCAAGTTCCTCCGAGGACAACTCGGCGACAGGTACGCCCATGCGCTGTTCGACGTATTCGAGGACCGAGTACCTCACGCTGCGGACTTCGTCTGCTACTGGCACGAGAAGGCACGTGCGCAGGTCGACGGAGGCTTCAGCCGTCGCGCGGGCCTCCTCGCCACGCAGAACATCCGGGGCGGTCCAAACCAGCGTGTCCTCCGCCGCATAAAGCAGACCGGCGACATCTTCTTCGCTCGTGCCGATGACCCCTGGGTCCTCGCCGGGGCGAACGTTCACATCAGCTTCGTCGGCCAGGACGACGGCGCCGAAGCCGAGCGCGAACTCGACGGCGTCCGCGTGAGGTCGATCAACCCGGACCTGACGGCCGGCCTGGACCTCACGACGGCGCGGAGCCTCAACGAGAACCTGGGGATCGCATTCCAGGGCGTGACGCTCGGAGGACCGTTTGACATCCCCGAGGATCAGGCCCGCCGGCTACTGGCCCAGCCGAATCCCGACGGCCGGTCGAACGCAGACGTCGTTCGCCCAGCGCTAAACGCGCAGGACATCACCGGCCGCCCGCGTGGCGTGTGGGCCATCGACTTCGGTCCAAGCGTGTCGGAGTCCGAGGCTGCGCTGTATGAAGGCCCGTTCGAGTACGCGCTCGCCCACGTCCGCCCGTTCCGCATTGCGAGCCGCCGCCGCTCGTACGCCGAGCGATGGTGGCTGCCAATGGAGGCCCGGCCGGGACTGCGGCAAGCACTTCGCGGCCTCGATCGGTTCATTGCCACGCCCATCACGGCGAAGCACCGGGTCTTCGTCTGGGTCAACGCTCGCACGCTGCCGCTCGTGCCAGTCACCGCCATCGCGCGAGACGATGACTACACATTCGGCGTGCTGCAGTCACGCGCCCACGAGTTGTGGGCGCGTGCCACCGGGACCCAGCTGCGGGAAGTCGAATCCGGCTTCCGCTACACCCCCACGACCTGCTTCGAGACCTTCCAGTTACCGGACCCCACGCCCGAGCAGCGCGAGCGAGTCGGGGAGGCCGCCCGCCGCCTCGTCGAGCTCCGCGACGGCTGGCTCAACCCACCGGGCCTCGACCCCGCCGACCTCGCGAAGCGCACCCTCACCAACCTCTACAACCAGCGCCCCACCTGGCTCGCCAACGCCCACGCCGACCTCGACGCCGCCGTCTTCGCCGCCTACGGCTGGCCCCTCGAGCTCACGGACAGCGAGATCCTCGAGCGCCTCCTGGCATTGAACCTCGAGCGCGCTGCCCCGACGCCGGACCCCAAATGAACGATCACGCTCCAGTATTCGCGCAAGTCTTCCGCCGCTTGCAGACGGACGGACCCGCTCGCGTCGTGTCAAGCCGCAATACCGCCTACTCGGTTACTGCGGAGGTGCGAGGGGGTCGAGACACGATCATCGGTCGACCGCGCAGCGGTGAGGTTCGGATCCACGAGGACTGCTGGGGCCAGGACTTGACGTGTCAAAGGACACGCGCCGGCGGCATCTACCACGGCGAACCGTCCATCTACGACTGGTATCTCCAGCGGGGTGGGTCGAGCCGAGGGCGAGGTCCGGTGGGAGGCGCCCCGGCCGCGCAGCCCACTCCACGGCGCGGTCTGGCGAGCCGTCCGGACCATGCGTCACAGGAGCTCATAAGCGAATACCAGAGGATCGCCGGCAGGCATCCGGACGCGATCGTGAAGTTCACGGCCCGCAGCGCCCTGCCGCCATCGGTCACGCGTGTGTTCCGCGCCGGTACGAAGAAGGCGCTGGTCGAGCTCCTCGGTCAAGTCCGCTTCGACGGACTCACGGACCTTGGTAACGAGACCGCGTTTCGGCGCTGGTTCGAGGCCGAACTCGATCGCGTGGCGCTCGTGATCCTTGACCGGAACCCGTCACAGACGCGACCAGGGATCCACCCTGGCTACAAGTGGGGCCACAGCACAAAGGTGCTCGCGCTCTTCGTTCGCGACGTAGTGCTCCGGAGCCGCTACTTCGATGACGCTAGCGTCACCCAGATGAGCCCCTGGCTGCCCTGCCCGATCGATGGGATCGTCATTCGGCGTCTGAAGGAGTTGGGGGAGCGCCCGGCCGTGTCCTCCATTCGAGAGATCGACTCTGCGGAAGCATTCTGGAGAATCCAGGATCGCCTTGGCGCGGCCGCCGCGGCAGCAGGCGTGCCGCGCGTCTGGTTCGACGATGTGTGGGGGGATCGCGACTGATAGCAGCGCGACCGCTCGCCGCCCCCGTCGACGAGGCAACCTGCCGCCACCGGGGCTGAAGCCTTAGTGAAGTTCCCCGGTGAAGATGAGACTGGCTACCGTGCCCTTCGAGGAGGGCGCGGATGCCGGAGGTCCAGTCTCGGACGTATGCGAACCCGCGGCGGCTGCCGCGCCGGAACCACTACCAGGAGGGGCCCGGACTTCCTGTTCGTGGCGACCCAGGGCGGGCGACCACCCGACGACGTCGGCCCCCGGGAAGTGGCTGCCGTCGTTCGTCGACGCCGGGCCGCGCTCCGGCGCTGGGCAGAGGGTGAGCCCATCACCGGGATCTGCGCCGAGGCCGCGTGCAGCCGGGCGAGCCTGTTCCGCTGGCGGACGCGCTTCGAGCGTGACGGGCTCCCGGGGCTTCTTGACCGCCCGCGGGTGGGCCGCCGGAGCGACCTGCCCGCGGCGATCGAGCGGCTCATCCTCACCGTCCGCCTACTGACCTACTGGAACAGCGGACGGATCGCCGCCGAGTTTCGGCGACGTGGGGTGTGGCCGCTCGGCCACGGCCAGGTCGACCGGGTCCTGGCCCGCCACGGCACCCACCGCCCGAGCTGCGCCCGGACGCCCGGCCCGCGCTACGAGCGGGCGGCGGCCAACGAGCTCTGGCACATCGACCTCAAGGGCCCGTTCTTCTTCCTCGGCGCGACGGGCCGGGCGCGGACCTGCCACTTCGTCGCCCTGGTCGACGACCACAGCCGGTTCCTGCTCGGGATCCGGGCCGTGCCCACCAAGGAGGCGATCTGGGTCCTCGCCCTGCTCGAGGAGGCGATCGAGCTGTGCGGGGTCCCCCACGAGCTCATGACCGACAACGGGACGCCGTTCGTGGCGATCACCCGGACGATGCTCAGCCGCTTCCAGCGCAGCCTTGCCGATCTTGAGATCCGCCACATCCGGACCCAGATCGACACGCCCTGGACGAACGGCAAGGTCGAGGCCTTCTGGGCGACCCTCCAGGCGGAGGTCCTCGATCGGCAGCTGCTTGTCGACCTGGCGGCGGCCGAAGCCGCGGTGACCGCCTACGCCGGCTACTACAACTACCACCGGCTCCACGGCGAGCTCGGCTGGCAGACCCCGGGCGAGCGCTTCGACGGGACGCCCTTCACCGACCGCGGCTTCGGGAGCGTGCCGTCCCTCGCGGGTGTCGCCGATCTACTCGACGCGATCCTGGCCGCTTGACCGGAGTCTCATCTTCACCGGGGAACTTCACTTAGACGCCACAGGCGCGCAAGACCCCTCCGCACGGGCCAGGGGAGGGGAGTCACATCCGTCGGTGCGAGTGGTATGGACACGACTGCTATCATCGCTATCAGAGGTCACGAGATGAGCCAGCTGATCGTGCGCAATGTCGGGCAGGAGATCGTAGGGGCGCTCAAGCTGCGGGCAGCCCGGCACGGCCGGTCCGCGGAAGCCGAGCATCGCGAGATCCTGCGGGCCGCCCTTCGCGACGATGTGGAGCGCGCGTCGTTCAAGGTCGCGCTGGCCTCGATGCCCGATGTCGGCGCCGACGAGGACTTCGAGTTCGAGCGCGACCTGCCGCGGCCGTCGATGTGAGCTGGCTGGTCGACACCAACGTCCTCTCGGAGCTGCGGAAGGGCGTCCGGGCGCACGCCGGGGTCCGGGCCTGGTTCGCCGACGCGCGGGAAGGCGAGCTGTTCACCAGCGTCCTCGTCCTGGGCGAGATCCGACGGGGGATCGAATCGATCCGGAGCCGGGACGCGTCGTCCGCCCTGGCGCTGGAACAGTGGCTGGCGCGGCTCGCGAGCGACTTCGCCGACCGGGTGCTGCCCGTCGACGCCCGCGTGGCGGACCGCTGGGGCAGCCTGAACGTGCCGGATCCCATCCCCACGGTGGATGGCCTCCTGGCGGCCACGGCGCTGGAGCACGACCTCGTCCTGGTCACGCGCAATGTTCGCGATGTCGAGCGCACCGGAGTCCGGCTCTTCGACCCGACGGCGGCCCGCTGACGTTGAACCGCAACGCCGTCCTTTGGCCTGTTCCCCCAACCCGTCCACTGTACCCGCGCGTCGCCGCTGGCTCCAGATCCAGCCCCTGTCAGCCCTCGTCCGCCGGGCCGCGATCCGGCACCGATTCCGGCCTTGCGTGGAGCGTCGGGCCACCCCAGACATACGGCGATGACGGCTGGAACGTGCGGGCCTTGGCGAGGAAGGCGTCGAAGCGAGCGTCGCGGTCGTGCGCAGTGTGGCCGCTCATGCCGTGGAAGACGGCCAGGATGACGTAGTCCTGGACGCCATCCTTTTCCTGGCCGCCGTACTGAACCCGGGTCAGCGGGGCGGACACGAGCGTCCCGCCGCGAAGGAAGTCGTCCCAGATCGGCAGCTCCTCGGCGGCGAAGAGCTGCTCGAACTCCTCGACATGCTCGGAGCGAATGCTGACGACGATGGCGTTGGTCTGGAGCCCTGCGGCGTTGATCATCAGTCACCGCTCGCCCGTGACAAGACGAGCGATCCGCCGCGAGACGGCACGCAGCTGCAACATTCCTCCCGCGCCCCCGGGCTATCCAACCTCTCTGGCCGACGGCGGTACGTCGGGACGATCGATCACCCGATGCCACGCCCACCTGGCGACCGCACCAACCGCCGCAACCGTCAGCAGGATTTGAACGAAGGCGACGATCCTCGCCGCGCCGAGCAGGTTGACACCGATCGTTCCGGCGGTGACCGAGACGGTTAGCGACACGAGGGCGGCTTCGGCGACCTCACCCAGCTGCCCGTCGGCAAAGACGATGCTGCCAGCGTCAGCCCAGATGCACAGCAGGTATGCGGCGGTGAAGACGGCCAGTGCCGCGCCGGCGCCGAAAGCCGCGGCGTTCGCACCGGTGACCCTGTGGCGCCATGCAACGACCCCGGCCACAACCGCCGTCAGTACGAGGACGATGGCGACAGATGGCAGATAGGCGGTCGTCGGCCGCGCCAGGATCCCGAACACCGCGGCGGCCAGGAATACGGCAAGCGGAGCAGCCGCGGCGGCGCGCGCCACACGAGCTGGCCGTAACCCTGTGGGCGGGCGAAATGTGATCCGACTGCGACGCATCGCTTCATCCGCGACCGCGTGCGCGATCTGGACGGCATGCACGGCCCTCGAGCGGGCGGCCTTGTACCTCTCAAAGCCATCGCTGATGAGACGCTGAAGTCGATCGGCCGCGGCCGTCAGTTCCTCGCTATGCGCATCGGGCAGGCCCTGCTCCCACGTCCTGCGGGCCGCTACAACGGTGGAGGTCGATGAAGAGCCCGACTGACGGATCTGCTCGTCGGCGAAGCCGATCAGGTCCTGGGGCGCATCCGTAGTCGGCATGGTCGATGGAATGGACGCCAAATCCGCATCGAGTCCCGCCGTGAGCGCATCCAGGTCTCGCTCCAGTTGGAACCGCCCCGGGTCCTGCCCGGAAGGATGGACCACCACCTCGTTGGCCGCCATCCGCACGAGCTCCGCCTTCCCTTGGACGACATCGGGTTGGGTCAGCTGGACGGCAAGCCATACCCCGATCGACCGCTCGGCGGACGACAATTGTCCGAGGGCTTCCTTGCGGCGGTTCTCGTCTTCGGCGTTCTTGGCCGCCGCGCGTGCACGCCACTTCGCCGCAATTTCGGCCTGTTCCGCCGGAGTCCGGACCTTCAACAGCCACTGGCCGCCGGTGTCAGGCCTCGTCCCCGAGCCGCGATCGTCCGTGTCCTCGCCTGGCATGTCGACCCCTCCCTCGCCGGCGGAGTATGCGCCGTGGGCCATCTTGGTCAAGTAGAATGCGACTTGTGCCGATCCGGTTAGGTCCAGGAACGGAGTCGGGGAGCGTGACGACCCAGTCGACGCTGACGCCGGGCGCGTTCGCGGCGAAGTGGGGCGGCGTGACGACCAGCGAGAAGGCCGCCTCGCAGGAGCACTTCATCGACCTGTGCCGGATGCTCGGCGAGCCGACCCCCCACGAGGCCGACCCGACCGGCGCGCACTACGCCTTCGAGAAGCGGGTCTCCAGGGCCGCCGGCGGCGACGGCTTCTGGTTGGACTGGTTCGCCCGAGCGTCTCTCGGCGACCTCCAGTCTCCGATGGGGATGCCGGAAATGTCCGGAGCCAACTTCCGAAGGTAGATGTACCGCAATGGCCGGTCGCCTCGTCCTGCACGCCAGCCCGAGGGCCTCGACAGCGATACCCGTCGCGCTCAGGGTAACTCGGGTGGCTCCTCCACGATCGAGGACGAGACCGGCGAGGAGGCTGCACCCATGGAACCAGTCGAGCAAGCCATCCGGGCGAGGTTCAGGACGCCCGAGACGCTTCATACCCTTGGACAGGGAAAGCCCTTCGTCTTGGAGCGTATTGATCACAAAGGGATCGTCCTCCTGCTCGGAGAGCAGCGCAACTACACGCCGCTGAAGTGGGACTGCCTTGAGGGCATCGTCCCGTTCCTGCGCCGTCACCCCGGATGGGTACCAGCCGGTGGAACCTATGTCGTGGACGGCGAGCGCGGCACGCTCGACGAACACCTGAAGGACTGCATTTCGCGGCAGACCTCGCGTTGGGTCGCTGTCGTGCTCAAGGAGGCTGGCGTCGTGCGCGTGGACAAAGGCCCGCCCCTGCGAGTTCAGCTGACCGATCGGTTCATGCGGTAGCCCCAATCGGCTTCAGCCCCCGATTGCCGGAACGTGTGCGGTGCAGGCTCTGCGCAGCGCTGACCGCGTCGTTTGCCTCGGTGGGTGAGGCGCGATAGGCTGCGGCCCACTCGTCGAGGTGGGGGGCCGAGCTTGTCGTCGCAGGAATACGGGGGGGCGGGCCACGCGGCCGGGACGGTCACGCTGGTCTTCACGGACATCGAGGGCTCCACGAGCCTGCTCCAGGCCCTCGGCGACCGCTACCCGGAGATCCTGGCCGACCACCATCGGCTGATCCGCGAGGCGTTCGCCCGCCACGGCGCGACCGAGCGCGGGTCGGCGGGCGACGGGCTCTACTTCGTCTTCCCCGCGCGCGCGCGCGGCCGTCCAGGCGGCCATCGACGGGCAGCTCGCGATCGCCGGCCACGCCTGGCCGGACGGGCGTCGCCATCCGCGACCGGATGGGCCTCCACACGGGCGAGCCGTGGACCGCGCGGCCGAGGGCTACGTCGGGCTCGACGTCCACCGCGCGGCGCGGATCTGCGCCGCGGGTCACGGCGGGCAGATCCTCATCTCGCAGGCGACCCGCGAGCTCGTCGCCGACGACCTGGCGCCGCCGATGGGCGCCGCTGGACCTGGGCGTCCACCGCCTGCGCTCGCTCGGACACGCCCGCAGCGGCTCTTCCAGGTCACCGGCCCGGGACTCGCCGCGCGACTTCCCGCCGCCCCGGACCACCGAGGCGCCGCGCAACAACCTGGCGATCGAGGTGACGAGCTTCATCGGGCGCGAGCGCGAGATCGAGCAGGCAGTCGCGGATGCTGGAGCAGTCGTCGCTGCTGACCCTGACCGGCCCCGGCGGGGTCGGGAAGACCCGGGTCGGGCCGCCGGCTGGCCGGCGCGCTGCTCGACCGGTTCGAGGACGGGGTCTGGATCGTCGAATGCGGGAGCCTCACGGACCCCGCCTTCGTGCTGCCGTCGGTCGTCAGCACCATCGGCGCTGACCGAGCCGGCCGGGCGCTCGCTCCTGGCGTCCATCGTCGACCACCTCGAAGGGCAAGCGCGCTCCTGCTGGTCCTCGACGACTGCGACCCCGTCCTGGCCGAATGCGCCAGGCTGGCGGGGGCGCTCGTCCAGTCCTGCGCGGCCGTCCGGATCGTGGTGACCAGCCGCGAGGCGCTCGGCGTGCCCGGCGAGGCCATCCTGCCGATCGCCTCCCTGGGGACGCCCGAGGCTCGGCCCCACCGTCGGCCTGCGCGACCTCGAGGCCGTCGACGCCTGCCGGCTGTTCGTCGAGCGGGCCAGGGCGGTCCAGCCGAGCCTTCGAGATGACCGAGCAGAACGGGCGGGCGGTCGCCCAGCTCTGCCGGCGGCTGGACGGCATCCCGCTCGCCATCGAGCTCGCGGCCGCCCGGGTCCGGGCGCTTCCCGTCGAGCAGATCGCGGCTCGCCTGGACGACCGGTTCCGGCTGCTGACCGGCGGCAGCCGGGCCACCGTCGCCCGCCACCAGACGCTGCGGGCGACGATCGACTGGAGCTACGACTCGCTGGCCGAGCCGGAGCGGGCGGTCCTGCGCCGGCTGTCCGTCTTCGCCGGCGGGCGCGACACTCGAGGCGGCGGAGGCCGTCTGCGCGGGCGACCCGGTGGACGACGTTCGAGATCCTCGACGTGCTCGGCCGCCTCGTCGAGAAGTCGCTCGTCTTCACCGACCCGCCTCCAGCGAGGCCCGGTTCCGCCTGCTCGAGACGGTCCGCGAGTACGCCCGCGGCCGGCTGGTCGAGGCGGGCGAGGGCGACGCGACCCTGCGCCGGCACCGCGACTGGTACCTCGCCCTCGTCGACGAGGCCTCGCGCGGCGTTCTTCCGCGGGCCCCGAGCCGGCCGAGTGGCTGGCGCCGCCTCGACCGCGAGCACGACGACCTGCGGGCCGCCCTGCAGTGGTGCCTCGACCAGCCGGACGAGGCCGGGGCCGGGCTCCGCATCGCGGCCGGGCTCTGGCGCTACTGGGAGATCCGCGGCCACCTGACCGAGGGTCGGGGCTGGCTGGCGCGGATGCTCGAGGCGGTCGGGGAGGGGGAACCCGGCCTGCGGGCGGGAGCGCGCTCACCGGCGCCGCCAACCTGGCCTTCATGCAGGGCGACTTCCGGGCCGCCTCGACGTTCCACGAGGCCAGCCTCGCGCTGCAGCGTCGCTCGGCGACGGCGCAGTGTCGCCTACGCGGCCAACAACCTGGCCGACACCGGCGATGCAGCTGCGGCGAGCACGCCCGGGCGCGGACGCTCTACGAGGAGTCGATCGCGATCGCCCGCGAGATGGGCGACGTGCGCGGGGGTGGCGTTCGGGTGCGGTCAACCTGGCCGACGTGGCCGCGCGCGAGGGCGACGTGGCGACCGCCCGCGAGCTGGAGGCGGAGGTCCTCGCCGCGATCCGGGGGCTCGGCGACCGCTGGATGGAGGCGTTCGCGATCGACGCCTTCGCCCGGGCCACCGGCCGCGCGGGCGACCGGGAGGCGGCCCGCTCGCTCCACGTCGAGGCCCTCGCGATCCTCGAGGAGATCGGCGACCGCCGCGGCGTCGCCCGGGTGCTGACGCCAGATCGCCGGACCTCGCCCTCTCGGACGGCGACACCCCCCGGGCCCGCGGGCTCTTCCGCCAGAGCCTGGCGATCCGCCAGGAGCTCGGCGACATGCCGGGCCTCGCCAGCGCCATGGAGAACCTGGCCCGCGCGGTCGCCGACCGACGACGCCGAGGTCGGCGGCCCGCATCGACGGCGCCGCCCAGTCCCTGCGCGAGGCGATCCGGGCCATGGTCCCGCCCCAGGCCGCCGCGGCCCACGACCAGAACCTGGCCGACCTCGAGGCGCGCCTCGGGAGCGATCGCTTCGAGGCGGCCCAGCGCGAGGGGCGCGCGATGACCCCCAACGAGGCCCTCGCTACGCTCCCTCTCTGACCTCGGTGATCTCGTCGGCGAGGAGGCCGTGCGCCTCGCGGTGGACGGCGATCGCCGCCTCCGCGCTCGGGGCCTCGGCGAGGCAGAAGACCTTGCCGGTCGCCTCGTCGTACCAGTAGCGCACGTAGCTCACGCCGTGCTTCCCCTGCACGCGCAGGTCGGCCGCGTGCGCCTCGGCGACGGCCGCCGCGGTCAGGCCCGGGACCTTGTGATGGGTGTCGAGATAGAGAGGCATGTCGTGAGCGTCCCCCCGAAAGCTGCTGCCGGATCGACACAGCATCCGCACCGCGCCCGGATTGTCAAACGTGGGTCGCGTCAGTCTGCTCGCCGAGGTCGGGAACGCCGCCGCGGGTGGCGACTCTGACTTCCTGCGGAATGCCGTGAAAACCATGGCAGAGGGTGTCCTAGGACCGGCATCTCTACCGCGCGCTGGTCACGTCCCTAGAGTTGGTGTAACAGCGGACGGCCGTGAACGGAAACGGCCACCGCGTCATCCTCGCGTCGTTGGAGTAGAAACCGACGACACGGAGGAACACCACGATGGCCGAGGACAGGATGGCGCTGCTCGAGATGCTGCGCAAGGCGACCGCCGACGGCGACGTCGACTTCCTGCGCGAGGGGGTCCGGGTGCTCGCCCAGGCGATCATGGAGGCCGAGGTCAGCGAGCTCACGGGCGTGCCCAAGGGCGAGCGCGACCCCGAGCGCCGGCTGACCAGCCGCAACGGGTACCGCGACCGCCGCTGGGACACGCGGGTGGGCACGGTCGACCTCGCGATCCCGAAGGTCCGCGACGGCTCGTACTTCCCGTCCCTGCTCGAGCCGCGCCGGCGGGCGGAGCGGGCCCTGCTCGCGGTCGTCCAGGAGGCGTACGTCGCTGGGCGTCAGCACGCGCCGGGTCGACGACCTCGTCCGGACCCTGGGCATCGCGTCGATCAGCCGCAGCGAGGTGAGCCGGATCTGCGCCGGCGCTCGACGCCGAGGTCGCGGCCTTCCGGGGCCGCTCGCTCGCGGGCGAGGCGTACCCGTACGTCTGGCTCGACGCGACGTACCTCAAGGTCCGCGAGCAGGGCCGGGTGGTGTCGATGGCCGCCCTCGTCGCGACCGGGGTCGCCCGGACGGCGAGCGGCGGATCCTGGGCCTCGAGCTGCCGCCGGGCAACGACGAGGGCAGCGCCTGGCCGGCCTTCATCCGCTCGCTCGTCGAGCGCGGCCTCCGCGGGGTCCGCCTCGTCATCAGCGACGACCACGCGGGCCTCGTGAAGGCCGTCCGGGAGCAGCTCCTGGGCTCGGGCTGGCAGCGCTGCCGGGTCCACTTCACCCGCAACGCCCAGGACCTCGTGCCCCGCTCGGCGCGGAGCATGGTCGCCACCGCCATCCGGGCCGTGTTCGAGCAGCCCGACGAGGCATCGGCCCGCGACCAGTGCAGCCGGGTCATCGCCACCTTCGAGCCGCGCATGCCGGCCGTCGCCCGGCTGCTCGCCGACGCCGAGCCCGACCTCCTCGCGCACTTCACGTTCCCCGAGCTGCACCGCAGCCGGATCCGCTCGACCAACCCCCAGGAGCGGCTCAACAAGGAGATCAAGCGCCGGACCGCGGTCGTCGGCATCTTTCCGAACCGGGCGAGCGTCATCCGCCTCGTCGGGATGATCCTCGCCGAGCAGGACGACGAGTGGCAGGACGGCCGGTGCTACTTCCGGCCCGAGTCGATGGTGCTGATCGACGCCGTCGCAGACGAGGAGGTGGGCCCGGCGCTCCTCATGGCGAGCTGAACGATCAGGCGCGAGGACGACGCGCTGTTACACCACGTGCTGGGACTTGACCTCACGCTCGGTGACCCCATCACGCGCTCCTGCGCCCGGTACACTTGGAGTTGACTCGGCGATGCGTCGAGGGGAGGAGGAGGGCAGGGGAGCGTGACGACCCAGCCAACGCTGACGCCGGGCGCGTTCGCGGCGAAGTGGCGCGGCGTGACGACCACCGAGAAGGCCGCCGCCCAGGAACACTCCATCGACCTCTGCCGGATGCTCGGCGAGCCGACCCCCCACGAGGGACCGGCGGCATCGGGTCCATGACCTCGGACGCCAGCGTTGGGCATTCGCCTCAGCGATGACGTATGGACGTGTGAGGAGATCGCGGCACTGCTGGCCTAGGCTCTGATGTCTCGTCAGTCACACTTCGGGCGTATTTCTCCCGAAACTCGTCTGCAAGCGGACTGAAGGTCACGGGAGCGGGCGATGGACGAGGGGCCGGATGCCACGAAGTTCGCCGACGCTTCTCTTGCCGAACCGCGCGTACCTCGTCGTCCGACCAGAACGTCTCTCGGTACACCGTAGTCAGGAGTGGCGGAAGGTCCGGCTTGCGGCCTTTCTCAAGAAGGTCACGGACTGTCAGGATTTGCACCCGCGGATAGTCCTTGCTTGTCACTTCCGAGTGATATTGACCCGCTGTCGCCGCCTCCTGTCGCATCGGACCGCTGGGTTCTTCGAGCGTTACGAACAGCCCCATCGTGCCGCCATGGCGTTCCATGGCGCCTCTGAGCTGCTGAACTTGGCCCGCTTGCACATGGCCGCTCTTGACGCTCACGATGGCCAATTCAAGCGCGTCGCCGTTACCGCTGAACGTGATCACACCGTCCGCGCCCTGATCGGCGCCCCTCCGTTGCGGCCCACCGTGCGGGATCGCGCCCACGAGCGACAGTGCCCACGCCTCGAACTGCTCCCGACCATTTGGCACCTGCAGCGAGAGCTGGCGGGCACCCTCAATCTCGGTCGGCGCGCCGTCGACCTGCGGGTCCAACCCGAAGCGGGCGCGCAGTCGCGCCTTCATTACCGCGATGGCGTACCAGGTGAGGTCGATGCCAATCCACCGCCTCCCCAGGCCGTTGGCAGCGTCGAGCGCCGTCCCACAGCCACAGAACGGGTCTAGGACGATATCACCGGGATTTGATGAAGCCGCGATGATCCGGTTGAGAAGGCTTAAGGGCTTCTGGGTCCCCCAGCCAGTTCTCTCCAATGCCTGGCTGTTAATCGGGTCGATGTCCGTCCAGATGTTCCCGATCACCCTGCCCTTCGTCTCGTCGAGATACCGCTTCCGATAAGGGCGCTTCGTGGGGTCGGTCGGGTACCAGATCCGACCCTCTGCATCGAGCCTCTCCATGGTGTCACGCGAATAGGCCCAGCCGTTGCGGTGGGGCTCAAAACCCTTCCATCTGTACATGAGGTTCGGGCGCGGACTTGGGCTGCGCATGTCGCTGAGGCGGAATATCCGGCCGTCAGGGTCGCAATGGCGATACTTGGACGCGAGGTATTCGGGTGCATGCGGTACCCGGAGACGGTTCCAGACGAACGGCTTTCGGATGTCCTTCGCATAGTAGAGAAGCGTGTCGGCCACAGCGCTCCAGCCCTTGGAATCGTTGTGGACGTTGGTCCGCTGCCACGTTATTTCGGATCGGAAGTTGTGCGCGCCGAAGAGGGCATCGAGCACGATCTTGAGATAATGGCTCGCTGTCGGATCAGAGTGGAGGTACAACGATCCAGTTGGCTTGAGTACGCGATGCAGCTCGACAAGGCGCACAGCCATCTCCACTACGTACGCCATCATTTGGTTCGTGCCAATGGCCGAACGCAGCGCCGCGATCAGTGTGCTCACGGGCGATGGGACAGCGCCATGGTGACGCGCCGTCTGAGTCAAGTACGCGTAATGGTCCTCAGCCGTAGGGCTCCAGTGCCAAGTCCCCTCAAAGGCGATGCGCTGCGCACCGCTCTGGCGGCCCGACTCATCCCGAAAGATGACGTTGTAGTCGGCCTTCGGATTTCAAGGCGGATCGAGGTAGACGAGATCCACGAATTCGCCCGGAAAACCTCGGAGAATATCGAGGTTGTCGCCGTAGTAGAGCTTGTTGGCGAGGTCGGCCATCGGACTGCCGACGATCTCGCGCCTGGTGCGTCGGCGCCACAGCTCGCTTGTACGGTCCCGGTCCGGTCCGGGACCGGATGAGCCACAAGTACGGTCGGCGCGCGCATGGCCAGCCGACGTCGCTGCGGACGGTATAGTCGCGCCATGTCAAGGCCAGGTGTACTCGACAGGAAGGGACGGGCGGGCATGCGATGCTCCGCGAGGCGTCGAGGGCTCCCAGGAGCCCGCGTAGCGTTGTCGGCCATTCGCGTCGCGCCGAAAGCCAATGGCCGACAACTCTGAAGCGAAGCAAGTAGCAGCGATCGACCCGGGAGATGCCTTCCAGGAGAGGTGCTGGAACCTGCTCCGTCGTCGCTTTCGGCCTCAGGATCTTGTCTCCATACCCTCCACGATGGGCGGAGACTACGGCATCGAGGGTTACTCGACCGACGGCGTCGCGTACCAGTGCTACGCGGATCGAGACTCCACGAATCTAAGAGAACGCACCGACAAGCAAAAGCAGAAGCTGCGGCGCGACACTCTGAAGCTGCGGACGAACGAGAAGAAGTTCGAGGAACTCCTTGGTGGCCTGCAGATTAGGCACTACTTCTTGTTCGTTCCCCAATACCACGCCGTCGACTTGGTTGTCTACGCCGAAAAGCGCTCCGAGGAAGTCCGAGGCTGGAGCCTCTCATTCATCGCGGCGGACTTCGCGATTCGAATCAAGACCCCCGAGGACTACCCCGAAGAGTTGATGGCGGCGATGCAGAACGGGTCCGCGAAAGCATTGATCCCTGCCCCGGTCGTCGCGGACTCCGCCATAGATCTGTTCCCGGGAGAGCGACCCGAGTTGGTACAAGTACTGGACGAGAAGCTCGCGGTGGTCGCCGCGCCAGTAGGCAGTGTTGCGGTCCTCCGCGACGCGTTCATCCGGGCGTATCTCGAAATCCAAACGCTCAAAGGCTTGATTACCGAGATCCGGAACATCAGAGGAGAAATGAATGTCCCTCCTTCAAAAAATGTCGAGATCTGTATGCGGGTTTCCGAACCGGTTAACCGGACTTTAATTGAAGCCCATCAATCCATTTTTTTGATTTTGGCCAAGGGGGCGGGAATAACCTTCTTAAACCAGGAAAAGAATCCGCCTTCCTCCGCCTCGGGGGTCTTTGAAGGAATGGAAATTTTTATTCCTTTGAAAGGGGTCATTCAATTTGACGAAGAGGAAAAACGACTGGAAAAGGAACTGGCCAAACTGAGGAAAGAATGGACCCAGATTGATAAGAAATTGACCAACGAAGATTTTCTTCAAAAGGCCCCTGCGGATGTGGTGGAAAAAGAAAAGGAAAAGATTCGCTCCCTGGGGAAAAAGACGGAAAAATTGGAGAGTCATTTGGAAAGAATTAAAGAATTGATGACCAATGGCTAATAGCCTTTAGCCAAGGCCGGGCTCTGTTCTCTTTGCCGATCTTTTTACACGATGGTTATGGTTGTGCTCCCGATATTGCCTAGCGAAGTGGCTGAGATGCTGGCGGTCCCGGAACTGAAACCTGCTGTGTATTTAACCTGAACCTGGCCGTTTGAATTGGTGTTGACCGTAATAGAGTTGAGGGATGCTTCAGGAGTATCTCCCAAAAACCCTGCCCCGCAGGTAATGTTGACCGGGACGCCGGCCTGAACAAGATTGCCGTTATTATCTCTGACAACGACCGTAATAAAGGTGCTGCTAAAGGTGACGGTATCGGTTCCGGTGACTTGAGAGGCTTGCAGGGAGGACGCGGCCGGGATTACTTGTACCTTGGGAAGGGAATTTGATCCGCTGGAGGTACTGTTGGTCGAAGACGTGCAGCCTTGAAAAAGGATCAAGGAAATCACCAAAATCCCTAATACAACTCCGAAACTTTTTATTGGATTCATCCGCTTTCCCCCACTAAGATATTTGGTACCGCTTGATTCCTTCCTCATACAGATCACCCCCGGAGGTATCATTGATGACTACGGCCGGGAAATTTTCAACGACCAGCCGGCGAATGGCTTCAGGCCCCAATTCCTGGTAAGCAATGACCTCCGCGGCCTTGATGGCCCGGGAAATTAAAGCTCCCGCCCCGCCTGTGGCTCCTAGATATACGGCCTTGTATTTGATCATGGCCTCTTTCACCGCTGGGGCCCGTTTGCCCTTACCGATCATGCCCTTCAGACCTAATTCCATCAAACGGGGTGCGTAGGGGTCCATCCGGTAACTGGTGGTCGGACCGGCGGCCCCGATGACCCGGCCCGGTTTGGCCGGGGATGGACCTACATAGTAAATGATCTGCCCCCGGATGTCAAAGGGCAGTGGTTTGCCGGTATCTAAAAGTTCGATTAATCTCTTATGGGCCGCGTCCCGGGCGGTATAGATGACGCCACTTATTAAGACCTTGTCGCCTATTTGCAGGGTAGAAACAATTTCGTCGGTCAGGGGAGTGGTTAGGTTTACTGTTTTGGGCATGATTTGGTCCTTTACCGTTCGTCGTTAAGCGTTCGTCGTTCGTCGAACCCAATTTTTTTCATATTTATGTTGTTCGTCGCCGAACACTGAACGCTGAACGACGAACGGGATCCTCATAAGGTCACTTCCTTATGCCGGCTGGCATGGCACTGGACATTGACCGCCAACGGAAGGCTGGCAATGTGGCAGGGCAACAGACGGACATGGACTCCCAAAGAGGTTGTCCGTCCTCCCAAACCCTGGGGACCGATCCCGAGCTTATTGATTAAATCGAGAAGCTCGATCTCCAGTTGTTCCATTTCCGGATCAGGATTAGGGCTTCCCAGGGGACGCAGCAGGGCCTTTTTAGCCTGCAAAGCGGCCTGTTCAAATGTCCCTCCGATGCCCACGCCGATAATCGTCGGAGGGCAGGGATTGGGGCCGGCTTCTTTTACCGTTTCCACAATTTTTTCCTTGATGCCGGCCAGGCCGGCGGAGGGAGGGAGCATGAATATACGGCTCATATTTTCACTCCCGCCCCCTTTGGGGACCACCCATATTTTAAGCCGGTCTCCGGGTACCACATCAATGTAAATCACAGCCGGGGTATTATCTCCGGTATTGGCCCGGGTAAAAGGATGGCAGGAGGATTTGCGAAGAAACCCTTCTCCGTATCCCTGACGGACTCCCGAATTGATCGCCTCTTTTAAGTCCCCTCCGGTCAGATGAAGGTCCTGTCCGATTTCCAGGAAAATAACCGCCAGGCCAGTATCCTGGCAAATCGGAATATGCTCTCCCCGGGCTATCCCGGCATTTTCGATCAGTTGTTCCAGTATCTCTTTACCGACCGGAGAAACCTCAGTTCTCAGGGCCTTCTGAAAGCAGGCCAGGACATCTTCACTCAGATTCTCATTGGCCTCAATGCACAGGACCTTAACCGCCTCGGTTATTTCTTTTACCTTGAGTTCTCTGACCATCCGATCTCCTGCTGTGGGGGGGTTCTAAAATAGATTTTCTTTTAATACGAAAATAGGTTTCGTGCCTACCAGCCTATTTTCATGTTTGGTGGTGTCACGCCACCAAAAGCGTGGCATGATGGTTTAGTTGGAATGATATTAGTGAGGGAAGAAACGAGAGTCAAGGACAAAAAATGCACCAAAAAAATGAATAGATAGGGCACCAAAAAGACATTGATTTTTTCAGCAGGCTCTCTTGTCAATCTTTTCTGGTGATGTTAAGGTTGTTATTCCTTTACTCCGTTTTAGAATCCTTATTGAAAAAGATTTTGGTGTTTTGAAATGCCCCTGACTACCGGATCGAAACCGCAGCCTTTTCACGGATGGACCACCTTGATCGGCCTCATGGTGGCTTATGCCGGCATTTGCGGGGATATGACCTATGCCTATGGTTTGTTCCTGCCAGTGATGAGCCAAACCTTTCATTGGAGCCGGTCCGCCCTGTCCGGTCCTTATGTTCTCTTCTTCGTTATCGGCGGCCTGTTGGGTCCGGTGGCCGGCATGACTATCGCCAGGTTCGGTCCCAGGAAGAATATTATCGGCTTCAATCTTATCGCGGCCTTGGGCCTGCTCGGCCTTTCTCAGACTCAGGCCATCTGGCAGGTGTATATTTTCTTCGGTGCCATGGCTGGACTGGGTATTGCCTTCGGCGAGTTTATCCCTATTACGACGGTAATCAACAACTGGTTCATCCGACGAAGGTCAATGGCCATGGGTCTGTTCCTGGCCTCTGGTGGGGTTGGAGGTTTTATTTTCCCGCCGCTCATTAGTAAGCTGATTTCCGGTTTTGGTTGGCGTTGGGCCTGGGTCTATCTCGCCGGCCAACATCTTTTTATGACCGTTATTCTCGGGGGAATCCTCATCCGAAACCGTCCGGAGGATATGGGCCAGTATCCGGACGGCACCCCTGAATCGCCGGGGCCTCCGAAGTTAAATCAAACAGCCTCTCGGCCTCCTGTCTACCAGACAGCGGTGGACTGGACGGCCGGCGAGGCTATGCGAACTCCGGCCCTGTGGATGATCATGGCCTTATTTTCAATCATCTTGTTCGTAACCAATATGCTGACAACCCACCAGGTCGCCTATCTTCAGGACTTGAAGTTCTCCCCCCTGATGTCGGCTACGGCCCTGGGGTTGATGCTCGGGATGAGCATTATCGGCAGACTGGCTTGCGGTTTTCTGGGTATGAGATTCGAAGGGAGACATCTGGCGGTTTTCTTTCTGACCGGCATGGGATTGGGGATCATGTCCTTGATACTGGCCCGCGGGGTTTTATTCATTCATCTCTATTCGATACTCACGGGAATCGGTTTCGGAGGCATGATTGTCCTCATGCCCAATCTCCTGGGCGCCTACTTCGGACGCAGCCATTATTCCAGGATTGTCGGCTGGACAGCCCCTGTGGTGACGTTGATGAGCGCCGGAAGTCCGACCCTGGCGGGGTTTCTCTATGATGCAACGGGTAATTATTTTTTTCCCTTTTCTATCGCCGCAGTCTTTGTTCTGGTGGGGGTTATCCTGGCCATCCTTCTTCATCCACCAAGCATTCCATAGCCGGGAAAAACCAAAACGGATTCTCAGACTTTATCCTCTGCGAATTTATCTCTAAATTTTTCCGAATGGAGTATTGGAGTACTGGAGGACTGGTCTTGAAAACCATTACTCCAACACTCACTTACTCCAACTTTTATAGGCCATCATAATAGGTTTGAGATGAAAAAATTAAAATATATTTGAATCGTTTTTAGCCTACTTACTCGTAGCGAAGTGCGTCCACGATATTCAGTCGAGCCGCTCGCCAGGCAGGATACAGGCTTCCAAGGCAGCCCAGGACTACCACCCCCGACATAACCTCCAACAACAAACGGGTCGTTACTTCGACCTGGATCATACCCTTAACCTGAGGAAAACTGGTCAGCCAATGAAGGCCTCCGACCCCCAGGCCCAGCCCGGTGACTCCACCCAGAAAAGCCAGGATTAAACCTTCCAAAACGATCAGGGCCACGATCCGGCCGGTCGACCACCCGACAGCTGAAAAGACGCCGATCTCATGGGTCTGTTCCAAAACTCTCATCAGCAGTGTATTGATCATCACCACCAAAGCGATGACGATGGCCATCACTGAAATGCTCCAGGAAACAGCCCTGAAAAGCTGCAGGACCAAATCGTCTTCGACTGCGGCCGTGGTCTCCAGAAATGATAGATCTGGAAATTGGGTTTGGAGGCGGGCTTTGACTGCGGAGAATAGGGCGGGATCTTCCGGATTTTTTACCCGGAGATGAAACACGGTGACTTTCCCCGGGCGTTTAACGATGTTCTGCATCATCGGCAGGGGCAGGATCACGGAATTATTTCCAATAACACCACTCAGGCGGAATATCCCGGCGATTTTCAGGGTCCGGTCGCGAACCAGAAGAAGGTCGCCCGGTTTTTTGTGCAGGGCCTCGGCTGCCGCTTGACCCAGGAGCACCGCATCTCCTTCATCCGTTGAAGGCAACCGACCAACGATCAGTTGAACGGTCCCCCAGAGATAAGATCCGGGAGACCAGCCGACGGCCAGGGTGGTGATCTCAGTCTCCAGGGCCATAATGTCTGCCAATTCACCACCAATATCCCGGACTCCCTCGATTCGTCTGATCTTCTCACCGAGTTTGTCGTCTAAGCTGTTGGTCAGAATTTCTACCGCTCCTTTCTGTGAGGCGATGAGATTCGAACCGCGGGCCTGGAAATGGTTGAACCAGGCCTTGTCCAGCCCTCGGGACAGACCGACCATAGCCACCAAACTGCCCACGGCCGCCGCTATGCCCAGGGTGGTCAGTAGCGACCGCATCGGGCGTCGTCCCAGGTTCCACATGGCCAGGCCGGCTAAATGCATACTTTCCCTTTTTCGGCATCTCCATCCGAGGTAATACGGCCGTCATTGATCGTGACCACCCGTTTTGCCCTGCGGGTGATCTCCGGGTCATGGGTGACGATCACCAGGGTAACGCCTTCTCGGGAATGGATGTCTTCCAGGAGATCGAGGATTTCCAAAGAGTTTTTAGAATCGAGATTACCGGTGGGTTCATCCGCCAGGACCAGATCAGGCGAATTGGCCAGACTGCGGGCAATGGCCAGGCGTTGTTTTTCTCCTCCGGAAAGTTCAGTCGGCCGGTGCTTTGATCGTCCGCTCATGCCGACCCGGGAAAGAAGCGCCGACGTTCGCTGACGACGATCTCCGGCTGTTTTAATTATTCCCAGCATCGGGATTTCGACGTTCTGCTCTGCCGTCAGAGTGGGCAGGAGGTTAAAGGTCTGGAAGACAAAACCGATCCGCTTGGCCCTTACCAGGTCCCATTGCCGCCGGGTCAAGTATTCGATGCCTTCAAAAAGAACCCGGCCGGTGGTGGGGTGATCAAGAGCGCCGAGAATGTGCAGCAAAGTGGACTTCCCGCTGCCGCTGGGCCCCATGATGGCCATATATTCATGGGGTTCAATCGACAAAGTGACATCATTAAGGGCGACACACTGCTCCTTGGAATAAATACGGCTTACTTGCTCCAGGGCAATGAGGGAGGGAGGTGTTGACATCAGGCCTTTCCCAGCATACCCCATATTCTCAATACATCCAGGATATCGCCCAGTTTTTGTCTGGCCGGAACAGCGGGGAGAAGGGAAAGTTCTTTTTGGGCTTTTTCCACATAGGTCAAGCTGAGTTCCTGGGCATAAGCAATGGCATTATATTTTCGATAGATCTCCAGTACGTCCCGGACCATGGCACCGGTTACCTCGGGGTTTCCTGCCGCCATCAGTAGTTTTTCTCTTTCCTCTTCGCCGGCCTTTTTCAGCGAATAAATCAGCATGGGGGTGGCCTTGCCCTGTTTCAGATCATTCATAACCGATTTGTTGGCACTGGAACCGCCCAGAAGATCCAGAGAATCATCAAGGACCTGAAAAGCGATGCCGAGGTTTTTGCCGAACCGGCTGATAACGGCCGTCTGCTCCCGGGAGGCCCCGGAAATAACCGCCGCCCCCTTGACGGCGCCTTCAATCATAGCGCCCGATTTCAGTTCAATCATCTTCAGATAGGGTTTGATACTGCCGTATTGTTTCCTCTCCGCCATTCTGAAATCCTGCAACTGGCCGAGGCAGCAGTCTTCTCCGGTGTCGCTTACGATCCGTAGAATTCTCAAGAGTTGGTCTTTGGAAACAAACGGGGAATCGGCGCCCCGGGCTATCAGCGAATAACAGCGGGCCAGCATCAGGTCCCCGGTAATAATGGCCGGGGTCGGACCGTATTTGGCATACAAGGTTTTTTTCCCCCGTCTTTTTTCCGCTTGGTCCATAATGTCGTCATGGACCAGCGAAGCTGTGTGAAATAACTCATAGACTAAGGAGAAGTTGATGGCGACGTTTTTGTCGCCCTGAAACAATTCGGACACCAGAAGGCTGAGGCCGGCCCTCAGTCGCTTGGCTTTATCGCTAAGCAGGATTTCATTGGCGTAGGTATGGAGGGCCGATTTCTTTTTGAAAATCGCCCGCAACCTGGTGTGGATGGCCTTTTTATATGGGTCTCCTTGCTTATCCAGTTGAGAATAGATGACTCCCAGCATCTTCTTTTCCAGGATCCGGTAGGCGGCTTCATGGGATCGGGTCGAGTTGATGATGATAAAAAGGGCTTCGGAGATCTCTTTGTCCTCTCTTCCTTTTTCCACCACCTGATCGACCGTCCGCGGGTTCCAGAATATTCTTCTAATTTTACGGTCCCAGCGCATTTCATAATTTTCGAAAAACTCTCGCGCCTGCCGGTCATATTGTTCAAGATGGGATTGGTCCCCGGTCTTCAGAAATCGGCGGCAATGTTGGGAGGCGATCAGGGCGGATTTCCGGGCGTGATAGATCCCCCCGCCGTGGACCCGATTGGCCAACCCGGCGGCATCGCCCAGAAGGATACTGGATGGGGCCCACAGCCGGGACGGCATCCCGAGCTTGATGATTCCCCCATCGGTGCGGATGATCTCCGCGTCTTTCAATTTTTTGGAGGCTACGGGATGAGTCTCTATAAAGGCGGTAAGGAGATCTCTCAGGTGTATTTTTTTGGTCCTAATCGACTCGGCCGTTGCCCCGATGCCCACGGAAAGAATTTCCTTTTGGGGAAAGATCCAGACATAGCCCTCAGGATTTTCTTTCAAATAATAAAATTCAATGGAATCTTTCAGACTGTTTTCGATCCGTTTTGGTTTGAGCCAGTGATGATAGGTTACACAGATTTCGCCGCCCGGATCTTTGATTCCCAGCATTTTGGTCAGGTTTGAGGAGGTCGATCCGGCCGCATTGACGAGCAGCTTGGTCTTGATGAATCGGGGGCCGTGGCCGCTGTCCAATCGAATCAAAACCATTGGCCCTCTTCTTTTGATTTCTTGCACTCGGGCTTCGCTCAGGAATTCAGCCCCGGCCTGGGAGGCCCTTTCCTGTAGGTAGCGGTCATAGACACTCCTCCTGACGGTTACGGCGAATTGATCCGGCCGGGAGTTTTTCATGAAGAAAACCCTGTTTTCGGGAGAAATAATCCGGCAGCCGAGGATTCGCCGTTCGATGACCTTTTCCGGCAAAGGTCCGAATTCGACCAGTTCCTTGATTTGTATCCCCCCGCCGCAGGGTTTCTCACGGTCCAATTTTTCTTTCTCGACTACCAGGACGTTGAACCCGGCAGAGGAGAGTCTAAAGGCTATCTCACAACCGGCCGGTCCGGCTCCGACGATGACGGCGTCCCGATCAGGGATGCCCCTTGGATTCTCTCTGAACTGACTGCTGGGCCGGTGCCCGCGGGGATCACCCGGACGACCTTGGGATTCCCGTGATTTTAACCGTTGTCCTTCTGGTTCCAATCCAATGCCCTCTCTTTCAAAACAGGTGGTTTATCTTTGGGAACTTTTCAAAAAGGCCCAGATTTTATTTGGCAAGAAGGGGAGGATGTCCGGCCGATTTGTTAGAATTCCGATTTGGTGGAATGAATATAGAGAGGACGGAAACGAGAGTCAAGGAGAAAAGGGCCGCCCAGGGTCGGGCCTTTACTCTAAGGGCAGCTTTTCCAGAAAGGCCAACCCGGTCAGGGAAGGATAGTGGGTCAGGTCGAAAGTGATCGGGGTCAGGGTAACATATCCGGCCGACAAGAGGGCATGATCGGTATCCGGGGCCTCTTCCGGCGGGGGCAGAATTCCAGCCTGCCAGTAATAGACGTTTTCCCTGGGGTCGATGCGTCGTTCAAAACGTTCCCGGAATCGAAAGGTTCCCTGTTTGACCAAGCGAATCCCTTTGATCTTCGATAAGGGTCGGTCGGGAATATTGACATTGAGGGAAACCCCCGGGGGCAGGGGGGATTTAACAAGGAGTTCCACCAGGGTCGAGACAATCCGGGCTGCGGTTTCAAATTCACGGGTCTGATAGGAGTCGATGGAGACGGCCATAGAAGTCAGGCCCATCATGGCCCCTTCGGTGGCGGCCGAAACGGTGCCTGAATAAATAACATTAATCCCCACGTTGGGACCCAGGTTGATGCCGGAAATGAGCAGGCGGGGTGGGGGAGTGATCAGTTCGTGAAGGGCGATTTTGACACAGTCGGCCGGGGTCCCGTTGACGCCATAGCCAAAAAAGTCCCCATTTTTAAAAATTTTTTTTACCCTAAACGGCTGAGTCAGAGTCAGGGCGTGCCCCACGGCGCTCTGTTCGGACTCCGGGGCCACTACCTGGATGGGATGCTTTTTTTCCAAGACCGTTACCAGACTCTCCAAACCCTTGGCAAAGATACCGTCATCATTGGTCAGGAGGATGGAAGGGGGAGGGATTTTTGATTTGGTGCTCAATGTTGATTGCTCTGTGTCTTAAGAACAGCTGTTCAAAGTTCAAGGTTCAATGGTTCAAAGAAAACTCATTTTTGGTTTTGGTAGAGTCTCACAGGGATGAGGAGGTATCAAAATGAGTTTGCCTTGTGATTTCTAACTTTCTTGAACCTTGAACTTTGAACCTTGACTTTTATCTTATCAGATTTCCCAGGCGATTCCAGCGGATTCCAAATTCGGTCCGATCCCAGGACCAGTAGATAATAAAGGCCTGGCCGAGAATTTGTTTTTGATCCACAAAACCCCAGAAGCGGCTGTCATAGCTCTCATCGCGATTGTCGCCCATGACGAAAATCATGCTGGGCGGGACGACCATGGGGCCGGTGTTGTCTCGGGGTTGCTCCATTTCAGGAATGATCCTCTGATCCGTATAGGTCCCATGAGGGTCTACCATGGGCTGGTTATTGATATAAACTTTTTTATTTTTGATCTGGACGGTATCCCCTGGAAGCCCGATCACCCTTTTGATAAAATCTTTGTTGGTTTCCTTGGGGAAAATAAAGACCACCACATCGTTCCTTTTCGGCGAGCTGATGGGGATCAGGGTATAATTAAGGGCGGTGAAAGGAATCCGCAGTTTAATTCCGTAAATAAACTTGTTGACTAAAATATGGTCTCCGACCTGCAGGGTTGGTTTCATGGATCCGGAAGGGATCTTGAAGGCCTGAATGACGAAGGCTCGGATCAACAGGGCCAGGAGGATGGCAATAATGATCGATTCCGCATATTCCCGAACAATTGATTTCTTACGCTCCGTTTTTACTGTTAGGAGTCTTTTTCCTTTTTCAAAAATTCCTCCTCGGGCTTCACCCATTTTTTTTGATTTACTTCAAAAAAATAAATAGTTACTAAATACAGGCCAGTTCCCGACTTGGACGGGATTACTCGACCCAAAGTTAAAAATTATTCATCTTAGAAGAGAAGATCGACCTATTCACCGGCAAACTCAATCATGAGTTAAACCTGCTTCGCGGGGACAAGAAACTCTTGTCGCCTCTTTCATAACGGTATTATCCTCAGGAATCAAGAAAAAAGTCTTTCTTTTTTTCATATTTCAAAATAATATCATTAGTTATGAATCAACCTCCTGAAGCCGAAATTCACTTGTCCCATCAAATCCAGCCTCCTTTTCGCTTTTGTCCTCTTTGTGGAGGGAAGCTGGGTAAAAAAAAGATCAAGGACCAGGAACCGGACCGTTTGGTTTGCAGCCAGTGTTCTTTCATCTATTACCTCGATCCCAAGGTGGCGGCCGGAACGCTAACCTTTTTTGAAAATCGGATTGTCCTGGTAAAAAGGGGAATTTCACCTGGTTATGGTAAATGGGTTATCCCGGGAGGATTTGTGGACCGGGGTGAAACCCTGGAAGATGCGGCTGTGCGGGAAACCCTGGAAGAGACCGGCCTCCAGGTCCGGATCAATTCTCTTTTAAATGTCTATTCCTACCCGGGACAGGCTGTAATCGTCGCCGCCTTTCTCGCTGAAGTTTTAGCCGGTGTCCCAACCGCACTGTGATGAAACATTGGAAGTAGGTCTTTTTTTATATGAAGAAATCCCCTGGTCGGAACTGGCCTTCTCCAGTACCCGGGATGCGTTGATGGATTTTGGGAAACGTATAACTTGGTTCAACTGCCTGATATTGTGTTATATTAAAAATTTTTTCTTGTCATTTTATTAAATAAAGGTTAGAAAACATCGCCATTATAAGTCTCATTGTTGTACAATAAAATCAGTTTATATTTTAAGGAGTTTAAACAAGGTGGAATTCATTAAACCTGAAAGATTATCCGATTTATCCCCGGAAAGAAAAGAGGCCTTGCTGATGAGGTCTATGGAAGACATATCGGACATTTATGAAGAAACCCGGTCCATTGTCCGTGAGGTTCAAAAAGGGGGAGATCAGGTCATCTTAAAGCATTACCAAAAATATAAATCCGATATTCGTTTAAAAGATCTTTTGGTTCAACCTGAAGAAGTCAAAGCGGCGTACCAACAGGTGGAAAAACCGGTTCAGCAGGCTTTAAAACAAGCAGCTAAAAATATCGATAAGTTTCATCGAGCCCAACTGGAAAGAGAAATGTGGTCTATTGAAGTCAAACCGGGTATCCTGGCCGGTAGGGTCAGAAGGGCCATGGAAACCATTGGGGCCTATGTGCCCGGAGGTAAAGCCAATTACCCTTCCAGCGTTCTTATGAACATCATCCCGGCCCGAGTGGCCGGGGTATCGACCGTCGTGGCCTGCACGCCCCCCCAGAAAGGGATGAAGGTCGATCCGGTGACTATCGTGGCGGCCGATATTGCCGGGGCCGATTATCTTTTCAAGGTGGGGGGCCCCTGGGCTGTTGCCGGAATGGCTTACGGTACGGCCACCATACCGAAAGTGGATAAGATTGTCGGGCCGGGTAATAAATATGTGACCGCTGCCAAAATGGCTGTTTTCGGAACGGTGGATATCGACTCTCCGGCAGGGCCGAGTGAGGCCCTGATCATAGCCGATGAGACGGCCAGGCCGGATTGGATGACCTGGGATTTTCTCTCTCAAATTGAGCACGATCCGGATGCCGGGGCCGTTCTCATTACCCCTTCCTCTACCTTGGCCGCAAAGGTCTGTGATATCATCAACCAGCAATTACCCGGATTGGAACGGAAGGACATTATCCAGGAAGCCTTAACCCGCCATTCGGCGGTTTTGGTAACTTCCACGCTCAAAGAATCGATTGACTTTGCCAATGCCTATGCTGCCGAACATTTACAGATCGTTACCGAAGACCCCTGGATCATCCTGCCGCTGATCAACCATGCCGGTTCGATTTTTATGGGATCCTATGCGCCGGTTCCGGCAGGCGATTATGCTTCCGGGACCAATCACGTTTTGCCGACCGGGGGATGCGCCCGGATGTTTTCCGGCCTTTCGGTGGATGATTTTATCAAGAAGCCAACTTTTCAATATCTGAGCAAAAAGGGGTTGCAGGGTCTGAGGAAGACCATTACCCTGTTGGCCGAAAAGGAAGGTCTGCCGCTTCACGCCAGGACGATTGAAGAAAGATTTAAATAAGAAGTTCAACGTTCAATGTTCGAGGTTCAGGGTTAGAAAACATTGTTAGCTCTTTATCCTTAACTTTGAACATAGAACGTTGAACCTTGAACTTATTTTCTTG
>CAWEYP010000016.1:0-155899 GCA_963813305.1 uncultured Chloroflexia bacterium
CGCGCCGGCGGCTGGCAGACCCAGCCGAAGGCGAACGGGACGCCGCTCTTCACGTACAGCACGCTGCAGTACACGATGCTCACCGACGCCACGGCCGCGCCGTCACCGACGGCCGCGCCGTCGGTGGAGCCGGGCGCTTCCACCGCCCCGACGCCCGCCCCAAGCGGCGACGGGGGAACCGGGGGCACGGGTGGCGACTCCACGATCCTCTACGCGGGGATCCTGGCTGTGGTCCTCGTGGTCGCCGGCGTGGCGCTGGCAGGGTTCTTCCGGCGGCGCTCGGGTGCGGGCGGACGCGAGGAGGACGAGTAGGGAGGCGGCTGACCACGCCATGACCAGCTGCGCGGAGGGCCGTCCCCGGCCCTCCGCCACGCCCCTCGCGGGCGGCCGACCGTCGGCCGACGCCGTCCGGCAGCGACGAGGCCGCGTTCGTGAGCGCTCGCTACCTCGCCCGCCAGTCGCTGCAGGCGATCATCACGATCGCCTTCATCGTGCTCCTCAACTTCGTCCTGTTCCGGATGATGCCCGGGTCCCCCGACCGCGTGAACCCGCGCAACCCGCACGTCACCGCGGAGCAGCGCGCGGCCGCGAAGGCCCGCTGGGGCCTCGACAAGCCGCTCTTTCCGGTCGGGATCACGCTCGACCCGCCCGCGTCACGGTCGCGCCGGACAACCAGCTGTTCGCGTTCGTGGCAGCGCGACGCTGCAGGGCGATCTCGGCTATTCGATGAAGTACCAGGGCCAGTCGGTCGTCCAGGTGATCGAGGATCGGTTCTGGCCGACGATCCTGCTCATCGGCCTGGCGGAGGTGATCGCGATCTTCGTCGGGCTGACCCTGGGCGCCTACACCGGCTGGCGCAGGGGCGGCGCCACCGACCGGGTCGGCAATGGCGTCAGCCTGATCCTGTACTCGATGCCGTACTTCGTGATCGGGATGCCCCTGATCATCATCTTCGCGGCCGGTCTCGGGTGGTTCCCCACTTCCGGGATGCTGACGCCCGGGGCGTCGTACGCGGGCCGCTCGACTTCCTCGCCGACCTCATGTCGCACCTGATCCTGCCGCTGGCGACGATCAGCCTGGGCCTCATCGGCGGCTACTCGATCCTGATGCGCTCGTCGGTGACCGAGACGCGGGCCGAGGACTACATCGCGACCGCCCGGGCGAAGGGCCTCTCGGACGGCAAGATCCTGCGCTCGCACGCCATCCCCAACGCGCTCCTCCCGGCCGTGACCCTGATCGCCATCAACCTCGGCTACGTCGTCGGCGGCGCGATCACCGCGGAGATCGTGTTCAACTGGCCGGGCCTCGGGACGCTCACGGTCGACGCGCTCAACTCGCGCGACTACCCCGTCCTGCAGGGGATCTTCCTGTTCCTCGGCGTCTCCGTGGTCATCGCCAACCTGGGCGCCGACATCGTCTACGGCTATCTCGACCCCCGGGTGCGTCGATGAGCACAGCACCGCTGGCCGCGAAGGGAGCGCCCGGAGCCCGCGCGGCGCGCTGGCGGCTCCGGCTGCAGAACGCCCGCCGGTTCGGTCGGCGCTACGCGACGCGGCGCGACGGCGTCGTCGGCGCCGTGATCCTCCTCGTCTTCACGGTGCTCGCGATCGCCCCGACCCTCTTCGTGGGGCCGCTCGAGACGGTGACGACCGCGACGGGCGCCCCGCTCCAGCCGCCGTCGCTCGAGCATCTCCTGGGGACCGACGACGCCGGGCGGGACATGCTCAACCTGACGGTCCACGGCGCCCGGATCTCGATGGTCATCGGGCTCCTGGCGACCGTGATCACGATCCTGCTGGGGGTCATGATCGGGATCGTGTCCGGCTTCGTGGGCGGACGGACCGACCAGGGGCTGATGCGGCTGACGGACTTCTTCCTGGTCCTGCCGACCTTCGTCCTGGCGATCGTGCTGGCCCCGATCATCCTGGACATCGTCGGCACCGACGCCGCGCTGTTCGGGATCCGGGCCACGCTCCTCGTGATCGTGGTCGTGATCGGCATCACGAGCTGGGCGTCGACGGCGCGGATCATCCGCTCGCAGACGCTCTCGGTCCGGGAGCGGATGTTCGTCGACCGGGCCCGTGTCATCGGCGGCGGGCGGGCCCACATCATGCGCCGCCACGTCCTGCCCAACGTCATGAACCTGATCGTGGCCAACACGGTCCTGACCTTCGCGGCGGCGATCTTCACGGAGACGACGCTGGCCTTCATCGGCCTCGGCGACCCGTTCTCGCCGTCCTGGGGGCAGCTCCTCAACAACGCCCAGGAGTCGGGCGCGCCCGGCCTCGGGGCGTGGTGGATGATCGTTCCACCGGCCTTCTGCGTGGTCGATCGTGATCCTGGCCTTCACGCTCGTGGGCAACGCCCTCGACGACGTCCTCAACCCCAAGGCGGGGATCCGCCGATGAGCATCTGGCCCGACCCGACGCGCCTTGCCGGGGCCGGCGACCAGGGGCGCCTCGAGGAGGCGGAGGCAGCCGCAGGCCGGGTCCGACCGTCGAGGTGGCCGCCGCACCCGCTCGACGCGCCCGCGCCCCGCACGACCCAGGGGCGCCGCCCGCGGACCCTCCCGAAGCAGGCCGACCCCGATGCGCCGCTCCTGGTCGTCGAGGGGCTGACCACCCACTTCCGGCTCGGCGGCGAGATCGTCCACGCGGTCGACGACGTCTCCTTCACGCTGGCCGACGGCGAGGCCCTCGGGATCGCCGGCGAATCTGGTTGCGGGAAGACCACCACGGCCCTCTCGCTGCTGCGTCTCCTGCCGTCGAACGCCGAGGTCGTGGCGGGGAGCGTGAAGCTGTTCGGCATCGACCTCCGAACGAAGTCGGACAACGCCATCCGGCGCTACCGCTGGCGCGAGATCTCGATCATCTTCCAGGGGGCGATGAACGCCCTCAACCCGGTCCAGCGGATCGGGGACCAGATCGCCGAGCCGATGATCGAGCGGCAGGGCCTCTCGAAGGCGGCCGCCGCCACGCGGGCCGGCGAGCTGCTGGAGCTGGTCGGGATGCCGAGGGCACGAGCGAAGACCTACCCGCACGAGCTGTCGGGCGGCATGCGCCAGCGCGCGATGATCGCGATGGCCCTCGCCTGCGATCCCGCGGTCATCATCGGCGACGAGCCCACGACGGCCCTCGACGTCATGGTGCAGGCCCAGATCCTGGAGCTCCTCGAGGACCTCCGGGAGAAGCTGGGGCTGTCGCTCATCCTCATCACCCACGACCTGTCGGTGCTCGCCGAGACCTGCGACCGGGTGATGATCATGTACGCGGGCCGGGTCGCGGAGGAGGGCCCGGTCGGGACGATCTACCGGACGCCCCGCCACCCGTACACGCAGATGCTCCTGGCGGCCTTCCCCGACGTGCACGTCGGGACGGCGGGACCTGGGGACGATCCCCGGGTCGCCGCCGGACCTCCGGACGCCGCCGCCCGGCTGCCGCTTCCACCCCCGCTGCCCGGCTGCCATGGACGTCTGCCGCAGCGGAGGTGCCCCCCGAGGTGACGTTCGACGATCGGGTCCGGGTCGCCTGCCACCTGTACCCGCCGGGCAGCGACGGCGTGCCCCGGCCGCTGCCACCGGTGCCTCCGACCGACCCCACCGCCGGAGAGCCGGCATGAGCGGCGCGGCGCACGACGGCGAGGAGCTGATCCGGCTCGAGGGGCTGGAGGTCCACTTCCCGATCCGGGGCGGCTTCGCCGACATGCTCAGGCGGCGCCCGCTCGGCTACGTCCGCGCCGTCGACGGCATCGACCTCACCATCCGGCGCGGCGAGGTGCTCGGGCTCGTCGGCGAATCGGGCAGCGGCAAGACGACGACCGGGCGGGTCATCGTGAAGCTCACCCGGCCGACCGGCGGGCGTCTGCTCCTCGAGGGGGAGGACGTCACGAACACCTGGGGCGGCCAGCCCCTGCGGGACTATCGGCGCCGGGTCCAGCTCATCTTCCAGGACCCCTACGAGACGCTGAACCCGAAGCAGACGATCCGCCAGTTCGTGCTGGAGCCGCTGGAGGTGCAGAACCTGGGCGGGAGCGCGGCCGAACGGGAGACCCGCGTGCTCGAGGCGATCGAGACCGCCGGGCTGCGCCCCGCGACGGACTTCGCCAACCGCTATCCGCACGAGCTGTCCGGCGGCCAGCGCCAGCGTGTCGTCATCGCCGGGGCGCTCGTCCTCGACCCGAAGATCGTGGTCGCCGACGAGCCGGTCAGCATGCTCGACGTCTCGATCCGGACCGAGATCCTCAACCTGATGCTCGACCTCCGGCGCGGCCGGGACCTGACCTACCTCTTCATCACCCACGACCTGTCGGTCGCCTGGGTCATCGCCGACCGGATCGCCGTGATGTACCTGGGCCGGATCATGGAGCTCGGGACCGCCGAGCAGGTCATCAACGACCCGCGCCACCCCTACACGCGGGCGCTCGTCTCGGTGATGCCGACGCCGGAGCCGCCGCAGCCGGGCCGGCGCGCCAAGCGCGTGATCCTCGCCGGGGAGACGCCGGACGCCGCCCACATCCCCGGCGGCTGTCGCTTCCATCCCCGCTGCCCGCTGGCGGAGCAGGCCGGGATCATGGAGCGCTGCCGGACCCAGGAGCCGCCGCTGCATCGACCTCGGCGACGGTCGCGCGTCGGCCTGCTGGCTGGCCGAGTCGGGGAGGCCGCTGCCGGTGATCGAGCGACGCCTCGCGGTCGCCGCGCCGTCGCCGGCGCCGCGCCGCGCCCGTCGCGACGCCCGGCAACCGCGCCCGGGACTGCCGCTTCGTCCTAGCGCGTGCCCCAGGCGTAGACCTGCTTGACCATCCGCAGGTAGACGAAGGTCTCCGTCTCGCGCACGCCGTCGACGCGCCGCAGGCGCTCGGTCAGGAAGCGCAGGAGGGCCTCGTTGTCCTCGCACACGACCTCGATCAGGAGGTCGTACGCGCCGGCCGTCACCACCAGGTAGGCGACCTCGGGGAACTCGGCGACCTCGTTCGCGACCTGCAGGAGCCGGTCGGCCTCGCAACGGACGCCGATCATGGCCTGCTGGTGGAAGCCGAGCTTGAGCGGATCGGTCACCCCCACGATCTGCAGGATGCCGCGCTCGATCAGCTTGTTGGTCCGGGCCCGCACCGCGGCCTCCGAGACGCCCAGGTCCGCGGCGATCTGCGTGAACGGCCGGCGCCCGTCCTGCTGGAGGTGCTCGATGATCCGCTTGTCGAACTCGGAGACGTCGACGCCCGCACCGGCGCCGTTTGCCCGAGCCCGCAGCTGCTGCGCCACCGCCTCCCGCCTTCCCGGGCCGCGCCATCGGGCGGCGCGGCGTCGAGCGACCGTACCAGACCCGGCGCAGGCTGCGTGCGAATCCCGCGCCACGCAACGTTCGGCGCCCGGGCTGCCCGCGCGCGCCGCGCCACCGCCCCCGGAGACCCCGGGCGGTGCGTCCGCGCACCGGACTCCGCGGCGTACGGGCCCTCGCGGGCCCCGACGCTGACCTTCGGGACTCGCCGCCCGGTCGACGGCGTGCAAGAATCCCCGGCGATGCCGGTCTCCGCGTGCCCGGGGACGCGAGCCGGAGAAGGAGAACGTTGACCAACGCCTGGCTCGCGGCAGGGCTCGGCGTCGTCGTCGTGCTCGACATCCTGCTTCTCTGGATCGTCGCGGGGCCCGTGCTCAGGCGCCGCCTGCAGGAGTGGGAGGAGCGTCGGCACAACGACGGGGCCGCGGCGGCCGCGCTCGACATCCGCGCGATCGCGGCGCTGGATCCGTCCTCGATCCTCTCGGACGGGGTGCCGGCCGCCGCCTACGACCGCGTCGTCCGCGTCGCCAGCTGGGCCTACCTCCTCTCGACGGCGGTCGTGGTCTACGCGACCGGCCTCTGGCCGGAGGCGGAGGATTCCCTCCTGCTGGTCCTGGCGATCGGCGGCATCTTCATCCTCGTCGCCCACGACGTCCTCCCGGCTGCCGGCCTCGGGCCGGGCCGCTTCATCGTGGAGGGCGCCGTCGCGATCACGCTCGTCAGCATCATCGTGGTCCTCACCGGCGGCGCGACCAGCCCGTTCTTCTATGCCTACGCCCTCGTCGTCGCCGGCGTGGCGCTCGTCGTCCGGCCGGCCGTCACGATCGTCCTCGCGGCGGTCGCGATCGCCGGCTACCTCGTGGCGGTGGCCGTCGCCGCCGGCCGCGAGCCGCCCACGGACGGCATCATCGCGATCGTCGCCGTCAACCTGACGGCCCTGATCCTCCTGGCCTACGTCGCGATGGTCGTCGCCCGCGAGCAGCGGCGGACACGCGACGCGGCCGTTCGCCTGTCCACGATCGACGCGCTCACCGGGCTTGCCAACCGGGGCTACATCCTCGCCGCCGTGGAGCGCGAGATCGACCGCGCGATGCGGTACCGGCGCGGCTTCTGCCTCCTGATGGCCGACCTCGACGGGCTGAAGGAGCTCAACGATCGCCACGGGCACCGCGCGGGCGATCGAGCCCTGGCGACGGTCGCCGCCGTCATCCGGGACAACGTCCGGCGCATCGACACGCCGGCGCGGCTCGGCGGCGACGAGTTCGTCGTGCTCCTCCCCGAGACCGACCGGGAAGGTGCGCGCGTCGTGGCCGACAAGATCCGCCAGGGCGTCGCCGCGGCCCGGATCGGCGAGCACGGCGAGCAGATCTCGATCGGCGTCTCGATCGGCCTGGGCGAATGGGCGCCGGGGCGCTCCCTGGACGACGTCATGGCCGCCGCCGACGAGGCGATGTACAGCGTCAAGCGATACGCGCGGCGCCGCGAGAACGCGGCCACGAGCCTCGCCGCGGTGGGTCCGGGCCGGCCCGAGCCGGGCGGAACCGAGCCCGGCCCGCCCGACCTGGTCTCCCCCGAGCGCCGCTGACGCACCCGACGCCTCGGCCCCGGCCGGCGGGGTGATCCCCGCGGGTCTCGCGGGCCTCGCGGTGTAGCATCGGCCGCGATGGACGGCTTCACGACGCGGGCGATCCGCGCCGCCTCGCGCTCCCCTCGCGTCGACCAGCGGCCGACGTCCGTCCCGATCTACCAGTCGGCCACGTTCTCCTCGGCGGACGCGGAGGAGCTCGGCGCGGTCACGACGGGCGCCACCGAGGGCTACGTCTACGCGCGCCTCGGGAACCCGACCGTTGACGCGCTGGCCGCCGCCGTCGCGGAGCTCCACGAGGCCGAGGCGGGCTTCGCGGCGGCGACCGGGATGGCGGCCATCCACCTCGCCGTCGGGTCGCTCGTCGGGGCCGGCGACCGCATCGTCGCGACGCGGAACCTGTACGGGACGACGCGCTCGCTGCTTCACCCGCGTGCTGGCCCGGCTCGGCGTGGAGACGGCCTTCGTCGACCCGGCCGATCCCGCCGCCGTCGCCGCGGCCCTCGCCGCGGCGCCGACGCGGATCCTCTACCTCGAGACGATCTCCAACCCGACCATCGCCGTCGCCGACCTGGCGGCTCTCGCCGAGCTTGGCCATCGCCATGGCGCGGCCGTCGTGGTCGACAACACGTTCGCCTCGCCGGCCCTGTGCCGCCCGCTCGCCCTGGGCGCCGACCTCGTCGTGGAGTCCGCCACCAAGTACCTCTCGGGCCACTCGGACGTGCTGGCCGGGGTCATCGTGGGCAGCGCCGAGCGGATCGCCGCCGTCCGGGCGCTCCACGTCGACACGGGCGGCACGCTGGCGCCGTTCTCGGCATTCCTGGTCCTGCGCGGCATCCCCACCCTGGCGCTGCGCATGGAGCGCCACGCGACGACCGCGGCGCGCCTGGCGGCGTTCCTGGAAACCGCGCCGGGGGTCGCGCGCGTCCTGTACCCGATGCTGCCGTCGCACCCCGACCACGCCGTCGCCGTCCGCCTCCTGCCGTCCGGCGGGGGGATGCTCGCCGTGGAGCTCGCCGGCGGGGCGCCGGCCGCCGGGGTGTTCGTGGATGCGCTCCGGATCCCGGAGCGGACGGCCTCGCTGGGCAGCATCCACACCATCGTCGTCCACCCGCCGTCGACGACACATCGCCAGCTCGGCGCCGCGGAGCTCGCGGCCGCGGGCATCGCCCCGGGCCTCCTGCGCGTCTCGGTGGGTCTCGAGGATGCCGAGGACCTGCTGGCCGACTTCGGCCGGGCGCTCGAGGCGGTCCCGGAGCCGGGCGGTCCGGTCACGGCCCCGGGCGCGGCGTCCGCGGCGCCGGCCGAGGCTCCCTCCGCCGGATGACGGCTCCTCGCGTCGCGCTTCCCCTCGGGGGACGGGCGCTTTCCGCCCGCGACCCGCTCAACGCGCCGGCGCGCCTTGGCCGGGCCATCTACGGCCTCCTCACCTCGGTCCGCTTCGCCGTCGTCCAGATCATCGCGATCGCGCTGGCCGGCGTGGTGGGGATCATCGTCCCCCAGCTCCCCGGCGCTGCCCTTCGATCGCCGGCCGACTACGCCGAGCAGATGGAGATCCTGCGGGCGCGCGTCGAGCCGTCGCTCGGGCCGGGGCTGACCGACCTGTTCGCGGCGCTGGGCTTCTTCCACGTCTTCTCCGCCTGGTGGTTCACGGCGCTCCTGGCGCTCCTCGCCGTGTCGATCGTCGTCTGCACCCTGGACCGGACGCCGCGCCTGTGGCGCTCGGCCCGTGACGTCCGCGTCGTCCAGCCCGACGTGTTCTATGACCCCACGCTGCCGGACCGGGCGGTCATCGCCGGCGGGCTCGCGGCCGACGACGTCCGGGCGTCCCTTCGTCGCGCCCGGTTCCGCGTCCGGGAGGCCGAGGGAGAGGCCGGTATCCGCTACCTCTACGGCGACCGGCACCAGAACGCGAAGCTGTTCACGCTCATCACCCACGCCGGCCTGGTCGGCTTCATCCTCGCCGCGGCGATCACGAGCCGGGCGGGATTCGAGGCCGGCCTGCTCCTCCCGGAGGGACAGGCGCTCCCGGTGGACAGCATCGGCAGCATCGGGCTGGTGTCGGTCAAGAACATGGGATTCACGGCCCCGCGCGACGAGACGGGCCGGTTCACGGACTTCACCACCGACCTGGCCGTCTACCGGGCTGGGCAGGAGATCGCCCGCAAGGTGATCCGGGTCAACGACCCGCTGGAGGCCGCCGGCTACACGTTCCACCAGAACTTCTTCGGCCCGGCAGCCGACCTCACGCTCCGCGACGGCGCCGGGCGGCTCCTGTGGGCCGGGCCGGTGCCGCTCGACGAGGTGAACGCCGGGCGTCCCTACGGCCGTTTCACGATCCCGGGACGCGACGAGGGCATCGAGCTGCTCCTCGATGCGGCCGACGGCCAGGCGCCGCTGCTGGTCATGCTGGGCTTCCGGCCGGTCGGGACCGCGCCGGACGGCACGCTGCAGGTCGAGACGACGTTCGTCGGCGGCGCGGAGCCCGGCCGGACGTACGCGGCGCCGGACGGCGACCTCTCGATCACCTTCGAGGAGGTCACCGCCTATTCGGGTGTCATCGTCAAGCGCGACCCGGGGGCCTCGATCGTCTGGATCAGCTTCCTGCTCCTGATCGCGGGGCTCTCGCTGACGTTCTACTTCCCGCGCCGCCGGGTCTGGGCGCGCCTCGCCCCGGACGGCGAGCTCCGGCTCGTCGCCCGGGTCGATCGCTACGTCGACCTCCGCCGCGAGTTCGGCAGCCTGCTGGAGGATCTCGTCGCGCGGCGCCGACCGGCCTGACGTCCCCTCAGGCGCTTGCCGGCAGCGAGGCGGCCGCGACCGCCTGGCCGTGGCGCTTGTCGCGCTCCGACGGCGTGTGCACGGTGATCGCCTCGGCGACCGCGGGCTCCTCGGCACGGATCACGCCCCGGGCGCGGTCGACGATCACGTCGCCCCCCGGGCCGGTCATGACGCGGCCGAGCAGCAGGAGGTGCTCCACGTCGTAGAGCTGGCGGTAGTCGAGGAGCGCATACCCGAGGTACGTGCCGATCGTGGCGTAGACGTCGGCCGCCCGCGCGTCCCCGGCAGCCGCCAGGTCCTGCAGGTGGACCAGCCGCTGGGGCAGCGGCGCGTCGGGGTCCACCGCGATCCCTGCCGGGGCCAGCAGCCGGGCAACCGCCTGCTGCGAGAAGTACTGGACGCCGCAGCCACGGTCCCCCGACCATTCGTCGAGCGGCGCGTCCGGGGCGTCGTCGACGGGCACGAAGGCGAGCTCGTCGAGCCACGTCGTCAGCGCTCGCTCGCGGGTCACGTAGCCGGCCGCCTGGCTGGAGCCGAGCGCGATCCCCAGGAAGGCCCCGGCGCCCGCCGCCATCGACCCGGCCAGGGCCGTCACCTCCCCGTCGTTGACGACGACGAACGGGATCCCGCCCCACTCCTCGCGGAGCCGGTCGAAGAGCCCCCGGACACGCGTCTCGAAGCGGTCGCGCGGCACGGCCCGGAAGAGCGACGCGACCCGGACCTGGTTGTCGACGTAGACGCCGGCGGCGCTGCCGCCGATCGCGTCCACGCGCGGGAGATGCGCCGCGGCGCGCCGCAGCGAGTCGTCGACCTGGACCTGGTGCCAGCCGGGGTCGGGCTGCGACGCCGGATCCCAGGCGACCTCCTCGCTGAAGACGACCTCGCCGTCGATCACCGCGGCGACCTTGCGGTCGCTCGCCCCGAGGTCGAAGCCGATGCGGCAGCCGTCGAGGTGGCCGCCCAGGGCGGCCGTCGTGGCGCGGGACGGCGGGATCTCCCCGCGCGGGGTGGACACGATCTCGAGCGGCCGGAGGTAGATCTCCGCGGCGATGTGCGCGTCGAAGACGCCCGTCGGCGCCTCGGCGTAGTGCTGCCGCAGGTGCGCCACGAGCCCGGCGGGGCCGTCGACATGGACCCGGCTCCCTCCGCGCGCCCAGAGGAGCACCTTGAGGAGCCGCTCGGCGTGGTGCTGGCTGCCCGCCGCCTCGGGGTGTCCGTCCGGCCAGGCCACCGTGTCCTCGCGGCTGACGGTCCCGCCAGGCTGCTCGACGGCAAGGGTCACCGGCACCGCCAGCCCGGAGGCGCGCACGCGATCCTCGCGGGCGCGCCGGGCCCGGCCGGCCGGGCGGAACGACGGGTCGAGCGGGGGCTGGACGCGGATCGCACTGCGGTCGGGTGCGGGCTGCCGGCTCATCTCCGCGATTTCTGGCACCGCGCCGCCGGCGCGGCTCGGCGTTCGACCGTGGAGGCAACCCCAAGAACAGGTTGTCGTTGTGGGACATTTCGGAGTCTCCAGCAGCCGGGGGCTTGGAGTGGCCGCCGCGGTCCTGTAGGTTTGCACGATCCCGGATGCGCCCCTCGCCGGCTTCCACGGCGAGCCCCGGGCGCGGGCATGCGCCGGCCGGCGGCCGGTGAACAGCCCGTGGGAGCCACGAGGAGTCGGCGACGCGACCGCGCGTCCAACCACGGCGTCGATAGGGAGCCCCATGACCGCTCGTCACACCGCCATCGAGGCGATCTCCAACCACCGGGTCGCCTCCACCCAGAAGTACCTGGAGCACGCCGGCGAGGAGATCTACGGCCAGTACGTGTTCCACGAGGTCGCCCAGCGGCAGTACCTGGCCAAGCCGATCTTCAGGCGGCTGCGGCGCACGATCGACGGCCTGGAGGCTTTCGACCCGGTGATCGCCGACGCGGTTGCCCATGGCGTGAAGGAGTGGGCCCTCTCGCACGGGGCCACCCACTACACCCACTGGTTCGTGCCCATGACCGGCTCCACGGCCGAGAAGCACGACTCGTTCCTGACCCCGACAGGCGACGGCCAGACGATCGCCGAGTTCTCCGGCAGGAACCTCCTCCAGGGCGAGCCCGACGCGAGCTCCTTCCCCTCGGGGGGCATCCGCTCGACCTTCGAGGCTCGGGGCTACACCGCCTGGGATCTCACCAGCCCGATCTTCCTGCAGGTGGAGCCCAACGGCGTCACCCTGACCATCCCGACCGCGTTCGTGTCCTACACAGGCGAGGCCCTGGACCACAAGATCCCGATGCTGCGCTCGCAGGAGGCCCTGGGCGCGCAGGCCCTGCGCGTCCTGCGCTGGTTCGACAACGCGACGGCGAGCCGTGTCTTCACCAACATCGGGCCCGAGCAGGAGTACTTCCTGGTCGACCGGCGCCTGGCGGAGCAGCGCCCCGACCTCATCCTCACCGGCCGCACGCTCTTCGGCGCTCCGTCGCCGAAGGGCCAGGAGCTGGAGGACCAGTACTTCGGCCCCATCCGCGAGCGAATGCTCGCGTTCATGATGGACCTCGACCGCGAGCTGTGGCGCCTGGGCATCCCCTCCAAGACCCGCCACAACGAGGTGGCGCCCGCCCAGTTCGAGATGGCCCCGGTGTACGAGCCGACCTCCGTCGGCTCCGACCACAACATGATCGTGCTCAGCACGATGCGGCGCCTCGCACGCCAGCACGACCTCATGTTCCTGGTCCACGAGAAGCCGTTCGTCGGCATCAACGGCTCGGGCAAGCACAACAACTGGTCGATGGGCACCGACGAGGGCGAGAACCTCCTCGATCCGGGCCACGACCCGCACGCCAACGCGCAGTTCCTCGCCTTCCTGGTGGCGGTCATCCGCGCGGTCAACGTCCACGCCGACCTCCTCCGCGCGGGCATCGCCGACGCCGGCAACGACCATCGCCTGGGAGCGAACGAGGCGCCCCCGGCGATCGTCTCCGTCTTCCTCGGCTCGCAGCTCGAGGACGTCATCGAGCAGCTGGAGCAGGGTGCGGCCTCCGCCTCCAAGAAGGGCGGCCACCTGGAGCTGGGCGTCACCTCGCTGCCGGTCCTGCCGAAGGACGCCACCGACCGCAACCGGACCTCGCCGTTCGCCTTCACCGGCAACAAGTTCGAGTTCCGCGCCGTCGGCTCGTCGGCGCCCATCTACTGGCCGCAGACCGTCCTCAACTCGGCCGTCGCGGACTCGCTCGCGCAGCTCGCCGACGAGCTCGAGAAGCTCGAGCACGGCGACTTCGCCGGGCTGACGACGATCCTGTCGGGGATCGTCAAGGCGAACAAGCAGGTCCTGTTCGAGGGCAACAACTACTCCGAGGAGTGGCACGCGGAGGCCGCCCGCCGCGGGCTGCCCAACAACAAGACCACCGTCGACGCGCTCCCGGCGCTGACGACCCCCAAGGCCAAGGAGCTGTTCTCGAAGTTCGACGTCCTCTCCGAGCGCGAGCTCGCCGCCCGCGTCGAGATCTACTGGGAGCGCTACGTCAAGGTCCAGAACATCGAGGCCAGCTGCGCGCTCGACATCGCGAAGACGATGATCCTGCCCGCCGCCGCCCGCTACCTGGGCGAGCTGGCGGGCGCGACCGCGTCCCGGGGGATCACCGCCGTGGCCGACACGGTCGCGGCGCTGGCCGACGAGCTGGTCGACGCGATCCATGCCCTCGAGCACGCGCAGCATGCCGCCCACGAAGCGGATTCCGTGCAGGCCGAGGCCCGGGCGTTCGTCGACACGGTCATCCCGGCCCAGGACGACCTGCGCGCCGTCGCGGACGAGCTCGAGACGCTGGTCTCCGACGAGCTCTGGCCGCTGCCGAAGTACCGCGAGCTGCTGTTCCAGTACTGAGATCGGCGCGGTCGGTCCCCCGGCCGCTGCTATCCTCGGGCGGCCGCACCCGGGCGGTCGCAGGCCCGTGCGGACGAGGCATCCGCGGAGGCGAGCGACGCTCGTCCGCGCTCGGGGAGGGACTGGCAGTGGCGCAGGCCAGCGCGATGGAGCTGATCGAGAAGGCGAAGGCGGACGGGATCCGCTTCGTCCAGCTCCAGTTCACCGACATCCTCGGCATCGTCAAGGCCGTGACGATCCCGATCCACCAGATGGAAGGCTCCGTCAGGCACGGGACCTGGTTCGACGGGTCGTCGATCGAGGGGTTCACCCGGATCGCCGAGTCCGACCAGTACCTCATGCCGGACATGAGCACCTTCGCCGAGATCCCCTGGCAGACCGGCGACGGGCCGCGCGGCACGGCCCGCGTCATCTGCGACGTCTTCACGCCGCGCGGCGAGCCGTTCGTCGGCGACCCGCGCCACGTCCTCCGCCGCCAGGTCGAGCGGGCCCGGAAGCTCGGCTACATCGTGAACATGGGCCCCGAGCTGGAGTTCTTCCTGTTCCGCCGCGACGAGACCGGGAAGATCGCGCCGCTGCCGCACGACCTCGCCGGCTACTTCGACTTCTCGACCGACCTCGCCCAGGAGGTCCGGCAGGACATGGTGGACGCCCTCGAGGCGTTCGGGATCAGGGTCGAGGCGGCCCACCACGAGGTCGCCGTCGGCCAGCACGAGATCGACTTCGAGTACACCGACGCGCTGCGCACCGCCGACAACGCGCTCACCTTCAAGTTCGCCCTCGAAGGCGATCGCCCAGCTCCACGGCCTGTACGCCACGTTCATGCCCAAGCCGATCTTCGGGATCAACGGCTCGGGCATGCACACCCACCAGAGCCTCTACTCGATCGAGGAGGGGCGCAACGCGTTCGCCGACCCGGGCAACAAGTACGGCCTCTCGGACCTTGCCCGCTCCGTACATGGCCGGCATCCTGGCCCATGCGAAGGGCATGGCCGCGGTCCTCGCGCCAACGGTCAACTCGTACAAGCGCCTGGTGCCGGGCTACGAGGCGCCGACCTACATCACGTGGGGCCGGACGAACCGCTCCGCCCTCATCCGCGTGCCGATGATCTCGCCCGGCAAGTCCGTCGAGGGCACGCGCGCCGAGGTCCGCTGCCCGGACCCCTCGTCCAACACGTACCTGGCCTTCGCGGTGATGATCGCGGCCGGCCTCGACGGCGTCGAGCGCGGGTTGGCCCTATCCGAGCCGGTCGAGGAGAGCCTCTTCGAGATGGACGCCTCGCGCGTCGCGGAGCGCGGCATCGAGGAGCTGCCGGGCACGCTCGGCGAGGCCATCGAGGAGCTCAGGGCGGACGCGGTCGTCTGCGAGGCGCTCGGCGACCATGTCCTGGAGCACTACGTCGAGGCGAAGGCGGCCGAGTGGAACGAGTACCGCACGCAGGTCACGCAGTGGGAGCTGGACCGCTACCTCGAGGCGTTCTGACCGGTGGGTCTGCCGTGATCGACAGGTCCGCGCAGCCGCCGGCTGGCATCGCCGGCACGGCCTGTGACGATGGCGGTGGCCCGCTACACTCCGGCGCTATGGACAACGACACGATCACCACCATCGGGACGGGCCTGTTCGGCATGGCCGTCGTCCTCTGGGTCTTCTGCGTCTTCCTCGCCTACCAGACCGCGCCGAAGCGCGGGCGGCGGGCGGCGGTCTGGGCAGTCCTGACCGCCATCTTCGGGCCCTTCGCACTCTTCGCGCTGTACCTGATGAAGCCGAAGCCCGTGGCCGGGCACGGCCATGCCGGGAAGGCCGCGCACCAGGACCCCCGCGCCGACCTGTACGAGGTCCCGAAGAAGCACTGACGCGGCCGGCGCGCGTCCCCGCGCCCACCGCTCTCCCCGCGCCGGCCGCCGGGCGCCGCTGCCCGGGCGCCGCACCCGCCTCGACGACCCGGCTCAGGCCGCCTCGAAGGCGACCGCCAGGTAGCCGACCGTCCGCCGCTCGTCGCCGCCCGCGTCGGCCGAGGTCGCCGCGGCCAGGACCTCGCCCCGGCGGACGCCCATCGCCCGCAGCGCCGCGAGGCCGAGGACCGCCGGCTCGATCCCGCACATCCCGCACGAGACCTCCGGCCGGTGCCGGACCGATCTCCGCCTCGGCGACGGCGAGGGCGTCCGGGTCCAGCCGGATGATCGCCGGCCGGAGGGCGTCGGTCACTGTCTGCGCGACGCTCGCCGGCGGGTAGTGGGCCATGTCCGTGCTGATCGCGAGGACGATGTGCTCGCCCGCCGCCCGTCGCTCGGCGAGCAGCCGTCCCAGCCGCTCCCCGGCCGCGATCGCGCGCCCGCCGGTCCCGGTCCCCACCGACAGGGCCACGATCCGCGAGCCCGCCGCCAGCCGCGCCACGAACGGCAGCTGGACCTCGAGCGAGTGCTCCCCGAGGTGGCACGCCGCGTCGGGCTCGAACGGCGGCCCGAGCTCCAGGACCGCGTCCCCCAGGGCACGCGTCCAGCGCGACGTCGCCCAGCGGGGTTCACCAGGGGCCGCGATCCCACGCCCCGACGCCGTCGAGCCATGCCGCCCCGTGGTTCGTGCCCAGGAGGACGATCGTCGGCGCGGCCCGCGCCGCCCGCGGCCGGCAGGCAGGCGCCACGCCGCCGCGGCGACCAGCCCCGAGTAGACGAGCCCCGCGTGGGGGACCAGGATGCCGCCAGGCCGCCCGGGATCGAAGCCGGCGGGCGGCGCGGAAGACGGCCGCCGCCCCGGCCACCAGCTCGTCGACCAGCGCCCGGAGCGCGCCGGCATCGCCCGGGTAGAAGAGACCCGCCACGGCCGGCGGTCGGGGCGCGGACGAGGCGCCGGACCGGGCGCCGCCGCTCATCCGCAGGGCACCCGCCCATCGTGGTCGAGCGCCCGGCCCGCCAGCGCCGCGCCCGCAGCGCGGGCACGTGGCGTCGGGCCCGAGGCGATCGAAGACCCGGTAGCCGTGGCGCTCCACGAGGACGTGCCCGCAGCCGGCGCAGCGGGTGTCCTCCAGCTCCAGCTGCGGGGCGTTGCCGACGTAGACGTGGGCGAGGCCGGCCTCGCGCCCGATGTCGGCGGCCAGGCGCAGCGTCTCGAGGGGCGTCGGCGGCACGTCCTGCATCCGGTGCGCCGGGAAGAACCGGCTGACGTGCCACGGCGTCTCGGGGCCCAGCTCGGTCGCGATCCAGCCGGCCAGCGCGCGCAGCTCGCCCGGGTCGTCGTTCTGGCCCGGGATCACGAGCGTCGTGACCTCCAGCCAGACGCCGGCGGCCCGGTACGCCCGCAGCGCGTCGAGGACCGGCGCCAGGCGCGCCCCGCACAGCTTCCGGTAGAACGCGTCGTCGAACGACTTGAGGTCCACGTTCGCGGCGTCGAGGACGGGCCGCAGGAGGTCGATCGCCTCCGGGGTGGCGTAGCCGTCGGTGACGAACACGTTCAGGAGCCCGGCGGCGTGGGCCTCGCGAGCCGTGTCGAGGGCGTACTCCAGGAAGACCGTCGGCTCGACGTAGGTGTACGCGATGGCCCGCGCCCGCGCGTTGAGCGCCTCCTCGACGACCCTCGTCGGCGGCAGGGCCCGCGTCGGGAGGTCGAGCCCGAGGCGCGGCGCCTGCGCGATCTCCCAGTTCTGGCAGAAGCTGCAGTGGAACGGGCAGCCGACCGTCGCGATGGAGTAGGCGAGCGCCCCCGGCGCGACGTGGAAGAGCGGCTTCTTCTCGATGGGATCGATGCCGACGGCCACCGCGCGCCCGTAGACCGTGGAGACGAGCGTCCCGTCGCGGTTCTCCCGCACCCCGCAGATGCCGCCGCGGCCCGGGCGGACGAGGCAGCGCATCGCGCAGGCGTTGCAGCGGACGCTGCCGTCCTCCTGGGGCTCCGCGAGGAGCGCGGGGACGACGCCGACGGCCCGGGGGGACGGGGCGGCGCGACGGCGGCCGGCGACGGGCAGGACAGACACGATGGATGGCCTCGCGGCCGAGTGTCGGCCCGCGAGACGCCCGCGGCCAGTGCCCTCCGGCACGTGTTGGCGGCCCCGTTCGGAACTGGCCCGCCGGGCCGCGGCCGCGCAGGATGCCGCCCGGGAGCGAGCAGATGCACGACACCGAGCCCGACCCGCACCCGCTCGAGCACCTGCTCGACCTCGCCCGCGCCGCCGTGCGCGCGGCGGTGGACGGCCGGCCTGCGCCCGATCCCGACCTGCGCGCCCATCCCGAGCTGGAGCCGCCCGGCGACGCGTTCGTGACGCTCACGGAGCACGGGGAGCTGCGCGGCTGCATGGGAACGCTCGACGCCGACCTCCCGGTCGCGGTGGCCGTGGTCCGGGCGGCCGGCATGGCCGCCACGCGCGACCCCCGCTTCTGGCCCGTCGGCGCGGACGAGCTCGACCGGCTGCGGATCGAGGTGAGCGTGCTGGGCCCGTCGCGCCCGCTCGACGATCCGGCGGCGTTCGTCCCCGGTCGCGACGGGATCGTCGTCGAGGCCCGCGGGCGACGGGCCCTCCTGCTGCCGCAGGTCGCCACCGAGATGGGGTGGGGCACGACGGAGATGCTCGACGCCGTCTGCGAGAAGGCCGGGTTGCCGGCCGACGCCTGGCGCGACCGGGGGACGCGACTCCTGGTCTTCGAGGTCCGGCGAGTGGCCGGGCCGGCTCGCTGGCCGGCCTGGCCTGCGCCGACCGCCTGACCCGCGCCGCCGCATGACGGCGCGGCCCGCCTGACGAGCCCGCCGATCCCGCATCATCTCGGCGTGGAGGACCTGCCAGTCGCGTCCGTCGCAGGCCGGAGCCGGCGCCCGTCGCGGCCGATCCGGGCGCTCGACCTCCGGCCGCGGGCGACGCTGGCCCTGCTCGTCGGCCCAGCACGGCTTCATCCACGCCCAGACGGCCCTCCTGCCGCTGGTCCTGATCGCGGTGACGCCGGTCTTCGGGATCGGGGTGGGGGAGATCGGGCTGCTGCTCGCCGTCGGCAACCTCTCGGCCGGCGTCGTCCAGCTGGCGTACGCCCCGCTCCAGCGGGTCATGAGCCGGCGCTCGCTGCTGGGGATCGGCGGGATCCTGTTCGGGGCGGCCATGACCGCCACCGGCCTGGCCACCACCTGGGCCGGCTTCGCGGCGGCGACGATCACGGCCCGCATCGCCGGGTCGCCCCAGCACCCCGTTGGCAATGCGCTGATCGCGGAGCAGCGCCGCGAGCGCGCCCGACCCTCCGCGATCGCCGCCCACATCGCGGGCGGCAACCTGGGCACGGTCGCGGTGCCGCTGGTCGGCGCCTGGATCATCGCGTCCTTCGGCTGGCCGGTCGCCGTCGCGGCGGTGGGGCTGCCGGCGATCGTCGTCGGCGCCCTGATCCTGGTCGTCGTGCGCGAATCGGGCACCGACCGGGCCGCGGCGCTGGCCCACGGCAGCGTGCGGGCGGCGTTCGCGGCGACGTTCCGCGAGGCGGACCTGCGCCGCCTCTTCGCTGCGTCGTCCATCGCCGCCGCCGGGCGCGGCATCGGCGTCGTGTCGACCTTCGTGCCGCTCTACCTCTCCCGCTCGCTCGACCTGGACGCGGGCACCGTGGCCCTGATGTACACGCTTCTTCTTGCCGGGAGCGTGCCCGGGCCGCTCATCGCCGGGCGCCTGGCGGGGCGCTACGGCCACCGGCCCGTGCTCGCCTGGTCGTACGTGGCCGGCGCGGCGGCGCTGCTCCTGCTCGTGGTCGCCGGCGGCTCGGTCGTCCTCGTCTGGGTCGCGATCGCCCTTGTCGGGGCATTCGTGTTCGAGGAGGCGAGCCTGCTGCAGGGCCTGCTCGTGGAGGCCGCGCCGCCGCCGATCCGGGATGCCGCCAACTCGACCTACTTCACCCTGATGTTCGTGGTCGGGGCCGCATGGGCGGCCGCGCTGGGGGCGCTCGTGGCCGCCCTCGGCGACAGCATCGGGTTCCCGGTGGCGTTCCTGGTGATGGCCGCCAGCTATCTCGTGGCGATCGTCTTCGTCCTGCGGATCCGCGCCGGCGGGCGTCCCCGGTAGCACGAATTCGACGGCGTTGAGTAGCATTCCGCCCGTCCCACGGTCGTCCCGCGCCTCGACGCCTCGCCGCCCGCACGGAGGTCCCGCCCCGCAATGCGCCTCGCTCGCTCGCTCGCCCTGCTCGCCGTCCTCGTTGTCGCGCTGGCGGCCTGCGCTGCCGAGGCAACACCCGGCTGGACGTTCTCGCCCGACGCCCACGCCGACGATCGCCCCGTCGGTCGAGCCGACCGCAGCTCCCTCCGGGGCCGCCTCCGCGGCTCCCTCCGGCGAGGCGACCCCGGCCCCGTCCGGCGGCACGGCGACCGTCGTCCTCAACCTCACCGCGCAGGGCACGGCCTACGACACCGACACCCTCGAGGTGCCGGCGAACACGCCCTTCCAGATCGTCTTCGTCAACAACGACGCGGGGATCCCCCACAACGTGGCGATCCACCAGGACAGCCCCACCGGTCCCGAGGTCTGGAAGGGCGAGATCTTCAACGGGGTCGCGACGAAGACCTACGACGTGCCGGCGCTCCCGGCCGGGACCTACGGCTTCGTCTGCACGGTCCACTCGAACATGACCGGGACCCTCACGGCGAAGTAGCCGCGCTCGCCGAGGGTGTCGGAGCGCGCAACGGCGCGCGCCACGCGTTCGCGGTGTCGGGTGGGGCCGGTGGGCTGGCGCGCGATTGCGGATCCTGCGCGCCCGGCGGACAGGCAGCGGCCTTGGCATGCGGAGGGTGGCGGTCGGGATCGGCGTTGCCCGGCCCCTGGCGGGGTTTCCTGCCGAACGTGCGGCTGCCGCACCTTGCGTCCGCTCTCGCGGTCGCACACGGAGCCAGGCGCCCTCGCCCGCGTCACGACCCTGCCACCCGTGGCCTCTGGTGCACGTCCGGCAGGCTGGATTGGCCCCGTTGCCACCGCCGAGGACGTGTGACCCCGACGCATCCGACGCAACGGGCGCCGCGCGCACCTCTGTCAGGATCGAGCGCCACCGGCGCGCGTACCATCGCGACCATGAGCGACAACGTCTGCTACGTCGACGCCTACGCCCGCAGCGTTGAGGCGACCGTCCGGGCCGTCGAGGCGCCCGCGGCCGAGGGCAGGGGCGCCGTCGTCCTGCTCGACCGGACCGTCTTCTATCCCGGCGGCGGCGGCCAGCCGGCCGACCGCGGCGAGATCCGGTCGCCGGACGGGCGAGCCTGGCCGGTGGTCGCGGCACGGAAGGTCGACGACGAGATCTGGCACGAGCTGGAGCCCGGCGCCGAGCCGCCCGCAGCCCGGGCCGGCCGTCTTCACCGCGGACCTCGACTGGGAGCGCCGCCTGCGCCTGATGCGGACCCACACGGCCCTGCATGCGCTGTGCGGCGTCGTCTGGCGCGACTACGGGGCGCTGGTGACCGGCGGCAACATGGAGCCGGGCGGCGGGCGCATGGACTTCGAGTTCGAGCGGATGTCGGGCGAGCTGGTCGGACTGATCGAGACGGCGGTCAACGAGGAGCTCGCCCGGGACCTGCCCGTCCGCGTGGGGTTCCTGCCGCGCGACGAGGCCTTCGCGATCCCCGACCTGATCCGGACGAAGGTCAACCTGCTCCCGCCGGGGATCGAGACGATCCGCACGATCGAGATCGTGGGCCTCGACCTGCAGGCCGACGGCGGCACCCACGTCGCGAACACCCGCGAGGTCGGCGGCATCCGGGTCACCGGCTACGAGTCCAAGGGCCGCATCAACAAGCGGATCCGGATGGAGCTGACGGACCCCGCCTGACCACCCGCGGCGCGGGCTGGGGGGAGTGCCACGGAGTGGCCGAACGGCACTTCACGATCCCCGGGTGCGGCCCGGAGACTCGTCGCGGGCTTGCCGCGTCGCGCGCCGTCCCGCGCACCGGTCGATCGCGCGATCGCGATCCGCCGGGCGCCCGAACCGTCGAGACCCGTCGTGCAGGGATGCAGCGGCGCGTGGAGGCGGGCGATGGGATCGGAACCGGAGACCCCCGACGAGGGCACGGGCATCGATTACGGGGGCGAGACGGCGCGCCTGGTGGAGTCGATGACCGGGGGAGCGTCGGCCAGCCCGGCTGCCGAGACCGAGCGCGTGGTCGGGCAGGTCCTCGACGACGGGCTCGCCGCCACCGGGATCGATCCGAGCCCGCCTGCCGTCCCTCCAGGGAGCGCGGACGCGGCAGACCGGGCCCTCTTCGTCCTCGGGACCCTCGACGACGTCGCGGCGCCCTTGCCTGCCCCGGGCCCGGGGGTCGTCCCATCGGAAGAGCCACCCACTCCCGCGGATGGCGCCACCAGCGAGGACGGCCTCCTCCACGTCGAGGGCGTGGATCTCGGCGGTCCCGCCGCCGAGATGGAGCGACCGGCCCGCGGATCGACGTACGCGGTCCGCCACCGGTACACCAACGTGCTGGCGGGCCTGGCCATCGTCGGACTGGCGGCGTTCCTGGGCGCCCTTCTCTTCATGGCGGGCTCCGGCGGCTCGGGTGGCTCCCCGTCCGCTTCACCCGCCGCGAGCGGCGCCGCGATCGTCGCCGGTCCGTCCGGGGAGGCCCCCTCGGCCGAAGCCACGACGCCCACGCTCGAGCCCTCGCCGACCGAGACGGGGCCTGCCTCCGGGCCCCCGAGCACCGCGCCGACCGCCGTGCCGCAGAGCGTGACCCTGCGCGGACCGATCGACGTCCGGGCGATGACGAAGACCGGGCTCACCATCGGCCAGCACGACCTGGAGCTCGTCGTGTTCAACGACACCGGCCAGGTGACGGGCTCGTTCGTCATCGCCATCGAGGAGTTCCCGATCGGGGCGCTCCTGACCCGGACCTTCTCTGGTGACGACGACCCGGGCTTCGCCGCCTTCAAGAAGTGCACGGTGCGCATGGTTCTCGAGGGAGGTGCCACGGGCTCGTACAACGCGAAGACCGGGAAGCTGAGCGGCAAGGCCACCTTCAAGCCGGTCTCGGAGGACGTTCACGACTGCCTGAAGACTCGCCCCTCGAACCTGGCGATCGATCCGAACGACGCGGTCAAGCCGACGACGGTGACGTGGTCGGCCACGTTCGACGGGAAGCGCGCGAAGGGGACGCTGGTCCTCGACCCGGCGCTCACCTTCAGCGCCACGCCGGAGGACTGATCGCGGCCGGCGCGGGGCGCGAGCGCGGGCGCCGGACGGGACCCGGGTGACGCCCGCCCGGAGGCGAGTCGTCCGTTCGTGATCGGCGCGCGTCGCGGTGTCGGGGGTCAACGTCGCGGCTGGCCGCGGTTTGCCAGCCGTCCAGCGGGTGGGCTACCATGCGCATGCCCGCATGTAATTGGGTCGCAGCGCCAGGCCGACGTACCCGTCGCGATCGGTCCCACCGGTTCTCCTTGGCGCTGCGCTTACGCCGCCTGGCGTCCAGGGCGAGCTTGTGCTCCGGCTCGACGCGCCTGGCCTGCCGATCCGCGCCGGCTGAGCCATCCGTGTGCATGGCTGTGCCCTGCGGTTCCGTCCCTGTTCGCCTTGTCGGCCCTTGCGTGCCGTCCGGGACAACGCGTCCGGCCGGCAATGGCTGGAGGGGGTGCAGATGCCGGCACCGACAGGACCGGTCCGCGCCGCGGCACGGACCGGTCCCCCGATCAGGGGCGCCCGCCGCGTCCGGTTGCCCAGGCTCGCGTGGCCGGCCTGGGTCGTGCGGACCTTCTTCGTCACAACGAGCGCGCGTGTGCGACGACGGCTTCGCATTGCGCGCCACATGGGCGCCGGTGGCGCGGTTCGGGAAGACCTGCCAGCGGCCCCCCGTGACGCCGAGCCTCCAGGCACGGCTGAGGTGGCCGAGGCGGTGGTCGTGCCGGCGGCCCGGTCGCCGGCCATCGTCGTCCCGCCTGACCTCGCGGCCGGCGCCGCCCCAATCGACCAGCCCGTCGGGGCCGACCGAACGACCGGCCTCATGCCCGATCACGGCGGGCGACATCTGCCGCGCGCCCTCTGGCTGACGGTCTATGCGGTGGCGGTCGCCGGGCCGTTCATCCTGATCATGATCCGAGACCGCTCGGCACCCCGCCCGTTCATCTTCGAGCTCGGGTCCGCGCTCGGGATCGCCGCCCTCAGCCTGCTCGCGCTGCAGCTGGTCCTGCCGGCTCGCCTGCCGCTCCTCGCGTCCATCGGTGCCGAGGTGGCCGTGCGGCTCCACCGCAGGCTCGCCGACATCATGCTCGCCGCCGTGGCGGCGCACGTGGCCGCCGTCATGGTGGCGGACCCGTCGCGCCTCCAGCTGCTCCAGTTCGTCGGCGAGCCGTGGCGCGCCCAGGCGGCGATCGGATCGGTCGTGGCCATTGGCGTCCTCTTCGCCACGTCGATCGTCCGCAAGCGCCTCCGCCTCTCGTACGTGCACTGGCGGGCGATCCACCTCCTGCTCGGGGCACTGGCGCTGGTGCTGGGGGTCGTCCACACCGTGGGAGTGGGGCGCTACCTGGTGACCGGCCCGGCCGAGATCGCGCTCGTCGCACTGACGGTCGGGAGCCTGGGCGCGGTCGTGATGATGCGGAGCCGGTGGCTTCGCCGCAGATCAGTGCGACCGTACGTGCTGGAGCGGGTCGTCCCCGAGAAGGGCGGAGCCGTGACGCTCGAGCTTCGGGCGGAAGGGCACGACGGGCAGCGGTTCATTCCCGGCCAGTTTGCGTGGCTCAAGCTCGCGAACCTGCGGGCCAGCCTTGCCGAGCACCCGTTCTCGTACGCGTCCAGCGCCGAATCACCGGACCGGCCGAGCTTCACGATGAAGACCCAGGCGGGCTTCAGCGCGCGCGCGGCCGGCTTCGAGCCCGGCACCCGCATGCTGGTCGACGGGCCGCATGGAGCCTTCCGACCGCGGGCCACCTCGACCGGGGCGCTCCTGATCGCCGGCGGGATCGGGATCACTCCCTCGATGAGCATCCTGCGCACGGCTGCCGATCGCGGGGACCGTCGACCGTACCTCCTCATCTACGGCGCCCGATCCCTGGACGGCGTCACCTTCGCCGACGAGCTCGAGGCGCTCCGTGGTCGCCTCAACCTCGCGGTGGTCCTGGTCCTCTCGTCGCCGCCCGCCGACTGGGCCGGCGAGCGGGGCCGCATCAACGCTGGCGTCCTGGACCGCCACCTGCCCGCGGACGTCCGCGGCTGGCACTTCATGGTCTGCGGCTCCGGCCCCTTTGTCGACGGCGCCATGGAAGCGCTCGAGGCGATTGGCGTGCCCGGCGAGCGGGTCCACGCGGAACAATTCGTGGAGGTGTGACGACGTGAAGTCCGACGAGACCCGCTGGATGGCCACTGCCATCGAGCTGATCACGCTCCTGTCCGTCGTGGCGTTCGCATGTGCGCGCTCGCTCGGCTGAAACGACCGGCCTCCGGGGCCATCACAACGAGGTACTCGATCACATGACGCGCCTGCTCCCTTCCCGACCCGTCCTCTCCCGCTCGCGCCGACATCTCGGTGCGATCCCGCACGGGCTTCCGACCGCCCTTACGTTCACCCTCAGCGTCGCGGCCCTCCTCCTCGGTTCGTCGCTCCTCGCCGGCGCAGCGATCCCGGCGACGCCCCCGCCAGGCGGCGTCGCCGACGGCGCGTGGTCGGCCGAGGAACCGACGGGCGACCTCGGGGCGATCGCACTCGGCCATGTGGCCTCGACGCCGGGTGCGGAGGCGCGGGCCGCCGCGGCGCGAGCGGCGGGCTCGGCGGCACGCGTGACGACGGACGGCAGCGACGCCGTGGCTACGGCAGCCTGGCACCGGGCCGATCCGCCGGCCGCCGGGGCGACGCACCCCCCTGAAGACGACGAGTCACGTGGTAGCGGTGGTCATGAAGGGGATCACGACAACGACGACCACGACGACACGGGTCGGGGGGGACCCACGCCGACCCCGACCCCCGAGCCCGAGCACGATCGCCCGGCCCCGACCCCCGAGCCCGAGCACGACCGCCCGGCGCCGACCCCCGAACCCGAGCACGACCGCCCGACCCCGACCCCGGAGTCGGAGCAGCACGACCCCGCCCCGACACCCCAGCCGACCCCCGAGCCCGAGCACCACTGACCATCGCCAGCAGTCCCGCTGCGCGGTCGCGAAGGAGCCGGCGCGCTCGTCGGCCGTCAGTACGGCTTGAGGACCATCGCCTGGCGCGAATCGGAAGGCCCGGCCGTCGGGCCGGGCCTTCCGTGTGCTGCAACGATCCTCAGCGGTCGGCGCCGAGCTCCGTCCGGAGCGCCGCCCGGCCGCGCGAGACCCAGCTCGCGACCGTCCCCTCCGGGACCTCGAACATGTCAGCGATCTCGCGGTGGGTGTAGCCGTCGAGCACGTTGAGCAGGAGCGCCGCCCGGGTGCGGCCGTCGAGCCGGCGGAGCGCCTCCCAGAGGTCCGGGTCGGAGCGATCCGTCCACGGAGCGGGTTCCGTGCGGCCCAGGATTCCCAGCCAGCGCCGCCGCCGGCGCACCTGGTTGAAGGCCAGGCGCAGGGCGATGGTGTAGAGCCAGGCCCGCACGTCGGCGCCGTCGAACCGGTCCCACGACCGGAACGCCCGCAGGTACGCATCCTGGGTGACGTCCTCCGCGTCGTGCTCGTTGCCGAGGACCACGGTGAGCCGGCGCATCAGCGGGGCGTAGTGCGGCCGGACGGCGGCCTCGAAGGCGTCGGGGTCGTCGCGGGAGCCGGCCGCGCGACGCTGGTCGGCGGCGTCCTCGGGCGGGGCGGTGATGAGCGCGAGGCGCCCGGTCGTCTCCACGTCAGGGCATCAGGAGGTCGGGGCAGGCCCCGCCGCCGGTCGCGCCCGTGCGCTGGTCCACGATCATGTAGAGCCTGCCGTCGCTGAGGATGGAGGCCGGGACGACGTAGCCGTGGTCGGGCGGGGTCGCCTGCTGGACGGAGGCGCCGGACTTCTTGCCCGCGACGCCCGACTCCACCTGCCACACGACGTCGGTGAAGCCGTGGGCGGTGAGATAGGCGGCCGCTTCGGGCGGCGACATGCACTCGAGCTTCGGCGCCCTCCAGGGGCTGGCCGGGGTTCTGCACGCCAGGGTAGCCCTGGACCAGGGTGGCGACGACGGCGCCGCCGGCGGTCGCCGAGGCGACCAGTGCGAGGACGAGGACAGGCGCGAGGACGATGGGGGTGGCGAACCGGCCGCGGCGGCGCTGTCGCGGCAGATCCGGCGGGTCGTCGTGGCCAGGCGCGCGCGCCTCGAGCGCGGCGAGGCGGGTGTCGATGTCGTGGGGATCCATGGCGGCTCCTTCGGGGACGATGGTCGTCGATCCCGTGATCGACCGTGGTTCGCCTCCTACAACACCGCCGGCCCGGCGATCCATGCAGCGACCGGCCCGGGCCTTCGGGGCGGCCTCAGCCGGGGCCTTGGTACCACCGCCCGCCGCGCATGACTCGCCGCACGGCGAGCTCGTCGTCGAGCTCGACCAGGTCGGCGCGCCGGCCCGGCTCCAGCAGCCCGCGGTCCGTCACGCCGAGGAGGGCGAGCGGCTCCCGGGTGGCCGCCGCGACCGCCCGCGGCAGGCCGAGCCCCGAGCGCGCCAGGTTCCGGACCGCCGTGTCGAGGGCGATCACCGACCCGGCCAGGTTCCCGCCGTCGGCCAGGACGCAGCGGTCGCCGTCGATGACGCACTCGAGGCCGCCGAGCAGGCCGGTCCGGGCGGCCGTGCCGCCGAACGAGACGCCGTCACTGACGAGGATCAGCCGGTCAGCTGGCTTCGCCCGCAGGATCAGGGGCCACACCGGCTCCCGGACGTGATGGCCGTCGGCGATGAGCTCGACGAAGGCGTCGTCCTCCAGGAGCGCTGCGACCGCGAGGCCGGGCGTGCGATGGTCGACCCCGGTCATGGCGTTGAAGAGGTGGGTGGTGGTCCGGGCGCCGGCCGCGTAACCCTCGCGCCCCTCCTCCAGGGTCGCGGTGGAATGGCCCAGAGAGGCCGCAACGCCCCGGGCCCGGAGCCAGCGGATCAGGTCGAGGGCTCCGGCGACCTCCGGCGCGATCGTCATGACGCGCAGGCCGTCGACCAGCGGCTCGAGGTCGGCCGTCGAGACGTCGGCCGGGACCAGGATGTGCGCCGGGTTCTGGGCGCCCTTCTTCGCCGGGTTGATGAAGGGCCCCTCGAGGTTGAACCCCAGCGGGCCCGAGCCGTCGTCCGGGGCGACCGGGATCCAGCGTCGGACGCGCTCCGCGAACGCGGCCAGCTCGGGCAGCGGGGCGGTGACCGCCGTCGGCAGGAACGAGGTCACGCCGTGCCGGAGGAGCGCGCGCGCCATGCCGTCGAGCGCGCCCTCCGGGCCGAGCGCGTCGTGCCCGCCGCGGCCGTGCACGTGCACGTCGACGAAGCCGGGCGCGACGTACGGACCGCCCGCTTCCTCGCGGGCGACGTCGACCTCCGCGATGACGCCGTCCCGCACGAGAAGCCGCCCGGGAGCCACGTGGTCCTCGAACACGAGGCGCCCCGCGACGACGACCTCGCCGGCGGAGACCGCACCCGGCGAACCGCTCATCGGGCTCCTCCCGGGGCGGCCGCGGGCGCCCGGAGCGGGTAGCCGCCGTGCGCCTCGACGGCGTCCCACATCGCCGCGATGTTCTCCGGCGGCACGTTCGCCTGGATGTTGTGGACCGACGCGAAGACGAAGCCGCCGCCGGGAGCCAGGTCGTCGATCCGGCGCGTCACCTCGGCTCGCACCGCGTCCGGCGTGCCGCTCCCGAGGACCCCCTGGGTGTCCACCCCGCCGCCCCAGAAGACGAGGTCGCGCCCGAAGTCGCGCTTGAGCGCCGCCGTCTCCATCCCCGCGGCAGACACCTGGACGGGATTGAGGATGTCGACGCCGACCTCCACCAGGTCGGGGAGCAGCTCCCGGATGGCCCCGCACGAGTGGAAGAGGACCTTCGCCGATGTCCGCGCCCGGATGAAGGCGAGGAGCTCCGCGTGGAGCGGCTTCAACAGCTCGCGGTACGTGCGCGGCGAGAAGAGGGGAGTAGCCTGGCCGCCCAGGTCGTCCGCCTCGCCGACCACGTCGACGGCATCGCCCAGCTCGGGCAGGACGCCGCCCCACCATGCGAGCTTGATCTCGAGGACGCGTTCCATGAGCGCCCGGGCCAGGGCGTGGTCGGCCGCCAGGTCCATGTAGCCGTCCTCGAAGCCCCGGAGGCGGAAGAGCATCTCCGTCAGCCCCGCGCAGACCGATCCGACGTAGACGGCCCGGCCCTCGTCCTCGACGACGCGGCGCGCCTCCTCGGCGACGCCGGCGCGCCGGGCGTGGTCGGCGCCGTCGGGCCATGCGAAGCGGGCCAGGTGCCCGGCGTCGATCTCGCCGCCGAGGGGCGCGGACGACGGGTCGAAGAAGAAGCCGTCCTTCGGCATGCCACGGCGAACGCCCCACTCGTCCGTGTACGCCACGCTCGAGCCCTCGTCGACGATCTCGCGGCGATAGCCGGAGGGTCCCCGGGGCTCGACGCCCCGCACATCGAGGCCCAGCCGCTCGGCCGCGTCGTCGTCGACGACGGCGAGCTGCTGCGAGAGGTCGCCGACCCTGGCCGCCCGGTCGGGCAGGCCCAGCTCCCGCCGCAGCCCGGCGTAGGCGCGGACGTGGATCCCGGTCATCCGGACGGCCCCCAGGTCGCGGGGGACGCGGTCGGCCTCGCGATGCGCCAGCGCGGCGCGGACCCGGGACCGGGAGTCCATCGATCTCAGCCGTGCGGCCGGCCGCGAACGATCCGCTCGCGCGCCGACTCGACTTCGAAGTCCACGTCGAGCGCGTAGCGATCGCCCGGGTAGCGCGATTCGGTGGACTCCAGCGGGCGGCCGCGCAGGTCGACGATCACCCTGCGCTCCACCAGGAGCGGCGCCCCGGCGGGGATGCCGAGGAGGCGGGCGTCATCCTTGCTGGCCGGCTCGGCGTCGATCGTCGCCCGCCCGCGGGCCGGCACGAAGCCGGCCGCCCGGAGGACCTCGTGGAGCGACCCCGTCTCGAGGTCCGCGTGCATGACAACCCCGGCGCAGCGGCCGTGGAGCGCGACCGATTCGACCGCCATCGGGTCTTCGTCGGCCAGCCGGATCCGGATCAGGGCGACGACCGGCTCCCCGCCGCGCAGGCGCAGGTCCCGGACCTCGTCGGCCTTCGCCGGCCGCAGCTCGCGCCGGAGGAGGCGGGAGTGCGGCACGCGGCCCCGGCGGCGCATCTCGTCGGAGAAGCTCATCAGGCTGTTCGCGCGTCGGTGGGAGGGGGGCACGGCGACAAAGCTGCCGCGCCCCGGCTCGCGGTTGATCAGGCCCTCCTCGGCCAGGCGCTGGACCGCGTTGCGGGCCGTCATCCGGCTGACGCCGAACTCGCGGCAGAGAGCCGCGTCGGAGGGGAGCGGGTCGCCGGGCTTGAGGATCGCGATCCGCGCGCGGAGCGCCTGCTCGATCTCGCGGTAGCGGGGGAGGTACGGGTCCGCCATCATCCGCCGGCCTCGCCGCCCGGCGTGCGTGCGGCGGCCTCCGCCGCGCGCTCCGCTCCGTGCACGGCGGCGCCGATCGCCCCGGCCAGGGTGCCCAGCTCCGCCAGCACGATCGAGATCTCGTGGACGGGCGTCATGGTGACGCGGCGGGCGATCTCCGCCCGGATCGGGTCCAGGAGCAGGTCGCCGGCCGCGGCGACCCCGCCGCCGATGACCACGCGCTGCGGCGTGATCACCGTGATCATGTTGGCGATCCCGATCCCGAGGTATCGCCCCACGTCGGCGAGGCCGGCTCGGGCGCGCTCGTCCCCTGCCTTCGCCGCGCGCACTGCCTCCTCGGCCGTGGCGGTCCCGCAGGCCGCGGCGATCTGGTCGGCCCGGGCATAGGCCTCCACGCAGCCACGGTTGCCGCAGCCGCACCAGGGCCCGTCCGGGTCGATCGTCTGGTGGCCGAGCTCGCCGGCCGTGCCGTCGCGGCCCTGGTGGATACGGCCGTCGATGGCGATGACGCCGCCGACCCCCGTCCCGAGCGTCAGGCCGACCATCGTCGAGGCCCCTCGCCCGGCTCCCAGGCGCAGCTCGGCCAGCCCGAAGGCTCGGGCGTCGTTGATCAGGAAGGTGGGCACGCCGATCGCCCGGGACACGGGCTCTGCCACGGGCTGGCCAGCCCACGGCCCGGGTACGTTCGGCAGGAAGCGGGCACGCCCGGTTGCGGGGTCGAAGTGGCCGGCGATGCCGATCCCGGCGCTGATGACGGGGCCCCACGCCACGACCGCGTCGGTCGCAACCTCCGCCAGCTGGCCCACGACCGAATCCGGCACCCCGTCCGGGTCCGGGACGACGCGCGTCGGGACCTGCCCGTTCGCGAGCAGGCGCCAGGCACCGTCCTCGTGCTCGACGACGGCCCACTTGAGGTTCGTCGCGCCGAGGTCGAGGCCGAGGTGGCGCGTCACAGCGGTGCTCATCCGCGCTCCTTCGGCTCAGGCTTCGTCGGTGACGCGCGTGTACGCGGCGGCGACCGCGACGATGATCGCCCCGAAGAGGATCTGCCGGACCGCCTCCGGAAAACCGAGGGCGGAGATCAGCGACGTGAGGACCGTGAGGATGAGCGCGCCCACGATCGTGCCTCCGTAGCCGCCCCGGCCGCCCATGATCGAGGTGCCGCCGATGACCGCCGCCGCGACCGACGGCAGGACGTAGGAGTCCGCGAGCGTCACGCTCGCGATGTTGGTCAGGCCGAGGATGAGCAGGCCGGCGATCGCGGCCAGCCGTGCCGAGATGATGTACAGGACGATCAGCACCTGCCACGCCCGCGCCCCCGAGAGGCGGGCCGCGATCGGGTTGTCACCGATGGCGTAGAGCAGCCGCCCGTAGCCTGTCCGCCGCAGCGCCAGCAGGATGAAGGCGGCGATCGGCACAAGACCAGGAGGCTGTTGGGCACGATCCCGAGCGAGGTGCCCGACCCGAGCCACCGGAGCACGTCGGGCGAACCCCGGTTCCAGTCTGGACGGTTAGCAGCTGCCATACATTCGCAAGTCCCAGGACGATCAGGCTCATGCCCAGGGTCATGATCAGCGGGTGCACCCGGAACACACCGACACCGATGCCGTTGAGAAGCCCCGCCAGGACGGCCGCAGTGAGCGCCACGACGACGGCGAGGGGCACGCCACCGGGGCCGTGGACCAGCGTCGCCGTGACGAACCCGGCCATCGAGGCAACCGCGCCGACCGAGAGGTCGATGCCGCCCGTCAGCATCGTCAGCGTCTGGCAGCCGGCGAGGATGGCCAGGGGAATGGCCGCGCGGATGATCACACCCACCCATCCCGTGGTGACCCCGGTCGTCAGCACGAACTGGCTGGCGACGACCAGGACGGCGAGCAGGCCGACGAGGGGGATCATCGGCCGGTCGCGGAACAGGCCGCGCCAGGCGGCCCACGTGAGCCAGGAGTTGCGCCCCGCCTCAGCGCCGGTCGGCGGGCTCGGTGTCGTCGGCGGGACCCAGGCATCGCTCATGCGCGGTTCCGCCGCAACTGCAGAAGGCTGCCGACCATCACCACGCCGATGAGGATCGCGCCCTGCGCGACGACCGCGTAGTTCGGGTCGAAGCTGAGGAACGTCATATCGCTCCGGATGATCTGGAGGATCACGACGCCGACGATTGGACCGAAGACGCCGCCCCGGCCGCCTGCGAGGCTCACGCCGCCGAGGACGACGGCCGCGACGCTCATCAGCGTGTACGGCCCGGGAACCGGCGTCCCGATGCCGGTGCTCGCGATCAGCGAGAGGCCGGCGAGCGCCGTGAACAGGCCCATGAGCGCGTAGGCGAGGACACGGGTCCGGCCCACCGGGACGCCGCTTCGGAAGGCCGCCAGCCTGTTGCTGCCGATCGCGTAGAGCGAGAGGCCGAACCGCGACCTGCGGACGGGGATCCAGATGAGAGCCACGACGACGATGAGGACGACGGCTGCCTTGGGAATCCACGGATTGCCGAGCGAACCGAGGACGAGATCCCGCAGCCACTGCGAAGCGGAGCCTCCGGGTGCCTGGAGCACGAGGAGGGCGCAGCCGGCCCAGACGAACGACATCGCGAGCGTGACGACGATGTCCGGGACGCGGGTCAGGACGACGAGGCTTCCATTGATGGCACCCAGCACGAGTCCGAGGAGGAGCACGCCGAGGACTACGACAACGCCGAACTCCTCCGGCTGGCCCTTCATGAGGACGGCCGCGATGACGCTCGTGAGGGCCATCATCGACCCGATCGAGAGGTCGATGCCGCCGGAGATGACGACGATGGCCTGGGCGACCGCAGCCAGCGCGAGGGGCAGCGCGGAGATGGCAAGGCCCTGCACCCCGGCGACCTCGTAGCTCGGGTTGATGAGCTTCGTGAAGGCCAGGAGGAGAGCCAGGAACCCGAGAAGGCCGAGCGTCCACGCATTCCGTCGCGCCCACGAGCCCAGCACGTCGGCCGGACGTGCGCGAACCGCGGACGCTGGGGCCGTCGTCGCGCTCATGGCTCGGCCTCCGTCCCGGGTGCCGACGATGCCCGATCGGGCTCGGCGGGAGCCGATCCCCCGGGTGACTGCGCGCCGCCCGTGTCGGAAACGACGGCGCTCGCGCCTTCGACCGTCTCGGCCGCGACCGCCTCGGCCACGATCTGCTCGGGCATCGCCGCGTCGGAGCGGAGGTTGTACGCCGCGCGGAGCAGCGTAGGCTCGTCCGCGTCCGCCACGGGAACCTCGGCGACGACCCGACCTCCGAAGATCACGATCGCCCGGTCGCAGACGAGCTGGACCTCCTTCAGCTCCGACGTGTAGAGGAGGACGGCAGCCCCCGCCTCGGCGAGATCGCGAAGCAGGACGTAGATCTGGTCCTTGGTGCGGATGTCGATGCCGCGGGTGGGGTCGAAGCAGAGCATCGTTCGCACGCCCCCGGCGACCCAGCGCGCGATCGTCACCTTCTGCTGGTTGCCGCCCGAAAGACGCCGCACCTCGCCCTTGGCCCGCGTGTCGATCTGTAGGGTGGCGATCGCGCCTTCGACCTTGTCTCGCTCCTCGCCGAGGTCGATCAGGCCCCAGCGGCGCAGGCGGGTCGAGAACGGGAGCGCGATGTTCTCCCGGACAGAGCGCTGCATGAGGAGGGCCTCCGCGCGGTCGGCCGCGACGTACACGAGGCCGGCCCGGATCGCGTCGGCCGGGTGGTGGAACGACACCGGGGTCCCGTCCACGAGGAGCTCGCCACTGCTTGGGCGCTCGGAGCCCGCGAGGATGTCGAATAGCTCGTCCTGGCCCTGGCCCTCGAGCGCGACTACGCCGAGCACCTCGCCGGGATGCAGATCGAACGAGGCGTCGTGCAGCCTCGCGCCGAAGGTGAGGCCGCGGGCGGCCAGGCGGGGCGTCGCATCCTGGGCGCGCCCACCGGCCGTGCCGGCATCGGTCGTCCGCGCCGGGACGCCCTGGACGGACTCGCCGAGCATGAGCTCGACGATCCGCTCCTCCGAGCCAGCCGCCACGTCGACGACGCCCACGGTCTCGCCCTCGCGCAGCACGGTTGCCCGGTCGCAGACGGCAGCGATCTCGATGAGGCGGTGGGAGATGAAGACGACGGAGCGATCTCCGCCCCGCTGGCGCTGGACGACCTCGAGGACTCGTTCCGTGAGGTTCGCGGGCAGGGCCGCGGTCATCTCGTCGAGCATCAGCACGTCGGGCTCGATCGCGAGGGCGCGGGCGAGGTCGACGATTCGGAGCGAGGCGAGCGGCACTCGCCGCGCAAGGCTCGACAGATCGAGGCCGGCGAGCCCCAGCTCGCCCAGCCAGTGGCGGAAGGGCTCGACCGGCGTGTCGGTGAGCCGAAGGTTCGCCCGGATGTCCAGGTCGGGGATGAGGGCCGGCTCCTGGTAGACGGAGACAAGGCCGCCGCGGCGGGCCTCCGCCGGCGAGTGGACGGTGCGCTCACGTCCTCGGACGGCGATGCGGCCGGCGTCCGGATGGACGGCGCCCGTCAGGATCTTGACGAGGGTGCTCTTGCCGGCGCCGTTGGCACCCATGAGCGCGTGGACCTCGCCCGGACGCACCGCCAGCGACGCCGCCCGCAGGGCCACCACGGCCCCGTAGGCCTTGGAGACGCCGGTCGCCTCGAGGAGGAGGTCGATGGAGGTGGCGGTCATGGTCTCCGGGGTTGGGATGGAGAGACGGGGGAAGCCGGCGGACCGGCATCCCCCGTCGTGGCTACGAGCGTCGGTGGGCTACTTGTCGTTCGGGCCCTTACAGGCGACGGCCTGCTCGGGGGTGTACGTGGTCCAGCCCTCGATCTTGAGGCCGAGCGGCCAGGAGGGGTCGAGGTCCTTCACGAGCCAGGACTGGAGCGTGGCCTTGCCGGCATCCGTGGTGTTCTCGGCCAGGGCCGGAACCAGGAGCACGGTGTTCGGCTTGGGGGCCGAGGAGTCGGTCTGGACGGTCTCGCCGTTGAGGAGCTTGAGCGCCAGGTTGACGCCGGCGCCGCCGACTGCTGCCGTGTTCGTCACGGCCGCGCCCGTGAGGCCCTCATAGTTGGTGGGGTCCAGGAGCGGCTTGACGAACACGCCGCGGTCCGCGCCGACGATCGGCACGAACTTCTTGCCGGCCGTCTTGATCGGCTCGACGATCTCGCCGTCCATTCCCGAGGTCCAGACGCCCTGGATCTTGTCGTACTCGCCGCTGGCGATGAAGTCGTTCATCAGCTGGGTCGCGACGGCGGAGTCCCACTTCGTGAAGACGCCTTCGGCGGTGGGCACGACCTTGATGTTCGGGTACTCGGCGAGGGCCTTCTTGAAGCCGATGTCGCGGTCGCTGTCGGCGGGATTGCCGGCGATGCCGCGCATGTAGTAGACGCTGCCCTCACCCTTCAGCTGCTCGAACAGCCACTTGGCGCCGAGGTACGCGTACTGCGTCTGGTTGTTGTAGAGGTTGTAGGTCTTGGGGTCGTTGACGTATGCGTCGACCGAGATGGTCAGGATCCCCTTGGCCTGCGCCTCCTGGAGCGCCGGCGTGAGGGCATCCGGGTCGTTCGGGTTGAACACGATGGCGTCGACGCCCTTGGCGATCAGGTCACGGATATCCTGGAGCTGGCCCGCCGCGTCCACGTTGTGGTGGATGACGGTGAGGTCGGAGACCTTGCCCGACGCCAGCGCCTCGGCCTTGGCGGTGCAGACCTGCTCCTCGCGGAAGCCGTTGCCGACGCCGCCGCCATTCGAATACCCGATCTTCCAGGTCTTCGCGGCGCCCGACGGGGCAGCGGAGCTGCCGCTGCTGCAGGCGCCGACGATGATGGCCAGTCCCGCGAGGCCGACGACGAGCCGTGCCACGCGAGATCGCTTGTTGAACATTCACTCCTCCTTGTGCACCGGCGCCCGCTGTTCGGGGCGTCCGGTCACTTTCAGTGCCGCGCGAATGGGGGGTGCCACATGCCTCGGTCCGTCACACCTCCTGTTGTCCACGGGAAGCATTCCCCTCGGAGATGATGGCACGCGCGAGGCGTCGCGCGTGCTCCCGATAGGCCTCGTCGAAGAGGTCCTGGGAGCGCTCGGCTCCGACGACCGAGGCGCGGGTGATGACGGGGGGCATGGCGCCCCGCTCCACCAGCAGCTCGGCGACGCGGACCTTGAGCGAGTTGACGATGGCGACGGCCGTGATCGTGGAGCCCGGGCCGACCGGGGTGTCGAGGCCGTCGAGGGTGATGAGCGCGTCGCCCGCCGGCGTGCACAGGTCGATCACCAGGTCCGCCTCGTCGAGGAGGCGGGCGCCGACGACCGGATCGGGCTCGCCGGACAGCGACATCTCGACCGACGTCACCGCGATGACGCGGATCCCGCGCCGGCGTGCGCCCCGGGCGATCTCGACCGGGACGGCCGAGAGGCCGCTCGCCGAGAAGACGATCATCACGTCGCTGGGCCCGAACGTGAAGTTGCCGAGGATCACCTCGGCGAGGCCCGGCATCCGCTCGATGAACATCGCCTGGCGCTGCCCGTTGGCGCCAACGACCTGCGTGTGGAACGTCATCGACAGCTCGACGATCGGGTTGAAGCCGGGGTACGAGCCGTAGCGCGGGAACATCTCCTCGACCGGGATCCGCGAGTGGCCGGTCCCGAAGAGGTGGACCAGGCCGTCGGCCGCGATCGCATCCGCGCACCAGTGGGCGGCCTCCTCGATCGCGGCGCCCTGGCTGGCTTCGAGGCGCGCCAGCAGCTCCTCCGCGGCGGCGAGCCACGGCAGGCGGAGCCGGCCCGACACGCTGGCGCTCATCCGGCGGCAACCTCCTCGTCCACGGCTCAGTACGTCCCGTCGCCCGCGGCGGACGCGGCCGCCGGGGCGGCCCCGGCCCTGCGCGCCCGGAAGTCGTCGATGATCGTCTTCGTGGCCGTGGCACCGATCCGGGTGACGCCCAGCGCCATCACCGCGACAAGCGCGTCGAGCGTCCGGACGCCGCCGGCAGCCTTGACCCCGATGTTGGGCGAGACGCTCCGGCGCATGAGGGCCAGGTCCTCGTGGGTGGCGCCGCCGGGCGCGAAGCCGGTCGAGGTCTTCACGAAGTCCGCGCCGGCCGCCTCGGACAGCCGGCAGGCCCGGACCTTCTCGGCGTCGGTCAGGTAGGCGTTCTCGAAGATCACCTTGACGATGGCGCCTCCCGAGTGAGCCACCGCCACGACGGCCGCGATGTCCGCCCGGACGTCGTCGTCGCGCCCTGACTTGAGGGCCCCGATCTGGAGCACCATGTCCAGCTCGGTCGCCCCGTCGGCCAGGGCCTGCCGGGCCTCGAAGACCTTCGTCTCGGTGCGGTGGTTGCCGTGGGGGAACCCGATCGTCGTCCCGACGGCAACGTCCGTCCCGGCGAGGATCCGGCAGGCGCGCCAGACGTCGGCCGGGCGGACACAGACCGAGGCGACGTCGTACTCGGCGGCCAGGCGGCAGCCGGCCTCCACGAACGCGTCGTCGAGCTCGGGGCGGAGGAGCGAGTGGTCGATGGTCTTGGCGATGTCGCGCTCGGCCAGGCGAGCGAAGAGCGCCGCGAGGGCCTCGGGCGTGAGCTCGTCGGGAGCGAGCGGGCGGAAGGTCACGTCGGTGCTCATCTGCAGTACGGCCGCAGGATGTCGCGGGCGATGAGGAAGCCCTGCTTGACCTTCTCGTCGGTGCCCTCGAAGCGGCGGTCCTCGTGCTCGATGATGCAGTCGCCCTCGTAGCCGCCCCGGTAGAGCTCGGAGAAGACGACGCCCCAGTCGACGTCGCCGAGGCCCGGGATGCGGGGGATCTGCCAGCCCATGCCCATCGAGAAGACGCCCCGCTCGTAGAGGCCGTCGCGGTCGATCATCAGGTCCTTCGCCTGGTAGTGGAGGACGTGGGGCCCGAACTCCTTGAGGAAGCGGCCCATGTCGATCATCTGCAGCACGAGGTGGCTCGGGTCGAAGTTCAACCCGATCGTGTCGCCCCACTGCTCCAGGATCCGGCGCCACATCCGCGGGGTGGTGGCGATGTTGTGCCCGCCCGGCCACTCGTCGTAGCTGAAGAGCATCGGGCAGTTCTCGAGCGTGACCTTGACGCCCTGGTCGTTCGCGAACGTCACGATGTCGGGCCAGACGCGGAGCGCCTCCTCCCAGTTCTGGTCCTGGTTCTTCGCCCCGTCGCCGCCCATGAACGTGTTGACCAGCGGGACGCCCATCTTCCGCGCCGCGACCATCACGGCCTTCAGGTGGCCGATCACCTGCTCGCGGTGGGCCGGGTCCGGGTGGAGCGGGTTCGGGTAGAAGCCGAGGCCGGAGATCGCCAGTCCCTTGCCGGCGATCTCGTCGGCGATCTCCTTCGCCTGGGCGTCCGAGAGGTTCGCCACGTCGATGTGGCTGGTTCCCGCGTAGCGCCGGGTCGGCCCCGACGTGCGCGGCCAGCAGGCGATCTCGAGGACCTCGAAGCCGGAGGCGGCCGCCCAGTCGGCGACCTCCATCAGGGGCGTCTCGGGGAAGGGGGCGGTGAGGAATCCGAGCTTCATCGCGGTGCTCCGTCAGGGTCGTGCATGCCGGGGAGGTGGACGGATCGGTGGGTCATGTGCGGGCGACGGCAACCCAGCGTCCATCGCGGGCGCTCTGCGCGACGGCGTCGTTGACGAGCATCTCGTCGTGGCCGTCGGCGAAGGTGGGGTAGATGGGGTGCGTCGCCGGGCCGCCGGCCGCCACGTCGCCGTAGACCGCGCGGTAGAGGGCCTTGAAGGTGTCGGCGAAGCCCTCGACGTGGCCGCCGGGCAGGCTCGCCGCCGCGGTCCCGGCGGCGTTCATCAGGGCGGGGTTCCGGATCAGCAGCTCGTTCGGGCGCTCGCGCCGGCCCAGCCAGAGCTCGTCGGGCCGCTCCGAGTCCCAGGCACGCTGCCGCGGCCGACCCGTCGATCTCGTACTGCAGGGAGTTCTTGCGGCCCGCGCTCACCTGCGAGATCGCGACCGCGCCGCGCGCCCCGTTCGAGAAGCGGAGAAGGATCGTCGCCGCGTCGTCCGTGACCATCTGGCGGGGGATCGTGTTCGCGGCGCGCTCGGTGGAGAACGTCTCCACGGGCCCGGCCGGCTGGTGGCGGACCTTCACGAAGGTGGCCAGGTCGGCCATGACGCTCTCGACCCGCAGGCCGCCGACATAGCTCGCCAGGTCGAGCCAGTGGGACCCGATGTCGCCGACCGCGCGCAGGCTGCCGCCCTCTGCCGGATCGAGCCGCCAGTTCCAGTCGGTGTCCAGCAGGAGCCAGTCCTGGAAGTAGTGGCCGGTGACCAGGCGGACCTCGCCGAGCTCGCCGCCGGCGACGAGGGCCGCCAAGTGCTGGTTCAGCGGGTAGAACCGGATGTTGAAGTTGACGGCGTTGACGACGCCGGCTGCCGCCGCCAGGCGCACCAGCTCCGCGGACTCGGCCGACGTGGTGGCCAGCGGCTTCTCGCACACGACGTGCTTCCCGGCGGCCAGGACCTGGCGCACCTGCGGGAAGTGGAGCGCGTTGGGCGACGTGACGTGGACGACCTCGACGCGCTCGTCGGCCAGCATCTCCTCCATGGAGCCGTAGGCGTGCGGGAGCCCCAGCTCGGCGACCCGCTTCGCCCCGTGCTCCGGCGACACTTCCAGGAGCCCGTGGATCCGGACGCCGAGGCGTCGCAGCGCCTCGATGTGCACGGTGCCGATGAACCCGCTGCCGATGACGGCGGCGCCGATGTCGCTGATGCGTCTCATGCGGGAGATCCCTCGGGCGACGACGAACGACCGTCGAAACGTCTAGACGGCTAGACGACATCCTAGCGGGACGGCGTGGCCGCCACAACCCGGTCACGCGCGGCGCACGTGCCGCAGGTGCCGCGGAAGATCACCTGCGCCTCGTCCACGATGAGACCCGCCACGTCGGGTTCCAGGCACGGCCTCGACCCGCGGACGCAGGGGACGTCGACGATGGCGCCGCAGCTGCGGCAGACGAAGTGGTGGTGCCACTCGACGGCAGCTTCGTAGCGTGTCGCTCCCGGGCCCGCGTCGGCGACGAGCACGACGCCCGCCCGGGTGAGGGCACCCAGCGTGTGGTACAGGCTCGCCCGCGGGATCGCCCCGCCGGCGCGATGCATCGCGGTGCCGATCTCCTCGGCCGTGCGGTGGCCGCCCAGCGCCTCGAGCGCCCGGACGACGGCCACCCGTGTGCCGGTGACCCGGAGGCCGGCGACCCGCAGGCGCGCCGCCGGGTCCGCGGTCACCGGATCTGGGCGCGAAGCATCCAGGCCTGCTTCTCCAGCCCGGCGCCGATCTCGACGAGGATGCCCTGGCTGATGAGGTCGGTGTCTCCGATCGCCGCAGCACGCGCGTGGAGGCTCGTCGCCACGGCGGCCAGGCGGTCCGCCATCGCCTCGACGGTCGCCGCGTCGCGCTGCCAGCCGGCACCCGCCTCGGGGAGCGGCGTCGCGGCGGCGATCGTCGCGGCCCGGCCGTCCGGGGAGACCTTGAGGGCGGTCATCCGCTCGGCGACGTCGTCGTACCAGAGCCGGACGGCATCCGTGATCTCGTCGAGCTGGAGATGGACCGCGCGAAAGTGCGGCCCGACGACGTTCCAGTGGTACTGCTTCGCCTGCAGCGCGACGTCGATCAGCTCGACGAGGCTGTCCTGGAGGGCAGTGGCCGTGAGGTGGCAGAGCCCTGGACGTCCATGACGGGGGTGGTCACGGTTCGTTCCTCCTGCGGGGCGCGGAGCGGTCGGGATTGGGCGTCCAGTCTAGTCGCTTCCTTGGACAGTGTCCAATATAGCTCGGCGGGGCTGGTGGCGAGGCGAGAACGGCCGGGCTGTCGCCGGACGACACGTCGCCCGGGCCGCCCGTGACAGACTGGCCGACGGCGGCCGTCCAACCCCCCACGCGCGCCGCCGCCACGGAGGCCGACCCGATGCAGTTCGCCACGACGCCCGACGAGGTCCGGTCGCTGACGGACGCCGCGATCGCGGAGGCGGATGCCCTGGTGGCGGCCGCTGTCGCCACCGGCGGCCACGGGATCGTTCGAGGCCGTCCTCCTCCCGTTCGACGAGGCCGACGCGCGGCTCGGCCAGGCGTATGCGGCCGCCGCGTTCATGGCCCACGTCCACGCCGACGCCGGCCGTGCGCGACGCCGGGCAGGAAGCCGAGGAGCGGCTCGAACGATGGCGCGTCGACCTCCCGTTCCGCGATGACGTGGCGGCCGCGATCACGGCGTTCGCGGGGACCGCGGCGGCCGCGACGCTCGACGGCGAGCGCCGCCGATTCCTCGACCACCTGGCGCGCGACGTGCGCCGGGCCGGGCACGGCCTCGACCCGGCGACGCGCGCCGAGGTCCGCTCCCTCCAGGGTCGCCTGGTCGAGCTGCAGTCGGCCTTCCAGCGGAACATCGACGAGGTCCAGGACGGGCTCGACCTCACCCGCGACGAGCTCGCCGGCCTGTCCGACGACTTCGTGGCCGGCCTCCGCCCGGGCTCGGCGCCGGGTACGTACCGGGTGAGCCTCGATTCGCCGGAGCTCTACCCGTTCCTCGGCCAGGCGCGCCGCCGCGACCTGCGCCGCGACCTCGAGCACCGCGAGTTCAACCAGGCGCGCGAGGTCAACGAGCCGCTCCTCGCGGAGGCGCTCCGGATCCGGCGCCGGATCGCGGCGCTGCTGGGCTACCCGTCGTGGGCCCACTTCGCGATCGAGGTGAAGATGGCCCACGATCCGGAGGCCGTCGGAGCCTTCTACGACGGGATCGTGCCGCCGCTCCAGGCCGCGATGCGGAAGGAGCTGGAGCGGCTGGACGAGATCCTCCGCGACGACGGCGAGGAGCCCCCGCTCCGGACCTGGGACTGGCGCTACTGCGACACGCGCGTGCGCCAGCGCGACTTCGCCGTGGATCCCGACGAGCTTCGCGGCTACCTGCCGCTCCAGTCCGTGTTCGACGGCCTGCTGGGCCTGACCGGCGAGGTCTTCGGGCTGGCGTACGAGCCGATCCCCGATGCCGCGGCCTGGCACCCGGACGTCTACCGCTTCCGCGTCCGGGACGCGGCGACGGGCGCCGAGATCGGCGACATCCTGATGGACCTCCATCCCCGCGAGGGGAAGTACGGGCATGCCGCGGCGTGGGCCCTCGTCCCCGGGCGGCGCCTGCCCGACGGGACCTATCAGCGCCCGCTCACCGCGATCGTGGCCAACCTGCCCCGTCCGGCGGCGGACTCGCCGGCGCTCCTGCGCCACGAGGACGTCGTGACGCTGTTCCACGAGTTCGGGCACGTTCTCCACATGACGCTCACCCGCGCCGAGCTCGCCCGCTTCTCGGGCGCCAACACCGAGTGGGACTTCGTGGAGGCGCCCAGCCAGATCCTGGAGCACTGGGCCTGGCAGCCGGACGTGCTGGAACGGTTCGCCCGCCACCATGCGACCGGCGAGCCGATCCCGCGCGGCCTCGTCGAGCGCCTCGTCGCCAGCAGGGACCTCGACGTCGCGCTCAGGACGCTCCGCCAGTGCTACCTGGGGCTCGTGGACCTTCGCCTCCACGGACCGCAGGAGACGGTCGACATCGGCGAGGTGGACCGGGCGGCCTTCGCGGTCTGGGGCCTGCCGTACAACGAGGGCACGCTGTACCCGTGCCAGTTCGGGCACCTGCTCGGCGGCTACGACGCCGGCTACTACGGGTACCTCTGGTCGAAGGTCTACGGCGACGACATGTTCGGCCGCTTCGAGCGCGAGGGCGTGACCTCACCGGTGGTCGGGGCGGACTACCGGCGCGAGATCCTGGAGCCGAACGGCACGCGCGATCCCCTCGACCTGCTGCGGGCATTCCTCGGGCGTGAGCCGTCGACCGCGACGTTCCTGCGCCTGCTGGGCATCGAGGCGGCCACGCCGTCCTGAGGCGCGCGGGCGCGCCTTCGCTAGACCGCCTTGACGGCGCTGATCAGGTGGGCCAGGCCCTCCTTCGCGTCGGCGAAGAGCATCCCGGTCTTGGGGTTGACGTAGAGCTCGTTGTCGATGCCGGCGTAGCCGCGGCCCATGGAGCGCTTGATCACGATGATCGACTTGGCGTGGTCGACGTTGAGGATCGGCATGCCGGAGACCGGGTTGCCCGGGCGGCGCGCCGCCGGGTTCGTGACGTCGTTGGCGCCGATGACCAGCGCGACGTCGCAGCGGTCGAACTCGGGGTTGATCTCGTCCATCTCCTTGAGCTGGGGATAGGGCACGTTCGCCTCGGCGAGGAGGACGTTCATGTGCCCGGGCATCCGGCCCGCGACGGGATGGATCGCGTACGAGACGTTGACGCCCTTCTCCTCGAGGAGCTCGGCCAGCTCGCGCACCGCGTGCTGGGCCTGGGCCACCGCGAGGCCGTAGCCCGGGACGACGATCACGTTCGTCGCGTAGGCCAGCTGGATAGCGACGTCGTCGGCTCCGACGGACCGCACGGAGCCGCCCGGCCCGCCGGCCGCGCCTGCCACCGCGCCCTCGCCGCCGCCGAAGCCGCCGATCATGATGTTGAGGATCGAGCGGTTCATGGCGTCGGCCATCAGCTTGGTCAGGATCCCGCCCGACGCGCCGACGAGGGCGCCCGAGATGATCAGGACCGGGTTGTCCAGCACGAAGCCCGCCATGGCGACGGCCGTGCCGGTGAAGGCGTTGAGCAGCGAGATCACGACCGGCATGTCGGCGCCGCCGATCGGCAGGACCATGGTGACGCCGAAGACGAGCGCGGCGACCAGGATCACGGCCAGGACGAGGACCGGGACGGTCCCGCCGAGGGTCACCGTGCCCGCGGCCCCGAGGATCAGCAGGGCCGTGCCGGCGACCGCCACCACGGCCATCACCACGGTCAGGATCCGCGATCCTGGGAAGATGATCGGCTTCCCGCTGACGAGACCCATCAGCTTGCCCGAGGCGATGAGCGACCCGGTGAAGGTGACCGCGCCGATGACGACGTCGAGGACCACGAAGACCGTCGTGGAGACGGGGGCGCCGGCCTCGCCGGTGAGGCGGAGGAAGTCCTCGATGGCCACCAGGGCCGCGGCGCCGCCGCCGACGGCGTTAAAGAGCGAGACGAGCTGGGGCATCTCGGTCATCTGGACGTTGCGCGCCGTGTACAGGCCGGCGCCGCCGCCGACGACGAACCCGACGATGATGATCGCCCAGGCGATCGGCTCCATCCCGCCGGGGCGAACGACGAGGCTGACGAGCGTGGCGAGGACGGCCACGACCATGCCGCCGGCGGACACGAGGTTCCCGTTCCGGGCCGTGGCCGGCGAGTTCATGAGGTGGAGGCCCAGCACGAAGCAGACGGCGCCGCCGAGCTGCGCCAGGTAGACGAGGGTCCCGATGTCCACCAGCGCCCCCGTCAGGCCTTGTCCCCGGCCCTGGGGGCCGCGGGCTTCTTCCTGAACATCTGGAGCATGCGGTCGGTGACGACGTAGCCGCCGACCACGTTCATGGCGCCGAAGGCCATGGCCACGAAGGCGAGGAGGTAGCCCAGCGGGTCGCGTGCCTCGGCCGCGATGATCATGCCGCCGACGAGCACGATCCCGTGGATCGAGTTGGCGCCCGACATGAGCGGGGTGTGGAGCGTGGCGGGGACCTTGGCGATGACCTCGAACCCGACGAGGATCGCCAGGACGAAGATCGTCAGGGGGAACAGCAGGTCGTTCATGCGGGAGCGCCGCCGGCGGCGGGAGCGGGCTCCAGGAGCTTCGCGGTCGCCGGCTGGACGACCTTCCCGTCGTGGGTGATCAGGACACCGGCGGTGATCTCCTCCTCGGCGTCGAGCACGAGCTGCCCGTCCTTGACGAGGTGGACCAGCAGCGCCTGGAGGTTGCGGGCGTAGAACTGGCTGGCGCTGATCGGCAGCGTCGCCGGGAGGTTCTCCGGGGCGAGGACCCTGACGCCGTTGTCGGTGACCACCGTCTCGCCGACCCGGGAGAGCTCGCAGTTGCCGCCGAGCGCACTGGCGGCCATGTCGAGGATCACCGAGCCGGGCTTCATGGCGTGGACGGCGTCGGCGGTCACGAGGACGGGCGGCTTGCGCCCGGGAACCTGGGCCGTCGTGATGACGACATCGCTCCCGGCGATGACGCCGTTCAGCTCCGCCTGCTGGGCTGCCCGCTCCTCCGCGGTCAGTTCGCGGGCGTAGCCGCCGCTGCCTGTCGCGTCGATGGCTGTCTTGAGGACGACGAACTGGGCGCCCAGCGACTCGGCCTGCTCCTTCGTCTCCGGGCGCACGTCGTAGGCTTTCACGACGGCCCCGAGGCGGCGCGCCGTGCCGATGGCCTGGAGCCCGGCGACGCCGATCCCCAGGATCAGCACGTTGGCCGGCTTGGCCGTCCCGGCCGCCGTCGTCAGGAGCGGGAAGTAGCGGCCGAACGCCTCGGCGGCGACGAGGACGGCCTTGTAGCCGCCGATGTTCGCCTGCGACGACAGGACGTCCATGGTCTGCGCGCGCGAGAGCGTGCGAGGGATCGCGTCGAGGCTGATGGCCGTCACGCCGTGGCCGGCGAGCGTCTTCATCAGCGCCGGGTCGATCAACGGGGAGAGCAGCCCGACGAGCGCCTGGCCCGCGTGCAGCTTGCCGACCTCGTCCGGGGTGGGCTTCTGGACCTTGACGACGCAGTCGGCCTGCGACCAGGCCTCGTCGCCCGAGACGAGCGCCGCGCCCGCCTCCTCGTACATCGCGTCGGTGTACGACGCGGCTGCCCCGGCACCGCGCTCCACGAGGACGTCGATCCCGGCGGCCTTCAGCTTCGGAAGGACCTCCGGGACCAGGGCAACGCGGTGTTCGCCGGGCAGCGTCTCTTTCGGAACGCCGACCTTCATCTGGGCTCCCTGGGGTGGTGAAGAGCAGCGGTAAGGATAGCGTGAGATCCGGCCGCTCCGGTTACGGCTTGGTATCGATTCGCGGCACCCGATCCCGCCCGTATCGACGCCCGCATCTCCCGCGCGCCCGTGTCGAGGCCCGATCTCGGCCGGTCCGTCACAATCGCGACGTGACCGACGCCCTCCGCGAAGTCTCCGCGGACATCCTCATGACGCTCCTCATCGGGGCCATCTTTCTCGCGCTGTTCGGCGTCCACCGCGTGGACCTCCGCCGCCGTCGGCGCCGCATCGCGGCCATGCGCGCGACCGGCGACTTCGGCCCCAATGGCGCTCCCGTCGCGGCGGTCGTGGCCGCCGCGGGGATGCTGGACGGGGCGGCCGCCCGAGCGCTGGCGGACGAACGGCGCCGCGCGTTCGACTGGGATCCGCGGCTCGACAAGCCGCCCAAGGCCGCTCGCGCCGCTCGCGACCGAGCCTTCGCCAACGAGCGCGACGACGTGGCCAGCGCAGCGGCGGAGGCGGCCCGAGACGCAGCGATGGCGGCCCTCGCGGGCATCGCGATCGACGAGCGCGTTCGCGTCGAGGCGGCCGGATCCGCCGCCGAGACCGCCGGGGCCCTGGTGGCGGTCGATCGGCTCCCTGCGGCCGAGTTCCGCATGCTCACCCGCGCCTGGCGGACCGTCGTCGGGCCGGTCGGCGTCTCGCCGCGCAAGGAGTCGTGAGGGCGCCCCGCCGGCGGTGTGAAGGGAGTCTGCTCGACGCCTGCCGGCGGGTCTACCATTGTCGGACCGCGACACCCGTCCGCCGGCCACCCGGAGGCCCCGACGATGACCCACGATCCCCACCCCACGCCCGCGCTCGAGGCGGCGGCGCTCCGCCGGCGCGAGCTGCGCGAAGCCCTCGTCGCCTTCGAAGACGCGCTCGCTTCGCCGGTCCGCGACCGCGAGTCCTGGCGGGCTGAGGTCGCCGACGCCCTCCACGTGCTGGGCCACGCCTTCGAGGATCACGTCGCCGCCACCGAGGCGGTCGGCGGCCTGTACGACGAGATCGGCGCCACGTCCCCTCACCTGGGGGTGAAGGCCAATCGGCTGCGCGACGAGCATCCGGAGATCACGGCCGCGCTCGTCGAGGGATCGGCGAGCCTCGCGGCCTCGCCCGCGGGCGACACTGGCGCGGATGCCATCCGCGACGAGCTCCAGCGCCTCATGGGCCGGATCGTCCGGCATCGGCAGCACGGGGCCGACCTGGTCTGGGAGGCCTACGCGATCGACATCGGCGACATCGGCGGCGCCGGCTGAGCCGGCTCCCCGTGGCTGACCTGGGCCGGGCCGCCGATCCGGCTCGGCCGGCCGATCCCCTCGCCCCGCTGTTCGCGGGCGGACGCGTCGGCGTCATCGACGGCGGCCTGGCGACCGAGCTCGAGGCCGAGGGGCATGACCTGGGGGACCGGCTCTGGTCGGCGCGACTTCTCGCCGATGAGCCGGAGGCGATCGTCGCGGCCCACCTGGCGTACTTCCGGGCGGGAGCCCGGGTCGCGATCAGCGCCAGCTACCAGGCGACGTTCCAGGGGTTCGCGGCGCGCGGGATCGGCCGCGCCGAGGCGTCGACGCTCCTCCGCCGCTCCGTGGAGCTGGCGGCGCTGGCCCGCGAGCGCTACCGGGCCGAACGGGCGCCCGCCGACCCCGGCCCGCTGCTCGTTGCGGCATCCGTCGGGCCGTACGGCGCCTTCCTCGCGGACGGCTCCGAGTACGGCGCCGGCTACGGCCTGGGCCGCGGCCGCCCTCCGCGACTTCCACCGCGACCGACTTCGCGTGCTCTGGGAGAGCGGGCCGGACCTCCTCGCCTGCGAGACGATCCCCGACCTGGTCGAGGCGCAGGCTCTGGTCGACCTGGTGACCGAGGCGGGCGCCACCGCCTGGCTGTCGCTCTCCTGCGTCGACGGCGGCCACCTGCGCGACGGGTCCCGGGTGGAGGACGCCGCCGCGATCGCGGATGCGACGACGGGCTTCGTCGCCGTGGGCGTCAACTGCACCGCGCCGCAGCATATCGAGGAGTTGGTCCGGCGCATCGCCGGCATCACGCCCAAGACGATCGTCGTCTACCCGAACTCCGGCGAGGGCTGGGACGCCGTCGGCGGGCGGTGGCTCCCCGCGACCGGGCCCGACGTGGACGTGGAGGCGGCCCGGGCCTGGGTCGCGGCCGGGGCGTGTCTCGTCGGCGGCTGCTGCCGGGTGGGACCCGGCCGGATCGCGGAGCTCGCGGCCGCCCTCGCGGGCTGAGGACGCCCACGGGGCGGGCTCCGCCGTGAGTCGGAACCCGACTCGGCTCCGGGGTGGCCACGCACGGCATGAACCCGGACATTCGTGGTTGGCGAATCCGCCACGCTCGGGAGGCCCTGAGATGAGTCTGGTGGCGACTCGCCGCGGCCGCCCCGCCCCGGGCTCCACTCTCGCACCGGGCTCCCGCTCTCGCCCCCGGGGCTTGCCCAGCCACCCTTGGCCCCGACACCCGCTCTCGCACCGGGGATTGCCGCAGCCGCCCTTGCACGGCGGCTCGTGGCTGCACCGATCCGTCGTCCTTGCGCCGGGGGATCGTCAAGTGACCCAGCCCGGGGTCGAGCTGCATCGGAGTCGGCCCGTGCCGCAGCAACCCACGTCGTCCACGCTCACGACGGGAGCTCGGGTCGACCTTGATCGGTTGGGCCGGGCCTGGCGAGCCGGCGGATCCGCCTGACACCTGCCTGACGGTCCCTGGGCGAAACAACACCAGGCCGCCGCGGCTCGACGGCACTCGGTCCCGGCCGAGCAGAAGGGTGGGCCCGGGAGGCCACCCTGAGCTCGACGCGGAGCCGGACGGGCCGGTCGCGGGACGGGCCAGCCGCGACGACGTAGGGAAAGACCGTCAAGCCGCGCCGGCCATCGAAAGGTCGGACGGGGCCGGCACGCCACGGACCGCCGGCACGCCACCGACCGCCGGCCGCCCGGCGTACGGGTCTGTCGTCAGGAGACCGCGGCGATCCCGTGGGCCATGCCGGCGCCCGCGGTCGGCCCCCCGATCGGGGCAACACTGCCCGCGCCGGTGCTCACGCCTGCGCCGGCGACCGCCCGGCGGGCCGCGTCGCGGCCGCGGGCGATGCACTCGGGCACGCCGACGCCGTGGAAGGCCGCGCCCGCGAGGACGATCTCGGGCCGGGCGGCCATGGCGGCCTCGGCGGCGGCCACCCGATCGAGGTGGCCCACCGTGTAGCGCGGCATCGCATCCTGCCAGCGCGCCACGTTGCGCACGATCGGGGCCTCGCGGAGCCCGACCGTCCGGGCGAGGTCCGCGTGGACCGCCGCCACGATCGAGTCGTCGTCGCCGGCCAGGATCGCCGCCGAGCGCTCCGGCAGGAACGCCCGGAGCAGGATCGTGCCGTCGGGGGCCCGCCCGGCCCACTTCGACGATGTGAACGTGCAGGCGCCGAAGCAGAGTGGCTCGTCGCCGGCGACCAGGAACCCATGGCCGGCGAGTGGCCGCTCCAGGGCCTCCGCGCGATAGCCCAGCGTGACCACGCCGGTGGAGCCCGTGGGGGATGGTGCGGATCGCGGCGGCCGCCGCGGGCACCTCGTCCGCCAGGAGCCGCGCGGACGCGTCGGCCGGCCCGGCGAGGACCACGGCCTGCGGCGTCAGCCGTGTCCCATCCGAGAGCGTCACCGCCGTCCCGCGCCCCGCCCGCTCCAGGGCGACCACCCGCGTGCCCAGCCGGATCTCGGCGCCAGGCGCCGTGCGGACCGCGTCCGCCAGGGCGTCGACGAGGCTGCCCATGCCGCCGGCCAGGCTCAGGAACGGCGAGCCGGATCCGCTCGCCGCGCCGGTCGCGCCGGTTGCGCCGGTCGAGCCGGGCTGCCCAGTGCCGGCGGCCCCGGCCGCGCCCGCCCGGGCGCGGGCCCGGGCCGCGCGGCCCTGCGCAAGGCTGGCCAAGAGGAGGCTTCGATGCTCGCGCTCGTACTCCCGGAGCTGCGGGACGACGGCGAACAGGCTCAGCTCGTCGACCGGCGCCCCGTAGATCCCGCCGAGGAGCGGGTCCGCCAGGCGATCTACCATCGCCCCGCCCGAGGCGGTGGCGCAGGAAGGCCCCGATCGAGACGTCCTCGCCGTCGAGCCAGCGCGGCAGCAGCACGTCGACGCCCGGCCCGGATCTTCTGCGGCCAGGAGAAGAGGCGCGTCGTGACGAAGGGCGCCATCCGCGTGGGGAGGACCAGGCCCATCCCCTCGGGCATCGGGATCATCTCGCCGCGGGCCCGGATGTGGACCAGGCGCGGATCGTTCGTCCGGATGATCGTCGTCGCCCAGGCCCAGCTCGCGGGCGAGCTCGGTCGCCGCCGGCCGGTAGGCGATGAACGAGTCGGGCCCGGCCTCCACGAGGAAGCCGTCGATCCGCTCCGTGCGGATCTTGCCGCCGAGCCGGTCCGGACGCCTCGACGAGGAGCGTCGGGACGCCGGCCCGGGTCAGCTCGTAGGCCGCCGCGAGGCCGGTGATCCCGCCCCCGACGACGACGACGCCGCCGGTGCCCGTTCCGCTCACCCGGCGACCTCCCGTCAGCTCGCCGTCGGGACGTACGGGCAGAGCGGGTCGGTCTCCAGCACGTCGCCGGTCCAGGCGTAGGCCCGGGCGCGCGAGCCGCCGCAGCGTTCGACGTACGGGCAGGCCCCGCAGCGGCCCTTGTACTGGGTGGTGTCGCGCAGCGAGGTGAAGGTCGGGTGGTCGCGGTAGAGGTCCACGATGTCGTCGCTGCGGACGTTGCCGACCGCCACGGGCAGGAAGCCGGACGGGAAGACGTTGCCGTCGTGGCTGATGAACATGATCCCGTTGCCGTCCCGGATCCCGAAGCCGCGGCCGACGGAGGTCCGCACGATCTCCTCGTCGGTCATCCCCTCGGCCTCCATGGCCCGGATCGGCGACCCGCCGGTAGTGCGTCGCCTCGGTCGTCTTGATCTGGAAGCGGCCCTCCTTCGAGAGCCCGTAGAGCCAGTGGAAGAGCTTCTCCGACTGGGCCGGCGTGATCTCCTGCAGGACCGTCCCGCGCCCGACGGAGATCAGGAAGAAGAGGCTCCAGCGCAGGATCCCCATCGTGCTGACGGTGTCGTGGACCGCCGGGAGGTCGTCGAGGGTCATGTCCGTCACGAGGGTGTTGACCTGGATCGGCAGGCCGACCTCGTGGGCCCACTCGGCCGCCCGCATCGTCATGGCGAACGTCCCGTCGACCCCGCGCAGGCCGTCGTGGCGCTCCGGGTCCGAGCCGTCGAGGCTGAGCGAGATCGTCTGGATCCCGGCCGCCTTCAGCGAGGCGAGGCGCTCCTTCGTCAGGTCCGGCGTGACGGCCGGCGCCAGCGAGGCGCCGATGCCGCGCTCGGTGGCCGCGACGACCAGCTCCTCGAGGTCCGGCCGGCGGAGCGGATCGCCGCCGGTGAAGACGACGTGGGGCAGCGGGTCGCCGAAGCCGAGGACGCGGTCGAGGAGCGTCTTGCCCTCGTCGGTCGTCAGCTCGAGCGGGCTGCGCTCGGGCTCCGCGGTCGCGCGGCAGTGGCGGCAGGCGAGCCCGCAGGCCAGCGTCGTCTCCCAGTAGACGAGCATCGGCGCCCGGTCGTAGACCAGGCCGCGGGGCTTGACCGACGCCGACGCCCGGGAGGCTGCCGGGATGCCCGCCGGGGTGGCCGCCGGGGTGGCCCGGGGGACGGGAGGCCGCGGGACCGGCCGGGGGACGCTGCGTCTCAACCATCGTGGGTCGTCCTCTCGTGGTCAGCCCGCCGACGCCACGGCGTCGGGCAGCGCCGCCTCGGCCAGGTCGGCCAGGCCGGCGATGAAGGTGGGGTCGTCGTTCATGGAGCGGGCGCGCTCCAGCCGGATGCCGGCCTCGCGGGCCACGCCCTGCGCCTCGATGTCGATGTCGTAGAGGACCTCGAGGTGGTCGGCGACGAAGCCGACCGGCCGGACGACGAGCTCGCGAACGCCGTCGGCGGCGAGCCGCCGGATCTCGTCGAGGATGTCGGGGCCCAGCCAGGGCTCGCCGGTGCGGCCGGCGCTCTGGAAGGCGAAGTCGTAGCGTCGCCAGGCCCGAGCCGCCCGCGCCACGAGCGCGGCAGTCCCGGCCAGCTCGTCGGGGTAGGTGTCGCCCTCGGCGACGACGCGCGCGGGCAGGCTGTGGGCGGTGAACATGACCCGGACCCCGGATCGGGTCGGGGAAGCGGCGGAGCGCCTCGGCGGTGGTCCCGGCGAGCGCCTCGATGAAGCGCGGCTGGTCGTACCAGGAGTCGACGAACGTCACGGTCGGGGCCGCGTCGCCCAGGCCGGCCAGGGCGGCGTCGACCGCCCGGCGATACCCGGCGGCGTTCGAGGATCGCTGCGGAGCGAGCGCGATGGCCGACGAAACGCTCCACGCCGTCGGCGGCCATCGCCTCGACGACCGTCCCGATCCGCGGCGCGATGTGGCGCATCCCGGCGTAGACCGCGACCGGGCGACCGCGCCGGGCGAGCTCCGCCTCCACCGCGGCGCGCTGCAGCTCGACGATCCGCGAGAGCGGCGAGCCGCCGCCGATCGCCCGGTAGCGCCCCAGCAGCTCCTCGAGGAGGTGGGGCGGCGGCGGGCTGCCGCGCCGGATGTCGGTGTAGTAGGCCTCGACCTGGTCGAGCCGGTCGGGGCTCCCGTAGGCCATGAGGAGGACGGCGTCGACGGTCATGCGGGGACCCTCCCGGGGTCGTGGGCGTGGACCAGGTCCACCAGGCGGGCCAGCGCGTCCGGGTCGGTGCCGGGGAGGACGCCGTGCCCGAGGTTGAAGACGTGACCGGGCCGGCCCGCCGGCCGCGTCGAGGATCGCTCGCGCGTCCCGCGCGACCGCCTCGTAGGGGCCGAGGAGCAGGGCCGGGTCGAGGTTGCCCTGCACGCCGTGGTCCGCGCCGACGACGTCCCAGCCCTCGTCCAGCTCGATCCGCCAGTCGAGGCCGATGACGTCGCCGCCGGCCGCCGCCTGCTGGCGCAGGAGGCCGGCCGAGACCGACGCCGAAGTGGATGGTCGGCACGCCCAGCGGGCCGGAGCCCGTCGAAGATGCGGGCCATCACGGGGGCGACGCTGCGGCGGTAGTCGGCCGGGCTCAGCGCGCCGACCCAGGAGTCGAACACCTGGACCGCCTGCGCGCCGGCGGCCACCTGGGCACCGAGGTAGGCGACGGTCATCGCGGCGAGGCGATCCATCAGGTCGGCCCATACCGCCGGCTCGGCGTGCATGAGCGTCTTGGTGCGCGCGAAGTCCTTCGACGGCCCGCCCTCGACGAGGTAGCAGGCGAGCGTGAACGGGGCGCCGGCGAAGCCGATCAGCGGCACCGGCGACGCCGCCCGGATCATGCCGATCGCCTCGAGCAGCGGCGCGACCGCCTCGTCGGGCTCGAAAGGCGCGCAGGCGGGCGACGTCGGCGGCCGTCCGGATCGGCGCGGCGATCACGGGACCGCGGCCCTCGACGATCTCGAAGTCGACGCCGAGGCCGGCCAGCGGGGTGGTGATGTCGGCGAAGAGGATCGCCGCGTCCACGCCGAGCCGGCGGACCGGCTGGAGGGTGACCTCCGCGCAGAGCGCCGCGTCGCGGGTGATCTCCACCAGCGTCGCCCGCTCGCGGATCGGCTCGGTACTCGGGGAGGGCCCGCCCGGCCTGGCGCATGAACCAGACCGGCGTGACGTCGACGGGCTCGCGCCGGCAGGCGCGAAGGAAGCGTGTCGCGCGCGGGTCGGCCGTCGCGGGCGTGGCGACGGGCGCCTGCCCGGTCCGACGCGGGAGCCGTGCCCGGCACGGCGCGGGCGTCGTCGGCGCTCATCGGCCGGCCTCGACCGCGGCGAAGGCCGTCGCGGCGGCCGCCAGCGTCTCGTCGATCTCGGCGTCCCCGTGGGCGAGGGAGAGGAACCAGGCCTCGAACTGCGACGGCGCCAGCAGGACGCCGGCGTCGAGCATCGCGCCGAAGAAGCGGCCGTAGGCGGCCCGGTCGGCGGTGAAGGCCTCCTCGGCCGTCGCCGGCGCACCGTCGCGGAAGAAGACCGTCAGCAGCGAGCCGACGCGGGTGATGCCGACGGGCGTGCCGGCCGCCGCGGCGGCGGCGCGGAGCCCGGCCTCGAGGCGCGCGCCGGCGGCCTCCAGGGCGTCGTAGCGTGTCCGGCGTGAGGAGCCGCAGCGTCGCCGCGCCGGCGGCCATCGCCAGCGGGTGGCCGGAGAGCGTGCCGGCCTGGTAGACCGGCCCCGACGGCGCGATCAGCGCCATCAGGTCGGCCCGCCCGCCGTAGGCCCCGACCGGCATGCCGCCGCCGACGATCTTGCCGAGGACGGTCAGGTCGGGGCGCGACGCCGTAGCGGCCCTGGGCGCCGCCCGGCCCGACGCGGAAGCCGGTGATCACCTCGTCGAAGATCAGCAGCGCCCCGTCGGCGGCGGTGATCCGGCGGAGATGCTCCAGGAAGCCGGGGGCCGGCGGGAGCACGCCGGCGTTCGCCGCCACCGGCTCCACGATGACCGCGGCGATCCGGCCCGAGTGGGCCGCGAAGGCGGCCGCGACCGCGCCGGGATCGTTGTAGGGCACGACGATCGTCGCGGAGGCGGTCGGGGTCGGGAACGCCCGCGCTGCCGGGGATCGCCAGCGTGGCGACGCCGGAGCCGGCCTCCACGAGGAGCCCGTCGCTGTGGCCGTGGTAGCCGCCGCTGAACTTGACGACGAGGTCGCGGCCGGTGGCGCCGCGCGCCAGGCGCACGGCGCTCATCGCCGCCTCGGTGCCGGACGACGTGAAGCGCATCCGCTCCAGCGACGGCATCGCGGCCCGGACCAGCTCGCCGAGCTCCACCTCGCGGGGCGAGGTGGCCCCGAGCGCGAAGCCGTCGAGCGCGGCCGCGCGGACGGCCTCGACGACCGCCGGGTGGGCGTGACCGAGGATCGCGGGGCCCCACGAGCCGATGTAGTCGAGGTACCAGCGGCCGTCGGCGTCGCGGACCCGCGGCCCGGCGCCCGCGTCGAGCACGAGGGGCGCCCGCCCGACGGCCCGGAAGGCACGCACGGGGCTGTTGACGCCGCCGGGGAAGAGGTCCTCGGCACGGGCGCGGAGGTCGGCCATCCGGCCCGGCTCGGCCCGATCGCGCCCGCCGCCGTCGCGATCATCGGTTCTCCTCCCGGAGCCAGGTCGCGACGTCCGCCGCGGCGTAGGTGATGACGAAGGAGGCACCGGCCCGCACGATCGAGGTCAGGGCCTCGAGCTGGGTCCGCCGGCCGTCGATCCAGCCGCGCTCGGCGGCGGCGGCGATCTGGGCGTGCTCGCCGCTCACCTGGTAGGCCCCGATCGGGACCTCGAAGCGGTCGCGGGCGCGGGCGAGGATGTCGAGCGACGGCAGGGCCGGCTTGACGAGCAGCATGTCGGCGCCCTCGGCGACGTCGACCGCCATCTCGCGGAGCGCCTCGCGGGCGTTCGCCGGGTCCATCTGGTAGCCGCGCCGGTCGCCGAAGGCGGGCGCGGAGTCGGCGGCCTCGCGGAACGGCCCGTAGTACGCCGACGCGGTCTTGGCGGCGTAGGCGAGGATCGGCGTCTCGTGGTGACCGGCGGCGTCGAGGCCGGCACGGATCGCCGCGACCTGGCCGTCCATCATCGCGCTGGGCGCCACGACGTCCGCGCCGGCCTCGGCCTGGGAGGCCGCGGTCTCGGCCAGGAGCCGGATCGCGGCGTCGTTGTCGACCCGCCCGTCGCGCAGCAGCGGCCCGCAGTGCCCGTGGTCGGTGTACTCGCAGAGGCAGGTGTCCGCGATCACGACGAGGTCGAGGTCGGCGTCGCGCAGCATCCGGACGGTCTGCTGGACGATCCCGTCCGCGATCCACGCGCCGGAGCCCGCTGCAGTCCTTGGCCGCCGGCAGGCCGAAGACGATGACCCCGCCGACGCCGAGGGCGGCCAGGGCGCGGGCCTCGACGAGCGCCTCGTCCGGGGTCAGGCGGAGCTGGCCAGGCAGCGACGCGATCGGCGAGCGGCCGCCGCGGCCGGGGACGACGAAGAGCGGCGCGACGAGCATCGCCGGGTGGAGGCGGGTCTCGCGGACGAGCGCCCGGAGCGCCGGCGTGCGCCGGGTGCGGCGCAGCCGGTGGCCCGCGGCGGGCGCCGGGATCGAGACGGGCGTCGCCGGGTCCGCCGCCGGGTCACCGGCGACCGGGTCGAGGAGGGAGGTCATCGGGACACCTCGCTGGCATGGGGCGCCGCGGCGCCGGCCCGGCATGGGCGGATGGGGACGCCGCGACGACGGTCGCGACGAGGTCGGCCAGGGCGTCGACGGACTGGATCTCCGGCCTCCACGACCCGGACGAAGCCGGCGTCGCGCGCGGCGGCCGGCCGTCGAAGGCCCGATGCAGCAGGCCGGCGTGCCGGAGGGCGGCGCCGCGCTCGCGGGCGGCAGCAGGGCAAGGAGCCCGCGGACCGTCGAGCCGCTCGTGAACACGACGACGTCGACGCCGTCGCGGAACGCCGCCCGCAGCGGCAGGCGCGCGGCCTCGGGCGCCTCGATCGTGTGGTACGCGACGATGTCGTCGACGAGCGCGCCGCGGGCGCGCAGTCGCGCCGGGAGGATGTCGTCGGCGGCATCGGAACGGGCGAGGAGGACGCTGTCCCCGGGAGCCAGCGGGAGCTCGTCGGCCAGCGACGCGCCGCCGGCCCGGCTCGGGACGAACGCCGACGCGCCCGCCCCGGCTCGCGAGGCGCCTCGGCGGTGGCCGCGCCGACGGCCGCGATCCGGGCGCCCGCCAGCGTGGCGCCGACCCGTTCGACCGGCCGTCGGCCAGGGCCTCGGCGCCGCCGGCGCTCGTGACGACCACCCAGCCGTACCGCGCGAGGTTCGCAGCCGCGTCGTCCAGGGCGCCGCCCGGCACCACCGGCCGCAGCTCGATCGTCGGGATCACGACGGGGTCGACTCCGCGGGCCGCGCAGCGCGTCGGCGAGGGCGCCGGGTCGGCCGGGCTCGCGGGTGACCAGCGCCCGCGGGAGCCGTCGCGCGCGCTCGGCGCATCGTCGGTCGTCGGGTCCTGCTCGATCCGCCCGGGCCGGCGGCCAGCGCATCGGCCAGGTCGGCGGCCAGCGTCGGCGCCAGCGCGAGCCGGTCGGCCACCGCGCCGCGCCGCTCTGCCGCGGGCCACGAAGGGCGCCGGAAGGGCCGCGTCGGCCGCGGCGGTGAACGTCGTGCCGGGCGCCGCGGCGGCTTCGGTCGGCGGGGCATCGCCGCCGGCAACGGAGCCCTCGGCGGCCGCGGCCCCGCGGATCGTGATCGCGGCGCCGTCGACCTCCGCGAGGGCGCCGAGCGGGGCGCGGCAGCCGCCGCCGCTCGCCCGCAGGAGGGCCCGCTCCGCCTCGACCGCGGCACGGGTGGCCGGGTCGTCCAGGCGGGCGACGAACGGGTCGCGCGACCGCGTCGTCGGCCCGGACCTCGATCGCGAGCGCGCCCTGGCCGGGCGCCGGCAGGGCGACCTCGATCGGGAGGATCTCGGTGATCCGGTCCGCGAGGCCCAGCCTGGTCAGGCCGGCCACCGCGAGCACGAGCGCGTCGGCCTCGCCGGCGGCGAGCTTGCGGAGCCGCGTGTCGACGTTGCCGTGGAGCGGTCGCGTGCGCAGGTCGGGCCGATGGGCCCGGAGGAAGGCGGCGCGGCGCGGGCTGTCCGTCCCGACGACGGCCCCGGCGGGCAGCGTGGCGAGCGTCCGCCCGGCCTCCCGGCAGACGAGCGCGTCGCGAGGATCCTCGCGGGCCGGGTAGGCGGCGATCGCCAGGCGCGGGTCCTCGGCCGTCGGGACGTCCTTCGCGCTGTGGACGGCGAGGTCCACGCGGCCGTCGAGGAGCGCCGCCTCGAGGGCCATGACGAACGCGCCCTCGCCCCACACGGTGTTGGGCGGCCGGTCGTCGCCCGCCGTCCGGACCACCACGAGCTCGACCGTCGCGCCGAGGGCGCGCAGGTCGTCGGCGACCATCCCCGACTGGGCGAGCGCGAGGGCGCTGCCGCGGGTCCCCAGGCGCAGCGACGGGGCCGCCGGTCCGGGTCATCGCTCAGACGCCGAAGAGGTCGCGCGCGGCCCGCTCGAGCGAGCCCGCGTCGTCGTCGTGGAGCGCCGCCAGCGGCGCGTGGAGGAGCGCAGCCACCAGCCGGTGGCTCATCTGCTCGACGACCGCCCGCTCGTCGTCGCGCGAGGTCGGGGAGCCGGTGGAGCAGCCACTCGACCTCGGCGCGCCGGAGGGCGTCGGCGCCCTCGGCCACGGCCTGGATGACGGGCACCATGTCGCGCGACCGGAGCCACTGGCAGTACTCGCGGCCCGTCTCCGACACGAGCTTCTCGAGCCGGCGGCGGAGCCGGTCCTGGGGCTCGATACTCGGGGGCGACGGTCAGGTCGTCGACCGAGACGAAACGCTCGCCGAGCGCCGCCTGGAGATCGTCCGGCACGGACGGCGGCGACGACAGGTCGATCACCTCGACGGCCGGAGCCGGCCAGCGCGGCAGCGTCCGCCGCGCCGAGGTGCCACGGCCCGGCGAGCGCGACGACCACCCCGGCGAGCGGCGGGAGGACGCCGTCGACGCCGAACGGCACCGACGATCCGCCGACCTCCGCGGCGAGGGCTGCAGCGCGCTCGTCGGTCCGGTTCGTGACGACGACGCGGGCCCCGCGGCGGTGCGCGGCGAACGCCGCCAGCCGACCCATCCGGCCGACGCCGGCCACGAGGATGGTCCGCCCGTCGAGGGTGCCGGCCGTCCGGGCGATCCGGTCGAGGGCCACGTCGGCGAGCGAGCGCGGCGAGCCGTCGAACCAGGTGTGCGCCCGGCGCCCGGCTCGCAGCGCCGCCTGGAAGAGCCGGTCGAGCACGGGATCGAGGGGCGCGGTGCGCGTGGCGCTCGGCCAGGCACGTCCGCACCTGGTGGAGGATCTGGTCCTCGCCGAAGACGACGCTGTCGAGCCCGCAGGCGACCGAGATCAGGTGGCGCGCGGCGTCGACGTCGACGAGCCGCTCGGCCCCGGCCGGCAGCGGCGGGAGGGCGGGCATGCCGCGGGTTCCCGGGCGCGGCGTAGAGCTCGACGCGGTGGCAGGTGTGGACGACGATCCAGCGCTCGTCGGCCGGCACGGCCGCGAGGGCCTCGGCGAACGCCTCGCGCGCCAGGCTCGGAACCGCGCGGGCGTGGAGGACGATGGCCACGACGGTCGGCTGGCCCGACGGACCGGGCCGGGCATCGCCGCGGCACGGGCGGCCGAGCTCGGTCGTCATCGGACCGGTTCCTCGGCGCGCAGCGCGCACGGCGCGTGGCGTCATGGCCTGCTCGTAGCCCTCGAGGGTCGCGTCCAGGAGGCGGTCGATCGCCTCGGCGGCGGCCCCGAGCAGGGCGGCAGTGCCGGTCGCGTCGAGCTGGCGGCGCCGCGCGACGGCGGCCATCTCCTCGACGAAGGGGCGACGGAACTGGAGGAAGGTCGCGACGACCTGGCGCATCGACGCGCCGAGGGTCCCGGCGATCCGGCCGTAGTCGCTCGCCGCCGCGATCCCGGCGGCCAGCGCGGCGAGCCGCTCGCGCTCCCCGGTCTCCTCGATGGAGGCGATCAGCGATGCCGCGATGGCGCGGCCGTGGTCGCGCAGGCGCGCGCGCGACGACTCGGGCACCGAGCCGAGCCAGGGCGCCGCGGCCGCGGTGCCTCCCGCGTGGAGCCGGTAGCGCGCCGTGATCCCCTCGGTCGTCTCGCTGAGCCCGGCGAGGTCCGGACGCGCCGCCCGTGCCCCGGGAAGTCGCGCCGCGATCGCCGTTCGCGAGAAGCGACGGTGGCCGCCCGGCGTGGTGAAGGTGACGATGTCGCCGGCCTCGGCCCAGCGGCGGAGCGTCGCCGGGGAGACGCCGAGCATCGCGCTGGCCTCGCGGATGGAGATCCAGTCCGCCGGGGCGGAGCGACCGGGCGATCGGCTCTGGGTCACCGTCCGTCCTCCGGCCGCCCGCAACGCTCGAACCTGTCCAATTCGCTCATATCTCCATCCCGGAGCCCGGCCGAACGCCCGCCCATGGTGGGCGAGCGACCTGCGTCCCTCGTGGCCACGGACCCGTCCGTGGCGTGACACCTGCGCGCATTCTCGGGTCGGTGACACGCGTCGCCCATCCGTCCCGGGGCACAAATCCCGCAGCCCCCACCCCTGCTGGACGGTCCGGTCAAGGGGTCGAGCCTGTACCGATCGATACAGGCCCGCGCCGCGGACCCGGCCGGGGTCACCGACTCCGCGGTCGCCCTGGCCGCCGGCCGGCACGCACCGCCTGCAACGCGCCCGGTGTCCTGCGCCCGCCCCGCCCGCCCGCCAACCGAGGGGCCGGAATCGGGCCGAAGGTCCCTGTCGCCCGGCCGGCCGCGCCCGCCACCCTCGCAACGTGGGGCTGTATGCCCACGCCACGGGACGGGTGGAGGAGGCTCGATGACCGACCCGCGCGAGACGCCGCGCTGGGACCGGCTGGGACCGGCGACTGCCGCCCGGCTGGAGTCGGCCGCCCTCGAGATCCTCGAGGTGACCGGCGTCGAGGTCCCCGTCCGGGAGGCGCTCGACCTCCTGCGCGAGGCCGGCGCCGTCGTCGACGGGTCGCGCGTGCGCATCCCCGAGCGGCTCGTCACCTGGGCCCTCGAGACCGCGCCGAAGGAGATCACGCTCCACGACCGCGCAGGCTCCCCCGCGATCCGTCTCGCCGGCCGCGCGCACTACTTCGGGACCGGCTCGGACTGCCTCTACGTCCTGGACCACCGCACCGGCGAGCGGCGCCGGGCGACCTGCAGCGACCTGGCCGAGGGCCTGACGCTGGCCGACGCGCTGCCGAACATCGACTTCGTGATGTCGATGTTCCTCCCCTCGGACGTCGACCAGACGCGGGCCGATCGCCACCAGGCCGCGGCGATGCTGGCCCTGACGCGGAAGCCGCTCGTGCTCGTCACCTACGACCTCGCCGGGATGCTCGACGGCCTGGAGATGGCCGAGATCGTCGCCGGCGGCCGCTACGCCCTCGCCGAACGGCCACAGGTGGCCGTCTACATCAACGTCACGCGTGGCCTGCTGTTCAACGAGGACTCCGTCCGCAAGCTCCTCGCCTGCGCGGAACGCGGCGTGCCCGCGCTGTGGATCCCGGTCACCTCCGGCGGGACGACCGGGCCGATCACCCTCGCCGGCACGATCGCCATCAACACGGCCGGCATCCTGGCCGGCGTCGTGATCTCGCAGCTCGCCCGCGAGGGCGCCCCGATCGTCGTCCCGGCCTTCGGCGGCGACTCGCTGGACCTGCGCACGATGGTCGACCCGTACGCCGGCCCGGAGCCGAAGGGCGTCGCCGCGTCGCTCGCCCATCGCTGGGGCCTCCCGATGTTCAGCCTCGGCGCCGGCAGCGACTCCAAGGTCGTCGACGAGCAGGCCGCCGCGGAGGCGGGGATGACGATGCTCGCCGATGCCCTCGCCGGCGGCCACCTGGTCCACGACTGCGGGTACCTGGAGTCCGGTCTCACGGGGTCGCTCGTCCAGCTGGCGATCTGCGACGAGCTGGCCGGGTGGATCGGGGCCGTGGTGCGCCCGATCGACGTCTCCGACGAAGCGCTGGCCCTGGACCTCGTGGAGGCCCACGGCGTCGACGGCTCGTACCTGGAGACGGACCACACGCTGGCCCACTACCGCGACCGGTGGTACCCGACCCTGTTCGACCGTCGCGGATACGAGCCGTGGCGGGCGGCCGGGTCGACGACGCTCGCCGGGCGCGCGACGACGCGCGTGGACCAGCTCCTCGCGAGCCACCTCCCCACGCCGCTCGAGCCCGACGTGGAGCGGGCCGTGCGCGCCATCGTCGACCGCGCCGAGGCGACGGCCGGTCTCTGACGCTCCTGGCCCGCCGGCGGCCGACCGGGCCAGCGAACTCCCGTCCTCCACCACCCGCGACGCACCGAGGAGCACCTCCCATGACCGAGACCGAGTTCCAGGCGATGCGCCAGGCCGTCATCGACGGCGACGCCGACGCTGCCGAAGCCGCGGCGAAGGCCTCCATCGCGGCCGGGATCCCGCCGCTCGTCGCCATCGACGAAGGCTTCATGCCCGGCATGAAGGAGGTCGGCGCGGGCTTCGCCGCCGGCGACCTCTTCCTGCCCGACATGATGCTGGCCGCCCGCGCGATGCAGCGGGCCCTCGGCGTGCTGGAGCCCGAGCTGAAGGCGGCCGCCGTGGAGCGGACCGTCGCCGGCCGGGTCGTCATCGGCACGGTCGCCGGCGACATCCACGAGATCGGCAAGAACCTCGTGGGGATGCTCCTCTCCACCTCCGGCTTCGAGGTCCACGACCTCGGGGTCAACGTGGCGCCGGAGCGCTTCGTCGAGGCCGCGCGCGAGCACCGCGCCGACATCGTCGGGCTCTCCGCGCTCCTCACGACCACGATGACCGGCCAGCGCGCCGTCATTGCCGCCCTCACCGAGGCCGGCCTCCGTCCGCCCGTCAAGGTGATGGTCGGCGGCGCGCCGGTGACCGGGACGTGGGCGAGCGAGATCGGCGCCGACGGCTACTCCGAGGATGCCATGGGCGCGGTCGAGCTGGCGAAGCGCCTCATGGGTGCGACCGCGGCAGGGGTGGCGCAGTGAGCGCCCCGCTCAACCCGATCTCCGGCCGCGGCCTGCGCGTCGAGGTGCTCGACGCCGATGCGATCGCGCGGATCCACGAGGCGACCCTCCACGTCATCGAGCACGTCGGGGTCCGCTTCCCGTCCCAGCGCGCGCTCGACATCTGGGCCGCGGCCGGCGCGTCCGTCGACCGGGCGTCCGGCGTCGTCAAGGTGCCGAAGGCAACGATCGAGACGGCGCTGAACACGGCGCCGCCCGTCTACCCCCTGGCCGCCCGCGACCCGGCCCTGGACCTGCCCCTCGACGGGGAGCACGTCTACGCCGCGACCGACGGCTGCGGGATCGAGGTCGCCGACCTCGACACCGGCGAGCGCCGCCCGTCCCGCCTCTCCGACGTGGCCGAGATCGCGCGCCTCGCCGACGCGCTCGACGAGGTCGCCTTCCACTGGATCCCCGTCTCCGCGCAGGACCGTCCCGCCGCGTCACGCTCGCTCCACGAGCTCCTCGCCTGCTGGGCCAACAGCACGAAGCACGTCCAGACCGAATCGATCGTCAGCGACCGCGAGGCGCGGGCCGCGGTCGAGATGGCGGCGGCCATCGCCGGCGGCCGCGAGGCGCTCCGGGTCCGCCCGGTCCTCTCGATGATGCAGTGCACGACCAGCCCGCTGGGCCACGACGGCGGGAGCCTCGACGCCGGCCTCGTCGCCGCCGAGGCCGGGATCCCGGTCGGCTACATGACGATGGCGTCGGCCGCGTTCACCGGTCCGGCGACCGTCGCCGGGTCGCTCGTCGTCGGCAACGCCGAGGTCATCTCGGCGCTGGCCCTGATGCAGATCGCGTACCCGGGCTCGCCGGTCTACTACGCGGCCGCCCAGACCGCGATCGACCTGCGCTCCGGCGCGTACACGGGCGGCGGCCCGGAGGACTTCCTCTTCGGCGCGGCGACGAACGCCCTGGCCGACTTCTACCGCGTGCCGCTCTCCATGGGCGCGTTCGCCACGGGAGCCAAGGCGCCCGACTGGCAGGCAGGCGTCGAGAACGCGCTGTCGGCCTTCCTCGCCTCGGCGTCCGGCTCCGACATGCTCCTGGGCCTGGGGCTCCTCAACGGCAGCCGGATCTTCTCGCACGAGCAGCTCCTCCTCGACGCGGAGATCTACTCCGTCGTCCGGGCCACCCTCAAGGGCATCCCGGTCGACGACGAGTCGCTCGCGCTCGAGGCGATCGCCGAGGTCGGGCCGGCCGGCGACTACCTGACGTCGCCCCACACGCGGCGCCACATGCGCTCGATGTGGAAGCCGCGCTTCATGGACCGGCGTCCGATGGGCGTGGTGGAGGTGGAGGGCGGCGGGCCGCGCGCCTGGGCCAACGCCAGGGCGCGCGAGCTGCTCGCGACGCACGTTCCCGAGCCGCTGGAGCACGCCCTCGCGGCGGAGCTCGCCCGCGTCATCGGGGCGCTCGAGCGCGAGGCCGGCGAAGAGCCGGCGCCGACGGTGGTCGACGAGCTGGTGGCTGCCGGGGCGGCTGGAGCCGCCGGGGCGGCTCGATGAGCCCGGCCGCAGGGGGCTCGCCGCTGCGGCCGACCCTCCGGCTCCTGGGGCCCGACCTCGTCGGGCGGATCCTCGACGAGGCCTTCGAGCTGCTGCGCGACCCCGGCGTCCGGGTCCAGGACGCCGAGGCCATCGCCCTGCTGCAGGCCGCCGGCGCCGAGGTCGCCGGCGAGGTCGTCCGGATCCCGACAGCCCTCGTCGAGGGTGCCCTGGCCAGCGTGCCGGCGGCCTTCGACCTGTTCGACCGGGCGGGTCAGGCGGCCGTCCGCTACGGCGCCGGCGTCGTCCAGTTCGACCCCGGCTCGTCGGGCGTCAACGTCCTGGACCCTGTCACGGGCGATCACCGCCCCTCGGAGGCCGCCGACCTGGTCCGCCTGGTCCGCGTCACCGAGATGCTGCCCGCCTACGCCGCCCAGTCGACGGCCATCGTCTGCGGTGATGTCCCCGCCGAGATCGGCGACCTGTACCGGCTCTTCCTCGTGCTGCTCGGGTCGGCGAAGCCGATCGTCACCGGCGCCTTCAGCCCGGATGGGACGGCGGCGATGATCGACCTCCTGGCCCTCGATGCCGGCGGGCGCGACGCCCTGGCCGCGAGGCCGCGGGCCGTCTTCGACGTCTGCCCTTCGCCGCCGCTGACCTGGACGGCCTTCGGCGCCCGGAACCTGATCGACCTCGCCCGGGCCCGCGTCCCGGCGGAGATGGTCTCCATGCCGCTCGCCGGCGGGGCGGCCCCGGTCACCCTGGTCGGGTCGGTGGTCCAGCATGCCGCCGAGTGCCTGGCGGGGATCGCGATCCACCAGCTCGCCGGCCCCGGCGCGCCGATCGTGTGGGGCGGCGCCCCGGCGATCGTCGACATGCGGACCGGCGTCACGCCGATGGGCGCGATCGAGACGGCCATGCTGGACGCCGCGTACGCGCAGGTCGGCAAGGACCTCAACCTGCCGACCCACGGGTACCTCGGCGCGACGGACGGCAAGGTGATCGACCACCAGGCCGGCCTCGAGAGCGGGATGGGCGCCCTCGTCGGCGCCCTCGCCGGGATCGACATGATCTCGGGCGCCGGCATGCTCGATTCGCTGCGCTGCCAGAGCGCCGAGAAGCTGGTCCTCGACGCCGAGGGGATCGCGATGGCCCAGCGGCTGGTCCGCGGCGTCGCCACGCCGACCGAGACGCTGGCCACGGCCATGGTCCGCGCCGCCGGGCCCGAGGCCCGCTTCCTCGAGCTGCCGGACACGCGCCGGCTGTTCCGGACGGAGCAGGCGCTGCCGTCGCCGGTGATCGACCGGGCCTCGCTGCGGGCCTGGGAGGACGCCGGGCGGCCGGATGCCGCGTCGCGGGCACGGGATCGCGTCGTCGAGCTCCTGGCCGCCTACGCGCGACCGGCGCTGGACCCATCGGTCGAGGCCGCGATGGTCGATCTCGTACGGGCGGCCGGCGCGCCGTTCGGCCTGGCGGAGGAGCTCCCCGGGGTGGCCGCCGCCCTGGCCTGATCAGGGGGTTGCGTCGCGGTACGAACGATCTGGCGAGGGAGCCGTCCGCGAGGCCGAGGTATGCAGCTGGACGGTGCGGTCGCCGTCGTGCCAGCTCTCCTTCGTCGGCGGGAACCACCAGACGACGAGAGAGCTGCTGGTCGTCGAAGGCCGTCCCGGTCCAGCGTCGCGAACGCGGGCGGGCAGACTGCCGCCGGGCGAACGACGCGAAGGCGGCCTCGTCGGGGAACGTCGGCGCCGGGGTGGTCCACGACGGCGAACACCTCGCCGCCGTGCGGCGTGTCGCACGGGACCCGGCGGATCGTCGTAGAAGACGGTACTCGGTCGGCAGGACGAGGCAGTCGCCGACGGCGATCTCGGCCCAGCCGATCACGGTTCCGACCGCTGGGCGTGGGAGCAGCCGAGCCGGTCGGCGTCGGCGTGGCTTCGCCGTCCGTCGCCGAAGGCGCCGATGAACCCGCCGACGAAGCCGACGAGCCACCAGAGGAAGAACCCGACCCCGATCAACTTCGCGACGAAGCGGATCGCGGCGGCGTGCCAGGGCGGGCGGCGACCAGCTCCGGCGCGGACGTCGGCGCCGGCGCCGGCTCTGCGACGGCCCCGGGCTCGGGGCTGATCGCCCGGTCGGGCGCCCGGCGGAGCCGCCGTCGCTGCCCGCTGGAGCGTCCGCTGCGGGCGGGCGCCGCGACGGGTCGACGTAGTCGCGCAGGTAGAGGAAGCCGTCGAGGTCGACGACCTCGTCGCCGAGGCGGGCGAGCTCGTCGTCGAGCTGCGCCTCGCGTCATGGCCGTGTCGATGCCGCAGGCGCGCCCACGCGAGGAGGCCGGGCTTCGAGATCCCCGAGTGGTGGGCCGCGAGGATGTCGCGGACGGTCTCCATGGCGAACCCCGTGCGGTCCTGGCCTCGTCTTCAGGGGTTCGCGCCGCGGTAGGACTGGCTCGTGCGTGAGCCGTCGACCGGCGTCAGGTAGCAGGTGACGGTGCGGTTGCCATCGTCCCAGCCGCCCTCCGTGGGCGTGAACCAGCCGACGTCGAGGACGTCCTGGTCGTCGTAGGCGCTGCCCGTGTACTCCTCGAAGGCCGGCAGGCACTGCTCGTCGACGTAGGTGCTGAACTCGTCGTCGGACGGGTAGTCCGAGGCGGGATGCGCCTTCGTGAAGAAGACCTCACCGTCGTGCGCCTCCGTGCACTCGCAGGCGGCGCACGTCGTCGAACTCGTCCTCCGACGGCAGGATCAGGCAGTCGCCGAAGGCGAGCGTGGTCGCGCCGACGACCGCCCCGGAGCTCGGCGTCGGGAGGGCCGGCGTCGCGTCGGGGGAGCCGGTGTCGGTGCCGCGGAGCAGGGCCGCCCCGACGCCGGCGACGACGAGGAAGGCGACGACGCCGAGGGCGGCGACAACCATCGTCCGCCTGCTGCTCGACGGCGGTGCGGCCGGCCAGCCCCCGTCGGGCACGGGCCAGCCCTCGGCCGGCGGCTGGGGCGGCACTGCCGCGGCCCCGGCGTCGGGCGGCACCCAGCCCGGAACGGACTCGGCGTCGGGGGTCGAGGGGGTGGCCGGCCAGGCCGGGGGAGCGACCGGTGGCGACACGGGCATCGCGGCCGCCGCCGTCCCAAGCGCGGATGCGGGCGCGTACCGGCGCAGGTAGAGGAAGCCCTGGACGTCGACGACCTCGTCGCCAAGCTCGGCCAGCGCTGCCTCGAGCTGGGCGTCGGTCATCTCGGGGTCGCCGCGCAGGCGCGCCCACGCCAGCAGGCCGCCGCGTGAGATGCCCGACTCGTGCGACGCGAGGATCTCGCGGATCGTTTCCACCCTCGTCCTCCTTCGGCGGCCGACGCCGCGAAGTATGGGGCGTGGATCCAGTCCGGCGGCGGGACGTGCCGCGTCACGCTCCGGCGAGGTCCCCCGCGAGGAGGCGCTGGATCGTCGGGGCCATCGCCGCCACGACGACGTCGGCGGGCGCGGAGGCGAGCGGCTCAAGCCGAACCACGTACCTGGTCATCGCCAGGCCGACGAGGACGCTGGCCACGAGGCTCCCCCGCAGCTCTGCCGTCTCCTGGCCGACGAGAGGCACGATCCGGCCGGCGAGCTCCCGGCGGACGAACTCGGTGAGCAGCCGGGCCGCGTCGTCGTGGCTCATCGCGTTGCGCACGATGATCGTCAGCGGATGACGCTTCGCCGGGTCGTCCCACTGGGCGAGGAAGAAGCGCACCAGGCGCTCGCCGACGCCGTCGATGCCCGGCGCGATGACCTGTTCGGCGATCTCGTCGAGGTCGACGGGCCAGGCCATCACGGCGCCCAGGAGACCGTCCTTCGAATGGAAGTAGTGGATCACGAGGGATGGGTCCACCCCGGCCTCGGCGGCGATGCTCCGGACGCTGGCCTGGTCGAAGCCGGCGGCGACGAACTGGCGCCGCGCCGCCGCGAGGATCGCCTGCCGGGTGTCGCTGCTCCCCGGCCGGCGACCCGTGCGGCCGCTCCTGGGGCGCGATGCCGGCGTCAACCGGCCACCGGGGCGGTCACCTGGCGTCCGGCGGGGCGATGCCGCCAGAGGTCGACCCCCACCACGATCCCGACCGAGACCAGGGCCCACACGGCCAACGACGCGAGCTGCAGGCCGAGGGCGGCCCCACCGAAGTAGAGCGTGCCGCGGACGGCCGCCAGGCCGACACCCGGCGGGAGGATCGGGGCGAGCGCACGGAAGCCATCCGGGAGGAACCATGGACCGGCCATCGCGCCCGAGCATGCCACGCCGAGGATGACGATGAAGAGGGCCGCCAGGCCGCTCCCTGCCGTGCCGGCCACCTCCTGGAGGCCCGCCGCCGCCGAGGCGACGGCGAGCGCCAGCATGGCGCAGACGGCGGCCAGCAGCCAGCCGTTCTCGTCGAAGCCCAGCACGAGGCCGACCGCGGCGGCTGCCACGAGTCCGTCGAGCACCGCGAAGGCCACCAGGGAGGTGAGGCGCTCGCCGATGCCCGGCCGCGTCCCGGCCGTCCCCGACGCATAGGCGACGACCGCGTAGATCAGCGCCGAGAGCGAGACGCCGAGGACCAGGAAGAAGGGGACCGTTCCGTGCGGATCGTCGGCCGGTAGCGGCGCGACGTCCTCGACCGTCGCGGTCAGTTGCAGGGCTCCCGCGAGCGCGGTGAAGGCGCCCGAGACGGCGCCTGCGGCGGCCTCGCTCGCACCACTGGCCACGAGGATCGTGGCCCCGTTCGCTCCGAGCACGAGGGCCCCGACCGCGTCCCGGTCGGCGATGGCAGCCCGTGCGGCGGACTCTGAGCTGTACGGCGTCACGGTGAAGGCGCCCGGAGCCTGCCGCTCGAGCCCCGCCGCCACCTGTACGGCGGCCGCGTCAGGTGCCACGAGCGCAACAGGCAGCTCGTGCGGCTGGGGCAGGTGGAGTGCCGCCGCGAAGAGCCAGATGAACCAGGCCGCGAGGACCAGGCCGATCACGATCGGGGCGACCGCCCGACCACGTTCCGACGACGCACCCATGACGATCACCTCCGAGACGCCGAATTAAATGCACGTTGAATTCTACATACGTTGAGTTGTAATGTCAAGGGGGCGACGAGAGGCGTTCGGCGACGCGGACTACGATGGAGACAGGGCCGTCGGGTGCCCGACACCGTCACGCTGGGAGAGCCGTCGATGGACGTTCGCCACGATCGGATCGCGCGCGTGCAGGCCCGCATGCGCGACGAGGGCCTGGTGGCGATCGTCATCGTCAACCACGACGACTACCGGTACCTGTTCGGCACCGATCGCGTGCAGCCGCGGGCGATCGTCCCCGTCGAGGGCCCGCCGACGCTCATCGCCTTCGCCGGCGAGGAGCCCGAGATCCGGGCGGCCCTCGCGGACGCCGGCGATGACGCTCCCGGTGGCGATGTCCTCGTGTTCGGGTCGGTCGGCGGCCAGATCCACGAGGTGGTCGGCCTCCTGCGCGACCTCGTTGCGCGCATCGGCCCCCCGGAGGCGGAGCGCCCGAAGGTCGGGATGCAGATGTGGTTCGAGACGCCGGCCTTCCTCGTGGAGCTGTTCCGGAAGGTCAACCCCGGCATCGAGGTCGTCTCCTCGGACCCGGTGATGGACCCGCTCCGGATGATCAAGGACGACGGCGAGCTCTCCCTGATGGCCGAGGCCCAGCGGGTCGCCGGGATCGGGATGGACCGCGCCCGTGAGCTCCTCCGGCCCGGCGTCACGGCCCACGAGATCGCGACGGAGGTCACCTACGCGCTCATGCGCGCGGGTGCCGAGCGGACCAGCACGCCCGATCTACGTCACCTTCGGGATCGAGACCTGCATGCTCCACGGCCGCCTGAGCCCGAACCCGCTCCGCCGCGGCGAGCTCGCGGTGGTCGACCTCACTCCGCAGGTCCAGGGCTACTGCTCGAACCTCGCGAGGACGTTCGTCGTCGGCCAGCCGGACGAACGCCAGCGGGCGCTGCTCGACGCCTACGCCGAGCTGATCCCCGCGGTCCGCGACGCGCTGCGGCCCGGCGCGACCGTCGGCACCCTCGACGGCGTTGTCGGGGCCGTTCTCGAGCGGCGGGGCCTCGCCGCACACCACGTCCACGGGATCGGCCACGGGCTCGGCCTGCGCTTCGAGGAGACGCCGGCGTCGACCATCATCCCGCCGCACCGCAACGTTCCCCTCCGCGACGGGATGGTGATGACGATCGGTCACACCGTTCTCGCGATCCCCGGGTTCGGCGGGGTTCGCCACGAGGACGCCTACCGGGTCACGCCCTCGGGCGGCGTGCCCCTCTGCCCGTACCCCATCGACCCGGTCGTGCCCGCCTAGGATCGCCCCTGCACCTCGCGGCGCCGTCCGCGCGTCAGTGGCTGGCGATCCGCTCGGCCAGCGAGCGGCCGGTCGGCGGCTTCCCGGTCGCCTCGGAGCGGCGATCCAGGCGCGACATGGCGCCCTGCGCGTAGCGGATCCCGAGCCAGCGGAGCGGCTCGACCTCCCAGTCCGGGCTGTGGTGGTTCGCGAGCGGCAGCTCCGTGAGAGGGGCTGGGCTCGCCGGCGATCAGGTCGGCCAGCGTGCGCCCGGCGAGGTTCGCCGTGGAGACACCGTGGCCGACGTACCCGCGGGCGGTCGCGATCCCGCTCCGCGGGTCGTAGGCGAACGACGGGTGCCAGTCGCGCGGCATCCCCAGCGGGCCGCCCCAGGCATGCGTGAAGCGCACGTCGCGGAGCATCGGGAACCAGGTCCGGACGAAGCCGCGCAGCATCTCGTGGGTCGGGTCGTGGCGGTCGTAGGCGTCCTTGATCGGCGAGCCGAGGCGGTACGGGGCGCCGCGACCGCCGAACAGGATCCGGCCGTCCGCGGTCCGCGACAAGTAGTCGATCGACAGGCGGGCCGACGCCACCACCTCCCGGCCGGCCCACCCGATCTTGGCCCAGGTCGCATCGTCGATCGGCTCGGTCAGCACGATCAGCGAGTACATCGGCACGAGCTGGCGGTGGAGCTTCGCCAGGCGCACCAGGTACGCCTCCCCGGCGAGGACGACGACCGGGGCCCGGATCTCGCCCCTTGGCGTGATCAGCGCCGCGGGAGCCCCGCCGGCGGCCGCCCGGAAGTCCGACACCGGCGTCCGCTCCACGATCCGTGCACCCATCCGCTCCACGAGCGTCGCGAGGCCGCGAACCAGGCGGCCGGGATGGACGATCGCCGCGGTGCCCGACCAGAGGCCCGCGACGGCCCCGGCGATCCGGACCTTCTCGGCCACGCCGGCCGCGTCGAGGAGGCGGTAGTGCTCGCCGAAGCCGAAGCGCTCGTACTCGCGGAGGGAGGCCTCGATCGCGGGGACGTGGTGGGGGCCCAGCGCGACGATCAGCTCGCCTCCCTTGTGGAAGCCCGCGTCGATCCCCTCCGCGACGGCGACGCGGCCGACCTCGTCGACGGCGTCGTAGGTGGCCTGCTGGATTCGCCGCGCAGCGTCCTCGCCGTGCAGCCGGGCGAGCCGCTCCATGGAGATGTTGAGGTCCGGCGCGCACCACGCCCCGTTGCGGCCCGACGCGCCGAAGCCCGCGATCTCGCCCTCCGCGATGACGATCCGCAGTCCCGGCCGCCGCTTGAGCAGGTAGTACGCGGTCCAGAGCCCGGTGTACCCCGCGCCCAGGATGGCGACGTCGCAGGTCGTGGTCCCGTCGAGCGGCGGGCGCGGCGCGAGATCGCCGGCGGTCTCCATCCAGTACGAGACGTCCGCGTAGCGATCCATCTCGGGATCGTAGGCGAGTCCGGCAGCGGGTCGTGGCCGCGTCGCGCCCGGCGCGCCCCGCGCGCCCGGCCGCCCGGCCGCCCGGCCGCCCCCGGCGCACGAGGCGCCGCCTATCCTTGGCGCCATGCCCACCGAGCCCGCGACGCGACGCGGGCGCCTGCGCGGGATCTTCCTCGACGTCGAGCCGCTCCGCCGCGACCACGACTACCGGTTGCTCTGGATCGGCCAGGTCATCAGCGGGGTCGGCCGCCAGGTGACCGTCGTCGCCCTCCCGTTCCAGCTCTACGTGCTCACCCAGTCGACGCTCGCGGTGGGCGTGCTGGCCATCGTCCAGCTCGTCCCCATCCTCGTCTTCGCCCTCGGCGGCGGCGCGGTCGCCGACGCGGTCGACCGGCGCCGGCTGCTGATCCTCACCCAGCTGGGGCTGGCCGCGGCCAGCGGCGCGCTGTTCTGGCTGGCGATGACGCCCGCCGCCCCGATCTGGGGCTACTACGCCGTCGCCGCCGTCGCGGCCGGCCTCGGGGCCGTGGACCAGCCGGCACGCACCTCGGCGATCCCGCGGCTGGTGCCGATCGAGCGCCTGCCCGCTGCTATCGCGCTCAACCAGCTGGGTTTCCAGGCGATGGCCGTCGCCGGCCCGGCGCTGGGCGGCATCCTCCTGGCGACGGTCGGCGTTCCGGCCGCATTCCTCTTCGATGCCGTCACCTTCGGGGCGGCGATCGTCGCGCTGCTGGTGATCGCACCGATCCCGCCCCACGCGGGCGCGGCGCGGCCCAGCCTCACCACGGTGAAGGAGGGGCTCCGCTTCGTGCGGCGCCGGCGGATCGTCCTCTCGACGTTCGTCATCGATCTCGTGGCGATGATCTTCGGGATGCCCACGTCGCTCTACCCGGCGCTGGCGCTCACCGTCTTCGGCGTCGGGCCGGCTGGCGTCGGCTTCCTGGCCGCAGCGCCGGCGGCCGGCGCCCTCGTCGGCGCCACGCTGTCCGGCTGGGTCGGCGGGGTCGTCCATCCCGGGCGGGCGGTGATCGTCGCCGTCGCGGCGTGGGGCCTGGCGATCACGGCGTTCGGGCTGACCACCGCCAGCTTCGCGCTGGCGCTGCTCTTCCTCGCCATCGCCGGGGCGGCCGACGTCTTCAGCGCCGTGCTGCGCTCTGCGATCGTCCAGCTGGACACGCCCGACGAGCTGCGCGGCCGGGTTGCCTCGATCCACATCCTGGTCGTCACGAGCGGCCCGAGGCTGGGCGACGCGGAGGCGGCCGCGGTGGCGGCGCTCACCAGCCCGCAATTCTCGGTGGTCTCGGGCGGGATCCTGTGCCTGGTCGGCCTCGTTGCGGTGGTGCAGCGCTTTCCGGAGCTGCGGAGCTACGTCTCGCCGGTCCCGCGGCCCCCCGAGCCCGTGCCCTGAGCGTCAGCCCGACCTACCGCGTCGGGCCGGGCGCCGGTCGAACGGCTCCGCCCGACTCGTCGGGGACCGTGACGTCGACGACCTGTGCCGCCAGCGCCAGCACGAGGTCAGCAGGCGCCAGGTGGACGTTCACCCCCCGCGCTCCCCCGCCAATGGCCACCCGCTCCCGGGCCATGATCGTGGCGTCGGCGATCACGGGCCACGCGCGGCTGGCTCCGAACGGCGTGATCGCGCCGCGCTCGTAGCCGGTGACCGCCATCGCCTCCTCCTGGTCCGGCAGCGACAGCCGGCTGACGCCGAGGTGCGCCCGCAGCGTCGGCCAATCGAAGCGACGGCCCGCCGGGACCAGGACGAACACGTAGTCGTCGGCGCCGCGCCGGACGACGATCGTGCGCAGGAGCGATCCGAGTGCGATCCCCTGGAGCCGGGCGCTCTCCTTGGCATCCCTGGCGGGGACCGTCCGCACGACCTCGAAGGCGATCCCGGAGCCGGCCAAGGCGCGGAGGGCGGGCGTGTCGACCGCGATCGGGTCGGGCGACGGGACGCTCATCGCGGCAGCGTACCCGACCACCCGATCGGCGAGGGTCGGGGCCGTGGAGAGGACGGGCTCGGTCTGCGTCAGTCAGCCCCAGTGGCATGAGCGGCGGCGTTCGTGCTCACGTTGCCGCCCGAACAGCGGGTTCGACCGGCGATGTGAGCGTGACGGAGCACCGGCCGCCAACCTGACTGGCATCCCCGCCGTCTGGGCGATCGCGACGCCGACCCGGCTGACACGAGCGCGCTTGCCGGCCCGCGACCGCGGGTCTATCGCACGACGACCTCCGGCGGCTCCACCTCGTGCGGCTCGGGTGGCGCCCGAGACCGAGTCGATCCGGAAGGCGAGCGACGGGGCCGCGTCGACGCCGCGCCGGCGGAGGTGCACCTCCGCCCAGTCGTACGGGGGGATCATGTTGTGCCACGCCACCGTCATCTCCCAGTTCTCGGACCAGTAGGAGTAGTGCGAGACGACCAGGAGGGTGGAGGCGAACACCGGCTCCCACGCGGCATCGGCGCTGATCCCGAGGTCTGGGCGCTCGGCGGCCAGCCAGGCGACCCACCGGTCGAAGTACGGGCGGGCATCCGCGGCTCGCTCGTCAGCCATCGGGAAGACGGGAAGCGAGCGCGAGACCGTCCTCGTGACGCCGGCGCGCGTCGCCGTGATCGACACGGACCCCGTTGTCTCGATCGCGGTCGAGTTGGCGACGACCCACACCTCGCCGACGGTGCCCGGCGAGAGCAGCGCCGGCCGGATCTCGACGACACGCGCCTTCGTCGCGGCGGCCTCGATCGTGACGGCACCCGGCGCCGCGGCATCATCGTGGACCACGACCATGAAGCAGTATCTCGAGCCCGGGATGGCCATCCGGCTCTCGGCGGGTGACTCGGCCGGCAGGACGTCGATCGCGAAGTCAGCGGCTGGCGCGGCCGTCGGAGCGGCGCTCGCGATCGGGGTCGGCGCGGGGCTCGGGGTCACGGCCGCCGAGCAGCCGGCCTGGACGAGGACGACGAAGAGGACGACGAGAAGGCTGCGGGATCGGACCTGGCGCATCGTTCGTGGCTCCCACCGGTGGTTGCGGGACGCCAGGGATTCGACGTGTCCCAGCGTCGGCCGGTTCCGCGTGCCGCACGGGCAGGTGGAGCGCCCCCGCCGCGTGGCATGCTCGTCCGCGCGGCCGTGGACCCCACGGCTGAAGGAGTCGAAGGACATGGGCAGGAAGCACCGCCACGACGCCGGGCTGACCGTTGCGCGGACCGAGGACGTGCCGCTGCGCGAGGTCTCGGGCATCTGCCTGCGGCGCGGCCCGAACGGCGCCACGCAGGTCGTCGCCATCGGCGACCGGGCGGCCGTCGGGGCGTGGACGGCGGTCCCGGACGAGCCTGGAGGCCCCCTCGCGTGGCAGACGGCCCCCTTGACCGGCCTGTCCGGAACCCGCCTCCCCGCCGACAACTCCCAGATCGAGGCCATCTGCGCCGATGGCGCCGGGCGCGTGCTCCTGCTGCAGGAGTCGCCCGCGCGCGTGGAGCTGGTCGATCCAGCGGCGAGTCACGTGGTCGCCGGCATCGACCTCGAGATTCCGGCGGGCCACCCGCTGGCGGCCTCGTGGGCCGACCCCGACGGATCCCGGGGCGAGGGCGCGGCCTTCATGGCCAATGGCCACCTGCTCGTCGCCAAGGAGAAGGATCCCCCGGCGCTCGTCGAGTTCGGGCCCGCCGGCGAGACGGCGACAGGCTTCCGCGCCGTGGCCAAGGAGGGCGGCGCCGCGCTGGCCGGCGGCTCTCCATGGCCGGTGGGACCCGGGGAGCAGTCCTTCGTCCTCCTGGCCTCCTGGGCGCCGGACAAGGCGCTGGCCCGTGCGTGTCGCGACCTGAGCGACCTCGAAGTCGGCCCCGATGGCAGGCTGTACGTCCTCAGCGACAAGTCCCAGAGCGTGGCCCGCCTTCGGGATCTCGACCCGGCCGATCCGGTGGCAAGGGCGGAGACGACCTGGCAGCTGCCGTACCTGGATGGGAAGCCGGAGGGACTCGCATTCACGCCGGGCGGCCGGGCGATGGTTGCGCTCGACACGAAGCGGCCGCGCCGCAATCTCGTGCTCCTCGACCCGGCGATCGCCCCGCCGGGCGTCCAACCGGGCGTCCCGCCGCAGCGGCCGGCCGGCCGGCGGAGGAGGGCGTGAGCCCGATCCGCGTCATCCGGGCGTCCGGCACGCCGTACCAGCGTGGGCTGGCGATCGGGCAAGCCCTGGCCGATCCGATCCGGCGCTCGGCCGCCTACAACCTTGCCCACTTCGCGCGCCGGGGCCTGGACCGGGCTGCGATCGGAGCGCTGGCCGGACCGCTGCTGGAGGCGACGCGCCGCGGCCTGCCCCACGAGCTGGCAGCCCTTCACGGGATGGCCGAGGGGGCCGGCCTCGCGCTGCTCGACGTCCTGGTGCCGAACGCCTACGAGGAGCTGGATCCGCACGCCGATCCCGGACCGTGGGCGGACACGGCCGGCCCGATCCCGCCCGGACCGTCGCGGGCGGTCGAGCGCTGCTCCGCGCTCACGGTGGTCGCGCCGGGCATCACGCTGCTCGGCCACAACGAGCAGTGGCTGGCCAACGAGCCGGGGGACGTGGTGCTGATCGTGGAGCTCCCCGACGACCCCGCCGAGCCGGCCGTGGTCTCGCCGACGTGCGCCTCGTGGCGACCGGCGGTCGGCATGACTTCGGGCGGACACGCCCAGGGGGTGATGTCGCTGACGGCGACGCGACGATCGCCCGGGCATCCCGCGCGTGCTTCGTGTCGCGCGCCGCCCTGGGCGCCCGCGACCCGGTCGATGCCCTGCGCCTGGCGACACCGGAGGAGCGATCAGGCGGGTACGCGTACCTGCACGCGTTCTCCGACGGCCGCGCGTGCACCGTCGAGACGACGGCCGCCCGGGCTGCCCTGGCCCACGGGCCTGCGGTCCACACGAACCACTACCTGGACCCGGAGCTGGCGACGCTCGGCGCGACGCCGTCGGCCGGCAGCGTCGCGCGCCACGCACGGCTCGCCGAGCTGGTCGCCGCGGCGCCCGCCGTCGACGTCCGCCGACGTGATGGCGATCCTGGCCGACCACGGCTCGACGCCGTCGACGATCTGCCTCCACCCGGACCCGGCCGACGGCGACGATGCCGAGGCCGTCGTCTTCGCGATGGTGTGCGACCTCGAGGCCGGACGGATGTGGATCGCCCCCGGGCGTCCTTGCGAGGTGCCGTTCGAGGCATTCGACGCTGGCGGACCTGCTCGCCGGTGATGCGCGGTCCCGGCCCGCGTGACGGCCGCCCCCTAGAATCGGTTGCGTCCGGAGCCCGTGCATCGCCCCGGCGGGTGAAGGTGGACCATGGATTACCGCAGGCTGGGGAAGACGGGCCACCGGGTGAGCGCCATCGGCTTCGGGGCGTGGGCGATCGGCGGGTCCTGGGGCGAGGTGGACGACGAGGTCAGCCTCCGGGCTCTCCACGCGGCCGCCGATGCCGGCGTCACCCTGATCGACACCGCGGACGTGTACGGCGACGGGCGGAGCGAGCGGCTCATCGGCCGGTTCCTCCGCGAGCGCGCCGGCGAGCGCTTCGTCGTCGCCACGAAGATGGGTCGGAGCGTGCCCCAGGTGGCCGCCAACTACACGCCGGAGGCGTTCCGTCGCTGGGTCGACGGCAGCCGCGAGCGGCTGGGCGTCGAAGCCCTGGACCTGGTCCAGCTCCACTGCCCGCCGACCGACGTCTACTACCGGCCCGACCTGTTCGCGGCCCTCGACGACGCTGGTCGCGGACGGCTCGATCACCGCGTACGGCGTCAGCGTGGAGCGCGTCGAGGAGGCGCTCAAGGCGATCGAGTACCCGGGCGTTGCCACCATCCAGGTCATCTTCAACGTGGTTCGCCAGCGCCCGGCCGACCACCTCCTCGCCGAGGCTGCCCGACGCGACGTCGGCGTCATGGCCCGCGTGCCGCTCGCCTCGGGCCTGCTGACCGGCAAGCTCTCCCGCGACACCGCGTTCGCGCCGGACGATCACCGGGCCTTCAACCGGCACGGCGAATCGTTCGACGTCGGGGAGACGTTCGCCGGCCTCGACTACGAGACGGGGCTCCGGCTCGTCGAGGAGCTCCGAGAGCTCGTCCCGGCCGGGGCCACGCTGGCCCAGCTGGCGCTGCGATGGATCCTCATGGCCCCCGCGGTGACGGCCGCCATCCCCGGTGCCAGGACACCCGAGCAGGCCCGGGCGAACGCCGCGGCCGCGGACCTGGCCCCGCTCGCGCCGGCCACGATGGAGCGGATCCGCGAGCTGTACGAGGCGCGCGCGAAGCCGCTCGTGCACCAGCGGTGGTAGGCAGCGCTCCGTCCGACCCAATGTCCCCCACGAGCGCTGGCTTCGGCGGCCGGCCGTTGACGGGGATCGATCCCAAGGCGGTCCTCGGCGAGCTCTCCGGCGGCCGCGTGCTCGATGTCGCGACCGGGACCGGGGGCTTCGTCCAGTTCCTGCTCGACGGCCTGCGCGACCACGCCGAGATCGTCGGGATCGACGCGAACCCCGCCCGCGGGGCCGCGTTCGCAGTGGCGTTCGCCGATCGCGACGACGTCCGCTTCGTGGAGATGGACGCCCACCACCTGGCCTTCGCCGACGGCTCGTTCGACACCGCCTGCGTCTCGAACTCGCTGCACCACTTCGCCGACCCGGCCCCGGTCCTCGCGGAGATGCTGCGCGTGCTCCAACCGGGCGGGCACCTGATCGTCAACGAGATGTACCACGACGGCCAGTCCGCCGAGCAGATGACCCACGTCCTGCTGCACCACTGGTGGGCGGCTGTCAACAGGCTCCAGGGCGAGGTCCACCGGGAGACCTACCGCCGCACCGAGATCGTCGCCATCGTCGAGCGCCTCGGGCTCGCGGACCTGCGCCTGCATGACCTCGCCGACCCCGGACGAGGATCCGCACGACCCCAGGACGACGTCCGAGCTCGACGCGGCGATCGAGCGGTACCTCGCCCTGGCCGAGGGTCACCCCGACCTCCAGGAACGAGGCAGGGAGCTGCGCCTGCGCCTGCGCAGGACTGGTGCCAGGAGCGCCACTCAGCTCGTAGCGGTCGGCCGGCGCTGACGGCCCGATCGCCGCCGAGCGGGCGTCTTGCCCGGAGGTGGATCGCCCGGCGGGGTCTCGCCGGGCGGACTGGCGGTCGGCGAAGGGTCGGTCGGCGACGTGTCGCCGCTGACGTCGCCGACCATCTCCGCCGCATGCTCCGCGGGCGGCTCCCATGCCGGCGGCGCCGGCTGCTCGATCGGTGGCAGCAGCGGCGACCCGGTGATCAGGCGCGTCCCGCGACCGCTGGTGAAGAAGCTCCACGCCCAGCGGACCACGACGACGATCCGGTTGGCGAAACCGATCAGGTAGAAGATGTGGATGACGAGCCACATGAGCCAGGCCGTGAAGCCGCCCTGGCGTCCGAACGGCCCCAGCCAGCCGATGTTGGTCACGCCGGCAAGCCGGCCGATGACCGCGACATCGCCCTTGTCGCGGTACCGGAACGCCTGCACCGGGCGCCCGGCGAGGCGTCGCCGGATCGACTTCCCCACGTACTGGCCGGGCTGGATCGCGCCCTGCGCCACGCCCGGGACGGGGTGGCCGTCCTTCCACGGCTGCACGGCGTCGTCGCCGATCGCGAAGATCTCCGGGTGGCCCGGGATCGCGAGGTCCGAATCGACGACGATGCGACCGGCGCGATCGGTCGTCGCCCCGGCCGCGACGGCCACGGCGCGCGCGAAGCTCGACGCCTGGACGCCGGCCGCCCACAGCACCGTCCGGGCGGCGATGCTGTCCTCGATCCCGTCGACGACCACCCGCACCGACCGGTCGTCCACGCCGACGACGCGGATCAGCGTCCGGACCTCGACGCCGAGCCGTTCGAGCTGGCGCCGGGCCGACGCGGAGCGATCCGCCGGGTAGAGGGGGAGCACCCGGTCCTGCGCCTCGACGAGGACGATGTCGGGCATCGGGCGGGTGGATCGAGCGGAAGTCGCGCCGCAGCGTGTCGTTGGAGATCTCGCCGAGGGCGCCCGCCAGCTCCACGCCCGTCGGTCCGCCGCCGACCACCACGAACGTCATCCACTCCTCGCGGCGATCGAGGTTCTGCTCCCGTTCGGCGGCCTCGAACGCGATGAGGATCCGCCGCCGGATCTCGAGGGCATCGTCGAGCGACTTGAGGCCCGGCGCGTGGCGGCGCCCACTCGTCGCGGCCGAAGTACGAGTGGCGCGCCCCGGTCGCGACGATCAGGGTGTCGTACGGGATCGGACCGCCGTCCGAGAGGAGCACCTCGCGGCGCTCGACGTCGAGGCCCGTCGCCTCGCCGAGCAGCACCGTCGTGTTCCTGTTGCGCCGCAGGATGGAGCGCAGCGGCTGGGCGATGTCACCGGGGGAGAGCGCGCCCGTGGCGACCTGGTAGAGCAGCGGCTGGAACAGGTGGAAGTTGCGCCGGTCCACGAGCGTCACCGCGATACGCGGGTCGCGGCCGAGCTCCCGTGCGGCGTTGAGCCCACCGAATCCGCCACCGACGATCACGACGCGGTGGCTCGACATGGAAGGTTTGTCGCGCATCGCGCCCGCGATGTCAATCACTCGAACAGCAGGGCACCCCGGTGACCTACGCCGTCATGCCGGGCTCCACGCACCAATCTTCCTTACCCCGGCAGGGGCGGGTCGTACTCGACCTCGGTGAGCTGAACCTCGATGTAGGGCAGCTCCGTCCCGTCGGGGAGCGTCCAGACCGCGGCGCCGCTGGCCGGTAGGCGGAGCCCCTCGAACTCGCCGTAGGCGTACGTCGGGGCCGTCCAGGGGCGGAGCTCGAACCCCTTGCCGACCATCGCGTGGCGCTCGGAGCGGAACGCGACCAAACGTCCCTCCGCGTCGATCTCCAGGACGCCGGTGGCCCGCAGGTCGCCGTCGGTGATGGAGACGCGGACGTGGGTGTCGTCGATCGCCTCCCACGAGATCCGCTCCCGCAGGAACGCGCTCGGGAACCACGGGATCTCGCTCAGGTATCGCAGCAGCGATGCCTGGTCCATCTCCGGGCCGGCCGCGTCGACGAAGGGGATCACCGACCCGCCGCGGATCGTCATCGTGCCTCGGCCCTCGAAGTAGCCGTCGCGCCCGCGAACCACCGGGATGCCGGCGATCGGCACGGTCGCGTCCCAGATGAAGCCGGGCGGCTCGATGGTGTACCACTGCTCAGCGACCAGCGGCAGCGAGATCCCGTCCGGAGAGGGCCGCATCCGGCACTCCTGGCGCAGGCGCACGGTGTCGACCAGCGGCCGCCCGACGACGCCGGCATAGCGCAGGTATCGCCGGGCCGGCTCCGGGAGACCTGCCAGCATCTCCTCGGTCGCAACGGGTGGGTGTGGCGGTCGGGGCCGGTCGAGCAGGCGACGGCGATCCGCTTCGACCAGGCGGCCGAATCGCCGGCTCGTGACCACCAGCAGGCCGGCCACGCCGGCGAGGATCGCCACCTTGACGAGGGCAACGCGAAGGAGCACGCGGAGCATCGGGGGTACCTCCGCTCGGGATGGTCGCCGACAGCCATGCCGCGGTGGCAGGGCCGGATGTCGCGCCGGATGACGCCGGATGTCGCGCCGGCAGGGCCGGGTGTCGCGCCGGATCACGCCGGACGGCACTCGCCTCATCGACTGCGCCGCCCGGCGCGCCGGCAGGCTCCTGCGTCCTCGGTCCGCCACGGGTGCGCGAGGTCCCGCAGAACTGGTCCGAATGGATGTCACAAGCCGGAGCCGGCGGGACCCCATCCTCGGCCGGGCCCGAGCGTGGGCGGCATCCTCTTGCCCCGTCCTGGTTGTCAGACATGACTGTGGTGCATGTCCGCCGCCCGCCCGCCGGCTCCAGATGCGGCCCAGTCATGAGCGACAGGTTGGCGGTCGTCGGAGCGTCCGCAGGATGAGTGGGCCGCATCGGTGGCCGAACCCGGCGAAGGTTCCTGCCAGCCATTCGGCCGAGTCATGTTCGACAGGAACACGGCCGGGGCCCGCCCGCGATCGCGCACAGGCGCGGTCGGCACCCGCGGTCCGGGCGAGTGCGATCAGGGCACGAAGTCCGTCAGCCGCCCCCGCGTGGAAGGCCCGCTACAGGTCGGCGACGTCGATCAGGCCGCGGCGGATGGCGAACTTGAGGAGCTCGACCCGGTCGTGGAAGCCGAGCTTTTCCATGACGTTCGCCCGGTAGTTGTGGATCGTCTGCTCGGAGAGGTGGAGCGTCCGGGCGATCTCGCGGTTCGTGTGCCCGACCGCGGCAAGGAGCATCACCTCGCGCTCCCGCTCGCTGAGCGTCTCGTAGGGATCCTCCAGCGCTCCCTGGGGGGTCCGCAGGACGTAGGTGTTGACCATCCTCGTGACGATCGACGGGCTGACGTAGGTCTGGCCCCGGCTGATCGAGCGCAGCGCCGTCACGAAGTCGGAGGCCTGCGCCTCCCGCGTCAGGAAGCCGTCGGCGCCGGCCTTGATCGCGAGCGAGAACTGCTCGCTCGTGCAGCGGCACTCGACGGCCAGGATCTTCATGCCCGGCTTGGCGGCCCGGATCGCCTCGATCATCTCCATCGAGGAGCAGCCCGAGCGGTCGTACGGCAGGCACTCCGTGATCACCGCGTCCGCCGTCGAGCCGATCACCTCGTCGCGCATGAGGTCGCGATGCTGGAGCTGTCCGATGACCTCCATGTCGGGTTCGGCGTCGATCACCTCGCGCAGGCCCACGTTGAGCATCGGGAAGTCGAAGATGGCCAGGAGCACGCCCAGCTTCCTGCCGTTCCCCGGTACGTTCCCGTTCGTGCTCACCGAGACCTCTTAGCTCCTGCAGGGCACCGTGAATGGACGCCCCCGACGCGGGTACCACTATCCGCCGACGACGGGGGGTACAGCGTAGGGCCATCCGTCGCTTCCGGCGATCCCAGTGGCCCCTTGTCGCCGGGCCGAGCGTCCCGGGCCGACCCGATGCGATCGGTGCGACGAGCGCCCGGTCAGTCCTGCTGGCCGTCCTTGCCGTGGCAGAACACGCACATTCCCTCGTACGCCTTGAGGTCGTGCGGCGCCACCCGTGGCTGGTCCGGCGAGGCCAGGTGGCACGCCGTGCACTGCTCGTCGGTGCGCGCGGAGTGGTCGGCCGGCAGCGCGCCGACGCTCGCGGCGACATGACACCGCAAGCAGGTGCCGTCGGCCGGGACCGGGTGGGGGAAGGCCGGCGCGGGGTGCGACGTTCCCTGGTGGCACAGGAAGCAGGTGCCCTCGGATCGACCCTTCATGCTGTCGGGCAGCGGGGCCATCGAGCCGTGGCACGACAGGCACTTCGAGTTTGCGGCCAGGGAGTGGGGGCGATCCTCTGCCGCGGGCGTCGTTGCCGTGTGGCACACGAGGCACTGGTCCGCGTGGATCCCCGAGTGGCCGGGCGCCGTCTGCACGAGCCGGTCATTCGCGTGACACGACGTGCAGCTCCCCCAGCCCTCGAGCGGGTGACCGATCGCCGGGACGTTCACCGTGTCACCAGGTGTCTTGTGGCAGGCGGTGCAGTCCCCCTGGGGCATGATCGCGATCAGGTTGCCCGGCCCGCTGGTCGGGCTCGACGTCGCCTGTGGCGCTGGCGTCGCCGCGGGCGTCGGGCTCGGTGACGCAACGGCGACCTGCGGGGTCTGCGTGAGGTTGATGGCGGCGAGGCCGATCCCCACACCGGCGGCGATCGCGAGAACGACCACGACGAACCCGAGCAGGACGCGACCGATCCTCCTGGCCATCACTGTCCGCCTCCCGGGCGATCGCCGGCTGCCGGGACCTCGGCTCCGGCTACCCCGTCGGCCGGGCGATCGTCGGTTGCCGGGGCCTCGGTGGCGGCCACCCCGTCGGCCGGGCGATCGTTGGTTGCCGGGGCCTCGAGGGCGATCGCATCGGCCGGGACCTCGTCCGCTGGCGCGGCGACGGGCGCCCCGGCGCCGTCAACCAGCTCGACCTCGTCCTCCGCGGCGATCCAGGCCACGCCGGCCGTCGCCATCGCGGGAACCGGGTGGCTCGGCGCCAGGAAGCCGCCCGCGAGATGGCCGGTGTGCTCGCCCATCGGCAGGTAGCGCTCCACGAGCGTGTACGAGAGGCCGAGGAAGCCGAACGCACCCAGCACGATGGCGATCTCGACGAGCGTGGGAACGTACTCCGCGAACGGCGTCGACACGACGCCCGACACGGCCGTGCCGGGGTAGATCTGCCCCGCGCTCACGAAGCCGGCCCGGTCGGCGAAGATGCCGACGAAGATCAGGCAGCAGGCTGCGAAGAGACCCTCCGGCGTGCGCGTCCGACGGTAGAGCAGGAGCGCCAGGGGCGCGACCAGCCCGAGCCCGACCCGGAAGACCCAGAACTGGATCGCGAGCGGGCCGGCGAGAAGGGCCTTCGTCGCGTCGGCCAGGCCGGGGATGATCCCGTAGAGCCCGAAGAGCACCTGCCAGACGACGACGAGCGAGGCGACGACGAGGGTGATCGCCAGCAGCAGCCGGATCGCCGGGATTGCCAGGGTCAGGGCGCGCTCGTGTCCGGCCAGGCGGTACCGCACGACGAGGTAGAAGACGATCCCCAGCAGGGCGGTGCCGGAGAGGAGCGCCATGGTGACCATCGCCGGCGGCGTGAAGGCGCCGTGCCAGTAGGGCCGGGCGCCCAGCACCGCGAACACCGCGCCAAGGGTGGTCGGCGCGAGGACCGCCGTGATCGACGACAGCATGCACGCGTAGCGGTGGACATCCCAGTGGGCCGAGAAGATGCTCCAGACCTCGATCGCGAGGAACACCAGGTAGATGCCGTAGAAGACGCCCATCCACCACATCGGCGAGAACGGCGACGGGCTCAGGACGGCCCCGAGCACCATCCGGACCGGGTAGTGCAGGTCCAGCGCGATGAGCCCGAAGGCGGTGATCAGGCACAGGAGCGCCAGGACCGCGTGGCGCTTCTCGAGCGGCAGGAACATCTCGATCCCGAAGACCGTACCCAGCGACGACGCCAGGCAGAGACCGCTCGTCGTGATGGCGAAGAAGACGTACGCCGTGATCAGGATGCCCCACTCGAAGCTCGGCCGGGTGCCCAGGACCTCCCAGCCCGGGGGCAGGGCGAGAAGGGCGCCGACCGCACCGATCGCGCACATGCCCAGCAGGAGCGCGAACCAGGCCTTGAGGCCCCGCGGCATGCTGGAGACGTCGGCGCGCAGCGCGCGGAGCGCGACCCGCGGGTCGGTGGGCAGGGCGCGGCCGGCGACGCGGACCGTCATCACTCGACCTCGCCTTCGAGGCCGGTGTAGTAGACCCGCGGCTTCGTGCCGAGGGCCGGCTTCATCACGCGGGTCCGCTTCTCGGTGCGGGCCACGCTCACCGCGCTGGCGGGGTCGTTGAGGTCACCGAAGATGCGCGCGTTGACCGGGCAGACCTCCGCGCAGGCGGGGAGCATCGCCGCGGGTGATGCGGTGGTAGCAGAACGTGCACTTGTCCACGACGCCCGAGACGCCCTTCGGCGTGGTCTCGCCGGCGGGCACCATGTAGCGGGCGCCGTATGGGCAGGCAACGATGCAATAGCCGCACCCGATGCAGCGCTTCTCGTCGACGAACACGACGCCGTCCTCGGAGCGGAAGGTCGCACTCGACCGGGCAGACCCACGTGCACGGCGGGTTCTCGCACTGCATGCACGTCCGCGGCACGAAGTAGGCGGCCGTGACGGTGGCTCCCGGCGGGACCGGCTCGAGGCCCCCGCCGGAGAACCCGTTGCGGCCCCCTTCCGGCGACTCGATGTGGACGGTGCCGTCCTCGGTCAGGGCATGCAGCTCGACCCAGGTCCGGTTGAGCTCGGCGTCCTCGGGGATGTGGTTCTCCAGCTTGCAGGCCTCCACGCACCGTCCGCAGCCGATGCACGTCGTGGTGTCGATCACGAACGCCCACTCGTGCGCGGAGGGGTCGTACGCCGGGCCGCTGGGCGCGGGCTCTACGGCGCGCGCCTCGTCCGTGGGCGCGCCCATGACCGCGGAGAGCAGCCGCGCCCCGCACAGCGCGGGGACGGCCGCCAGCCCGACCTGCAGCATGCGACGTCGCGACAGCGTCACGCCGCCCGCTGCGTGCTCGTCGGTGCCGGTCACGCCGGTCTTGCTCATGGGACGCTCCTACTCGTCGGTCGCCGGCCGCTGATGACAGGTGAGGCAGACACCGTCGGCCGACTCCTCGTGCCCGAAGGGGACCGGCTTGAGCCCTGCCGGCTCGTGGCAGGTGACGCACGCCGGCAGGTTGGTCAGCGCGTGGGAGACGTTGGGCGGGACCAGCGCCACGGCGGCGTGGCTGTCGTGGCAGCCCAGGCAGGGAGCCCCGGCGAAGTGGCGGGTCAGATTCCACGACGGGGAACCCCAGCGGCCTGCCTGGCCCCTGCTCGTGGCACAGGGCGCAGAGTCCCTGCGGCGGCTCCTCGATCGCCAGCGACCCGGGCGGCGCCTCCTCTGGGCGCCGTCGCCGCGTGCGCGGCGAGCGGCCCGTGGCAGCTCTCGCAGGCAACGACCGCGTGCTGGCCTGCCTGCCAGGGGGTGTACTCGGTGGCGTGGCACTGCTGGCACACCGCCGAGTCGGCGTATTGCGGGGTGAGCGCCGCCCACGAGCGGGCGTTCTCAGCCGGATGGTAGCCGTACTCGTCGTACACCCACGGGACCACGACCACGAGGCTCGCCAGCCCGACGACGAGGACAACCCCGGCCAGCGCCAGCCCGACGGCGCCCTTCCGGCTGGTCGGGCGCAGGCGAGCGGCGACGCCGCGCAGCCGCGTCACAGCTCGGCCGCCTGGATCACGCCGTGGCGCAGGGCGTACTTGAGGAGGTCGACGCGGTCGTGGAAGCCGAGCTTCTCCATGATCGAGGCCCGGTGGCTGTGCACGGTCTGCTCCGAGAGATGGAGCACCCGCGCGATCTCGCGGTTCGTACTCCCCATCGCGGCGAGGCGGAAGATCTCGCGCGAGCGCTCGCTCAGCGACTCGTACGCGTCATCGGCCGCGCCGGGCGAGCCCAGGACGTAGGTGTTGACCATGCGGGTCACGATCGCCGGGCTCACGTAGGTCTCTCCGCGCAGGATCCGATGGACGGCGTCGAGGACGTCGACCGGCTGCGCCTCGCGGGTCAGGAAGCCGTCCGCTCCGGCCTTGATCGCGAGCGAGAACTGGTCGCTGCCGCAGCGGCATTCGATCGCCAGGATCTTCACGCCGGGCTTCGCCGCCCGGATCGTCTCGATCGCCTGGAACGACACGCAGCCCGCGCTGCCGTAGGGGAGGCACTCGGTGATGACGACGTCGGCCGTCGACCGCGCCACCTGGTCCCGCAGCGGCTCACCGTCCTCGAGGACTCCGACGACGCACAGGTCGGGCTGGGCGTCGAGCAGGGCGCGGTAGCCGGCGACGAGCGTCGGAAAGCCGGCGATGGCGAGGAAGACGCCGGGCCGCTCGCCGTTGTCCGACGCCGGGTTCGTAGGCTCCCATGGTCCGTCGTCCCTGCGTCGTGCTCAGTTGCGGGCCGCAGCGCCGTCGTGGGCTGCCGTGCTCCGCTGGGCCGCGGCGTTGTGGGCGCGCTTCCGCAGGACGAGCGCCCAGGCGACGGGCGTGGCGGCGAGGATGATCACGCTGACGACGACGCCGACCATCGCGGCCTCCCTGCCGAACGCGAAGAGGAGGCCGTACGTGGCGATGAACAGGACGATGAACTCGACCGCCATCGTCAGCGCGGTGAGCGCGAGCCACGGGGCGATGAGCGAGCGCACGCCGCCGCCCGGCACCCGTCATCAGGGCGGCGCCGACCACCAGCAGCCAGATCAGGATCACCGCCAGCACTTCGAGGCTGTCCATGTCCGTGTCCTTCGTGCGATGCGCGTCGGACTCGATCCGTCTGACGTGCGTCGAGAATGGGCACAGGGACGGTGGAGGACTACTGCATCGCCGGTCCCAGCCCAACCGATACGGGCCACGAACTCCAGCGACGGTCGTGGAGATCTCGGCGACCGTTGTCGGATTCGGGCCAACGCCGCGTCGGATTTGCGGCAACGTCCGTCGGAACCCCGGGCCTCGGCGACCCGGCCGCGGGTCCGTCAGGGTCGCTCGGGCGGCGTTCGCTTCGCGAGGCGCGCGAGCCCGCGCGCGATCCCGTAGCCAAGCGCCACGGGCGGCAGGAACCAGATCATCGCGATCACGCCCTGGACGGGATCGATCGGGACCGGGTTGCCGGCGGCCATCGCGACGAGCGGGACGGCGATGAGCCCGAGGACGACGCCGACCACCGACGAGCCCGAGGCCCCGCCATCCGCGCGTGAGGATCCCGGCCACCGCCCCGGCAGCCAGCAGGAGGATCGGCGAGACCAGGACCCCGTTGATGGCGCACGAGGGGGTGAGCCCCTGGGCGGCGCAGCTGGCGAGCGCGCCGCCGAACAGGGCAACCGGGCACGCGACGGCAACGAGGATGATCGCGGCGATGTCGCGGGCGATCGACCGGGAGCCTGGGGACACGGAAGCCTCCTGCGGGGGCCCATCATGCCGGTTCGAGCGCCGCTCCGTGTGGTCATCCATGGCGTCGCGGGTCCGCGGCAGCCCGCCACCGGCCGGTCCACCGCGTCGCGGCAGCGCTACGCTCCGCCGGCGCATGACCGACCGCGCCCGCACCCTCGCCGCCATCGTCGACGCGTTCGCCCCGGGCGGCGACGGCCTGCCCGTCGGCCAGCGAGCTCGGCGTCCACCATCGCCTGCTCGCCGAGGTGGCGGCGCTCGGGCGTCCCGTCCTTCAGCCGCCAGCTCGACCTCCTGCTGCGGCTGCTGGGCTCGCGCGCCGGCAGCCTCGTCCTGGCCGGACGCCCGGTGCGCTTCGCCGAGCTCGACCAGGGCGGCCGCGAGGCCTACCTGCGCCGGCTCGCGGCCAGCCCGATCGCCGCTCAAGCGAACGGCCTTCCAGGACCTCAAGCGGCTGACGCTGCTCCTCGTGTACGGCATGGAGGACTCGCCGTGGCGGGCGACCACCGGCTACACGGCGCCCGCGGCCGACCCGCCGGATGTCGGCCCGGTCACGGCCCGCACGCCGGCGCCCGGGCGAGGTGATCGAGGCCGACGCCGTCGTCATCGGCTCCGGCGCCGGCGGCTCCGTCGCTGCCGCCGTCCTCGCCGCGGCCGGCCGGCGGGTCGTCGTCCTGGAGCGCGCGGCGATGGTCGACCGAGGATCGCTTCGGCGGCGCCGAGCTCGACGGCCTCGCCGACCTCTTCCTGGACCGCGGCCTGGCGGCCACCTCCGACCGCTGGATCGCGATCCGGGCGGGGAGCGCGGTCGGGGGCGGCACCGTCGTCAACTGGGCCTCGTCGCTGCGGGCCCCCGCCGAGGTGCGCGACGAGTGGCGGGCCGCCGGGATCGGCGACGACCTCGACGCCCACTACGCGGCGGTCGAGGAGGAGATCGACGTCACGACCGCCGAGAGCGAGCCGAACGGCCCGAACGGGCGGCTCCTCGCCGGTCTCGGAGGCGCTCGGCCTCCCGTCGGCGGTCGTGCCGCGGAACGTGCGCGGCTGCGGCGACTGCGGACCGTGCGCCGTCGGGTGCCGGCGGGGCGCCAAGCGCTCGGCGCTCCGCACGTACCTGGCGGCCGCCTGCCGCGACGGCGCCACGGTCCTCGACCGCACCGAGGTGCGCCGGATCGTCGTGGAGGGCGGGCGCGCGACCGGCGTCGTCGCCCGGGTGCCCGGCGGCGAGATCACGGTCCGGGCCCCGCTCGTGGCGCTCGCCGGCGGCAGCATCCTGTCGCCCGCGGTCCTGCTGCGCTCCGGGATCGCCACGGCGACCGCCGGACGCTCCCTGCTGATCCATCCCGTCATCGCCGTCGCGGGCACGTACCGCGAGCCGCTGGAGCCGTGGGCCGGCGTCCCGCAGGGCGTCCTGAGCGAGGCCTACGCCGAGATCGACGGGCGCTGGGGCTTCCGGATCGAGGCCGCGCCGACCCATCCCGGCCTCCTCGCCAGCGGCTTCCCGTGGTGGTCCAGCGCGCGGGCACCGGGAGCTGATGGCCGGCAGCTCGCGGACGGCCGCCTTCCTCGCCCTGGTCCGCGACCGCAACCCCGGCCGCGTGGAGCTCGCCCGCGACGGCGGCGTGACCGTCCGCTACGCGCCCGGCGCCCCGGAGCGGGCGCTCCTGCGGCGCGCGATGCTGGAGCTGGCGCGGCTCCACCGCGCGGCCGGAGCCGAGCGGATCGTCCCGCTCCTCACCCCGCCCGCGACCTGGGACGAGGGCCGGCCCTTCGAGCCCTACCTCGACGAGCTGGCGCGACGCCCGATCAGCCCGAACCGGGTGCTCCTCTTCACGGCGCACCAGATGGCCAGCTGCCGGATCGGGACGAGCCCGCGGGACAGCGTCGCCGATCCCGACGGCCGCGTCTGGGGGGTCGACGGCCTCTACGTGACCGACGGCAGCGCCTTCCCGACGGCGACGGGCGTCAACCCGATGCTCTCGATCCTCGCCCTGGCCCGTCGGACGGCGCTGCGGAATGGCGGATCGATAGGCGGGCGGCACGCATCAGGCCGTTCGGACGCGGTCGGCGGCCGTGGCCGCGCACCCAGCGGTCCGGCTCAGGCGGCCGGCACCGCCGAGCGACGCGTTCGCCAGGTCGCGCGGGAACCGTCCGCGTCCCCGGACCGCGTCGGCGCATCGTCGCGCCGGCCGTCGGCCGCCAGCGCCACGGCCGCGAGGAGCATCGAGGCGCCGCCGAACCAGAGGGCCGGCAGCGCCAGCATCGCGGCCACGGGGACGGTCCAGCGCCGGTCGGTCCGCGCCCCCCAGGTGACGAGCGCGACCGCCGCCGGCAGGCGCAGCCAGAGCGGCACCGGCACCGCGGCCCACGTGCCCACGGTCTTCGTGGCGCTGGCGCCGAGGACGTCCAGCCAGTCGGCCCAGGCCCCGGGCAGGATCGCCCACGACACGACGGCGACCAGCGCGGTCGCGCCGAGCGCGATCCCCAGGCTGCGCCACTCGCGCCGCACGGCGAACCAGAGCAGGCCCACGCCGGGCGTCACCTTCGTCAGGAGGACGAACCCCCACGCGGCCGGATAGCGGAAGCCGACGACGATCGCGACGGCGAGCAGGATGTGGATGTTGCCGCCCAGCAGCTCGATGGCGGTGAAGGCGATCGCGACGGCCCACAGGCGCGGGCCCACGAGGTAGCGGACGGCCAGCAGCAGGAGCACCGTCCAGGCCGCCAGGAACGCCACCCAGGGCAGGGCCTTGAGGCCCGCGATCGCCTGCAGGAACGCCGGCGAGTAGACGTACGCCACCGCCTGCGTCCAGTCCGAGCGCGCATACGGGTCGGCCAGCGACGGGAGCCAGTAGCAGAAGGCCTCGCGGCCGGTCGGCCAGGTGGCCTCGGAGGGCACCCGGAAGGCGACGACGAGCACGAGGATGACCGCGCCCGCGATCAGCCCTCCGGCCTCGCGCCTGAGGAGGATGCCTGCCTGGCGAAGATGGGCGTACGTGATGGCTACCCCCCGGTGAGCCGGTGTCAACGGTGTTGCCGTCGCGCGGGCCGCCCGTCGAATTCCGATGCCAGCGTGCACCAACGGGCCGGCCCACCCCAGATCCAAAGGTACTCCATCCGCCGGAATCGTTGGTGACCGACGGCACGGTCGAACGCCGTCGGAATCGCCCTTGGCAGCGATCGTCGATGCCCCGACGGTGGCGGCGACGCTGGCGGCGGGCGGCACGGACCGGCGCCGGGCGATGAGGGACGCCATGGCCCACGCGACGACCCGGGGCGCGTACCGGCAGCTGGCGGATCGCCTGAACCGCTTCCCGCAGGGTGCTCCGCCGTCCGACCTCCTCTACCGGATCCTCGCGCTGCTCTTCAGCGAGCGCGAGGCGGGGCTCGTCGCCCGGCTGCCGATCAGGCCGTTCACGGTCGCGACGGCGGCCCGCGACCTGGGGGACGAGCGAGGCCGAGGCGCGCCGCGTCCTCGACGGCCTGGCGTCGCGCGCCGTGCTCCTCGACATGGAGGGCCCGGACGGGACCGTCTACGTCCTTCCGCCGCCGATGGCCGGCTTCTTCGAGTTCTCGATGATGCGGGTCCGCGACGACGTCGACCAGAAGCTGCTGAGCGAGCTCTTCTACGAGTACATCACGGTCGAGGACGACTTCATCCTCAGCCTCTTCACCCACGGCGACGACCCAGCTCGGGCGCGTCTTCGTCAACGAGCCGGCGCTGGCCGAGAGCGCGCGGGCGCACCGGCGCGCGGCGACGGCGGGCTGCAGCGTCCTGGACTACGAGCGCGCCAGCGAGGTGATCGAGACCGCCGAGCACATGGGCGTCGGCGTCTGCTACTGCCGCCACAAGATGGAGCACGTCGGGCGGGCCTGCGACGCCCCGATGAACATCTGCATGACGTTCGGCGGGAGCGCCGACTCGCTGATCCGCCACGGATACGCCCGGCGCGTCGATCGCGCCGAGGGGATGGACCTCCTCGCGGAGGCCCACGACCGCGAACCTCGTCCAGTTCGGCGAGAACGTGCAGCGCGGCGGTCGACTTCATCTGCAACTGCTGCGGCTGCTGCTGCGAGGCGATGATCGCGGCGCGCCGGTTCGGCATGCTCGATCCGGTCCATACGACCAACTTCCTGCCCCACGTCGCCGACGAGCTCTGCAACGGCTGCGGCAAGTGCGTCGACGCCTGTCCCGTCGAGGCGATGACGCTGGTCTCGGCGAACGATCCGCAGCAAGCCGACGCCGGCGCCGGGCGGAGCTCGACGCCGACATCTGCCTGGGCTGCGGCGTCTGCACCCGCGTCTGCCCGACGAAGGGGCTCTGGCTCGAGGCGCGCGCCCGAGCGGGTCGTCACCCCGGTCGACACGCTCCATCGGATCGTCCTGATGGCGATCGAGCGCGGGCGCCTCGCAGGACTGCATCTTCGACAACCGGGCGCTCTTCAGCCACCGCGCGATGGCGCGCGGTCCTCGGCGTGATCCTGCGCCTGCCGCCGACGAAGCAGGTGCTGGCGACCGAGCAGATGCGCTCGCGCTACCTGGTGAAGCTGCTGGAGCGCGTGAGGGTGTAGCGGGCCGCTCCGTCGGGCCGGTCGGACGCCGCCCCGACGCTCCCGGCCGTTCGGCCCTGTACGGGCGTGCCGGTCCGGCGAAGACTCCGGGCAGGCGCGACGGAGCCGGCAACCAATCCCCGGCGCGCGTAACAAGACCGGGCGTCATGCGTTTCAAGGGTGTGAACGGCGCAACCGAGTCGACGGCACCCCTCGCCCCCGACGAGCCGTCGCCCGCCCTCGAGCGGGCGCGGCCGGCGGCCCGCGCCGACGAGGCCACGCTCGCGTCGATCTACGAGGATCGCCGCGGCGAGCTGTACGCCTTCCTCGTGGGGATGACCCGCGACCCGGATGTCGCCGAGGATGTCCTGCAGGACACGTTCCTGCGCCTGGTCCGCGAGGCCCGCGCCGGGCGCATGCCCGACGAGGTCCGGCCCTGGCTCTACCGGACGGCGGCGAACGCGGCGATCGACCGCGGCCGGCGGGGTGCGACCCTCGTCCGGCTCCTGCCACGTCTCTTCGACCGCTCCGACCCACCGCGACCCGAGAGCGAGTTCCTGCGCTCGGAGCGGGATGCCGAGCTTCACGCGGCCCTGGCCCACCTCGCAGCCGACCGGCGAGCCGCCCTCCTGCTGGCCGCCCGGGGATTCTCCGGTCACGAGGTGGCAGGGCTGCTGGGGCGCAGCGAGGGCGCGACCCGCACCCTGCTGTGCCGTGCCCGTCTCGAGCTGCGCGGCATCCTCGAGGCGACGGAGGTCCGGCCATGAACACCACCCGCCGCCTGCACGACCGCGCCCTCGAGCTTGCCGCGAGCGCCCTCGACTTCGGCCTGCCGTCCGCCGAGCTCGCCGAGCTGGACCGTCACCTCACGATCTGCCCCGCCTGCGCCCGGACCGCTGCCGCCCTGCTGGGCGACACCGCGCTCCTGCGCCGGCCGGCGACCCCCCTCCCGTCGCGGCGCGTCGACGACGCCGTCCATGCCGCCATCGCCGGGCGCGAGCCGCGCACCTCCCCGCAGCGCCTGATGGTCCTCGTCGCCGCCACGGCCCTCCTGCTCGTGGCGCTCCTGGGCGTCGCCGCCGCGGGTGCGATGCTCCTGCAGAGCCGCCCGCCGGTCATGGTCGTCGACCCGAGCCCGAGCGTGCCCGCCGTCGTCGTCGACCCGAGCGCCTCGCCGCTGCCTGTGCCGCCGGCCGAGCCCCCGCCGGCCTGGGTGCCTGCTCCGGCTGCATTCCCCGTGACCGGTGGCACGGTCCAGCTGGCCCCGGGCCCGGACGGGGGCACCTACGTCTTGGTGTCAACAGCCAACGCCGGGGCCGATCGGCCCGGGCGCAGCGTGCTCGCGCTGCTCGACCCGACGGGGGATCCGCGAGCCGGGTGGCCGATCGCGGTGGACGGCTGGTCGTGCGACGACCCGAACGCGAGACCGTTGCCGCCGGCGACGACGAGCGACGGCTCCATCACGGTGGTGTGTCGCTCCGACGAAGCCTCTGACGGGACCGTCTCGACGGGCGTGTTCAGGTTTGATGCGGCGGGCCGGCCCGTCGGCAGCTGGTCGCACAGGGGCGAGGTTGCGGGCCGTCCCCGCATTGTCGATGGCCGCCTTCTCCTGATCGCGAGCGAGGTGATCGAGCGGGACGTGACGGTTCCCGGGGGCGGGGTGGAGAGCCGATCGATGGTCGTCCACTGGATCCAGGAAGTGTCGGAGGACGGTACCGTTCGTTCGGGTGCGCGCGTCGAGATGGGCGACGCGGGCTGGCGCGTCGTCATGGGTCCCGACGGCACCGCCTATCACGAGAACATGGCCGATGGCGTGATCACGGCCTTCGACATGGGCGGGCAGCGGGCGGGATGGCCCGTCCGCCTGGAGGGAGGGCTCTCGGCGCTCGGTTTCGGGTCCGGTGGCCAGATCTTCGTGACCGTGGCATCAGCCGCGCAGGGCACCTCCCGCCTGGTCGTGCTGGCGAGCGACGGGAGCACGGTGGCGAGGTCGGACCCCCTGCCGATCACGGGCGCCAGCGCGTGGAGCGGCGGCGGGCCCGACGGCCGACCGATGGCGCCGCTCGTCGCGGACGACGGCACGGCCCTCGTCATCGGCGAGGCGGACGACCACACGGTCGTCTACGCGATCAACCCGTCGGCCAACGTGCTGGGCGGATGGCCATACCGCGCGGACACGGCCGTGCAGTGGCAGGGGACCTGCCCTGCCGAGACCGCCGGCTGCGGCGTCTGGCGCGCGATCCCCGCCGTTGGCCCGGACGGGGTCGTCTACCTGCCCCTGGCCGCGCCCGATGCACAGATCGGCGGCAGCCTGGTCGCGATCGGGCGGGACGGCCGGGCAGTCCCGGGCTGGCCGATGCATCTCGCCCGCCGTGGGGCGGAGTTCTGGTCGGCCGCCGCGTCGGACGCGATCGGATGGGCGCTGGCCGTCGAGCCGGAGACCGGCGGGGGATCTTCAGCGACCATCCTGGCATTCGCCGCGGACGGCGCTGTCCTGTCCCGGACGACGGTGCTCGAGCCGTAGCCCCAGGAATGGGGCGCGCTCGCCGCTCGCCGGGGTGACCCTCGGCACGGCCGTCCCGGTCTCTCGATCCGGGCTTGTTGACTGACTGTGTGTTCAGTATTACCTTTACAACTGAACAATGATTCAGCAACACGGAGGAGCCGATCATGGCACCTCGCTCCCGGGAAGAGAGCGAAGCCACGCGGGCAGCCAGCCGGAAGCGCATCCTCACCGCCGCGCGGTCCGTGTTCGCCGAGCGCGGCTTCTTCGCATGCCGGGTTGCCGACGTCGCCCGCCGAGCCGGCATGAGCCCGGGCAACATCTACTGGCACTTCGAATCGAAGGAGGCGATCCTCCAGGCGATCCTGGCCGAGGGGTTCGCCGCGCGCGAGGCGATGTCCGCCGCGGTGGCGGAAGAGTACGGTCCCGCACGCCGGAAGCTCGAGATCCTCGTCGACCGCACCCTGGCGTTTCACGACGAGCAGGCCGAGCTCCTCCGGATCGTCACGAGCCTGGCAGGGCGCGGCGGACGGGATCTCATCGACTCCCTCGGCTTCGACCTCCCCGAGGTGGAGCGCCGCTGGCGCGTGAACGTGCGACGGGTCGTCGCCGAGGCGCGGTCGGAGGGCGCGCTCGCACCGGCCGACCCGGACGCCCTCGCCACGCTGTACCTCGCCTTCCTGGACGGCCTGCTCGTCACGCCGGCCGGCGCGTCGCATCCGTTGCCGCGCGAGGTCATCCGGGACGGCGCCCTGCGCCTCCTCGGACACCGCCCGGCGGGCTGACAGCGACCCGGGGCGCCGTGGATGTCGGGGGTGCGTTTGACCGTTCGGACGTCGACGCCCACCCTTCCCGGGTGCCCCGATCACTCCTCGCCGCACTCGGCCTTGCCGTCGCCCTCGTGGCTGCGACGGCCGCGGCCTGCGCGCCGGCACCCAACCCAGCCGAGGCGTCCCCGACGGCTGCGGGCCCGAGCCAGCCGGCAACGCCGACGCCTACGCCGCGGCCGAGCCCTGGCCACGAGGTCTACGGCTACCTGCCGTACTGGGAGATGGACGACGGCATCGCGGCCCACCTCGGCGAGACCGACCTGACGACGCTCGCCCTGTTCAGCGTCACCAACACGCGCACGGGGGCGATCGACACCACGCAGAACGGCTATCGCCGCATCACCGGTCCGCTGGGTGCCCAGCTGATCCGCGAGGCGCGCGATCGCGACGTCCGCGTCGAGCTCGTCTTCAGCAGCTTCGGCCAGGAGCGGAACAGCGGCTTCTTCGGGAATGTCACGCTGCAGGACGCGACGATCGCGGCGCTCGTGGCGCTCGTCGGACAGCTCGGGCTCGACGGCGTCAACGCCGACGTGGAGGGCCTCGACCTCGAGCACCTGGCAGCGTACGGCGCGTTCGTGGATCGCCTGCGCGAGGCAGTCGTCGCGGCCGATCCGGGAGACCGCGTCTCGGTCGCGACCCAGGCGAACCTGACCGGCGCGACGATGGCCGCGGCGGCCGCGGAGGCGGGCGCCGATCGCATCTTCCTGATGGGCTACGACTATCGCGTGGCGGGGTCGGAGCCCGGCGCGACGGCGCCCCTGGATCGCCGCGACGGCGGCGAGAAGGACCTGGTCTGGTCCCTCGATCTCTACGAGGCGCTCGGCGTGCCCGTCGAGCGGACTTTCCTCGGCCTGCCCCTGTACGGGATGACCTGGCCCGTCGTCGATCCGGAGATCGGGGCGCCCGCGACCGATCGGGGGGACACCTGGATCCCACGCCAGCACCTGGACATCCTCCGCGACCCGGCCGCCGTGCCCGTCCGCGACGAGATCGAGGTCGTGGAGCTCTACTCGCTCGACCGGCAGGGCGACCCGCTCCGGCGACCGTCCGCATCGCCCTCGGCCGGCGCGGGCAGCCCGTCCCCGGCGCCGTCGTCGGCCGCGTCCGCCGCGCCCGCCCAGACCGGGCCGTGGCGGGCGATCTACGTCGACTCGCCAGCGACGCTGGCCCCGAAGCTGGCCCTCGCCAACGAGCGGGGCCTGGCCGGCGCCGGCTTCTGGGCGATCGGCTACGAGCGCGGCCTGCCCGGCTACACGGACCTCATCGCCCGCTTCGCGGCGGGGGAGCCGATGAGGTAGACGAAACGCCGAAGCGCCCGGGGGAGGCCCGGGCGCTTCGGGTGCGGAGCCTTGATCGCGGGCGGTGACGCCGACCGTCGCTGGTGACGGCTCCCGCGGCGTCAGCCGCCGTCGAGGACCTTGAGCAGGATTGCCGGATAGGGAACCTGGCCCGCGTCCGGGTGGGTGTTGCACAGGACGACGTAGAGGTCGCGGGTCATGACGGTCGTGCCGGTTTCGTCCACACGCGTCTCATCGGGGACCACTGACAGGGCCTCGCCCAGCCCGTTCTCGCCGGCTCCATAGCGGTCGTAGCCGGTCCCGGGGATTCTCATCCAGTCCGGGAACGGGAAGACGTGGTGCGTCTCGGCGTAGGCAAGGACCTGCTCCCACGATGTTCCGTCCAGCACGGGCGTGACGAGGAGGCCGGCCCCGAGCGATCCCTTCGCCCACGCCGGCGTGTTGACCAGGGTGAAGGTGACGGCCGCGCCGCGCGGGATGACGGTCGGGCCGGAGTAGGCGCATGTCTCGTCGTCGAAGGTGACTGTGGCGGAGATCGCCAGTGGGGTCGCCGTCGGCACGGGCGTCGCTGCCTCCGTCCTCGTCGTGAGCAGGATTGCCGGATAGGGAACCTGGCCCTCGTCCGGGTGGGTGTTGCACACGACGACGTAGAGGTCGCGGGTCATGACGGTCGTGCCGGTCTCGTCCACGCGCGTCTCATCCGGAACCACCGAGAGGGCCTCGCCCAGCCCATTCTCGCCGGCTCCATAGCGGTCGAAGCCGGTCCCGGGGATCCTCATCCAGTCCGGGAACGGGAAGACGTGGTGCGTCTCGGCATAGGCCAGGACCTGCTCCCACGATGTTCCGTCCAGCACGGGCGTGACGAGGAGGCCGGCCCCGAGCGATCCCTTCGCCCACGCCGGCGTGTTGACCAGGGTGAAGGTGACGGCCGCGCCGCGCGGGATGACGGTCGGGCCGGAGTAGGCGCATGTCTCGTCGTCGAAGGTGACCGTGGCGGAGATCGCCGACGGCGTCGCCGTCGCGGCACCAGGCATGGCTGCCAACGGCGTTGCGGTCGCGGGCCCGGGAGTCGCTGCCGGGGTCGCTTCCGGCGAGGCGCTCCCGCTGCAGGCCGCGACCACCAGCACGAGGGCTCCGATGAGTGTCGTGAAGCGTCTCATGACGCACCGCCTTCTTGTGCCTGTCGCCCCGGTCTCCGTTCGACCGGGCTTCGTCGTCGATCCTGCGTACGGTCGGCTAGCGTCGGGCTATGCGGTGGCTAGCCCGGATCGCCCGGGAGCTCGCATCTACCTCGTCCCCCGCCGGACCTCCTCGAGGTCGCGGAGGACGCCGCTGAGGCTGACCTCCCCCCACGTCAGGTAGGTCAGCGTCGCCTGCGCGAACGCCGCGGCGAGCCGGGTCGGCATGAGATCGGAGGCCGCGACGCGGAAGGTCCCCGCGCGCAGGGCGATCTGCAGCCGCTCGCCTTCCAGACTCGTGACCTCGTCCAGCCGGACGGCCGGGTCCGGCGGGCCCGTCGGCCAGATCCCGGCCGGGACGAGGGACGTCGTCGCCGCGGCGAAGAACTGGTCGTCGAGCAGGAGATCGACGAACCGGCGCACCTCGGGGCGGTCGTGGAAGACGACCAGCGTGAAGGCCCGCCCCCGGACCTCGTCGGCGTACGCCGGGTTGGCTGCCGGGAACGGGAAGGCAGCGAGGACGGCGGGCCCGACCGCGGGCCACGCGACCCGGTCCGTCCCGCCCGCGAGGTGCAGCCAGCACTGGGGCGGATCGTCGAACATGGGCCAGCCGGCGATCGTCTCCGGTGTATGCAGGGCGGAGGCCGCGCCGCCGAGCACGTAGCCGTCCCGGAAGGCCAGGTTGCCGAGCTCCTGGAACGCGCTCCGCACCTGGGAGCCGGTGAAGGGCTGCCTTCCCGTGGCCCAGGAGTCATAGGTGCCGGGACCGGCCGCATGGAGCACGACCTCCTCCACGAACGCGACGCCACCGGCGCCGGACTTCGAACCGGCCTCGACGCCGAGGCACCAGGGCGTTCGGCCGTCAGCCACCATCCTGGAGCTCAGGGCCTGCAGCTCGCTCCAGGATCGAGGGAGGGAGTAGCCGGCTTGCTCGAATGCCGCCCTGGGGTACCAGATCATGCTCTCGGCCGCGATCGCGAACGCCGCGCCGTACAGGCGGCCGCTGGCGGCCGGCCAACCCCCTTCTGCGCCGACAGTGCCAAGCCGCACGAGGTAGTCGCCGGCGATCGAGCGGAGCCGCCCGACGTCGACGAAGCCGGACTGGTCGACCAGCAGGCCGGCCCGCGCCAGCTCCGCTACGAGGGCCGGCCGCGCGACGATCGCGACGTCGGGCAGGTTCCCCGCGGCGATGCGCGCCTCGAGGTCGGCGTCCGCGGCGGTCGCCCCGGTCACGTCGATGCCCGTCTCGCGTTCGAACGCGGCCAGGACGGGTTCCAGGTCCACCGGGAGCTGGGACAGGGCGTCCACCCGCGACCCGGCGAGCGAGCCGCTCGCCAGCTGTTCGACCGGAACGACACCCGCTGCCGTGTAGACGTCCTTCACGGCCGGACCGGGGGCCGTGCGTGCCGGCGGGCACGCCAAGCGGTGGAGGTAGGTGCGGCACTCGCCGGGAGCGAGGCCGCGACCAGCCGCCGTCGCCGCAAGGGTCATGAGGAGGTCCGGCGCCAGCAGCATGACGCCGCGCCGGTCGCCCGGGCCGGTTCGGACGGCGACGGGGGCCGCGCTCGCCGGATACGCCACGTGGGCCGCCTGGAGCGCCCAGTGCAGGGCGTCCATCGCCTCCTCGACGACGTAGCCCCGGTCGGACGTGGCGTCTGCGGCATGCCACGCGAGCAGCAGGCTCAGCTGCGGATCGGTGCCCAGGTTCCCGATCGAGGCGGCCGCCAGCTCGCGCGCAGAGGCGAGTCCCCCCTGCTCCCGGGCGGCCTCGCCCTGCCCGTACACGACGACCGACAGCGACGTCGCCACGAGAGCCGCGATGGCCAGCACGGCCACGAGGGCCCGCAGCTGGGTCGTCGCGCGGCGCTCGAGCGCGCGCTCGTGCGCGCCCTGGGTCGCGGCCGCCTCGTCCAGCCGGCGTCGCTCGTCGTCACTCGCGTCGAGCAGCTCTCGCTCCGGGAGATCCAGTCGCAGGTCGGTCGAGGCAGCCCACGACGCCAGGAGTCCAAGTCGGCTCCCGGAGAGCAGGTACCCAGGATCGCGTCCGGAACGGATCCAGTCGGTTGCCGCGTCCGCCAGGCGGCGGCGCGTCCAGAGATCCTCGCGGGCCTCCTCGATCCACCCGCTCAGGCGCGGCCAGCGGGTCAGGAGCGCCTCGTGGGCGACCTGGACGAACGGCTCGCCGGTCACGGCATCCCGGTCGAACGAGAGGAGGCGCCCACGCCCGAACGCGTCGAGTGCCTTGTCAATGGGCCGCTGATCGTCGGCGAGGGTGCGGAGCTCCGCGCGCGCGACCCGCCGGGCCGTCGGCTCGCTGGACTCGCCCGGCACCACGAGGCGCAGAAAGGCCTGGCGGCTGACCTCGCGGCCATCGGCGTCCAGGCTGGCATACACGTCCTCGGCCCGACGGCCGAGCGCCCCCAGCACGCCGCCGACCGCGGCGTAGGCCTCGCGCGTCAGGCGCTGCCCGTCACTCCGCTCGAAGAGCTCGGTGAGGGCGTACTGGAGGAGCGGGAGCTCCCCCGGCTGGCGGGCCACGTCGGCGATCACCTCCGCCGCGAGGCCCGGTTCGAGCTGGACCCCCACCGACGCCGCCGGCCGCACGATGGCCCGCTCCAGCTCGTCGCGGATGAGCGGCGTGACCAGCTCCGTGCCAGCCCTGACCAGCTCCCCCAGCCCCGGGGAGCGGAGCGGGCGATCGAGGAAGTCCGCGCGCAACGTCGCGACGACCAGGAGCCGGCTGTCGCGTGCCGAGAGCGCCTCGACCAGCGCTCCGATGAAGCTCGTCCGCTCGGCGTCGTCCTCGACGAGTGACCAGAGCTCCTCGAGCTGGTCGACCACGAGCACCAGGTGCGCAACTTCATCGGGAAGTGCGAGGGCGACTGCGCGGGCGACATCGCCGTCGCCACCCGGGCGTACGGCCTCCCCGCGCGCGGCGCCCGCCGCCACCGTGCGCAGCGCCGCCGCAAGCTCCCGGGTCGGCCGAGTGCCGGGCTGCATCACGGCGATCGGCCAGCGCGCCGAGCCCGGCAGCGCTCCCGCCCGCAGGGCCGGGACGATGCCTGCCCGGACGGCGCTGGACTTGCCGCTGCCGCTCGGGCCGACGACGACGAGGAGCCGACCCGCGCGGGCCACGTCCCCCAGGCGTTCGACCAGGCGGGCGATGAGCGCCTCCCGGCCGAAGTAGTCGCGGCTGTCCTCCTCTCCGAACGGTCGCAGGCCCTTGTACGGGTTGCGGACCCTGCGCCGCCGCGTCGGGACCTCGAGTCGCGGGTCCTGGCGCAGGATCCAGCCCTCGAGCTGCTGGAGCTCGGGCCCCGGGTCGATGCCGAGCTCGTCTCCAAGCACCCGGCGACCCTCGCCGTAGGTCCGGAGCGCCTCCGCCTGCCGCCCGGCCCGGTAGAGCGCGACCATGAGCTGGGCGCGCAAGCGTTCCCGCAGGGGTTCCTTCGCGACGAGCGCCTGGAGCTCATCGATCACCTCGGCGTGCCGTCCCAGCGCAAGGTCGGCCTCGAGCCGGTCCTCCCGCGCCCGGAGATGGAGCTCGTCCAGGCGGCGGATCTCCGGCTGTGCGAAGGACTCGTCGGCCAGGCCGGCGTACGGCTCGCCGCGCCACAGTGCCAGTGCCTCGTCGAGGTGCGCTCGGGCCGTCTCGGGGTCGCGGGAGAGGATCGCCCGTCCCTGCGAGGCCAGGTGTTCGAATCGGACGGCATCGATCCGGTCCGGCTCCACCTGCAGGACGTAGCCGCCGGTCTCGGTCGCCACGACCCCGTTCAGCGAGCCCCGCTGGCGCCCCGGCTCGAGCGCGTCGCGGAGCCGGGACACGTGGAAGGCGACGGTCTTGGCCCCGCTGCCGGGCGGCTCGTCCTCCCAGAGCTCCTCGATGATCCGCTCCACCGAGATGGTGTGGTTGGCGTGCATGAGGAGGAACGCGAGCAGCGCCAGCTGGCGGCCGGAGGCGACCGTGAGCCGCCGGCCGTCCTCGACGACCTCGACCGGGCCCAGGACGCGGAACTCCATGGGCTTCTGCCCCCTCGGCGTGCCACGATCCTAGGTCGCCGCCCGGGCGGCCCGTAACAGCCATTCGGACGGATTCGGTGCCGGTGGCATCGAGACGTTGGGAGCAGATGGACAAACGCATCGTGCGGGGCGCACACTCCTCGCACGTGAGGGTCCTCACGAAGTGGAGGGGGGTCGTGATGGCGACTTCGAGCATGCCGGAGGCGATGTCGAGTCGGTCTCGCCGCGTCGCCGGCCTGGGCGCCCTTGGGGTCATGGTGGTGATGCTGGTCGGCGCCTGCGGAGGTGCGGGCGCCCCGTCGACGACTCCCACCGCTGCCCCGACCGCAACGCCCGTCGCGAGCACCGCATCGCCGGCGCCGTCGGCCTCGGCAGAGGCGAACGCCACCGTCGCTCCGGGCGGCCCCGCGACGCTCGACGCGCCCGCCGAGGTCTCGGGCGGTTCGGCGATCACGGTCGCCTGGACAGGCCCCCAGGGCCCCAGCGACTACGTGACGATCGTCGCGGTCGGCACGGAGAAGTGGACGAACGAGCCGTACTTCAACGCAACCGGCGGCAGCCCGGGGAAGCTCATGGCCCCGACGACCGCCGGCGCGTACGAGCTCTGGTACGTCTCCAACGCCGACGGCGCGATCCTCGCTCGACGTCCGATCGCCGTCACGCCGTTCGTGGGATCGCTGGAGGGGCCGGCGACGGTCCAGGCGGGCACGAGCTTCAAGGTGGCCTGGACCGGTCCCAACGGGCCGGGCGACTACGTCACGATCGTCGCGCTCGGCGCGCTGAAGTGGACCAACGAGAGCTACTTCTACACGTCGGCCGGCAGCCCCGGTCCGCTCGTCGCCCCGATCGCGGCCGGCGACTACGAGCTGTGGTACGTCACCGGCACGGACGCGAAGACCATGGTGCGCGCGCCGATCGCCGTGACGCCGTACATCGTCACGCTCGACGCGCCGGACTCGGTGGCCAAGGGCGCGACATTCGCGGTGACGTGGACAGGGCCGAACGGGCCGAGCGACTACATCACGATCGTCCCGGCCGGCGCGCTGAAGTGGACCAACGAGAGCTACGCGTACACCGCGAGCGGCAGCCCGGCGACCCTGACTGCACCCGCCGAGGCCGGCAAGCTACGAGATCCGCTACGCCTCCGACCGCGTCCCGGGCACCTTCGGGAGCATCCCCATCGTCGTCAAGTAGCGGCCGTCGGCCGGCCAGGTTCCGGGGCCCACCACGGCGGCAGGCGGCATCCAGCCCGGGAGGGACGACGACCGTGGCCGACATGGCGATGACGCCCGGTGGGGCGATCGATGCCCGCGGCAGCCCGCCGGAGGCAGGCGCTCGTCCAATCGCCCTGCTGCCGTTCACCCAGCTGGCGCGGATCTCGGCCTACTGGCTGGGCCTGACGGCGATCGACGCTGCGGTCGGCCTCTACATCGGGTACCAGCTCGCCTACACGAACATCAGGGGCGACGTCCCGCTCGGGGCCGCCACCGCCATCGTCACCCTCGGCGGGGCGCTCGTGGCGATCCTGGTCCAGCCGACCGTCGGCGGGATCAGCGACTACGCCGTGACCAAGTGGGGCCGGCGCAAGCCGTTCATCGTCGTCGGCTCCCTGCTCGATCTCGTCTTCCTGTACGCGATCGCGACCTCGAACACGCTGCTGATGCTGGCGACGTCCGTGATCCTGCTCAACTTCTCCACCAACATCGCCCGCGGGCCGTTCCAGGGCTACGTGCCGGACCTCGTCGCGGAGCCGCAGGTCGGGATGGCGAGCGCGATGGTCGGGATGATGCAGATCATCGGGAACATCACGGGCTACGCCCTCGTCAGCATCGCCGCCTACTACGAGAACCGGCCGCTCGCGATCGCCGCGGTGGCGATCGTCGAGCTGGTGACCATGGCCAGCGTGGTCCTGAAGGTCGACAAGGGGCCGCCGCCGAAACCGCGCGAGGGCAAGTCGTGGTTCGCCATCGCCCGGGAGACGTGGGGCACGGACATCCTCCAGGAGCGCTCCTACGTCTGGCTCGTCGCCTCGCGGCTCTTCTTCCTGATGGCCGGGGGGATCCTGTTCGCCTACGTGGTGGTGTACCTCAAGAACGTGTTCGCGTACGACGAATCGGGGGCCGGCGCCGTCAACACCGCCATGCTCGTCGTGGTGGCGGTCGGGAACCTGCTCGCCGTCGTGCCCGCTTCTCGGCTCTCCGACCGGATCGGGCGGAAGCCGGTGATCTACGCCGCCTGCCTGATCGGGGCGATCGGCGTGGCGATCACGGCGCTGGCCCCCCATGTCGCGATCGCGATCCTGGGCGCAGGACTGTTCGGCATGTCCGCGGGGACGTTCCTCGCCGTTGACTGGGCCCTCATGACGGACATCATCCCGCGGGTCTCGGCCGGCCGCTACATGGGCCTCAGCAACGTGGCCACCGGCTCGGCGCCGCTGTTCGCGGCCGTGCTGGGCGGGGTCGTCCTCGACCTCACGACCAAGGTCGGTGGCGAATCCGTCGCCCCGCGCGCCGCGTTCTTCACGGCGGTCCTCCTGTACGGCGTGTCCGCCATGCTGCTGCGACCGGTCGTGGAGCCCCGGCGTGGCCGCGGTGGCGCGGTGCCCGGCGCGGAGCTGCCCGTCAGTCCGGCGTAGACGCCGAGGGTCGCTCCTGCGCGCCGGGCGCACTGCCTCGCACGCGGCTGGTGATCGTCGAGCCCCGCCGTGGCGGCGTCGCCTGGCGGCGGCGCCGTTTCCCGGTTGGTTGCGGCAGGCCCCATCGGTACGCCCCGTCCCCGGAAACCTTTCTCCCTGTCGTCGCCTCATGCAGAGGAGAGACCCTTGGGTCGTTTGCGGTTGCCGCCCGGTCGGCAGGCTCGCCACGCGCGATGCCCGGCGCCCCGTCGCGACCGCGATCCCGATCTCGAGCATGGAGCGGAACCAGTCCTTGATCGCGCAACAGGCAGCCCACCGATTGCTGGCCGGCCCTCCCCTGGACGGCAGCCCGGAGCCCTTCGGCGCTCACCTGGCCCGGCTCGGCGCCCTGCCGAGCGGACTCGGGCGCCGCGATCTCATCTCCGACCTCGAGGCGAGCGGGCTGCTCGGTCGGGGTGGTGCCGGCTTCCCGGTGGGACGCAAGTGGCGAGCCATGGCAGAGCGCAGCCACGGCCGGGCCGTCATCGTCGCGAACGGCGCCGAAGGGGAGCCCGCGAGCGCCAAGGATCGAGTCCTGATGGCGAACCGGCCGCACCTCGTGATCGACGGGGCCGTTCTGGCCGCCGAGGCGGTCGGCGCCGAGGAGATCGTCTTCTACATCGGGATGGAGCACGAAGCGGCCGTCGCGGCGATGAGGCGGGCGCTCGACGAGCGGGAGGGCCAGATCCGCCAGCCGACACGCGTCGTGACGGCTCCCATCGGCTACGTTGCCGGCGAGGCGTCTGCGGCGGTCCACTGCATCAACACCGGCGATGCCCGACCGATCACCACGCCACCACGAGTCTCGGAGCGCGGCGTGCGTGACCGCCCGACGCTCGTGCAGAACGTGGAGAGCCTCGCCTACGCGGCCCTCATCGCGCGGTACGGCCACGAGTGGTACCGCTCCGCGGGTCGGCTCGAGTCCCGCGGCACGGCCCTGATCACCGTCTCCGGCGCCGTCCCGGAGGAAGGCGTCCGCGAGATCGAGCTCGGGACGACGATCGGCGAAGTCGCCACCGACGCCGGGGCCAGCATGACCGACATCCAGGCCGTCGTGCTGGGAGGCTACTTCGGAACGTGGGCCCGGGTGAATGACGCCTGGGACCTTCCCCTCGATCCCGTCGCGATGCGAGCCCGTGGCCTGACCTTCGGGTGCGGGATCGTCGGCTTCCTTCCCAACGAGCGCTGCGGCGTGGCTGCGACCGCGGAGATCATGGCCTTCATGGCCGGCGAGAGCGCCGGCCAGTGCGGTCCGTGCGTCTTCGGGCTGCGGGCGATCAGCGATGCGACGAGCAGGCTGGCGCGGGGCACCGCGGACGCCGACGAGCTCGGCGACATCGAGCGCTGGACCGCGCAGGTCGCGGGGCGCGGCGCGTGCCACCACCCGGACGGCGCGATCCAGCTGATGGCCAGCGCGCTCGACGTCTTCGGCCACGAGTACTCGCGCCACGCGCGGCAGCGGTGGTGCTCCAGCACGGGGTCGCGGCTCGATGGCACCTAGGAAGGAGATGCGACTGCGGGTGGACTGGATCCGCTGCGACGGCTACGGCCTCTGCGGAGACCTGCTGCCCGACCTGATCCCGCTGGACGAGTGGCGCTACCCGTTCATCCCTCCGGGGCCGATCGACCGCGGGCAGCTCCACGACGTCCAGCGGGCCGTTGACTGCTGCCCGATGCAGGCCCTCATCCTCGAGCCGGTCCCCGCCGACCGGCCGACCTGACGGGCGGTCCCGAGGATGACGGGCTCGGTCAGCTCACGCCGAGCAGCAGCGAGACGCCCAGCCCGACCAGCCACAGCGACCAGCCGACATAGGCGAACGGGACGATGCGCTCGGCGACCGACCAGCCGCGAGAGCCGGGCCGCCCGACGAACTCGAGCGACCCGACGGCGAGCAACGAGCCCAGGCCGGCGCCGAGCCAGCCCAGCAGGTCGGACGCTTCCGGCGAGGCAACCAGGGCCAGGCCGACCACGGTCGTCCAGGCCCCGGTCAGCAGGTAGCCGAGGTGCTCGCCGACGGCGACGCCCAGGTAGCGATGGGAGGCATCGAAGACGAGGGCGACGGTCGCCCGCTCCGCGTCCGTGACGGCCTCGGCATGTCGGCTCGCGAGCACGGGCACCAGGAACGGCCAGCGGGCGAGCCCCAGGGCCTGCGTCAGCCCGGCCGCGACACCGAGCACGAGGCTGAGCTGGGCGAGCGTCGCGCCGGCGGGTGCCAGCTCGACCGCGAGCAGGGCGGCCACCGGGACCAGCGCCAGGGCGGTGAGCATGAAGCTCCACCAGAGGACCATCAGCCTCGGGCCGCCAGCCGCGAACCTCGCCAGGATCTCGGCGGCGTCGTGGCGCAGGATGTCCGGGTAGTCGAAGGTCCGGGCAAGGGCCGCGAAGAGCACGTTGAAGGCGACGGGCAGCGCGACCAGGATCGCGGCGAGCATGAGACGACCGTCCATCACGCGGCGCGCCTTGTCGAGGCCCGTGCCGTCTTCATGGTCGCCCTCCTCTTCTGTATCGGTCCTCGGCGATGTCCACGACGGCGTCGAGCGCGCGGGCGATCTCCGCGATGCGCTCGGCGCCGAGGGCCGCCTCGAATCCCGGCAGCAGCGCCGCGCGCGGTCGCCCGGCCACGAAGACGCAGTAGCGGAACCCGAACCGGGCCTCGTAGGCGGCGTTGAGGCGCTCCAGCTCGCCCGCGACGCGCGCCCGCTCGCGGTCGGCGGCTGCCTCGGCCGCGGCTGTGGCCGCGGCCGAGGCGTCCTCGCGGTCGTAGCCCTGCTCGACGAAGGAGAGCGCGGACACCGAGTCCCGGGGAGCGCCCAGCCGCGGGTGGGCGTCGATCGAGCTCGAGCTGCTCGGGCTCCGGCATCGCCGTGGGCGATCGTGCGGGCCCGGGCGAACAGGCGGGCCTCGTCGCCGAACGGCCGTTCCGCGCAGAGGCGGGCGAGGAACCGTGGCGCGCCCTCGAACAGCGGCGCGAGCGCTGCGCAGCACGCCTCCGCGTCGAGCTCGTCGAGCTCCGCGATCGCCGGCGGACGTCCCGTCACGAGCCGCGGTACGTCGTGAGCCCGAACGGCGCGAGCAGCAGCGGCACGTGGTAGCCGCGGCCGGCGTCGTCGACCCGGAGATCCAGGGCGAGCCCGGCGAAGAACCCGTCGGGGTCGAGGGCGAACTCCAGCCGGTAGAGGCCCGTCTCGAGCGTGCCGCCACCGAGGAGGTCGCGGATCCGGCCGTCCTCGTCGGTCACGCCCTCGCCCGACGAGCGGGGCGCTGCCGTCGGCGGCCGGCCGCCGCAGCCGGACGTGGACGCCGGCCCGCGGCGTGCCCGCGGCCGTGTCCAGGACGTGGGTGGAGATCGTCGGTCGGTCCTGCGCCACGCGCTATCCTCCGCCGATGAGCGATCTGTCGATCCGGGTTGGCGACCTGCACTTTAGCGCCCGCTGGGAGCCCGAGGCGCCGCAGACGATCGCCGCGGTCCGGGCCCTCCTGCCCCTGCGCGCTCGGCTCATCCACTGCCGCTGGAGCGGCGAGTCGACCTGGATCCCCTACGGCGACCTGCGGCCGGACGTCGGCTGGGAGCACCACACGTCGCACCCGGCCCCGGGCCAGCTGGCGCTCTACCCGGGCGGGATCAGCGAGTGCGAGATCTTCTTCCCCTACGGCGCGTGCACCACGTCGTCGAAGGTCGGCCAGCTGGCCGCGAACCACTTCGCGACGATCGTGCCGGACGAGGGCTGGGCGGACCGCCTCCGCGAGGTCGGGCGGCGGTGCCTGTGGGAAGGCGCCCAGGAGATCGAGATCGTCGAGCAGGCGTAGCCCCGTGACCGACCTCCTCGTCCGCGGCGGCACCGTCGTCACGACGGGCGGCTCGGCGCGGGCCGACGTCGCGGTCGACGGCGGGCGGATCACGGCCGTGGAGCCCGATCTCGGGGGGCTGACCGCATCCGCCCGCGAGGTGGTCGACGCGACCGGGCTCCTGGTGCTCCCCGGGGTCGTCGACGTCCACACGCACGTGCGGGTCGCGACCGACGAGCGGCCGGACCGCTTCTTCGACGACTCCGTGGCGGCGGCGTTCGGCGGCACGACCACGTTCCTCGCCTTCAACAACCCGGGCACCGGTTCGTCGGAGGCCGCCGCCCGCTCGCTGCTGACCGGCCTGCGCGAGTGGCGAGCCGCCACGGCCAGCGACTCGGCCGTCGACGTGGCGCCGAGCCTGGTCATCACGGCGTCGCACGAGGACCCGGTCGCGGAGATCCCCGCCGTGATCGACGCCGGCGTCCCGACGCTGAAGGCGTTCATGGTCTACGACTTCGGCCTCGACGATGCGGCGATCCTCCGGGCGCTCGACGCGACCGGGCGGGCCGGCGGGATGCTGCAGGTCCACTGCGAGAACCGGGCGATCCTCGAGGCCCTCACGGCCCGGCACCTGGCGGCGGGCGAGGTCGGGCCCCGCTACCACGCGACGTCGCGGCCGCCGTACGTCGAGGCCGAGGCGACAGGGAGGGCGATCGCCCTCGCCCGGGCCGCGCGGGCGCCGCTGTACGTCGTCCACCTCTCCTCCGCGGACGCGCTGGCGGAGGTGCGCGGCGCCCGCGCGGAGGGACTCCCGGTCTTCGCCGAGACCTGCCCCGCCTACCTGACCCTGACCGAGGACCGCTACGACGGCGACCCGGAGGCTGCGGCCCGCTACGTCATCTCGCCGCCGCTCCGCCCGGCCGGCCATCCGGACGCCCTGTGGGCCGGCCTCGCCGCCGGCGACCTCTCGATCGTCGCCACCGACCACGTGCCGGACCGGGCCGGCGTCGAGAAGCAGAGCTGGCGGGCGTCGTTCGACCGGGTCTCGAACGGGGCGCCGGGGATCGAGACGCTGCTCGCGATCGTCTACGACGAGGGCGTGGCGACCGGGCGGATCACGCTGGAGCGGATGGTCGACCTGCTCTGCCACGACGCCGGCGCGGCTGTTCGGGTTCACGACGAAGGGGGCGCTCGCGCCCGGCCTGGACGCGGACATCGTCCTGTTCGACCCGGCGGCCCGACGGACGATCCGCGGTGACGATCTCCACCACTCGAGCGACTACACGCCGTTCGAGGGCCGCGAGGTGCGTGGCGCGGTCCGCTCGACGATCGTCCGCGGTTCGTTCGTCGTCCGCGACGGCGCCTTCGTCGGGCGCCGGGGGTTCGGGCAGTTCGTGGAACGCGCAATCGAGCCGCTCGCCTGACGGGCGCGCTCGGGCCGCGTCCGGTCACTCCAGCCGGCGATACGCCTCGAGGGTGAGGAACTCGGCGAAGTCGTCGTCCAGGACGAGGTCGTCGAGCAGGCCGGCCGCCTCCGCCACCCGGCCCGTGTCGCGGCCGAGGCGATCAAGCTCCTCGTCCCGGATCCGGCGGTAGCGGTCCGCCGTGAAGGGGCTCCCGTCCTCCAGCGGCGTCGCGTGGCGGCGCCACTGCCACAGCTGGGAGCGCGAGATCTCGGCGGTCGCTGCGTCCTCCATGAGGTTGTCGAGCGCCGCCGCGCCGTTCCCGCGCAGCCACGCATCGAGGTAGCGAATCGCGACGCTGACGTTCTGGCGGACGCCGGCCTCGGTGACGCGGCCGCCGGGCACCGCCACGTCGAGGAGCGCGGCCGCGGCGACGCCCTCCGACGCCCGGCGCCTCCTTCTGGTGCGGCCGCTCCCCGAGGACCCGGTCGAACACCGCGCCGGCGATCGGGACGAGGTCCGGATGGGCGACCCAGGTACCGTCGAACCCGTCGCCCGCCTCGCGCTCCTTGTCCTCGCGCACCCGGGCCAGCGCGTTCGCCGTGACCTCGGGCTCGCGGCGGTTCGGGATGAAGGCCGACATGCCGCCGATGGCGTGGGCGCCGCGGCGGTGGCAGGTGGCGACGAGGAGGCGTGTGTAAGCCCGCATGAACGGAACCGCCATCGTCACCTGGCCTCGGTCAGGCAGCACGAACGACGGAACCTGCCGCGGAAGCGCTTGATGATGCTGAAGATGTAGTCCCAGCGGCCGGCGTTCAGCCCCGCGGCGTGCTCGCGCAGCTCGAACAGGATCTCGTCCATCTCGAACGCGGCCAGGATCGTCTCGATGAGCACGGTCGCCCGGACGCTGCCGCGGGGGACGCCGACCGCGGCCTGGGCGTGGACGAAGACGTCGTTCCAGAGGCGGGCCTCGAGGTGGCTCTCGAGCTTCGGCAGGTAGAGGTACGGGCCGGACCCCCGGCGCAGCGCCTCCGGCCGCGTTGTGGAACAGGTGGAGGCCGGCGTCGAACAGGCTGGCCGAGACCGGCCGGCCGTCGACCAGCAGGTGGCGCTCCTCGAGGTGCCAGCCGCGCGGCCGGACCAGGAGGGTCGCCGTCGTCTCGTCCAGCCGGTACGACTTCTCGGGGGTCTCGAAGGCGAGCGTGCGGCGGACCGCGTCCTGCACCGCGCGCCTGGCCGCCGACGACGTTCGACCAGGTCGGGCTGAGGGCGTCCTCGAAGTCGGCCATGAAGACCCGGGCGCCCGAGTTGAGGGCGTTGATCATCATCTTCGGCTCGGCCGGGCCGGTGATCTCCACCCGCCGGTCGTCGAGGTCGGCCGGCGCGGGCGCCACCTGCCACGTCGGCGGCGCGGACGTCCGCCGTCTCCGGCAGGAAGCCCGGCAGCTGCGCCGGCGGCGATCTCCGCGTGGCGTGCCGCGCGGCGCCGGAGCAGCGCCCCGCGCTCGTCCCGGAAGCGGCGCTCGAGGTCGGCGACGAAGGCGACCGCCTCGGGCGTGAGGACGCGCTCCTGCCCCGCGACCGTCGGGCCCGCGATCTCGACGCCCGGCGCGGGCGATGGTCATGCGGTCGATCGCCGGACGGTCGCCTCGATCAGGCCGTGCGGCTCTGCCGTCGCGACGAAGATCTCGCCCCGGTTCTGGCCGCCGAGCGGCGCGAGGTCGACGGCCCAGTGGTGGAGGTTCGGCAGCGTCATCCGGACCTCGTCGATCTCCGCGTGGCGCTCGAGCATCGCCGTGGCCATGAGCCAGATCGAGTGCTGGACCGACTCGCTCTCGTGCTTCGCGAAGACGTCCAGCAGCGTGGCCGAGATCGCCGCGTGGGTCGCGTCCCAGTCCGGCGTCGCGCCCGCGTGGCGCCAGGTCGCGGTCACCTTCGTGGCCATGATCCGGTCGGGAGCCTCGGGCAGGGTCGTGTAGCCGTCGCGGGCGAACCCGGAGAACGCCGACCGCGTGGTCTTCATGACCGTGAGGTCCTCCAGCCCCGACTCGACGACCGTGGCATCGGGGCCCGCCGTGACGGTCGCGGTCCGGGTGGCGCCGCCTTCGCGCCGGAACGCGTCCGGGGCGGGCCCGCCGGAGCCGGCGATCGGCGTCCAGCGGTGCTCGCGCAGGCCGACCGTCGCTCGCTCGACCTGCGGGAACGCCGCGAAGTGGGTCGCGAGGTCGATCCCGAAGGCCTCGATCGCGCCCGTGAGCCGGTCCGCCGCCAGCGCGTAGACCGTGTTCTTCATGGTGTCGGTCGCGACCACCAGGGCGTTGTCGCCGTCCGTGTGGGCGGCCGCGAAGTCGCCCTCGAGCGCGACGTCCACGGTGAGGTCGCGGACCCGGTGGCCGCCCGGATCCCGGACCACCTTGACGAGCCGGATCGCCCGCTTGCCGTACCGGTTCGCGCCGAGCTCGATCACGGGATCCTCCGGGTGCCTCCTGGGGTCGGGCAAGGGTGCGGTTCGCCGGCTCGGCATGTCAAGGGCACCGCTGCCGGCGCGAAACGCCGCGGCGGGGCGGCGGGCTGCGGCGGGCCGTCTGCCTGAAGCGAGCCGTCAGCCTGCGGCGAGCCGGCGAGCTGCCAGTCGTCCGGAATATCGCCCCGGCCGATGGTTGCGTGGTGTCCGCCGCGTCCGGGCCGCCCGGCCGCCGCCCAGCGGCTGGGTCAGCCCGGCAACCGTCCGGGGTCCGTGGTCAGGTGCGATCGGGTCCAACGTCGGCAACCGGCTCCGCCTCGTCATCGGCGAGCAGGCGATAGACCTGGCGGCGAGCGTCGCCGAGGATCCGGGTGGTCTCCGCGCGCGCGTGCGCGGAGCCCATGCGCTGGACCTGCATCACCGCGCCGGCGAGCTGCATGAAGAGGTCCTCGAGGTCGCCGCCCGCATCGGCCGACGCGTCGTCCCAGGGCCGCGGGGCGGGGTTCGACGCAGCAGCCGCCCGGCCCGCGTCGGTGAGGGTGTACGTCCGCCGGCCGTCAATCTCGGCGCTCGTGACGAGGCCCTCGTCCGCGAGCTGCTGGAGCGTCGGGTAGACGGAGCCCGCGCTCGGCCGCCAGCGTCCCCTGCTCCGGGACTCGAGCGCCTGGATGACCTCGTAGCCGTGCATCGGCTTGGTCGTGAGCACCGCGAGGATCAACGGGCGGATCTCGCCGCGACGGACCGCGCCACGCGCCCAGCCCCCGCGCCCCAGCATGCCGCGGAGGCCCCACGGCGTGCCCTCCGGGCCAGGCCCGCGACGGGGATCGCGGTGATGGCGGCGGGTGCCGTGCTCGGATGTGGATCGGAACATGGTGTTCTCCTGTTGTGAATGCGCAGTATCGCGCGACATCACGATATATCGTCACATAGCGAGTGTCAAGAGGGCTGCTCGCGCCTGGCCTGGTGGTGTCGCTCAGCCCGTGGCTACGTGCGCGGCGGCTGCCCGGTCAGTCCCGGCGCCCGCGGCGGAGTGCTCGACCCGGCGTCGCCCCTGTGTGCTCGCCGCCGTCGACCACGAGCACCCCGTTCACCAGCACGTACGGGATCCCCTCGGGGAAGCGCCGAGGCTCCTCGTACGTCGCCAGCGCGCGGACCCGCGCCGGGTCGAACACGACCACGTCCGCCTTGAGGCCGTCGGCGATCACCCCTCGGTCGGTCAGGCCGAGGCGGGCCGCCGACGCCCCGGTCATCTTCCGCACGGCCTCCTCGAGGCCCAGCACCCGCTCCTCGCGGACCAGCTCGCCGAGGATCCGCGGGTAGGTCCCGTAGGTTCGCGGCGCCGGCTTTGCCCCGATCATCACGCCGTCGCTGGCCACCATCGCCTGGGGGTGCCGGATGAACCGGTCAATCCCCGGTCGGTGCGGCCCGGGCGTCACCTGGTTGATCCGCAGGTCCTCGGCGAGCAGCAGGTCGCAGATGGCGTCCACCGGATCCAGGCCCGTCGCGGCCAGGTACTCGCCGAGCGTCCGGCCCTCCCACCGGGCGTTCTCGGGGCGGGCAAAGTAGCCCAGGCGCACCTCGTCCCACGACCGGTCCCCGGCGAAGAGGCGCCCCCGTGCCCCGGACTCGTCGCGGATCCGGGCCCGCACCCGCCGGTCTGCCAGGCGCTCGCGCAGGGGCCCGAGACCACCGGCCTGCATCCAGTTGGGCAGCATGATCAGGAGCCGGGTGCTCGCCCACTCGGACGGGTAGAGGTCGAACGTGACGTCCAGCCCTTCGGCCCGGGCGTCGTCGACCAGGGCGAGCATCACCTCCGGCGGCCCGGGGAACGACGGCCGGTGGTAGAAGTGGGTGATGTGGACCGGGCAGCCCGACCGCCGCCCGATCTCGATCGCCTCCCGGTACGGGTCGAGGAACCCGTCGCCGAGCGGATACCGGACGTGGGTGTGGTAGATCCCGCCCAGCCGGGCGGCTTCGGCGGCCAGCTCGGCCAGCTCGGCCGTCGTGGCGTACGACCCGGGCGGGTAGTCGAGGCCGGTGGAGACGCCGAACGCGCCCGCCTCCATCGCCTCCCGCAGCCTGGCCCGCTGGTCGGCCATCGCGGCCCGGTCCGCCTCGACGTCGTCCCAGCCAACCGAGGCGATCCGGAGTGGCGAGTTCCCGACGACGTAGGCGACGTTGACCGAGGTCCGCCGGTCGTAGCGGGCAAGGTACTCGGCGACGGTCGACCAGTCGTACGCGATGTCCGGCCGGCCGTCGAGGCCGGCATTGAGCACCACGTAGTCGTCGAGATCGCGGCGCGAGGGGAACGGGGCGTAGGCGTTGCCGTCGACGCCGATCAGCTCCGTGGTCACGCCCTGCCGCACCTTCGGCTCGTGGCGGGGCTCCGCGAGCATCACCAGGCCGCCGTGGCTGTGCAGGTCGATGAAGCCCGGCGCGATCACGAGGCCGCGGGCGTCGATCCGCCGTCCAGCGCGGATTCCGGCTGCGCCGTCGTCGCCCCGCAGCACGCGCAGCCGATCGCCCACGATGCTGACCGATCCCGCGAAGCCGGGCGCCCCGGTCCCGTCCACGATCGTCCCGCCCTCGACCAGGACGTCGGCCTCGATCATCGCTCGGTCCCCACCCCGCGATGCTACCGCTTCAGCCCGCCGGTCCGGACCGGGCCTACGCTCAGCGAGGCAGGCGCCGAGGTGGGTCAGCGCAGCGGTTCAGGGCCGTCGGAATCGCCGAAAGAGCCCGCCGGCCCGCTTGGCACCGACCTCGCGAGCCCGGGCGTGCTCGCGGCTCGCCTTCTCCGTCTCGCGCACGCGGTCGCGCTCCACCGTCCTGCCGAGCTCCAGCGTGAGCATGGAGTGACCTTCGGTGTCGGCGTCGCCGGCCGAATTCGCGGCGATCTCGTCGACGGACGGGTCGACTGGCCGCCGCTCCCGCTCGCTCTCGTCAGTGGCCATGGGTCGGCTCCTCCAGGGGGCGCCAGGGGCGGTCGCCCGTTGATGGAGTCTGCGCCGGGCGCACTCACGCGTGCGTCAGTCGTGACACGTGCTACCTGTCGGCGGGTCGACACATGCCCGCCGGCGGCCTGTCAGTAGCCGACGGAGGGGAGGTAGGCGCCGGCCGGCTCCTGGTACAGGCCGATCGTCATCATGTTCAGGACGAAGAAGATCCGCAGCCCGTGGGCCAGGCACCAGCGGAAGAGCTCCGCGTTGGCCAGCGGGACGATGATGCCCGGCGTCCCGAAGTCGTCCGCGGCGCCGATGAGCGCCTGCAGGTCGTCGTTGGTCTCGGCGACCGAGTGGGCGAAGTACATGACCCCGGTCGTGTAGCCGGTGATCCGCCCGAGCCGCTCGACCACCGCCAGGCTGCCGCCGTCGAGCGCGTCGCGGACCTCGCCCGCGCGGGTATGCCCGTGGACGCGCATGCACAGCGCGTTGCAGGCGGCCGCGTCGGCCTCCGTGCCCGGTCGAACGGCGTAGCCCGGGAACGCGAGGTGCAGGGGTTCGCCGTACATCGCCGCGAACGACGCGCGCACGTCCATGCCGAGCTTCGCGTACAGGCTCAGCGACCGGTTGTGGTACGCGATCTGGAGCAGGCGGACGCCCGGCGTGCCGGTCTCCCGGGCCCGGTCGAACAGGGCGTTCATCAGGGCCCGACCGACCTTGAGATCCTGCGCCGCCGGGTCGATGCTGATGGGCCCGATCGCCGAGATGGTGGAGCGCTCGTCGAGGAAGTTGCTGCCGACGACGCGGCCGTCGTGCTCGGCGACGACGCCGTAGAAGCCGGGATGCCGGATCAGGAACCCGATGTTCTCGGTCGCGGCCGGGATCGACGGGAAGTCGTGCGGGAAGCCGTGGCGGTCCGCCAGCGTCGCGAACGCCTCGTACAGGATGCGCCCGCACTCCGGCGTGTCGGCCGGCTCCACGCGGCGCAGCGTGACGTCCATCCGCACTCTCCAGTCAGTCCGTCGGAGTGCATCTCCGCACCCGGAGCGATCGTAGCCGCGCGATCACGGGCGGTGTTGGCCTCGAGCGACGCCGAGCGGCGCTACGACGGCGTCGAAACCGAGCAGGACGTGCGCAGGCCCAATCATCCTGTCGCGACGGGTGCTGTCACCTCGGTGACCGGCAGCTCGACGATCGTCCGGATCTGCTCGGGCGGCGTGTCGGGCTCGCTCAGGTAGACCTCGCGAGGCGCGCCTGCCGCGACCAGGCCGTGATCGGCGATCCACGCCGTGACGGTGTCGTACGCGGCCCCCACCGTGTCGTACGGGCCGACGTGCAGCAGCGTCACGAACATGCCGGCCGGGAGCTCCTGGGCCCGCCAGCCCGGCGGGGGATCGACCGCCCGGGCGACCGGCGCGCAGACCTCGATCTCGAACGGCTCGTCCCCGTTGGGCGTGTCGTGGTAGATCACGAACGGCGGCTCCACGGAGGCGATGCCGAGCCTCGCGAGGTGGCCGTACACCTCGCCGAACGCCGCGCCCATCACGCCGCCGATCTCGGACAGCCGCACCGGGAGCCGCTTCGACACCACGAGGGCAGCGTCCCGCTGCCCGAGCCTGACCTCGCGTCCCATCGGACTCCTCCTGGGCGGCCCGCCTCCTGGCCCGTGGACCGCCGAGACATCGTGGGTCGGCGTCGCGTCGTCCCGCCAGAGCCCTTCGGATCGAACAGCGCCCAGGGCCGCGCTGCTCCACGTGGGAGGGGTCGCGTTCGCGAGGCGGGACATCCGGTCGGCCTGGGCCAGTCGAGCGAGCCCCACGGGTATCGGGACGGGAGCCGCTCACGCTAGGATGCGCGGAGCTATGCGGGGGGATCGATCCTGAACGAAGAACACATGCGGCGTCTCGTCGTGGGCACGACCCTGGTCGGCGTGTCGATCTTCCTGCTGTTCCTCGTGCTCGGCTACGTCGCTCCCGACGCCTTCATCCTGCGTATCGGCGAGGAGGACGGCGCGGTCGAGTACCTGGGCGCCATCCTCTGGGCCGCCGCGGCCGGCGTCTGTGTCATCCGGCTCCTCAGGGGACAACGACAGTCGCGGCTCCTGCTCGTCCTCTGGGCCGTGGCGACGGTCGTCTTCATGGGCGAGGAGATCAGCTGGTTCCAGCGCTTGCTGGGCTTCGAGACGCCGCCGGAGATCCGGGACGCCAACGCCCAGGGCGAGTTCAACATCCACAACCTGGTCGGGCTCAGGCTCGGGTCGCTCGCGAACGCGCAGTACGCGTTCCTGCTCGGATTCGTGGGCTACTTCCTGGTGCTGCCGCTGCTGATGGCCTGGGGCCGAGCGCAGGGGTGGGCCGGTCGGGTGGGCTACGCGGCGCCGCAGCCCGCCTTCCTGGTGATGATCTGGCTCGCGATCGGCGTCTCCTATGTCGTGCAGGCGGTGGGCGCCGAGGAAGCTCGACGCGTGACGGTGGAGAGTCGTGAGACCTTCTTCGCGTTCGCCGTCTTCTCCTACCTGTACCTGTACCTGCGCGGGGCGCCACGGCTTGCGACGACGGCGCCCGACGCCCGACGCCTGACGCTGCCCGATGGGCCGACTGGGAGTAGTGGGGTACCCTGAGCAGGTGAGGGGCGGCCGGCGGGCACGAGGCACGAACGAACGGCCGAACCTCCGCAACAGGATGCAGGATCAGAGCGTCTCAGCACGTACGGCCGGAAGCGCCCCATGCGTCCGGCCACCACGGTGACCGCCCCGATGACGACCATGCCAGCCGCACCACCCTCCAGCCGGAGCTTCCCGTTCGGGAAGCTCATTCTCGGCATCCTGGCGGGCTTCGCCCTCACGCTCGCCTTCGGCGTCGGAGCGCTGCTGGCCTACCAGGGCCAGTACGCCGACCGCGTCTACCCCGGCGTGTCGGTCGCCGGGGTGGACATCTCCGGCCTCACCCGCGAGGCGGCGATCGCCCGACTCGAGGACCGGCTGGCCGGGTACGCGGATGGCACCGCGGTCATCGCGATCGACGGGAGCGAGGTTCGTATCCCCTACGCGGCGCTCGGCCGGCGCGCCGACGTCGACGCGCTCGTGGACCTGGCGTGGTCGGTCGGACGCGACGGTGGCGACCCGCTCGGGCGCGCCGCCCAGGGCGTCCGGAGCCTGCTCGACGGCACCTCCATCGACCCCCTCGTCGTCCTCGACCCCGAGGCCGTCGAGCGTGCGTTGATCGAGGCGGCGCTCGAAGTCAACCGTGCGCCGGTCAGCGGCTCGGCGACCGTCGCGGAGACCGGGTTCGTGGCGAGCCCTGCCGTGCGCGGGAAGAAGCTTCCCCGGGCAGAGATCGCCGAGGCGCTCCTCGCGCAGCTCACGGACCCGGCCGCCCCCGACACCCTCGAGCTTGCCTACCAGCCGGTCCCGGTGGAGCCGTTCATCGACGACGCGGAGGTCGCCGACGCGATCGCGTCCGCGAACCGCATGGCGGCCGACGTCGTGCTCACCTCGGGCAAGGAGAGCTGGACGATCAAGGGCGCGACGGTCCGGGGCTGGATCCAGTTCGAAACCACGACCGACGGGTATCACCCGACCGTCGCCGCGACCGCGCCGAAGAAGGCGCTGACCAACCTGGCCAAGAAGATCAACACCGCGCCGAAGGAGGCCAGCTTCGCCTTCAGGGGCAGCGGCTCGGTCGGCGTCGTCGCCGGCAGGAGCGGTCGCGCCCTCAACGTGGCGGCGTCGGCGCCGCTGGTCGCCCAGGCGATCGCTGACCGCGCCACCGGGACGGCATCGCCGGCACCGGTCGCTCTCGCGATCAAGGTCGTCGAGCCGAAGCTCACCACGGAGGAGGCGAGAAAGGTCGCCCCGCGCCTGCGCAGGATCTCGACGTGGACCACGTACTACGAAGTCAGCGAGCGCAACGGCTTCAGCAACAACATCACGATCCCGGCCCGCGACATCGACGGCACCGTCGTCGCGCCGGGGGCGGTGTTCGACTTCTGGAAGTCCATCGGGCCGGTGACCGCCGCCCGGGGCTACCGCTACGGCGGCGCGATCATCAACGGTCGTTCCCAGCCGACCGGCGCCTTCGCGGGCGGGATCTGCTCGACGTCCACCACGCTGTTCAACGCGGTCGTCCGGGCCGGCTACCAGATGCTGTCCCGGCACAACCACTACTACTACATCACGCGCTACCCGACCGGCCTCGACGCGACCGTGGCGATCGAGGGCGGGTCCGTGACGACCATGTCCTGGAGGAACGACTCGCAGTACCCGGTCGTGATCCGCTCGTCGGCCCGGCCGGGCGTGGTCTCCTTCTCCGTGTACGCGGTCGCGGTCAACAACCGGCCGGCCGTCGGCGGCGGCTCGAGGGTCCCGGGCTCGACGAACCTGACGTACCGCGTCGCGAACGGGCGGACCGTGAGCTTCGCCACGTCGGCCAAGCGCAACTACATCGGGGCCGGCAGCAGCACCAATTACACGTCGTCCCTGCCCGCCGGCACCGTGCGGGTCCTGGAGTACCCCACCGACGGGTTCGACATCTCCGTCACCCGTTCGGTCTGGGAAGGCGGGAAGAAGATCCATGCCAACACGTGGATCTCCCACTACGCGAAGGTGGACGGGCTCACCCTGATCGGCACGAAGCGGTAGGGCGCTCGCCCGGGGTAAGCACCGCCCGTCCGACATGGTTCATCCTGAGCGGGTCACGCCCAGCACCTGTCTCGGTGGTCGCGGCCCGTGATCCCTGCTCCCCGTGGCAGGAAGGAGAACCGCATGCCCCAGGCAGAACGAATCGTCGACATCCTCGCCGGCCGGACGGCGGTCGGCGCGCGCGCCGACGGTCCAGGGCTGGATCCGGACGCGTCGCGATTCGAAGGCCGGCCTCTCCTTCCTGGCGGTGCACGACGGGTCCTGCTTCGACGCCCTCCAGGTCGTGGCGCCGGCGACGCTCGGCAACTACCGGGACCAGATCCTGCACCTGACGGCCGGCTGCGCCGTCACCGTCAGCGGCACGGTCGCCGCCTCGCAGGGCAAGGGGCAGGCGGTCGAGCTCCTCGCCGACGAGGTCGTCGTGGTCGGGTGGGTGGACGATCCGGACACCTACCCCATCTCGCCGAAGCGGCACACGTTCGAGTACCTCCGCGAGGTCGCCCACCTGCGGGTGCGGACGAACACCTTCGGCGCGGTCGCCCGGGTCCGCCATCGTCTCGCCATGGCCATCCATCGCTACTTCGACGAGCACGGCTTCTACTGGGTCCACACGCCGATCCTGACCGCCAGCGACGCCGAGGGCGCGGGCGAGCTGTTCCGCGTCTCGACGCTCGACCTGGCCAACCTCCCGCGCACGCCCGAGGGCGCGATCGACTACTCCCAGGACTTCTTCGGCAAGCCCGCCTTCCTCACCGTGTCCGGCCAGCTCAACATCGAGTCGTACTGCCTGGCCCTCACGAACGTCTACACCTTCGGGCCCACCTTCCGGGCCGAGAACTCGAACACCAGCCGGCACCTCTCCGAGTTCTGGATGGTCGAACCGGAGATCGCGTTCGCCGACATCTCGGACAACGCCGACCTGGCCGAGGACCTGCTCCGCTACAGCTTCCGCGCGATCCTCGACGAGTGCGCCGACGACATGGCCTTCTTCGCCGATCGGATCGACAAGGAGGCGGTCACCCGGCTCGAGGACTTCGTCGCGTCGAGCTTCGCCCGGATGGAGTACACGGAGGCGATCGAGGTCCTGCAGCGAGCCGGCCGTTCGTGGGAGTTCCCGGTGGAGTGGGGCGTCGCCCTGCAGGCCGAGCACGAGCGGTACCTCTGCGAGGAGTACGCGAAGCGGCCGGTCGTGGTGATCAACTACCCCAAGCAGATCAAGGCGTTCTACATGCGGCTCAACGACGACGAACGCACCGTGGCGGCGATGGACGTGCTCGCCCCCGGCATCGGCGAGATCGTCGGCGGCAGCCAGCGCGAGGAGCGCCTCGACGTGCTGGATGCACGCATCCGCGAGACGGGGCTCGATCCCGCGGCGTACTGGTGGTACCGCGACCTGCGCCGGTACGGCACCGTGCCGCACGCCGGGTTCGGGCTGGGGTTCGACCGGGCGGTGGCCTACGCCACGGGGATGGCGAACATCCGGGACGTCATCCCGTTCCCGCGCACGCCTGCCAGCGCCGACTTCTAGACATCCCGGCCTGGGCCGGGCGAGGCGCGGGCGAGCTCGGCTGCCGTCAGGGCGTAGGACGGATGGTCGAGACCCGTCGGGGGGTAGAGCTCGTCGTGGGTGTGGCGGAAGCCGAGTCGTTGCAGCACGCGGCGCGAGGCGTCGTTCCGGGGGTGGTGTCCCGCGACAAGGGCGTCCGCCGCAGCCGTCGTGAAGGCGTACGTGATCACCGCCCGAGCGGCCTCTGTCGCGTAGCCCTGGCCCCAGTGCTCGGTCCGGAGGTGGAAGCCGAGCTCTAGGACTCCCGCGCTGCCGGGGAAGGGCCGCAGCCCGGCGCATCCGACATGGGCGTCGTCCGACAGGCGGAACAGGGGCCAGTACTGGAATCCGAGCCTGGACTGCGTCGCGATCTCGAGGGCGAGCCGATCCTCGATCTGCTGTCGCGAGAACGGCCCCCCGATCAGGCGCGTGACCCGGGCATCCCCCCACAGCGCGATCGCCAGGGCGAGATCGTCGCGCGACCAGGTGTCGAAGCCGAGCCTGGGCGTGCGCATGAAGTACGAGCGCATGGCAGCGATCCGTCGTGACGAGCTGGCAGGGGGCGCCGAGGGGCACGTAGTGACAGCATGCTCCGGCGGCCGGCCAGAGGCTACATCGCCTGCCGCGGCTCCTCGTGGTGGACCGGCTCGGTCCGAGGAGGCGGCGCCGCGAGGGACCCGCGCCGGAACGCGACATCGATCCCGAGCAGGATCCAGCCGAGGGCACTGAGCGCGATCCCGATCAGCGAGGCCGGGGTGACGAGCCAGCCCCATTCTCCGTGCGTCAGCTCGAGATGGCTCATGCCGGTGAACGCGAGCGCGGACCCGATCGCGAGGGCGAGCGCACCCCATCGCGTGACGGCGCGCAGGCGCCAGACCACCAGCCCGAAGGCCGCGTCGGCCCACCACATCGCGACCCCGGCGTAGAACATCACGAGCCGGAACCCGGGGTCCGCGTCGGGTGGTTGCGGGCGGCCGATCGAGAGGACGACCATCGCGAGGTACGAGGCGTTCGCGAGGATCACCGCGACCGCCACCGCGAGCGAGATGTGGCGCGAGACGGATGCCTGGCGTCGGTGCACCGCGACGACGATCGCGATCGCGCCGGCGTTGAAGAGGATGATCCGCAGCATGAAGAGCTCCGGGGTCCACGGCAGGCTCGGGAGGAAGGCGGCCACGATGACGAGGCCGCCGAGGATCCCGATCAGGCCGAGCAACCGGGTCGATGCTGAGGGCGGTGCAGCAAGCGAGTGGGCCACGGTTCGGTCCCTCCCTGCGTGCTCCGAGGCCGCCGTGAGGGCCAGGTCGCGGAGCGCTCGAAGCCATGTGCGGGCGGTCCCACCGGGAGCGCCGCCCAGCCGGGCGTCCCGCAGCTGGTCGCCAAACAGCTGGACCATCTCGTCGGCGTACCGCGCCCGGAACTCGGGCGGGTACAGGGCGAGGAGCCGCCGGTAGATCCGGGCGGGGGACGCTTCCGCCCGTCTCATCCGGCGGCCTCGAGGGCCCAGGGTCTTGTGGCCAGGACGATCGTCTCCAGGCGGCGGACCTCGGACGCCGCCACGACCCGCCCGGTCGCGGTCAGCCGGTAGTACCGCCTTCGCTGGTCGTCGAGCTCGGGATCGGGTCGCTCGTCGGTCTCCTCGATCAACCCGTCGTCGAGGAGCCGGCGGATCGTCGTGTAGACCCCGCCCGGCCCCAGCCGGGTGGCGCCGTTCGTGATCCGGGTGACCTCCGCCATGATCGCGTAGCCGTGGCGCTCCTCCGGCCCGATGGCGAGGAGCACGAGCATCGCCGTGCGCGGCAGCGGGGGCGGGAGCGGGGCCTGGTCGATCGCATGCATGGGCGGAACTATATCAGCTACTGATGCATTGTCAACTGATAGATCTCGCCTGCGAACGGCCGATGCTCACCTGTGGATCGCGTCCAGCGTGGTCCGGCGCGCGTGGATCCGGCAGATGACCCGAGTCTCGCGAGCCCGCTGCTCGAGCGGGTAGATGCAGCCGTAGTACTGGGGATGGGACGTGTACGTCCGCGTGAGCGCGTCGAGATGCTCGAGGGCGCCGTCCGTGACGAGCTCCGCGTCGCCCCGGACCTGGAGGAAGCGAGCCGTGTCGTCCGGGTCGACGACGAGCAGGCTGACCTTCGGGTTGGCCAGCAGGTTGCGCCCCTTCCGGCGCTCGAGCGTGGTGTTGACCCGGGCGCATTCGCCGTCGAAGTCCACCCACACGAGGCTCGACTCGGGCCGGCCGCCGGGGCCCATCGTCGTGAGCACGCCGCAGATCGGACGCGTCAGCAGGTCGACGTGCGAGCTCGGGATCGGGAGCGTCTCGGGCGCGACGACGGTCGTCATCGCCCGGTTCCCGGACCCGTGGCGTCGAGCGCCACGACATGGTCAGGTCGGACCCGGCACAGGACCGGGACCTCGGTCTCGGCGAAGCGAGCCGGGATCGCGTCGCCGAAGTAGCGGATCGACCGGCCGGCGTACTTCGAGGCCAGGGCGTCGAGGTGGGCGGCCGCGCCCTCCTCGGTCATCTCGACGACCGTGCCCCGGACCTCGACGTAGCGCAGCGGCTGCCGCGGGTCGTAGCACAGGAGCGTGACCCGAGGGTCGCGGCGCATGTTCCGCTCCTTGGCGAAGCCGCGCATCGTGTTGACCCGCACGCACGCGCCGTCGAAGTCGCACCAGACGACCGACGTCTGGGGATAGCCGTCGGACATGATCGTGGTCAGGGCCGCGACCGGCGGACACTCGACGAGGTCGAGGTGGGACGCCGGGATCTCGTCACTGGCGTGATCGCGCAGCAAGCCGACGACTCCCACGACGCACCTCCTCCTCGAGCTCTCGACGCATCCGCTCCACGGCACCGGGCCAGGCTCGCTCGGGAGGGAGCTCGGCCGGCAACTCCTGGCCGGTCAGCCAGGCCTCCACCATCCGGACATGCAGGTCCGTCTTCCGCGCGATCCAGCCGTGACCGACGCCCGGCGCGTACCGCGCGACGGCGTTCGGCATGAGGGTGGCCTGCGCCGCGTTGGACGGCCGGATGAGGGTCTCCGTCTCGCCCGCGGTCAGCAGGGTCGGAGACGCCGCTTCCATCTCTACGCGGGAGACCCCACCCTTGAAGCCCTCCACGAACGCGCGCCGGAACGCACGTCGGGATGCCGCTCGCAGGTCGGCCCTGCCCGACTCGTCCATCCCGATCATCCGGCTGAGCATGGCGACCACCGGGCGCGTGTGCAGGAAGGGCGAGACTGCCGAGATCGCGAGCAGCACGAGCGGTCCGCCCCGCCAGGTGAGCACGCCCGCGCAGTCGATGACCGCGCGGTCGACGAGCTCGGGCCGGCGCTCCAGCAGCCTGTGGGTCACACCGCCGCCCCAGGAGAGCCCCACAACATGAGCCCGCCGGCCGGGGACGCGCGTGTTGATCAGCTCCGCGACCAGGTCTGCGGTCTCGTCGACCGTGAGCGGCGGCAGGTGGTTGCTGCGACCGAATCCGGGCAGGTCCGGGGCCAGGCAGTGGAATCTCCGTGAGCCGGGCCATGTGGTCGCGCCACATCCGCCCGCTCGCGCCCGGCCCCGTGGAGGAACACGACCGCCGGGGAGCCCGGGGAGCCCGACTCGTGGACGTACATGGTGGTGGCAGTGGCCATCCCGCGCTCTCCGATCTCGAGTGTCTTCATGATTCCGCTTCCTCCGTCAGGACGTCACGGGCCGAGTGGACCGCGTCCGGCGGCCGATGAGCGGTGCCGGGCGCCAGTGCCGGCGGAGCACCGCCCAGGCCAGGACGGCATCGATTGCCAGGCCGGGAATCGTCCATGGGGTCATGAACAGCAGGAGGACGACCGCCGACGCGGCGGACCCGACCGTGATCAGCGGCACCCACAGGCGCGACGGGAGGATCCCGACAGCCGTCAGCGCAGCGAGGAGGAAGGCGAAGAACGTCACGAGCACCAGGGCGATGCCGACGTCGCGAACGCTGGCGGAGGCGACTCCCAGCGCAGTGACCAGCCAGGCGTCTGTCGCCTCGAAGGGCCAGCTCCGGCCGCAGATGTACCCGATGTGAACCCCGCCGTGGACGACGAGGAAGAGCGCGAGCAGGAGCGACATCACGAGCCTCCAGGGCGGGACGCGGATGAGGGACTGGCGACGGTCTCGACCGAGAGCAGCGACAGCCCGAGGTCGCGGATCGCAGCGAGGAGCCCGTGCACGGCCGCCTGGTCCGCGAGCTGACCGCTCAGGAGCGTCGTGCCGTCGGGCTCCGGCGGCCACCGCGAGATCGGCGAGCACCAGTCGACCAGGTGGGATCCAGCTCGCCCTGCCGACGCGGATGCGGACGTGGTAGCCGACTGCGCGATCCATTCACGAACCTCCGCCTGCTCCGGCTCGACGCGGCCGGAGATCTGCAGATCAGCCTGCGGATCAACCCCCGACCCGCACATCCATCCCGCGATGGAGCCGCCGGTTGATTTCCCCGATGGCGATCGCCGCCGCGGCCGGGTCGAAGATGCGTCGAACGGCACTGGCCGCCCGGGCGCGTCGTGCCGACACTGCCGGGGCCGATCACGCCCACGTCTGTCCAGGAGGCCGACCGTCTCGATGACGATGCCGGTGCGCGATGCCCTGCTCGCGGCCAAGCTCGACGGCCGGGCTCGGGGCGCCCGGTGCGTCGACCGCGCGCGCCTGCGGGCCCTGCTCGACGCGGCACCCGAGGCGCGGCTCGTGCTCGTGGCGGCGCCGGCCGGGTTCGGCAAGACCACCCTGCTCGCCGCCTGGGTGGGCGCGGCAGACGTCCGCAGCGCCTGGCTCGCGCTCGACCCGCGCGACGACGATATCGTCCGCTTCGCGCGGTACCTCGCGATCGCCGCGGGCCAGCTGGCGGGCCGGACCGAGGGGATCACCGAGCGCGACCCGACCCAGCCCTTCGACCCGGAGCTCGCCCTCGCCAGCGTCCTCGACCCGGTCGCCGCGGCGCTCGCGGAGCGGGCCGGCCGGCGGGGTGGTGCTCGTGCTCGACGACTACCACGTCGATCGACGAGCCCGGCGATCCATCGACTCGTCGCGTCGCTCGTCGAGCGGCTGCCGCCGGGGGCCCGGCTGGCGATCGCTACGCGCGCCGACCCGCCGCTCCCGCTCGCCCGGCTGCGCGCGCGGGGCGCGCTGCTCGAGCTGCGGGCCGAGGACCTCCGCTTCACCGAGTCCGAGGCCGGCGAGCTCCTGCGCTCGGCGGCGGTGGAGCTGGACCCGCGCGGCCGTCGACGAGCTCATCGAGCGCACCGAGGGCTGGGCGGCCGCGCTGCGCCTGGCCGCGGTCTCGCTGCGCGGCCGGCCCGACCAGGCCGAGCAGGTGCGGCGGTTCGGGGCGAGCCATCGCTTCGTCCTCGACTACGTCGTCGAGGAGGTCCTCGCCGGGCTGCCGGTCGAGACCCAGGACTTCCTCCTGCGCACCTCGATCCTCGACCGCCTGTGCGGGCCGCTGTGCGACGCCGTCACCGGCCAGGCCGACGGCCAGGCGCGGCTCGAGGAGCTGGAGCGCGCCAACCTGCTGATCGTCCCGCTCGACGACGAGCGGCGCTGGTACCGCTACCACGCGCTCTTCGCGGAGGTCCTCCGCGCCCGGCTGCGGATCCTCCATCCGCGACGAGGTCGCCGGGCCTTCACGCCCGGGCGGCGGCGTGGCACGCGGCGCAGGGCGACGACGACGAGGCGATCGCCCACGCGCTCCGGTCGGGCGACCTCGAGCGGACGTGCCGCGATGGTCGCAGAGGCCTCGCTCCGCCGGCTCAACGCCGGGGAGCTGAGCACGGTCCGCCGCTGGCTCGACGCACTGCCCGGCGGACGCGTCCGCGGCCACGCCCAGCTCAGCGCGTCGTACGCCTGGTGCCTCGTGCTCCCCGGCGAGACCGAGGGCGTGGCCGAGCGGCTCGCCGACGCCGAGCGCGCCCTCGCGGCCGACCACGACGGCGACCCGATCACCGATGCCGCGGTCCGCACCCAGCTGGCCCTCATCCGCTCGCGCCTCGCGGACCTCGAGGGAGACGTCGCCACGGCGATCGCGCAGGCGCGCCTCGCGGGCGAGCTCGTGCCGGCGGGGCTCCCCGCGGAGGCCGAGACCACGCTGCGGGGCGACGCCACCGTCCTGCTGGCGCGGGGGCTGGCAGCCGCGGGGGAGGTCGAACGGCGCCGCCGAGGCCTACGAGGCCTCGCTGCCCGACCTGCGCGCCGGCGGCAACGTGTTCGCGGTCGGCCGCGCCATCGCCGACCTGGCCGCGATCGCGATCGCCCGCGGCGACGCCCGCGGGTGCCGCCCGGCTGTGCGAGGCGGAGCTCGAGCGCGACGCCGCCGGGTCAGCGGCCAGGACCAGCGGCGCGGTCTGGGCCGCCCTGGCGCGGGCGCGGGTCGAGCTCGGCCAGGTCGAGCTCGCCGAGGCCGCGGCCGTCCGCGCCCTCGAGCTCGCGACCCGGGCCGGCGACGCGCAGGTCGCCCGGTCCGCCCGGTGCGACGCTCGCGCGCGCCGCGGAGCTGCAGGCGCGCGAGGCAGCCGGCTCGCGTCCCGGCAGCCGGCCGCGCCGGCTCGCGGCCAGCCCTGGTCGAGGCGCTCACCGCCCGCGAGCTCGAGGTCCTGCGCCTCGTCGCTCTCGGCCGGTCCAACAGCCAGATCGCGACCGAGCTGTTCGTGACGGTGGGCACGGTCAAGTCCCATCTCCACACGATCTCGGGCAAGCTCGGGGCCGCCAACCGGGTCGAGGCCGTCGCGCGCGGCCGGGAGCTCGGCCTGCTCGACTGATGGGCGCGCGGTGGCCGCTCCAGCCCGTCGCAGAAGCAACCACCGCGTCCGTCCGATCGATGGATGCGCCACGGTGCGGTTGAGCCGCAGGCGTGAGCGCTGTCGGCGCCGCCGCGCCGGCCGGCACCAGAAGGGCGAAGGGACCGCGAGTGCCGGCAACCGCATCGAACCAGGTCGTGATCGAGGGGACGGTCGCCCCGGGCTGGGAGCCGGTCCGGGCCGCCTTCATCGAGAACTTCCGCCGGCGCGGCGAGCTCGGCGGCGCCTGCGCCATCTACAGGGACGGCGAGAAGGTCGTCGACCTGTGGGGCGGCGTCCGCGACCGCGGCGACCGGCGCGCCATGGGAGGAGGACACGATGGTCCTCGTCTACTCGGCGACCAAGGGCATGGCGGCGCATGGCCACTGGCGCTCGCCCACTCGCGCGGCTGGCTCGACTACGACGAGCGGGTCGCCGCGTACTGGCCCGAGTTCGCCCAGGCCGGCAAGGAGCGGACCACCGTCCGCCAGCTGCTCGGCCCACCAGGCCGGCCTCTTCGGCTTCGACGAGCCGGTCGACCGGGCGGTCATCGCCGACCCGACCGCCTCGCCGGGATCATGGCCCGCCAGCGCCCGGCCTGGGAGCCCGGCGAGCGGCAGGCCTACCACGCCATCAGCCTCGGCTTCTACGAGGGCGAGATCATCCGGCGCGTCGACCCGCAGCACCGGACCCTCGGCCGGTTGTTCGCCGAGGAGATCGCCGCGCCCGCTCGGGCTGGAGTTCTACATCCGGCTGCCCGAGTCGATGCCCGACTCGCGGCTCGCGCCGCTCGTCCAGCCGGCGCGATCCGCGATGCTGGCCGGGCTCCCGCCCCGGATGCTCCTCGACGCGATGAACCCCCGCTCGGTCCTGTTCCGGTCGCTCATGTCGAATCCCGGGCACGCAGGTGCCCGTCGACCGCGAGCGGATCTATCGCCCGCGAGCTCGAGATCCCGTCGGGGGGCGGCGTCGGCACGGCCCGGGCGATCGCGAAGGCCTACGGCGTGTTCGCCACGCGACGGCCACGAGCTCGGGCTGCGGGCCGAGACGCTGGCGGCGCTGCGGGCGCCCGCCGTCCCGCCAACGCGCGGGTTCCACGACGAGTGCCTGCAGGGGCGAGGTGCAGTTCTCGCTCGGCTTCATGAAGCCCACGCCCATCTGGCCATTCGGTCATCCGGGAGCCTTCGGCGCTCCCGGGGCAGGTGGCTCGCTCGGGTATGCCGACCCGTCGACGGGCATCGGCTACGGCTACGTGACGAGCCGGATCGGCACCAAGCAGGACGGCGATCCCCGCGACGTCGCGCTCCGCCAGGCCATGCCGCTGCTCGCGGCCGTCGCCTCCTGACGGCCACCAGGTCCACCCCCTGACCCGCCGAGCGTGGCGAGATCAGCTGCTACGATCGGCGCCGTCGCCGCGCACACCCACCGGGAGGCCAGCATGGACGTCGCCCGACCGACCATCCCGCCCGAGGAATTCCCGCACCGATGGCGGCGCGTCCAGTCGCTGATGCAGGCGGAAGGGCTCGACCTGCTCGTCGCGTACGGCAACGACCGCGCGGTGTTCGGGCCGGCGCACGTTCGCTGGATGGCCGACATCCCGGTTCACTTCGAGCCGATGGCGGTCCTCGTCCCGCCGGCCGGCGACCCGGTCGTCGCCTGCGGACCCGAGAGCGACCAGTACGCGCTGCGCGTGGGCCGGGTTCGGGACGTGCGCGTGCTCCGCGAGTTCACGCACCCGGACGAGGACTACCCGTTCAGCCGCATCGAGACCCTGGCGGACATCGTTGCCGGGCTGACCGGCCCCGCGCGGTCGGTCCGCCGGCTCGGCATCGCCGGCCGGGGCCTCCTGGACGTCGCCACGTCGGCTGCCCTGGAGGCGGCCCTGCCCGGCGCCACGTGGGTCGATGTCGAGCACGCGATGTGCGGCCTGCGGGCCCGCAAGTCCGCCGCCGAGATCGCCGTGATCCGCCACGCCTACCGACTCGCCGAGGCCGGGATCGACGCCGCGGTGGCGGCGATCCACCCGGGCGCGACCGAGAGCGCGGTCGCGGCAGAGGCCGAGGCGGCGATGCGCCGGGCGGGTGCCGAGGGGACGGGGATCGACACGATCGTGGCGTCGGGGCCGAACGCCCGGCCGATCCTCGGGCGGGCCACGTTCCGCGAGATCGAGCGCGACGACCTGGTGGTGCTGACGGTGGCCCCGCGCTACCAGGGCTATCACGGCGCGATCGGGCGGCCCGTGCTCGTGGGCAATCCCGGCCCGGAGGCGCGGGCGGCGCTGCGACGCCGCGCGGCGCGCCCAGGACGCCTGTGCCGCCCTGATCCGGCCGGGGATCGAGGGCCGCGAGGTCGAGGCCGCCGGACGTCGGGTGATGGAGGCGGCGGGCTTCGGACCGAACTTCCTCTACTCGGGCATCCACAGCGTGGGCGTGATCGAGTTCGAGCCGCCGATCTTCGGCCCCACGGCCGAGGGCACACTCGAGGAGGGCATGGTGGTCTCGGTCGACATCCCCGTCTTCAACGCACCCTGGGGCGGGCTGCGGGTGGAGGACGGCTTCCTGGTGACCGCGACCGGCGCCGAACGGCTCGACGACACACCCTACGTGCTAACGGCCTGACCGCCTCGCCCGGGCAGGAATGGCGCGGGCGGGTCAGGGAGCGTGGCTCTCCCGCGCCTCGCGGGCCAGCCGCTCCATCTCGCGCAGCCGTTCCCGGTATCGCTCGGCCATTGACGTGCTCAGCAGGGCGTCGACCGCGTAGCCCAGCACCCTGGTGATGCGGGCCTGCGCCGCCGTCCAGCGGGCGCGGAACGGGACCCGGTCGGCGGCTGCCAGGAACTCCCAGTGGACTCCGGCCTGCACGGCGGCCGTGGTCATGTGCGTGCGGCTGTACGAGGACTCGACCTCGGACAGATAGGCGTCGAACTCGTCGGGGTCGTTGCCGTAGCCGGGCTCCACGCCCGCTCCGGAGACCGCCGGTCCGTTGGCGCGCTCCTCGGCCTGCCGCACGTGGCGGTACTCGTGCAGGATGCTGGTGTGGAGCCGCTCGAGCGCATCCGCGCGCCCGGGCCGGAGCACCGCGGGGCTGACGCTGAACCGCGGGTTCGGCAGCCGGCGCGACGGATCGTCGGGATCGGCGAACGCGGGACGGAACGACACCTGGGCACCCAGCCCACCGACGTCGCGGACCTGCCACAGGTCGCCTTCGCCCGACGTCCGCAGCAGGCGCGGGTCGAGCTCGCCGCGCCCGGTCATGGCCTCGACCACCACGCGTAGCGCCATCGCCTGGTCGCCGGCTTCGACCTGGCGCTGGAAGGCAGCAGCCGTGGCTGCCGGCAGCGCTGAGGCCTCCGCGGCCGCCCGCCCGTAGATGTCGAGCCGCTGAACGGCGAGGCGTCGCGTGGGGTCGACCCTCCGGGTCGGCAAGGTCGTCGCGCCGTCCCCGGGCGTGCGTCGGGCGGTGAGCGGTCGGCTTGCGGACACTGCGGGCGGGCGCGATCGCCCTGCCTGGATCAGGGACGCCGTTGCCCTGTTGCCGGCCAGGCGCTGGAGCGCTGTCGCGTCGGCCGGGCGCAGGATGGATGGCCCTCGCCGCAGGCCAGCCGGGGCTCGGTCCTGGCTCGCCGGCGCCGGCCCGTCCCCCCACTCCGTGTCGGGGTCATCCCGCCTCGCCAGCCGCTTGCAATTCACGGCCCTCACTCGGTGTCGCGCCAGGGTTCGAGAGTAGGTCCGGGCCAGCTTCAGACGGCAGCGGCAGGCGTGCAGCCATTCGGGCAACGGGGGCTGTACGAATGGGCAACCAGGAGGTGCCTCCGTCCTGCGAGTCGCGGACCCGGCGCGGGACGAGGAGACGTCGCTCAGCGCAGATCGGCCGCCCGGACGATGCGTGCGAACCGATCGCCGAGCGCCGCGAGGTTGGCCTCGTGCACGATGCGCGCCGGGACGAGCCCACCGCCGGGGAGCGGCAGGTCGCGGGTGGCGCAGGCATCGGCGACCAGGGTCGAGAGGTAGCCGAGCTCTGCCGCGACGCGAAGCGTCGATGAGACGCACATGTGGGTCATCGCGCCCATCACCACGAGCGGGCGTCGCCCACCCTCGTCGAGCACCTCGGCGAGGTTCGTGCGGGTGAACGCCGACGGCGCCGTCTTCTCGACGACCACCTCGGCCGGGAGCGGGCGGAGCTCGGTCACGAACGCACCACGCGCATCCGCGCGATCGAACATGGCGCCGGCAGCTCCCGCGTGTGCGACGTGGACCACCCGCGCCCCCGCGGTGCGAGCGCGCTCGAGGGTCTCGGCCGCCCGGGCGATGGCCGGCTCGACGCCGTCGAGCACGAGCGCGCCCGTCCGGTACTCCTCCTGCCAGTCGATGAGGAGCAGCGTCGACTCGGCGAGCCGCGGCAGCGGCGGCACGCGATCGCTCATCTCCAGGAGTGTCCGGGGCCTGGTCACGGTTCGTATGGTGTCACGGCCGTCCGCGCAGCGGTGGGCATGCCTCACCTCGATAGAGCGGGGGGACCTGGCCACGCATGAATGACAGCCCTACGGCGTGCGCGGCACGACGAGTCGGAACAGCTGCCGCGTTCCGGCGAGACCCTTCAGCTCGTGCGCGCCGGCATCCTCGAGCACCAGGCCCGAGCCCTCGAGCAGGCCGTTCGTCGTCGACGAGACCAGAACCTCGTCGGGGCCCGCCAGCGCGAGCACCCGCGCGGCCGTGTGCACCGCGATGCCTCGCACGTCGTCGCCGACGAGCTCGACCTCCCCCGTGTGCAGGCCGACCCGGATCTCGAGGCCGATCGCCCGGGCGGAGCGCGTCATCTCGGCGGCGCACCGGACGGCGCGGGTCGGGCTGTCGAAGATCGCCAGGACCCCGTCGCCGGTCGTCTTCACCTCGCGTCCGCGGAAGACGTTCAGCTGCTCGCGGAGGCGCGCGTTGTGGGCCGCCAGGAGGTCGCGCCAGGCGGCATCGCCGACCAGCTGGAGCCGGGCCGTGGAGTCGACGATGTCGGTGAAGAGGATCGTCGCGAGGGACCGTGCGCCGTCCTCGTGGAGGGCCGCTCCGAGGGCGCGGCCGCTGGCGCCCCACTCGATGGCGACCCACGGCTCGTCGCCGATCACCCACTTGTCGTGGCCCGGCGGGATGTCGAACACCGTGTCCGGCCCGATGTCGAGCGTCTGGCCGTCGTCCATCACGACGTGCACGGCACCGGACATCGAGTAGCCGAGATGGCGGATGGGGCACGAGGGGCTGCCGATCAGCGGGCCGATCTCGGTCGACCAGCGCCAGCCCGGCTCGAAGCGTGCAGTGGCCGACGGTGGCGTCGTCGAGGTCGACGGTCTCGAACCGGACATTCGGCATCGTGCGGACGTCGTCGGGGGCCGCGAAGCTCTTGGCCTGCAGTCGGGGCATTCCGGCCTGCCTTCAGGGTGACGACGGCGGAGACCGCCACATCATGCGGCGTATTGGGACGGATCCCGCACGGGGCGACCGCTCCGGCAGTACTTGTTCGTGGTGCAAGAGGGGTCGGTGGTCATCTGTGCACCGCCACCTCGGCACGCTACCGTGCAACGATCACGCACCGCCGAGGGGGGGCCGCGAGTGCCGAACCAGCGTCCCAGGCGAACGGCGACCCGACTACGGGTCATCCGGCTGGTCATCGTCGAGCAGCACGCCCTCGTGCGCGCCGTGCTGCGGGACATCGTCGGGAGCCAGCCCGACATCGACATCGTCGCCGAAGCTGCCGACGTCGACGACGCGATCGCGGTCATCCGTGACGAGACGCCCGATGTCGTCCTGGTCGACACGGAGCTCTCGATCTCGCGGATGGTCCCGGCGGTCCAGCGACTGAAGCGCGAGTGCCCGGGCTCGCAGATCGTCCTCCTGGGTCATCGGGGCAGCGACGACGAGCTCTTCGCGGCTCTTCAGGCAGGCGTGGCTGCCCGCGTGCTCGACGACGCCCGGCCGAGCGAGCTCGTCCGGACGATCCGCGCGGTGGCGAACGGCGAGTACCTGATCGACGAGGCGGTCGCCGCCCGGCCGGCCGTCGCGCGCCGCGTCCTGGAGGCCTTCTGGGACACCTCGCTCCTGGGCGAGGTCGCAACGGGCGACCGCGCAACAACCGCCTTCGCGCCCCTCTCGGCACGCGAGGCTGAGATCCTGGAAGCGATCGCGGAAGGCCTGACCAACAGGAGCGTCGGCGAACGGCTCTCGATCACCGAGGCAACCGTCAAGAGCCACGTGACGAGCATCCTGCGGAAGCTCGCGGTGAACGGCCGCACCCAGGCCGTCCTGTACGCGCTCAAGAAGAACTGGATCAGCATCACCGACGAGCCGCCCCTGCGGCGGAACTGAGCACCCGCTGCGGCTGGCGTGCGGCGGCGGACACGCCGGCTCGGGCGCGTCTGGCGCCGATGCCCCGGGCCGGTCGCCCAGGCCGTCCTCCGCGGACTACGGGGCGCCCGCCCCCTCGTCGTCGGACCCCGTGACGCGCCAGTGGCCGAGCTCTGCGGATTCCCGCATCGAGATCAAGCGCCGGACCTCGGCGATGGTCCAGGCGCGGTCCCCGATCAGGATCTCGGAGAGGAAGGCGAGAGCCGTCTCCTCCGCGGCCGGTGCCGGCGGACGGCGGTCGGTGCGGCTGGGCTGCCGCGCGGTGTGCATCGACCGGATGCGGCGAGAGCGGTTGACGCTCATGAGGGATCGCCGGTTGCGTTGTCGGTTCATGGTCCAGGCCCGTGCATGTCGGATCGTCGATGACACGCAAACGTGCACGCACGGCACGCTCGCGCACGAGCCGAAGGGAACGCGCCAAGGCGCGGGCGTGCCCGAAAGGGGCTGGCCGGCGCGGAGCGAAGGGACGAGCAATGAACGACCGATGAGTGCGGGAGCCTGTGTCCGCGCCAACGGCGACGATCGATCTTCGGTTGTGCGCTGACGGTACATCGGCCGGCGCGAATTGCCATACCTTCGAGCAATCCAGCCCCAGAATGTGGTGCGCGCAGGCACGCGGGGCGCCTTGCACCCACGGACGTGTCGTTGCACACTCGGCCGAGCGATCTCCAGGGCGATCCGCGGAGGGCGGGATGACCGACGCGACGGGTGCGGTGCCGCGGTCCGATGGCGGTCCCGGGCAGCCGCACGTCGGGTCGCCACCCGGCGCCCAGGCGGAGGCCGAGCTCCGGACCTTCCTGATTGCCGACATCCGCGGCTACACGACGTACACGCAGGAGCTCGGCGCCGACGCGGCCGCGGAGCTCGCCGGCCGGTTCGCGGTCATCGTCCGCGAGGTCGTCACCGCCCACGATGGCTTCCTCCTCGAGCTCCGCGGTGACGAGGCGCTCGCGGTCTTCGTCCTTGCCCGGCGGGCGCTCCGCGGCGCTCTCGACCTCCAGACCCGTTTCGCGGCCGAGCTGCCCCGCGGGGTGGGCATCGGGCTCGACGCCGGCGAGGCGATCCCCGTTGAGGGCGGCTACCGCGGCTCGGCGCTGAATCTCGCCGCCCGCCTGTGCGGCCAGGCCGGCCCCGGCGAGACGCTCGCCTCGGAGGCCGTCATCCATCTCGCGGCGAAGGTCGAGGGCGTCGGCTACGCCGACCCGCGGACCTTTCGCCTCAAGGGCATCGACGAGCCGATCCGGGCCGTCCACGTGGTGCCGGCCGCCGAAGGCTCGAGGAAGCCGATCCGCTACGGCGGCGACGGCCGACGCCCGGACCGGCGCCTGCTTGCCGTCGGCGGCATCGGCCTGGCGGCCGTCGCTCTCATCGTCGTGACTGCAGTCGTCGCCATCGGCTTCGGGGGCCTCGGCGGCCGGCCGGCGGCCACGCCCGGCAGCGTGGCAGCGACCGCGGTGCCCACGACCGCCCCATCGGCCACCGACACGGCATTCCCCGGTGTCGCCGAGAAGGCCCTCCTGGCGGACGTGGCAGCGGTCACGGATCTCCAGGCCGAGACGTGCAAACGCGACCCGGAGTCCCCGTTCTCCTTCGTCGGGGTCATGGTGGCCGGACTCCAGTGCTCCGCGGATGTCGAGACAGGTGCCTCCGAGGTCGTCGTGCGCAAGTTCGGCCCCGACACGGTCGGGCGCCGCGACCTCTCGACGTGGATCAGGGTGGAGGTCGGGAACCAGGGAGGAGTGGATGCACTGCCGGAGGGCGACTGTGCCACATCGGTGCGTGCCATCGGCACCTGGAGCGTGGCCGGCGAGGAGCGAGGGGTGATCGCGTGCGGCATCGACGAGGAGACCGGCGACGCGCTGATCGTCTGGGCAGACGACTTCAACGCGCTCCTCATGAGCGCCCGCAACCCGCGCGGGGACTCGGCGGCGCTGTACCGCTTCTTCGAGAGGAACGCCCGCTTCATCGCCCCGTGATCGGCCGTCCCGACCGGCCGAGCGAGGGCTACACTCGAATCGACCCCCCCCCTGCTGCAGCGAGACGCCTGTGACCGGCCTGGAGCGGATCCTCGCGGCCCTCGACGGCCAGGAGCCCGACCGCGTCCCGCTCGCCCTCGCCTTCTACCGCGTCGACGGGGCGGCGCTGGCGCCACCCGGGACGTGGCGCGACGATCTCGTCGATGTCGGCTTCGTCGAGTTCCCGGTCTCGGCCGAGGAGGAGGAGCTACGGCGTCGGGCGCTGCCATACGAGGGCAACGCCCGGCTGGGCAGCCGTCGCCAGGTCGGCCCACTACACCGCCTGGCGATACCACCCCGAGACCGCCGGAGGCAGCGCAATCCACTGGAGCGCGCGACGACCCTCGCCGATCTCGAGCGCTTCCCGTTCCCCGGAGGTCGGCGGCCCGCGCGTGGTCGACGACGCTCGCCCGGCAGGTCGACGACCTCCATCGGCTCGGCCTGGCCGCGGGCGGCAACACCCCGCACCTCGGCGGCGAGCTGTTCGAGGCGGCATGGCGCCTGCGCGGGCTCGAGAACTTCCTGGTCGATCTCGTCGAGCGCAAGGAGATGGCCCACTTCCTGCTCGACCGGCTGGCCGAGCTCGCGCGCCTCAACGCGGCCACGCTCGCGCCGGCGGGCGTCGACGTCCTCGCCCTGGACGACGACGTGGGCATGCCGGGCACGATGATGATCAGCCCGACGACCTGGCGCGAGTTCTTCAAGCCCCGCCTGGCAGGGATCATCGAGGCCGCCCGGGCGGTCAGGCCCGACCTCCGCGTGATCTACCACAGCGACGGCCACTTCGAGCCGATCCTGGACGACCTGGTGGAGATCGGCGTCGCCGCCATCAACCCGCTCCAGCCGGAGCACATGGACGCGGTCCGCATCCGGCGGCGGTTCGGGCCGCGACTGGCGCTGTGGGGGACGGTCGGCCGGCAGACCACGTTCGCATTCGCCGATCCCGAGGCGATCCGCCGGGAGGTGCGGACCCGGATCGAGACGCTGGGTCGGGCCGGGCTCGATTCTCTGCCCGGCCTACGACATCGACGAGCCCGACATCCCGTGGGCCAACGTCGCTGCGTTCCTCGAGGCGGGCGCGACCTGGGGCTGACGGGTCGGCGACGATTGCGTGGCGCTCGATGGCCGCGGCCACCTGCACGTCAGTCCCGAGGAGCAGGCTGCCAGGAAGACCTTCCAGCCGGCGTCGCTCAGGGAGTCATGGGTGGACCCCGGCATGACGTCGAGCGAGACGGGGTTCCCCTGCGCCTGAGGGACCGAGAAGATGGCGCCCCGGCCCGCCCCGCCTACGCCACGCCGCGCGCCGCCCAGGCCACGGCGGCGATCACGAACGGCTCGGACGGCACACTGCGCCGGCAGCCGTCCCGCAGCTCCGTGCGCCGGTCCGCGTCGAGGCTTGCCAGGTAGTCACCGGCTGGACCGACGCCGCGAGTGAACGGCTCCCACCAGGCATCGAAGGTCGGGTGCTCGAGGCTGACGGTGAGTGCGGTCGCTTCGATCTCGCGCAACCCGGCCGCCTCGAACAGCTCGGCCAGCTGGCCATCGCGGGTCCCGGGGAGGTCGGACTCATCGTCGACGTCCGGATCGAGCGCACGCGCGGCGTCCCAGAAGAGCCGGAGTGGGCCCTGGCTCCCAGCGTGGTCCCAGACGCACGCCGCCACGACACCATCTCGCCGGGTCACGCGGGCCATCTCGGTGATCCCCGCGACCGAGTCCTTCATAAGATGGACGACGAGCTGCGCGAGCGCGGCGTCGAACGCGTCGTCCGGGAATGGCAGTCGCTCGGCTGGCGCCTGCCGGACATCGACGCCCGGGTGGCGCGCCCGTGTCGCCGCGACGAACGGCTCGGACGGATCGACTGCCGCCACCGCGGAGGGCCCCAGCCGGGCGACCAGCTCGCCCGTGAGTGCACCTGTGCCGCAGCCGACGTCGAGGACCCGCTGCCCACGGCGTATGGAGGCGAGGTCCGCCAGCTGGCCGGAGAGCAGGCGCGAGTAGCGACCCATGTAGCGGTCGTAGGCTTCGGCGGCGACATCGAAGCTCACCTGTCTGGCTCCGCGCTCTCGCCACCACCATCCTTGCGGAGCCTTCCGTGGCCGAGCTGCACGAGAGCAGCAGTGGCGTCCCAGAGCCGGCTGGCGACCTCGGGATCGCGGGTGTACGGCGGAGCGTCGATCTCGTAGCCGGCCTTGTAGAACCGCCCCGTCCTGCCCTCGTATTCGGGCGCCAGGGCGACGGGAACGATGGACTCCACCGCGCGAGCCGGGCTGCGCGAGGCGAGCCGGGTCACCCATCGCAACGGCACTGGGGCATCGCGCATCAGGTTCGTTCGGACGAGCCCCGGGTGGATGGCGTTGGCGGTTACGCCGCTGTCCTCCAGCCGGCGGGCGAGCTCGAAGGTGAACAGCAGGTCGGCCGCCTTCGAGGCGCCGAAGGTGGTGAGCGAGCGGAATCGGCGCTCGGCCTGGAGGTCGTCGAAGTCGAGCCGGACGGTCGATGGGGCGCTGAGAACGAGGATCCGCGCCGGACTGGCCCGGAGCTGATCGAGGACGAGGTTCGTCAGAAGGAAGGGCCCGGCGAGGTTCGTCGCGAACATCGTCTCGAGGCCGTCGGCGGTCAACGCATGCTGCGGCGTGTAGATGGCGGCACAGTGGACGAGGATGTCGATCGCTTGGTGAGCCTCGGCCAGCGTCGTGGCGAGGCGACGTACCGACGAGAGGTCGGACAGGTCGCCGATCAACAGCTCTACCCGCCCGTTCCCGCTCGCGGCGGCGATGGCGCCCCTCGCCTCCTCGCCTCGGCGGGCATCGCGGGCGACGATGCCGACCGTCAGGCCCGCGGCCGCCAGCGCCTCCGCCAGTGCACGCCCGATGCCCGAGGTTCCTCCCGTGACGAGCGCAGTCCGACGGTCTGCGATCAGGCTCGCCTTCATCGGATCGTGAGCTGGAGGCCGGGCCGGGGAGTGCCGGTCGGCCGAGCGGAGATGCTCATCTGCAACCCCCCCGCGCGATGTAGGCAAGTCTGTGTCGCCGCATCCTACTCGACCCCGTGGTGAGCGTCGGCCGGTGTATTCCCGGCGCGTGCCGGCGGAGCGCGTCCCCGCCGAGGCGGAAGTTGGCTATTGACAATAGCCATGAAGGCTATCTAATATAGCTATCACGCACCGCGAACAGGTGCCACCAGCCTTGGGAGGGGGGACCATCATGACCGCGATCACACCGACGCTCATCGCCGACGGAGCCACCCGGGCTCCCGTCTCCGGCATGACCGAGGGTGCCGTCCGCTCGTGGCTTCGACTGGAGGGCCTCGCGGCGTTCGGCGCCGGCCTCGCGCTCTTCGGGGCGAGCGGCGGGAGCTGGCTGCTCTTCGTCCCGCTGCTCCTGGTGCCGGACATCTCGGCCATCGGGTACCTGGCCGGCCCGCGCGTCGGCAGCTTCACCTACAACCTGCTCCACAACTGGGTGCCTGGGATCGTGGCCCTCGGCCTCGGGGCCTGGCTGGCGTCGCCGGCCGTCGTGCTGGTCGCGGCGATCCTCATCGCCCACGTCGGCATGGACCGTGCGGTGGGCTACGGCCTCAAGCTTCCGAGCTCGTTCCAGGACACGCACCTCGGGCGGATGGGGCGCGCAAGGCCGTGAGCCCGGCCCGGGCACGCACCTCCCACATTGCCATCGTGGCCGCCGGTCGCGACCTCCTGGAGGCCGGCGGCCTCGACGCGGTCACGATGCAGGCGGTGGCCGAGCGGGTCGGCGTTCGAGCCCCGTCCCTCTACAAGCGCCTCCCGAACCGGGCAGCGTTGATCGCAGCGATCGGGACCGCGGCGCTCGAAGACCTCGGCCGGCAGCTCGAGCCTCCCGGCCGCGACCCCGATCCCGCGTCGGGCCTCCGCACGATCGCCACGGCCTTTCGCGCCTTCGCTCACGAGAATCCGCGGGCCTACGAGCTGCTCTTCATGAACCTGCCCCCGGAGTCCCGTCCGCCGGCTGATCGATTCGCCCTCGCCTCCGCGCCGCTCCTGGCGGTGGCGGGCCGGCTCGCCGGGCCCGACCAGGCCCTCGAGGCGGCTCGCCTCGTCACGGCGTTCGCCCACGGGTTCGTGTCGATGGAGCTCGGCGGGGCCTTCCGGCTGGGCGGAGACGTGGACGAGGCGTATCGCTACGGCGTCGACGTCCTGGTCTCGGCCCTCACCACCGGACGGCCCGCGACAACCGGGTCATCGACGAGGCGGGCCACGCGCTGACCCGTGCTCAGGCTCGCGACGGCGCTGGCGTCCCGGCGGGTGCGGCCGGCACGGCTCGCGGCCGGCCCGGTCGCTCCGTGGCGGTCTGCTCGAGCCTGGCGAGGAGCGGCCCGGCGCCCAGGCGGGCGAACGTTGCGCGCGCGGCCTCCATCGCCGCCGGGGCCTCGGCCATCTCGCGGTCCGTCGGGGCGAGGAGGATGGCCATGTCGAGGGCGGCCATCGCCTCGTCGAAGGCGCAGCCCAGCTGGCGCCAGCCGCGGAGAGCCTCCCGGTAGCCGGCCACCGCATCGGCCCGCCGGCCCTCGCAGGCCGCCAGGCCCGCACGCAGCGTGATCCGATCGCACCCGATCGCGAGGCCCCGCACGACCGAGGCATCGAGGCGCCCGACGATCTCGCGGGCCGCGTCGACGTCGCCTTCCCACAGGGCGGCGCGGGCCGCGAGGGGCAGGGCAATGGGCAGGAAGTAGGCGGTCGCAGCGACGGCGGCCTCGGCCTCGCGACGTGCGTCCGCCAGCCGCCCCGTCCCGAAGGCCTGCCACGCCCGGCCCCAGCGGACGTAGGACGCGTACTGGGTGTCGCCCTCCATCGTCGGCAGCAGCGCCGCCGCGGCTGCCAGGTCGGGCTCGGGATCGGCCCCGCCGGCCGCGGCCAGGATGGCGCGGTCCACGTACAGCTCGAGGAAGAAGCCGCCGGTGACCTCGCGCTCGAGCCACTCGTCGAGCAGTGCGCTGGCCCACGACCATTCGCCGGTCCGGAATGCCGACAGGACAGCGTTGCCGACCATCATGAACCCGTAGCTCGTCGAACCCCGCCGCCCGGCGATCTCGAGACCCTCGCGAGCCATGGCGAGGCCTGCACCCGGATCGTCGACCTGGTCGTAGAAGGTCAGCGACGTCCGCGTGTTGCGGTCCACGTCGCCGAGGCCGCTGGTGACGGCCAGCTCGTGCGTGCCCCGGAGGATGATCAGCGCCTCGCGCTGCCGGTCGAGGCGATAGAGGGCGCCGGCCAGCTTGGCCAGGGCAGTGGCGGTCTCCTCCAGCAGGTCGAGGCGCTCCGCCACCGGCAGGATCCGCTCGAGCCACGAGAGCACCATCGGTTCATCGCGGTGGACGTAGCCGTTGAGGAGCTGGAGCATCACCGCCACGCCCGCCCGCGTGTGCTCCAGGTCGGCGAACTCCTCCCACGCCGGCACCATCAGCCCCAGGATGCGGTCGTAGTCCGTGCCGAAGAACCAGATCGCCTCGGCATATGCCGCCGTGGCCAGGGCGATGGCCTCGCGATCGCCGAGCTCGCGGCGGGCCTCGAGGGCCCCGAGGGCGTGGCGCTCCGCGACCTCGCCGACGAGCCCGTGCATCGCCGATCTCCGCGCCCGCTCGTGGAGGTCGGCGCGATCGGCGGCGTCCGGGCTGATGGCGATCGCGCGCTCGAGGAAGGCGATCGCCTGCTGGTGCGAGCCCAGGGCGGCCGCCCGGTCGGCAGCTCCGCGGAGGGCGACGCGGGCCTGGGAGGCCAGGGCATCAGCCTCCGGGCCCTCCGTGGCGTACCCCTGGGCGGCGAGGTAGTGGCCGGCGAGCGCGCCGGCCAGCTCGTCGGTGCCGAGCGACTCGAAGTGCCGCGCGGCAGCCAGGTGGCGGGCCTTGCGATCCTTCTTCGCCAGGGTGTTGTAGGCGACCTCGCGGATCAACGCCTGGACGAAGGCGTACTGGCCCCGTTCCGGTGAGCGCGGGTCGACCTCCTGGACAAGGAGCTCGCGGCGGACCAGCGCCCGAAGGCGCGGTTCGAGGGCCGTCGGCTCCACGCCGGACACGGCCGCCAGCGCGGCGGGGCTGAAGCTCTGGCCCAGGACCGCGGCGTCGGCGACGAGGCCCCGGTCCGCCGCGTCGAGCTCGTCGAGCCGGGCGGAGATGAGCGCCGTCAGGGTCTCCGGGACCGCCACGTCGGCCAGGTCCCCGACCGGGCGGTAGCGGTCGCCGTCGAGCACCAGCCTGCCCTGGGCCAGGAGCATCCGGACCGTCTCGACGGCGTAGAGCGGCACGCCGTCGGCGCGCGCCACGATCGCGTCCCGGGCGCTCGGCGGCAGGCCGGGAACGAGGCCCGCAAGGAGGTCGCGCATCGCCCCCACGGGGAGGGGCTCGAGGTAGACCGACGTGAAGCTCCGCTTGCCGGCCCCCCAGTCCGATCGCCGCTCGAGGAGCTCCGGGCGCGCGAGCGTGAGGATGAGGATCGGCGCCGAGCGGCTCCACTCGAGCATCTGGTCGATGAAGTCGAGCAGGCCGGCGTCTCCGAAGTGGAGATCCTCGAAGACCATCACGACGGGACCGGTTCCGGCGAGTCGCTCGAAGAAGGTCCGCCAGGCGCCGAAGAGCTGCTGCGAGCCGACCCCGGCCTCGATGCCGAGCAGGGAGAGCATCGCGGGCTCGATCCAGGTGCGCTCGGCCGCATCGGGGACATGCCGCTCGAGCATCGCGGCGATGGCGGCCCGGGTCGTGGGCTCGTCGGCGTCCTCCTGGAGCCGGGCGCGGCCACGGATCATCTCCCCGAGCGCCCAGAAGCTGATGCCGTCGCCGTACGCGGGCGAGCGCCCATCGTGCCACCAGACGTTCTCGACCAGGCCGTCGATGTACTTCAGGAACTCCCATGCCAGGCGGGACTTGCCGATGCCGGCCGGACCGATGACGCTCACGAGGCGGATGCGGCCCTCGCGGGTCGTGGCGTGGAAGTGATCCTTGAGCTGGCGGAGCTCCTCGTCCCGGCCCACGAAGGGCGCCTCGAGGGCCTCAGACCGACCGACCCCGCCGCGCTGGGCGACCACGCGGAGCGCCCGCCAGGACGGGACAGGGCTGACCTTGCCCTTCAGCAGCTGCTCGCCGGCCGGCTCGAAGACGATCGCGCCCGCCGCCGCTCGCTGGGTCGCCTCCCCGACGAGGACGGTGCCCGCCGGAGCCACCGACTGGAGGCGGCTGGCCGTGTTGACCAGGTCGCCGCTGACCATGCCCTGGTTGGTGGCGCCGAGCGTGATTGCCGCCTCGCCCGTCAGGACCCCGGCACGCGCCTCGAGGCCGGCGGGTCGCGACGGGTCGTCGTCGACGCCCAGTCCGCGCACGGCGTCGACGAGGTCGAGCGCCGCGCGGACGGCCCGCTCCGCGTCGTCCTCGCGGGCCACCGGCGCGCCCCACAGGGCCATGACTGCGTCGCCGATGAACTTCTCGACCCGGCCGCCGTAGCGCTCGATGCTGTCCGTCACGGTCGCGAAGTACCGCTCCTGGAGGTCCCGGACCTCCTCGGCGTCCCGTCCCTCGGATAGCGTGGTGAAGCCGACGAGATCGGCGAACAGCACGGACACCAGGCGACGCTCGGCGACAGGCGAGGGGAACGCTGCGACGGGGGCGATGGTGGCGGACACGGAGGTGGCTGCTCCGCCCAGTGCCGTGCCACACGACCCACAGAACCTGGCGTTCGACTCGTTCGGCGCGTTGCAGCCCGGGCACGTGTTCGTCAGCGCCGCTCCGCACTGCAGGCAGAATCGGCGGGTCGCCGCGTTGCTCGTCCCACAGGCTGCGCAGTCCACCCCGTCGCCTCCACCCACCAGGTGACGCGGAGCGTAGCGGATGGTGGCCGCAGGTGTCTCCTGCGGAGGCAGGGGATCTGGCGCGACGGGAGGGCGCGCACGAACAACACGCGCTGCCGGCGATCGACGCGCGCCACGTGGCATGACTAGACTCGCAGTCCCGCCAGTTGCCGGAGGTGGCCATGCGCTCGTTCGAGATCGGGATCGTCCTGCCGATCGTGCAGTCCGGGCCGACGCGGGTGACGCCGCGCTGGTCGGAGATCGGTGACATCGCGCGGCGATGCGAGGAGATCGGGTTCGACACCCTCTGGACCCCGGACGAGCTCCTGTGGCGCCCCGCGGACCGCCCGGTGATGGGCGTCTGGGAGGGCGTCTCCATGGCGGGGGCGGTGGCGGCGATCACGTCCCGGGCCAGTGTCGGGACCTGGGTGATGTCCGCGCTCCACCGCAACCCGGGGATCATCGCCAAGACCGCCGAGACGCTCGACGAGATCAGCGGAGGCCGCTTCATCTTCGGGCTGGGCGCCGGGCATGCATGGCCCGGGCAGGCCCACGCGTTCGGGCTCCCAGAGGACCACATCTTCGACCGGTTCGACGAGGCCCTGCGGGTGATCGTTCCCCTGCTGCGCGATGGCCACGCCGACTTCGAGGGCACATGGCACGCCGCCCGCGACCTGCCGCAGGAGCCCCGGGGGCCGCGGCCCGGGCGGATTCCGATCATGATCGGCGGCAACGGCCCCCGGGGGCAGCGCCACGCGGCCATCCATGCCGACATCTGGAGCGGGTGGCCGGAGCAGCGCAGCGACCTCGAGGAGTTCGGGCCCCGGCTCGCGGCGCTGGAGGCCATCTGCCACGAGGTCGATCGCGACCCGGCGACGATCGGTCGCTCGGCCGGGGTCGACGTCCGCCCGCTGGAGCGTGCCGGCCAGACGCCCGGGGTCATCGCCGGCTCCGCGGAGGAGATGGCCGATGCATTCAGGGCCTTTCGCGAGGCCGGCTACACGCGCGTGGAGATCATGCTCAGCCCGGGCTCACTGGCCGCGCACGAAGCGGTTGCCCCGGTGATCGAGCTCGTGCACGCCGATTTCGGCCTGAGGCCGCGACATCCACGCCGGGCTCGAGCTCAGTGGGGGTAGCCGAGGTCGAAGGAACGAACCCCTTCCACGATGGCCGACGACGGGCTGCCGCCCGCGGCATCGACCGCGCGGATCGTCCACCGCTTCGGGTCGTCGCCCGGCTCGGGGCTCAGGTACAGGAGCCGCCGTCCGTCCGCGGACCAGGCGATCCCGCCCATCCAGACTGGGTTGCCTTCCAGGATGCCCGTGACGTGGGCCGCGCCTTTGGGGTCCAGGACCAGCGTCTCGACCCCGGATGCGACGTCCGTGGCACGGCCGGAGGCGAGGTCGTAGACGCGCAGCGTGGTCACGTGGCGGCCCGTGTCGAAGTCATCCGTGAAGGTGCTGATCGCGATTTGGTCTCCGTCAGGCGCGACGTTCGGCAGGCCGAGCTTGCCGTGCAGATTCGAGCTTGGATCGTCCGGCATCGCGGCGACGACGCCGGGCTCAGGGGTCGCCCCAGCGGTTCCGCCGCCGGATCCGAGGGCCTCGACGCAGAGCTCGTTGTTCCCGGCCAGGTCGCCCACCGTCGCCAGGCGCCGTCCGTCCGGGAACCAGTCGATGAAGTCAGCGGGGACGTGGCACCGGCCCTCGACGAGCTCGCTCAGCGGTCGAACGGCCGATCCGTCAGCGGCGACAAGGCGCCATCGCCTCACCGCCGAGGCGTCTTCCCACACCACGGCGATCCACCGGCCGTCGGGCGACCACCGGACCGACTGGTCCGGCAAGGTCAAGATCTCGGGCTCGGCATTGGCGAACCATGGTGCAAGCGGCACGATGACGTCCCGCGAGCCGCCATCGAGCCCGACGATGGCAAGGCGGACCACGCCGGCAGTCGGGTCGGCCGCATCCGTCTTCACGTCCGCCGCGTAGGTGGCGATGGCGAGGCGCCTGCTGTCCGGCGACCATGACATGGACGGCGTCCCGCCCTGCCCGGGCTCGATCCTCCGCTCGCTCGTCCCGTCCGCCGCCAGGATGTCGACGCCAGGCGCCAGCCCCGGGCCCCCGAGGTCGCGGACGGCCGCGATGTGGCGCATGTCCGGGGACCAGAGCGCGGTCAGGTACCCGAGGCGCGTGTCATCGGCGTTGCCGCCGCGGATCAGGGTCGCGCCCGTTCCGTCGATCGCGCTCACGAAGAGGTTGCCGTCGCGAACGAAGACGATCCGCCCGGGGTCTCGAGGCCAGATCATCGAGCCCGCGGCAAACGCGAGCGCCGCGAGCGCGATGACGAGACTCGCCGCGACGAGCAGCCGAAGCAGGCGGCGATCGAAGGAGGGCAACCCCGCACGCTCGAAGGTCCGTGCGCCCGGGAGGGCAGCCCATCGGCCTGCCGGGGCGCTCATCGCCGCGCGGGCCGTTGCGAGGGGATCGACCGGGCGGGCGGCCGGCTCGGTGTAGGCGCGCGCGAGGCGGGCGACGCGCTGCTCGAAGGGGTCCATGGCCTGGCGCTCATTCATCGCCGAGATCCTTTCGAAGACGCGCCAACAGTCGGTGGAGGCGGACCCGGGAGCCGGACGCGGAAAGGCCCATCTCCCGGCCGATCGACGCCGAGTCCAGCTCGGCGATGTAGCGCAGGGCGATGAGGGCCCGATCCTGCGGGTCGAGCCGCCCGAGGGCGTTCGCGAGGTCCATCAGGGCGGCCCGCTCGGGGGCCGGCGTGCCGGCATCCGGCGCGTCGACCCGCAGCTCGCGGACGGTTCGGCGGCGGTCGCCGCGCGCCATCTGGCGGGCCTCGTTCGCGGCGACCGACATGAGCCAGGGCCGGAGGCGAGCGGGGTCGCGGAGGGTGCCGAGGCGGCGCCAGGCGATGGCCCAGGCCGCCTGGACGGCGTCGTCCGCCAGGTCGAGCGAGCCCGACACGAGATAGGCGACGCGGGCCATGTCCTGGTGATGGGCGGCGACGATCTGCGCGAAGGCGACCTCGTCGCCCGTGGCCGCGCGCTCGATCATCGCCCCCGCGGCGTCAGCCTTCATCGTCACCCCACCCACGATCATGACCGACAGATGCCGCCGAGGGTACCGCCGTTTCACGGCGAGCCGGCCATCACGCCATCGAGCTCGAGGGAACCTCGTCACCACGGCGGGCGCAGGATGACGGCGATACCCTGGCGTGCTGCGCGTCGGATCAGGGATCGGTGTCCTGGCGCGCCCGCAGGGATCTGGCACGCGACGCGTCCGCGCAGGGACCTTGCGCGCCCGGCGAGGCTCGCCTACCCGGTCAGACCCGATGCCCGCTGGAGGACGAGCTTCGCAAGGTCGATCAACTGTCGCTCGGCATCAGGCCCAGCCGGGAAGCCGATGTCGAAGACGAGCGGCCCCTTGCGAACGGCGATGATCGCGACCTTGCCGGTGTCGCTCGTGAGGTTCGTTGCGATCGCCGCACGATCGGCGCCGACGTCCGCGGCGCGTTCGGTCCGGACGAGGATCCCGCTCTCGTTCAGGACGGTGTCGAAGACGCCATCGGGGTCGTCGGCGCTGGCGAGGAGGAACGCGTCGAGCTCGATGCCGCCCGTTCCGCTCGACGTGCCCGCATAGACGCAGTAGTAGTCGGTCGGCGGCGTGCTGTTCGAAGTCAGGGTGCCGGCGCCGGCCACCCCTGCGGCAGCGAAGTCGCCGGGACCGAGGAGCCCGCACAGGTCGCCGCCGGCCGCAACCGGCCCGCCGGTCGCGCCGCCGTTGCCTGCCCCCATGGACGCCGCCGCACTCGGCGCGGCGCTCGCGGCCGCGGGTCCAGTAGCGGCGCCGCTCGCAGGAGCCGGGGCGCCACCACCGCCTCCGCAGCCGGCCGCGGCCAGGGTGACGATCAAGACTGCAGTGAAGCCGGCCGATCGTATGGTCCGCATGGGCTCCCCGTCCGGTCGCGACCCATCCCCACTGATGGGTCCGGTGTCGCGCACGATAGTCCCTGCGATCCAGGCGGACCAGTGGGAAGACGACGCCGTCGCCGGACCAGCAACCGCACGGCAACTGCGGGGCCGAACGTGTCCCCCACGTGACCGGTGGGGCTGCCGACGGGACCGATCAACGTGGCGCGCTCCTGTCACCATCAATGCCGTGTTCGATCCTGACGCCCGGTCCGTCCTCGAGCGACTCGAGCGCTACTACGACACCGCTCCGCGCGCCGCCGCGCAGATCGAGGCAGTCGGGCCCTTCACGCTGTTCGTGTCCACCGCCAGCTTCCCGTTCTACGCGCGCCCCCGGCTCGGAATGACGACGCCGATCGAAGGGGACGACGTGACCTCAGTGCTCGTCCGGCAGCGCGAGCTCGGGGTGCCCGCGGCGCTCGAGTGGGTGGTCGAAACGACGCCCTCGCTGTCAGCGGCCGCCCGAGCGGCCGGACTGCACGTCCGGGAGCTGCCGCTGCTCATGCTCGATCACCCCGTGGAGGTCCCCACCCCGCAGGGGGTGCAGGTGCGTCGCGTGGCGGCCGATGAGCCCGATCTCGAGCGGATCATGGCGGTCGCGGCCGTGGCGTTCGCGCATGAAGGCACGGCGGCGGGAGATGCAGGACCGCGCGAGCGCGACGAGCTGGCGGCGTCCAGCACAGCTGACCGGGCGCGGCTCCGCGAGCGCATCGCCACGGGGTCGGCTGCCCTGATGGTCGCCGAGGATCGCGACGGACCGATCGCGTCGGGCCTGCACCAGCCGGTCGACGACGTGACCGAGGTCGTCGGCGTGGCGACCCTCCCGTCGGCGCGGCGGCGGGGCATCGGTGCCGCGGTGACCAGCGCGCTCGTCCGTCACGCGCTCACCTCGGGCCTTGATTTGATCTTCCTGTCGGCCGCGAGTGACGACGTGGCGCGGATCTACGAGCGGCTGGGGTTTCGTCGGGTGGCGCGGGCGGGGATCGCCGAGGTCCACGAGCACTAGAGTTGCAGTCCCGCTTCCTCTCGCGACCCGGAGGTCCGATGCGATCCCTCGAGAGCCGACGCCGGTCACGGGCGCGGCCGATGTCCTGGGTGTGCCCGTCCGCGGTGCTTCCGAGGAGATCGCGGATGGCCCGGTGCTCGAGCTGCTGGCGGGGCCCTTCCGGGCCACGGTCATCAGCCGGCTGCCCTGAGCCCTGCGTCCACGCGGCGGCGGTCTCGGCGCGCCCGGAGGGAGCCGGGCGCGCACGAACAACAACGGACAGCCCGGGCCCCGGGATGAGGACGCGCCAGTGAGCGTCGCATAGGTGCGCCCTCGTCCTCGCTGCACCCGGGATCGCTCCCACCGGATCCGGGCGGCGATCCTCGACGTATCGAGCAATGTGGTCGGCCGTCCGCGGCGCAACCGACCCAATCGCGGCTCGCCGGTCGGCATGCCCAGTCGATCCAGGCCGTAAGGAGCGAAAGGGAAAGCCCATGCGAACGTTCCCATCGATCCGCCGACCCGTGGGCCTGCTGCTGGCCCTGATCCTCCTCCTGGCGATGCTGCCAGGGACAGTTGCCGCCGGGGCGCGCACGTCGGGTGGCACGACCTTCCTCGCGACGATCCTGATCGGAGCCGAAGAGGCGCCCGGACCGGGCGATTCGAATGGCATCGGCGCCGTCGTGCTCGCGCTCAAGCCGAGCACCGGTCAGGTCTGCTGGGCATACACCGTCAGGCGAGTCGATCCCATCACCGCCGCCCACATCCACCTGGCACCTGCCGGTGCCCCAGGTCCAGTGGTCGTACCGCTCGGTGCCTCGGGAAACCGGTCGTTCTCGGTCGGCTGCACGACGGCCCCTCCGGCTGTCGTCGCGGCCATCGTGGCCGATCCGGATGCCTACTACGTGAACGTCCACAACGCCGTCTTCCCGGCCGGCGCGCTCCGGGGTCAGCTCGACTAGGGCCGGCATCGCGGGTACGCGGCACACGTCGTCCGGGCCATGGTGGCGGAGCGCCTCGTCGTGTGACGGCGCCCGTGGCCGTGACCCGGACCGCCTGTCCAGGTCCCGATCGGTCATCGGTCCTCCTCATCACCGGAGGTCCCGATGTACACCATGTCCGTCAGTTCTAGACTGGCGCGCCCGGAGGAGGCCGGACGCGCGTTAGCAACCTGCGAGGTCCCGATCGAGGGGCGCGATGAGTGGGTCGCCGCGGCGGAGCGATGGGCATGAGGGACGGGCACCTGCGCGGCGCCCTCTCGCCCAAGGCGACATAGCGCCAGATGGAGGTCCTAGCCGCCTATGTCGCCGCCGGAGGATCGGTCTCGGCGACGGCTTGGCTTGTGGGCACCCGGCCGGGCACTGTGAAGCGTCACCTCGCCGACCTGCGTGCGCGGTCGGGTCTCACTACCGAACAGTTGATCTACGCTGGGCGAGCTGCCGGGCGGCTCAGAGTCCCGAGCCTGGAGCTCCATGGTTAGTCCCGACACACCGTCACCAATCCCGCTGAAGCCTGACGGGGGTTCCCAGCAGGGCTAGACTGCTCATGCCCTGTGTGCCGAGCGCCCGGGCCATCTTCACCCGCATCGGAGGATCCCTCCCCCGTGGAACCCGGACCCAGTCGTCCCGGCGCCCCGGGCGTCGGGAATCCCTGCGAGGTCCGCCCCGTCCCCTGAGCGGGCGCGGCGTGCGGTCGGTGCCCGCCCGGGCGCCGCCGGCGCCGTGGCCACCCGGAGGCGGGACGGTCCCGCCCCCTCGAGGTGGCCCATGCTCTTCCTGAGCCAGATCGTCGGCCGGCCTGTCCGCGACCCGTCGGACGAGCCGCTCGGCACCGTCGCCGACCTCATCGTGGCGATCGGCGACCAGTACCCGCCCGTGACCGGGCTGGTCGTGGCGACCGGCCGGCGCAAGATCTTTCTGCCCTGGCGCTCCGTCGAGCGCCTGGACGCCACGGGCGCGCGACTGCGCGTCCAGACGATCGACATCGGGAAGTTCCGCCAGCGCCCCGACGAGATCCTCCTCAAGGGCGACCTGCTCGACAAGCAGATCGTCGACATCGAGGGGCGCAAGGTGATCCGGGTCAACGACGTCAGGCTCGACGACGTGGACGGCGGCCTGCGCGTCGTCGCCGTCGACGTCGGGGCGGCCGGGCTGATGCGGCGCCTGGGCCTGGAAGGACCCTGGCGCACGCTCGCGAGGAACCTCAATCTGCGCCTCCCGGAGCGCTACATCGACTGGGAGGACGTGGACCCGCTGGAGAGCACCATCGCCGGCGTCCGGCTCCGCGTACCCCATGCCAAGCTGGCCCAGCTCCACCCCTCGGACCTCGCCGACATCCTGGAGGACCTCGCGCCGCGCGACCGAGCCGGCGTCCTGGCCGCCCTCGACGACGAGGCCGTCGCCGAGGCCATGGAGGAGATGGAGCCCGAGGTCCAGGTCGACGTCCTCGAGGATCTCGCCCCCGAGCGGGCGGCCGACATCCTCGAGGAGATGAGCCCGGACGACGCCGCCGACCTCGTCGCCGACCTCGACCAGGACACGCGCGACGAGATCTTGTCCCACATGGAGCAGGACGAGGTCGACGAGGTCCAGGAGCTCCTCGGCTACCCTGAGGACTCGGCGGGCGGGATCATGACGACGGAGTACATCGCGCTCGACGCGTCGCTCACCGCCGCCGAGGCGATCGAGCGGCTCCGCGAGCTCGAGCCCGACGCCGAGACGATCTACTACGTCTACGTGACCGACGACGACAGCAGGCTCGTCGGCGTCCTCTCGCTGCGCGACCTGATCGTGGCCGCGCCCACGGTCACGATCGGTTCGGTGATGATCCGGGAACCGGTGGCGGTGGGTGTCCTGGCCGGCCAGGACGAGGTGGCCGAGGTGGTCGCCCACTACAACCTGCTCGCCGTCCCGGTCGTGGACGACGAGGAGCGCCTGGTCGGGATCGTCACCGTGGACGACGCGATCGACACCGTCATCCCGACGGCCTGGAAGAAGCGACTCCCGCGTGTCTTCAGCCGATAGGCGGACCGTGACGCAACAGCGGCGCCGCGGCGCCCGTGTCCTCCGGCCGCTCCCCCGGCTGCCCGCCTGGAGGGTTCGCCTGCTGGCGGTGCTGGCCGTCCTGGGCCCGGGCCTCGTCTCGGGCTTCGCCGACAACGACGCGGGCGGGATCACGACCTACTCGCTGGTCGGGACGCAGTTCGGCTACGTCCTGCTGTGGGTGATCCTGGCCAGCCAGGTCGTGCTGTTCTTCACGCAGGAGGTCGGGGCGCGCCTGGGGATCGCCACCGGCAAGGGCCTCATGGGGCTCATCCGGGAGCGCTGGGGCGTGCGCTGGGCCGCGTTCGCGGCCCTTCTCATGCTGACCGCGAACCTGGGCTCCACCGTGGCCGAGTTCGCCGGGATCGGCGCGGCGCTCGGCATCTTCGGCGTCCCCCCGCAGATCAGCGCCGCGGTCGCGGCGGTGGTCGTGGTCGGGTTCATCGCCCTCGGCAACTACAGCCGCGTCCAGTACATCTTCGTCGGCATCGGCATCCTGGTCTCGGCCGCCTACGTGATCTCGGCTTTCCTGGCAGACCCGGACTGGGCGCAGGCCGCCCACAGCATGTTCTTCCCGCAGCTGTCGTCGTCGCCGGCCTACTGGCTGGCCGTCGTGGGCACGGTCGGCACCACGATCACGCCCTGGGGCCAGGCCTTCATCCAGTCGTACGTCGCCGACAAGGGGCTGCACGAGGACGACCTTCCGGCCAGCCGGCTCGACGTGTTCTCCGGAGCCCTCCTGACGAACGTGATCGCCGCCTTCATCGTGATCGCATGCGCGGCGACGCTCTACGCCAACGGCATCACGATCTCGAGCGCGGCGGATGCGGCGCAGGCGCTCGAGCCGATCGCGGGCGCGTCGGCCGCGATCCTCTTCGCCCTGGGCCTGCTGGGGGCCTCGTTCCTGGGCCTCGGCGTGGTCCCGATGACCAGCGCGTACACCACCTGCGAAGCGTTCGGCTGGGAGACGGGCGTCGACTGGAACTGGCGCGAGGCCCCGGCGTTCTACGGGCTGCTGGCCTTCTTCATCGGCTTCGCCGCCCTCTTCGTCATGATCCCGGGCCTGCCGCTCATCGCGGTGATGTTCCTGGCCCAGGTGCTCAACGCGCTCCTGCTGCCGTTCATCCTCGTCTTCGTGATGCTCCTGGCCCGGGATCGCGAGATCATGGGCAACCTCGCCAGCGGCCGGCTCCTGGGCGCGATCGGGTGGATCGCGACCGGGGTGCTGATCCTGCTCTCACTGGTCCTCGTGGCAACGGCGCTCGCGGGCGGCGCCTGACCGGTTGCCCCGTCGGGCGCGGCGGCCCCGGGACGCCGGGCGTGGCGTGTGAGCCGCCGTATCGAACTCCTGTGGTTCTCCAGATTGGCCCCGCGGGCGTAGCACCGTGGCCGGGCGCGGCGTGCCTCTCCAGCCTGACCACAGTACCTTGTGGCCAGCGAGGAGGTGGCGCGCCCGGAGGGAGCCGGACGCGCGATAGCAACCTACGAGGTCCCGATCGAGGGCCGGTATGAGTGGATCGCCGCGGCGGAGCGATGGGCAGGAGGGACGGACATCTGCGCGGCGCCCTCTCTCGGCAGGCGACGCAGCGCCAGATGGACGTTCTCGCCGCTAACGTCGCTCTGCTGGCGGCTCCGTTCAGGGCGCCGCCGAGCTCGTGGGCATCAGGCCGAGCACCGCGAAGCGTCACCTCGCCGACCTACGCGCCCGGTCGGGGCTCACGACAGAGCAGCTGATCTATCGGGGGCGGGCCGAGGGCTGGCTCGTTGTGTCGAGCCTGGAGCCCAGCTGACCAAGACCCACGGGTGTCCAAAGTGACCGAGTCGCTCGCCCCTCATCGCTCCCTCGTGACCGGACAGCCCGATCAAGCGTCGTCGACGACGTGACCCCATTTCTGGTCGTCGTCCGGCACTACCTCGACGGACCTCTTCCACGCTCCGATCGCAGGGGAGGATGGCCGTAACGGGAAGGCGAGAGCCCTCCGCGCACCTGCCGCCGCGCTGGTTCATGCGCTCGTCCTGCGGTTCTGGTTCCCTCGCCCGTCTCGAAACGCGTCACCCCCGTCCCTATAGTTGATCGGTGCCCGCGCCGATCCTGGCCACCAAGCTCTACATCCCACCTTCACGGCGTGAGTCGTCCTCCGCCCGCGACTGGTCGAGCGGCTGGACGAAGGCCTCGCTGCCGGCCACAGGCTGACCCTGGTCTCCGCTCCTGCCGGCTTTGGCAAGACCACCCTGATCGGCGAATGGGTCGTGGGCTGCGGGCGACCGTCGGCGTGGCTATCGCTCGATGAAGGCGACAGCGACCTCAGCCGCTTTCTGACCTATCTGATCGCGGCTCTGCAGACGGTTGCCCCCGGGATCGGCGATGGGATAGCGACCGTTCTCCAATCGCCCGAGCCCCCGCCACTCGAGTCGACGCTGACCGCCTTGCTCAACGACATCACCACCATCCCGAGCGATGTCGTGCTCGTTCTCGACGACTACCACGTCCTCGACGCCAAGCCGGTCGACGATGCGTTGACCTTCTTGATCGAACACCTGCCGCCCCAGGTGCACCTGGTCATCGCCACCCGTGAGGATCCCTCGCTGCCCCTGTCGCGACTGCGGGCCCGAGGCCAGTTGACCGAGCTGCGCGGTGCCGATCTACGCTTTACCCCGTTCGAGGCCAGCGCTTTCCTCAACCAGGTCATGGCCCTCGCGCTCACGGGCGAGGAGATCGCCGCGCTCGACACTCGTACGGAGGGCTGGATCGCCGGCCTCCAGCTGGCTGCCATCTCCCTGCAGGGTCGTTCCGACGCCGCCGGCTTCATCGAATCGTTCGCCGGCAGCAACCGCTTCGTGCTCGACTACCTGCTCGAGGAGGTCCTCCAGCGGCAATCCGAACCCGTTCAGGCCTTCCTGCTACGGACGTCGATCCTCGATCGCCTCTGCGGCC
>CAWEYP010000017.1:0-188950 GCA_963813305.1 uncultured Chloroflexia bacterium
CCCGGCGTACGTCGACCTCATCGTGTCGGACGCCTTCACCCACCGGACCCACTACATGGGCCTCATGGACGAGCAGAACCGGCCCAACTTCTACGACGGGCGGATCCGCGTCGTCACGCCCGCCGGCGGGGAGTACGCCTCCTTCGCCGCGGCCGACTACCTCGACTACGTGGCGGAGCACGTCGAGCCCTGGTCGTACGTCAAGTTCACCTACCTGAAGCCAAAGGGCTGGCACGGGTTCAGTCGACGGCGACGAGAGCGGCATCTACTCGGTCGCCCCGCTGGCCCGGCTCAACGCGGCCGATCGCATGGCCACGCCACTGGCCCAGGAGGCGTACGAGGAGCTCTTCGCGACGCTGGGGGGCAAGCCCGTCCACCACACCCTCGCCAACCACTGGGCCCGGGTCGTGGAGCTGCTGTATGCCGCCGAACGGCTCAAGGAGCTGGCCGACGACCCGGAGCTCATCGACCCCAACGTGCGCACGCTGCCGACCCAGACGCCGCGCGAGGGTGTCGGGGTCGTCGAGGCGCCCCGGGGCACGCTCTTCCACCACTACGTGACCGACAGCCGTGGGATCGTGGAGCGGGCCAACCTGATCGTGGCCACCCAGAACAACTCGGCACGGATGGCGATGAGCGTGGAGAAGGCGGCCAAGGGGCTCATCTCGAAGGGGACGGTGTCCGACGGCATCCTCAACAAGATCGAGATGGCCTTCCGCGCCTACGACCCCTGCCACGCCTGCGCCACCCACTCCCTCCCCGGGAGCATGCCCCTCGTGGTCACGGTGCGCCGGTCCGACGGCGAGACCCTCTCGTTGCTGCGCCGTGACTCCGATGGCAGCCTCCACCGGGAGTAGCGGCATCGCCCCCGGGGAGAGTCGCCCGGCCCGTCCCGTCCGGGTGCTCTGCCTGGGGAACGAGCTCGTCTCCGACGACGCCATGGGCATCGTCGCGGCCCGCCGGCTCGTCGAGCACCTCGCCGCGGCAGGCACGCCGGTGCCGCCCGGGCCCTCGCACGACTCGGCCGTGACCGTGTCTGCCTTCGCGCTCCCCCGGGTCGGGCCCGTCGAGGTCGTCGAGACCGCCCTCACCGGCATGTACCTGCTCGAGTCGGTGGTGGGGGCCGCCCGGCTCATCGTCCTCGACACGGTCGTGACCGGCGCCTCCGAGCCGGGCACGGTCGTCGAGCTGCGGGAGGAGGACCTGGACGGCCCGCGCGGCGGCTCGCCCCACTACATCGGCCTCCTCGAGACGCTCGACCTGGCACGCGCCCTCGGCCTCGACGTGCCCACCGACGTGGTCATCGTCGCCGTCGAGGCCGGTGACTACATGACCGTCGGCGGCGCGATGACCGCCCCTGTCGAGGCGGCGGTGCCCGTCGTCGTGGAACGGGCCATGGCCCTCATCGAGGGCAGGGCGGCGCTGCCCGCCTGAGGCTCGCTGCGGTCCTGGCTGCGATCGGCGAGACTGGCGGCTGATCCCGCGCCGCCCCGGGCGCCCGCTGCGCCCCGGCGGGCCCGCCCTGCCAGCAGGAGGCTCGCGTGCACGAAGCCGGCATCGCCGACCGAATCCTCGACATCGTGGTTGCCCGCGCGCAGGAGGCCGGCGCTCCCCGGATCACCGCGATCCACCTGGAGGCCGGGCTCCTGGCCGGCGTCTCCGAGGACTCGCTCCGCTTCCACTGGGAGCAGCACGCCGCCGGCACGCCGGCCGAGGGCGCGGTGCTCCACTTCACCGAGGTCGACACGCCGACCGACCTGCGCCTCGTGGCGATCGACGTGGAGGGCGGCGAGCCGGCGGAGGAGGCGGAGGCGTGACGGCCCCCGACGAGGACGGCGCGAGGGCCGCCGTACCGCGTCGACTACCCGATCACGGCTGACGCCGCGATCGACGCGGCCCGCCTGGCGATGGCGCCCCTGCGCCGCCGGATGACGTTCCTGTCGCTGGTGGCGCTCGCCGCCGGCGCCGTGCTGGTCCTCGTGGGCGACTGGACCTTCGGCCCGGCGCTCGTGATGTTCGGGCTCCTGACGCTGGCCCTGACGGTCATCCGGGGCCCCGAGCGGTGGCTGATCAACCGCCGGGGACGCAGCGTCATCGGGGGCACGAGCGAGCTCGTGTTCGGCGAGGACGGCGTCGACTTCGCGAGCCCGCAGGCGACCGGCCGGATCGCCTGGGCGGCCATGACCGACGTCCGGGAGGACGCGCGGACGGTGGTCCTGCTGCGGGACCGGATCCTCGTCGCCTACGCCCCCGTCGCCGCGTTCGGCCCGCCCGAGCGACGGGCCGAGGTCGTGGCGTACATCCGGGCCAGGCTCGAGGCGGCCGCTGCGGGCGCTCGTCCGGCCTGACGGCCGCCGCCACGGGCGCGGAAGCGCGGGGAGACTGAGACCCGGTCCTGATACGGCCTCCACTGGGCACGCCGCTTCGGGACGTTCGGCCGGTCCCTGGCTCGTTCCGGGTGCGCACGCTGCGGGATGACCCAGTCCCGCGCGGAGGCCGTCGCCCGTGGATCCCCTGATGCTGGCCAGGTGGCAGTTCGGCATCACCACCCTCTACCACTTCCTGTTCGTCCCGCTCACGATCTCGCTCGCCTTCACGGTGGCCGGCTTCCAGACGGCGTGGTACCGGAGCGGCAACGAGCAGTACCTGCGCCTGACGCGCTTCTTCGGGAAGCTCTTCCTCATCAACTTCGCCATCGGTGTCGTGACCGGCATCGTCCAGGAGTTCCAGTTCGGGATGAACTGGAGCGACTACAGCCGCTTCGTGGGCGACATCTTCGGCGCCCCGCTCGCGATCGAGGGCCTCCTCGCGTTCTTCCTCGAATCGACGTTCCTCGGGCTCTGGATCTTCGGCTGGGACCGGCTCTCCCGGCGGGTCCACCTGGCCACGATCTGGATCGCCGCCATCGGCACGGTCCTGTCCGCCTTCTTCATCCTGGCGGCGAACTCATGGATGCAGTACCCCGTCGGCTACACGTTCAACGAGGCAGCGGGCCGCGCCGAGCTGAACGACATCATGGCCGTCCTGACCTCGAAGGTCACCCTCGTCACGTTCGCCCACACGATCCCCGCGGCCTTCATGGCCGGCGGCGCGTTCGTGGCCGGCATCGCGATGTGGCGGCTCCTGCGACACCCCGACACGGACCGGCCGGCCTTCCGCACGGCGGCGAAGGTCGGCGCGTGGATGCTGGTCGTCTCCGGGCTCCTCGTCACCGTGACCGGCGACCTCCAGGCCCGGGTCATGACCGACGTGCAGCCGATGAAGATGGCGTCGGCCGAGGCGCTCTACGAGACGTCCCAGCCGGCCTCGTTCTCGATCTTCACGATCGGCTCGCTCGACGGGTCGAGGGAGGTCTTCTCCATCCGGGTCCCGTACCTCCTCTCGTTCCTCGCGACGGGCGACTTCAACGGCGAGGTCGTGGGGATCAACGACCTCCAGGCCAAGTACGAGCAGCAGTTCGGGCCGGGCGACTGGACGCCCAACATCCCGGTCGCGTACTGGTCGTTCCGCCTGATGATCGGTGCCGGCGCCCTCGCGGCGCTCGCCGCCGCCTGGTTCCTGTGGCGGATGCGGAAGGGCGCCCTGCCGACGCGGGCCATGGTCGCGGTGGCGATCCTCCTCCCGTTCCTGCCGATCGCCGCCAACTCGATCGGCTGGATCTTCACGGAGATGGGCCGCCAGCCGTGGATCGTCTGGGGGCTGATGCCGACGGCGCTGGGCGTCTCGCCGTCGAACCCGTGGTACGCCGTGGCCATCACGCTCGTCGGCTTCACGCTGGTCTACGGGGTCCTGGCCATCGTGGAGGTGGGCCTCCTGCTCCGCCAGATCCGGATGGGCCTGCCGGACGCGGATGCCGAGGCCGGCGTCCACGGCGAGGGCGAGCCGTCGCTCTCGCTCGGATACTAGGGGGCTGTGATGGATCTCCCGACGATCTGGTTCATCCTCATCGCGGTCCTCTGGATCGGCTACCTCGTGCTGGAGGGCTTCGACTTCGGCGTCGGCATCCTCCTGCCGGTCATCGGACGGAACGAGCCCGAGCGTCGGGCGATGCTCCGCACGATCGGCCCGGTCTGGGACGGCAACGAGGTCTGGCTCATCGTCGCCGGCGGGGCCACGTTCGCCGCCTTCCCGGAGTGGTACGCGACGCTGTTCTCCGGCTTCTACATCGCCCTCTTCGCCATCCTGGTGGCCCTGATCTTCCGGGGGATCGCCATCGAGTACCGCAACAAGCGGGAGGGCCTCGCCTGGCGGACCCGCTGGGACCGGGCGATCGCCGTCGGGTCCTTCGTGCCCGCCCTGCTGTGGGGCGTCGCCTTCGGGAACATCGTGCAGGGCGTGCCGATCGACGCCGACGGTGAGTTCACGGGCACCTTCTTCACCCTCCTGAACCCCTACGCGCTCGTGGCCGGGGTCACGACCCTCCTGCTCTTCGTCACCCACGGCGCACACTTCCTGGCGCTCAAGTCGGAGGGCGTCGTGCGCGACCGGGCGAACCGGCTGGCGGGCTACGTCGGCGTCGCCGCTGCGGTGGCCGCCGTGGTGTTCCTGGGCTGGACGCTGGTCCTCACCGGCAACCCGGCGGCGGCCGCGACGACGGTCGTCGCGGCCCTGGCGCTCGTCGGCGGCATCCTCGCGAGCCGCGTCGGACGCGAGGGCTGGGCCTTCCTCGGCACCGCGGTGACGATCGCGTTCGCGGTGGTGACGATCTTCGTGGCGCTCTTCCCGGACGTCATGCCATCGTCGACGAACCCGGAATACAGCCTGACGATCACGAACGCCTCGTCGACCGAGTACACCCTCACGATCATGACCGTCGTGGCCGTGATCTTCACCCCGCTCGTCCTGCTCTACCAGGGATGGACCTACTGGGTCTTCCGGAAGCGGGTTGCCGGCCCGCCGACGCCCGTCGAGCCCTGACCTGATGGCCGCGTCCCCGGCCCTGCATGTGGGTTGACCGCCGGCTGCTGGCCTCCGGGCGGCTGGCGACGGCCGCCCTCGCCGCCGCGATCGCCCTCGGGGCGCTGAGCGCGGGGCTGGCTGTCGCCCAGGCCGGCCTCCTGGCCCGGACGATCGCCAGCGCGTTCCTCGGCGGCGAGGGCGTCGAGCAGCTCGCCGCTCCGCTGGCGGCGCTGGCCGCGGTCCTCGGGGCCCGGGCGCTGCTGGGCTGGGCGGCCGAGGTGGTGGCCCAGCGGATCAGCGGCGTCGTGAAGTCCGACCTGCGCGGGCGGGTGCTCGCCCACGCTCTGGCGCTGGGGCCGCGCTGGGCGTCGCAGGCCCGCAGCGGCGAGACCGTCCTGCTGGCGACCCGCGGTCTCGACGCCCTCGACGGCTACTTCGCGCGGTATCTCCCGCAGCTCGCGCTGGCCGCGATCGTGCCCGCCGTGGTCGTGGTCTGCCTGGCAGCGGTCGATGCGATCGCCGCCCTGACGGTGCTGCTGACCGTGCCCCTGATCCCCGTGTTCATGGCGCTCGTCGGCCGCATGGCCGAGGCGCGCCGTCGTCGCCGCTGGGACGCCCTGGCGCGCCTGGCGCATCGCTTCCTCGACGTCGTCGTCGGCCTGCCCACGCTCCGGGCGTACGGCCGGGCGGAGGCGCAGGTGGCGACCCTGCGGCGGGTCACCGACGCCTACCGCGTCGAGACCATGGGCACGCTCCGCGTCGCCTTCCTTTCGGCGCTCGTGCTGGAGCTCCTGGCGACGATCTCGGTCGCCCTGGTGGCGGTCGGGATCGGCCTGCGGCTGGCGGTGGGGGGGATGAGCCTGGAGGTCGGCCTGTTCGCCCTCGTCCTCGCCCCGGAGGCCTACCTGCCCCTGCGTCGCCTCGGCGCCGAGTTCCACGCCAGCGAGGAGGGCGTCGTCGCGGCCACGGCGGCCTTCGCGATCCTGGACACGCCGCCGCCGGCCGCCGGCCCCCGGACCGACGTGCCCGACCTGCGCCACGGGCGGCTGCTCGTCGAGGGCCTCCGCGTCGTCCAGCCGGGCCGCGACATCGTCGCCCCGGCGGACGCCTCCCTCGACCTGCGACCGGGCGAGGTGGTGGCGGTCGTCGGGCCGAGCGGGGCCGGCAAGAGCACCCTCCTCGGGGCGATCCTGGGCTTCGTCCCGGCCAGCGAGGGGCGCGTCGCGGTCGCCGGGCCCGATGGGGTGCTCATCGACGTGGCCGACCTCGACGGCGACGCGTGGCGGGCGCACGTCGCCTGGGTGCCGCAGGTGCCGTTCCTGTTTCCCGGCAGCGTGGCCGACAACGTCCGCCTGGCCGCGCCCGGGGCCTCGGCCGAGGACGTCGCGCGCGCCCTGGCTGCCGTCGGGCTCGCCGGCCTGGATCCCGGCGCCCTGCTCGGGGAGCGCGGCGCGGGGCTCTCGAGCGGCCAGCGGCGCCGGGTTGGCGTGGCCCGGGCGCTCCTCCGCGGTGCGCCGCTCCTCCTGCTCGACGAGCCGACGGCCGGCCTCGACGACGCCGCCGAGCGGGCCGTGCTCGGGGCGATCCGCGACGCGGCGACGGGCGGCGCCGCCGTCCTGCTCGTCGCCCACCGCCCGGCGGCCGCCGCCGCCGCGGACCGGATCGTCCAGGTGGCCTGGGCGCCGGTGGAGGGGGCGGCGTGACCGTGCTGCTGCGGATCGCCCGGCTTGGCCGGCCGGTCCTCCCGCGCCTCGCGCTGGCGGTGCTGGCCGGGACGGGTGCAGCGGGCGCCGCGATCGGGCTCGCCGCGACGTCGGCGTGGCTGGTCTCCCGGGCGGCCGAGCAGCCGCCCGTGTACATGCTCCTGACCGCGGTGACCGCCGTGCGCGCGTTCGGCATCTCGCGCGGCGTCCTGCGTTACGCGGAGCGCCTGGCGGCGCACGACGCGGCCTTCCGCGTCCTCGGCGAGCTGCGCGCCGACGTCTACGCCCGGCTGGCGCGGCTCGCTCCCGCGGGCCTGGCCGAGCTCCGCTCCGGCGACCTGCTGGCGCGCCTCGTGGGGGACGTCGACGGGCTGGCCGACCTCTGGCTCCGGGTGCTCCTGCCGTACGCAGCGGCAGGGGTCGTCGTCGCCGCCGCCGTCGGCCTGGAGGCGTGGCTCGTGGCCGGCGCCGGCGCCGCCCTGGCGGTCGCCACGCTCGTCGGCGCGCTCGGGGCGCCGCTGGCGGCCGGGGCGGTGGCGCGGCGCGCGGAGGCGTCGGTCGCCCCGGCCCGCGGCGCCCTCGCCGACGCGGCGTTCGACGTACTGCAGGGCGCGCCGGAGCTGCTGGCGGCCGGCGCCGCCCCCCGCGCGGTCGACCGGGTCCTGGCCGTCGATGCGCGACTGGCGGCGGCGGAGCGCCGCGTCGCCGCGGGGGCCGGCGTCGGCGGCCTCGTCGCCGGCCTCGCTGCCGGCGCGTCCACCTGGCTCGCCCTCGTCCTGGGGATCGCGGCCGTCCGGGACGGCTCGCTTCCCGGCGTGGCCCTGGCCGTCGTCGCGCTGACCCCGATCGCGGTCCACGAGGTGATCGGGCCGCTCGTCCCGGCGGCGCGCCAGCTTCCCGGGCCTGGCCGCGATGGCGCGGCGCGTCACCGACGTCCTGGACCGCCCCGATCCCGTTCCGGACCGGCCGGAACCGGCCCCCGTGCCGGCAGGCGCCCTGGGACTGCGCGCCCGCGGCCTCGTCCTGCGCTACCCGGGGGCGGACCGGGACGCGCTATCGGGGCTCGATCTCGACGTCGGGGCCGGCGCGCGCGCCCTGGTCACCGGGCCAAGCGGCTCGGGCAAGAGCACCTTCGCCGCCGCCTGCCTGCGCTTCCTCGAGCCCGCGGCCGGCACGCTGGAGCTGGTGGGTGGCGACGGGTCCGCGGACCTCGCGACGCTGGCCGGCGACGACGTCCGGCGCGCCGTCGGCCTCTGCGAGCAGGACCCGCATGTCTTCGACGCCACCGTCGCCGACAACCTGCGCCTGGCCCGGCCGGGAGCCCCCGACGCCGAGCTCCTCGGGGCGCTGGCCGACGCCCAGCTGCTGGCGTGGGTGGAGTCGCTGCCGCAGGGTCTCGCGACCCCGGTCGGGGAGCACGGGGCGCGGCTCTCCGGCGGTCAGCGGCAGCGGCTGGCCCTGGCGCGGGCGCTCCTCGCGGACGTCCGGGTGCTCATCCTCGACGAGCCGACCGAGCACCTGGACGAGACCACCGCCCGGGCCTTCGTGGCGGACCTCCACGGGGTGGCGGGGGAACGCACGGTGATCGTGCTCACGCACCGCCCGGAGCTCTTCGACCCGGCGACGTGGACCCGGGGCGCCGACCTCGCCGTCGGCGCGGCGCAGGCTGTCGCCCCGGGGTGGGCGGGCGACACTGACCCCGCCGGCAGCCCGGCGAGGTTCCCAATTCGCAGGTCGCCGGAGGGTTCGGAGCCTCTGCCACATCTCAGGTAGCGCCGGTCAGATCGCGCCGGGTCGCAGGGTCCGGGAACGTGCGGAGCGCGACACGAGAGCGTGCTCCGCCGCGCGAGGGCGGTCCGCGCCGCACGACCCGGCGCCTCTCGCCCGCGCTCGCGACCCCGGCCCGGCGCCGGGCGGGGCGCTCTCGCCCGTCGCCCCACATCGCCGCCCTCGGAGGCGCCCCGATCGGTCCTGGGCGCAGGATGGCGATGACCGTGCGTGGTCGCCGGGCATCCCCGTCGGCTTCAGCCGAGGTCCGAGCGTGGCCGTGGCCGGACTGATCTCAGGACCGATCGAGGTCCGGCCGCGCCGGGGCTGGTGTCCCGATTCGCAGGTCGCCCGAGGCTTCTGAGCCTCTGCCACATCTTCAGATCGCGCCGGGTCGCAGGGTCCAGGAACCTCCGGAGCGCGCCTAGGCGATCGCCCGCGCGTCGAGGAAGGCGCCCAGCCGCTGCAGCGCGATGTCGAAGTCCTGGCGGCCCAGGCCCACGCGCACGTGGTTGCCGGCGTGGCCGAACGCGCTGCCCGGGAGGAGCAGCACGCCCTCCGCCTGGACCAGGTCGGCCGCGAAAGCGTCGGCGTCGAGGCCGGGCGCCAGGCGCGGGAAGCCGACCGAGCCGGCCGCCGGCCGGACCCACGAGGCGAAGCCCGGTCGCCCGGCAAGGAATGCGTCGAAGCGCGCCAGGTTCGGCCCGACGATCGCCCGCGAGCGGGCCAGCACGACGTCGCGCGCCCGCAGGGCGATGAGGGCCAGCACCTCGGACGGCGCCGCGGCGCAGATCGTCGTGTAGTCCTTCAGCGCCGCGCAGCGGGCCAGCAGGCCGCGGTCGCGCGAGGCCAGCCAGCCGATCCGCAGGCCGGCGAGGGCGAACGACTTCGAGAGCACGCCGATGGAGACGAACGCCGGGTCCAGGTCGGCGCCCGGCGGCGAGGGGCGGCCGCCCGTCGTGCTCGAGGAGCCGGTAGACCTCGTCGGCGACGAGCCGCACGCCCGACGCCCGGCAGGCCTCGCCGAGCGCCTGCCACTCGGCGGGCGAGGGGAGCATGCCGGTGGGGTTGTGGGGCGCGTTCACGACGGCGACCCGGGTCGTCGGCCGGAACGACGCCACCAGGCGTTCGACGTCGAGGGCCCAGCCGCTCGCCTCACGGAGCTCGTGCAGGGTGACCTCGGCGCCGGCCGCCCGCGCCACCTCGTGGAGGCTCTGGTAGCCCGGCCAGGTGACGACGGCGTGATCGCCAGGAGCCAGGACCGTGCTCAGCAGGCAGAAGATCGCCTCCTCGGCGCCCGAGAAGACGAGCGTGTCGTCGGCCTCGAGCCCCTCGTACAGGCCGGCGATCTCGGCCCGGAGGAGCGGGTCGCCGGGCGCCTCCGTGTAGCCGAGGCGCAGGGACTCCCAGCGCGCGCGGGCCTCGGGATCGGCCAGCGCGAGGAGGTCGGCCATCCGCCAGCCCTCGACATCCGAGGCGCACAGGAGGTGCTCGACCGCGAACTCCCAGCGGGCGAAGTAGCGCTCGAGGGCGAAGTCGGCGATCTGCATGAGCCGAAGGATCGCGCCTCAGCGCGTCCGCGTCACCTTCGTGAGGCCCGGCGGGGCATCCGGATCGCGCCCGCGCGCCCGGGCGACCGACTCCGCCAGCAGGTATCCGGGCAGGACGTAGGCGAGCGGCGTCAACGGCTCGGGCAGGTCCGGGGCGACGACCAGCGCCCGGTCGCGGGAGGCGATCTCCCGGCCGCCGACCGTCCACGGCACCGCCCCGCGCCGCCGGGCGATCGCCAGCGCCTCGTCGACCGCGGCCCCGGGTGGCCCGTCCGGCCGGAAGGCGAGCGTCGGCAGCTCCGGTCCCGCGACCGCGACGGGGCCGTGGAGCAGGTCGGCCGTGGAGTAGCCGTCGGCGAAGATCCGGCCGGTCTCCTTGAGCTTGAGGGCGACCTCCAGGGCCGTGGCGAAGTTGTGGCCGCGGGAGACGACGAGCGCCTCGTCGGCCCCGGCCAGCTCGCGCACGCACGCCCCGCCGGCGTCGCGAAGCCAGGCGCCGGCCGTCTCGAGCGTGGTCGCGAGGGTTCCCGGCAGGCGCTCCAGCCCGGCCGCCCACGGGGCGCCCTCGGCAAGGCGGGCGACGAGGCCCGCGACGACGGCGAGCGACGCGACGTACGTCTTCGTCGCGGCGACGGCCCGCTCCTCGCCGGCCCGCAGGTGGAGCACCAGCTCCGCGGCCGCGGCCAGCGGCGAGTCCGGCTCGTTCGTGATTGCGACGGTGGGGGCGCCCGCCGCGCGCGCGGCCGCGACGACCGCGGCGACGTCGGGGCCGGCCCCGGACTGCGAGATCGCGACGAGCAGGACGTCGTCCCAGGCCAGCGGCGCCCGGTAGATCGTCGTCACGGACGCCGCGGCGAGGCCGACCGGGATGCCGAGCGTGGTCTCGACGAGATAGCGCGCGTAGACCCCGGCGTTGTCCGACGTCCCCCGGGCGGCGACCAGGACGAAGCGCGGGGCGCGTTCGGCGATGGCGCGCGCCACGCGGTCCAGGTCGGCGGCGCCCTCGTCGAGCGCGCGCTCCACGACGCCGGGGATCTCGGCGATCTCGCGGGCCATCCGGGTGGGCGCGGCGCGGCTACTCCCCATCGGCCCGCACGTAGCGTCGCCCGATGAGGGCGTAGGCCGGCAGCCGGCCCAGCGCCTCGGCCAGCGAGCGGGACGCTCGCCCGTCACGCCCGGCGACCGCCAGCAGGGCGTCCGCGTCGGACGCTGCCGGGCGCGCGTCGACGATGGCCAGGTCGATCACCACGCGCCCCGGCTCGGCGTCTCCCAGCGTGGCCACGGCATCCGGCGGGGGCGGGCCGACCTCGTACTCTGCGCGGATCTCGGCCTCGGCCCGCCAGCGCGGCCGCCGCAGGAGGATCCGGCGCCAGATCCCGGCCACGTGCGGCGCGACCTGGCCGCTGCCCGGGGCCGGGGTGAGCGTCACGTCCTCGCCGCGGCCCCAGCGGGCCGCCTGGTGGAGGAGGGCGTATTCGTCGAGGTCGGCGTAGCCGCGCAGGTCGTCGGCGGGGGAGCGGTCGCCGAAGATCGCGGCGATGGATGGCCCGAACACCTCGGCGAGATCGAGGTCGATGGCCCGAACGGTCCGGTGGAAGTAGACCTGCTGGTACATGAAGAGCCGCGCGGTCAGGAACATCTCGAGGGCGGCCAGGCCGGGCTCGTAGAGCGTGAGCCCGCGCTCGGAGACGAAGGCGTAGCGCCGCAGGCGCTCGGCGTCCACCGGCCCGGCCGACACGCCCGTCAGGTAGGCATCGCGGCGCACGTAGTCCAGGTTGTCGACGGTGAAGACGCCCGACAGGAGCGGCTGGAGCCAGCGCAGCCAGCGCGGCATGGCCGGGTCGTCGAGCGGCGGCTTCGACACCAGGTACGCCACCCAGGCCGGGTCGATCGCCTCGCCGTCGGCGAACGCGTCGCGGGACGCGATCCCGGCGCCGGGCGCCCGGCGCAGGCGGCCGATCAGGTCCCCGAGCTCGCGCTCGATGATCAGCTGCGAGAGATCCTCGTGGGTCAGCGGCTTGTGCCCCGGCCGCCGGCCGTCGGAGGGCGCCCCGAACGCCGCCAGGACGTGGTCGTCGAAGAAGTGGGCGAACGGACCGTGCCCGACGTCGTGCAGCAGGCCGGCGATCCGCAGCGTCTCCACGACCAGCCCTTCCGAGGGCGGCCGCATGCCGGGGTCGGTGACGGCGAGCGAGTCCACGAGGGACGGGTAGAGCTGGCGCGCCCACAGCCCCGCCTCGTGCATGACCCCGAGGCCGTGGGTGAACCGCGAGTGCTCGGCGGTCGGGAAGACCCAGCGGGCGCTCTGGAGCTGGCTGATCCGCCGCATGCGCTGGAGCCAGGCCGTGTCGAGGATGTCCTCCTCGGCGGCATCTTCGACGGGCATGCCCGCGGCGCGCGCCTCCCCGGGGGCGAGCCGCTTCGTCAGCTCGATGTAGCCGTGGATCGGGTCGCTGATGAGGTTGACGGCGGCGAAGCGGGCCGGTCGCATCTGCCCATTGTGGGCGTTCGGTCCGCCAGCGGAAGGGCCGTCGGTCAGGGGACCCAGGCCCGGAGCGGCGTGCTGCCCGCGCCGACGTTGCCCGCCCGATCGCGGGCGCGGACCATCAGGCTGTAGTAGTGCCCCGGCGCCAGGGACGTCAGGCGGATGCTGGTGCTCGTGGAGTTGTCCCGGACCTGGTGCCAGGGGCCGTCGTCGACCCGGTACCAGGCGTCGAAGTCGCGCAGCCTGGCCCAGTGCGTCTGGAGCGGCGCATCGTAGCCGTGCCAGGCGAAGGTGAGGCGTGGTCCCGCTGCGGCTGACGCTGTCGACCTTGGCGGCCGGCGCGGTGTGGTCGCGGGATTCGGTGAAGATCGCGCTCGCGAACACCCGGCCCGACGACGACCGCACCGCGACGCCGAAGCCGACGTAGTTCAGCGTCCTGCTCATCAGCACCGCCCAGTGGCTCGAGCTGTGCTTCCAGGCGGAGTACAGGGACGACGCCGTCGTGCCCCGCAGGCCGCCGGGCGTGTAGACGAGGTTCTCCGCCAGCGAGTACCACTGGATGCCGGCCTGGTTGAGGGTGCTCGAAAGGCTGCCCCCCGCGGCGCTGTGGCTGAAGGTGGAGGCGGTCGTCAGCCTCGTCGCCCGGTCGCGCGCGATCCACGCCAGCCGCGTGTCGGCGCGGAGCGGTCGCAGGCCGCGGGCCGCGCGATCGCGGTTCGTCAGGCTGAGCAGCGCGTCGGCCACCGAGGACGTCGTCGTCGCGGCCGCCACCGGGGCCGGCGCGGCGACCGCGGCCGTGACCAGCAGGGCGATGACGAGGAGGATGGCCGAGGCCTGCCGGCGGGCGCGGCGGGCCGAGCCCGGGCGGTTGGACATCGCGCCAAGGATACCCGATGAGGCCGCCCGCCGACCGGGACGGTCGGCCCCGTGGCGGGTGCCGATCGTCACCTCTGGGGGGCGACGATCGGTGCCGGACCCCCCGCGAGCGACGCGTCAGCGGTAGCGGTCGGCTCCCGCCGCGAGCAGCCCCGCGACCTCCTCGCGGAGCGTCGCGGGAGCGATCACCTCGACGTCGGGACCCCAGGAGAGGATCCACGAGCGGATCTCGACGGTGCCCGAGATGGTGGCCCGCCAGGTCAGCCAGCCGTCCGCCTCGCGCCGGACGGCCTGCGTCGGGTGCCAGGTCGTCTCGTCGACCCGCGAGGCCACGGTCGGAGCGAAGCGCAGCTCCACCTCGACCGGCCCCTGGTCGGCGATGATCCCCCAGGCCTTCTCGAGGGCCTCCTCGATGACGCCGTCGGGTGGCGCGTCGAAGGCGTCCGGGGTCACGGTCAGCCGGCGGATCCGCTCCAGCTTGAAGGTCCGGATCGCGCCGCGGGACTCGTCCCAGCCGATCAGGTAGAGCGCGTGCGTCTCGGTCGACGGCTCGATGAGGTACGGGTGGACGCGAGCCGTCCGGGCCGCCCGGCCGGGATCGTACGTGCTGGGGTCATACGTGAGCTCGACGACGCGCCGCTCCGCCCAGGCCTGGGTGAGGGCCCGGAGGCGGCGCGTGCCCTCCGGATCGGGGGGCCGCCGGGCCATGACGTCCAGCGTCCGGTGCACGTGCTGGCCGAGGACCTCGGGGAGCGCCTCGCCCAGCTTCTGGAACGCGGCTCCCAGCTCCGGGTCGTAGGCATCCGCGTACTTCGCCATCAGGCGGGAGGCCAGGAAGACGGCCATCGCCTCGCCCTGGCTCAGGCGGAAGGCCGGCAGCAGCGCCTGCCGCTCCAGGCCCCAGCGTCCGCCCTCCGCCCATACCGGGAGCCCCAGCTCGTCGTCGAGCGCCTTCAGGTCGCGATACGCATTGCGTCGGGACATCCCGACGAAGCGGGCGAGCTCGTCGGGCGTCACCCCGTCCGGGTGCGTCGCCAGGTAGGTCGCCACGCGGTAGAAGCGTGCCACGCGGTCCCGCTTCCGACCGGCCAGCGTGTCGCCTCCCGGTAGATCCCAGCGGTCCATCTGCCCTCCCGGCTCAGTTCGTGGGTGGCGTGATGGTCATCGGCCTCCCGCGATGGGTGGCCGTCAGCGCCGCCGTGAGCTCCCCGCGGATCGCGGTGGGATCGATCGCGAACCCGCCCCCGCCAAGTCTCCCCTCGACGCGGCCGAGCTGGCCGTCGGCGAAGACCCACGTGTCGATCTCGCCGCGCCACGTCGAAAGGTCCGCGTCCCCCGCCAGCCAACGGATCTGCGGGAACGCCGCGCGGAAGACGGTGCCGTCGACGGCGACACGACATCGGCGGGCGCGGGCGCCCTCGACGTAGACGAGCCCGACCTCCTCTGCGGCCGTGCGCTGGATCGGATCCAGCGCCGCCCGGATGACCGAGAGATCCAGGGATTCCGCCGCCGCCCGCTCGACTGGAACCTCGATCCAGCGCGCCTGGGGCTCTCGGCTCCAGCCGCGTCCTCCCACCACCGAGGCGCCGGCGAAGCCGATCTCCCGGGTCGTCGTGACCTCCGCGAGCCACCGGAAATCCTCGGCGGACCGGTTGCCGCGGATCCGGGCGCTCCCGAGCGAGCGGAGGTCGAGCGTGCCGCCGACGTCGAGCATGAGCTCGGCCGTCGGGCCCGCGACAAGGGGCGCGTCGCAGGCGGGCGGCAGGAGGGCCGGGTCGGTGGGTCCGTAGCGCGACGCGGTGGCCGGCCGATCCTGGAGGGCCAGCTCGTTGGCGATCGTGGCGCCGGCCATCGCCGTGGCGGAGACGGCGGCAAGGCCGAGCCCGAGCGCGACGGCGACCCCGAGCCGGCCCGGCCGGCCGCTCTCCGGGCCGCGAATCCGGCGCGCGATGCCCAGGCCGGCGAAGAGCGACGTGCCGAGGATCGCAAGGAACCACGGGTAGGCCGTCTCGAGCGACGGAAGCAGCGTCTGGAGCCCCTGGTCGACGAGCTGGCGGACGAGGCCTGCCAGCGTCGGCAGCAGGACGATCACGGTCGCCACGCCGAGCGCGGCGATCGCCCGGAAGGCAACCCTGCCGCGCGCCGCCGGGGGCCAGGCGACGGCCGCCACGGCCACGCCGAGGGGCGCGAGCGCGGCGATCCCCACCAGCAGATCGGCGGGACCGCCGGGTCGATAGCCGGCGAGCAGAAGGATCGCGACGATGGCCCACAGCACGGCGAGGCCGACGGCGAGGAGGCGAAGCTCGAGAAGGCGGACGCGCACGGTCCCAGTCTAGCGACGGTGCCGCCCGACCCCCGCCATCGTCCCCTCGCGATGGCAGCACGCGGCCGCCGGCGCCTCCCGCGCGCTACACTCTCGCCGGTTCCCGTTTGGAGGAGAAGCACCCCATGCGATCCACCTTCCGCTTCGCGGCCGCCCTCGCCCTGACCGGCGCGGTCCTGGCGGCCTGCTCGGGCGGCGCGACGCCCACGCCCGCCCCCACCGCGACCCCCTCGGCCGCCCCCAGCCAGGCGCCCACCGCGGAGCCGACGCCCACGCCGAACGCGTGCGCCCCGGAGAACCTGACGACCCTCACCGCCGGCACGCTGACGGTCGGCACCGACAACCCGGCCTATCCGCCGTACTTCGCGATCCGCAAGGGCGGCAACACGCCGCCGTGGGAGGACCTCGGCTTCACCGGGGATCCGACCACCGGCGAGGGCTTCGAAGCCGCCGTCGCCTACGCCGTCGCGAAGCAGCTCGGCTTCGCCGCCGAGAAGGTCTCGTGGGTCGTCGTTCCCTTCGCCAACGCCATTGCCCCGGGGCCGAAGGAGTACGACTTCGTCATCAACCAGGTCTCGTTCAGCGAGGAGCGGGCCACTGCCGTCGACCTGACGCAGGGCTATTACGACCTCAACCAGGCGGTCGTGGCCCTCAAGGACAATCCGGCGGCCGGCGCGAAGTCGATCGCCGACCTCAAGCCCTACAAGTTCGGGGCCCAGGTCGGGACGACGAGCTACGACGCGATCGAGACCGTCATCAACCCGGACCCGGAGACCCAGGTCTTCAACGACAACGCCGGCGCGATCCAGGCGCTCCAGTCGAAGCTCATCGACGCCATCGTGGTTGACCTGCCGACCGCCGACTTCATCACGCGCGTCCAGGTCGTGGACGCCGACTTCAACCCGCTCGCCACCATCGTCGGGCAGCTGGCGCCCGCGGGTGGCGTCCAGGAGTACTTCAGCCTGGCCCTGAACAAGGGCAGTGCGTTGACCTCCTGCGTCAATGAGGCGCTTGCCGCGCTCCGCGAGGACGGCACGCTCGACACGCTCGCCTCGACCTGGCTGCCGTTCCAGAAGGACGTGCCCGTCCTCCCGTAGCCCGTCCCCCACGTGCCGCTCTCCGGGGCCGGCCCGCCCGACCTTGGCATGACCGTGGGCCTCGGCCCCGGCGGGCCACGGCGCACCCGGGAGCGCGAGGACCGCCGCACGGCGCTGCGATCGCTCGCCATCGCCACGGTCGCGTCCGTCGTCTTCTTTGCGGTCCTCGGCTGGATCGTCGTCAACGCCCCCGGCTGGGCCGCGTTCCAGGCGGCGTTCCTGGATCCGGAGCTGTTCTGGGCGTCGCTGCCGCGGCTGGTAGGCGCCTTCTGGACGAACGTGCGGCTCTTCCTGATCGCCGAGGTCCTGATCCTCGTCTTCGGGCTGCTTCTGGCGGTCACGCGCAACCTCCCGGGGCCGGTCCTCTTTCCAGTCCGAATCCTGGCGACCGTCTACGTCGACATCTTCCGGGCCGTGCCCGGCGTGCTCGTGATCTTCATGCTTGGGTTCGGGATGCCTGCGCTCGGCATCGCGGGGATGCCGGTGGACCAGTTCTTCTGGGCCATCGTGACGCTCACGCTGGTCTACTCGGCCTACGTCTCCGAGGTCTACCGGGCGGGGATCGACTCCGTGCATCCGAGCCAGGAGGCCGCCGCGCGGTCGCTCGGCCTCTCCCGGGCCCAGACGCTCCGGTACGTGATCCTGCCGCAGGCCGTGCGGCGCGTGATCCCACCCCTCCTGAATGACTTCATCGGCCTCCAGAAGGACACCGTGCTGGTCTCGTTCATCGGCGTCGTCGAGATCTTCCGTACGGCCCAGATCATCAACAGCGCGACCTACAACTTCACCCCGTACGTGGCCGTGGCCCTCGTCTTCATCGTCGTGACCATCCCCCTGGCTCGTTTCACGGACTGGCTCGTGGCCCGTGACCGGCGGCGCGCCGCCGCGGGCGCCCGGTGAGCGCGACGCCGCCCGTGCCGACCCCCGGCGGCGGGCCGGCCCTGGTCATCGAGGGTCTTCACAAGTCGTTCGGCAAGAACGAGGTCCTCCGCGGCATCGACCTCACGGTCGCGGAGCACGAGGTGATCTGCCTCATCGGTGCCTCGGGGAGTGGCAAGTCCACGCTCCTGCGCTGCATCAACCTCATCGAGCCGGTCGACGCCGGCCGGATCGTGGTGGAAGGCGAGGAGATCACGGCCCGCAAGGTCGACGTCAACCGGATCCGCCGCCGGATCGGGATCGTCTTCCAGGCCTTCAACCTGTTCCCGCACATGAGCGTCCTGGACAACGTGACCCTCGGGCCGCGCAAGGCGCTGAAGCTGAAGCCGGCGGAGGCCGAGGCGCGGGGCCGCGCGCTCCTGGTCCGGTTCGGCCTCGACGAGAAGGCGCTCGACTTCCCCGACCGCCTCTCCGGCGGCCAGCAGCAGCGGGTCGCCATCGTGCGGGCGCTGGCGATGGAGCCCGACCTGCTGCTCCTCGACGAGGTGACGAGCGCTCTCGACCCGGAGCTGGTCGCGGAAGTCCTCAACGTCATCCGCGAGCTCGCCGCCGGCGGCATGACGATGCTCATCGCGACCCACGAGATGGGCTTCGCCCGTGACATCGCCAGCCGGGTCTGCTTCCTCGACGCCGGGCGGATCCTGGAGGAAGGGCCGCCGGACCGGATCTTCAGCGAGCCGCGTGAGGAGCGGACGCAGCAGTTCCTGCGCCGGATCGTGGAGGCCGGCCGGCTGTAGGGGAGAGTCCCGCGCCCGCCCGGCGGACTGTCGCGTGGCCCGCGCGGGCGCCGGCGAGCGGCCGCCGCTGGGGCGCCTATTCCTCGACGGTCAGCCCCAGGATCTCGTCCAGCGGCGCCACCCGGAGCCCGACGGACTCCAGGCCATCCAGGATCCCGGGGAGCGCCTCCAGCGTCCGGGCGCCGCCGAGCTGGAGCCGGACGATGGACCCGCCGCGCGCCCGGGAGGCGACGCGCGCCACGATGTCGGTGGCGATCGGCCCGCCCGCCGCGGGCACCACCCCGTCGCCGGGATCGACCTCCCACCCGATCGCCCAGGTCCAGCCGGCGCCGCCGGCCTCCTGCAGCGCGACCGCCGAGGCCGTCCCGTCGGCCGGTCGCAGCCACGGGGCGGTGGACCTGCCGAGCGCGGCCGCCAGCGTGGCGTCGGCGGCCTGGAGCGCCGCGCCGAGCCCCGCCGGCTTCGACACGCCCGCGAGGAGCCCTGCGCGGACCGTCGTCGCGGCGCGGAGCCGGGCCAGGACGGCGGCCCCGGCCGCGTCGCCGGCCGCGGCGGCCCCCGTCCCGGCGAAGACCGTGGCCGGCACGCCGTTCGCCTCGAGCCACTGGAGGACCGCCTCGGCCCCGCCCGGGCCGGCGCCGGCTCCGCCGCCGTAGTCGAACGTCAGGGCGACCGCGTCGAGGCCGGCGGCCCCCCGGCGAACCAGCGCCGCGCTCCCGTCGGCCGGAAGGGTGGGGAAGGGGCCGATGCTGCCGCCCGGCCCGGGCCCGCCGCTCGGCGGCGCGCTCGCCGGGGGCAGGTCCTCGGGGTCGACGACCGCGCCGGGGAGGTAGACCAGCTGCCACCCGACCTCGATCCGCTCGGGGCGATACGCAGAGGATTCCGGGTCGAGCGACGGGTAGCGGGCCCGGTTCCAGTAGGCGAGGCTCTCGGGCGTCGTGCCGAAGCGCCTGGCGAGGGCGATCAGGGTGTCGCCGGCGCGGACGGTGTAGGACGCGAAGGTCGGGGCCGGGGTGGGCGTGGGCCGGTAGGGGCGCGATGGCGCGGATGCGGACGGCGCGGCGTCGGACGGGGCGCCTCCCGTCGGCGACCCGGATGCGGGGGGCGACACTCCCTGGCCGTCGCTCGCGGCCGGAATCGCGCAGGCAGCCAGGAGGACGCTGGCGACGAGGGCGGCCAGGAGCTCGGCGCCGGGATGGCCGGGGCGACGGCGATGCTGCACGAGTCGAGCGTACCCGACCTCCGGCGCGCGGCCCATGGTGGGCGGCCGGGCGCCCGGATCAGGCGCGGTCGCGAGGTTGCGGCGCCTGAGCTGGGGGATCTCCGGCCGGCCCGGCCAGCTCGGTTGGTTCGGCGGGTTCGGCCGGCCCGCGCGGGTCGAGCGGCGTCGGCGCCTGCAGGGTCAGCTCGCCGGCGAGGGCGAGCCCCTCCTCCGCCGTCGCGATCTGGTCGCGGCCTCGCCGCTTGGCCACGAAGCAGGCGCGGTCCGCGGCCAGGAGCACCTCGTCGGCGGTCGGGCCGTACTCCGGATAGGTCGCCATCCCGATCGACGCGGAGACGTGGCCCGCGCGCCGGCGCTCACCCCAGTCGACGGCGATCGCCTGCAGCGCCGCCCGGATGCGCTCCGCGAGCACGAACGTCCCGGCTGCGTCCGTTCCGGCACAGATGACCGTGAACTCGTCGCCGCCGTAGCGGAAGACGCGGTCGGTGTCGCGGAGGCAGGCACTCCGGATCGCCGTTGCGACAGAGCGGAGGAAGTCGTCGCCGGCCTGGTGGCCGAGGCGATCGTTGACCGTCTTGAACTCGTCGAGATCCAGCATGAGGAGCCCGAACTTCTCCTGGGTCTCCACGCTCCGCGCGAGCCACTCGTCGAAGGTGCCCTGGTTGAGCAGCCCGGTGAGATCGTCGGTCTCGGCCTCGATCTCCTTCTCCCGGTAGGCCTCGGCGTTGCGGATGGCGATCGAGACCTGGGAGGCGAAGAGCTGGACCAGCTCGAAGTCGTCCTCGTCAAAGCGCTCCTCCGCCCCCAGCCGCTCCAGCGAGACGACGCCGCGGACCCCGTCCCGCCCGCGCAGCGGGACGCAGATCAGGCTGCCCTCGACGTCCCCGGTCGACGCGAACTGGTGGATGCGCGGGTCGCGCAGCTCGTCGCTGACCAGCTGGGGCTCTCCGCGCGCGAGGACCCAGGTCGCCAGGCCTTCCTCGCCGGGCTCCCACGGCTTGATGTACTCGTCGGCGTGCACGCCGCGCGCCATCAGGGGCGTCAGCATGCCGGTCGCAGCGTCCACCCACTCGATCGAGATGTTGTCCCAGCGCACGATGTCGGCTAGGCGATCGGCGACCTCGTCGAGGATGCTCCGCAGGTCCAGCGTGCCGAGGATCGCCCCGGTGATGTCGAGGAGCGCCCTCTGGCCGGCCAGGCGACGCTCAAGGCGCACCGACTGCTGGCGGAGCCGCTCGGTGGCCTCTGCGTTGGCCATCGCCTGCGCCGCGAGGCTGGCGTAGATGACGAGCAGGCGCAGGTCGTCGTCGCTGAACTGGCGCAGCCCGAGCTTGGACAGGACGATGACCCCGAGGACGTGCTCCTCGAAGACCAGGGGTGCGAGGAGCATGGACTCGTCGAGGTCGTCCTCGGTGCCGGGGATCGTCACCGCGCGGGGGTCGTGCGCCGCATCGGGGAGGTTCTGCGGGATGCAGTGCTCCGCGACCCAGCCGGTGATCCCCTCGCCCAGCTGGATGCGAAGCTGGTCGGGCGTCTCGTCGTGGAACTCCCCGACGAGGCCCCGCATCGCCACCGGGAGCAGCCAGCCGTCCGGCTGGAGCCGGTAGACCCGGACGTTGTGGTACTCGATGAGCTGGTCCAGCTCGTTGGCGATGGCCGCGCCGATCTCATGCTCGCTGGTGAGGCGGGCGAGCCGTGCTCCGAGCTGCTGGATCGACTGGAGGTGCGCCGCCCACGTCGCCATCCGCCCGTAGTTCTGGGCGTTCTTGATCGCCGTCGCCGCCTGGGCCGCGAAGCCGCCGAGGGTCGCCAGCTCCTCCTCGGTCCAGGCATGGGGCCGGTCGTGGTAGACGATCAGGAGCCCGAGGAGATCGTCGCCGTCGTAGAGCGGCGCGGCGCAGATCGTGTCGAACCCCTCCTGCACGACCGCCGACCGGAAGTCAGCCGCCCGCGGGTCGTCGCGGTAGCGCATGGCGAAGAGCGGGAGGCGGGCCGCAGCGGCTTCGGCCGGCAGGGAGGGAACCGGGAAGTCCCGGACCGCCGCCAGGTACGTGTCGGAGAGGCCCCGCGCGACCTCGGCGGTGACGTGGCCGTCGGCGCGCCGGAGGAAGACCGCCGCGCGATCGCCGCCGAACAGGACCCGCGCGTGGTCGACGACGCCGGCGAGGATCTGCCCGAGATCGAGCTTGCTCCCGATGTCGGTCGCGATCCTGCGGAGTGCCTCGGCCCGGTGAAGCTGCGTGGACGTCTCCTCGCGCAGGCGCTCCGCGTGGACGGCGACACCCAGCTGGCGGGCCATCGCCACGAGGAAGGTCTCCAGCTCGGTGATCGTCGCCGGCGGCGTGTCGTCCGCCGTCACGAGGACGCCCCACGGCAGGCCTCCGGCGCCCGGGATGGCGACGGCGATCCGTGACGGCAGCCGGTGGCCGACGGGCAGCCAATCGTGGCCGGCCGCCGCCGTTGCCTCGCTCACGGGGCCGGGTGCCGCAAGCGCGCGACCCGGGAGCCCGGCGGTCTCGGCCGTCCAGCTCAACCGCTCGGATCCCTCGCCGCGCGCGGCGAGCGGGGCGAGTCGGCCATCGCGGCGTTCCAGCACTACGGCCAGATCGTGCCCCGCGCGACCGTGGAGGAGATCGACGGCCACGCCCGCGATCTCGTCCAGGCCGCGGCCCGAGGCGACGAGGTCCGCCACGCGGCCCAGGAGGTCGATCTCGACCAGGCGCCGTTCGACGTCCAGCGGCGATGAGAAGGGCACCGCGAACGGGGCGTCGAGGGTCAGGCGACCGGCATCGACGAGGCGATGCGGCTCGAACGGCCGGGTCGCCTCCGATCCGAGCCCCAGGTCGGAGGGCGTCCGGCGCTCGGAGGGACGCGTACGGAGCTCGACCAGCTCGGCGCCGATCGACGGGATCGCCCGCATCGAGGCCGGCCCCTGGTCACGGGACCGCCGGGGGGTGGGGACCGGCTGCTCGGCGGCCGCCAGGAAGCGCTGGAGATCGCCGAGGCGATAGCGGCGGTCGCCCCGCGCGTTGATGCGGTAGAAGCGAAGCCGTCCCTGGTCGCTCCACGCCCGGATCGTATTCGGGTGGACGCCCAGGAGGCGTGCCGCCTTCGTGACGGTGAGCGTCGCGTCGGACGGCCGAGGTGCAAGCTGCGTAGTCCGGCTCCCTGGCGATCCCGCTTCCCGCCCACCGGGCGCCCCGGGTGCCGGGCTCCCGTCGGGAATGGAGGATCGGTGAGGTTGTCGGGCGGAGTCTCCGTGACTTCACAGTTCTTGCCAATAGGACGAAGGTCCCGGTGGCGACGATGCCGCCCGCGCAGCGGGACACGCCCGACGCCATCGGCTCGCGACCGGCCGACCCGCGTGACGGGTCTCCCCACGCACGCCGCGGGCGGTGCCCACGGGCATCACGACGCGTACGGTCGATGCGCGGCGTGCCCAGGGAGGGGGTGCTACCGGCGGTCGGTCAGGCGACTGGCCACGAGCGTGGCTGCCACGGCGACGACGGCGATCACCGCAACGCCCAGCACCGCGAACAGCGGGTCTCCGACGAGGCCCGGCGCTGCCGGGTCGGTCCGGACGTCGCCGCCGGACCCGGGCGAGGCCGTCGGGTCGGCAGCCAGCGCGATCCCCGCCGAGACGACGAGCGCGACGGTCGCGGTGAGCACGACGAGCGCGGCGCGCACGGCCAGGGCCACGATCGCGAGCCGGGCCGTGAGGCGCCCCTGCGCCGCGCGCCGCCGTCGCTCCTGGTTCACCCGAGCCCGCCCGCGACGAGGGCCCAGAGCAGCCCGACGGCCAGCGCAGCGAGGCCCCCGCCCAGCGCTGCCGCGGCGGCCACCGGCCTGGCTCGCCGCCCCTCGGCGAGCACGCGCATGGCATCGTCGCGCTCCAGCGTGGAGACGACCAGCGGCCGGCCCGTGCCCGCGGTCAGCATCACCCGGCCGTCGGGCGCGGCCACGGGGACGCCGAGCAGCGTGGCATGCTCCACGGACGAGAGCTGCTCGATGCGAAGGCGCACCGCTGCCTCCGGCGGCAGGCCGGCGATCACCGCGGGGGGCAGCGCGTCAGCAGCCTCCGCCGCCGACCCGACCGACTCCCGGACGAGGGTGACCAGGCCGACGTCCAGGGCTCCCGCGTCGACGTCGATCTCGTCGAGGTCTTCCCGCACCCGGAACGGGACGACCTCGAGCCGCTCGTCGAGCAGGCGCCACCCGCGCCCGCTGCGTGACTCGACCCGGCGCCGGCGCAGGACGAGCGGCCGGGCGTTCTCATCGGCGAACTCCTCGTCCGCGTCGAGGCGTCCATCGACGCGCACGTAGCGTCGGACGCCACGCGCGGCGAGGTCGCGGGCCTCGCCGATCGAGACGAGCGGCGTCACCGCGAGGAGCCGGCCCACCCGCACGCGCGGGCCGTACGTGCGCAGGAGGAGCGAGCCGACCGCGATCGCGGCGAGACCTGCGGCGATCACGACGAGGGGGGTCACGGCCCGGGATGGTACCGCGCCGCGCAGCAAACGACCCGGAGGAACCTCCGCGTCGCGTGGGCCTTGGCCGGAGCCTCCGCCATTAGCGAGCTCATGACCCCTCCGGGTCGACATCAACGCTACCCGGCCGCGGTCGCTCGGGTCAACCTTCGCCGTCCACGGAATCGCGGGATGCGGTGTCGGTTGTCCACACCGCGTCCACGGAGCGGCGGCCGGCTTCGCGGCGGCCGGCGTCCCACCGACCGGCAGACCGGGCGCCGACGACGGCCTCAGCCGGTCGGGCGCCCGGTGGCGGGGTCGAGGGCGCTCACGAGGCCGCCGTAGCTGGTCAGGACCAGCCTCCCGCCCACGATCTCGGCACCGTCCACGACGTCGGAGTGGGCGACCCGCCAGCGGACGCTGCCGTCGGCCTCGATGGCGAACGTCTCGATCTCCGCCTGGACGATCACGTGCTCCAGGCGCGACGAGCCGAGGACCGCGACGAGCGGCGACCCGGATCGATGCGACCAGCGCGCCTCCCCCGTCCGCGCCTCGAGCCCGTAGGTCACGAACCCGTACTTGACGACCAGCAGGCCGGCCGTGTCCCACGCCGTGCCCGCCGGCGCGTCGTAGATCGGGGAGGCGAAGCGGGCGGCCCACGTCCCGCCCGGGCTCTCGACCCGCAGCTCGGCGCGGCAGAGGCGCTCGAAGGTGGGCGAGACCAGCGGGCCGTGCTCGTGGAGCTCGCCGCCGGCCTCGCTCAGGGCGAAGACGGCGGGTCCCTGGCCGGTGCCCGCCCAGCGATAGCGCGCCCGGATCCCGCCCGGGTAGCTGACGACCTCCTGGCGCGCCTCCGCCGTCACCCGGAATCGTCCGGCCGCGGCGCCTCGTCGGCGATCGGGGCCACCACCGCGTTGGCGAGGACCCGGAGGGCGGCGGGCGCCACGGAGAAGACCGCCCGGTCGACCCCGGCCGCCGCCCAGACCTCGCCGAAGCGACCCAGCTCCGGGTCCATGACGGCGCGGAAGGCGTGCGGGTGCCCGACCGGCGGGATGCCGCCGATCGCAAAGCCGGTCAGGTCGCGCGCCTCGCGCGCCGTGGCGCGGCGGATCGCCGGCTCCCCGACCACCGCCGCGAGTCGCGCCACGTCGACCCGGTTGGTTCCGGCCACCAGGCACAGGACCGGCTCGTGGCCCGCGTCGTCGCGCGGCGCCACGAACACCAGCGACTTCACGATCTGGCCGAGCTCCACGCCGAGCGCGCTGGCGGCGTCCTCGGCCGTGTGCGTCGTCGCCTCCAGGACCACGATGCGCAGCTGGACCCCCTTGCGCGCGGCCGCGTCGACGACGCGCCGGACGGCGGGATCGAGGTTGCTGGCATCGACCGGTTCGGGCACGGCCGGGAGTCTAGCATCGCCCGAGTGGCGCCTCGTCGCGGGCCACGGGCCGCCCGGCTACAATTCGGCGATGCGCGCCGTCGTGTTCGACTGGGACGGCACCCTGGCCGACACCCTCCGCCTGATGTACCTCGCCACCGAGGAGGTCGTGGCGGGCTTCGGCATGCGCCTGACCTGGGAGGACTACTGCCGATTCTGGACGCCCGACTGGCGGGTTCTCTACCGGACGGCCGGGCTCCCCGAGGACCTGATCGAGGAGGCCGGCCGGCGCTGGTGGGCGATCTACCGGGGCCGCGACGAGGCCGAGCTCCTGCCCGGCGCCGAGGATGCCCTCCGCCGCCTCCACGCCGCGGGGTATCCGCTGGCGCTCGTGACGGCCGGTCACCGCGACAACGTGGGAGCCCAGCTCCGGCGCCACGGGCTGGAGGAGCTCCTCCGCGTCCGGGTCCACGGCGACGACCTGCCGGAGGCGAAGCCGCACCCGGCGCCCCTCCTGCGGGCGGTCCGCGAGCTGGGCCTCGGGACCGAGGCCGCGGGGATCGCCTACGTCGGCGACGCCCTCGACGACATGCGGATGGCCCGCGCCGCGGGCGCCAGGGCCGTGGGCATCGATTCGGTGCTGGGCGACGCGGCCGCGCTGCGTGCCGCCGGGGCCGACGAGACCGCCCCGTCGGTCGCGGCCTGGGTCGACGATCTCCTCGCCGGGCGGGTGTAGACTCGTCTCGCGCCGGGCGGAGTCCGGCCCAACTGAAGAGTGGGACAGGGGAGCGCCGCCGCGGCGCTGAGAGTGCGGGGTTCACCCGCAGACCCTCGGAACCTGATCCGGGTCATGCCGGCGAAGGGAGTCCAGACGACGCCTCCGTCCCGTCCAGCGGAGGCGTTTCGATTCCGTGAGCTCCCCGGCCCTGCACGCGATCCTCGTCGGCGACGGCGACGTGCCGTCCCGCGCCGCGCTCGACGCCGCGTGGCCCGGGTGGGACGCCGGCGCCGGGCTGGTGATCGCCGCCGACGGCGGCGCCGCGAAGATGGGCGTCGCCGGGTTGCGCGCCGACCTCGTCGTCGGCGACGGGGACTCGCTGGGCGGCGCGGGGCTCGCGGAGGCCAGGGCGGCCGGGATCCCGGTGGAGCTCGTGGCCGCCGCCAAGGACGAGTCGGACCTGGAGCTGGCCGTGATCGCCGCGCTTGCCCGGGGTGCCACGCGGGTGACGATCCTCGGCGCGCTCGGCGGGCCGCGGTTCGACCATGCCCTCGCGAACGCCTGGTTGCTGGCCCATCCCGCCCTCGCGGGGTGCGCGGTGGTCCTGCTGGACGCCACCAGCCGGGTCCGGCTCGTCGATGCCGGCCGGGGCCCGGCCACGGCGGACCTCGAGGGTCGCGCTGGCGACCTCGTGTCCCTCTTCCCGCTGGGAGCGGGCGTCGAGGGTGTCACCACCGAGGGGCTCGCCTATCCGCTGCGCGACGAGCCGCTCGTCGTCGGCCCCGCACGCGGCCTGTCGAACGTCCGCTCCGGTCCCGGCGCCCGCGTGGCGCTCCGCGCGGGCCGCCTCCTCGTCGTCGAAACGCACGTCATGCAGGGAGAGATGGCATGAGCTCGGTCGCACCTTCGGTCGGCCCGCGCGGCGGGTCGGGCTGGCGCACCCGCGAGGTGGTCGTCACGGCTGTCCTCGGGGCCGCCTTCGGCGTCGTGTTCTGGGCCTGGGGCAACCTGGTCTGGCCCGCGCTGGCGTTCCTCGGCCCCCTGCAGAACCTCCTGTACGGCCCGTGGCTCATCCCCGCCGTCCTCGCGCCGCTCGTCGTCCGGCGTCCCGGCTCGGGCGTCTTCGCCGAGGTCGTGGCGGCGTCCGTGTCGGCGATCCTCGGCTCCCAGTGGGGCGTCATCGTGCTGCTCTACGGCCTCGTCCAGGGGCTCGCCGGCGAGATCCCCTTCCTCGCCACGCGCTACCGGTCGTTCGGCTGGCCCGTGGTCGTGGCCGCGGGCGTCCTCGCGAGCCTCTCCGCGTGGGTTCTCGACTGGGCCTTCTACTACGCCGGGGTCGACCCGGCCACGCAGCTGGTGGTCGGGGCGCTGATGGCGGTGTCGGGCGTCGTGATCGTGGCCGGCGGCTCGCTCTTCCTGGCCCGCGCCCTGCGCGAGGCCGGGGTCCTCGACGGCGTCGACGGCCGCGAGGACCTGCCGACCTGAGCGCCGCTCTGCTCCTGCCCGGCCGGCCGGCCGGGGCGCCGGTCGGGCTCGTCGCGCGCGACCTGGCGGTCACCCATCCCGGCCGCCGGGAGCCGGCCGTCGCCGGCGTCTCGTTCGACCTGCCGCCCGGGTCCTGCCTCCTCGTGGTCGGCCCGTCGGGCTCGGGCAAGAGCACGCTGGCACGGGCGCTCGCCGGGCTCGTCCCGTGGTCCGTGCCCGGACGGCTGACGGGAGACCTGCGGCTCGACGGCGTGCCGGTCTTCGACCACGACCCGGCGGCGCTCGTCGAGCGGGTCGGGATCGTGCTCCAGGACCCGTCCGCCCAGCTCGTGATGGAGCGGGTCGAGGACGACGTCGCCTTCGGCCTGGAGGGCCGGCGCTGGGAGCGCGCGGCGATGCGGGCGCGGGTTCCCGTGGCGCTGGCGGAAGCGGGCCTGGCGGGGTTCGAGCGCCGGCGGACGGCGCGCCTGTCGGGTGGGGAGCAGCAGCGCCTGGCGCTCGCGGGTGCGCTCGCCCCGCGGCCCGGCCTGCTCGTCCTCGACGAGCCGACGTCCAGCCTCGATCCCGCGGGTGCAGCGGCGTTCGCGGGCCGTCTCGCGGCCTTCCGCGCCGCCCGTGCGGCGACGATCGTCCTGGTCGAGCATCGGGCGGAGCTGGCGTGGCCGCTCGCCGACGTCGTCCTGGCGCTCGGCGCCGACGGCCGTCCCCTGGCGCTCGGCACGCCCGGCGAGCTGCTCGCCGGCCGCCGCGGCGACCTCGCCGCCGCCGGCATCTGGCTCCCCGACGAGCCGATGCCCGACCTGCCCGCGGCAGGGGTCGCCTCGCGGACCTCCGCCCGGACGCCGGCCGCGGGCGCCGAGCCGGCCCTCGTGGAGGCGCGCGGCATCGGCTTCGCCTACGAGCCTGGCGTCCCGGTGCTCGCCGGCCTGGACCTCGTGGTGGAGGCCGGGGAGCGCATCACCCTTCTCGGGTCCAACGGGAGCGGCAAGTCCACGCTGGGACGGCTCCTCGTCGGGCTCCTCCGCCCGACGACCGGCAGCGTCCGCCTGGCCGGGCGCGACCCCGGCCGGATCGCTCCCCGGGAGCTGGCGCATCTCGCGGGGTACGTCGTCCAGGACCCCGAGCGTGGCTTCCTGGCCGGGACCGTGGAGGCCGAGGTCCTGGCCGGCCTCGCCGCTCCCGAGCGGAAGCGCGCCGCCGACGTGGCAGCCGGCCTCGGGCTGCCCTTCGATCGCTTCGGGGGTCGCAACCCGTACACGCTCTCCGGGGGCGAGCAGCGGCGTCTCTCGCTCGCCGCGCAGCTCGTGCGCCGGCCTCGGCTCCTTGTGCTCGACGAGCCGACCTTCGGGCAGGACCGCGGGACCTACGACGGGCTGCTCGCGCTGCTCCGCGATCGGGTCGCGGACGGGACCGCGATCGTCGCGGCGACGCACGACCTCCGTTTCGCGGGCGACCTGGCCGGCCGCGTGGTGCGCCTCGCGGACGGGCACCTGGCGGCACCGGGCGGCGGCCGATGATCGCCGTGCCGGTTCGCGCCGATCGGGTCGCGTCGAGCCTCCTCGGCCGGGCGAGCCCCCTGGTCACGCTCGGGGTGGCCACGGCCTGGCTCGTGGCGCTCGCGACCACGATGGATCCGCGTCCGCCGATCCTCGTGGCGCTGGTGGCGATCGCCGCGGCCCTGCTCCTGGGCCGGGTGCCGCCGGGCGACCTGGCGCGCGGGCTGGCGCCCCTCTGGCTGGCCGCGCTGAGCGTCGGCTTCTTCAACGCCCTCCTGGCGCCCGCGAATGGCGATCCCACGGCGGCGGTCGTGATCGCCGTCGGCCCCATCCGCCTGACGGCTCCCGCGATCCAGGCGGGCGTGGCGCTCGCCCTCCGGGTCGCGGCCATCGTGGCGGTCGGCGTGGCCTGGAGCCGGGTCACCGACCCGACCCACCTGGCCGACGCGCTGGTCCAGCAGGCCCGGCTGCCGCACCGCTTCGCCTACGGCGCGCTCGCCGCCCTGCAGGCCATCCCCTGGCTGGCGGAGGATCTCGTCGCGCTGCGCGAGGCACGCCGGATCCGCGGCCTGCGCGCCAGCTGGCATCCGCGCGTCCTCGTGGGGCTGCTGGTCCTCGCCGTGCGCCGCGCGGACCGCCTGGCGGTGGCCATGGACGCCCGCGGGTTCGCCGGCCCGGGTCGGACGCGCTTCCGCGTCGTGCGCTGGTCCTGGGCGGACGCGGCCGTCGCACTGGGCGGGCTGGCGATTCTCGCGGCGATCGTCGCGCTGCGGTAGCCTCCGCTCATGTCGACGATGCCCGCAGCCGGCGATCCGGCCCCCGACTTCGCCCTCCCCGACGAGCACGGCGTGATCCACCGTCTCGCCGACCAGCGCGGCCGCTGGACGATCGTCTATTTCTATCCGGAGGACGACACGTCCGGCTGCACCGTGGAGGCCTGCGGCTTCCGCGACGCCAACGACGACCTGGTGGCCGCGGGCGCGACGGTCTGGGGGATCAGCCCCGACGACGCCACGAGCCACGGGCGCTTCCGGGAGAAGTTCCACCTGAACTTCACCCTGCTTTCCGACGAGGACCACGCCACGGCCGATGCCTACGGCGCCTGGGCCGAGCGGATCAAGGATGGCCGGGCGCAGATGCGCGTCAAGCGCTCCACGTTCCTCGTCGGGCCCGACGGCCGCGTGGCCCACGCCTGGCACCAGGTCAAGCCGGAAGGCCATCCCGAGGAGGTCGCGGAGGCCCTGGCCGCGGCGAAGGGGGACGGGTGACGCGGGTGGCTGGCCGATGCGGACTGGCGGGCCAGGCCGGGCGTGCAGCCCGGCGCCGGACACGAAAGGAGGCCTCGCCCGTGGGGGGAGACGAGCGAGACCTCAGGTTCCGATGGTAGCACGGGCGGGACTGAAGACGCATACGGTGTACAACCTGCGATGGATGAACCTGGATCCCCTGAACCTGCGGCCCGCGTCCGCGGGCGCGCCCGGCGCTCGATGACCCTCGAGCCGCCGAACCCGGGAGAGCAGCGGTTGCCGCATGCGTGGCGGCCGGCCCGGTTCATGGTGATCGCCGCCCACCCAGACGACGCCGAGTTCGGCCCGGCGGCCACCGCCGCGTCCTGGATCGACGCAGGCTCCGTGGGCCGGCTCGTCTGCTGCACGTCCGGCGACCAGGGCAGCGAGGATTCGGAGGCCGACCCCCTGGCGCTCGCCGCGACACGCGAGGAGGAGCAGCGCCGGGCGGCCGCGATCGTCGGCTACGACGAGGTCGTCTTCCTTCACCAGCCCGACGGGGCGCTCGCGAACGAGCTGCCGCTGCGCGAGTTCCTCGTCCGGGAGATCCGGCGCTTCCGTCCCGACGCGGTCCTGACCCACGACCCGGAGGTGCTCTTCTACGGCGGCGCCGGGGTGAACCACACCGACCACCGGGCGGCGGGGATGGCCGCCGTCGACGCGGTCTTCCCGGCCGCGCGCAACCCGATGGCCTTCCCGGGGCTCGCCCGCGCGGGGCTGGCGGCCCACGCGGTGCGCCGCGTCTATCTCTTCTGGCCGAACGCCCCCACGGCCTGGGTCGACGTCACGGCGACCGCCGGCCGCAAGATCGACGCGCTCCGCTGCCACGCCAGCCAGGTCCCCGACCCGGAGGGGCTGGCGGAGCGGATCCGGGCGTGGCTCGGCGAGGAGGGCGAGCCGGTCGGCGTCGCGGCCGCCGAGGCGTTCCGCGTGATCGTCATCGACGACGATCCCGACGAGGGACCGCACGAGGCGCACGCCGGCTGACGGATGGCCCGCCCCGGCGGCGGCGCCGGGACGGGCGTCAGGCCGGACCCAGGAGGAGGGGACGGACGCGCCCCCAGGCGTTCCACAGGTCGCTGAGGTCCTCCGCGCGGCGCCCCAGCATGTCGATCATCTCGCCGAGGGTCAGCTCGCCGGCGGCCTCGGCCACGAAGTGCGCCGCCTCGACGCTGACGTCGTTGTAGAGGAGCGGCAGCTCGGCTTCGTTCGGCCAGATCCGCACGCGCATCGGGTCGAGGCCGGCGTAGCCGATCGCGAGCGACAGCTCTCGCTGGCCGGGGATGCGCCCGTCGGCGAACCCGCCCTGACCATCGAAGCGGAACCCGAGGGCCGCGAGGGCGGCCGAGATCTCCCGGCACTGCTGCTGGGTGTACGGGCTCCAGAACGGGTGGCCCTCGGGGAAGCCGAGGGCGGCGCCGTCGACCGCGCGGGCCCGGACGGCCGCGACGAACTCCGAGAGGTGGACCTCCCACTGGTGCTCGGCCGCCGGATCGCCCGCGGCGAGCGTCGCCGCGAGGCGCCGCAGCACGGTCCGGTCGCCCGCGAGGAGCGGCACGATCGCGGGCTCGACGGCACCGCCTCGCGGCTGGGCGGCTTCGTCGTAGTCCTCCGACCCGATCGTGGCGGCCGCGCCGATCCGATCGGCGCCCTCGGGGGTCGGCTCGGCGAACGTCGCGCGGGCAACCACCGTCGCCGGCGCCAGCCGTCCGCTCGCGGGCGCCACTGCGGCAACCCCGATGCGCTCGTGCTCCTCGCACGTCGCCAGGGCGATCCGGGCGTTCCGGCACGCCTCGGCCGCGCTCTCGCCGGCAATCCGGGCGCCGTCGGCCTCGATGCCCAGCCGGTCGACCACCTGGAGCAGGCTCGTCTCGGCGGCGTCCTCGCGGGTGATGATCCGGACGGCCTCGCGCGTCCGGGCGTTGATGCGATCGATCTCGCGCAGCCACTCGCCCGCCGCCGCCTCCAGCGCCGCGCGGTCGTGGGCGGCGAGCCGGGCGCCACGGAACGTCGACTGCGCCTCGTCCTTGGCGGCCCGGACCGCCCGGGGATCCGCCGCCGCCGCGGCGCGCTCGCGGCGCCCGGCATGCTCGTCGTAGACCCGTCGCGCGTCGCGCAGCCGCTCCTGGGCCGCCAGGGCCAGGGCGTTCATGCGGTCGGCCAGCGAGCAGGCATCCTCCATCGCCAGCCGGGATGGCCCACATGGGTTCGCCGCCAGCGCGGCCGCGGTCGCTGCGCCGGGACCGGCGGGCGGCGCGACAGCCGCTTCGGGCCCGACCTCGGGCGGCGCGACAGCGGCTTCGAGCCCGAGCTCGGGCGGCGCCGGTGCGGAAGGAACGGGCGGCGTTGCGTTCGGCGGGGGCGCCGCGCGGCGGCCGCCGACCAGGCCCATGATGCGGTGCGTCAGGCGCACGAGGTCGCTCCGAGACGAGGCCTGCTTCCGGCGCCCCCGGGCGTCCGGTCCGAGCCACGGCGAGCGTAGGCGCCGCCGAGGTCCCGCGTCAATCTCGGAGGGTTGCGTAGTGCGGGCGAGGCTACCTTGAGCGTGCATCCATGCGCATCGTCGTGTAGCATCCGCCCGCGTCGATTCCCGGGCGTCGGCTTCGGCCGGCCGCAACCTGACCACGCTTCCCAGAGGACGTAGGCGACCGCATCGTGGCCATCGACCCGAACCAGGAGTTCCTCGTCCAGCCGGTCGATGCTTCCTGGCTCCAGTGCAACATCGAGTGCCAGGAGGCCTGCCCGGTCGGGACGAACTGCCGGGGCTACCTCAACCTCGCCGCCGAGGGGCGCTTCGAGGAGGGGTACATCCTGTCGCGCGACCCGAACCCGGTCGCAGCGATGTGCGCCTACGTCTGCTCCGCCCCCTGCGAGCGCGCCTGCCGCCGCGGCGACATCGACCGGCCCCTGGCCATCCGGGCCATGAAGCGGTTCCTCGTGGAGTGGCACGAGGCGTCGGGCATCCCTGACGTCATCCCCGAGATCACGCCGCGCGACGAGAAGGTCGCGGTCATCGGCTCCGGGCCCGCCGGCCTGGCGGTGAGCCGCGAGCTGGCCGTGAAGGGATACCAGGTCACCGTCTTCGACAGCCTTCCCTACGGCGGCGGGACGATGCTCGTCGGCGTCCCGGCCTTCCGCCTGCCACGGGAGGCGATCGAGATGGACGTCCGCCTCGTCGAGCGCCTGGGAGTCGTCTTCCACTACGGCTCGACGGTCGGCCGGGACGTCCTCTTCGAGGATCTGCAGCGCGACTACGACGCGATCGCGATCTGCGCCGGCGCGATGGACGCCGTCGGCCTCGACATCGAGGGGTCCGACCTCGAGGGCGTCCAGTACGGCGTCGACTTCATGAAGAAGGCCAACCTCGGCGAGCCGCTCGACGTCGGCCGCAACGTCGTCGTCATCGGCGGCGGCTACACGGCGATGGACTGCTCCCGGACCAGCCTCCGCCACGGCGCGGAGAACGTGACGATCGCCTACCGGCGCACCCGTTCCGAGCTCGTCGTCGACGAGGAGGAGCTGGGCGAGACGGAGCGCGAGGGCGTCCGCATGGAGTTCCTCGTCAGCCCGATCGAGCTGATCGGCGAGGACGGGAAGCTCACCGGCGTGACGTTCATCCGCAACAAGCTCGGCGAGCCCGACGCCTCGGGGCGCCGCTCCCCGGTCCCGATCCCGGGCTCGGAGTTCGTCGTCCCCGCCGACACGGTGATCCCCGCGGTCTCCCAGGCGGCCGACCTGAGCTTCCTGCCCGTGGAGTCGAGCTTCGAGGTCGGCCGCGGACGGGTCCGCGTCGATCCCGCCACGTACGCCACGAACGTCCGCGGCGTCTTCGCCTGCGGCGACTTCGTCACGGGCCCGACGACCCTGATCGAGGCGGCCGGCCACGGCAAGAAGGCCGCCTACGCCATCGACCGCTACCTGTCCGGGCGCGCGGACGTGACGGTCGCCGCCAACGTCAAGATCACGAGCTCCTGGCGTCACGAGATGCCGGAGTTCTACGACGTCCTGCCGCGCCAGCACATCCCGATGCTGGCGGTCGACGGGCGGATGCCGTCGCGCGACCCGGAGCTCAACTTCACCACCCCGGTCGAGCTGGGCTATGCCGCAACTCAGGCGGTGGCGGAATCGACGCGCTGCCTGATGTGCAACTACAACATCTGGTTCGACCCGTTCCGCTGCGTGCTCTGCGGGGCCTGCGCGGACGTCTGCCCCGAGGGCGTCATCCACATGATCGACGTCAACCAGATGAAGTCCGAGGGATACCTGCCGGAGCTCGAGGAGGCGTACGGCTGGGACCAGGGCGCCGCGATGATCCTCGACGAGGAGCGCTGCATCCGCTGCGCTCTCTGCGTGAAGCGGTGCCCGTTCGACGCCATTACGATGGAGCGGTTCGAGCTCCAGGAGATCTCGACGGACGGTCGGCTCTACAAGGAGTCGTACCGTGACGCGCAGCTTGCCGGCACGCCCGGCGTCGCAGGAGGAGCCAGGTAGGTGAGCTTCCTGGAGCGGGTGGATCAGACGATCCGACGAAGCCCCGTCTTCCGGTCCATCTTCCGCAACCCGTACCCCAACGACGAGCGGTCGCGGGCGTACGCGGTCATGAACAACGTCTTCCTGCACCTGCACCCGGTGCGCGTGCGGCAGCACGCGGTGAAGTTCGCCTACACCTTCTGCCTGGGCGGGCTCTCGTTCTTCCTGTTCCTGGTCCTGACCGTGACCGGCGTCTACCTGATGTTCTTCTACGCCCCGTCGGCGCAACAGGCGTACTCGGACATCCTCAGGATCCAGGCGGAGGTGCCATTCGGGCTCCTGACGCGGAACATCCACCGGTGGGCGGCCCACCTGATGGTCTTCTTCGTCTTCCTCCACATGATGCGCGTCTTCTACCACGGCGCCTACAAGCCACCGCGCGAGTTCAACTGGGTCGTCGGCGTCGTGCTGCTCTTCCTGACCCTGTTCCTGAGCTTCACGGGCTACCTGCTGCCGTGGGACCAGATCGCCTACTGGGCCATCACGATCGGCTCCAACATGGCCGGCTACGCCCCGCTCTTCAACACGCCATCGAAGCTGATGCTGCTGGCCGGCCTGGAGGTGAGCGGCAATACCCTGCTGCGCTTCTACGTGCTCCACATCATGGTCTTCCCGCTCGTAGCGGCCATCTTCCTTGCCGTCCACTTCTGGCGGATCCGGAAGGATGGCGGGATCAGCGGGCCACTATGACGGTCCATCGCGGCGTTGCCGCCTCCGCTCGGTCGCTCACGCACCTCGGGGTGCGCTCGCTCCGGTGCTCGGCGTCGCCTTGCGCTGAACACGCCCTCGTGGCCCGCGGGAGCATCGGATGACGGACCAGAAGGCGCCGCCCGAGCGCCGCGTCGTCCTCCCCGTCGACCCGACGCGGCGGACGGAGATCGACAAGCAGCGGGTGCCGATGTCGGCGCGGCCCTACCGGCTCCTCGCGCTCGTCAAGCAGGACGCCGTCGTCCGGGTCCAGAAGGAGCCCGACGACACGGTCATGACCTGGCCCCACCTCCTGGCGATCGAGTTCCTGGCCGCGGCCGCGATCAGCGTCTTCATGCTCATGATGGGGCTCATCGTGAACGCGCCCCTCGAGGAGCTTGCCAACCCCAACGTCACGCCCGAGATCGCCAAGGCGCCGTGGTACTTCCTGGGGCTCCAGGAGCTGCTGGCCTACTTCCACCCGACGGTCGCGGGCGCGCTGGTCCCGATCTTCGTCCTCGTGGGCGCGGCGCTCATCCCGTTCATCGACCGGGGCAACCTCACCGCCGTCCGGCCATCGGAGCGCAAGACGACGGTCGTCCTCTTCACCCTGTTCTGCGGCCTCGGCCTCCTGGTGACCTTCATCGGGATCTTCTTCCGGGGTCCCGGCTACGCGTTCACCCTGCCCTGGGTGGACGGCTTCTTCTTCACCCTGTGACCGGCGCAGCGAACGGGGGGCGCACGCCATGAGCAACTACCACGTCGAGCCCGCCAGCAAGCCCGAGGCTCTCACCTCGGAGGCCCTCAAGTCCCTGCGCAACGAGGCGCCCAAGGGGCTCTCGCGGCGCCAGCTGCTGCGGACGTCGCTGGGCGCCGGGATGGGCCTCTGGCTGCTGGAGGTCACGGCGGGCAGCCTCAGCTTCCTCTGGCCGAACCTCTCCGGCGGCTTCGGCGGGGTGGTGACGATCGGCACCTACGCGAGCATCAAGAACACGAACGCGGCCCTGCCGATCGCCGAGGGCTTCCCGGCCTACTACCAGGAGGCCCGCGCCTTCGTGATGCTGGTCGACCCGTCGCGCCAGGAGTTCATCCCCGGCGAGGACCGGACCGGCGATGGCACCGCGGTCAACGTCCGGGCGCTCTACCAGCGCTGCCCGCACCTGGGCTGCAAGCCCAACCCGTGCCTCAAGTCCTTCTGGCTGGAGTGCGCCTGCCACGGCTCGCGCTACGACCGGCTGGGGACGAAGGTGAAGGAGCTCGGTCCGGCCCCGCGCGGCATGGACCGCTTCGCCGTGATCGTGGAGGCCGACGGGACCCTCAAGCTCGACACCAGCAAGATCACCCTCGGTCCGCTCCCCGTCGCGCTGGGCCAGCCCGGCCTGGAGCCGTCGAAGAGCCCCACGGGATGCATCTGATGCCGGCCGCCGCCCCCGCCCCGCAGCGAGGATCCCGATGACCGACCAGCCGGGCTCGACCCCCGAGCAGCGCCTGCCGGTCCCCCGCGAGCCGGCCGAGGTCACGCCCGCCGAGCGCTTCACTGCGCCCGTCCAGGCCCATTCGGTCGAGATGTCGCCCGAGCGCGCCGCGAAGATCGTCCGCCAGAGCGGGAACGCGCGGTGGGCGGCCTTCCTGGCCGTGACGCTCGTCACGATCTTCGTAATCGGCTACTACTTCTACGAGCTCGGCATCCCGGGCATCGACGACTCGAGCCGCCTGACGAAGGAGGCCGCCGCCCAGGTGGTGACCGACGTCCAGCGCGGCTACAAGCTCTACCAGGCGAACTGCTCGCGCTGTCACGGCGTCCAGGGCGAGGGCGGCATCGGGCCCAAGCTCAATGACCAGGCCAAGCTCCTGACCCACCTGACCGAGCCTTATCTCGCGACCGTGCTCACGGTCGGCGGCCGCTATGTCTGCGGCAACCCGAGCTCCCAGATGCTGGCCTGGCTCGAGCCGAAGGGCCCGCTCAACTACCGCGAGATCGAGGAGCTCATCGCGTTCATCCGCGCACCGAGCACGCTCACCTACACGGCGATCGACAAGGAGACCGGCGCGGCAACCAAGGCGACCGGCTGGCGCGACGAGAGCTACGTGATGCCTCCCGGAGCGACGCCGGTCCCGGACTGCTGGATCAACGGGCTGCCGGGCGCAGGCGGATCGCCCGCGCCGTCCGCCTCTGCCTCCGCGGCACCGAGCAGCGCACCCGGCACGAGCGTGACGCTGCAGCTGACGGCGCAGAACACCCAGTTCGACAAGGTGACCCTCGAGGCCCCCGCCGGCACCGCCTTCAAGATCGAGCTCACCAACAACGACGCGGGCATCCCGCACAACGTCGAGATCCTCCGGGACGGCGTCTCGGTCTGGAAGGGCGCGATCTTCAACGGCGTGTCCGTCCAGACCTACGACGTCCCGGCCCTCGCGGCAGGGACGTACCAGTTCATCTGCTCGGTCCACCCCAACGTGATGAAGGGCGATCTCGAGGTCAAGTAAGAGGCGTCCCGCCGGCTGGATCCGGCGGGCGGGCACAGGGAGGCACGATGGCGGCTCAGGCGCTCGGTCCCGGCACGACGATCGTCCGACGGCGGGCCTTCTTCGGGCTGCTCGACGCGGGCGGCTGGGCCTGGGCGACGCTCAAGGCCTCGTTCTGGTTCGTGACCATCATCATGATGATGGCCTGGCTGCCGGACCGGGCCCTGTACGCCACCGTCCAGCCGACGATCGAGCTCGGCGTGCCGCTGAGCACCTTCAACAAGAGCCTCGACGTCACGCCGGTCAACTTCTGCCCGCCCTCCAACGCGAACCTGCCCTGCCCGGCCCCGGTCGGCGCGGTCCTGCCGTGGCAGCCCAACCCGCCGGAGCTGGGCCTCCCCGAGGCCCGCACCGACGCCGCGATCGTCGCGGCCGGCCTGCAGACGCTCCTCGTCGGCGGGTCCGACGGGACGGCCGCCAGCGACAGCGTCTTCGCCACCGTCATCCGGTCGGACGGCAACATCGATGGCTGGACGGTCGGTGCATCGCTCCCCGCGCCCCGGGCCGGGGCCGCCGCGGTCTTCTTTTCCGGGTCGGCGTACGTCATCGGCGGGGTGGACGCGGCCGGCGCCCCCACCGACACCGTCTTCGTGGGCACGCCCGACCCGGCGACCGGGAAGATCGACGCGTGGACCGAGTCGGCCGACCTCAAGCTCATCGCTCCGCGCGCCGACGCCACCGCCGTGATCACCAGTGACGGGCTCTTCCTCGTCGGCGGGCGCGACGCGGCCGGTCCCGTCGCCACCGTCTGGAAGGCGCCCGCCGTCACGACCACGGGCAAGCTCAAGAAGTGGGAGGCCTCGACCTCGCTCCCGGCACCCCGGGCCGGCGCCACCGCCGTCCTCCAGGGCACCCACCTGTTCGTGTATGGCGGCGAGGATGCCGCGGGTCCGACGACCGCCGTGGTGCGCGGCGAGATCGGCACCACGAAGGACACCCTCGGCAAGATCACCGGCTGGTCGACCCCCACCGAGGCGGCCGCTGCCCAGACGAACCTCCCGGCGGCCGCCCGGGGCGCCATGGGCTTCGTCTCGAACGGGATCTTCTACTACGTGGGCGGCGAGGGGACCGGGACGCTCTACTGGACCTCGCCCGACGCCGAGGGCAACCTGACCGGCTGGAAGACGCTCACCCAGAGCAACCTCCCGGCGGACCTCCAGCTCCAGGACGCGGCCCCGATCGTGAACGGCTCGCAGGCGTTCCTCATCGGCGGGACCGCCGCCGGGACGCCGACCCAGGGGATCACCCGGGCGAACCTCGCGCCGCCGCAGCCGTTCTTCCGGCTGGGCCTCTTCTACGTGGTCCTCCCGGCGCTCGGGATCCAGGGCGAGGTCGGCCAGCAGCTCTCGTACCTGGTGGCCGCGGGCGTTGCCACCACCAACTTCGTGATCCTCATCCTCATCGGCTACGCCTACAACCACCCCGCCAAGACGAAGCTGCTCTTCAACCGGATCCGCAGCCGGCGGCGCCACGCCGCCTGACCGGGCCAGCCGCGCCCGTCAGGCGAGGTCGCCCTCTCCGGGCGCCAGTGGGCCGCGGCGAACCTCCAGCCCGGCGCGCAGCCAGGCGACCATGCCGCCCGCGACGTTGTGGACGTCCGTCCAGCCGTTCCGCAGCAGCCAGGCGGTGACGGCCGTGGAGCGGCTCCCGCTGTTGCAGATCACGTGGAGCGGCCGGTCGCGCGGCAGCTCCTCGAACCGGAGCAGGAACGACGACGTCGGGTAGAGGACCGCGCGCGGCGCCCGGAAGCCCACGAACTCGTCGCGCTCGCGGACGTCGACCAGGACGGGCGCCGCGGGCGTGCCGTCGGCGGCCGCTGCGGCCGCGTGGACGTCGATCGTCGGGACCTGGGGCTGGCCGGGATGCATCAGGCGCGGCTCCTCCGTTCGATGGCAGGCGGGTCGAGGTCGAGGGGCGGTCGCCGGGCGCGGCCGGGCGGGCCGGCGACGTCGTGGGGCGGGTCGGGCAGGGTCCCCGCCGGGGCCGCCGGGCGGGCCGGCAGCGCGGCGACCCGCGCCAGGAGCGCGTCGATCGCGGCCACGAGCGAGGCCAGGTCCAGCCCTCCGTCGGCGTTCCCCGTCGCCGCCCGGACGAGCCGCTCACGGGAGCCACGCAGGTTCGTCGCGACGCCGGCGGGATTGCCGCGCGCGGCGTGGACGAAGGCCGCGGCGAGCTTGATCAGGCCCGGCCAGGCGCTCGCGCTCGCCGGGGTCCCGGGCGGCCATCCAGGCGGGCTCCAGCTCCTCGTGGGCGAGGTAGAAGTCGCCCCGGGCGTACGCGACGAGCCCGCGGTCGACGGCCGCGTCCCGGTCGGCGGGTGCCAGCGGGCGGTAGGCCTTGGCTCGCCCCCGTGGATCGACGATCCGGTCGGCAGGCCCTGACGCCGCCGCGGCGGCGGGTGTCCCGGGTGTCGCCGCCGTCGCAGGCGGCCGGCCGGTCACTCGAGCTCGGTCAGCGGCCGCCGACCGGCGATCCCGGTCGAGAGCTCGTGCCACCAGGCCACGTCGTCCTCGCCAAGCCGCCAGCAGAGCCACACCTGGCGCCCATTGACGAGGGCCGGGAAGTCGATCAGGCCGGTCCCGATGTCGCGCAGCGTGACGTCCCAGCGGTCGAGGCGCTCCACGGCCGCCTGCATCTGGTCGATGACCGCCTGGATCCGCGCCGCGAGCACGCGGGGCGACTCCGGGCCGCCGCCGCCGGCCTCCGTCAGGGCCTCGTCCACCAGCGACCCGCGCCCACCCGGGACCTCGGCGACGCTGGCCGCGTGCAGCCGGTCGCGCAGGCCGACCAGCTCGAGACGCCGCGACTGGAGGTCCTCCAGGATGCCCCGGACCTCCGGCAGCCGGGCGTTGGCGCGATCGAGCGTGTAGAAGGTCGTCACCGACACATTCTACCGACGGGGCCGCGAACCACCCTTCGCCGGGTCGGCTGGAGCCATCGGTCCGGCGGCTCCCGGCTTGTTCCGGCGCCCGGGCGGCGTGGCGCCGGGTATCGTTGCTCCCGCGTGGGCCCGTAGCTCAGTGGCAGAGCGAGGGACTTTTAATCCCTGCGTCCTGGGTTCGAATCCCAGCGGGCTCACGACCCCTTGGGCGGGCACTGGAGTCTGCCCCCAGGCATTGCGGCTCTTTGGCGCGCACACGTTCCACGCCCCCGACTTGACGTGGCGGTGATACAACCGTATGGTTGTATCAATGGACGCCACCTTCAACGCCGACCATCTCTTCGCCGCACTTGCGGATGCCACCCGGCGCGACATCGTCCTGCGGGCGATGAGCGGTCGCGAGGGCGTCGCCGAGCTGGCCGGGCACTACCCCATGAGCTTCGCCGCGGTGCAGAAGCACGTCGCGGTGCTCGAGCGGGCCGGCCTGGTCACCAAGGAGCGCAGCGGCCGCCGCAAGGTGGTGCGCACCAACATCGAGGGGCTTCGCCTTGCGCGAGGCCTGCTGGACCAGTACGAGGCGCTCTGGCGCGGCCGCATCGATCGGATGACCGACCTCATCAGCAGCAGCAGCAAGGAGACCCGCGCATGACCGTCACCGCCGTCCGGAAGGATCCGAAGACCCTGACCATGGTCCTCACCGCCGAGTTCGACGCCTCGCCTGAGCGCGTCTGGGAGCTGTGGGCCGATCCGCGCCAGCTCGAGCGCTGGTGGGGTCCGCCGACCTACCCTGCCACGTTCACCACCCACGACCTGACGCCGGGCAGCCACGTCGAGTACCACATGACCGGGCCCGGCGGCGATCAGCCGCGCGGCTTCTGGGACATCGTCGAGGCGGATCCGCCGCATCGGCTCGTCTTCATCGCTGGCTTCGCGCATGACGACGGCACGCCGAACGACGACTTACCGCGCCCAGAGGGCCGGGTGACGATCGAGCCGATCGATGCCGGCCGCACGCGGATGTCGATCGAGAGCCGCTTCCCGAGCACCGAGGCCATGGAGCAGGTCCTGGCCATGGGCATGGAGGAGGGGCTCACGCAGGCCGTCGGCCAGATCGACGCGATCCTCGCCGAAGGCACCGTCCACCCCGCGTAGAGCGCACGTCAACCGAGAGGAGCGTCCCGATGACCACGATGACCGTGCCGACCACCCACACCCTGGACGTGGACGGCGCCACCCTCACCTACGACGTCCGGAAGGCAGACTCCCCGACCCCGGCGCTGTTCGCTGATCGGCTCGCCGATGGGTGCCGGCGGGTTCGGCACCCTGGCGAGCCACTTCACCGACCGCACCGTCGTGACCTACGATCCCCGCGGCGTCGAGCGCAGCACGAAGGCCGACCCGGCCAGCGAGTCCACGCCGGAGCAGCACGCCGACGACCTCCATCGGATCATCGGCGCGCTCGGCGCGGGGCCGGTCGACCTCTTCGCCAGCAGCGGGGGTGCGGTGAACGCACTCGCCCTCGTCGCGACGCACCCGGACGACGTTCGGACGCTCGTGGCGCACGAGCCGCCACTGGCGGCGATCCTGCCCGACCGCGAGGGCGCGCTGGCGGCCTGCCGGGCGGTCCACGACGCATACCAGCGAGAGTGGCTTTGGCGCCGGCATGGCGCGGTTCATCGGCGCCGTCAGCCACCAGGGCCCGTTCGGCCCGGACTACGCCAGCCAGCCGGCGCCCGATCCGGCGATGTTCGGGATGCCCACCGACGATGACGGCACCCGGAGTGATCCGCTCCTGGGCCAGAACATCATCTCGTGCACGCACTTCGAGCCCGACTTCGACGCCCTGCGCGCGGCCTCGACGCGGATCGTGGTGGCGGCCGGTATGGAATCCGAGGGCCAGATGGCGCACCGCGGCGCCATCGCCGCCGCCGAGCGGCTCGGCCAGCAGCCCGTGTTCTTCCCGAGCGACCACGGCGGCTTCCTCGGCGGCGAGTACGGCCAGGCCGGCGACCCGGACGCCTTCGCCGCGAAGCTGCGCGAGGTCCTGGCCAGCGCTTGAGGCCCGGGCCTCCGCGGGGGTGGCCGGACGACCCCGCAGCCGCCCGGCAGGTCGCCGGCTCGACCACGCGGCGCTCGACCGGAGCGTCCCGATGCAGGACGTGCGCTCACGTCTCGTCGAGGCCGAGTCCGCTGGTCAGCTCCCCGCGGTCGTCTCGTCGCGGACGGCGGTCGCCGCAGCGGCTGCGTGCGCGAAGGCGGCCACGCGGTCCAGGACGTCGTCCAGCACGCGGGCCAGTCCGTGCCCCAGCTTTGGGTACGTGACCAGCTCGGCGGTCGGCAGCCGCGCCGCGACGGCGCGCTCCAGCAGGGCGGGCGTCGCGAACGGATCCGACGCGCCCGAGAGCAGGAGCACCGGGCAGGTGAGCCTGGGCCAGTGGGCGGTCCGGGCGTCCCAGTCGTCGCGCCGGCCGGGCGGGTGGAGCGGGTAGGACAGCAGGACGAGGGCGAGGGGCGGGCGCCCGGCGTCGCAGGCGTCCGCGGCCGCCAGGCTGGCGACGCGGCCTCCGAACGAGTGCCCGCCGACGGCGATGCCCGGCTCGGCCGCGAGGAGGCTCGCGAAGACCGGGAGGGCCCGCTCGGCCCGTCCCTTCGGCAGGTCGACAGCCCGGGCGTCGATCCCGCGCGCCCGCAGGCCGGTGACGTGCGGAGCCATCGTGGCAGCGCTGCCCGATGCGCCGTGGCCGAGGACGATGACGGGGGCGAGGGCGTGGCCCGGGCGTGCCATGGCGGCACGATAGCGGACCCCCGGCCGGTCAGCCCTGCGGCTGCGGGACCGGCGACACGGCCGGGCCGGATCCGTTCGCCGGCGTGACCGGCTTCTCCACCGGGACGAGCACGAAGGTCGCCGCCGCCTTGCCGTTCTCGACCTTGCTCAGGACCACGACCGCGTCACCCTTCGCGAGGTCGGCGAGGGCGGCCTTCCTGCGATCCTTGCGGACACGGGTCGCGTCGGTCGTGGCGACCGTCTGCGAGAGGCCGCCCGCCTGGGCGATCGACAGGCTGCCCGCACCGACGGCGGCGACGGTGCCGCGATCGACCTGGAACGTCACCAGGGCTCCCTTGCGATCCAGCGGTGATCACGGCGTGGACCAGGGTCCGCCCGCCCGCGCGGATCAGCCGCTGGCGCAGCGCGCCGGGGTCGGCGCCGGCGTCGCGCTCCAGCTCCGGCGCGAGGAGCGCCAGCTCGGCGTCCGAGGCGCCCTGCACGGCCGGGGCCGGGAGTGTCGCCGTGGCCGGATTCGCCGCTCCGCCGGCATCCGGCACCGGGCCGAGGCCCGCGCCGATCGCCACGCCGGCGATACCCGTGACAAGCGCGAGAGAGGCGGCGCCCGCGACGGCGAGCGCCCGCGAGGCGGTGCGCATGGTGGTCTCCTTCGGTGGTCGAGGAGCGCCCGGCCCGGGGCGCCGGTTCGGAGGTTCGGCCTCCCCGGTCAGCCGGTCCGCCGCCGCGCGTAAGGGGACGGTAATGCGCCGCCCGGCAGCAGCCGGGTCCCGTCACGGGGCAGGGTGGTCGTCGGGGCCGACGTCGCGGCCCGGGCCGGAGCCGACGTTCTTCGGTGGCCGCCGGCCGCGACGCAGCCAGCGCGCGGTCGTCTCGGGCGCGACGACGAGGGGTGCGACGTAGAGCACGACGAGGAACGGGACGAGGTAGCGCCCCGGCCCCCGGGCGGCGACCACGACGAGCCCCAGCCCGACCAGGGCGATGAGGTACAGCGTGAGCCACGCAGGCCGAATCCCCGCGTCCGCCAGGCGGCGCGTGGGGATCGCCGCCAGGACGACGCAGAGCAGCGCGAGTCCGATGATCCAGGGTGCGGGGAGGCCCATCGGCCGATGATACGGCGCGCCGCGCCCGCCACCCGGAAGGGGCCGGGCCCCGGACGTGGTACGCTTGTCCCTCGCCGCCTCTTGCGACGATGCGTCGCGTGGTCGATTTCCCTTCTCGAACGGACCGTGCGTTCCGCCCTCCCTGTTCGGGAAGAGTGTGGAGGTCCCTCGTGGCCACCGGTACCATCAAGAAGGTCGTCGCCGATCGCGGCTTCGGCTTCATCGTCGCCGAGGATGAGAAGGAGTACTTCTTCCATCGCGGCGGCCTGGACTCCTCCCTCGACTTCGACCGCCTCGCCGGCGGCGAGCGCGTCGAGTTCGACGTGGAGCAGAGCCCCAAGGGTCCTCGCGCAGCGCACGTGCGCTCCGCCTAGAGGAGCTCGCGGCCCGTCCGCCCGGACGGGCCGCCCCCGCACCTGGCAGACGCCGGCCTTCGCGGCCGCGTGGAGCCGCAGCGGCCCGCACCCTCGCGAGACCGGCGATGCCGGCGCCCCGGAAGGAGCGACGTAATCGTCCGCACGATCTTCGCCTCGACGTACCCGCCCCGCCATTGCGGCATCGGCACGTTCACGCAGGCCCTCTCCAGCGCGACGGGTGAGCGCGAGATCGTCGCCCTCCACGCCCCCGGCCCGAATCTCCTGTACCCCTCCGAGGTTCATCACCGCATCCGGCGGGACGAGCCCGGGGACTACGTCCGGACGGCCCGCGACCTTTCCCGCTGTGCCGACGTCGTCTCCGTGCAGCACGAGTACGGCATCTGGGGCGGCGAGGACGGGGCGGCGGTCCTCGACTTCGTGCGGGCGCTCGACGCGCCGACGGTCGCCACGCTGCACACGGTCCTCCGCCATCCGACCCCGAACCAGCGCGCGGTCCTGCTGGAGCTCATCCGGATGGCCAGCGCCACCGTGGTCATGTCGCGTTCCGCGGCGCGCGTCCTGGCCGGGACGTACGGCGTGCCGGCCGACGAGCTGGAGGTCATCCCGCACGGGGTGCCGAACCTGCCGCTCGTCCACGCCGACACGGTCAAGCCCGTCCTCGACCTGGCCGGGCGCGAGGTGATCCTGAGCTTCGGCCTCCTCGGCCCGGGCAAGGGGTACGAGCTCGTCATCGACGCGCTCCCGGCGGTCGTCGCGGCACGCCCAACGGCCTGCTACGTCATCCTCGGCGCCACCCATCCGAACCTGCTGGCGACCGACGGCGAGGCGTACCGCCGCTCCCTGGAGGAACGCGTGGCACGGCTCGGGATGGGCCGGCACGTCCGGTTCGTCGATCGCTTCGTGGGCCGGGTCGAGCTCACCCGCTGGCTCGAGGGCGCCGACGTGTTCGTGACGCCGTACCCGAACCTCGACCAGATCGTGTCAGGGACCCTGTCGTACGCGATGGGGGCCGGCCGCGCCATCGTCTCCACTCCGTATGCCTACGCCGCCGAGCTCCTCGACGCCGGTCGGGGAATCCTCGCGCCGCCGGGCTCGCCCGCGGCCTGGGCCGACGCCCTCATCTCGCTGCTCGAGAACGACGAGCTCCGGGCCACGGTGGGCCGGCGGGCGCACGAGCACAGCCGGGCGATGGTCTGGTCCAACGTCGCGACCCAGTACCGCCAGCTGTTCACGCGCGTCGTGACGGGTGCCCGGATCCAGACCGGCACGCGGATCCAGGCCCGGCCGCTTCCGGCCGTGGCGGCGCGTGGCTGACCCGGCGCCGCCTCATTCCGTCTGTCGCGAGCACCTCGACGCCCTGTCCGACGCGACGGGGATCATGCAGCACGCCGTCGGGCCTCGCCCGGACCCGGCCCACGGCTACTGCACGGACGACGTGGCCCGCGCCCTGCGCGTGGACCTCCTGCACGCGCAGGAGCTCGGTTGGGTGGCGGTGGCCGCCAGCGCGCGGCGCAATCTCGCGTTCCTGGCGGAGGCGTTCCTGCCCGCCGTGGGCCGGTTCCGCGACTTCCGCGCCGCCGACGGCCGGTGGCTCGACGACGGCGGGTCGGAGGACTGCCAGGGGCGGGCGCTCCTGGCACTCGGGGAGACGATCCTGCTGGCCCCGGACGCCTCCATGGTGGCAACCGCAAGCCTGGTCTTCGGGCGGGCGATGCCCGCGGCACGGCAGCTGACCGCCCTTCGGGCGCGCGCGTCGGCGCTCCTGGGGTGCGTCGCCGCGGCCTCGGCTGGAATGAACGGGGATGTCGGTTCGACGCTGCGACTCCTTGCCTACCGCCTCGCCACGACATTTCGAACCTGCCCGGACCCGGCCTGGCCCTGGCCCGAGCCGGTCCTCACGTACGAGAACGGCCTGCCCGTCCAGGCGCTCATCGTCGCCGGTGCCCATCTTCGGTCCACGGAGATGCTCGACGCCGGCCTGCGCACCCTCGACTGGCTCGTCGAATCCCAGACCGCGCCGGCTGGCCACCTCTCCCCGGTGGGCAACGGCTGGTGGCCCCGCGACGGCGTCCGTTCGCGCTTTGACCAGCAGCCGATCGAGGCGGCCTCGCTCGTCCTGGCCGCGCAGGTCGCCCTCACCGCGACCGGGGGTGCTCGCTACCGAGACGCGGCGGAACAGGCGTACGGCTGGTTCCTCGGCGCCAACGACGGCGGGATCCCCGTCGCGATGCCGGGTCGCGGCGCGTGCTTCGACGCCCTCACGCCGGCCGGCGTGAACACCAACCAGGGGGCGGAATCGACGCTGGTCTGGCTGATCGCGCTGGAGAGCGTGCGCGCGCTGCGCGCGCAGCCCGCGACCGGCCGCGCGGCCGTGGCTGTCGCATGACCCGCCCGGACGACGTGACCGTGCTCCGACGATCAGAGGCCAACCCGATCCTCACGGCGTCGGACGTGCCGTACCTCGTCAACTCGGTCTTCAATCCCGGGGCGGCCCGGGTCGGGGACGAGACGATCCTCCTGGTCCGGGTCGAGGACCTGCGGGGCATCTCCCAGCTGCACGTGGCCCGCAGCGCGGACGGAATCACCGGCTGGCAGTTCGATCCCGAGCCGCTGCTCCGCTCGGACGTCGAGCACTACCCGGAGGAGATCTGGGGCTGCGAGGACCCGCGGCTCACGTTCCTGCCGGAGCGCGAGGAGTGGGCGATCGCCTACACCGCCTACAGCCGGCGGGGTCCGCTGGTGTCACTGGCGATGACCCGCGACTTCCGGAGCGTCCGCCGCCTCGGACCGGTCATGCCGCCGGAGGACAAGGACGCGGCGCTCTTCCCGCGTCGCTTCGATGGCCGCTGGGCGATGATCCACCGCCCCTCGCCGCTGCGCGGCGAGGCCAGCATGTGGATCTCGTTCTCGCCCGACCTGCGCCACTGGGGCGACCACACGATGTTCCTGGAGGCGCGCGACGGCGCCTGGTGGGACGCCGGCAAGGTCGGGCTGGGCCCGCCGCCGCTCGAGACGCCGGAAGGGTGGCTCGTGATGTACCACGGCGTCCATGCGACCGCGGCCGGGCCGATCTACCGGGCCGGGCTTGCCCTCCTGGACCTCGAGAACCCGCGTCGCGTCATCGGACGCACCGACGAGTGGATCTTCGGACCGTCGGCGCCGTACGAGGTGACCGGCGACGTCGGCATGGTCGTCTTCCCCTGCGGCTGGGTCCTGGACCCGGCGGGGGAGCTGGTCAGCATCTACTACGGCGGAGGCGACTCGGTCGTGGGGCTGGCCACGGCGCGCCTCGACGACCTGCTGGCGTGCGTGCGATAGCTGCCCCGGTCGGATTCGGGCGAACCTGGCATCACGGCTGAGGTACGCTGACCGGGACATGGCGACGTTCGACGCGCGGGACTGGCTGGCGGGCCTGATGGGCTGCCCGCGCGACGAGCTGACCATCCGCAGCACGGATCGCTACGGAGAGCGCGAGACCCAGGTCCGCTACGACCGGGGCGGGGCGTCGGTGGCGCGCGTGATCGTGACCGGCCCGATCCACGACATGAACGACAAGGCGGGTCAGGGTCACTTGCTCGTCTCGGCCCAGGTCGGCTGGGACGCCAAGGACGCCCACAGCATCACGCTTCCCGAGGCGACCGAGATCGTCTACTAGCGGCAGGCGCCGACGCGCCGCGGCCGCCGCGCCTGGGCGACCTCGCGCGCCGCGGCCGCCGGAACGCCGGAGCCCGGCCGCCGCCCCGCCCGGTACGATGGGGCCGATGACCGACGTCCGCGCCGGGGGTGTCGGCGGGCGGTTCGCCCGGACGCTCCCGATCCTTCCCGTCCTCCTCGCCGAGGCGATCCTCTGGCTCGGCTTCGGCGCGCTGCTGCCGGTCCTGCCGCTCTACATCACGGAGCAGGGCGTCGACATCGCGACCCTCGGCTGGATCGTCGCGGCCTGGCCGGCGGCCCGCCTGCTGGGCGAGCCGATCTTCGGCTGGCTCGCCGACCGCTACGACAAGCGGGTCCTGATGCTGGGAGGGCTCATCGCCACCGCGATCGTCGTCCCGATGCCGCTCGTCTTCACCGGGGTTCCCGCGCTCGTGCTCGCCCGGGCGCTGGCCGGTCTCGCCACCGCGGCCTACGACCCTTCGGCCCGGGCCTACATCATGGACGCCACGCCTCCCGAGGAGCGCGGCGCAGCATTCGGCCTCTACGGCTCGGCCGCGATGGGCGGCCTGCTGCTGGGACCGGCCGTCGGCGCCATCGGGGCGGCGCTCGGCGGCGGCTACGTCTTCCCCTTCGTCTTCTGCAGCGCGGCGGTGCTCGGGGCTGCCGCCCTGCTTGCCGCGACGACCTTCCGCCGGCCGGTGCCGCAGCACGTCGCCGAGGTCGCGAGCGACGGGGAGCCCGTCCCGGCGGCTCGGGCATCGCTCTGGAACCGGCTCCTGCTGGCCGCGATCGTGATCAACGTGGGCGGCTACTTCGCGTCGGGGACCTACGAGGTGATCTGGAGCCTGTGGATGACGGACCTCGGCGCGAGCCTCGCCCTGGTCGGCCTGACGTTCGCCTCCTTCGGGCTGGCAGTCCTGCTGTTCTCGCCGATCGCCGGACGCTGGTCGGACCGGCGTGGCCCTCTCGTCTTCATCATCCTGGGCAGCCTCGGCGCGGCCCTGGCGGGGATCCTGTACGCCGTGCTGGAGGATCCGATCCTCGTCGTGCCGGTCGTCTTCTTCGAGGGCATCTCGTTCGCCCTCCTCGGTCCCGCCCTCTACGCCGTCGTGGCCCGGGGGACGCCGACCGGCCGGTCGGCCACGACCCAGGGCGTCTTCGGCGCCGCCGGCACCCTCGGCACCATCGTCGCCTCGATCGTGGCGGGGATGCTGTACACGATCGACATGCACCTGCCGTTCTACGCGTTCACGGTCACGATGCTCGTGACGCTCGGCCTTGGGCTCGCCATCGGGGGTCGGGACCTGTGGGAGCTGCGGCCTATCCCGGCCCCGGGCGCGTCGCCGCTCCCATCCCCGAAGCCGCGCAGCGCGGAGGAAGCGGCGTGAGCACCGCGACCTGGCACGACGCCGACCCGGCCGACCTGGCGCCGGTCGTCCTCGTCGCGGGCGGCTTCCTGACGACACCCGGCTGGTACCGCCCGATGACGGCCGCCCTGCGGGACCGGGGCGCGGCGGACGTCCTGGTCGCCCCCGTTTACCCGCCCGACTGGGTCCTGTGCGCCGTCCGCGGGCTGGGTCCCGTCACGACGCGCGTCGGCCGGACGCTCCTGGAGGCCGGCGAGCGCAGCCGGGCGCTTCCCGCCAGCCTGGGCGCGCCGATCCTCTACGTCGGCCACAGCGCCGGCGGGATCGTCGGCCGCCTGCTGACGTCGCCCGAGCCGTTCGAGGGCCGCCGCCTCAACGCGAGCGGCCGGATCGGGGCGCTCGTCACGCTCGGCGCGCCGCACCTCGTCGGCGACGACGCCCGCTGGGGGAGCCGCGTCGCGGACGCGGGGGCGCGGTTCGCGAACCGCCACGTGCCGGGCGCGTTCTTTGCCCCGACGACCGGCTACCTTGCGGTCGCGTCGCGCTCCGTCGTGGGCCACGCCGAGGCGGAGGACGGGCGCTCGCGCTTCATGCGGCGCCTCTACGAGGACGTCCACCCGGCGCCGGACCAGCCGTTCGTCGCCGGCGACGGCCTCGTGCCGGTCGCGTCGGCGCTGCTGCCCGGCGCACGCCACCTGGTCCTCGAGGACGCCGTCCACGGGCCCGGCGTGCGCGATCCCTGGTACGGTCAGGAACCGCAGCTCGACGCGTGGTGGCCGGCGGCGCTGGAGACCTGGCGGGAAGCCATCCGGGCCCGGCAGGCGCGCCTCGCTGCCGCCTGACCCGGCCGGCGTCGAGCTAGACCTCGTCGCCGAAGGCGATCGCCAGGGCCCGGCGCATCATCCTGACGACGGGCACGGCGGTCAGCTCGGCGCGCGACAGCCAGGCGGCCCGATCGGTGGAGCCCGCCGGCTCGTCGCGGAGCGTGCCCCCGACCACGCTGACCCGGTAGAGGAGCGCGATGGCGTGCATCTCGCGGGGCCGCCCGTCGGGGAGCCGGCCCGGGATAGACCCGGGACCGGACGTCGGCGATGCCCTCCGCCCGGCCGACGAGCCCGGTCTCCTCCGCCAGCTCACGCAGGACGGCCGCCTCGGGAGCCTCCCCGAAGTCGATCCCGCCGCCGGGGAGCGTCCACGACCCGGGCGACGGCTGGCCGGGCGCCAGGCGGCAGCACAGCAGCCGGTCGCCCGCCCGGCACACGGCGTAGGCGCCGACCCGCACGAGGCGGACGATGCCGTCCTCGTCGGCGGCGGCGCGGGAGCGCTCGGACCAGGGCGTCATGAGAGCGAAGGATGACGGCTCGGACGGCGCGTGGAGCGCCCAGATCGCGACGGGTTGCCCCTGCGCTCCCGAACCACAACCTTCACGCGAACGTGAAGGTTGTGGCATCATCGACCCATGGCCCGTCCCTCCACGCGCACGCCCGCCCCGCCGTCCGATCGGCCGCTCGAGCCGGCACCGCCTCGTCTCCTGCGGATCCAGGAGGTCGCCGCCGAGACGGGCCTGACGCCCCGCTCCATCCGCTACTACGAGGAGATCGGGCTGCTGCGCCCGGCCGGCCGCTCGCAGGGCGCCTACCGCCTGTACGACGCCTCCGACCTGGAGCGGCTGGGGTTCATCCGGGGCCTGCGGGACGATGCCGGCTTCAGCCTCGCCGAGATCGGCCTGCTGCTCGAGGACGAGGAAGCGCGCATCCGCGACCGCGCGCGCTTCCGGGCCGCCGGCGACGCGGCCGAGCGGCGTGCCATCCTCCGGGACCTGATCGCCCGGATGGACCGCCAGGTCGCGACGCTGGCCGAGAAGGCCGGACGGATCCACGAGATGGTCGCGGCGGCCGAGGAGCGCCGGGCGCACCTCCGGGCGCACCTCGCCGAGCTCGAGGGCGGCGGGCCCGCGCACGTCGCCGGCGCCCCGCACGCGGAGAGCGGGCCGTGACGATCCGGTCGGTGGGCAACGTGAACGCGCTGCGGGCACTGCGCCACCGCAACTTCCGGCTCTTCTTCGGGGGGCAGGCCGTCTCGCTGGCCGGCTCCTGGATGCAGTCGGTCGCCCAGGCGTGGCTGGTCCTGACGCTCACCGACGACCCGCTGATGCTGGGGGTGGTCGCCGCCGCACAGTGGACGCCCGTCCTGGTGCTGGGCCTGTTCGGCGGCCTCATCGCCGACGCGCTCCCCAAGCGCCAGACCCTCGTCGTCGTCGAGGCGGTGATGGCGTCGCTGGCGATCGTCCTGGGCGTCCTGACCCTGGCCGGCATCGTCGAGGTCTGGATGATCCTGGTCCTCGCGGTGCTGCTCGGCTGCGCCAACGCGGTCGAGATGCCGGTCCGGCAGGCGTTCTCCGTCGAGATGGTCGGGCGCGAGGACGTCGTCAACGCCATCGCCCTGAACTCGGCGACCTTCAACGCAGCCCGCGTCGTGGGGCCGGCGGTCGCCGGCCTCACGATCGCCGTCTTCGACATCTCGGTCGCCTTCTTCCTCAACGGCGCGAGCTTCCTGGCCGTCATCGTGGCCCTGCTCCTGATGCGCGCCGAGGAGCTCCGGACGCCCACGCCGATCCCGCGGCCGCACTCGGTACGGGAGGTCGTCGCCTCGGTCGGGGAGGGGATCAGCTACTCCAGGCGGACGCCGGCGGTCCTGCTGCCCGTCGTGGTGGTCGGCCTGGCGGCCACGATCGGGATGAACTTCCAGGTCACGATCCCGCCGTTCGCCCGCGACGTCCTCGGCGGCGACGCGGCGACGCTCGGGTTCCTGATGGCCGCCAGCGGCGTCGGCTCGATCGCGGCGGCGCTCTTCCTGGCCACGCGACGGCGGCCCAGCCCGTGGGCGATCGCCGGCGGCGCGACGGTGCTCGGCGTGGGCCTGCTGGTGGTCGCCGCCGTGCCCGTCTTCGGGGTGGCGCTGGTGGCGCTGGCGGTCGCCGGGTTCGGCGCCATCTGGATGGCAGCCAACGGCAACACGCTGATCCAGGCGACCGTCCCCGACGAGCTGCGGGGGCGCGTCATCAGCGTCTACACGACGGTCTTCGCGGGCTCCACCCCGATCGGCGCCCTCTTCGCCGGGGCGCTCGCCTCTCGCTGGGGCGCCGTGGCCGCGCTGGCCGTGGGCGGCGTGCTCACGGTCACCGTCGGCGTGGCCGCCCTCCTGTGGCTGCGCCGGCATCGCGTCGTGGCGGCCGCTCCGGGGTCGCCCGTCGCCCTCGGGAGCCGGCCGGTCGCGCGGTAGCGCGCCCTCACCGTCGTCGGTCGGTAGCGGGCCAGCACCCGGTCGCGCCGCACCGGCCTCGAGCGCTGGGCCTTCAGCGCCAGCTCGGCATGTCTCCGCCCTCGGTTCCCTCGAGGGGGGTCGGCGTGCCGCCGCCGGAGGGCTGGATCCAGATCCCGGCGCCGTCGCCGTACCGGGTGAAGGCGAGCTCGGTCGCGTCCGGCGACCAGGTCGGGTCGAGCGCCGTGCCCCAGCCGCCGGGGGTTACGCGGGTGACGCCGGAGCCGTCGCCGTTCATGACGAAGATCGAGCCGTTCGGGTCGTCGCGGGGGCTGTCGAAGGCGATCCTCGAGCCGTCCGGCGACCACGCCGGGTTCCGGCTGCCGTCCTCGTCGGTGAGGCGCGTCGGCGCGCCCCCGGCCGCCGGAAGCGCATACAGGGCGGACGGCCGCAGCGTGCCGTCGGCGTTCGACTCGGACGCGGCAAACACGATCGTGGATCCGTCGGGCGACCAGGTCGGGCTCCCCTCCGCGAGCGAGGGGGCCTCCAGCAGGCGCCGCTGACGCGAGCCGTCGGCGTTCATCGTGTACAGGTCGGTGGCCCCGCCCCGACTGCTCACGAAGACGATCCGCGAGCCGTCCGGCGACCAGGCGGGCTCGCTGTTCCGACCGCTCCCCTCGGTCAGGCGGCGGGCCGCCCGGGTGGCGACCTCGCTGACGTAGATGTCCATGCTGTCGAGGTCCTCGACGCCGTAGGCGACGCGGGCCCCGTCGGGCGACACCGCCGGGTACATCTCGTTCTTCGGCGCTGAAGCGATGACGGTGGGAGTGCCCCCGTCGGGCGACGTGACGAGCACGTCGAGGGTCCCGTCACCGACGGTCTCGAAGGCAATGAGGGAGGCCGCGACGGGCGTCGCCGTCGGGGTCTCCGTCTCGGCGGCGAGGGTCGGCGATGCGGTCGGCGCCTCGCTGGGAGGAACGGAGGTGGTGGGCTCGGGCGTCACGACCGCCGCCGACGGCGGCGTCGTGATCGCGGGGGTGGGCGTCGATGCCACGCCGCCGCCGGAGAGCTGCAGGGCGACGACCGCGACGAGCGCGATGGGGATCGCCACCGCGGCCAGCTGGGCGAGGCCAAAGGCGAGGAGCGGCCGGACGGTCACCGAGCCGTCGACGCGGAGGGCCGTGCCGGTCGGCCGGCAGCAGCGGATCGAGGCGGCCGGGGGCCCGCGGCAGGGCCGGCACGGGGCCGGCCGGGGTCCCGAGCGTCGTCGGGGGTGCCCCGGCGCCGGGCGCCACGGCGACGACGAAGGGCAGCGTGCGCGCGGGTCCCGTCATGACCCGGCCCGGGGCCCGGGCGGTGATTCCGAGCTCGGCGCTCGCGCCCGGGTTGACGACGATCGAGGCCGAGGCCATCTCCAGGTGCAGGCTCTCGTCGGGGTCGGCGGCGGCGGCATCCACCGGCAGCGGCGCGTTGCCGGCGTTCTCCACCACCAGTCGATGCCGGGCCCGGCGCCCGAGCAGCGAGGCCCGGCTGGTCCTCGGCACGAGGCGCGCCGCCAGCTGGCCGAACGGCAGGACCCGGATCTCGCCCTCCTCGACGAAGGAGAACGACGGGTCGGCGCTCGAGCGCACGCGGATGCCGAATCCCTCGATCCCGGGGGCTACGCCGGGTGCCCGCGGCGGGGCGAACCGGACCTGCACGGCGCCGCCGGCGCCGGGAAAGAGCGAGATCGATGCCGGCGTCACGACGGCCCAGGCGGCCGGGACGCCCACCACGTCGAAGCGGAACTCGTCGACGATCTGGCCCGTGTTGCGCACGGTGATCGTCGCGCTCGCCTCGCGGCCGGGCTCGACCTCGAGGTGCGCCGGGTCCAGGAAGATGGCCGCGGGCATGGTCGCGCCATGCTAGCGGCCGGGCCCCGCCGCGGGAAGCGGTGAAACGCGGCCCGGCCGCCTCCGGTCGCCGCGTTTCCCCTTGACAGGCGCTGTCCGCAGGCGTACCGTCGGGCACATATGAGCGGTCAACTGCACATCTGAGCATGACGACCAGCCCGCTGATCCAGCGCCAGGACGAGCTCGGGGCCGGCGAGACCCGGCTGATGCTCCGCGCGGCCCAGCTCTACTACCGGCTCAACCTGACCCAGGACGAGGTCGGCAAGCGCCTCGGCGTGAGCCGCTTCAAGGTCGGCCGGCTGCTGGATCGTGCCATGCGCGAGGCCGCCGTCCGGATCGAGATCGTCCACCCGGCGGCCCGCCTCGTGGCCCTCGAGGATGCCCTCGTCGAGCGGTTCGCGCTCCACGGCGCCGTCGTGGTCGACGTGCCGGCCACCGGCTCGCCGGCCGACGACGAGCAGCTCGCCCGCGAGCGCGTCGCCGCGGCCGCCGCGGACCACCTTGCCGCGATCCGGCCGGAAGGGGCGATCGGCGTGTCGTGGGGCCGCACCATGCTGGAGCTCGCGGCCCACCTGGAGCCCGGCTGGACGGCGGCGACGGAGATCGTCCAGCTGAACGGCGCGATCTCGCGGTCGGCGCGCCCGACCCGGGCCCAGGAGGTCGTCGAGCGGTTCGGGACCACGGCCGGCGCCGCGATCCGCCTGATGGCCGCTCCCGCGATCGTCGGCTCGGCCGAGCTGCGCCGGGCTCTCGAGGACGACCCGGCGGTCGGCGAGACGCTCGCCGCAGCCCGCAACGCCTCCACCGCGGTCTTCGGGATGGGCGTCCACGGTCCGGACAGCGTCCACGTGGCGTCGGGCTACCTCGACGACGCCGAGCTGGCCGCCCTGTCGGATGCCGGGGCAGTCGGCGACGTCCTGGGCCGGTTCCTCACCCTCGATGGCCGCGTCGCCCTCCCGACCCTCGACGCCCGGACGGTCGGGCTGCCGCTGGACGACCTGCGGACGAAGCCGCTGGCCGTCGGGCTGGCGGCAGGCGCGGGGCGGGGCCCGATCGCCCTGGCCGCGCTGCGCGCCGGCTGCGTGAACGTGGCGATCGCCGACGAGCAGACCGCCGAGTGGGTGCTGGCCCATGGCTGAGTCGCCGCCTCCCTCCGACGACGAGGTCCGGGCGCTGGTCCGGCGGATCGTCGACGCCACGCTCGATGGCGGCGCCCGGCCGGAGCCCGCGGCCGCCGCAGCCGCTGCGACACCCGCCCCGGCTGCGTCACCGGCCACCGACGCGGTCGCCATCGCCATCGGCGCCGATCACGGTGCCTGGCAGCTGAAGGACGTCATCGCCCGGACCCTCGCCGAGGCCGGCTACGCGATCACCGACTGCGGCACGAACGGCCCCGAGGCCGTCGACTACCCGGACATCGCCCACGCCGTGGCACGCCTCGTCGCCGACGACACGTGTCGCTGGGGGATCATCCTCGACGGCGCCGGGGTCGGCTCGTGCATGGTCGCCAACAAGGTCCCGGGCGTGCGGGCCGCCCTCTGCCACGACCTCTCGTCGGCCCGCAACAGCCGCGAGCACAACCACGCCAACGTCCTCACCCTGGGCGCCCGCTTCATCGGCGAGGGGTTGGCGATCGAGATCGTGCGGGCCTGGCTCGGGACGCCCTGGGCGCCCGGACGCCACGCCGCGCGGGTGGAGAAGATCACCGATGTCGAGCGCCGCTACATGAAGCCAACCGCTGAGGGTCGACCGGGATGACCGATACGCTGAGCCAACGCAACGACCTCGTCGAGGCGATCACCCGGGAGGTGCTCGCCGCGCTCGGCGCCGGCGGCGCGACCGCCGGGGCGTCGACGGACCCGTGCGCCTCGTGCGTGCGCGGCTGCGCCGCCCAGTGCGCCACCAAGGTGCGCGACATCGTCGCCGGCGGCGCCTCCCGCGTGGAGTACCACGGCCGGGCCGACGACGTCCCGGGCGACCTCGCCCGCTACATCGACCACACGCTGCTGCGGCCCGACGCGACGGCCGCCGAGATCGACCGCCTGTGCGCCGAGGCCGCCGAGCACCGCTTCGCCGCCGTCTGCATCAACCCGACGTGGGTTCGTCGCGCCGCCGAGAACCTGCGCGGCACGGACGTCGCCGTCGCCTCGGTCATCGGCTTCCCCTTCGGCGCCAGCACGACCGAGGTCAAGGCCACCGAGGCTCGCCGGGCGATCCGCGACGGCGCCCGCGAGATCGACATGGTCATCAACATCGGGGCCCTCAAGAGCGGCATGCACGATGCCGTCCGGGAGGACATCGCCCGCGTCTCGGACGCCTGCCGCGAGGCCGGCGCGGCCAACAAGGTGATCATCGAGACGGCGCTCCTCACCGACGAGGAGAAGGTGGTCGCCTGCAGCCTCGCGCGGCAGGCGAAGGCCGACTTCGTGAAGACCTCGACCGGCTACGCCAAGGGCGGCGCCACCGTCTTCGACGTCGCGCTGATGCGCGAGACGGTCGGCCCGAGGATGGGCGTCAAGGCGTCCGGCGGGATCCGCACCGCCGAGGACGTGCAGGACATGATCGCCGCCGGCGCGACCCGGATCGGGGCCTCGGCCGGCGTCAAGATCGTCACGGGAGAGAAGGGCGCGCATGGCAACTATTGACCTTCGGGCATACGTGTTCCTCGACAGCCTGCAGGCGCAGTACGCGGCCTTCCTCGGGACGGTCGCCCAGGGCTTCCTGCCCCTCGCCGGGGACGCCTCGCTCATGATCGAGGTGTCGCCGGGCATCGAGATCAACCGGCTGACGGACATCGCGCTCAAATCGACCGCGGTCAAGCCGGGGATGCAGATCATCGAGCGCTACTACGGCATGCTCGAGATCCACTCGCCGTCGCAGGCGGAGGTGCGCGCCGCGGGCGCAGCGATCCTGGCCGAGATCGGACTCGGCGGAGACCGACCGGATCAAGCCGCGGGTCCTGTCCTCCCAGATCATCCGGCGCATCGACGACCACCAGGCCCAGCTCATCAACCGGACGCGCCACGGCCAGATGCTGATCCCCGGCCAGACGCTCTACGTCCTGGAGCTGGAGCCGGCGGCCTACGCCGCCCTTGCCGCCAACGAGGCGGAGAAGGCGGCCCACATCAACATCCTCGAGGTCCGGTCGTTCGGCTCGATGGGCCGCATCTACCTGGGCGGCGAGGAGCGGGACATCGACGTCGGCTGGCGGGCGGCGCTGGCGGCGATCGAGGGCCTCGAGGGACGCGACGCGAAGGCGTAGCGGCCCGCCGGGCCGGCAATCACGCACGAGACAGGTCGAGAAGGTCGAGAAGGAGAACAGATCGATGGCAGAAGCGCTCGGGATGATCGAGGCCCGCGGGTTCGCGGCGGTGGTCGAGGCCGCCGACGCGATGGTCAAGGCGGCCAAGGTCGAGCTCGTCGGCTACGAGAAGACGGGCGGCGGGTACGTGACCGCGGTGGTCCGTGGGGACGTCGCCGCGGTGAAGGCCGCCGTCGAGGCCGGCGTGCGCAACGCCGCCAAGGTGGGCGAGGTCGTCGCCAGCCACGTCATCGCGCGGCCGCACGTCAACGTCGACCTCGTGCTGCCGCTCGGGCGGCTCGACGAGGCAAAGGCCGAGTCCGGCCAGGGCTAGGAAGCGGGACGGGCGCGCCGGCCCCCCGCCGGCGCGCCGCTCCCCCAGCAGGCGGTGCCAACATGCTGCTCGGACGAGTGACCGGGACCGTGGTCGCGAGCCGGAAGGAGCCGCTCATGGAGGGCTGGAAGCTCCTCGTCGTGCGCCAGCTCGACGCGGAGAACCACGAGGTCGGCGGGTACGTCGTCGCCGCCGACGCGGTGGGCGCGGGCGTCGGCGAGGTGGTCCTGTACGCCACCGGCAGCTCGGCCCGGAACACCGAGACGACGAAGGACCGGCCCTGCGACGCCGTGATCACGGCGATCGTGGACACCTGGGAGATCGGCGGGACCGAGGTCTACCGCAAGTAGCGGACGGAGAGCGATGAGCGAGCTCGACGAGCGCGAGATCCAGGAGATCATCGAGCGGGTCCGCCGCCGCGTCGCGGCGGCGGGGGACGCTGCGGGTTCGCGCCCCGGGGCGGGACTGCGCGCAGAGGCGGAGCTGTCCGCAGCCGCTGCCGCCGACCTTGGCGACGGCATCCACGCCACCATCGACGAGGCCGTGGCGGCGGCGACGCGCGCCTTCGGCGCCTTCCAGGGGCAGGGCCTCGCGGGACGCAAGGTGATCATCGACGCGGTGCGCCGCACGATGCTCGACCATGCCGAGCAGCTGGCCCGGATGGCCCACCAGGAGACCCACATCGGGCGCTACGAGGACAAGATCGTCAAGAACCGGCTGGTGGCGTCGAAGGCGCCGGGGCCCGAGGACCTCGAGGTCCAGGCGGTGAGCGGCGATGCCGGGATGATGGTCACGGAGTGGGCCCCGTTCGGCGTGGTCGCGGCGATCACCCCGGTCACGAACCCCACGTCGACGATCATCAACAACACGATCAGCATCGTGTCGGCGGGGAACGCGGTCGTCTTCAACGCCCACCCTGGCGCGAAGCGCTGCTCGGCAGAGGCGATCCGCCTGATCAACCGGGCGATCGTCGCCGCCGGCGGCCCCGCCGACCTCGTGACGGGCGTCGCGAATCCCGACGATCGACAGCGCGCGGGCGCTCATGACCCACCCCGGCGTCCGGGTCCTGCTCGTCACCGGCGGCCCGGCCGTCGTCCGAGAGGCCCTGCGGACCGACAAGCGGGCGATCACCGCCGGCCCCGGCAACCCGCCGGCCGTCGTCGACCAGACCGCCGACGTCGAGCGCGCCGCCCGGGACATCGTCCGCGGCGCCTCGTTCGACAACAACCTCGTCTGCATCGACGAGAAGACGGTCTTCGTGGTCGACACCGTCGCCGACCGGCTGATCCGGGCGATGACCCAGAACGGCGCCTACCTGCTCAAGGAGCACGAGCTGCGGCGCCTCGAGCGGGTGATCTTCAGGGAGCTCGGCCAGCCGGGGAAGCCCGGCGTGCATCGACCCCGCGTGGATCGGCCAGGACGCCGCGAAGATCCTGGCGGAGATCGGCGTGCAGGCCGAGCCGTCGCCCCGGCTGTTGATCTGCGACGTCCCGCGGGAGCACAGCCTGGTCTGGACCGAGCAGATGATGCCCGTGCTCCCCGTCGTGCGCGTCGCGAACGTCGACCAGGCGATCGACCTGGCGGTGCGGTCCGAGCACGGCTTCCGACACACGGCTTCCATCCACTCCACGAACGTTGAGACGATCACGAAGATGGCCCGGGCGATGAACTGCAGCATCTTCGTGGCCAACGGCCCGAACGTCGCCGGCCTCGGAGAGGGCGGCGAGGGCTTCACCTCGTTCTCCATCGCCAGCCCGACCGGTGACGGCATGACGCGACCGCGGACCTTCTCGCGCGAGCGGCGGGTGACCGTCGTCGGCGCGTTGCGGATCGTCTGACGATGGCCCCCCGCTCCCGCGTCGAACCCGGCCCGCGCGGCGATCGAGCCGGCCCTCGCGCTTCTCGAGCTCGACTCGATCGCCGCGGGCATCGAGGCGGGCGACGCGATGGCCAAGCGCGCGCCGATCGACGTCATCCGGGCCGGGACGGTGCATCCCGGGAAGTACCTCGTCCTCGTCGGGGGCGCGGTGGCCGACGTCGAGGAGGCCCTCGAGGCAGGCCGCGAGGTGGCCGCCGCGGCGGTGCTCGACGTCGTCTTCCTGCCGAACGTCCATCCGGGCGTCGTCGCGGCCATGCGCGGCGCGCGGGCGGAGGCCGCCGGCGAGGCCCTGGGCATCATCGAGACGGCGACCGTCGCCGCGATCATCGAGGCGGCCGACGCGGGCCTCAAGGGCGCCCGGGTCCGGCTGCTCGAGCTGCGCCTGGCCGACGACCTGGGCGGCAAGGGCTACCTGCTCTTCGACGGCCCGGTGGCCGAGGTCGAGGCCGCCGTCGAGCTCGGGAGCGCGCGGATTGCCGGCTCGCCGGGCCTCGTCCGGCGGGTCATCCCGCGGCTCCACGCCGAGATGGCGGAGAACCTGGCCGCCGATGCCCGCTTCGCGCCGCGGGTCCGGGTGTAGCGCCATGCAGCTCGCACGCGTGATCGGCACGGTCGTCGCCACGGTCAAGACGCCGGGGCTGGAGGGGATCAAGCTCCTCGTGATCCAGCCGCTGGACCGGCATCAGCAGCCCGTCGGGAGCCAGGTGGTCGCGGCCGACGCGGTCCACATGGCCGGGCCCGGCGAGCTCGTCTACTTCGTGGCCGCCCGGGAAGCCGCCCAGGCGATGCCAGATCCGTTCGTCCCGGTTGACCATGCGATCGTCGGGATCGTGGACGCCGTTCGGTTACTGGCGGCTGACGAACCAGCGACACGCCCCGCGGCCGCGAAGGCGCCGCCGCCCGCCGCGACGCCGCCACCCAGACAGCCGGCCTCGAAGCGGCGAACCCGGAGGCCCCGGTCGTGAAGCTGGCGCGGGTCGTCGGGACCGTCGTCTCGACGATCAACAGCCCCGCCTTCGACGGCCGGACGCTGCTGCTGTGCGACCTGCTCGACCCCGCCGGCGAGCCGGCCGGCGGATACCTGATCGCGGTCGACTCGGTGGGCGCCGGCGCCGGCGAGACGGTCCTGCTCCTCGACGAGGGCAACTCGGCCCGCCAGGTGCTCGCGGCGCCCGGGGCCCCGATCCGGACGGTCGTCGTGGGGATCGTGGACGCCGTGACCGCTGAGGCGGATGACTCCTGGTCGGCTCCGCGGTGACGGCGGGCCCGGGGTGAGGCAGCCGGTCCACCGAGCAGCCGACCACGACCCAGGAGCGCGCTGACGGCGGCGTCGATACTGGGACGATGCGGCCAACGCCCAACGCCAACGCAGCTCCGCGCGGCACTGGCTTCGCTGCCACGGCCGTCGTGGTCATCGCCTACGCCGTGGCGATGGCCTTCCTCGAGTCGGCGGTCGTCGTCTACCTCCAGCGTGCGCTGGGGATCCAGGTCGGGGCGCTCTTCCCGCTGCAGGACCCCGCCGGGGTGGGGGACCTCGCGGCGATCGAGGTCGGCCGCGAGGCCGCGACGCTGGTCATGCTGGCCACCGTCGGCTGGCTCGCCGGCCGGAGCGGCCTGGAGCGCCTGGCCTGGACGGCCGTCGCCTTCGGCACGTGGGACATCCTGTACTACGCCTGGCTGTGGGTCTTCGTCGGCTGGCCACCGTCGCTCGGGACGTGGGACCTGCTGTTCCTGATCCCGGTGCCGTGGGCCGGGCCGGTCTGGGCGCCGGTCGCGGTCAGCGTGGCGCTCGTCGGGTTCGGGCTCGCGGCCGCGACGCAGCCTCCGGGCAGGACGCCCGGTCCGCGTCGGCCCCGCCCAGGTCGCCGCCGGCCTGCTCGGCGGGCTCGTCGTGGTCGTCGCCTTCTGCTGGAACGCACCGCTCCTGCTCGACGGCGGCGTCGCCGGCGGACTTCCCGTGGCTGGTCTTCGCCGCGGGCATGACGGTCGCCGGCTGGGGAGCGGTGACGGCGCTGCGACCTGGTGGCACGACGGCGCGCCCGCGCCTGATCGGGAGTCGTACGGCCGGTCCCGGCTACTCCTTCGCCGACGGGTCGACGACGCGGCCCATGAACAGGATCGCGCCGGTCTCGACGTCGCGGAGGAGGAAGAGGAACGGCCGGTCGACCTTCACCGTCAGCTCGGGCCCGCCGCATCCCGGTCCGCCGGTGGCCATGCCGATGGCCGTCGCGGCCGCCGCCTCGGTCCCCTTCTCGTCGACGTCGATGTTGGCCTGGTGGATGATCTTGGAGATGTAGAACCCCTCGGGAAGGGTGGCGATGCCCGTGAAGTCGGCCCGCTCGACGTCGAATGCGCGGGGCATGCCCAGCGCCGCGATCTGGTCACCGACGTCGACGCGCGTGTCGATCGAAAGCTTCGGGAAGTAGAGGCCCACGCCCCGCTCCTCCAGGGCCCCGGTGACCTTCGCCAGGAGCGCAGGCGTCAGCCGACGCTCGAAGGCGGCGAGGTTGTCGGGGATGACGACCGTCATCGCGAGAGAGCCGCCGACATAGGGCAGCTCCACCGCCCTCCACCCGCTTCCCTTGGCGTACGGGAGAGGGACACCGCCACAGCCGGAGTCGACGTACATCGTCGGCACCTTCACGCGCGAGCCGTCCGCCCGCACGAACGGCAGCCGCTCCGTGCTCCCATCGATGAATGGGTATTGCCACGGCGCCTTCAGGTAGATCGCGTTCACGAGGACGAGGCGGGTCAGCTCGGAGATGTCGTCCGGCCCGAGGAGGCTTCGGGATGCGCTTCTGGCGTCTGCCTGCTGACCCAGGCGTTGATGTCCTTCCGGGCGGCCTCCTTGTTGGCCGCGAAGTCGACGAGGCGCAGACCGGCACCGAACGTGGAGGCGATGGCGTCGAGGTACTCCTGGACGATCTCCATGCCTCGCTGGGCGAAGGATGCGTTGGCGATCCTGAGCAGGATCTCGAGCTGCTGGCCGTCGTCGTCCTTGAAGGTGCCGTTGCGCGAGGCGAGCAGCTGGTCCAGCGCGTTGAGCCCGCCGCCGAGGGCATCCCAGCCCGACGCGTGGAGGACCTTGTCCATCTCGGCCGCCGTCTCGCCCTTCGCGCCGGCCCGTGCCATCGCCAGGGCCAGGGCGATGCTCGTCGGCGAGAGGACGGCGTTCTCGTTCGCCGCGAGCGTGCCGTCGGCGAGCATCTGCCTGTAGAGGGCGAGGCCGAAGGCGTTGATCGAGGCGCGCGGCCTTCTTCGCGTCGGCGGGATTCGCCGTGGCGCGCGGCACGCTCGACTTCGCGAGGGTCGCGGCGGGCGGCGTCGGCGCCGGGAAGGCGGCGAGGTTCTCCGGCACGTAACGGACGGCCTCGGCGACGGGGTCGGGACACCAGGCGCGCCCGGGGCTCGCCGACATAGCCGCTGTCTCCGCCGAGGAGGAGCACCGTCTGGTCCGCGAGGGTCACGAACGTGCCGCCCTCGCGCCCGCCCGCGAGTGGCGAGCAGCCGACCACGAGTCGGCTGCCGGGTCGTACATCTCCGTCGCCGCGATGGCCGGACCGGTCCCCGGGTCGTCGCTGGTGCTGACCCGCGTGACCCCGCCGGCGACGAGGACGCGGCCGTCGCCGAGGACGACGGCGGCACCGGTTCGTGCCCGCCGTCAGCATCGCTGGCGGCGGGCGACCACCGCAACGTCGTCGGGTCGAGCCGCTCGACCCGCGCGATCACTCCCTCGACGGCGCCCTGGGCGATGGCGGTGCCGCCGGCGACGAGCGCCCCTCCGTCCGGGAGGGCGACGAGGCTGAAGCCCGCGCGAGGCGTCGCCAGTGAGCCCGCGACGGACCAGGCTCCCGTGGCCGGGTCGTAGATCTCGGGCGAGGGGACACGTCCCGGGGCCGTCGAGGCTGTCCCCTCCGATGAGAAGGACGCGCCCGTCGGCCAGGGTGACGGCCCGGGCCCCGGTGCGTGCCGTCCGCGAGGTCACCCGTCCGCGACCAGGTGCCGGTCTCCGGGTCGAAGACCTCGGCGCTGGCAAGGACGCGGGTACCGGCCGTGTCGACGTAGGTGCCCCCCGCGACGAGCACCGTCCCGTCCGTGAGCAGCGCTCCCGCCGGCTCGGTGCGCGCGACACCGAGGAGCCCGGCCGCCGACCACCGGCCGGTCGCGGGGTCGTACAGCTTCGTGCTCGAGTAGGCGCCGAAGACTCCCTCGGCGGGTTCCGCCGACGTCAGGCCGCCTGCCACGAGGACGCGCCCGTCGGGCAGGGTGACCGCGAAGAAGTCGGTGCGCGGGGCGTTGAGGCTGCCCGTCGACACCCAGAGGCCCGTCGCGGGATCGAGGAGCTCGGCTTCGACGCTCTCGTCCCACGCTCCGCCGGGAGTGCAGATGTTGTCGGTGCCGACAACCAGCACACGGCCATCGGCCAGGACCACAGCGTGGGTGCTCGCGCGGGCGAGGGCGAGCGTGCCGGCCGTGACCCAGCCTGCCGTGGCGGGTCGCGACCGACGGGACCGCGGACGGGGACGGGGTCGACGGGCCGCTGGACACCGACGGCGAAGGCGTGACGGTCGTGCCACACCCCGCGACGGCGACGGTCACCAGCAGGGCGGAGACCGTTCTCCAGGGACCGACGGGTGCTCCATCGTGGCCTCCTCGCGCGAGGCCGGGGACGGTGGCGCTCGCGAGCTGCGAACGTCGATGAGACGTGCCGGGGGATAGCGACGTTTCGCCCGCTCAGCTCTTGGCGAGGACGACTCGGAACTCCATGCTGCCGTTGTCCTGGACGGCGATGAGGCCCGCGATGCTGGGGGCCTCGATCCCGTAGTCGGCGAAGAGGATCGGGAGCGAGCCGGCGACGACGACGGTCCCGTCCGCCTCGAGGCGCGCCTGGGCCGCGATCTCGACGTCCTTCGTGACGCCGTGGAGGGTCAGCTTCCCGGGGAGGGTGACCGCCACGTCGGCACTGCCGAAGTCGGCGGGCAGCGAGACGGGCCCGCTCAGCTCGAAGGTGGACGTCGGGAAGGTGTCGGTCTGGACCCCGCGGCCGCGAAGCTGGTTGTCGCGGCGGCCCTCGTCGCTCTGGAGGGCCGTCATGTCGACTTCGATCGGCCGCGGCCGTGAGCGTCAGCGCGCCCGGCGTGCCTTCGACGGTGAAGGTGCCGGTGACGCCGCTTGTCCGCCCCACGGCGTCCGAGTCGGCCTGCTGATCGAGGAACGTCTCGCGGACGCGGTAGCCGGCCTCGCCCGCGGCGATCGTCCACGTGCCGGCGAGGTCCCCGGCGGCAGGTGGCGCGGTCGTGGCGGCCCCGGGATGCCGGAGGCCGGGGCACTGGCCGGAGCGGACGGCGCCGGCGAGGCCGCCGCGCCGGACGGTGCGGGCGTGTCGAGCCCGAGCTCGGGCACGTCGTCCCCGCGCAGGAAGAGCTGCGAGGCGACGATCCCGCCGATCGCCACGACGGCGACGACGGCGACGACGAGGATGGCGAGGCGGCGAGCTGTTCATGTCCCCCCATTCGTCCCAGGTCTCGATCGCGGTTTGGACGGCGGAGTGTCGTCGCCGTTTCTGAACCGTTGCTGAGGCGACCGCCGACCCCGGGCGGTGCAGGGTGCATCGTGTCAGAAGCTCGCCCGGCACGCCGTGGCGCGGGGCGCGGAACGTCGATCCCCAGCCGCTACCCGGCGAGGCGCTCCAGGACCACGGGCGTGGGAGCCGGCGGCTCGTCGGCGATCGTGACGGCGGCACGGTACTCGGCGGCGGCGGCTTCCGCCTGTGCGATCGTCCGGGAGTGAACGAGGCACAACGGCCGGTCCGGCCCGACCTCGGCGCCCACCGGCGCGACCCGCGTGAAGCCCGACCGCGTGGTCGATCGGCTGGTCGGCGCGCGTCCGTCCGCCGCCCATCGCGACGATCGCGAGGCCGATCGCCCGGACGTCCTCGGCGGCGACGAACCCGGCGCGCGACCGGATGGACGGCGAGCGTCACCTCTGGCAGCGGCAGGTACGCGTCCGGCCGCTCCAGCACGTCCGCCGGCCCGCCGAGGGCGGCCACCATGCGGGCGAAGCGCTCGGCGGCGTCGCCGGACGCGAGCGCCCGCTCGCAGGCGGCGCGGGCGTCCGCGACGCGATGCGAAGAGCCCGCCGATGACGAGCAGCTCGGCCGCAGAGAGCCATCGTCACCTCGTGCTGGCGCGGCTCGCGCGCCGTCGGGCCCGCCCTCGCCGACCAGGTATGCGATCGCCTCGCGGACCTCGACGGCGTTCCCGGCCGTGGTGCCCAGCACCTCGTTCATGTCGGTCAGGATCGCCGTCGTGCGACACCCGGCGCCGTTCGCGACGGCCACGATGCTCTCGGCCAGCGCCCGGGCGCCCTCGACGGTCGTCATGAAGGCACCGCTGCCGTACGTCACGTCCTGGACGAGGCCGGCGAGGCCCGCGGCCAGCTTCTTGGACAGGATCGACGACGTGATCAGGGGGATGCTCTCCACGGTCGCGGTCACGTCGCGGATGGCGTAGAGCCGCCGGTCGGCGGGGGCGAGCTCGCCGGTCTGGCCGATGATCGCGCAGCCGACCTCGCGCACGACCCGCCGGAAGTGGGCGTTGTTGGGCGCCGTCGTGTAGCCGTCGAGGGCGTCCATCTTGTCGAGCGTGCCGCCGGAGTGGCCGAGGCCTCGCCCCGAGATCATCGGGACGGCGCCTCCGCAGGCCGCCACGATCGGGGCCAGCATGAGCGAGACCTTGTCGCCGACGCCGCCGGTGGAGTGCTTGTCGAGCGGCGGTCCCGGGAGGTCCGCGTCGGACCAGTCCAGGACCGTGCCGGAATCGCGCATCGCCAGGGTGAAGGCCACGAGCTCGGCGCGGGTCATCCCGCGGAAGAAGACCGCCATCGCGAAGGCGGCGGCCTGGCCCTCGGTGATCGTCCCGTCGGTCAGCCCGCCGACGAAGTAGGCGATCTCAGCGTCGGTGAGCGCGCGGCCGTCGCGCTTGTGACGGACGATCTCCTGCGGCAGCATGGCTCAGGCCTCCGATGCGGCGTCGGCGGGTGCGGCGTCGGCGGGGCCGTCGCCCGCGAACGAGGCCACGAACGCACGGACGAGGCGGGTCAGGTCGGCGGCGGCCAGCGCCGCTCCCCGGAGCGTCTGCTCGTGGTCGATCGGCTCGGCGCTCATGCCGACGGCCAGGTTCGTGATCGCGCTGATCGCGGCGACCCGGATCCCGGCGTGGCGCGCCACGATCACCTCCGGCACGGTCGACATCCCCACCGCGTCGGCGCCGAGCACCCTGTACGCACGGATCTCGGCCGGGGTCTCGAACAGCGGCCCCAGGAGCGAGCAGTAGACGCCCTCGTGGAGGCGGATGCCCAGCTCGCCGGCGATCCGCTGCAGGCGTGCCCGGAGCTCCGGGTCGTAGGCGTCCTCGAGACCCACGAAGCGTTCGCCCCACTCGTCGTCGTTCGGTCCGAGCAGCGGGTTGGTCCACACGAAGTTGAGGTGGTCGGTGATGAGCATCAGGCTGCCCGGGGCGACCTCGGCGCGCAGCGAGCCCGCGGCGTTGGTCAGCAGCAGCGCCTCGACCCCGAGCGCCGCGAACGTCCTGATCGGGAGCTTGATGACGGCCGGCGGGTGGCCCTCGTAGAGGTGGAAGCGGCCCTGCATGCACGCGACGGGCACGCCGTCCAGCGAGCCGAGCACGAACCGGCCGGCGTGGCCGGCCACGGTCGACGGCGGGAAGCCGGGGATCTCCGCGTACGGCACGGCAACGGGGTCGTCGAGCGTGTCGGCGAGGCCGCCCAGCCCCGAGCCGAGGACGATTCCCAGGCGCGGATGGAACCCCGGGTCGTGCTCGAGGAGGACGTCGGCGGCGAGACGTGCCGGGTCAACGGGCGAGTGCGTCATCGAACGGCCTCCTTGCCGAGGTGTTCGGGCCCGAAGCTGAAGGGGAGGAGGTCGCCGAGGGTCACGCTGCGGATCACGCCCGCCAGCCCCGCGAGGTGGACCGGCGCGTCCAGCGACGCGAACTCGCGCAGCCGCTGGCGACACGCGCCGCACGGGGAGGGGAGCCCCAGCCGCTCGTCGGCGACGACCAGCGCCTCGACGACTCTCCGGCCCCCGGCGGCCACGAGAACCCCGATGGCAGACGCCTCGGCGCACTGGCTCTGGGGGTAGGCGGCGTTCTCCACGTTCGCGCCGGCATGGATTCGGCCCTGCTCGTCGCGGAGGGCGGCGCCCACCAGGTACGTGGAGTATGGGGCGTGGGCGCGCTCGCGGACGGCGAGGGCGACGGCATACAGATCGTCGGCGGACATCGGCAGGCGGCTCCCGGTTCGCTCGTGGCGCATCGGCCCGACGAGGGCCCTCACTGTAGCGCGGCGACGCCCCGGCGCGCCGGGGCCCGACGAGGGCGACGGCTCCCGCGGCGTCCATACGCCCGGACGCGTGGACGATCGATTGACGGAATTGGCCTACCTGGCTCATACTTCGCCTGCGGGGTGGAGCAGCGGCAGCTCGTCGGGCTCATAACCCGAAGGTCAAGGGTTCGAATCCCTTCCCCGCAACCAAGCCGCATATTGACGCCGAGAACCCCGGTCCGCCCGCCGGGGTTCTTGCTTTTCGTGGAGCTGCTTCGCGCTCCGCCGCGACGTCCCGTGGGCGCCGGATCGAGGGTCAGCCGGCCGGCGTCACGGGCGCTCGATCCGGATGTCGTCGACAGCGGCCTCGACCACGCTCGCCTCGGCATCGTCCGCGGCCCCGATGACGAGGCGAACGGCCTGGCCCGCCCACGGCGTCATGGGGATCCGCGCCGTCGACCACGCGCACGTTGTCGTTGTTGGCGGCCCCGAGCTCCTCGAAGACGAGCGTTCGCGTGCCGTCCGCGGCCTCGACCCACACCCGCAGCCAGTCGCTTGGCGACGAGTTGTTCCCGTGCGCAAGGTAGTACCGGAACGACAGCGGACCGACCGTCGCCGGGAGGACGACGGGCGTGGAGCGGATCGTGGTCGCCCCGCCGTCGAGGTCGTTGGAGCTCCCGGATGAGCCCGCTGCGGCGCCGGTGACGAGGTCGCGCGAGCCCGACACGGTGGTCCCGGCCTGCTTGGCGCCGTGCCAGTAGGTCCCGACCGGGTTGGCGACCTCCCAGCGTCCGGCGGTGGCGGTGTCCGTCCCGTCGGGGTTGCGGACCCAGCCCCGGTTGATCTCGAGGTCGTCGAAGAGCGCACCGCAGTTGGCCCGGGCCTTGCCGATCACGCCCCACGGGCAGGACGCCTGGCTGAGCATGTACAGCAACGCCGTCCGGTTGCGGGCCGTCTGGGGGGCGATGATCTCGTCCGGCGAGTAGTGATCGGTCCGATCCGACGGCGTCTCCGGCGGGTAGAGCTCCCAGGTGAACGAGAAGATCCGGTGGCGGCCGTACATCCAGTCGATCTGGTCCCCGTCGGTGACGTAGAGGTCGCTCGACTGCATCGGCCGGTAGCCGTTGAGTCGTGCCGTGCCCCGGCCGAGGGCGACGAAGGCGGCGTGGTCGTCGGCCGACATGTCCGCCGGGATGTTCGCCTTCGTGTAGCCGTAGGGCCAGAGCACCTGCTCGCCGTTCGTGTGGAGCGTGATGTGGACCTTGATCTGCTGCCGCCCGTCGATGACCCGGCTGTTCACGAAGTCGCGCAGGCGCTGCGCCTCGGGTGCGGAGAAGGCGCGCGGCCCGCGGTAGTTCCACGCGGCCGGGTTGCCCGACGACCCGCCGCAGCAGCCCCAGTGGTAGTCGTAGTTGCGGTTCAGGTCGGTCCCGATGTACCGCGAGCCCGGCGTCGGCTGGCGGTTCTTGCGCCACAGGTTGTACGGGTTCCCGCTGAGGTCGTAGGCGAAGCCGTCCGGGTTGAGCGCGAAGACGATCCACACCTCGCGGTTGTCGACGAGACGCCTGACGACCGCGTCGGAGGCGTAGTTGCGGGTCAGGAGGCGAAGCAGGTAGATCGCCTGCTCGAGCCCCAGCCGCTCGCGGGCGTGGTGCAGCGCATCGACGAGGACCTCCGTCTCGGGCTCGTCGACGGTGACGTTGTCGGAGACCTTGACGGCCCAGATCTCGCGGCCCTCGTAGGACCTTCCGATCGAGAGCACCTGGACGAGGCCGGGGTAGGCCACCTCGGCGGCCCGGATCTCGGTCAGCACCTCGCCGTAGCTGTGATAGCGGCTGTCGTAGCTCGGGTAGTCCGGCTCGGCGGCGGCCGCGGGGATGACCCCGGCGACGAGCGCCGCCACGAGCGCCAGCGCCGGCGCGATGCCCAGGGAGCGGCCGGAGGGACGGGTCACGTGCATCGGCATGTCGCGAAGGGTGCCCGGCCGCGTCCGGAAGCGCAAGCGGCCGATGGGTGCGGATCCGACCGGGACCATGGGGCCACGGGCGTCGCAGGCCGCCCGCAGATCAGATGATCGCGCGACCCTTGACCATGCCCGGCTGCATCTCCGTTGCCGCCACGATGTGGTGGCGGTTCAGGAGGGCGAACTCGTAGCGCGTGATGACCCGCCGGTCGGCGAGCGAGCGGGTCCGGACGTCCGTCATCGGGATCCACTGCGGCGACGGCGACTCGATGAACGCCGCCAGGACCGCTTCCGGGTTCAGGTGCACGTCGCCGCTCAGCGTGTGGCCGGAGGTCACCACGATGAGCGTGTGGGCCCGCTTCTCCAGGAGCCAGTCCTTCGGCGTCTCGCGCAGCGTCGGGTCCGTGTGCTGGCCGATGAGCGTGACCTCTGCCGGGCTCACCCAGATGCTCGGCGCGGTGACCTTCGTGGGGTCGCCGTTGCGTCGCAGGATCGTCACGCCGTTGAGGCGGATCAGGCCCTCGTGGTTGTTGATGAAGTCGGAGAGGCGGCGGTGGAACCCGATCTGGACCGAGCCCGAGAGGCGCAGGTGCTGCCCGACGAGCTCGATCGGCAGCCCTTCTTCCTCGGCTCCGACGGGCGTCGCCAGCGCGGTGTCGAGGACCAGCGCCTCGAGGTACGTCGCGGCATCGCCGTCGACGATCCCCGCCTCGTCGTCGGCGACGGGAGCCGCCAGGTGGTCGGGGGCATCCATGGCGAGCCGAGAGTACACAATTCCGGCGGACGGGGTCCCTGGGTCGGATGTCCCCCCGGCGGGGTGGGCCGTTCCGCCCGGATGGCCTCGCGGGACGCAGCCGGCGCGGCGTGTATCCTCTCGGTCTCCGGTGGGTGGGGCCGCCGGGGCAGCGTCCCAGAGGGAGGGGGTCACGCGATGACACAGGTCGCCGCGCCGGGCGTCCACGCGCCGGCGCGCCTGGAGCGAATCCACCACTGGATCGGCGGGCACCGCGTCCCGGGGACGTCCGGGCGCTTCGGGCCCGTCTTCAACCCGGCCACCGGGACCCTGGCACGCGAGGTCGACTTCGCCTCCGCCGCGGAGGTCGATGCCGCGGTGGCGGCCGCCCGGGCGGCGTTCCCGGCCTGGCGCTCGACGTCCCTGAGCCGTCGGACCGAGATCCTCTTCCGGATCCGGAACCTCGTCGAGGCCAACCGCAGGGAGCTCGCGGCCCTGCTGACGGCCGAGCACGGGAAGGTCCCGTCGGACGCCCTCGGCGAGATCGCGCGCGGGATCGAGAACCTGGAGTTCGCCTGCGGCATCTCGAACCTGCTCAAGGGCGGCTTCAGCGAGCAGGCCTCGACGGGGATCGACGTCTACCAGATCCGGCAGCCCCTGGGCATCGTGGCGGGGATCACCCCGTTCAACTTCCCGGCCATGGTCCCGATGTGGATGTTCGGAACCGCCATCGCCTGCGGCAACACGTTCATCCTCAAGCCGTCCGAGAAGGACCCGTCGCCGGCGCTCTTCCTGGCCGAGCTGCTCGCCGAGGCCGGCGTCCCCGACGGCGTCTTCAACGTCGTCAACGGCGACCGGGTGGCGGTCGACGCGATCCTGGGGCACCCCGGGATCGCGGCCGTCAGCTTCGTCGGGAGCACGCCGGTCGCCCGCCACGTCTACGAGAGCGGCACGCGCCACGGCAAGCGCGTCCAGGCGCTCGGCGGGGCCAAGAACCACATGGTCGTCCTGCCCGACGCGGACGTCGAGATGGCCGCCGACGCGGCGGTGTCGGCGGGCTACGGGAGCGCCGGAGAACGCTGCATGGCGATCGCCACCGTCGTCGCCGTGGGCGACGTGGCCGACCCCCTGGTGGAGGCGATCCGCGCTCGCCTGCCCCGGGTGAAGGTCGGTCCGGGCACCGATCCGACCGCCGAGATGGGGCCGCTCGTCACGGCCGAGCACCGCGACAGGGTGGCTTCCTACCTGGAGTCGGCACCGGCCCAGGGAGCGACCGTCGTGGTGGACGGTCGCGAGCATCCGCTGTACCGGCAGGGCGACGGCTTCTTCCTCGGGGTCAGCCTGATCGACCACGTCGGCCCCGACATGGACTGCTACCGCGAGGAGATCTTCGGACCTGTCCTGACGGTCATGCGGGTCGCCACCTACGAGGAGGCGATCCGCCTCATCGACGAGAACCCCTACGGCAACGGGACGGCCATCTTCACCCGCGACGGGGGCGCGGCCCGCCACTTCCAGTTCGAGGTCAACGCCGGGATGGTCGGCATCAACGTGCCGGTCCCGGTCCCCGTGGCCTACTACAGCTTCGGGGGCTGGAAGGCGAGCCTGTTCGGAGACCTCCACATGTACGGGCCCGAGGGGATCCAGTTCTACACGCGGACGAAGGTCGTCACCTCGCGCTGGCCCGACCCCGGCACCTCGAAGGTGGACCTGGGCTTCCCCCGCACGCGGTAGGGCTCCGTCGTCGGACTGGCCAGGGTTCGCCCCGGCGGCTATGCGCGTTCCACGCTCGTTGCCGCGATCTCGTCCGCGGGCTAGGATGCGGCCGGGGAATGAATCGGCGGCGGCCGGACGACCGGCGCCGCGACGTCAAGGAGATCCGGACCATGCGCGATCGCCGCCGCGCGGCGCCTGCCACGCGCCTCCTCATCGGCCTCGCCGCCGCCACCGCCCTGCTCCTCCAGCTGGTGCCGGTCGGTCTCGCGGCGCCTTCGGGTACCGTCAGCGGTGTCCTGCAGGTCGAGGGGATGCTGACGGCGAACGCCGTCGCCGTCGTCACGCTCCTGGACCAGGGGGCGGCGCCGACGGAGGCCCTCATCATCGGGCAGCAGCGAGCTGCCGTCTCCGGAACGGGATCGATCCCCTTCGCCGTGCGCTACGACCCGGCCCGGATCGACCTCGAGCGCCCGTACGTCCTGTATGCGTCGATCGTGGACGGCGACGCCGTCCTCCAGAGCACGAGCCCGGTCCCCGTCATCACCGGGGGTCCGGAGACGGGCCTGGTCGTGCCGATGGCGCTCCGGCCCGTCGCGCCGGCCACGCTGGCCGTGACGGTCGTCAAGAAGGACACGACCAGCCTCAGCGCCGCGGCGGTCGCCCAGGTGGCCGTCGTCAAGGTCGGCAGCGGCCGCCTCGCCAGCCGCGACATCTCCGTCGCGCCGGGCCAGGTGCCGGTGGCGCTCGCGATCCTCTACGACCCGGCGCTCGTCGACCCGACGGCCCAGTACGTGGCGAAGGCCGCGATCGTCGACGGCGACTCGGTCTGGGAGAGCCTGGTCCCGGTGGCGATCGTCCCCGGGTCGACGGGCGCGGTCACGATCGAGGTGACCGCCCTTCCGACGAAGCTGCCGATCATCTCGCCCAGCCCGGCGCCGTCGGCCACGCCGGCTACCGTCGGCCTCGGCCGCGCCGACCCCGAGGCCGACGGCGGCCCCGACGGCGACGCCGAGACCGACGCCGACCCCTGCGCCAACGACGGCTCCGACCCCGCCGCACGCCGACCGGCCCCGACGGCCTCCCCGACGCCCAGCGCCGTGCCGACCGCCACGCCGGCTCCGAGCCCAGCGCCCACCGCCGCCCCATCGGCGACGGCTGCGCCCACGCCCACTCCGCGGCCCACCTCCGGCACGGTCGACGGCACGCTCGTCTATCGCGAGCCGGCAACGCTGTCCGGCGGCGCGACGGCGGTCGTGGCGCTCCTCGACGAGGGCAACGGCTCGTCCGTCGCCGTCGTTGCCAGCGAGGTGATCCCGACGCCCGGCCAGCAGCCCGTCGCGTTCTCGCTGGAGTACGCCACGGCCGGGATCGAGCCCGGCGAAGGTCTACACGATCCGTGCCGCGATCATCGACGGCGACAACGCCTGGGTCTCCGCCACGGGCGTCCCGGTGATCACCGAAGGCGCCCCGACCAGCGGCGTCGTCGTGCCCCTGACGTACCGGCCCGACCTCCTCCTCGGCGAGGTCACGGGAAGGCTGACGGGGATCGCCGAGCCGCTCGGCGACGGTGCGTCGTCGGTCACGCTCGTCGTCCAGCCCGACACCGGCACCGTCCTGGGATTCGATGCCCGCCCGCAGCCGGGCGCCACGTCCCCGATCCCGTTCTCGGTGCCCTTCAACGTGGCCGACGTCGACCCCGAGGCCACCTACGTCGTCACCAGCGAGGTGACCGACGGCGAGCGCTCGTGGGAGAGCGGCACGCAGCCCAGGGTGATCACCGAGGGCCACCCGTTCAGTGGCGTCGACGTGCCGCTCGTCGCCGTCGAGACGCCGACGCCCCCGCCGACGCCTTCGCCGAGCGCGTCCCCGACGCCGGCCGGGACGCCGGTTCCGACGCCCGGCCCCGGGGAAGGGGATGGCGGCCCGCCGTGGTGGCTTCTCATCGTGGCGGCCGTCGTGATCGGCGGGATCGCCGTCTTCCTGTACCTGCGGCGGGGTGCCACCCCGCCTCCGGCCGGAACGCCTCCGGCCGGAACGCCTCCGGCCGGAACGCCTCCGGCCGCTTGAGGCCCGGAGCCCGGGGCCGGGTCGCCTGCCGGGCCCGCTGGGGCTGACCGGCGGGTCCTACTCCCAGCGGAAGGTGCGGGCGGTCAGGAGGCCGATCCCGGCCGCCCAGGCCGCCAGCAGCGCGAGGGGCCCGACGAGGTCGCCCGTGCTGGCCCCCAGGCTGATCCGCAGGGCGTCTGCCAGCGCCGCCGTGGGCAGGAGCGAGGCCAGCGCCCCGAGCAGCCCGGGCAGCTGGTGGCCCGGCACCAGGAGTCCGCCAAGGAGGAGGGCGAGCAGGAAGAGCGCGTTCGTCAGGGCCATCGTCGCCTCGGCGCGCAGGGTTCCGGCGAAGAGGAGGCCCATCCCGCTGAAGGCGGCCGTGCCGAGGATGACGGCCGCAACGACGGCCGCGGGGCTCCAGCCGGGCCCGGGCGCCCACCCGAAGAGGACGACGGCCAGTCCGACGAGGAGGATCGCCTGGACGGCCTCGACCACCACGATGGTGCCGATCTTCCCCGCCAGCAGCTGGCCGCGCGTCAGCGGCGAGGCGCCCAGGCGCTTGAGGACGCCGTAGGAGCGCTCGAAGCCGGTCGAGATCCCGAGGTTCACCAGGCCGGCCGCGACGATCGCCGTCGCGAGGATGGCCGGCAGGACGCCGTCGATCGGCGCCGCACCCGGCAGGGCCGTCTCCGCGTCCGGCAGGACCGGGACCGACCCGAAGAAGACGAGCAGGACGGCTGGCAGCAGGAGCGTCACGAAGAGGTTCTCCAGGCGACGCGACGTCAGCCGGAGCTCCATCTCCATGATCGCGGCCACGCGCGCGAGGACCGACGATGGGCGCCCGTCGCCCGGGTGCAGGATGTCGGCCGTCGCCCGCGTGGTCATCCGCCACCCCCCTTCGATGCTTCGCCGGCGCCGTCCGGCCGCGCGCCGGCACCCTCGGCGACCGCATCTCCGGCTGCGGCCGTTCCGGCGGCCGCGTCCTCGAGGCGGAGCCTCCGCGATCAGCTCGAGGAATCGCTCCTCCAGCGTGCCCGCCGGTGGTCCGCAGCTCGGCGACCAGCAGCCCGCGCGCGGCGCACCAGGACGCCAGGGCGGCGACGACCCCGGGATCCGGCGCGCGGCCACCCAGGCGATGCCGCCCGAGGACCCGTCCGGCTCGATCGTGCCCCCGAGCACGCTGCCCAGCGCCGCGAGCGTCGCTCGGCGTCCATCGAGACCGCCGCCCCCGTCCGGCGTCGCGAGACGGAACCGGAGCACCGGGGCCGCCCCGGCGACCAGCTCCGCCGGCGTCCCGGCCGCGAGGACCCGGCCCCGGTCGATGACGACGACGTGGTCGGCCAGCCGCTCGACGTCGGCCAGCTCGTGGGTCGTGAGGAGGATCGTCCGGCCGGCCGCCCGCAGGTCGGCGATGAGGGCCCGCACGGTCTGCCTTCGCCGCCGGGTCCATGCCCGCGGTCGGCTCGTCGAGCACGAGCAGCTCGGGTCGTCCCACGAGGGCGAGGGCCAGCGCCAGCCGCTGCTTCTCGCCGCCGGACAGCAGCTTGTAGCGCCGCGTCGCCGCGTGGGCGAGCCCGAGCAGGTCCATCAGGGCGTCGGGATCCGCCGGGTGCGCGAAGAGACGCGCGTGGAGGCGGACCAGCTCGCCCGGGCGCCCCTGCGGCATGATCCCGCCCTGCTGCAGCATCACGCCCACCCGCGGTCGAAGGGCCGCCCCGTCGCGGCGCGGGTCGAGCCCCAGGACCCGGACCTCGCCGGCGTCCGGGCGCCGGTACCCCTCGAGGATCTCGACGGTGGTGGTCTTGCCGGCCCCGTTCGGGCCCAGGAGGGCGACCAGCTGCCCGCGCGGCACGTCGAGGTCGAGGCCGTCGAGGACGGTGAGCTCCCCGTAGCGCTTCCGCAGGCCCCGGACGGTGATCGCCGCGGATCCGTTCGACGGCGCGGCGGCGTCGTCGCCGGCCTCGCCGGGACGCGGGCCGGCCGGGGCGAGCGTCACGGGAGGATCGAGGCCAGGAGCCGATCGAGCTCGGCTGCGTCGCGCACCTGGCCCACCTGCACCTCGCGGATCACGCCGTCGCCGTCGATGAAGAACGTCTGGGGCGGGGCGAGGACCTTCCAGGCGGCGCCGATCGCCCGGTCGGGGTCGGTCACCGTCGGCCAGGTGGCCCCCTGCTCGGCGACGAACGCCCGGGCGGGGTCGGCGTCGTCCTTGTAGAGCGCGCCCGACGACGACCAGCCCCTCGGCGGCGTGGCGGGCCGCGGCGTCCTCGAGGAGCGGGAACTCGTCGCGGCAGGGCCCGCACCAGCTGGCCCAGAAGTTGACCAGCACCGGGCGATCCCCGGTACGCCGCGAGGTCGAACGCCGCACCGTCGAGGGTCGTGCCCGCCAGCGCCGGGGCCGGCTTGCCGACGAGCGGCGAGCCGATGGTCACGGTGCTCGCGCCGGGGCTCCCGGCGCGGTCCGCGCCCCCGCATGCGGCGAGCCGGCGACGACGACGACGGCAAGCAGGGCGAGGACGCGCCGGGTGGGGACAGTCATGGAGGGCGCCATTCTAGGCCGGGGCCCCGGACGCGCCCGCGACGATGCCCGCACGACCGTCGGCCCCGTCGGGGCCGAGGGGCGCCCGCGAAGGGACGGGCCGGCGCGAGGCGACGCCGCGCCGCTACTTCGCCGTGAGGGTGCCGGTCATGTTGGGGTGGACCGTGCAGACGAAGCCGTAGGTCCCGGCCGGCAGCGCCGGCACGTCGTAGGTCCGGGTCGCGACCCCGTTGAAGATCTCGCCCTTCCAGACCTCGGGCCCCGGTGGGGCTGTCCTGGTGGATCGCCACGTTGTGGGGGATCCCCGCGTCGTTGTTGGCGAACACGATCTGGAAGGGCGTGTTCGCCGGCACCTCGAGGGTGTCGGTGTCGTAGGCGGTGCCCTGGGCGGTGAGGTTGAGGACGACGGTCGCGCGCGCCGCCGGACGGGGCCGGGCGTCGCCTCGCCGGAGGGAGCCGGCGGAGGCCGCCCGGAGGGCAGCGGGCGCCTGCGTTGCGGGAGCCGCCGACGGCGATCACGGCGCTCCCGCCGCCGCGCCGACCCGTCGCCGCGGCGGGATGACGCCGCCGGCGATCAGGAGCGACCCGACGAAGAGCACCGCGAAGACGATCAGCGTGCCGGTCGGGAAGCGCGGCGCCGGGATGTTCTCGAGGTGGCCGGTCGTGTCGGCCTTCACGATCTCGCGGTACTCCTTGCGGGCGTCGTTGAGCCAGCCCAGGAGGCCGATCACGGTCATCAGGACGCCGGCGAGGAAGACGACGGGTGCGATGACCAGCCCGAGGAGCAGCGCCGCGGCCGCGATCGCCGCCAGCAGCGGCCGGAACGATGGCCCCGGGACGTGGACCCCCTCGGGCGGCCCCGCGGCGCCGACGGCCGGCAGGGCCGGCGGAGGCTCGAGGGCGTCGTACTCGCGGTTCGCCTCGCGGCCCCAGTAGAGGAGCGACCCGATCATCGCCAGCAGCCCGACCGCGAGGGCCGCGATCCCCAGCGGCTCGATGGTCGACCGTCGTCGTGCCAGGCGCGGCGCCGGGCTCGATCGTGATGAAGAGCGTCGAGAGGACGAGGCAGAAGGCGCCGCCCGCCGCCAGGAACGGCGCCAGGCTGGGGCCGGGCATGTGGATCCCCTGCGGCACCGGGGCCGTCGGGAGGGGCCGCGACACCGGTGGGTCCCGCCGAGGCGTAGCGCCGGACCAGCCAGACGAAGTAGGCCCCCACCACCAGGAGCACCAGGATCGGGAGGAGCAGGATCAGCCCTCCCCAGTCCGGGCGAGAGCAGCGAGCCGACGGAGTCGAGGAGCGTATCCCACCAGGGAGCCATGGGATCCGGCCGGCCTCCGACTACTGCTCGTCGCCGCGCGGCGAGCCCGCGATCAGGACGTACGACATCAGGCCCATCGCCACGCCGAGCGCGAGCAGCATCGTCGCGCCGACCGGATCGTGGCTGAGCAGCCCGTAGACGACGCCGATCACGATGAACAGGAGGCCGGCGAGGAGGGTGTACCTGGGCTTGATGATCATCGGGTCCCTCCGGCCGCTACAGCAGGTAGAGCGTGGAGAAGAGGACGATCCAGACGACGTCCACGAAGTGCCAGTAGAGCGAGGTCGCCTCGACCATGTCGTGGTGCCGGGCCGAGAACTGGCCGGCGAGGCCGCGGTAGAGGACGACGGCCAGCATGACCGCTCCGCCGGCGACGTGCGCGCCGTGGAAGCCGGTCAGCGTGTAGAAGGTGCTTCCGAAGGCGGTGTCGGTGATCCCGAACCCCAGCTGGGTGTAGTCCCAGATCTGGCCCGCGAGGAAGATCACGCCGAGGACCAGGGTGACCCCGGTGGCCCGCAGGAAGACGCGTCCGGTCGCCGCGCCGGATCGCCCAGACGCCCATCTGCATGGTGACCGAGCTGAAGACGAGGATCGCGGTGAGGGTCCCGGCGACGGCCAGGTGCTCCGCGTTGTGGAGGTTGAACGCCTCGTACTCCTGCTCGTTGACGAGCGGCGGCCAGTGCGGTGACGTGAGCCGGACGTTGAAGTAGGCCGCGAACAACCCGGCGAAGAACATCACCTCGGAGGCGATGAAGAGGATCATCCCGAGGATCGGGTTGCTGATCCCCCGCTGGGCGTGGCCGTGCCACTCGCCGATCCCGGTGTCGTGGACGGCGACGGGCGGGTTGGTGGCCATCGTCAGTGCCCCGCCGTGAGCTGCGGCGCGTCCGCGGCATGGCGCTGGTCGAAGACCGGGCGCTCCGAGCGGATCGGCGGCAGGTGATCGAAGTTCCACGGCGGCGGCGGCGACGAGGTCGCCCACTCCAGGGTGTTGGCCTCCCACGGATCGTCACCTGCCGGCCGGCCGCCGCGCAGGGAGGTGAAGATGTTCCACAGGAAGGGCAGCATCCCGATGGCGATGATGAAGCCGCCGATCGTGGCGACCAGGTTCAGGTCGTTCCAGCCCGCGGTCGCGCTGTAGTCGGCGATCCGCCGGGTCATCCCCGAGGTGCCGAGGAGGTGCATCGGGAAGAAGGTCAGGTTCATCCCGATGAAGATCAACAGGAAGTGGATCTTGCCCAGCGACTCGTTGAGCATCCGCCCGAACATCTTCGGGAACCAGTAGTAGATCCCGGCGAAGATCCCCATGATCGAGCCGCCGAACAGGACGTAGTGGATGTGCGCCACGATGAAGTAGGTGGCGTGGACGTGGTAGTCCACCGGCACCGAGGCCAGGAAGGCGCCGTTGATGCCGCCGATGAGGAACATCATCAGGAAGCCGACCGCGAAGAGCATCGCCGTCGAGAACGACAGCTTGCCGCGGAACATCGTGGCGACCCAGTTGAACATCTTCACGCCCGTCGGGACCGCGATGAGGAACGTCATCAGGCTGAAGAACGGCAGGTAGACCGAGCCGGTCGTGAACATGTGGTGGGCCCACACGGAGAACCCGAGGGCGCCGATGCCGGCCGTGGCGAACACGAACGCCTTGTAGCCGAAGAGCGGCTTCCGGCTGAAGGTGGGGAGGACCTCGCTGATGATCCCCATCGCCGGCAGGATCATGATGTAGACCGCCGGGTGGCTGTAGAACCAGAAGACGTTCTGCCAGAGGATCGCGTTGCCGCCCTGCACGGCGGTGTTGAAGAAGCTTCCGCCGAGATTGCGGTCGATGTAGAGCATCATCAGCGCCGCTGTCAGGACCGGCGTTCCCATCAGCACGAGCACGCTCGTGACGAGCATCGTCCAGACGAAGATCGGCATCCGGAAGAGCGTCATCCCCGGCGCCCGCATCTTGAAGATGGTGACGAGGAAGTTGACGGCGCCCAGGATCGAGCTGGTGCCGACGAGCAGCAGGGCGATGATCCAGAGGTCCGTGCCGAGGCCGGGCGAGAACTTGTCCTGGGCCAGCGGGCTGTAGCTCGTCCAGCCTTCCTGGGCGGCTCCGCCGAGCGGGAACCCCAGGATCGCGATGATCGCGGAGAGCGGCAGCAGCCAGAACGACAGTGCGTTGATCCGCGGGAACGCCATGTCGGGGGCGCCGATCATGAGCGGCGTCAGGTAGTTCCCGAAGCCCGCCAGGAACGGGATGACGACCCAGAAGATCATCACCGACGCGTGCATCGTGAACATCTGGTTGTAGGTCGACTCGCCCATCACCTGCAGGCCCGGCTGGGCCAGCTCGGTGCGCACGGCGAGGGCCATGACCCCGCCCAGCAGGAACAGCAGGAGCGAGTTGAAGAAGTAGAGGATCCCGATCTTCTTGTGATCGGTGGTCGTCAGCCACTCGTAGAGCCCGGTGCGGTAGGTCGCCGCGGGGCGGAGCGCGGTGGTCGCCATCGGGGCTCTCCTACTTCACCGTGAGCGTGCCGGTCATGTTCTGGTGGACCGTGCAGACGAAGCCGTAGGACCCGGCCGGGAGCGCCGGCACGTCGTAGGTCTTCGTCGCGACCCCGTTGAAGATCTCGCCCTTCCAGACCTCCGGACCGGTGGGCGAGCCCTCGTGGATCGCGACGTTGTGGGGGATCCCCGCGTCGTTGTTGGTGAACGCGATCTTGAACGGCGTGTTCGCCGGCGCCTCGAGGGCGTCGGTGTCGTAGGCCGTGCCCTGCGCGGTGAGGTTGAGGGTCACCGACTCGCCGGGCGCCTGGCTGGCGCCCGGCCCGGAGCTGCTCGACGGGGCCGGCGACGGCGTCGGCGGTGGGGTCAGCTGCCTTCGCAATCCAGGCGTTGTAGGCGTCGCGGCTCTCGACGACGACCTCGAGCTCCATCTCCTGGTGCTTGAGGCCACAGAACTGGGTGCACTGCCCACGGTACGTCCCCTCGCGATCGGCGAGGAACTGGATCACCTGGTCCTTGCGGGGGGTGATGTCACGCTGGTACAGGAAGGCCGGCACGTAGAAGGAGTGGATGACATCGACCGAGTGCATCTGCAGCTCGACTGTCTCACCGACGGGGACGTGCATCTGCGGCGGGGTCCAGCTCGCCCGGTCGCCGTTCGGCGGCCCGACCCCGATGACGGTCACGCACTTGCCCTGGTTCTCCGGCGCCCCGCAGTCCTCCCAGCGAATGCCTTCGGGCGCGTAGACGAACTGCCACTGCCACTGGTAGGCGACGACGCCGATCCGGACCGGCGGGTTCTCCTTGCGGGCGTCGATCGTGTTGAGCGTCTGCCACGAGACCACGAAGAGGGCGAGGACGATCGCGATCGGGATCGCCGTCCAGATGATCTCGAGCTTGTTGTTGCCGTGGATCTGGGGCGGCAGCTCGTCGTCGCCCTTGCGGCGGCGGTAGCGCACCACCGCGTAGAGGATCAGCCCCTCCACGAGGAAGAAGATCGCGGCGCCGATGAGGAAGACGATGTCGTAGATGTTCCGGGTCGCCTGGCCCTGCGTGGTGGCGGCGTCGGGCGGCATCGCGGTCCGGATGTTGAAGTCCGAGCAGCCCGTCACGAGGAGGGCGGCCGCGGCCAGCAGCAGCAGGAGCGCCGCGCGGCGCTGCGGCCTCGTCCGGGTGAACGTCATCAGCCTCCCTCGACAGTGCATGCTGCCGTGCTCCGCCCGAGCGGCGGCCCTCTCCGACCCCTCCCCGCCGGGACGCTGCGGACGGGAGCGCGCGCATGATACCCGAACTGGGTGCAGAGTTGCGCATATGCGATTCGAGGTTGCCGCACGCGCAACAGCCGCCCGGCCGGAGACGCGCGAGAATGGCCTCGTGATGCACCGCCGCAGCACCCTCGGCCGGGCCGCGTCGCCGCTCATCGGCGTGCTCGCCGCGATGCCGATCGCGGCGCTCCTGGCGGTTCCCGCCGCGCTGGCCCACGGCGGCGTCGTGCCGCCGCAGCCCGACCTCGCCGCGTTCACCTTCGGCTGGTCCTTCTACCCGCAGGTCGTGATCCCGCTGGTCGCGGCAGCCATCGCCTACCTGTGGGCGGTCCGGCGCGTCAACGCGGCCCACCCGGCGAATCGCGTCCCGCTCGACCGTCCGGTCTTCTTCCTGCTGGGCCTCGCCTGCATCGCGGTGGCGCTCCTGTCGGGGATCGAGCGCTACGACACCGAGCTCTTCTCGGTCCACATGGTCCAGCACATGCTGCTGGTCTTCGGCGCGGCGCCGGCGCTGGTCCTGGCGGCCCCGATCACGCTGATCCTCCGCGTGGCGACGCCCGAGGCTCGCAACCGCTGGATCCTGCCGGTCCTCCGCTCCCGGGTCGTCCGGGTGATCGCCCATCCGGTCGTCGCCTGGCTCCTGTTCACGTTCGTGATGTGGGGCAGCCACATCTCGCCGCTCTTCGACGCGGCCCTGGAGGATCCGCTGATCCACGACCTGGAGCACGGCCTGTACCTGGCCAGCGCCATGCTCTTCTGGTGGCCCGTCGTCGGCCGCGATCCCAGCCCGTATCGCCTGCCGTACGCGGCACGCGTCTTCTACCTGTTCCTGCAGATGCCGCTGAACTCGCTGCTCGGGGTCGCGATCCTGTACTCGGAGCAGGTCCTGTACCCGCACTACGCCACCACCGGGCGCCCGTGGCCTCCGGCGCCGCTGGAGGACCAGCAGCTGGCGGGCGCGATCATGTGGGGCGTCGGCGACGCGGGCTTCCTGGTCGCGATCCTCGTGGTGCTCGCCGCCTGGATGCGCCACGAGGAGGCGACGACGCGGCGGCGGGAGGCCGCCGAGGACGCGATCGCCGCCCGCCGAACGGCGGGCGAGGAGAGCGCGGCGGCGGCCAGGTCCGCGGAGCGCGGTGCCGCCCGCGGGGAGCCCGGTCAGGTGGGCGGGATCGGCGCCTCCAGGTAGACCCGGTAGAGGTCCGGGTCGACGTTGCCGCCCGACACGACGCAGACGACCGGGCCCGTCACGCCGGCCAGGCCCACCTCCGCCGCGTGGAATCGGAGCGCCGCGATCGGCAGGGCACCCGATGGCTCGACGACCAGGCGGGCATCCTCGGCGGCGATGCGCACCGCGGCGGCGATCTCCGCCTCGGTCACCGTGATGATGCCGTCGAGCAGGACCCGCAGGTGGGCGAACGTCCGGACGCCGAGCGCCTGGGTCCGCGTGCCGTCGGCGATGGTGCGTGACACGTCGGCGGCCGACCACGCCACGATCTCATCCCGGGCGAGCGACTCGGCGGCGTCGGCCGCGAGCTCCGGCTCGACGCCGATGACCCGGACGCCGGGGCGGAGCGCCTTGACGGCGGCCGCGACGCCCGACGCCAGCCCGCCGCCGCCGACGGGGACGAGGACGGCTACGAGGTCCGGGAGGTCGTCGGCGATCTCGAGACCGCACGTCCCCTGGCCGGCGATGATCCGGTCGTCGTCGTAGGGCGGGATCATCGCGAGGCCGCGCTCCGCGGCCAGGCGCTCGGCGACGGCCTGGCGCTCGGCGCTGGCGTTGCCCACGGTGACCACCTCGGCCCCGTCGGCCAGCACGCGGGCACGCTTGATGGCCGGGGCGTTCGCGGGCATGACGATGACCGCCGGGACGCCGAGGAGGCGGGCGGCCCGGGCGACGCCCTGCGCGTGGTTGCCGGACGAGTACGTGATGAGCCCCCGTGCCCGCTCCCCGGCGGTCAGCGTGGCCGCGGCGTTGTAGGCGCCGCGGATCTTGAAGGCGCCGATCGGCTGCAGCGACTCCGCCTTCAGCAGGTGGTTGCGCCGGGGATCGCCGAGCGGCACCAGGGGCGTCCTCGCCGCGATGCCGCGCAGCAGGACCGCCGCCGCCCGGATCCGGTCGAGGTCGACGAGCGGGGCCGCGGGATCGGGATCGCTCACGGCGCCCTCCGCAGGGGTGTCAGCGGTGGGTCCGGCCACACTCGACGCAGGTGGCCGCCCAGGGGACGACCTCGTGGCGCTCCGCCGAGATCGGCCCTCCGCAGATCTCGCAGACGGTGTACGTGCCGGCCTCCAGCCGGGCGAGCGCATGGTCGATCGCCTTGAAGCGTCGCTCGGCCTGCTCGCGGAAGGCGAGGTCGCGCTGCTGGGCAAAGACCTGGGCCGCCGCGGCCGCCTGCGACCCGTAGGTCATCTGGCCGGGCGCCTCGATCTCCTCGCCGAGCTCGGCGCGAAGGCGGGCCTGCTCCACCTCGAGGCGCGCGCGAGCAGCCGCGAGGTCGGTGACCGTTTCCATGTGCTCATCCTAGCGATCCCGTCGACGCGTGGAGCGACGTTCTATCCTCCGCGGATGACCCGGCGGGTGCCGGGATGCAGCGGAGCAACGCCAGGATGGCCATCGCGATCGACCCGGTCTGCGGGATGGAGGTCGACACGGCAAGCGCGACCCTCACCTCGGAGTACGAGGGCACCGTCTACTACTTCTGCGGCAAGGGCTGCAAGCTCGACTTCGACGACGACCCGGAGACCTACCTCGATCCGTCCTACTCGCCCGAGGGGATGTAGGGCCGCGTCGCCCGGCGCTGGCACGCGCCGGCACGCGGCGCTACGGACCTCGTCGGGCATGGGCCGCCCGCTGCCACGGCCCGGCGACGGTCAGACGCGACCGCCGGTCCCCGGCCTGCCGCTCGCCAGTCGCTGGGACAGGTAGACCGGGATGATCGAGAGCAGGATCAGGATGACCGCAACCACGTTCACGATCGCCCGCTGGTTGGGCAGCTTCAGGTTGTTGTAGATCCAGAGCGGCAGCGTCTCCTGGGTGCCGGCCGTGAACGTCGTGACGATGACCTCGTCGAACGACAGCGCGAAGGCGAGCAACCCGCCGGCCACGAGCGCCGTCCGCAGGACCGGCAGCGTCACGTGGCGGAAGGTCTGCCAGGTGGTGGCCCCCAGGTCCATGGATGCCTCCTCGATCGACCGCGAGGAGCGCCGCATCTGGGCGATCGCGTTGTTGTAGACCGTGACGACGCAGAACGTCGCGTGGCCGATGATGATCGTCCAGATCGCGAACGGGATGTGGAACGAGTTGAAGGTCGCGTTGAGCGCCATGCCTGTCACGATGCCGGGCAGGGCGATCGGCAGGATGACGATGTAGGAGATCGTCTCGCGGCCGAAGAACTTGAAGCGGTACACGACGAGCGCGGCCAGGGTCCCAAGGAGCAGCGCGATGATCGTCGCGCCGGCCGCCGCCTCGAGGGACAGGAGCACGGCCTGGTGCAGCTTGGGATTTCCGACGGCGGCGGGGTACCAGTCGGTCGTCCAGTCCGTGATCGGCCAGGTCTGGCCGCGTGAGGCGTTGAAGGAGTAGAGCAGAATGAACACGATGGGGACGTAGAGGAACAGCAGCACCGCCCCCGTTGCGATCCGCAGCAGCCAGCGCGCCATCACGATCCCTACAGCGCGTCGAGGGCGCCGAGGCGGCGCATCAGCAGCAGGTAGATCCCCATGATCAGGACCGGAATGGTGGCGAACGCCGCCGCGAACGGCACGTTTCCCGCCACGCCCTGGCTGTCGTAGACGACATTGCCGATGAACTGGGTGTTCGAGATCAGCTGCGGGGTGATGTAGTCACCCAGCGTGAGCGAGAACGTGAAGATCGACCCCGCGGCGACGGCAGGCAGGGCCAGCGGCCAGACGACCCGCCGGAACGTCATGGCGTTCCTCGCGCCCAGGTCGGCCGACGCTTCGAGGAGCGAGCTGGGGATCCGTTCGAGGCCCGCGTAGATCGGCAGGACCATGTACGGGAGCCAGAGGTAGGTGAAGACGATCACCATGGCGATCTCGGTGTTGTAGAGGCTGGCCCCGGGCATGCCGAGCTGGGCCAGGAGCCAGTCGACGGGACCACCCGTCGAGAGGATCGTCTTCCAGGCGAAGATGCGCACGAGGTAGCTCGTCCACAGCGGCAGCAGGACGGCCGCGAAGAGGATCGCGCGCGTGCGGCCGTGCGCCACCCGGGCCATGAAGTACGCGATCGGGAATGCCAGCGCGATATCGAGGAGCGTGACGATCGCGGCCACGATGACCGTCCGCAGGATGATCGTGCGGTAGACCGGCACGGTCACGATCTGCTCGAAGTTCTTCAGCGTGAAGTCGTGCTTGATCGCCGACGTCAGCGGGTCGAGATACCAGAACGCCGAGATGAACAGGATGACGAGCGAACCCAGGTAGACGACGCCGAACCAGCCCGCCGGGGGTGCCAGCAGGAGCAGGATCTGCGTTGCCCGGTGCCGATAGAGAGACGCCTGGAGGCGGCGCCACGCCGTCGCGGGCGGCGGCGGGGGCGGCGTGCGGGTGGCCGTCGTCATGTGGGAGCTCGGAAGATGAAGGGACGGGGTCGGCCTCGACGGTGCGCGGGCTGCCGCCGAGGCCGCTGGGGATCGTCCGGTCAGGATCGCGAGCGGCTCACCCCTTGATCTCGGTCCACTTCTGGGTCCAGACCGAGTAGTCGGTGCAGGCCTGGCCGCGGGCGTCGCCGCAATCGGGGAGCGGGGTCTTCCAGAATTCGATCTGGTCGTAGAAGGCCGGGTCGTTGACGCCGTAGGCGGCACAGAAGTCCTTGAGCCCGTACGACCCGTAGACGGCGTCCAGGTACTTGCAGGCCTTCGGGTTGGCCGGTGCCTCGCCGAAGTACTCGGCGACCTGCGCCTGGACCTCGGGCGTCAGCATCCAGGCCATCCACTTGGCCATGCAGTTGGGGTGCTGCGCCTTCGACGACATCATCCAGGTGTCGGCCCAGCCGGTCATGCCCTCGCTCGGGACGACGGCTTCGACGGCCACGCCCTCGCCCTTGAGGGCGTTCGTCTGGTACGGCCACGTGGTGCCGACCACGGTGGCCCCGCTCTTGAAGTTGTCGATCTCGTCCGAGTAGAGGGCCCAGTACTTGCTCACCCACGGCCGCTGCTGCTTGAGGAGCTCCACGGCGGCGTCGAGCTGCTCCTGCGTGAGCTCGTAGGGATCGGTGATGCCGAGGCTCAGGTTCGTCGCCTTCAGGTAGAGGGCGGCATCGGCGATGTAGATCGGGCTGTCGTACGCCGTGATCTTGCCCTGGTAGGGCTTCGACGCCGTCGGATCGAAGACGACGTTCCAGCTCGTCGGCGCCGGGGTCACGATGTCGGTCCGATACATGAGGCTGTTGCCGCCCCAGCCATGCGGAACGCCGTAGTGCTTGCCGTCGACGACGTAGTGGGGCGCGTCCTGCAGGAACGGCGCGATCTCGCCGAAGCCCGGGACCTGGGCGGGATCGATCGCCGCCACGTCGCCGTTCGCGATCAGGCGGTTCGAGGCGTCGCCGGATGCCGAGACGCCGTCGTAGACACTGCCTCCGCCCTGGCGCAGGAGGGTCACCATCTCGTCGGACGTGTTGCCGATCTTGGTCGCGACCTGGCAGCCGGTGGCCGCCTCGAAGGGCGTGACCCAGTCGTACTCCTTCACGTTCGAGCCGTCCTCGGCGTAGCCGCCCCAGATGATGAGGTTGAGGGCTCCCTCGCCGGGCCCGCCGACCGTGCCCAGGTCAAGCGCCGGCTTCAGCGGGCTGATCGTTCCGTACTCGGAGCCCGTCAACGTCGGGGCGGGGGTCGGCGCCGTCGAGGCCGCCGCGCTTGCGCTCGGCGGGGCCGATGCGGGTGCCGACGCCGAGGGTGCCGTCGAGGCGCCCCCGCCGCAGGCGCCGGCGACGAGGGCGAGCGACGCGATCGCTGTTGCGAGATGCCGTGTCTTCATCCGGGTTCTCCTCCTCCCGCACGCTCCCCGTCGGTATCGACGGGAAGGCTGTGCTGCCGATGCCAGATGAGCCTGACCGGGCGGCCCTGCTGGGCGAGCGCCTCGGTCGACGTGGTGGACAGGTTCTGCTGCGTGACGACCAGCGTCGCCCCGGCCTCGAGTCGCACGATGTAGCGCGTGTCGGCCCCGAGGTAGACGACCTCCGCGATCGTGCCGAGGGCAGTCGTCTCGTCGGCGCCCACCGGCCCGTCGGGCGCCTCGAGTCGGATCTTCTCCGGCCGGACCGTGTACGTCCCGTCACTCCCGACGATCGCGCGTGCGACGTCGCCGGACAGGAGGTTCGAGGTCCCCACGAACCCGGCCACGAACCGGGTGGCGGGTCGTTCGTACACGTCGGCGGGCGCCCCCACCTGCTCGATCCGGCCCTTGTTGAAGACGGCCAGGCGGTTGCTCATCGTGAGGGCCTCCTCCTGGTCGTGGGTGACGTAGATGAAGGTGATCCCGACCTCCTGCTGGATCGCCTTGAGCTCGATCTGCATCTCCTCGCGGAGCTTGAGGTCCAGCGCCCCCAGGGGCTCGTCGAGGAGCAGGACCCGGGGGCGGTTCACGAGGGCGCGCGCGAGGGCTACCCGCTGGCGCTGGCCGCCCGAGAGCTGCCCCGGCTTGCGCTTCTCGTAGCCGGCCAGGCGAACCATGGCGAGCGCGTCGCCCACGCGGCGATCCCGCTCGGGTCGATGCACCTTCCGGATCATCAGGCCGTAGGCGACGTTCTCGCCGACGGTCATGTGCGGGAACAAGGCGTAGTCCTGGAAGACCGTGTTGACGTTGCGCTCGAACGGCGCGAGGTTCGTCACGTCCTGGCCGTGCAGCTCCACGCGGCCGGCGGTCGGGAGCTCGAAGCCGGCGATCATCCGGAGGGTGGTCGTCTTGCCAGACCCCGACGGCCCGAGCATCGAGAAGAACTCGCCCTCGGCGATCTCGAGGTCGAGGCCCGCCACCGCGATCACGTCGCCGTAGTGCTTCTGCAGGTCGACGAGACGGACGGCCGGGACGCCGTCGTCGCCGCGCGCGGGCGCCTCGGAGCGCGCCTGGGTGTCGATCGCCAGCCCCTCCTCCTCGCTTGCGTCGCCGTGGGCTCGCCGGTGCAGGTCCATGGTCGGCCGCGAAGACGGCGGAACCATGCCCCGCCGCCCGGGCGGTGTCAAGGATCGGCGGCCCGACGGCCGTCCCGTCCCGGCGCGCGGCACGATCCGGCTCCGAGCCCCGTTCGGCGGGGCGTCCCGGCGGGGCATCCTGGCGTCCCGGCGTCCCGGCGTCCCGGCGTCCCGGCGTCCCCGTGCGTCCCGGCGTCCCCGGCGCGTCCCACGACCTGCGGCTAGACTCCCGCCGTGCCCACGCCCGTTCGTCGACCACAGGCGCGCCCGCTCGCACCCTCTCTCGCGCTCCTGGGCCTGGCGTGCCTCGCGATCGCCGCGTGTGACGGGTCTGCGGTGCCCGCCACCCCGGCAATCACGCCCGGCAGCTCGGGAAGCCCGCGCCAGGTCAACGTCATCCTCAAGGACTACCTCTTCGTCCCCGGGATCGTCGACCTCGTCCCGGGCGAGACGATCACCCTGAACGTCGTCAACGGCGGGCTCGACATCCACGAGCTGGTGCTCGGGCCCATCGAGGTCCAGCAGGCCTGGGAGGACGCCGAGGGGGCGGTGGCGAACCCGCCGCCCGGTCCGACGCCCGTCGTGTCGGTGCCGCCGGGCCTCGAGGGGATACGGGTCGTGGTGTCGTCGGGCGCCACCCAGACCGTCACCTACACCGTGCCGACCGACATCGCCGAGCAGCTCCTTCTGGGCTGCCACATCTCCGACCACTGGGAGCGCGGGATGGCCGGGGCTGTCCGCCTGGTCGGCCCGGGAGGAGCGCCCCTGGCGTCGCCGCTGCCCGGCAGCCCCTGACGGAGGGCGGCCGGCGGGCGCGAGGACCGCTCCCATCCGCGTCCCGGGCCGAGCCGACGCCCCCTGCCAAGTGGTACGCTCGCCGCTGCGGGCATGGGTCGCCCGCCGCCCGGGAACGGTGCGGGCCCTGGGTCGTGACGACCTGTTACGGAGGATCTCCAGACATGACCTACGTCATCGCCGAGCCGTGCGTCGACACGATGGATCAGGCGTGCGTGGCGGTGTGCCCGGTCGACTGCATCCACTTCGAGCAGGGCGTCGACCGGACGCTGTACATCGATCCCAACGAGTGCATCGACTGCGGCGCCTGCGAGCCCGAGTGTCCGGTGACCGCGATCTATCCGGAGGAGTCGCTGCCGCCGGAGTGGGCCGAGTACACGAAGATCAACGCGGTCTGGTTCACCGACAAGGATGCCGCGCGCGCCATGGTCGAGGCTGCCAAGCCCGCCTGAGCCGCAGCAGGCGCCCGACGGGGCGCCTCGTCGACCCGCGACCGGCCGCCGATCCCGGACGGCCGGTCGTTCCATTTCCGGCCGGGGGAACATCGCGATGCGCATCGTCTCGCTCCTTCCCGCTGCGACCGAGATCGTCTGGGCCCTCGGGCTCGCGGACGACCTGGTGGGGATCTCGCACGCCTGCGACTACCCGCCGGGTGTCGCCGGGCGACCGGTCGTGACCAGGGCGGACGCCGCCCTCCGGGGCGCCCCGGCCCACCGCGTGCACGAGCTGGCCGCCGCGGCGGCGCGAGGGGACGCCCCGGCCCTGGTCACCGTCGACGGCGAGCTGCTCGCCTCCCTCCGGCCAGATCTCCTGCTGGTCGGCGGACCCGCCCCGGCCGGCGGCTCGCTCGACGCCGACCGGGTGCGGGCCGCCGTCGGCCCGGACGCGAGCATCGTCACGCTCGAGCCCTCGAGCCTGGAAGGGATCTTCCACGCGATCGCCACGGTCGGCGCGATGGCGGACGCCGAGGACGAGGCAGTCGGGCTCGTCGAGATCCTGCGCGAGCGCCTGGCGGACGTCGAGGAGGTGGTCGAGGAACGACGAGACGAGGGACACCGCGCACCTCGCGTCGTGGCGCTCGACTGGCTCGACCCCCTCTCGTCGGCGGGCCTCTGGGTTCCCGAGCAGATCCGCCGGGCCGGCGGCTGGGAGGTCCTCGCCGACGACGGCGAGCTCGGGCGCCCGACGACGTGGGAGGCCGTCGCCGACGTCGACCCGGAGATGCTGCTCCTGGCGCCGTGCGGGATGCACCTTGCCGAGGCGGTCCGCGCCTGGCGCGCCTCGCCACGGCCGAGCGACTGGTCCGAGATCACGGCCGTCCACCGGGGCCAGGTGTTCGCCCTCGACGCGTCGTCCTACTTCAGCCGGCCCGGTCCACGGGTCATCGACGGGATCGAGCTCCTCGCCGAGATCTTCGATCCGGCGGGGTTCGTCGACCTGGCGCCAGCCGGGAGCTGGGTGCCCGTCCAGTGACGCGGCCGACCGGAGCGCCGCGCCCGTTCGACTGCCTGTGGTGCGGCCGGACGTGGCAGCCCAGCGCCGCCAATGATCTCGAGGCCCGCGCCCGGCTCTGCCCCGACTGCCTGGGGAAGGCGGGCGAGAACCCGTTCCTGCGGTTCCGCCTCCACCGCGCGCTCGAACAGCCCGTGGCCGGGGCCGCCGGCGGAGGAGCGGACGCGTCCCCCTCCTCGGCGTTGGACGGGGCGTCCTGGACCGCGGATGCCGCGCTCGTCCCGTACTACGAGGCCCGGGCCCCCGAGTACGACGACTGGTACCTGCGTCGCGGGCGTTACGCGCACGGCTCGGTCCACGACATGGCCTGGCAGATGGAGCTGGACGCGGCGACGACCTGGCTCGACGGGCTGCCGCTGCGAGGCGAGATCGTCGAGCTCGCGGCGGGGACCGGCTGGTGGTCGGCCCTGCTCGCGACGAAGGGTGAGCTGCACGCCTACGACGCCGCGGCCGCGCCGCTGGACCGGGCGCGGGACCGGCTCGTCGCGCACCGGCTGCGCGCCCATCTCCACGTCCGGGACGCGTGGGCGGCGCCCGATCGCGCCGTTGACGCGCTCTTCGCCGGATTCTGGCTGAGCCACGTCCCGCGGCCGCGCCTGGGGGAGTTCCTGGCCCTCGCCCGGGCATGGCTCAAGCCGGGGGCGCGGTTCGCCGCCATCGACTCCCTGCCGGACCCCGCGTCCGGCAGCGTCGACCGGCTGCCCGCGCCCGGCCCCGACCTCGCCCGGCGCCGGCTCGCCGACGGCCGCGAGTTCACGATCCCGAAGGTCCACTACGCGCCCGACGAGCTGGGAGCCGCCCTGCGAGACGCCGGCTTCGCCGGGGTTGACGTCCGCACGACGGGGCGCTTCTTCGTGCTCGCGAGCGCGACGGCGCCCGCGCCGCCGGAGGCAGCCCCGGACGAGGCCTGAGCGGGACGCGATCCGCGCTTCGCGGTGGGATACACTCGCCCGGATGTCGCCCCTCGCCGGTCGCACGCTCGCCACCATCGGCACCGGAGTCATGGCCGAGTCCATGATCGCGGGCCTGCTTCGCGGCCGGCTCGTCGAGCCCGAGCAGGTGGTGGCCAGCCATCCGCGGGTCGAGCGGCGCGAGCTCCTCGCCCGCGACCACGGCATCCGCGTGACGGCCAGCAACGTGGAGGCCGTGCAGGGCGCCGACGTGGTCCTCCTCGCGGTCAAGCCCCAGATGGTGGCGCGGGTCGGCCGCGAGATCGGGCCGCACCTGGCGCCCGGCCAGCTCGTCCTGAGCGTGATCGCCGGCGCGACGACCACCGCCCTCGAGGGTCTCCTCGGCCACCGCGAGCTCGTTCGCAGCATGCCCAACACGCCGGCCCAGCTCGGCCGCGGGATGACCGTCTGGTACGCGACGCCCGAGACGACCGCCGACCAGCGGGCCCAGGCGAAGGCGCTCCTGTCCGCCCTGGGCGCCGAGATCGAGGTCGACGACGAGAAGTTCGTCGCCATGGCGACGGCCGTATCCGGCACGGGACCGACCTACGTCTTCCTCTTCATGGAGGCGCTCATCGACGCCGCCGTCCACCTCGGGTTCCCGCGCCACGTCGCCCACGACCTCGTCGTCGAGACGCTCGAGGGCAGCACGCTGTTCGCCAAGCAGTCGGGGGATCATCCGGCGGTCCTCCGGAACATGGTCACCTCGCCGGGCGGCACCAGCGCGGCAGCGCTCCACGAGCTGGAGTCCGGGCGCCTCCGCACGGTCCTCTCCGAGGCGGTCTGGGCCGCCTACCGCCGGACCGTCGAGCTGGGCGACCAGCTCGAGGCAGCCGCGACCACCCCGCCCGAACGCCGCCGCCGGTGACGGGCGAGCGGGAGACGGCCCTCCGCGGCGTGGTATAACGCCCGCGATGTCACGCTCCGTCCGCGCCGACGAGGCCGAAGAGGCCCTTCTTCCGAACGCAGAGACCGCCCTGGAGGCCGCCGCCGAGCCGCCGCCCGCCGACGCCGCCCAGCCGCCGCCGGCCGCGCGCCGTCGTGGCCGCCCGCCGGGCTCGAGGAACCGACCGAGGCCGGCGCCGGCCGGCACGCCGCCGACCGGCCAGGCTGCGCCGGCGGACGCCGCGTCCGAATCGTCGCCACTCCCCGTTGCGCCGCGCCGTCGCGGCCGTCCACCCGGGCGGACGGCCCGGCCGACGACCTCGGCGGTCGCCCGGCCGACCGCCTCGGCGGTCGCCCGGCGGGACCGGCTCACGATCGAGCAGATCGCGGCGGTCGACTCGCCGCGCGAGCCGCGCCTCTCGCCGGACGGCCGGCGCGTCGCCTACACGGCCGAGGCCGGCGGTGCCCGCCAGGTCTTCGTCATGGACCTCCGCGCGGGCCAGCCGCGCCAGGTCACCGCGTCGGAGCACGCGGTGAGCGATCCGCAGTGGTCGCCCGACGGGGCGTGGCTCGCCTTCGTGCGCGAGAAGGCCATCTGGGTCGTCGGCACGGACGGCTCGCGCCCCACCCTCGTGGCCGACCATCCGGCCGGTCAGCGCCTGCCGCGCTGGGCGCCAGACGGCCGCCGCCTCGCGTTCGTCTCCCGGCGTCGTGGCTGGAGCCAGGCCTGGCTCGTCGACGCGCCGCTGCCTCGCCGCGGGCGGCCGCCGGCCCGCGAGAAGCGCCCCGAGCCGCGGGCGCTGACCCCGATCGGGATCGACGTCGAGGATCTCCGCTGGTCCCCGGACGGGTCGCGCCTCGCCGTCGTGGCCCAGCGCGACCCGGACCTCGCGACCATGCAGGTGACGGTGGTCGAGGTCGCGACGGGCGAGGAGCGGATCATCGCCGGGGCCGGGGCCTGGGAGACCAGCCCATGCTGGCTCCCGGACGGCAGCGGCCTGCTGGTCGTCTCGGACCGCGACGGCTGGTTCCAGGTAGTCCGCGTGCCGCTCGACGGGAGCGTCCGGACCGTGCTGACCTCCGGCCGCGCGGAGCACGGCGACTACAACGGCGGCTTCGGCGCGACGCCGCTCGCGTCGCCGGACGGGACGCGCTTCGTCTACTCCCTCGTTCACGACGGGCTCGTCGACCTGCACGTTGCTCCGCTCGCCGGCGCCTCGCCCGCGAAGCGCCGTCCGGGCCGGCCGCCGAAGAACCGCCCGCTCGAGGTCGCGGCGGGCGCCGCGTCGCGGATCAGCCCGACGGACGGCGTCTGGCTCGCCGTCGGCTGGCTGCCCGACGGCAGCGGGATCCTGGCGGTTGGCGAGAACGAGCGGGACCCCGAGGACTTCTGGATCCTGCCCGTCCCGGCACCGGGCGGGTCGCCGGCGGGCCGTCCGCGACGCCTGACGCGCTCGTTGCCGGCGGTGATGCCGGTCCGCGCGTTCGTGGAGCCGGCGCGCCTCACGATCCGCGCCCGCGACGGCCTGGAGATCCCGCTGACGCTCTGGCGCCCCGCCGCCGCGACGGGCAAGCGCGGCGGGTCGACCGTCCCGACCGTGGTCCACGTCCACGGCGGCCCCTCGTGGCAGGCCTACCGCGACTTCCAGCCGTTCCGCCAGCTCCTCGTGCAGGAGGGCTTCGCCTTCCTGTCGGTCGACTTCCGCGGCTCGACGGGCTACGGCCGCGACTTCCGCCTGGCGAACCGCAACGAGTGGGGCCACGCCGACGTCCACGACGTGATCGAAGCGGCCCGCTGGGCGGCCGGCCAGCCCTGGTCGAACGGGAAGCTGGCCATGTACGGCGGCTCGTACGGCGGCTACCTCACGCTCTGCGCCCTGGTGGAGGAGCCGGGGATGTGGGCGGCGGGCATCGACCTGTTCGGGGACTCCGAGATCGCCGAGAGCTACCGCCACGGCGACCGCCTGGGTCGCATCGATCTCCAACGGATGATGGGCTCGCCCGACGACCCCGGCCAGGCGGAGCTCTTCCGGCGCGGCTCGCCGCTCTACCGCGCGGAGCGGATCGAGGCGCCGCTCCTGATCCTCCACGGCCGGAAGGACCGGCGGGTCGTCCCGCTGATGACCGAGAAGATGGTCGAGGCCCTCGAGATCGAGGGGAAGCTCCACGAGGTCCACTGGTACGACGACGAGGGCCACGGCTGGGAGCGCCGCGAGAACCGCCGCGACGCGTTCGGGCGCATCGTCGGCTGGCTGAAGCGGCACGTCCTGGAGGAGCCCGCCCCGCCCGAGCGCTGACGCGCGTGGAGCTGGCCGCCGCTCTCGCCGTCCTCGTGGCCTGCGGCGTGGCGGGCGGCGTGCTGTACGTCCTCGTCGCCGCCCCGCCCCGCCGGCGGCCGCCGGGCGATCAGCCGGTTCCGCCCGTGCTTGCCGGGCTGGCGCCGACCGTGCTTGCCGTCTTCATCCTTCTTGCCGGCGGGACGGCCCTGACGGGGGCAGGAACGGTGAACGTGGGGACCGCGTCCACCGTGGTCGCGGCCGTCGGGATCGCGGTCCTGGCGGTCGTCGGGTTCGTGGTCGGCCGTGCCACGCTCCGCGCGCTCGGCTCGCCGAGCGCCGAGGGTGCATCCGTCGAGCCCTCCCCGTCGCTCCTCGTCCTGGCCTGGGCCGGCGCGGCTCTTGCCCTGGGGTCGTGGCTGCTTGCCGTGGGGGCCGTCGTCGTGGCGCTGCTCGCCGGCGTCCGGGTCGAGCGCGGGCGACCCTGACGCTCACCCTCCGGCCGAGCAGGGGCCCGTGGCCCCGGCCCGGCGGCACCCGTGGTCAGGGCCGACCAATGGGCCGTTCACATGACCACCGGCGCGATCCGCGGGACCAACCGGCCTCCCGCGGCGGTGCCACTTCGCTACGATCGAGCCGCGTCCGAGGCCGTGACCAGCGCGACGACCAACCCCGGAACCGGTGCCACACCGGATGCGGGTCCCCAGGAGGATCGATGAGCACGCACCCCGCCCACGGGTCGATCCCGGAGCGCTCCCTGCGCGCCACCTTCATCTGGCTGTCCCACCGGAAGGCCCTCGGGCGCCTCTCCACCCGCATCCCGATCACCCGGCCGATGGTCCGCCGGTTCATCGCCGGGGAGTCGCTGGCCGAGGTCCTGCCGGCCCTCGAGCTGCCTCCGGGACGCCGGATACCTCACGACGGTCGATGTGCTGGGGGAATCGGTCGACTACGGCCGACGCCTGCGGCGGGGCCGCCGGCCGCTACGAGGAGACGCTCGACGCGCTCGCGGAGCGGGGCCTGGAACGGAACGTCAGCCTGAAGCTGACCCAGATGGGCCTCGACATCGACCGCGACCTGTGCCGCGACACCGTCGCCAGCGTCTTCCGCCGGGCTGCCGAGCTCGGCGCCTTCGTCCGGGTCGACATGGAGGACCACACGAAGACCGACGCGACGCTCGACCTCTGGCGCGAGCTCCGGCCGCTCAACCCGAACAGCGGGGTGGTGATCCAGGCGGCGCTCCATCGCTCGACGGACGATGTCGAGGCGCTCATCGCCGACGGTGTGCGGGTTCGCCTCTGCAAGGGCGCCTACAACGAGCCGGCATCGGTCGCCTTGCGCGAGCGCGACGCGATCAACGCCGCCTACGAGGCCCAGGCGCGGCGGCTCATGGCCGACGGCACCTACCCGGCGCTCGCCACGCACGACGGGCCGCTGATCGGCCGGCTGATCCGCTGGGCCGAGGCCGAGGGGATCGCCCGCGACCGCTACGAGTTCCAGATGCTCCACGGGGTCCGCCGCGACCTCCAGGCGCAGCTGCTGGAGAGAGGGTTCCGGGTGCGGGTCTACGTGCCATACGGCACGCAGTGGTACCCGTACTTCATGCGCCGCCTGGCCGAGAAGCCGGGCAACGTGACCTTCATGCTCCGCTCCCTCATGAAGGAGGGGACGGGCGGCTCGTCGCACGGCTGAGGCGCTCCGCGACCGCGAGCGCCAGCTGCGCTCCGGCGACCGTGAGCGCGGCCACGACCATCCCGTCAGGGTCGGCGCGAGCCCACCCCCGACGGAGGGTCGGACATCCCTCACCGAGCGGGTCAGGCGCTGGATCCGCCGGCGCTGAACCCGGCCCGCCCTGTCAGCCATGCCTGGGCCGCATGCAGGGCAGCCATCTCGACGACGCTGTTGGCGCCCGTGTCCGCAACCGTGCGTGAACCATCGCTCCCGGCGCGACTGACGCTGCCATCCATCCGTGAGTCGCATGCGGCGCGGCCAACCGGCCCGGGTATTCGTGCTGGGCATGAATGACGGCTCGGCGGTCGTCCGACGGGTCCTGGCATGACTGGGCCGCATGTTCGCCGCGCAGACGACGGCCGCGCTGCCACACATGCGCCCCAGGCGTATCTGGCGGATGCCCTCGGTCGGCCGACCGCCGATCGCGAAGGTCTCAGCGGACGGCGAACGAGCGCTTGGCCAGGCCGTACCAGTAGCCGTCGATCCGGAAGTCGGGTGTCTCGTCGGGGACCGCCGCCGCGCCGAGCGTCACGAAGAGCGGAGCGAAGTGCTCCACCGTCGGGTGCGCGTACGGCATCCCGGGCGCCCGGTTCCGGAAGTCGAAGAGGGCGTCGACGTCGCCGCTGGCCAGCGACTCGGTCGCCCAGCGGTCGAAGTCCATCGACCAGGTCGGCGCGCCGGGCCGTCCCAGCATGTAATCGCGGACGAACGGAAGGCCGTGCGTCAGGAAGCCGCTGCCGACGATCAGCACGCCCTCGTCGCGGAGCGGCGCCAGGCGCCGGCCGATCGCGAAGAGGTGTTCGGGGTCCAGGTCGGGGAGCGACATCTGGAGCACCGGCACGTCGGCGTCGGGGTACATGACGGTGAGCGGCACGTACGCTCCGTGGTCCAGGCCGCGGCTCGGCGCCTGGGCGACCGGCTCGACGTCGGAGATGAGCTTCGCGACCGACGCCGCCAGGTCGGGTGCGCCGGGGGCGGCATAGCGGGTCCGGTAGTACTGCTCGGGGAAGCCGTAGAAGTCGTAGACCAGCGGGACCGGGACCGTCGCGCCCAACGGTCAGCGGCTGCGACTCCCAGTGGGCGCTGACCATCAGGATCGAGCGGGGACGCGGCAGCTCGCGGGCCCACGCGGCCAGCTCGACCGGCCAGACCGGGTCGTCGACGAGGGTCGGGGCGCCATGGCCGATGTAGAGCGCCGGCATGCGCTCCGGCTGGGGCGTGGTCACGAGGGGGTCCTCCGGGTGGGGCGATCCCACTCTACCACGAGGTAGTTGCGTGCACAACTACCGTGGCGCGCGGCTCAGCGCCGTGGCGCGGCCGTCCGGCCGGGATTCGTGACCACTGCGGATCCCCGCGATGCCGTCCGCAGAGCGCCCGCTCTGCCATGCACGCGCCGTGTTCATCCGGGGCCCTGGACGGCACGAACCGAGATGCCGAACCTTCTCGCCCGGCCGGGCGGGGCACGCCCAGGGGCAGCGCCAGCCCTCGTCAGCACGCGCGGTGTGCAGGGGGCCGCAAGGTGTGGCCGTGGCGGCCGGCCTTCCGGCTGCTCGCCCGCCAGCGCGAGGAATGAACATGTGGCGTGCGCCGGAGCGGAGATCGGCCGGAGGGCGTCAGGCGGCGCCAGGCGTCCTCGCCGGGCCAGTCCGCGTCGGCGGGCAGGGCGGGCGCACTCACGCCGGGCCAGGCCGGGATCCGCCGAGCTGCCGCGCCGGGCCAAGCGGCGCCGGGCTCGCTCACGCCAGGCCGGCGTCCATCCGGTCCTGCAGCCAGGCGCTCATCTCGTCGACGATGCGCACTCCTTCGAACGGGTCGTGGTGCGGCTCGTGGCGGACGCCCGGGTAGACCCGGCGCTCCGTGGTCGGGAAGCGCTCCAGGAACGCGGTGGAGGCCGTCGGGACGAGCGTGTCATCGCCGCCGTGGACGACGAGCGTCGGCAGCGGGAAGCCGTTTCGCGCCTCGAGGCCGGCGTTGACCCGGTCCATCGCGTCGAACAGGTAGCGCCCGAGACGAGCCGTGGTCCGGGGCACCGAGAGGGGATCCGGGTCGGTCACCACCGGGGGTGCCGGATCGCGGGCGATCTGGGCCGGGTTCCACGGGTTCGCGATCGCGAAGGTCGGCCGCACGCGCGCGAGCACCGATGACAGCCCGCGGAGGAAGGCATTCCCGCCGTCCAGCGCCGGCGCCGACAGGACGGCCACGTCCGGCTGCGGTCGCTCGGACAGGAGGTAGTCGGCGACCATCAGCCCACCGAGCGATTGCGCGTAGATCGCCGCGGGGAGGCCGTCGACGCGGCCGGCATCGAGCCGGTCCTCGATGTCGTCGAGGTAGTCGTCCCACTGGTCGACGTAGGCTCGCCGACCGCCGGACGCCCCGAAGCCGCGGTGGTCGAAGGAGGTGGCCACGAGCCCCGCGGCGGCAAAGCGGCCGCCGGTCGCGTCGTGGCGCCCGGAGTGCTCGCCCAGGCCGTGGACGACGAGGATGGTGCCCCACGGATCGCCGGCCGTCGGCCACACGCGGGTCAGGAGCGGCGTCCCGTCGCGTGCCGCGACGGTCTCGACCTGTGAAGGGGCGGGAGGTGAGGCGGTCATGCCGCGGACGTCGACATCGTCTGGGCACTGTACGGGACAGACGCCCTCCGCGCGAGATCCCTCTGCCACACGGATCAGGCCTCCTCCACCACCACGTCGGGCGTCGCCCCCGGCGTCGTCTGGGCCAGGATCACGCCGCCGATCACGAGCGCGCCGCCGAGCAGCTGGATCGGAGCCAGCGACTCGCCGAAGAGCAGCGTCGCGAGGGTGATCGTCCAGACCGGCTCCACCGTGGAGACGAGGGCGGTCTGGGCGGCCCCGATCCTGGCGGTCGAGGCGTAGAACGCGGAGATGGCAAGTGCCGTCGAGAAGATGGCGATGCCGAGCAGCCCGAACCAGGCGTCCGGCGGGACCTGCCCCGGCAGAACCGGCTCGCCGGCCGCAATGGCGAGGGTGGCCACCACGCCGAACGTCCCGCTGATCATCAGCGACGAGGCGACCGCCGGGCGCGTCTCGGCCCCCGCGCCCCCGGTGCGCGACGCCGCCGTCTCGCCGCGCCGCTCGCCCGCGAGGCGGGCGGCCAGGATGATGTAGACGGAGTAGATGATCGGGGAGGCGACGATCAGGAGGATGCCGATCGGCTCCGCCTTCGTCTGGATCCCGCCGATGGTCAGGGCGACGCCGGCGGTGCTGATGGCCAGGGCAATCCACGGCCGCCGACCGTGGAGGCCGCGGCCCCAGCGGATCGACAGGACGGCGACCAGCGCGGGGTAGATGTAGACGATCAGCGCCGCCAGCGATGCCGACACGTACTCCAGCGAGGCGTAGTAGGTGCTCGCGTTCATGGTGAAGAAGGCGCCGAGGCCCAGGAGCGCCACGACGCGCCGCCGGGTCAGCATGCGGAGGCCGTCGCGGTTCTCCCGGAAGAGGAGCGCCCACGCCCACACCAGCAGCCCGGCGATCAGGAAGCGCCAGTAGAGGAGCGCGAGCCAGTCGACCCCGGACCCGTAGACGCTCTTGGCGAACAGGGCGCCGGACCCGTAGCCACACGCGGACGCGACCGCGAGGGCCACGCCCAGCAAGCGGCGACGGTCCATGGGATGCTCCTATGTCAAGCGGCCGCCGCGAGGGCTGCCCGCGGGGTCGCCCGGAGGCGCTCATCGTGCCGCATCCGGCGGTAGACCTCATCGCTGATCCGGCGCTTGAGGGCACGGATCGCCTCGGTCTTCGTGTCACCTGCGGCGCGACGGTGCTCGAGGTAGGCCCGGCCCCGCTCGTCGATCCGCATCTGGGTGATCGCGATCCGGTGGAGGGCGACGTTGACCTGGCGGTCGCCCTTGCGCGACAGCCGGTGCCGCTCGTCGTTGCCCGACCAGACCGGCAGGGGTGCCGAGCCGTTGTGACGGGCGAACGTGGCCGCGGAGGTGAACCGGCTGATGCGCGCGACCTGGCCGACGAGCTTCGCGGCCGACAGCGGTCCGCAGCCCGGCAGCCCGAGCAGGGTCGGGGCGACCTCGTGGACGAGCCGCGTGATCTCGCGCTCGAGGGCGTCGATCGTCCGGGTCAGCTCGCGGATCCGGCCGACGAGCTCGCGGGCGATCCGGGCGACCGTGCCAGGGGCGCCCTCGAGCCGCTCGTCGAGCGCCCGGAGCACGACCGCCCGGTCGAGACTCCTGGGCCCGGGCTCGTTGCCCGGGTCGAGTTCGTGGAGATGCCAGCGCAGGCGGTTCTGCGCCCGTGTGCGCTCGGCGACGAGGTCCTCGCGGTGGTCGACCAGGAGGCGCAGCTCGCGCTCCTCGCCCTCGAGCGTGGCGACGGGCAGGTCGGGGTTCGCGAGCGCCGCCCGGGCGACCGCGAGCGCGTCGATCGGGTCGCTCTTGCCCTGCTCCCGGCCGTGCCGGCGGGCTCCGGCCATCAGCCGGGTCGGCACCCATGCGACCGCCTCGCCGGCCCGCAGGAGGTCGGCCGCCAGGCGGCGGGACAGGTGACGGGTGTCCTCGAGGGCGAACCGCCGGTCCGGGAACCGGGCGGCCCAGCGCACGAGCGCGAGATGCCCGGCGCTGGTCGTCGCGACCGTGGTCTCGCCGACCTTGCGGCCGTTGCCGTCCGCGGCCACCGCGGTGTGCGTGCGCTTGTGCAAATCGACGCCGATGACGATCATCTCCTCGTCGCCTCCTGATCAGGGGTGACACATCCGGACCGGCCGGTGGACACGCCTGAGTGGGGGCGGTTGCCACGCTCCTATGAAGTCACACCGGTCGGTCCGACCCATGTCCGGCGGCCGGCAGATCCCATGGAGGTCACACCCGTCGGTGGACACAGAGCCTACGAGCCAAGCCGCCGGACCCCGACAGGGTGACACTCACGGCGAGCCTAGCAAGGTCGGGAGCCCGGCGCGGGCCTCCCGCGGCAGCTCCCGTCGCCGGGCCGGACGCCCACCGGCTCCTGCGGTACGCTTGCCGGACCGGCCAGCGCCGCGCCGATCCCGCCGGTGCGCCGGGTGCGAGACCCAGGAGGATCACGAGGTCCCGTGACGAGCACGAAGGGCCACGAAGTGGGGGTCCAGGAGCTGGACCGCGTCACCATCCGCTTCGCCGGCGACTCCGGTGACGGGATGCAGCTCACGGGCACCCAGTTCACCCGCGCGGCCGCCGTCTTCGGCAACGACATCAGCACGCTGCCCGACTATCCGGCCGAGATCCGGGCGCCGGCGGGCTCGCTGCCCGGCGTCTCGGGATTCCAGATCAGCTTCAGCTCCAGCGACATCCACACCCCGGGCGACGCGCCCGACGTGCTCGTGGCGATGAACCCGGCCGCCCTGCGGACGAACGTCAAGGACCTGGTCCCCGGCGGCGCGGTCATCGTCAACGGCGACGCCTTCACCCCGAACAACCTGACCAAGGCCGGCTATGCCACCAACCCGCTGACCGACGGCTCGCTCAAGCCGTACACGGTCTTCGAGATCCCGGTCTCGACCCTCAACGCACGGGCCCTCGAGGGCCTCGAGATGAGCTCCAAGCAGGTCGACCTGACGAAGAACTTCTTCGCCCTCGGCGTCATGTTCTGGCTCTTCGAACGGAGCATGGACCCGACGCTCCGCTGGATCGAGGAGAAGTTCGGGTCGCGCCCGGTGGTCGCCGAGGCGAACCGCCGGGCGCTGCACGCCGGCTACGCCTTCGGCGAGACGACGGAGATCTTCCACACCCGCTACCTCGTCCCGGCCGCTCACCTCGCGCCCGGCACCTACCGCAACGTCACCGGCAACGAGGCGACCGCCCTCGGGTGCGTCGCCGCGTCGGCCCTGGCCGGGCGGCCGCTCGTGTATTCGACGTACCCGATCACCCCGGCGACCGACATCCTCCACCAGCTGTCGGGCTACAAGAGCTACGGGATCAAGACGTTCCAGGCCGAGGACGAGATCGCGGCCATCGGTGCCGCGCTCGGGGCGTCGTACGGCGGGGCGCTCGGCCTGACCGGCACGTCGGGGCCCGGGATGGCGCTCAAGGCCGAGATGCTGGGCCTGGCCGTGATGGTCGAGCTCCCGCTCGTCGTCGTGAATGTGCAGCGCGGTGGCCCCTCCACCGGCCTGCCGACGAAGACCGAGCAGGCGGACCTCCTGCAGGCGCTCTACGGCCGCAACGGCGAGTCGCCGCTCCCGGTCGTCGCGCCGGCCTCCCCTGCGGAGTGCTTCGACATGGCGATCGAGGCCTGGCGGATCGCCCTGAAGTACATGACCCCGGTCATCTACCTCTCGGACGCGCTCCTGGCGAACGGGACCGAGCCGTGGCTCGTCCCGGACCTCGCCGACCTGCCCGACCTGCACGTCCCCAACCGCACTGACGGTGCCGGCTTCTACCCCTACCTCCGCGACGAGCAGACGCTGGCCCGGCCCTGGGTCGTGCCCGGCACGCCGGGCCTCGAGCACCGCATCGGCGGCCTCGAGAAGCTCGACGTCCTCGGCACGGTCAGCTACGACCCCGACAACCATCACCGGATGTCGCTCCTGCGCGCCGAGAAAGTGGCCCGGATCGCCGGCGACATCGCGCCGCTCGAGGTCTTCGGGCCGCCCGCCGGCGACCTCCTGATCCTCGGGTGGGGCTCGACCTACGGTGCGATCCGCAGCGCGGTGGAGCGGCTCCAGGCGCGCGGCAAGAAGGTCGCCCACGCGCACCTGCGCCACGTCCACCCGTTCCCGGCGAACACCGGCGAGGTCGTCCGGGCCTACGACAAGGTGCTGATCCCCGAGGTCAACCTCGGCCAGCTCCGCACCGTCATCCGGGCCGAGTTCCTGGTCGACGCGCTGGGCTTCAACCTCGTCCGAGGCAAGCCCTTCGCGATCGGCGAGATCGAAGCCAAGGCCGAGCAGCTGCTCGGCGACCTGTGAGGCCGGCCCGATGACGGATCAGACGACGACGGCAGCCGAGCCGATCAAGCTCACCCGCAAGGACTTCGCGAGCGACCAGGAGCCGCGCTGGTGCCCCGGCTGCGGCGACTACTCGATCCTGGCCCAGACGCAGAAGATCATGCCCGACTTCGGGATCCCGAAGGAGAACATCGTCTTCATCTCGGGGATCGGCTGCTCGGGCCGCTTCCCGTATTACATGAACACCTACGGGTTCCACTCCATCCACGGTCGCGCGCCGACAGTGGCAACGGGCCTCAAGCTGGCCCGGCCGGACCTCATGGTGTGGGTCGTCACCGGCGACGGCGACGCGCTCTCCATCGGCGGCAACCACATCCTGCATTCCATGCGGAAGAACGTCGACATCCGCGTCGTGATGTTCAACAACCGGATCTACGGCCTCACCAAGGGGCAGGCATCGCCGACCTCGGAGCTCGGGCAGAAGACCAAGTCGACCCCGATCGGCTCGATCGACTACCCGATCCACCCGCTGATGATCGCCCTCGCCGCCGAGGCGAGCTTCGTCGCCCGCACGGTCGACACGCAGGTCGACCACATCCAGGGCGTGATGGAGCGCGCCGGGTTCCATCGCGGCTCGGCCTTCGTCGAGGTCCTGCAGAACTGCAACATCTTCAACGACGGCGCGCACCGGGCCTTCACGGACCGCGAGGTGCGCGACGACCGGATGCTGGTCCTGGAGCACGGCAAGCCGATGATCTTCGGCAAGAACCGCGATCAGGGCATCCGGCTCGACGGCCTGCGGCCGGAGATCGTTCGGATCGGCGAGGACGGCGTCACCGAGGCCGACATCCTGGTCCACGACGAGACGAGCGAGGACCCGACGATCCACAACATGCTCGCCCGCATCTACTGGCCGGAGTTCCCGGTGCCGATCGGGGTCATCCGCAACGTGCCCCGGCCGACCCACGATGAGCTCCTCGAGGCGCAGATCCAGGATGCCATCAGCCGTCAGGGCGCCGGCGACATCGCCAGGCTCCTCGGCTCCGGCGAGACCTGGACCGTCCGATGAGCGGCGCGGGGGCGAGCGCCCCCGCCGGCCGGCCCGACGCGGGGGCCCCGACCGTCATCGTCCTCGCCGACGACCTGATCTGGGCGACGCGGCTCATCGGTCAGCTGCGGACGCTCGGCGCCGCACCGATCCGGACCGGGACCGCCGCTCGCCTTCGACGCCGCGCTGGCCTCCGGGGCAGCGACCCGCGCGGTCGTCGACCTGACGGCGCGCGCCTACGACGGAATCGCCGCCACCGGGCGGGCGACGGCCGCCGGCGCTCCGCGTCCTGTGCGTCGGCCAGCATGACGACCAGGCGCTCCGGCAGGCCGCCCGGGCGGCCGGCGCCGAGCGGGTTCTCGCGTATCGGAAGCTCTTCGAGGACGGCCACGCCGCGCTCGCGGCCTGGCTGGGAGTCCCGGTGCCGGCGCCGGGCTCCCTCGCTGCCACCCCGGCCACCGGCCCAGCGGAGGCTCCCCGCGAATGAGCGCGTCGACCACGGCCGGGTCGACCCGGCCGGCCATCCCTGCCGCGCGCTTTGCCGACCGCATCGCCCGGACCCAGGCCGGCACCCGGGCACGCGGCCTCGACGCCCTGCTCGTCGGGGTCGGACCGGATCTCCTCTACCTGGCCGGCTACCCCGCGATGCCGCTCGAGCGGCTGACGATGCTGGTCGTGCCGGCCGAGGGGCCGGTCACCCTCGTCGTGCCGCGGCTCGAGGCGGCGCCGGCCCGCGGGCCTGCCCGGCCGCGGCCGGTGGCGCCGTGGCGCTCGCCACATGGGAGGAGACCGAGGACCCGGTCGGCCGCGTGCGCGACCTTCTCCCCGGCGTGCTCGCCCGCCTCGGCGTCTCCGACCGCCTGTGGGCAATTCACCTGCTGCGGCTGCAGGCCGCTCTCCCGGACGTCGTGTTCGAGCCGGCGTCGCTCGTGCTGCGCGACCTGCGGGTCGTGAAGGATGTCGACGAGATCGCCCTGCTGCGGCTCGCCGCCGAGGCCGCCGACCGCGTCGTCCACGAGGTTGCCCACGGCCGCCTCGTCGGGCGCACGGAGGCCGACGTCGCCCGCGAGGTGCGCGACCGCCTGCTCGCGGAGGGCCACGACAGCGCCGAGTTCGCGATCGTCGGGCTCGGGGCCGAACTCGGCCTCGCCGCACCACGAGGCATCCGACCGGGTCATCCGCGCCGGAGAGCCGATCGTCCTCGACATCGGGGGCCCGCTGGGCGGTTACGGCAGCGACATCACCCGGACCATCTGGGTCACGGGCGGCGACCCCGCGCACGGCCCCGACGACGAGTTCCTGCGCCTCTACGCGGTGCTGCGGGCCGCCCAGACCGAGGCGACCCACGCCGTCCGCCCGGGCGTCCCGTGCGAGCGGATCGACCTCGTCGCCCGCGAGCTGATCTCGGCGGCCGGCCACGGCGCCCACTTCATCCATCGGACCGGTCACGGCATCGGCCTCGAGGGTCACGAGGATCCGTACCTGGTGGCCGGAAATGGCGAGGTGCTGGAGCCCGGGATGGCCTTCAGCGTCGAGCCCGGGATCTACCTCGAGGGCCGTTACGGCGCGCGCATCGAGGACATCGTCGTGTGCGGCGAGGACGGCCCCATCGTCCTCAACGAGGCGCCCCGCGATCTGCTGGTCGTCACGGGCTGACGGCCGGCGGGTTCGCGGTGTCGCCGCGACGACACGCGAGGGGAGCCCTCGGTGACCGGGGCGGTGGCGCCGAGGCGGTCGCCCGGTGGTCGCCTGTCCGCTACCGCTCGCCGTCGCCGCACGTCCACGATTCCGGCATCTCCGGCGGCGAGATCGCAGGGACGACCTCCGCCGGGGGACAGGGGGGTCGGTGAGATGAACGACTACTTCAGCGGCGAGCTGGGACGCCAGCGCCGGGCCGACTATCAGCGCGAGGTCGACCGCGACGCACTCGTCTCGGAGGTCCGGCGCCGGAAGGCGGGGGCCAGCCTGAAGACGGCGAGCGCCGACGCTCCGGCGGGCACCGCCCTCGGCCGGGGCGGATGGCGGGTCGACCTCGGAGGCCTCGTGACGCGCCGTCTGCACGTCCTTGGGAACCGTGGCTAGGCGCGGTGGGCATGCCGCCCCGCGTGGAACCCGTGGGCGCGCGTGTCGGGCGCCCGACACGCGCCCGGGCACGCCGCCGACTCCGAACGGGGCTCGCGGACGCCAGCCACGGCGTCGGCCGGCCGCTACCGGTCGAGGCCCATTTCACCCGACGATCCATCTGCCTCCGGGGCGGATCACACGAGGGCCCGGGGCGCGAAGGGAGACTCCGATGATCGACCGCTCGACGCAGCTCCAGGTCCCTGGCCGCACTGCCGATCGCCAGCTGGAGGCCCGGGCGCGCCGCCATGCCACGCAGGAGAGCGCGGACGAGCGAACGTACTGGCTCACCGACGGCATCCGCGCGATCGCCGGCTCCGGTCGGTCGGTCGTGACCGGCGTCCGGAAGATCCGCGTGGCACGCGGCACGACGCTCTCAGCGCTTCGCTACCGCCCCTGACCGCCCTTTCCCCTCGCGCTCCCCGAGACCGCCACCCCCCACGGGCGGCGGTCTCCTCGTGTCCGCGCCGCGCGTGTCCGCGCCGCGCGGCTGTCGGTTCGCGGACCCCCGACCGGGCAATCGGGCGACCCGGAGCCTGGCGCGCGGATGGCATGCGGGCCGTGTCGCCGCCGATACCGCCGCCGGGCCGGCCGGGCGCACGATCTCCCCGTCTCCGGAGGGGAACGCACAGGGATCCGGAGCGCGAAGGGAGCCTCACGTGTACAACAACTACACCATCCAGCTGCTGAACCCGGACAAGATCTCCACACGGCAAGCGGAGGCCGCGGCTCAGCGTCGCGCCGCCGAGGGCCATGTGCGCAGCGAGCGCACCTTCCGGGCGCCGGCGAGCTTCGAGCGGATCGTTGCCTTCGGGGCGTCGCGCATCAGCGCCGTGCGCCGATGGGCCGGCCAGGCCGGCGCCGCCCAGCAGCCGCTGCCCGGGCCGCGTCACGCGGCGGGTCAGCCCCGGGCCTGACGCCGCAGCTCCCGCGCGCAAACCCGGCGGCCGCCGTCCATCCCGGACGGCGGCCGCTTCGTGTTCGGCGCCCCCGCCTTGGGGCGTGGCGCCGGGGCGACGCTCCCGCTGCGGGCGCAGTCCACCGACGGGCGGTATGATCCCGGCCAACCGGCGGGCTCCTGCCCGCCGGGTTCGACGGATCGTGCGTGGCCCGCGTGGCCGCGGAGCTAGCCCACCGATGACCGAGCCCGCGCTGGAGCCTCCGGCCCAGTTGGATCCCGCAACCGGCGCCGCCACGCCCGCCGCGGTGCTGCCACGAGCACCGCCTCCGCCGCGGCGCCCGGCACGTCGAACGGTTCCACGCCGCAGGCGGTTCGCGACTCCAGCCAGGAGGGAGCGGGCAGCCTGCACCCAGGCCCAGCTCCGGCGGTTCATCAAGAGCCGGCCGTACGTGCCGCTTCACGAGCTGCGCCGCCGCTTCGGGCTCAACGGATCAGACGACGACGTCGCCCCTGTCGAGGTCGACGGGCACCGCCTGTTCGTGGGCCTGCCCGCCCGCGAGTCGGGCCTGCTCGGCGACCTGCTCCGCCAGGGTGAGGTCGGCTACGAGCTCCTGCTGGATCCGACGAGCCCCATCATCATCGGGGTCTTCCCGATGCGGCCCGTCCAGCGTCCCTGACGCCGGCGCCGCCGCGCCGTCGCGTGAGTGTCGGCGAGGCGACATCCCCGGAGTCGCTTCGCCCCTTTACCGTCGCCGGCCGCGGCCGCATGATCCGGCGCACCGGTGCGAACCGGGTTTGCTCGATCCCCAAGGAGGATGCGGCATGGCAAAGAAGAAGATGGACCAGGACGGCATCATGATGAAGTCGGCCGTCGAGGACGACGTCGAGGGCCACGGGGCCAAGGTGAAGTCGGCGCCCGACGGCGTGGCCGGCGGCCCGAAGCGCTCGGCCGTCGAGGACGACGTCGAGGGCCACGCGGGCCAAGGTGAAGTCGGCGCCCGACGGCGTGGCCGGCGGCCCGAAGCGCTCGGCCGTCGAGGACGACGTCGAGGGCCACAGCGGGCCAAGGGAAGTCGGCGCCCGACGGCGTGGCCGGCGGCAAGCGCTCGGCGATCGACGACGACGTCGAGGGCCACAGGGCCAACGTGAAGTCGGCGCCCGACGGCGTGGCCGGCGGCCCGAAGCGCTCGGCGGTCGAGGACGACGTCGAGGGCCACGGGGCCAAGGTGAAGTCGGCGCCCGACGGCGTCGCCGGCGGCCCGAAGCGCTCGGCGGTCGACGAGACGACGTCGAGGGCCACAACTTCGGGCTGATGAGCCCGATCCTGGCCCGGGACCTCGCCCAGTCCAAGAACCGTGACATCGAGCGATCCGCGTCGCGGAACAACCTCGTCAGCGAGGCCAAGCGCGGGAAGACCCGCAAGCCCTGACCCACGAGGGCCTCCGCGGATCGAGCACTTTCCTCCTCACGAGGGCGGGCGGGGGGCCCGCCCTCGTGGCGTTTCTCGCGGCGCGCGTTGCCACGGCAGCCGCAGGCTCGTAGCATTCGGCCGTCGGAGCGTCGGGGGGTGTCGCTGGAGGCTTGAGTGGCGGCGGAGATGCGGGCGAACGCCGCGGAGGCGCTGAGGCGTTGCGTGCTCTTCTCGCGCGTCGACGACGAGACGCTGGCGCGCTGCATCGAATCCCTGCGTGGCCGGCGCTACCGGCGCAACGAGACGATCTTCCACCAGGGAGATCCAGGTGACTCCCTGTACGTGATCCAGGCCGGCTCCGTGAAGATCGTGCTGCCGGATCCCGAGGGCGAGGAGGGCGCGATCATCGCGACGCTCGGTCCCGGCGACTTCTTCGGTGAGCTCGCGCTCCTCGACGGGGAGGAGCACTCGGCGACGGCGGTCGCCATCGAGCCGACCGAGGCGCTCGTCCTGCGGCGCGACGCCTTCGAGCGCCTGGTCGACGAGGACCCGAACCTGCGGCGCGCCCTGTTCGCGGGCCTGGTCGGCGAGCTGCGCCGCCTCACGTATCACGTCGGTGAGCTCCACTTCCTCAACCTGCCGGGTCGCCTGGCGCGCCGGATCGTGCGGATGGCGCGAGAGGCCGATCCGACGGCGGAGGGCGAGATCCGGCTCTCGTGGCCCTTCTCGCAGTCCGAGCTGGCGGCGATGATCGGCGGGACGCGCCAGACGGTGAACCGCCTGCTGTCCGACTTCGCGGCCGAGGGCCTGATCCGGATCGAGAAGGAGACGCTCATCGTGCCCGACCTCGATCGCCTGGAGCGCGCGGCAGAGCGATGACGGCCACGTGATGACCGGCGCCCGATGACGGCCGAGCGCGACGCCGCCGCCCGGGCAGCGCTCGCTGCGATCGGACGGCGGGCCGAGATCGCGCGGCGCCTCGAGCTCGGCGGGACCGAGGCCGTCCTGCGCTCGATCGTCGAGGCCGCCGTCCTCCTGTTCGAGGCCGAGGCCGCATCGCTGGCCCTCTTCGATGCACCCCGCAACGTCCTCGTCTTCCGGGTCGCGGCTGGCGCCCAGGGCCAGGGCGTCGTCGGCCTGGAGATCCCGCCCGACCGGGGGCTCGTCGGCTACGTCTTCTCGACCGGGCAGGCGCTCGCCATCTCGGACGTCGCGCGCGACCCGCGCTTCGGGCGGAGCTTCGCCGAGAAGACCCAGTACGTGCCGCGCTCCATCGTGGCCGTCCCGCTCGTGGACGACCGCGGCACGATCGGGGTGCTGGAGGTGCTCGACAAGCGCACCGAGGCCACGTTCTCCATCCGCGACGTCGAGCTCGCCGGTGCCTTCGCCCGCCAGGCGTCGGTCGCGATCCGTGCCAGCCGGGTCGAACGCGATGTCGCCGCCCTGCTCGGCACGGTCCTCGGCACGCTCGCGGGCGAGGAGGCTCCCACCGGGGGCGTCGAGGAGCTGGTGGCAGCGGCCGTGGCCGAGGTCGCGGGGCCGGACGATCCGCTCTGGCCGCTGGTCGAGCAGATCGCGGCGCTTCGGCAGGCCTCGCCGGAGCAGGTCGAGCTGGTGGGCGCGCTCCTGGCGGTCCTGGTGCGCCAGGCGGAGCGCGGCAGCGGCGGTAGCCGCGGCCAGGGGGCCGGCCGGGGGCTGCGGCGCCGCGCCTCCGAGCGATGACCGACGAGCTCCTCCCGGCCTGGAGCGAGCCGTTCGTCGGGGCCCGCCTGGCGGACCTGCGCCGCGACCTGCCCTTCGGGCGCCTGACCCGCGCCTGGGCGATGGGCGAGACGGACGGCAGCGGCGTGACCGTCGCGATCATCGACTCTGGCGTCGAGCGCGACCACCCGGCGGTGGGCGGGAAGCTCGTCCGCAGCGTGAAGGTGGAGCTGGCTCCCGATCCGGACGACGACCCGCTGATCGTGGACGATCCCGCGGGGCTCGACGTCGTCGGGCACGGGACCGCCTGCGCCGGGATCATCCATGCCATCGCGCCGGGCGCTGACCTCGTCTCGGTGCGCGTGCTCGGGCCGGACAACCGGGGCAAGGGGATCGTCTTCGCCGCGGGGCTCGACTGGGCCATCGAGAACGGCGCCAGCGTCGTGAACCTCAGCCTGTCGTCGAAGAGCGAGGCGCTGTTCGGGCTCTTCCACGACCTCGCCGACCGCGCCTACTTCGCGAACGTGCTCCTCGTCTGCGCAGCGAACAACGTGCCCGGCAACAGCTACCCGTCCCTCTTCGCGTCGGTGGTCTCGGTCGCGGCCCACGACCTCGCGGACGCCGGCGCGTGGTTCTACAACCCGGACCCACCGGTGGAGTTCGGCGCGCACGGAGTCGACGTCCACGTCGCCTGGCGCGACGGCGGCTGGATGGTCGCGACCGGGAACTCGTTCGCGGCGCCGCACGTGGCCGGGTACGCGGCGCTCATACGGGCGAGGCACCCGGCGGCCTCGCCCTTCGAGGTGAAGGCGATCCTCGCCGGATCGGCGTCGGAGGTGCCCGCGGCGTCGGGGACCCCGGCGGCATGCGAGCCGCCCGGGGCCGGTGCCGCCGGGCGCGGACAGCCGCGCGGGACCGCGGCCCGGATCCGGATGCCCGGCGTCAGTAGCCCGAGCCGGGCGCCCCTCGCCGCAGGTCGAGCAGGCGCGGCCGGACCTGGGGACCGGCACTCACGAGCTCCAGGAAGTCGGCGCCGTCGAGGGCAAGCAGGCGGCCGGCGGTCGCCGCCGTGACGGTTGCCGTGCGCGGGACTCCCCGCAGGAGCCCGATCTCGCCGAAGACCTCGCCCGGCCCCATCGTCCGGAGGTGCTCCGCCTCGGCCGCCCCTTCCGGGCTCACGCGCTCCGGGCTCACGCGCCGCGTCACCTCGAACGAGCCCTGCTCGATCAGGTAGAAACGGTCGGCGAGATCGCCCTGGCCGGATCACGATGTCGCCCGCCGCCACGCGCACGGGCTCCAGCCGGACCGCCACCGCCTCCAGCGAGGCTGCCGGGACGCCGGCGAAGAGCGGCAGGCCGGCCAGCCGGTTGACCCGCACGTCCGCGGTCGAGCCGGCAGGGCGACGCGCCGCGGGAGCCGCGAGCAGCGCCCCGATGATGCCGGCGACCGCCACGGCGATGCCGGTCACGAGCAGGACCGGGCCGGTCCCGAACTCCCCGGAGGCGACCGGCAGCAGGAAGGATCCGGCAGCGAAGGCCACGGTGGAGATCGTCCCGAGGACCCCGAGGGCACGGCCCCGGATCGCGTCCGGCACCACCCGCTGGAAGATCGTCGTGCTCGTGACCTCGACCACGAGGCCGCCGATCGAGGCGACCGCGATCGCGACGATCGCGACGCCGAGCGCTGGCGGCGTAGCCGAGACCCGCCAGGCCGATGGCGAGCAGCACCGACCCACCGACGAGGACCGGGACCAGGCTCGGGCGGAGCACGAGCGCGCCGGCCACCAGCGCCCCGATGAACCCGCCGAGGCCGATGCCGGCATTCAGGAATCCGGTCGCGGCGTCGCCGCCGCCCAGCGACGTCGTGGCGATGATGACCGTGAGGACGGAGAGGCCGCCTCCCGCGACCGACCCCACGATGTCGATGAGGGCAAGCCCGATGACCGGCACGAGCACCGCCGGACCAGGGACGGCGCTGGCGGCCGGGCCCGGGGCGGGCGCGACCGGGGTGGCCGCGACCGGGACGGTCGCGTCGGCGTCCACCGGAGCGCCGTCCTCGTCCGGACGATTCCGCGGCAGCCCCCACAGGACGACGGCGATCACGGCGAAGCTCGCGGCGTTGAGCAGGAAGGCCACCACGAGCCCCCCGGCCGCGATGAGGATCCCGGCCACCGCGGGACCGACCATGAACGCCAGGTTGTCCAGCGTGGACCAGGCGCTGTTGGCCGGTCCCAGCTGGTCCTCGTCCTCGACGAGGTTGGGCAGGTAGGCCCCGATCGCCGGGCCGAAGAACGTGGCGAAGCAGGTCCCGCCGATCGCCAGCGCGATGACGAGCCAGACCGGGCCGTCGAGGAAGACGATCGCCGCGATCACCAGCATCAGCAGCCCGCGGGCGACGTCGGTCGAGAGGAGGACCATGCGCCGGTCGAAGCGGTCCGCGACGATCCCGGCGGGGATCGAGAGCACGAGGTAGGGGAGCACCCGCGCGGCGCCGACGAGGCCCAGGACGACCGGGTCCTCGGTGACCTCGTAGACGAGGATCAGGATCGCGACAAGGTAGAGCCAGTCCCCGATCGACGAGACGAACTCACCGACGAGGAGCCGCGTCAGCGGCCCGTTGCGGAGCAGCTGGCGATAGGCCCGCAGGACGGTCATCGGCGACGGCTCAACGGATCGGGCTCATCGACGGGGCACGGATCGCGGCGGCGGGGATGACGCCCTCGAGCTCCAGCAGGCGCTCCTTGAGCCCCAGGAGCTCCTCGCGGCTCCCGAACCAGCTGCCCCCGTAGCCGCCCAGCGTCCCGTCGCCGGCGATGACCCGGTGGCACGGGATCAGCAGCCCGATCGGGTTCCGGCCCACCGCACCGCCCACCGCGCGCGCCGCTCCCGGCTTCCCGATCCGCCGGGCGACCTCGCCGTACGAGGCGGTCGCGCCCCGCGGGATCGTGCGCACCCCGTCGAGCACGCGGCGATCCCAGTCGCTCACGCCCTCGAGGACCACGGGAACGTCGAAGGAGTCGCGCGTGCCGGCCAGGTGCTCCCCGAGCTCGCGCTCCAGCTCCGCGAGGTGGGCGCGCGCCGCCGGGAAGGCCGAGGCAGCGGCGGCCGGTACGAGCCGCCGCCGGGTCCGCGTCCCCACCGACGCCCCGAAGGCATCGTCGGTCGTTCGCAGCTCCAGGGCCACGATCCCCTCGTCGGTGGCCGCGGCGTGGAGCGGCCCGACCGGCGTCGCGAGCACGGCCACGACCGCCGGCGCCCGAACCTCGGCGGACGCCTCGTCGAGGGTGGGGCTTCCTCCCGGGCGCGGCATCGCCGGAGTGTAGCGGGCCCCGCCACTCCAGCGCGGGCCCGGACGTCGAAGCAGTGATGATCCGCATCCGGATGCGCCCTGTGCTGCTCGGGCTCCTCGCCATGGCCGCGACCGGCTGCGCTCCGTCGCCCACTCCATCGCCCGCTCCGTCGCCGTCCCCGAGCGCCGTGACCACTCCGTCACCGGCGGCGACCGCGGGCTCACCCGCCGCGGATGCCACGGTGGCCGATTTCGCCGACGGAATCTCATTCGAACGGCCGTCCGCATGGACCCGCTGGCAGCCCAACGACCACGACCCGATCAATGACGGACCGTGGGCCTACCTCAGCACGGATCCGCTGCTCGCCGCTTGCGCCACGAGGCCGCCGGCGGCACCGAATCCGCCCGATGCCCGGGGACGCGCGTGCGACTGGCCGCTGGCCTCGCTGTCGCCGAACGGCGTCCTGGTGAGCTGGATCAACACCCGGATCCTCTTGCCCCTCCCCACCGCCGGGGACGTTGTGGACCTGGGCGGCGAGCATGCCCGGCTCCAGCTTGCGAGGCCCGGCTCCTGCGCGGCGGTCGGCGCGGACGAGACGCTGAGCGTCCTCGTCCCGATCGGGCAGCCGACGCCGCTTTCGAACCTCGCGATGGTCGCCTGCCTGCGGGGACCCGACCTCGCGACCGCCGAGGCGCAGGTCCGGGCGATGCTCGCCTCGGCCACCGTCGAACGGTAGGCTCGCCCCCTCGGGGCCGCTCGTGAGGTGGTCGCGCCGTCGCGATCATGGGCCCCGCGGCCCGCGGATTCGGGACCATCGGACCAGCCGACCGGCCATCAACCCGGTGATATACTCCGGGGGAGTATGACAACGAGCGTCCCGGTCTCCCCCGACAAGCCTGCCGTCGCGCCGGTCGAGGTCTCCTTCCCGGTCGTCGGGATGACCTGCGCGTCGTGCAGCAACCGGATCGAGCGGTTCCTGCGCAGGACCGATGGCGTCGTCGAGGCCAACGTCAACCTGGCCAGCGAGATCGCGACGATCCGCTACCTGCCGGATGCCGTCGGGCGGGCCGAGCTGGTGGGGGCGATCGAGAAGGCCGGCTACGACGTTCGGCCGGGAGCGCTCGAGGCCGCCGAGGCCCAGGCACCGGGGGCCACCTCCGACACCGCGGCCGTCGACTCCGAGCTCGACGAGACCGAGCGGATCCGCGCCCGGGAGCAGCGCGAGCTCGGGATCCAGGCCGCCGTCAGCATCGGCGTCGCGATCGGGATCATGGTCCTGATGTTCGCCCCGCTCCCGCTGACGATGGCTGACGTCAACCGGCTCGTCATCTGGCCGGCGACCTTCGTCCAGTTCTGGGCCGGGCGCCGCTACTACCAGGCGGCCTGGAAGAGCGCCCGCCACGGCGGCACGAACATGAGCACGCTCGTGGCCGTCGGGACGAGCGCCGCCTGGGGCTACTCGGTCTTCGTGACGATGTACCCCGAGGTCATCATGGCGGCCGGCCTCCCCGCCGAGACCTACTTCGACTCGTCGACGATCATCATCGGCCTCATCCTCCTCGGGAAGTGGCTCGAGACGCGGGCCAAGGGCCGCACGACCGGCGCGATCCGGCGCCTCGTCGGCCTGCAGGCGAAGACCGCGCGCCTGGTCCGCCCGGACGGCGACGTCGACGTCCCGATCGAGCAGGTCCAGCCCGGCGATCTCCTGCGCGTCCGGCCCGGCGAGAAGGTGCCGGTCGACGGCGTCGTCGGCGAGGGGACGAGCGCGGTCGACGAGGCGATGCTCACCGGCGAGGCGATGCCGGTCACGAAGGGCCCCGGGGACGAGGTCATCGGGGCGACCCTCAACACCACCGGCAGCTTCGTCATGCGGGCGACGCGGGTCGGGCGCGATACCGCGCTGGCCCAGATCGTCGAGATGGTCCGCCGCGCCCAGGGCAGCAAGGCCCCGATCCAGCGCCTGGCCGACCAGATCAGCGGCATCTTCGTGCCGCTGGTGCTCCTCGTGGCCGCCGCGACCTTCGCCCTCTGGTTGCTGCTCGGGCCCGAGCCGAAGCTGACCCTGGCCCTGGCCGCCTTCATCGCGGTCGTGATCGTCGCCTGCCCGTGCGCCATGGGGCTCGCGACGCCGACCGCGATCATGGTCGGGACGGGCCGCGGCGCCGAGGCCGGGATCCTGGTCCGCGGCGGGGAGGCGCTGGAGAACGCCCACCGGGTGACCGCGGTCATCCTGGACAAGACGGGCACGCTGACGCGGGGGAGGCCCGCCGTCGCGGAGGTGCTGCCCGGCGGCTGACCTCGCGCCCGACGACCTGCTTCGCCTGGCCGCGGCCGTCGAGGCCGGCTCCGAGCATCCGATCGCCGGGGCGATCCTGCTGGCCGCGCGCGAGCGCGGGCTCGCCTTCCCGGGCGGCGGAGCGTTCGAGGCGACCGCGGGCGGCGGCGCCCGGGCGACGGTCGACGGGCGGCTCGTGCTCGTCGGGAGCGCCCGCTTCCTCGCCGAGCGCGGCGTCGACCTCGGCGACCTGGAGGCGGCCGGCGAGGTCCAGGCAGCCGACGGGCGGACGCCGGTCTTCGTGGCCGTCGACGGCTCGGCCGGCTGGGCTGCTCGCGATCGCCGACCCGGTGAAGCCGGAGTCGGCCGAGGCGGTTCGGGCCCTCGAGGCGGCCGGCATCGAGGCCTGGCTGGTCACCGGCGACCATCGCGCCACCGCCCTCGCCGTGGCGGCGCAGGTCGGGATCCCGCCCGAGCGCGTCCGGGCCCAGGTGCTCCCCGGGGACAAGGCGGGCGTCGTGGACGAGCTGCGGGCCCGCGGCAAGGTCGTCGCCATGGTCGGCGACGGCATCAACGACGCGCCCGCCCTGGCCGCGGCCGACCTCGGCGTCGCGATCGGCACCGGCGCCGACGTGGCCATCGAGGCGTCCGACATCACGCTGGTCGGCGGCGACCCGCGCGGCGTCGTGGCGGCGATCGCGCTCTCGCGGCGGACGATGGCCGTGATCCGCCAGAACCTGTTCTGGGCCTTCGCCTACAACGTCGCCCTGATCCCGATCGCGATGGGCGTCCTCTACCCGTTCTTCGGCATCACGCTCAACCCGGCGATGGCCGCCGGCGCGATGGCGCTCTCGTCCGTGTCGGTGATCTCGAACTCGCTGCGCCTGCGCGGCTACGACCCGCGCCCCGCGGCGGTCCTGGCCGCGGCCGCAGCACCGGACGTGGACCCGCGTGAAGGACGCGGCGTACCTCGCGGTGATCGCCGGGCTCGCGATCGGCGTGGCGGCCTCGGTGATCGGCGTCAACCGCTGGCTCGACGCCAACGCGGTCCCGGTGGCGCTGCAGGCGTCGGCGCTCGACGAGCCGGCGCAGGTCTGGCAGGTCGCGGCCGGCGAGCAGGTGCTCGTGACGTTCACGAACGACGCCGAGGTGCTCTACGTGTGCACCCTGCCGGGCGCCCCGAAGGTGGAGCTCAACCCGCGCCCCGGGCCAGGAGCAGTCGGCCCGCTTCTCGCTCGCCGATCCCGGCCGCTACACGCTCTCGTGCGCGCCGCTGGAGCAGACGGCCGCCGCGGGCGAGACGGGGCGGGCACGCGGGATGGGCGGCACGCCGGCGATGCCCGCCGCGATCTTCGAGGTCAGGTAGCGGCCCGGGTCACGTCGACCGGGCGAGCGCGAGCGCCTCCTCGTCGGTGAGCGTCCGTCCCTTGGCGACGGCCGCCTGCCAGGCGTCCGGTGCTGACGCCGAGGTCCCGGCGGCGACGGATCCGATCACAGATCTGGCCGCTGCAGCTCATCGAGCGCATACGAGAACTCGCGGCGCAGCGCGTCGGCATAGCCGAACAGGCGCCCCGCGGCGTCGGGCCGCCCGCCGAGCGCGAACCCCAGGGCTCTCAGCTCGGCGGGATCCGCGGCGAGGGGTCCGTGCCCCGCGACCGCGAGGGTGGCACGCCAGCGCATCGGTCGCGTCGCGATCAAGTCGCGACGCGTCGCCTGCTACTGCGGCCACGTAGGCCGAGGCCGTCGCGCGCAACCATCGCGAGCCTGCCCCCGTGACTCTGGGCGGCGTCGAGTGCGACGTCGGCGTCCCGCCGGGCGCCCTCGAGATCGCCGAGGAATGCCCGGGCAATCGCGAGGTTCGTCAGGCTGTTCAGCGAGCTCGTAGGTCCTCGCGCCGTGGGCGCGCTTCAGGGCAATGGCCTCCTCGAGGAGCGCGATGAAGCGAGGGTCGTGAGGGTCGAGGCTGACGGCCAGGTTGTTCAGCGACTCCGCGAGCTCCAGGGGGCGGTCGACGGAGCGGTACAAGCTCGATCGCGCGCTCGAACCACGGGATCCCCATGTGGCGCACGAAGTTGCCCTCGATGACGCCCATCGTGTTGAGCGCCTTCGCAAGCGTCGCCGGAGCCACGCCGGGGAGCTCGATCGACCGCAGCGCACGGGCATGCTCGTCGGGGCGAACGCCACGGATATCCCAGTACGGCCAGAGCTCGCCAACGATCCCGCAGGCAAGGTCGCCGTCGGCGTCTCCGATCGCAAAGTCGAGCGCCGCCGTGACGTCCTCGCGGAGGGCGTCGAACCGCGCCATCCAGGTGCTGGCATCGGTGTCCTCGAGCAGCCGATCGACCGCGGCGACCGATGTCCTCACCCAGTCTGCATGCCGCCGACGAGCCGCCTCGGCCTCGGGTGACCCGTCGATGGCGGCTGCCGCGTACGATCGGATGGTCTCGAGCATCCCGAACCGTGCCTCACCCAGCGGATCTTCGCGAGGCACGAGGAGGTTCGCCTCGGCGAGCGCGGCCAGGCCATCGAGGGCGTCGAGGTCGAGCGACGACAGATCGATGCCACGCCCGCCAGTGGTGGGTCGCCGCGTTCCTGGTCCGCGGCCTCCCGGGAGGCGACTCGGGTCCGGGCGACGGCCGCGACGTCGGACGGGGTGAAAGATCCCGCGAAGACGCCGAGGCGGACGAAGAGGGCTCGAAGGTCCGCCGGCAGGAGGTCGACCGACCAGGCCACCGACCGCTCCACCGTCCGCTGGCGATCCGGGAGGTCGGCACCGCCGGAGACGCCGAGGGCGCCGCGCTCGAGGCCGGCGAGGATGGACCGCAGGGGGATCGCGCCGGCTCGCGCGGCGACCAGCTCGATCGCGAGCGGGAGCCCGTCCAGGCGGCGACAGATCTCCGTCACCGTCGCCATGTCGTCCGGGCCGATCCGGCCGCCCACCGCCTCGACCCGCAGCCGGAACAGCGCGGACGCATCGCCCGCCGGGTCGAGCTGCGGCACCGGCATCCTTCGCTCGCCTCGCACCCGGAGTGGCACCCGGCTCGTCGCGAGGACGTGGACCCCCGGCGCGCCCGAGACGATCTGCGGGACCACGGGCGCGGCCGACAGGAGGTGCTCCCAGTTGTCGACCACGAGCAGGACGTGCCGGTCGGCGAGCGCGCGAGCCAGCGCCGCGTCGGCGGCCTCGCCAGGCCGCACCGCGACCCCGGCGGCCCCTGCGATCGCGTCCGGCACGGCCGCCGGGTCGACCACCGGGGCGAGCTCCGCGAGGAACACGCCGTCGGGGAAGTCGCCCAGGAGGGAGCGCGCCGCCTCGACGGCGAGCCGGGTCTTGCCGGTGCCACCCGGACCGAGGAGCGTGACGATACGGTGGCTCCGGAGGGCCTCCGCGATGTCCTCGATCTCGCGGCGTCGGCCGACGAACGCGGTGTACTCCGCAGGCAGGTTCGTGGGCGTGGCCGATGCGCCGCGCAGGGGACGGTCGTCGACGGGCAGCCCGGCGACATCGAGCTCGAAGACCTCGATCGGCTCCGCGAGGTCCTTGAGGCGGTGCGGCCCGCGGGGCCGGATGTGGGTGGCGGGGGGCACCGCGACGCCCACGCTTTCGGCCACGTCGCCGGAGCAGAGCGTCTGGCCGCCCCGGGCCAGCGCCTGGAGGCGGGCACATCGAAAGAGAGGAGTCCCGAAGTAGTGGTCGCCTCGCCGCTCCACGGACCCCATCTCCGACGGCCAGCCGGACGCGGAAGGCTTCGAAGGGGCTCCAATCCTCGTCGGCCATCGCGCCCTGGATGGCGGCCGCGGCCGCCAGGGCGTCCCGCGGTGAGCCGAAGGCCGCAAACACGGCATCGCCGACCGTTTCGAAGACGGCACCCTCGTGGTCGGCGACGAGGCCGGCAAGGAGCTCGTGGTGGCGGGCGAGGGCGTTCCCGAGCGCAGCCGGGTCACGCTCGAGCAGGCGCGTGGAGCCCTCGACGTCGCTGAACAGGAAGGTGACGATGCCGTCGGGCAGGGGGCGGGGTGCCGAGCTCACGCCGGCAGCTCGATGCCGGCGGCGATTAGCTCCTCGCGTCGGCGAGCGACCCATGCGGGCGCGCCGGCCGCACTGGCCTCCGCGATCGCAGTGGCCGCGAGGCCGCGGGCCTCCTCCAGCCGTCCCAGGGCGAGGAGCGCCTCCGCCGCGGCGACGCCGGGGCTGAGGTAGAGATACACGTCGAGGTCTCCCTTGGCCCCGGTCAGCCGCGTGAGCACGCGGTCGACCGCCACCGTCGCTTCGGCGCGCTCGCCGCGACGGGCCAGGATCCCCGCCTGCACCGCGAGGGCCAGCGCGTCGAGCATGCCGATGTGCACTGCGTCCGCAGGCGGAGCCGTCGCCGCCGCGGCCATCTCGGCTTCGTCGAGCCTCCCGAGCCGCTGCAGGATCCGGGAGCGGATCGCCTGCAACGCCCCGACGTGCATGCGGTCCTCCGGACCGAGCAAATCCAGGCCCGCGCTGAGCTCCCGCTCCGCGGCCTCCAGGTCCCCGGCGATGGTCTCGACGATCGCCGAGCAGACCGACATCTCACCCGCCCAGATCGGCAGGCCGAGCTCGTGGCACAGCCCGACGCCCTCGGCCACCATGCCGCGCCCCTCGACGATCCGCCCCGTGCCGGCCACGATCACTCCGATCTGCGGCAGCTGGCGGGCCGCGACGATCCGGTAGCCGTCGCCGGCGCGGGCGAGCATCGCCCGGCGGTCGAGCTCGCGCTCCGCCGGCGTGGGCGTGCACGGGGCCGCCAGGGCCAGGTACTCGGCGCGCATCCAGCGATCGCCGGCCCGTTCCGCGTGCTCGATGGCCGCCATGATCGCCTCGAGCGCAGCAGCGACGTCCTCGCGATACCACTCGAGCTCCGCGACGAGGCTCCAGCCCAGGGCCTGGCCCCGCTCGTCGCCCAGGTCGGCGAGAGCCGCGATGTGGTGCTCGGCCTCCGCGCGCAGGGCGGTGCAGTCGGGCTCTCCGGACCAGACCTCGATGACCATCTCGTGGATCCGCGCCACCGCGCCGACGCGCGCATCGCCCGTCTCCGCCGCCAGGGTGCGCGCCTCGGTGAGCAGCGCCCGGGCGGCGGGCCGATTCCCGGATTCCAGGGCCGCTTTCGCGGCGTCGGGCAGCAGCTCGACCCGCTGTGGGCTGACCGCCGGGAGGAGTGCGAGGAAGCGGTGGAAGCTCTCCGACGCACCGCGCATATCTCCCAGGGCCATCGACCGGCGCGCCGAGGCCGCGAAGTTCCCCGCGGCACGCGCCGCCAGCCCCCCAAGCCCCGGATCGTCCGGGTCCAGCAGTGCCCGGTACCCGTGAGCTTCGGCCAGGTGGTGGCCGACGATCGCCTCGACCTCCGCCCTGCGGTCACCCATCGCCACCTCGAGCCACGTTCCGAACCGCTCGTGGAGCGCCGCGCGCTCGGCCTTCGGCAGCGCCTCGTAGGCGGCGTCGCGGACGAGCAGGTGGTGGAACCGGAACGCGTCGCCTCCGAGCAGGTTCGACCGGTCGGGTCGCAGGAGCTCGCGATCGACGAGCGCGTCGAGGCGCCGCGAGACGCCCTGAGGGTCGCCTGGATCCGTCAGCTCCGTTGCCGCCGCTGCGTCGAACTGCTCGCCCACGACGGCGGCGTGCGTGATCGTCGTCCGCTCGCGAGGCGGCAGCCCGTCGAGGCGCGCCCCGAGCAGGGCGCCGATGGTCACCGGGAGGGGCAACGTCTCAAGGTCCGTCCGGACGACCCAGGCTTCGTCGTCGCGCTGCAGATGCCCGTCCTCGACGAGCATCGCGAGAAGCTGCTCTGCGAAGAGCGGGTTGCCGCCGGCGGCGCGCTCGACCCGCGCCCGGACCGCAGGCGGGAGGGGGATCCCGGCGAGCTGATCGAGGAGCGAGCGTGTCTCGTCGGCCGGCAGGGGAGGGAGCTGGATCGTCGTGGAGCCAGGGATCGAGGTCGCCCATGTCGGTCGCCTGTCGCGGAGCTCGGGACGGGCGGTGCAGACGAGGAGCAGCGGGCTCGCCGAGGCCCATGTGATCGTGTACTCGAGGAGGTCGAGGAGGCCGGGCTCGGCCCACTGGAGGTCGTCCACGACCACGACCAGCGGCCCCCGCCCCGCCAGGATCTCGAGCATCCGGCGGACGGCCCACGGAGTCTCCCCGGCGAACGCGCCGCTCGGGTCGAGGCCGATGACGGCGGCCACGCGGGCGGCGACGTCCCGGCCGTCCGGAGCGCCCTCCATGTCGGCGTCGAGCTTCGCGCGCGCCGCCACCGCGTCGTCCCCATCGGCGATGCCGACGGCGGCGCGGACGATCTCGGCGATCGGCCAGTAGGTGATGCCCTCGCCGTAGCTCAGGCAGCGCCCCGTGAGGACGGTCACGCCCGCGGCGAGCGCGCCCGCGAACTCAGCGACGAGGCGGCTCTTGCCCGTCCCGGGCGGGGCAGTGATGGTCACGAGCATCGCCCGGTTCGTCGCCAGGACGTCGACGACGACCGCCCGGAGGAGCCCGAGCTCCGCCGCTCGGCCGACGAACGGGCCGCCAATGCGGCGCGGGAGCGCACGGTCGTGCAGCTCGATGAGCCGCCATGCAACGACAGGACGCGACTTTCCCTTGAGGTTCAAGGGCTGGAGCTCCTCGGCCCGTGCCGCGCCGCGGATCACTCGCCAGGTCGCGTCGTCGAGCAGAACGGTCCCCGGGGCGGCCTCGACCTCGAGACGCGCCGCCAGGTTCACTGCATCACCCGTGACCAGTGTCGTTCCCTCCGCGGGATCGCCGGCGACGACCATCCCGGTCGCCAGCCCGATCCGGAGGTCCAGGCCGACGCCGTGGACGCGGGTGAGTTCTTCGCCGAGTCCCGCAAGTCCATCCCGCAGCTCCAGGGCGGCCCTCGCGGCGCGCAGGGCATCGTCCTCGTGCGCGCGAGGGATCCCGAAGACCGCCATGACGGCATCGCCGATGAACTTCTCGACCGTGCCGCCGTGGCGCTCGAGGATCGCGCGCGCCAGGGCGTAGTAGCGGCCGAGGACGGACCGGGTGACCTCCGGGTCGAGCTGTTCACCGAGGGCGGTCGAGCCGACCAGGTCCGCGAACAGGATCGTGACGATCCGCCGGGTCTCCCCGGTCGACGCGACCTCGCCGTCCACTCGCTGTGCTCCTCCCTGGCGGTGCGTCCCGGGCAGCGTTCCGGTGCGCCGGATTATCGCCGCAGCCGCGAGCGCAGAGAAGGGCCAGGGCGGATCAAGGAGCGCCCGGCCGCCGCCGAGCGGATCGTCGGTTCAGGAGGCCCCGATGATCCGGAGGAGCTCGGCGTCGTCGAGCGACTCGCCGCGCGCACACGCGGCTGACCAGCCGTCGTCCCCGATGGCAGCCGCGCCCTCCGCCTCGATGACCGCGTCGATGTGGAGGTCGCCCGGGTCCATCACCGCGCCGCTGCGGCGCCGCGCGCCTCCGGCCCAGCCGTGGAGCGCGGCGCCGTCGGCCGTCCGTCCTGCCCGAACGAGGCCGATCGCCACGAGGTCCGCGGGCATCCAGGCGAGGGCGTCGGCCTGCATCACAACGAAGATCTCGAGACTGCGCCGAGCTTCGTCGAGCAGGCGCCCTGCGTCCCCGGCGGCATAGGCGACGTAGGCCGCGGCGTGGTGCGCGATGGCCGCCGCCTTGGAAACGGAGTGCCCGCCCGCCCGGGCGACCGCCTCGTCGGCCGCCTCCCGCGCCCGCTGGACATCGCCTACCCAGGCGAGGTTCATCGCGAGATTGACGAGCGTGTTGACGAGCCCGTAGGTTGCCCCGGCGGTGCGGTTCATCGCCACCGCCTCCTCCAGGAGGCCGATCGCGCGAGGGTCCCCGAAGCCAGAACTGTTGGCCAGGTTGCCCAGCGCGTCGGCAAGGTCGCCGCTCGGGCCTCCGCGACGGTACAGGTCGATCGCCCGTTCGAACCAGCGTGCTCCGGTTCCCCATCCCTCGGTCATCGACACGAGGACCCCGACGGTGTTGGTCGCCTTGGCGCGCACGTGGTCCGGTGCCCCGGGAAGGTCGACCGCCCGCCCCGCCCGGGCCACTTCGCCCGGGCGGACGCCCCGCAGGTCCCAGTAGATCCACAGGTCGGCCACGAGCCCGCATGCCGTCGTGCCGTCGCCGGTTGCGAGGCAGGTGTCCACCGCTCGGGCGATGTCGGAACGGGCCAGGTCGAGCGTGCGCACCCAGGCCGGCGCGTCCGCCTCGGTCAGCTGCCTCTCGGCCCGATGGGCGAGATCGCGCACCCAGGTCGCGTGGCGGGCGCGAACCGCGCGACGCGATGGGCGCGACGTCCAGGAGCCCGGCGGCGTGGGAGCGGATGGTCTCGAGCATGGCGAAGCGCGGCTCGCCGAGCGGATCCTCTCTCGGCTCGAGGAGGCTCGCGTCGGCCAGCGTGGCCAGGCCGCTGAGCGACTCCGCGGCGAGGATCGGCGCGTCGTCCGGCACGGCGACGTCGAGGTCCGGTGCGTCGATCGTGCGGGCGACTCGGCCGCGGCCGATGCGCCGAACGAGCCCGCGAAGGCGCCGAGCCGGACGAAGAGTTCGCGCAGGTCCGGCTCCAGCAGGCCGACCGACCAGGCGATGGAGCGCTCGAGCGTTCGCTGGCGCTCCGGGACGTCGTCCCGCCACGCGGTCGACGGGAGGTTTCGCTCGACCTCCCGCCGGATCAGCTCCATCGGACGCGTACGTGCCTGCGAGGCGGCCAGCTCGATCGCCAGGGGCAGTCCATCGAGCCGCCTGCAGATGTGCGCCGATTGCGTCGTCGTCCGCGGGCCGCAGCAGGGCGCCCGCTGCCTGCGCGCGATCGCGGAAGAGCGCCCGCGCCTCGCTGGTCCGGGTCCAGCGGCGCGACGGGGACCTGGCGCTCGCCACGAAGGCCGAGTGGGATCCGGCTCGTGGCCAGGATCCGCAGCGAGGGAGCGCGACGGCAAGCAGCCGGCCGACGAACGCCGGCGCCCGAGAGGACCTGCTCCCAGTTGTCGAGGACCAGGAGCGACGGCCGGTCGCCCAGTGGCGACCAAGCGCGTCCTCGGCGGTCTCGTCGGGCCGGGCGGTGACGTCGAGGGCCGCCGCGATCGCGGTCCGACACGTCCGCCGGGTCGATCACCGACGGCCAGCTCCACGAGGAACACGCCGCCGGGGAAGTCGGCCAGCAGCGAGCGTGCCGCCTCGACCGCCAGCCGGGTCTTGCCGGTGCCGCCGGGCCCGAGCAGGGTGACGAGCCGGTGGCTGCGGAGGGCCGCCGCGATCTCGGCGATCTCGCGCCCGCCGGCCGACGAAGCTCGTCAGCTCGGCCGGCAGGTTGGTCGGCGTGGCGGAGGCGCCGCGCAGGGGACGGTCGTCGGCCGGCAGGCCGTCGACGTCGAGCTGGAAGACCTCGATCGGCTCGGCGAGGTCCCTGAGGCGGTGCGGGCCGCGGGGGCGCAGGCGGAGCCCGGCGGGCAGGGCGCGCGACGGCCCCCGCCACGTCGGCGGAGCACAGCGTCTGGCCCCCGTGCGCGAGCGCCTGGAGGCGGGCGCAGCGGAAGAGCGGCGCCCCGAAGTAGTGGTCGCCGCGCCGCTCGACCGCGCCCCGCTCGACGGCCAGGCGGACCCGGAAGGCGTCGAAGGGGCTCCAGTCCGCGTCGGCCATCGCCCGCTGGATGGCGGCCGCGGCCGCGAGGGCGTCGGCCGGGTCGGCGAAGGCGGCGTAGACGGCGTCGCCGACGGTCTCGAACACGGCGCCCCGGTGGACGTCGACCTCGCCGGCGAGGAGCTCGTGGTGGCGGGCCAGGGCCCCGCCCGAGGCCTCGGGGTCGCGCTCGAGCAGCCGCGTGGAGCCCTCCACGTCGCTGAACAGGAACGTGACGATGCCGTCGGGCAGGGGGCTCATGGGCCGGGAGTGTAGGGCCGCGTCGCGGGTCGGTGAACCCTCCGGGCGAGGACCCGACCGCGTACCGGCGCGTCGAGTCCCGGGCCGACTCGACGCGCGCCCCTGACGTGCCGCGAGGCTGCGCGAAGGATCGGACAGCCGCGTTGCTCGGCGACGAACTGTCGCGCGCGCGACCCGGGGGATGTCGGGCCGTACGACGCAAGGCGTGCGCTCGGTCGTGTTCCTAGCATCCGCGTCACCTTCGCCGCCCGTGGCCATGCAGCAGGATCGTCCGATGGGTCACGAGGCACCGGGGTCGCGCGAGCTCGGACCTGGGCCGCGATCGCCCGCCCGATCGAGGTCGCGAACGACGACGTCCCGACCGCGCGGCGCAGCCGCTGGGCGTCGTTGCGCCGCGATCCGGCGTTCTGGATCGGGGCCGTGCTGGCGATCGCTCTTCGTGACGGCCGCCCTGCTCGCGCCCTGGATCGCGCCGTGGAATCCGGACCTGCAGGACCGGGCGGTGACCTCGTACCCGTCGGCGCCTGTCGCCCGAGCACCTCCTGGGCACCGACCGGCTCGGCCGCGACTACTTGAGCCGCCTCGCTGTACGGCGCCCGCGTGGCGCTGGTCGTCGGCGTGCTTGCGGGCGTCATGGCGACGGTGATCGGGTTCGTGGTCGCCGTCGTCGCCGCCTACGCGCGCAGCCCGCGCGTGCCGCTGCCCCTCCCAGGTGGTCGTTCGGTCGCCGTCGCGATGCCGGTCGAGAGCGTCCTGATGCGCACGACCGACGTCTTCCTCAGCCTGCCCGCGCTCCTGCTGGCGATGGCGTTCGCGGCGGTGCTCCACCCCAGCGTCGCCCTCGCCGGATTCGTCATCACCGCGGTGCTGTGGACCGGACCGGCGCGGATCGTGTACGGCGGTGCCCGCGCCGTCCGCGACGCCGAGTTCGTGGTCGCGGCGCGTGCGCTCGGCGCATCGCCGACGCGGTTGCTGCTGCGCCACGTGACCCCGCAGGTCGCCCCGCTGGCGATCGCCTACGGCGCCGTCACGATCGGGGTCGCGATCCTGTTCGAGGCGTCGCTGTCGTACCTCGGGGCCGGCGTGCCACCCCCCACGGCGTCGTGGGGAAACATGGTCGCCGACCACGCCCTCTATTACGCGACCGATCCCCGGCTGGTCGTCCTGCCGGGGTTGGCGATCCTTCTCGCGGTGCTCGCCTTCACGTTGCTTGGGCGACGCGCTGCGGGACGTGTTCGATCCGCGGACCCGGCGGTGAGCGGGTCACTGGCAGTGCCCGGGAGCGGGACCGGGCGGTAAGGGAGGGACGCGCATGAACAGGAACCAGCGGCACCCACCGAACCAGCTGATGGCGGCGCTCGCCATCGCCGCCCTGGTGGCGGCGGTGCGGCCCGAGCCAGTCGTCGGTGCCTCCGGGCGCGTCGGGCCCGCATCCGAGGCGCCCGCATCGCAGCCGCCGGCCGCTTCGGCGACGCCCGCGGCGACGCGCGGCGGCACGCTGACCTTCGCCGTCGAGGGTTCGATCGACACGCTGGACCCCGCGATCGCGTACAACACCTCGGCCCTGCCGGCGGAGCGCCTGCTGTTCGAGTCGCTGATCGACTACGACGACGGGACGACGCTGGTGCCGGGCCTCGCCGACGGCCATGCCGACCATCTCCGCCGACGGGACCGTCTACACGTTCACGCTCCGCTCGGGCGTGAAGTTCGTGAAGGGCGACGGGACCGTCCTGCGGCGAGTGGTCGCGAAGGACGTCGTCGCCTCCCTCAACCGCATGCTCAATCCGAACCTGAAGCCCACACCGTCGCCGCTCGAGCGGCGCCTTCTTCACGATCATCAAGGGAGCCACGGACGTCGTCGACGGCAAGGCCACCGAGGCCAGCCGGCCTCAAGGCGCTCGATCGATCGGACCGTCGAGATCACGCTCGAGCGTCCGTCCGGCGTCTTCCTCAACCTGATGGCGATGACCTTCGCCGCGATCGTCCCGACGGAGCTCGCCGGGACGGACACCGAGGCGTTCTCCAAGAACCCGGTCGGCACCGGCCCGTTCCGTCTCGCCGAGGTCAAGGCGGGCGAGTCCTATCGCTTCGTCGCCAACGAGGCGTACTGGAACCAGGACGCCATCCGCGTCGACGAGATCCTCGTACCGGGTCAACGTCGACGCGAACACGCAGCTCCAGGAGGTCCAGGCCGGCAAGCTGGACATCATGGGCAACGACGATCCCGGCGCGGCTCGTGGGACGCCACCAGGCTCGACCCGCGCTGGAAGGACCTCATCCGCGCGACGCCGCTCGTGGCCACGAACTTCCTCTGGCTGAACACCGGGATGGCCGACACGCCGCTCGGCAACGCGAAGGTTCGCCAGGCCATCAGCTACGCGATCGACAAGGCGAACATCCAGAAGGTGATCGGCGAGGGCCGCAGCGTCGCTGCAACCCAGATCTTCCCGCCCCTGATGCCCGGTCACGACCCGACGTTCGACCCGTATTCGTACGACCCCGACAAGGCCAAGGCAGCTCCTCGCGGAGGCCGGCTTCGGAAGCGGGTTCACGTCCACCCTCTACACGGATTCGCAGGACACTGATCCAAGGCGATCGTCGAATCGATGCAGCAGGACCTGGCGGCAGTCGGGATCACGGTCGAGATCGTCCAGCAGCCGTTCGACGTGCTCCTGGGCACCATCTCGACGCCGAAGACCGCGCCGATGACGTACATCGGATGGTTCCAGGACTATCCGGACCCGTCGGACTTCATCGACCCGATGTTCACCTGCGCCACGGCCGTCGCCGGCGGGTCGAACCCCGCCTTCTACTGCAACGAGGAGGTCGACGCGGCGGCGGCCGCCGCCTTCGTCGAGACCGGACGCGGCAAAGCGTCTCCAGATGTACCGCGACGTCCAGGCCACGATCATGGCCGACGCGCCCGGGGTCCCGACCGACCATCCTGCGTCGGTCCCGCTCGTGGCCGCGCGGGTGATCGACTTTGCCATCCACCCTGTCTGGTTCTACAACCTGGCCAGGTACGGCCTGGGCGAGTGATCAACGCGATCCCGGGGAGGGCGCTCTCGGGCGCCCTTCCGCCGGTCCGGGGCACGCCCCGATGATCAGCGTCGTCGTGCGCCGTGTCGCGTGGGGCGGCGTCGTGCTCCTCGGCGTGGCCGCCATCACCTTCACCTTGACGGTGCTGCTTCCTTCCGACCCCGCGAAGGCGATCGGCGGGATCAAGGCGACGCCCGGCGACCTTGCGCGGATCCGTCTCGCGCTGGGCCTCGATCAGCCGGTGCTGGTCCAGTTCTTCACGTACCTCGGCCGCCTGGTCCGGCTCGACCTCGGCGTTTCCACGTCGCTGCGTGAGCCGGTCACCGACCTCATCCTTCAACGCTTCGCGGCCACCGCCCAGCTCGCGGTCGCCGGTGTCGCGATCGGCGTCATGATCGGCCTTCCGTTGGGCGTCCTTGCGGCGCCCAGGCACGGCCGCGTCGCGGATCGCGTGGTCGCCGTGATCAGCGCGTTCCTCATCGCGGTGCCCATCTTCCTGGTTGGCCTCACGCTCCAGTACGGGCTGGGCTTCCTCCCGCAGCTGGCGTGGGGGGTCGAGCTCCTGCCGATTTCCGGATACGCGCCGCTGAGCCCGCGGCACCTGGCCCTGCCGGCGCTGGCCCTGGGCATCGGGCTGGCAGGTGCCTACGCCCGCCTGGTGCGGACGTCATTGCTGGAGGAGCTCGGTCGGGACTACGTCCGGACCGCCCGGGCGAAGGGCCTCCGCGAGCGAAACGTCGTGGGGCGCCACGCCCTGCGCAACGCCGCCGGGCCGTTCGCGGCGCAGGTGGGCCTGGACCTCGGTCTGCTCCTGGGTGGCGTCGTGATCCTCGAGGCGATCTTCTCGTGGCCCGGCGTGGGCAAGCTGGCGGTCGACTCCATCGGCACCTACGACGTGCCGCTCATCATGGGCACCGTCCTGTTCGGCACGTTCTGGATCGTGGTGGCCAACATCGGCGTGGATGTCATCCAGGCCATGCTCGACCCGCGGATCCGGGCGGGCGGTCCCGCATGACGTTCTCGATCGTTGCCCGCGACCCCGACACCGGCGACCTCGGCGTCGCAGTCGCCTCGAAGTTCCTCGCCGCGGGGGCGGTCGTTCCATGGGCCCGGGCGGGCGTCGGGGCCGTCGCCACTCAGGCGGACGCCAACCTGCGGTTCGGCCCCGAGGGGCTGCACCTCCTGGCCGGCGGACGCTCGGCTTCCGAAGTCCTGAAACGGCTCGTCGCGGCCGATCCACGACCGGCGGACCGGCAGGTCGGGATCGTCGACGCCTCGGGGAGGGCCGCGACGTACACCGGGGCGGCGTGCTTCGCCTGGGCCGGTGGCGCCTCCGCGGAGGGGGTCGCCCTCCAGGGCAACATCCTCGTCGGCCCAGCGGTCGTGGACCGGATGCTCGCGGCATACCGGGCCGGGATGGGTGCGCTTCCGGTGCGACTGCTGGCCGCGCTTCGCGCCGGCGATGCGGCGGGTGGCGACCGACGAGGTCGGCAGTCGGCGGCGTTGCTCGTCGTGCGTGAGGGCGGCGGCTATGGCGGTGCGAACGACCGGTGGGTCGATCTCCGGGTCGACGATCACGTCGATCCGTGCGCCGAGCTGGCGCGCCTCCTCGACATGCACGACCTCCTGTTCCACCGACCCGAACCTGGAAGCCTCCTCGTGATGGACGCAGGCCTGGCCACCGAAGTCCGTTCGCTGCTGCGAACCGTCGATCCGTCAGCCGCCGCCGACGGAGATGAGCGAGACCCATGGGGCGAAGGCTGGCAGGCGACGCTCATCCGCTGGATGGAGATGGAGAACCTCGAGGAGCGGGTCACGGCGCCCGGCACGCTGGACCCGCGCGTCCTGGCCCACCTGCGCGAGATCGCCGCCGTCCGCGCGCGCGCCTAGTCGCGCGCCTCCGCCAGGATCGCTCGGGCCCGCTCGACCCCGCGCCGGTACCCCTTCGCCTCGGCGAGTTCGAGCGCCCGACGCGCAGTGTCGCGGGCCGGCCGGCCGGCCGCGGCGAGGTACGTGGCGAGGTCGAGATGGGCGTCCGCCTGCTCGATCCGCCAATCGGTCGCCTCGAGGGCTGCGACGGCGCGCTGTGCGTGGGCGATGGCCTGCGGGAGGTCGGACGCGGCCAGCCGCATGGCCCGGGCCCGCTGCGTGAACGCGATACCCATCAGGTCGCCGTGGTCGCCCGTGGCGATGGTGGCCGTGTCATACGCGCCGGAGGGCCGTCTCCAGCTCGGCCGGTCGTCTGGCCTGGGCCGCCAGGAGCGCCGCCATCGCGGTCATGGTGACGAGGTATCCTCCCGCTTCCACGGAGCGCCAACCGTCGAGACCCTTCGCGATCAGGTCGTAGCCTCGGTCGGCTTCCCCGCCGAACCGCTCGACCATCCCCCCGAACTCGGCAGCGGCCGCGGCGTACAGGCGCTGCCCGAGCTCGTGAAGGTGGCCGACAGCCTGCTGGACGGCGTCGCGGGCCGCGGTTACGTCCCCTTGGACCGCCCGCAGGCAGGCCAGATCGACCAGGATGGAGGCCCTCCGGATCCGGCGGTCGCCCGCCGCCGCCAGCTCGCGCTCGGCGTCCGCGATGCCATCCTCGATTGGCATCGGACCGTAGAACCGGGCCCCCCAGTAGAGCACGAGATCCTCCAGGCGACGCGCCCCGGCGCGTCGAGCATGGTCGATCGCGATCCCGCGTGCCGCCTCGGCGTCCGCGATCCGGTAGCGAAACCAGCGGTCCAGCGAGATGGCGTGCCACGCGTAGGCGAGGGCGAGCTCGTTGGCGTCGCCCTCGAGGCCGCTGGACGAGCCGGTCGCCGTCGGTCTCGTTCGTGAGTGGCACCTGCAGGGCCATGAGGCGCGCGAGGGCCAAAGCCGGCTCCGCACCCCGTACCGTGGCCGGGTCGGCGACGGACAGTCGCGCCGCCTCGGCGCGAACGAGGTCGAGGCACTCGCCCGCGCGGCCCGCGATCGCCATCGCGACCGCGAGGTCGCACGCCAGCGCGTGGCGCAGCTGGTCGTCGGGCTCGAGGAGAGTGTCGGCTCGGCCCAGGAGCACCGTCGCGGCAGCGGCATCTCCGGCGTCCAGGGCTCGTCGGCCCGCGACCAGGTAGTACCCGACCGCCCGTCGCCGAAGGACGGCGATCCGCGGGTCACCGGGCGTGATCTCCGCGAGGTGGCGCAAGGCCTCGGCGAGGTGGAAGCCCAGGATCTCCTCGTACTCCTCGAGCCGATCGGCGGCCCGGGCCGCGAGCCACGCTGCAAAGCGCTCGTGGAGGTCCGCGCGCTCGCGCTTGGATAGGCCGGCGTAGGCGGCATCGCGGACGAGGAGTGCCGGAAGCGGTACGCCTCGTCGCCGGCGAACTCGGAACGGTCGGGGAGCAGCAGGTCTCGCCGCACGAGGGCCGTGATGCTCCCGCCCACCGCGGCTCGCTCGAGCTCCGGGGAGAGCTCGCGCACGGCGCCCCACCAGAACGTGCGCCCGACGACCGAGGCGCGTTCGGCCGTCCGACGCTCTGCGTCGGGGAGGCGGTCGAGTCGGGCCGCCAGCAGCGCCCCGATCGTCTCGGGGGTCGGCAGCTCGGCGAGCGGTCGCGTGGCCACCAGGCGGCCGTCCTCGTCGGCAAGCCAGCCGTCGTCCAGGAGCATCGCCGTGTACTGCTCGAGGTAGAGCGGGTTGCCCTCGGCCAGCGCGGTGATCCGCTCGCGGGCGGCCAGGTCCAGGAGCCGCCCCGGGAAGAGGTCGTCCACGATCCGCTCGGCGGCCACCGACTGGAGGGTGTCCAGCGCCACGACAACGGCTCCCGGGCGCGCCGCCCAGTCCGGATGGCTCTCGGCCAGCTCGGGCCGGGCCACGAGGAGCAGCAGGAGCGGGACCTCGCGGGAAAGGTCGGCGACGTGGGCCAGCAGCTCCAGCAGGCCCGGCTCGGCCCACTGGAGATCGTCGAGGACCACCACGAGGGGCGCCTGCCGGGCAAGGTGCTCGAGCATCCGGCGAACGGCCCAGGTCGTCTCCTCGATCGGGGCGGCTTCGTCGACCAGGCCCACCAGGGCGCCGACGCGACGCCCGACGAGGTCGCCGTGCTCGTCGCCGGCCGTCAGCGCCACCACCTTGGCCCGTGCCGCGTCGCGGGTGTCGTCGGCGGTCACGCCGGCCGCAGCGTGCACCAGCTCCACGACGGGCCAGTAGGTGATGCCGGTGCCGTAGGGCAGGCAGCGCCCCCGCAGGATCGTCGCGCCATCGCCGCGGGCCTCGAGGACCAGCTCGTGGACCAGCCGGCTCTTGCCGATGCCGGGCGGGCCGAGGACGAGTGCGACGGCGGTGGCTCGATCGGCCACAGCTCGCTCGAACACCTCGCGCAACCGTGCCATCTCGCCGTTGCGCCCGACCATCGGCGTGTCGATCCGGCGGGCGATCGCCTCGCGCGACGCGTCCACCGCGATCAGCCGGTAGGCGGCGACCGGCTCGCGCTTCCCCTTCAGGGCGAGCGGCGCCAGCGGCTCTGTCGTGATCGCGGCCCGGGCGAGGCGATGGGTCGTCGCCCCCATGAGCACCTGGCCGGGGTCCGCCGCTGCCTGGAGGCGGGCCGCCATGTTGACCGCGTCGCCGGTGACGAACGAGGCACCGGAGGCCGGATCGCCGACGACCACCTCGCCGGTGTCGATGCCGACCCGGATCTCCAGCGGTCCGCGCTCGGCAGCCGCGAGGTCACCCGCAGCACGCACCGCGCGGAGGGCATCGTCCTCGTGGGTCGTCGGCACGCCGAAGACGGCCATCACCGCGTCGCCGACGAACTTCTCGACGGTGCCGCCGTGGCGCTCGATTACCGCGCTGGCCGTGGCGAACCAGGCCTGCAGGTGGCGACGGATGCTCTCGGGGTCGAGCGCCTCCCCCAGCGCAGTCGAGCCGACGACGTCGGCGAACACGACGGTCACCACGCGCCGCGACTCGTGCGTCGCCGCCATGGGGGCGCCGGTGCCGGTCGTGGGTGTGCCGCACGACGGGCAGAAGCGGGCGGCAGCGACGAGGGACGCGCCGCAGCTGCTGCAGAACGCGGGCTCGAGACCCAGGGCCGGAACCTCCAATCGCGATCGTGGCGCGAAGGATAGCGCCCACGCGGCGTGCGGTCGCCGTCCCGGCGACCTCGCGACGCGGGATCTCAGCGAGGCTTGCGAAGCGGGTTGAGGCGACCATCGAGCCACGTTGCATAGGCCGCGGCGATGTCCTCGTCGTCGCGCCACAGCGTGGCCCAGATCGGGGCGTCGACGGTGGTCCAGTCGATGCGCGCATCACCGCGGCTGTTGACGGTGCACGCGAGGGAGCCGCGCGTCTCGCCGAAGATGCCGAAGATCCCTTCGTCGGCCCACGCGCCGGCGGCTTCCTCGCCACTCTCGCAGCGGCCGCCCGGGGCGATCTTCGCCGCGGCCACGAACGCGTTCCAGCGCGACCGGAGCGCGGACGCGTCGGGGCTGAGCGCGTAGCGGAGGACCTTGACGTCGTCCGCCTCGCAGCGCAGGGCGGCGACCTCGAACGTGCTGGTCAGGGCCGCCGTGGCGCAGCTCTTCCGGACGGACGACGGCAGCCACGCCCGGAGGCGAGCAACGTCCTCCGGCGAGCCGTAGCGGGGGGCGGGCGTCGGCTTCGGCGTCGGCACGGGAGTCGGCGTCGGCTTCGGCGTCGGTCTCGGGGTCGGGGTCGGCGTCGGCGTCGGGCGGGGCGTCGGGCGCGCCGTGGGGGCGCCGGCGACCGCCGTCGGGGTCGGCGTCCCTCCCGGCCCGGCACCCACCGAACCGGCGACGAGGAGGCCGGCCCCGATCCCCGACCCGGCCGCGACCGCGACGAGGACGAGGAGAGCCAGCGCGCGGCCGGCCGTGGCGAGGCGAGAGCGGCGACCCCGCGGCGGGGGCGCCGGCCCGGCCCGGCGGAGGAGCGGCGGCCCGGGAGACCGGCGGCGCCGATGCCGCCGGCGGGGGAGACGGCGCGCGCGGGGACCTGCCCGGCGACTGCCGACGCCGCGCCCGCGGCGGCCGCGACCGTGACGGCCGTCGGCGTCGAGGCCACGCTCAGCACCGGCGCCAGCGCCACGCGTGCCGCGGCGACAAGGCGCGCCGGGCGACGGGAAACGGGCCGCGGGGTCCTTCGCCAGGGCGCGGGCAACGACGCCGTCGATTGCCGGCGGGAGGGCCGGCTGCCGCTCGGCGACGCTCGGCGGCTCCGCGTGCACGTGCGCCCATAGCGCCGCCTCGTACGAGTCGCGGGGATAGGGCGGCGAGCCGGTGAGCAGGGTGACCAGCACGCAGCCGAGGGCGTAGACGTCGGCGCGCGGGGCCAGCGCCGGGTCGGGTGCCGGGGCGGCGGCCTCGGTCGAGAACTGCTCGGGCGCCATGTACGCCGGCGTCCCCATCGGGCCCCAGCGTGAGGGCGGTCTGGCCGGCGGTCGCCGCCCGCTTCGTGAGCCCGAAGTCGGTGAGGTACGGGGATCCCGCGGGCGTCGAGCCGGATGTTCGACGGCGTCACGTCGCGGTGGACGATGCCGCGTGCGTGCGCGACGTCGAGGGCGTCCGCGATCGGCGCCAGCAGGGCCAGGACCTCGGCCGGCGGCAGCGGCCCGCGCGTCCGGACGACCTCGGCGAGATCGGGACCGTCGAGGTAGCGCATCGCCAGGTAGAGCTGACCGTCCCACTCGCCCGCCGCGTGGATCGGGACGACGTTGGGGTGCTCAAGGGCGGCGAGGGCGTCGACCTCGCGAAGGAAGCGCTCGCGGTACGCCGGATCGGCGGCGAGCGCCGGCGCGATCAGCTTGAGGGCGATGCGTCGGCGGGGCCGCAGCTCCGTGGCGAGGTAGACGACGCCCATCCCGCCCCGGGCGAGGACGGCGTCGACCTGGTAGCCGGCAAACGTGCTGCCGGCGGGGAGCGGCGTGATCACGAGACCTCCTGCGACCCGCCGTCCGGATCGCCGGGGGAGTATCTCACCGCCCGTCGACGGGGGTCGACCGCGGGGCCGGCCCGGGCCCCTCGATCAGACCACGAGCGGCACGATGAAGAGCAGGATCGGCACCGCCACCGCCAGCGCCGCGAGCGCCGCGATCCGCCCGGCGCGTCGACCGAACCCCAGCGGCGTGAACAGCTCCGCCGCCAGCAGCCCGGCCAGCGCCGCCGGTGCCGCGAAGAGCCCGGCGATGACGCCGATCGGCACCGTGACGCCGGAGCCGAGCAGGAGGAGCCGCTGGCCCATGAGCGCGGTCACGATGGCCAGGAGGTCCGCCGCGATGATCCAGGCCGTGATCGCGCCGAGGATCGCGTCGCCCTTCGTGGCCGCCATCGTCACGGGATAGGCGACGGCGAGAACGCCGATCGAGAGGACCGGCAGGGCGAGGATCAGGCTCGATCCGAATCCGGCCGGCAGGACGATGGGCCCCGGGCCGTGGTGCTCCCAGGCCAGGGTCACGACGGTCACCAGCGACAGGAGGCCGGCGAAGAGGCCGGCCTCGAGGCCCCGGCGAAGCCACGCGGGAGTACGAAGGCTGCCCATGGCATCGATGGTACGCCTGCGCCCCGCGGCGCCCTGCACCCCGCGGCGCTCGGCGACGATGCGCGACCGGCGCCGCCCGGCGCGGCGTCGCGGAACGGCACTTGCATGTCCCTGTCACGCTGTCGATCGTCGACGCGTCTCACGGGGGCGAGACGACGACATCCCGGAGGGCGCGAGCATGGCCACGAAACCGCATGGTGCCGCCAGGCGCGGGCTCGCTGCGCTTGCCCTGGCACTCCCCCTGCTCATGGGATGGGGAGGGCCGGTCGCCGCGGCCGAGCCGGATGTCACCTGGACGACGCCGGCGTCGATCGCGCCGGCAGGGGCCAGGTCGTGCGACCAGGCGCTCGCGCGGCTGAGCGAGTCGACCGGCACGATCCTCTTCGCGGTCTACGGGCGAGGCAAGTCCATCGACGCGCCGACGGCCCCCTCCGGCGTCTACCTGCGCCGAAGCTCCGATCGGGGCCGGACGTGGGGCTCGCCGGTCAAGCTCGCGGGGATATGGGCGCGCTGCCCGGCCGTCGCCGCCGAAGGGCGGACCGTGGCTGTCGCGTGGCTCGACCCGGCGGCCTCAACGGCCGCAGCCGCGACCGCCTCCGCGTCGAGCTCCGCCAGCGCGGGGCAGGTCGCCGTGCGCGTGAGCGTCGACGGCGGCCGGACGTGGGGGCCCACCCGGCACGTGCCGACGCCTCGTCGCGCCGAGGAGCCGTCGGTCGCCGTGGCCGGCGGGCGGATCCACGTGGCGTGGACCGACCAGGGGACGCTGACCAGCGGGCGCGATCGCTGGGCGCGGGTGGCCATGAGCAGCAACCGGGGCGCAACGTGGACGCTGGCCCGCCTCGACAGCGTGCCGACGCTCGGGACCCACCACCAGTACCCATCCGGCGGCGTGGGGCTCGCAGCGAGCGGGGCAACCGTCCTCGCCGCCTGGACCCGGCTGGGCTCGCTCCAGGTCGTCGCGCGCACGTCGCTGGACGGTGGTCGCACCTGGGAGCGACCGGTCGTCCTCGGGACGCTCGCCAACTACCGCAACGACGTCTGCCTGTCCGACGACATGACCCGCACGTGCACGGTCCCGGCCGTCGCGGTCGGCGAGACGGTCGGGACGCGGCGCCGCCTCGTCGTCGCCTGGCCGGCTGCGCTCGGCACGACGGGGGTCAACCCGCGGATCGACCTTCGCGTGGCGACCCACGGATCGTGGGGCCCGGTGCGGTCGGTCTCCGACGACACGGGGACGCCGTACCGCAGGTTCCGCGCTCTCCAGGTCACGCTCCCGTGGGGCGGGGCCATCGGGCTCGCGTGGATCGCGTGCCCGGGCGTCGGCTGCTTCTACGACCCGATCTACGGCCCCGCGTCCGGCGTCGACGACGTCCTCTGGCGCGAGACGTACGACAACGGGGCCACGTGGACCGACACGGACACGGTCGCCGAGGACTGGCAGGACGGCGGCTACATGCAGACCGGCTGGCTGTCGCTGGTCTGGTCACCGAAGACGCTGTTCCGGGCACTGCTGGTGGATCGCCTCGCCTATGAGGCCGGCGGGGCCTACATCCGGTCCACCCTGCGGTTTGTGCGCGGCCTGCCGGTGGCGGACGACGGCATGGCGCCGACGATCGTGTCGCGAACACCGGCACCGGGCGCCACCGGCGTGCCGCGCAACACGCCCGTCACGCTCCGGTTCAGCGAGCCGATCCGCAGATTCACGGTCTCCAGTGCCAACGTGCGGCTCCGCGACGGCGTGACGCTCGCGTATGTCCCGTGGGGACCCTGGAGCTTCTCGGCGACCGAGATCACGCTGCAGCCATCGACGCTCCTCGTGCCGGGCCGCTCCTACCGGGTCTTCCTGCTCGCGGGCGGGCGCGACCTGGCGGACGAGCCCCTGGCGCCGACGAGCTGGACGTTCCGCGTCAGCACGGATGCCACCCGACCGACGCTGCTCGCCCGCACGCCCGGCGCGGGCGCCACGGGTGTGCCCATCGATGCCGTCGTCTCCGCCACCTTCAGCGAAGGCGTCACCGGTGTCGGAGGCGGCACGTTCGGCCTCTGGAAGAGGGTCGAGTCCGCGACCCAGATCAACCTGACCGGCATTCCAGCCGTGGTCACGTACGACCCGGCCACGCGAACCGCGGTGCTCGATCCGGTCGACCCGCTGGATCCGGACAGCCTGTACGAGGTCGTCATCTCCACTCGCATCACGGATGTCGCCGCCAACCCGTTCACGGGCGCCCGGTGGCAGTTCTCGACGGGAGGCGTGCCGTGATCTCCAGCCCGCGTCGAGCCGGTGCCCGCGTCGCCGCGGGACTCGTCCTGCTGGTGCTCGCCGCGTCGCCGGTCGCGGCCGTCGACCCCGGCGTCACCTGGACCGGCCAGATCCCGGTCGGCCAGATCCAGACGGGAGCGCAACGCGAGGCACTCGCGTCGACGAGCGTGCGCGGCCGCGTCTACCTCCATGCCGTCACCCTGACCCTTGGCGGCACCACGGGCGGGAGCGCGAACGTCCAATACCGGAAGAGCGCCGATCTCGGCGCGTCGTGGCCGGTGTCCGTGCGCCTGACGAGCACCGGATGGGCGGACTTCCCGTCCGTGGCGGCCGCCGGGATGATGGTCGTCGTGGCGTGGCGCTCGGGAAGCGCCGGCGGGCGGCCCGACGAGATCAAGCTCAGGGTGAGCACGAACAATGGGTCGACGTGGGGACCGGTCCGTCGCCTGCCCGCACCGCGCCTGCCGGGCGTCCCGTCGGTGGCCGTGGCCGGGACGACGATCCACGTCGCGTGGACCGACGCGACAGGATCCGCCCGCTGGGCCCGTGTCGCCCGCAGCCTCGATCGCGGCGTGACCTGGACCCTGCGCGGGCTGGACGCCACCCCGACCACCGGCGACACGCTGGTCGCCGCATCCGGGCTGGCGGTGTTCACCGCATGGGCCCGGCGTGACAGCCAGGCGATCGTCGGCCGCCTGTCCCCCGACGGCGGCCGGACGTGGCCGGCGCCGGAGGTGCTCGCCACGTCGACGATGGCGTGGGCGGGCATCGCGATTGCCGCCCGACCAGACCGGGTGGCCATCGCCTGGGCGGGACTGGGCCAGCCCGAGGTGACGGCACCGGAGCTGCACGTCCGCGTCCGGGCGGCCGGCACCTGGGGCCCGACCGCCAGCCTGGCAGCGGCGCCACCCGGCGCGGAATACGACTCCTACGGCACGTTCCGGATGCCTGCGATCCGGCTGCTCTCCACGTCCCGGGTGGGCGTGGCGTTCGCAGCGTGCTATCCGTACGCGACGGCGGAGACCCCGTGGGACCCGTGCGGTGCCGGCGCCGCCGGCACGTCCGACGATGTCCTGTGGGCCGAATCCACGGACAACGGGCGGTCATGGACGCCGCCGACCGTCGTCTCTCCCCTCGGTACGAAGTACGGCGGCTGGGGTTTCCCCAACGTTGGCTCCGTCTCGGCAGTCTGGACCTCGCGGGACCTGCGGGGCGTCCTCGCGGATCGCTTGAGTGGGGAGACTGACTGGAACAGTCGGGTCTTCTTCACGCGGGGCCACGGCCTCCCCTGATCTGGGCGAGGCAAGGAGAGCTGAGATGAGGATCGTTCCGCGCCGTGCCGGCGTCCGGGCCGTCATGGCACTCGCTCTGCTGGCCCTCCCGACGGCGCCGGTCGCGGCCGCCGACCCTGGAGCCACCTGGACCGGCCAGGTCCCGGTGGGCCCCATCCAGCGCCACACGTGCGCCGGTGCGCTGGCCGGACGACCGTTGGCGGCCGCGTGTACCTGCACGCGGTGATGCAGGGCCGAGTCGGGCAGCGGCGGCCAGAGCGGCAGCACCGAGGTCTACTACCTGAAGAGCCGCGACCTGGGGGCCACGTGGGGTGCGCCCGTCCGCCTGACCACGACCACGCCATGGGAGAACTGCCCCACCGTCGCCGCCTCCGGCTCGATGCTGGCGGCCGCGTGGCAGCTGGAGGTGCCACGGAGGCCCTCCGTCTCCGGGTGAGCTCGAACAACGGCGCGACCTGGGGGCCGACCCGCAGGATTCCGCGCCAGTCAGCGCGGGCGTCCCGTCGATCGCGATCCTCGGGTCCACGGTCCACGTTGCCTGGACCGATGAGACGGCGTCCCCATCGGTCGCGCGTGGCGTCGAGCACCAACCAGGGGATCACCTGGACCCTGCGGCGGCTCGACGCGTATCCGGCCGCCGGCGCCACGCGGATCGCGGCCTCGGGCACCACCGTGTTCACTGCCTGGATCCGCGCGGGCGGGAAGGCGCTCATCGGCCGGATCTCGACCGACGGCGGCCGGACCTGGCAGTACCCCGCGGTGCTCGCGACGTTCGCCGCGCCCCCGTACCGCTACGCGTACCGAGAACGTCGCGATCGCGGCGCGCCCGGACCGCCTCGCCGTCGCCTGGACCGGGGACACCCGCGCGTCGGGCGCGGAGAGCCCCGAGCTGCAGGTCCGCGTCCGGTCGGGCGGCACTGGGGGCGGCCGGCCGCGATTGCTGCCATCCCCCCGGACGCGACGTGGAAGTACGGCTTCTTCCACCACGTGGCCCTGACGCTGCTGTCGACCTCGCGGGTTGGCGTCGGCTGGGCGGCCTGCTACGAGGACCGGGAGTTCGCGGACTTCCGCTGCTACGAGGCCACAGCCGGGACCGCCGACGACGCCCTGTGGACCGAGTCCACGGACGACGGCGCTTCGTGGTCGGCCGCGACGGTCGTGTCGTCGGTCGACGTCGTCTACGGGAGCTCGAGCTGGTCGAATGTCGGGTCGATCTCGGCGGTGTGGCCCTCGGCGGATGTGCGCGGCATCCTCGTGAGCCGCTGGTCGGGCGAGCCGGAGTGGGACAGTCAGGGTCTTCTTCACGCGGGGGCACGGGCTGCCGTGAGCGGAGCCGACGCCGGGCGTCGGACGGCTACGGGCCGTTGACCAGGCCGCTCGTGTCGACCGCCTCGAAGGCCGAGCCGGGGATCGCCTTGAGCGCGTTCAGCTGGTCGTCGTCCCAGCGCGGCGTCGGAGGCGCCCTGGAAGAACCACGGCGAGCCGTTGTCGGCCAGGATCAGGCCGTAGCGCTGCATCGCCACCGCGATCACCCGCGCCTGCGCCGGCAGCGACGAGACGTCGTAGCTCGCCTTGAGGCGGACGCGCAGGCCCATCGGCGGGTACTGCGTGCGCCGTGAGGCTCGAGGCGTAGTGGCGCGCCGGGTAGATGTAGGCGTTGCGCGTGCTCGTCGGTCGTGAAGCGGATCGCGTGGCGGATCTCGCCCGGCGGCGACCTCGTCGTAGCGGACGAGGCCCGGCAGGATCGGCAGGCCGGCCGCGTCGGCGCTGGTCCAGCCGTCCGGCCGGAGCGCGTTCGAGCGCAGGTCCCAGGTCGCGCCGGAGCCCGCCGACCAGCTCGCCGTCGGTCTCCCGGCGCGCCGCGAACAGCTCGTACAGGCGGCAGGCGTCGCGGTCGACGACCAGGATGTGGCTGTCCGAGCCGCCCTCGATCTTCGGCGAGGCCGGGATCGGGTACGGGACGTCGTCGGACTCGTCGGCGTAGTCGAAGGCGACCCGCGTCGTCGCCTGGCCGGCGCCGACGACGTTGTACGGGATGCCGTAGCCCAGGTACGAGCCGAAGTCGGGGTGGAGCTTCGGCCGTCGTCCCGATCGTGCCGATCAGGGTGGCCGAGTCGCTACGGCACCGGCAGGCCGTCGATCCGGCGGTTCCAGACGTTGGAGGCCGGGAAGACGGGACAGGCCGGGGCCTCGGCGAGCGTCGGCACGTCCGCGGCGGCCGTCGCCGGCGTGGATCGGCGCGTCGCGCGGGTCCGAGCCCGCCCGGACCTCGTCGCCGTCGAGGAAGCCGTCGCCGTCGGTGTCCGGCCGGCTGGGGCTGGTCCGGGCGCGGACCTCGCCGCGGTTCGTCAGGTTGTCGCGATCGCCGTCCTCGTTGCCGTCGGGGATCCCGTCGCGGTCGCTGTCCGCGAAGCGGGGGTGGGTCCCCGCCCGGAACTCGAAGATCGTGCTCAGGCCGTCGCGATCGCGGTCCTCCCACGGGTCGCGCAGGCCGTCGCCGTCGGTGTCGGCCCGGCGCGGGTGGAGCCAGGCCACGTACTCCTGGCGGTTCGTGAGGCCGTCGCGGTCGGGGTCCTCGGACCCGTCGGGCAGGCCGTCGCCGTCGGTGTCGGCACGCGTCGGGCTGGTCAGCGTCTTCTCGCGCTCGAAGGTGGTGGGGAGGCCGTCGCCGTCGGGATCGCTCGCTGACACCACTGCCGCGGCCGGGGCCGCGGCAGGACCGGCGCCGGCAAGCCCGGCGACGAGGAGCGCGACGAGGGGCAGGATGACGCCCGAGGGCGCGCGACGTGCCATGGGTCGAGTGTCGCGGTCGGGCAGGCCTGCGGGAAGCGGCCCGTTGGTCCCGTGACCCGGTGCGCGGACGCACGGGACCCCCAGCCGCGGCGAGCCGCGAGCAGTCCGTCCCAGACCCGTGGCGTGGGCGAGCTGCTCGGCAGGCGGCGACCGCTGGGCGCTACGATCGTAACCATCGTGGCCGGCGGGCCGTCCCATCCCGGGCGGGACTCCGGGCTCCGGCCGGGCGTCGCCAGTTCGTTGCGTGCTGAGGAGGAAGCGGCATGGCAGCAAGACGTCGGCTCTCCCGCGGGCTCGCCGCGGCACTCGTCCTCATCATTCTGGGGGCCGCCCCGGTTGTCGCCGCCGATCCCGGCGTCACATGGACCGGCCAGGTGGCCGTCGGGCCCATCCAGCAGGTTGCCTGCAACGAGGCGCTCTCGCGGACCACGACCCCGGGCGGCCGCGTCGTGCTCCACGTCACCTCGCTCCGTGGGGGCGGCTACCCGAACGCGGCCCAGCCCGCCGTCCTGTACCAGCGCAGCCTGGACCTCGGGTCGACCTGGGCGGCACCCGTGCGGCTGCGGGTAACCTCGTCCGAGCTCAGTTGGTGCCCGGCCGTCGCCGCGAGCGGACCGGTTGTCGTCATCGCCTGGCAAGAGACGTCGTCGAGGGTCGGCGTTCTCAGGCTGCGGGTCAGCATGAACCACGGCAGGACCTGGGAGCCGACCCGCGCCGTACCGGCCCCGGTCAGCGCGGGCGCGCCGTCCGTCGCCGTCGCCGGCACCACGATCCACGTGGCCTGGACGGACGCCGTGGCCGGCCAGACGTGGTCGCGGGCCGCCCGCAGCACGGATCACGGGAGGACCTGGGTCAGCCGGCGCCTGGATGCTCATCGGGCCGCAGGAGCGACGAGGATCGCTGCCGCCGGCTCGCTGGTCGTCGCGGCTTGGGTCCGGTGGCCCGGCGGGGCGGTGATCGGCCGGATCTCGAACGATGGCGGGAGGACGTGGCGGTACCCGGACGTCCTCGGGTCGACGTTCACCGACGGCGCCCTGGTCGACGTCGGCATCGCCGCCCGGCCGGACCGCCTGGCGGTTGCCTGGCCCGGTCGCAATCACCCCGAGGTGGACAATCCCGAGGTGCGACTGCGCGTCCATGACGGTGTTGCGTGGCAGCCGACGGTCATCGTGCCGGCGACCCCGCCCGCGGGGCGCACGTACTCCTACAACCACGAGATCGCCGTCACGCTTCTCGCGAGCTCCCGGATCGGCCTGGCCTGGGCCGCGGCGAAGTGGTTCGACGAGTCCGTGCCCTGGACCTACGATGACGTCCTCTGGTCGGAGTCGTCCGACAACGGCGCCTCCTGGACGCCGGTCACGATTGTGTCTCCCCTCGACACAGAGTACCTGGGCCATCCCTGGTCGACGGCCATCGGCGTGTCCGCGACGTGGGCCTCACGTGAGCTCCGGGGCGTGGTCGTCGACCGCAGGGACGCCGAGGAGTCCAACTTCCGCCTGTTCTTCAACCGCGGGTCCGGGTTGCCCTGACGCCTCGGCGCGAGCCCGACCGTCGCCGCCGCTAGCCCGAGTAGCGGCGGAGGATCGTGACCGCGTTCTGGCCGCCGAAGCCGAAGCCGTTGACCATGACCGTGTCGACCTTCGCCTTGCGGGCGACCAGCGGCACGTAGTCGAGATCGCACTCCGGCAGGTCCGGGTTCTCGTGGTTGGCCGTCGGCGAGATCACCCCGTCGCGAATGCCCCCGATCGCCGCCAGCACGGAGGCGATCCCGGCCGCCCCGACGAGGTGCCCGATCATCGACTTCGGCGAGCTCACGGCCACCTTCGATGCCCCCGGCCCGAAGGAGGCCTTGATCGCCCGCGTCTCGGTGACGTCGTTGAGCGGGGTCGCCGTGCCGTGGGCGACGATCCAGTCGATCTCGTCGGCCGTGACGCCGGCGTGCTCGCGGGCCATCGACATCGCCCGGGTCGCCCCGCGTCCCGTTGGCTCGGGGGCGGAGATGTGGAAGGCGTCGGCCGTCAGCGCCCCGCCGAGGACCTCGGCGAGCGGCGTCGCGCCGCGCGCCAGCGCGTGCGCCAGCGACTCGACGATGACGACGCCGCCACCCTCGCCGAGGACGAATCCGTCGCGGTCGCGATCGAACGGCCGGCTGGCCCGCTCGGGATCGTCGTTGCGCTTCGAGAGCGCGCCCATGTTGCCCAGCGCGGCGATCCCGACCGGGAGGACGGGCGCCTCGCTGCCGCCCGTCAGGACGACATCCACCTCGCCGGACTGGATGAGCCGGAGGGCGTCGTGGAAGGCGATGATCGAGGTGGCGCAGGCGGCCGTCTGGGCCATGACGGGACCCGTGAGCCCCCATTCCATCGACAGCATGCAGGCGGCCATCGAGCCCGACAGGGCCGGGATCGCGAAGGGGCTCACGAAGCGCGGGCCGCGCGTGTCGGCGGTGTGGGTCCCTTCGATGATCTCCTCGATCCCGCCGCCCCCGGTGTTCAGCACCACGCCCACGCGGTCCTTCTGCTCCTGGGTCATGGCTCCGAGGTCCAGGCCGGCGTGGGCCACGGCCTCCTTGCCTGCCGCCATCGCGAAATGGATGAAGCGGCTCATCCGTCGGGCCATCTTGGGATCCATCCCGATTCCCGGGTCGAAGCCCTTGACCTCGGCCGCGATGCGGACCTCGAAGGCCGACGCGTCGAAGCTGGCGATCGCGGCGACGCCCGACCTGCCGGCCTTGAGGCTGGCCCAGTACGTCTCGAAGTCGTTCCCGTTCGGCATGACGGCGCCGAGGCCGGTCACGACGGCGCGGCGGGCTGGATCCTGGCTGGGTGGCACGGGCGAGACTCCTTCGACTGGAGGCGCGAGCGGTTGCGAACGGATGGGCCTCGCGATTGTACGGCGGTCGATCGGGTGGGCGGCTGTCTCAGGCGCGGCGCGTGGCGAAACGGTCGGTGGCGTGCGACGATGGCGGCGGCGAGGCCGGCGCCGGAGCCGTGGCCGGCTTCGTCGATCATCACGAGCTCGCTGCCGGGCCAGGCGCGGGCCAGCTCCCACGGCGTGCCGAGCAGGTTGCCGAGGTCGAGCGTGCCCTGCACCAGGATGCCGGGGATGCCGGCGAGCCGGCCGGCATCCCGGAGCACGATCCCTTCCTCCAGCCACGAGCCGTGGCTCCAGTAGTGGGTGACGAGGCGGGCGAAGGCAAGCCGGAACTCCGGCACCTCGTAGCGGAGGCTCGGCGGGGCGTCGGGCGTGATCGCGTCCTCCCAGTCGCACCAGTCGCGGGCGGCCGCGGCCGCGACGGCCGGATCGGGGTCGACCAGCAGGCGCGCGTAGGCCGCGGCGAGGTCGCCGTCGCGGTCGGCCTCGGGCACACCGGCCCGATAGCGCGCCCACGCCTCGGGAAACACCCGCCCGAGGCCGCGGGTGAGCAGGTCGGTCTCCGCTCGCCGGCCGGTCGCGAGGGCTGTCAGCACGATCTCCGAGACGCGCTCCGTGTGCCGCTCGGCGTAGAGCAGGCCCAGGACGGCGCCCCACGACCCCCCGAAGACGAGCCAGCGATCGACGCCCAGGTGCGCCCGAAGGCGCTCCATGTCCGCCAGCAGGTGCTCGGTCGTGTTAGCGACGAGCGCGGCCTCCGAGCTTCCGGCGTGCGGCAGGCTCCGGCCGCAGCCCCGCTGGTCGAACAGGACGATCCGGTAGGCCGCCGGATCGAAGTAGCGGCGCATCCCCGGCCCGCACCCAGAGCCGGGGCCGCCGTGGACGACCACGGCCGGCTTGCCGTCGGGATTGCCGCAGGTCTCCCAGTAGACGCGGTGACCGTCGCCGACGTCGAGCAGCCCGTGCTCGTACGGCTCGATCGCGGGATAGCGGTCCCCCCGGCGCTCGCTCACGGCGGCGGTCAGTCGCCCTCGTAGCGCTTGAACACCACGGCGCCGTTGTGGCCGCCCAGGCCGACGTTGTCGGAGATCGCGTAGCGGATCTCGCGCTGCACGGTGGCGACCGGGACGTTGAGGTTGATCTCCGGGTCGGGATCCCGGAAGGTCGGCACCCCGGGGACGGTCTGGTTGTGGACGGCGAGGATCGTGAAGATCGCCTCGACCGCGCCGGCAGCGCCCATCAGGTGGCCCGTCAGCGACTTCGTGGCGCTGATGCTGATCTCCGGGCGTCCGGTCGCCGAAGACCGACCAGAACGCCTGCGCCTCGCGGAGGTCGCCCAGCGGCGTCGAGGTCCCGTGGGGGTTGATCATGTCGATCCACTCGGGCTGGACGTCGTAGCGCTCGAGGGCCTGCGACGAGCGCCCGGCGGACGCCGTCGCCCTTCTCGACGGGCTGGATCAGGTCCCAGGCGTCGGCCGCCGAGCCGAACCCGACGACCTCGGCGTAGATCGTCGCCCCGCGCGCCTTCGCGTAGTCGAGGTCCTCGAGGATCACGGCCCCGGCGCCTTCGCCGAGCACGAAGCCGTTGCGGGTGATGTCGAAGGGCCGCGAGACGGACTGCTCGACGTCGCCTTCGCGCGGCGTGCCCATGCCGCGCATGTTGGAGAAGCCGATGTGGACGATCTCGTGGAGCGGGGTCTCGGTGGACCCGGCGATCGCCGCCACGACATCGCCCCGGCGGATCAGCTCGGCCGCCTCGCCGATGTTGTGGGTGCCGGTCGAGCAGGCCGTGACGATGCACATGTTCGGCCCGCGGATGCCGGTCTCGATCGCGATCTGGCCTGACGCCGTGTCGGGGAGCATGTTGGCGATGAAGAACGGGCTGACCGCCCGGGCGCCCTTCGTCTCCCACGTCTCGAGGCTGTCGATCATGAGCTTGGAGCCGCCGCCGCCCGACCCGAAGTAGACCCCGATGTCGTCGCGGTTCGCGTCGGTCACCTCGAGCCCGGAGTGGGCGAGGGCCTTCTTGGAGGCGGCCACGCCGAGGACGACGTTGCGGTCGGTCCGGCGGACCTCCTTGAAGTTCATCCAGGCGTTCGGGTCGAAGTCGGGCACCTCGCCGGCGACCTTGCAGTCGTACGGCTCGGGATCCCAGTAGGTGATCCGCTTGAGGCCGGAGACCCCGTTGACGAGGTTGCTCCAGACGGTGTCGACCTCGTCCCCGATCGGGCTGACGAGGCCCATGCCGGTGACGGCGATGCGGCGGGTGAAGTCGGGCTTGCGCACGGGTCGGGGGTCTCCTGTCGCGGGTCGGCGGTCGTGCGGCGCTCAGGCCGCCGGTCTGTCCGGGTCGGCGAGGCCGCCCGGGGCGTTGGGGTCGTCGAGGGGGAGCGTCTCGGCGTCGGGGGCGATCCGGCGGATCAGGCCGGAGAGGACGCGGCCGGGGCCGACCTCCACGAAGCGGGTCACGCCGGCGGCGGTCATCGCCCCGACGGCGGCGATCCAGTCGACGCCGGTCGTCAGGTGGTCGACCAGCTCGGCGCGGCAGGCCTCCGCGGTCGTGAGGGGCGTGGCGTCGGCGTTGGCGAGGAGCGGCACGGCCGGGTCGGCGAACTGCACGCTGGCGAGGGCGGCGCGCATCCCGGCGGCGGCCTCGGTCATCAGCGGGGAGTGGGCGGCGACCGAGACCGGGAGGACGACGGCGCGCTTGGCGCCGAGCCCCTTCGCAGCTGCCGCGGCCGCCTCGACGGCCGGGCGGACGCCGGAGACCACCACCTGGCCCGGGCGAGTTGCGGTTCGCGACGCCGAAGGTGCCGTGGGCGGCGCCGGCCGCCACGAGGTCGTCCAGCCGCTCGTCCGGGAGGCCGATGATCGCAGCCATCGCGCCCGGATGACCCTCGCCGGACGCCTGCATGAGGCGGCCGCGCTCGCGCACGAGGCGCATCCCGTCGGCGAGGGAGACGACGCCCGCCGCGACGAGGGCGGAGTACTGGCCCATGGAGTGACCGGCGGCGAAGGCCGGGGCCAGGGGCGCCAGGCCGGCGGCCGCGCGGCGCTCCCCGAGGGCGCGCAGGAAGGCGATCGAGGCGGCGAGGAGCGCGGGCTGGGCGTTGACCGTCAGGTCGAGCTCCTCGGCCGGACCTTCCCAGGCCAGCCGGGAGAGGGGCTCGCCGAGGGCGGCGTCGGCCTCGGCGAACACGGCTGCCGCGGCGGGCGAGACGGCGGCGAGCGCACGACCCATGCCGACGGCCTGCGAGCCCTGGCCGGGGAAGACGAACGCGAGGGTGGACATGCGGCTCCATCGTTGGCGCCGGGGCGGTCCGACCGCTCGGTGGCGGCCGTGGCGGATCCCGGCGCGGGTTCTGCTGCAGCGCACCGGGCCCGGGCGGGACGCGCGTGCTCGGACCCGGTGCACCGGCAGGGTACGCCCGAGCGTGGCGTCGCTCGTGCGATTCGCGTGCAACCCTGCACGAACCCGTTGCGCGGGCTAGGCTTCGGCCATGCCCGAATCGTCGCCCGCGGCGCCCGTCCCGCGCCCGCTCGCCCGGCGCGCGCTGCCGGCGCGCGCCCGCACGTCACGCGCGTCGACCACGGCCTCGCTCGAGGCGATGGCCGACGACGTGCTCCTCGCCCCGGTGGCGGCCGCCCGTTCGCGGATCCAGAACCCCCGCGAGCTGTCGGAGCGGGTCGCCTTCGGCAAGGCCCTCTGGCGCGAGCTCGTCATCGGGTTCGCGGCCCAGCTCGGGGAGCTGCGCCTCGGGTTCACCCAGCTGGCGGCCCTGTACGCCGTCGCCGACGGCGGCACGACGACGATCGCGGATCTCGCGGACACGATCAACCGCTCGCCCTCGGCGACGTCGCGGCTGGTCGACGGCCTGGTCCGGCGTCGGCTCCTGGAGCGTCGCGAGGAGCCGGACGATCGGCGGATGAAGTCGGTCTGGCTCACGGAGCGCGGGCGGGCCCTGCTCGGGGTCATCGACCGTGCCCGCGCCGACCAGTTCCTGGCGGTGGTCCGGCCCCTTCCGCCGGCCGAGCGTGCGATCGTGGCGATGGGGGTCGCGGCTCTCGCGACGCGTGCCGTCTCGCGCCGCGGCCGTCTCATCAAGCAGCGCCCGCTGTAGCGTGGCGTCGGTTCGCCGGCCACGACGCGTCCCCGAAACCGGTCACTCACCGCGGGCGTAGTGGGGAGTGGAGGACCAAACCGATGATCGTCGTTCGCCACGCCCGCGCAGCGGCGCGCCGCCTCCCACCGGGACGTCTGGTCGCTCTGCTCGCGCTGGGATTGACCGTTCTCGCGGCGTGCGGTCCCGGCAACGGTGGAGGCCCTGGCTACTGACCGCGGGGTCGCGGCAGCCGGCCGGACGTTGTCCTGACCTGGCGACGGACGCTGCGGCACAATCGGGATGGCATCACACGCTTGGGGGATTCACGATGCGCCACGCTCGACTCGCAGCCCTGGTCGTTCCGGTGATGCTGGCGCTCGCCGCCTGCGCGGGGAGCTCCTCGCAGGCGCCCTCCGCCCCGGCGGCGAGCGTGCCGGCCTCGACCGCCAACGCCGTCTCGATCGCCAGCTTCAGCTTCAAGCCGGCGGCGATCACGGTGGCCGTCGGGACGACGGTCACCTGGACCAACAACGACAGCGCCGGTCACACGGTCACGGCCGACGACGGCTCGTTCAAGAGCGACACGCTGGCGACCGGTGCGACGTTCAGCCAGACGTTCGCGTCACCCGGCACCTTTGCCTATCACTGCACGATCCATCCCTCGATGACGGGGACCGTCACGGTCCAGTGAAGGGACGCAGCCAGCTCGGCGCTTCCGTTGCCGGGGGTTTCGCCGCCACCTGACGTCGCACTCAACCGTTAGGCGTCTCGGCCCGATCGCACTCCCGCCTGGACCCCCCGGCCCGCAGAGTGCGCCGCCGCGGTCGAGTGTTCGGGACGGGGTTTCGCTCCACCCGTCCCGTGATCAGGTGGAGAAGGACGGCGTTTGACGCCAGGGACCGCCCGGCGCCACACTCACGTCGAAGGGGAGTAGTCCCTCTCCGGCCGATCGACATGCTGGCGCCTCGGCGCCCGGTCGCCGGGCCCCCCGCGGGGCGGACGAGACCTTCGACCAGCACCCATCCCCGGGTGCCGGGTCGAGGTCGATCCCCGCCCGGCGCCCCAGCCGGAGACACCGATGGACGCCTTCTGGCTCAGCTTCGGCATCGTGCTGCTCGCCGAGCTGGGCGACAAGAGCCAGCTGATGGCCCTCGCCTTCGCCGCCCGCTACCCGGCCTGGATGGTGCTGGTCGCGGTCACGATCGCGACCCTGATCGTCCACGCGATGTCGGTCCTCCTGGGCGCGGCGTTCGCGCTGGCTCTGCCGACGAACGTCATCAACGTCGTGGCCGGGCTCGCCTTCTTTGCCTTCGCGGCCTGGACGATCCGCGGCGATCACCTCGGTGAGGAGCGAGGAGTCGCGGGCCGCCCGCTCGACGCGCTGGGCGATGGTGGCCATCGGGACGGCGTTCTTCCTCGCCGAGCTGGGCGACAAGACGATGCTCGCGACCATCACGCTCGCCACCAACAACGAGCCGATCGGCGTCTGGCTGGGCTCCACGGCCGGGATGGTCGCCGCCGACGCGCTCGCCATCGGGGTCGGCGCGCTGCTCGGCTCGAGGCTCCCGGAGCGGGCGATCAAGCTGTTCGCGGCCGGCGCCTTCGTGGTCTTCGGCGCCATCCTCGTGCTCCAGGGCCTCGGCGTCCTCGTAGCGCGCGCGGCTGGTCCCCTGGCAGACGGCGCGGCCGCCCGCAGCTCGCCCTCAGGCGCAGAAGCGGCGAACGACGTCGTAGAGGACCGGGAGCCCGAAGCGGAGCGCCTCGACGGAGACGCGCTCGTCGTCGCCGTGGAAGAGGGCCAGGAACTGGTCGTCCGGCCCGAGCAGGAGCGGCGAGAAGCCGTAGGTCGGGATGCCGAGCTTCGCGGTGTGCTTGGCGTCGGTGGCCCAGGTGGCCATCGCCGGGAGCGGCACGCCGTCGGGATCGGCGGCCCGGATCGCCGAGGTCATCACGTCCCACAGCTCGCCCTCGGCCGGGGCTTCGACCGGCGGCCCCCAGAGGCGGAGCGTCGGGGTCACGTGGGGAGCGAGGTCGTCGCCGATCCGAGCGCGGAGCTCGCGCGCGACGTCGTCCGGCGTTGTTCCCGGGAGGACCCGGATGTCGACCGTCAGGGCCCCGGCGCCCGGGATGACGTTGTGGCGCGTCCCGACCTGGAGCACGTCCGGCGAGAACGTGTCGCGCAGCATGCTGCGCAGCGCGCGGCGGTAGGCGTCGGTGCAGAGCGCGGCGAGCGCCGCCTCCGCGGCCGGCCCGTCACCCGCCAGGCGGCGGATCCAGGCGCCGACCTCCGCGGGCACCGCGTCCGCGGCGCCGTCGAGGAAGCGTTCCATGACCGGCGTGAGGCGGGGCGCGCCCGGAGCGGCGAGGCGGCGGGCGACCTCGCCGGCCCGCAGGAGGGCGTTGGCGTCGCCGTCGACCGTCCCGCCCGCGCCCGGGCCGCCGTCGCCCGGCATCGAGCCGTGGCCCCAGCGCCCGCGCACGTCGAGGTCGTAGATCGCGAAGCCCTTCTCCGCGACCTGGATCGGCCAGAGGCGGGTGCCCGCGACGGTGACCGCCACGCCGCCGCACTCGTTGAGGGCACCGGCCGCGGCCAGCCAGTCCGGGTGATGCTCGACCATCCAGCCCGCCCCGTGGACGCCGCCCGCCTCCTCGTCCGCGGTGGACGCGAAGATGACGTCGCGGGTCAGGCCGGGGACGGGATCGGCGGCCGGGTCGCGGCCGGCCGCGCGCGCCTCGGCGGCGAGGAGGCGCATCACCGCGACCTCCATGGCCACCATGCCCTTCATGTCGACCGCCCCGCGGCCCCAGACGTAGCCGTCGGCGAGGTCGCCGCCGAACGGGTCGTGGGTCCAGCCGCCCTCGGGCGCCGGCACGACGTCGAGGTGGGAGAGGAGGAGCAGGGGAGCGCCGCCGGTGCCGTCGCCGCGGAGCCGGGCGACGATGGAGCCGCGGCCGGGGAACGGCTCGACGACGGTGGACGGGATCCCGGCGTCGGCGAGGACGGCCTCCAGGTGGCGGGCGGCGAGGATCTCGTCGCCGGGAGGATTGACCGTCCGGATCCGGATCAGGTCGCGCAGGCCGGCGATCAGCTCGTCGTGGGCGCGGGCCCAGGTGGCGGCGTCGAGCGCGGTCGAGGGGCGCGGCGCCTGCCCGCCGCCGTTCCCGGGCGTCGCCGGGGACCGCGTCATCCGCCGCCCCGCATGGACATCAGCTGGGCGACGAAGGCGACGAGGGTCAGCAGCGTCGGGACGCCGACGAGGAGGAGCACCATGAGGACGAGGAGCCGGGTCAGGCGTCGCTCGTCCGCGACGCGCTCGGGCGGCGCGTCGTCCTCCCCACCGGGGGGAAAGTAGGCATCGAGCCCGCGCGGGCGATCGGGCTCGGCCCACGGATGGGCTCCCGCGGGGCCCTGCGGCGCGGCCGGTGGCGGGGCGTCGCGGTCTGGCTGGTCGGTCATCAGCGGGATGATGCTACCCGAGCGCAGCGGCTGCCGGCTCTGCGATCTCCCGTGCCGCGGCGAGGAGCGCCCCCGGACCCAGCCGCGACGGCACCGCCACGCTCACGTGGGTCGCCCCGACCCGGGCGTAGGCCAGGGCCAGGTCGCGCGCCTCCGCGCGGGACGCCTGGTCCACGCCGGCGCCGACCTGGGCCACGAACTGGAAGCCACCGGGGTCGCGGCCGGTCGCCTCCATCGCCCGCAGGATGGCGTCGCGGCGCTCGGCGAAGACGTCGGGGCCCGTGAACGGGATCGACGGGATGAACCAGCCGTCGCCCTCCTCGGCCGCGAGCCGCAGGCCGCGCGGTCCCTGGCCGCCCAGGAAGATCGGCGGCCCGCCGCGCGTCAACGGCGGCGGCTCGTTCGTGGCGCTGCGAAGGGGAGCCCAGGTGTCGTCGAGCGAGACACCGGGCGCGGCCGCGGCGGCGGGAGACGCGAGCGCGCGGAGGATCCTCACCGTGGCCTTGAGCCGCTCGAAGCGCTCGGCCACCGGGGGGAGGGGGACTCCGAAGGCCTCGTGCTCCCAGGCGTGCCAGCCCATCCCGAGCCCGACGATGAAGCGGCCGCCCGTGACGTGGTCCATCGTCGTGGCCGCCTTCGCGAGGAGCGCCGGATGGCGGAACGTGTTGGCCAGCACCGAGTGCCCGATCCAGACGCCGGGCACGCGGTGGGCGAGCGCCGCCATCAGCGTCAGCGACTCAAAGCTCGGGCCGCCGGCCTCGACCGAGGGATCCGAGAAGTGATCGTTCATCCAGCCGGCGACGAAGACCGGCAGCTCGGCAGCCGCCGCCCAGGACTCGTCGAGCGTCGCGAAGGAGACGTGCTGGGGCGACGTCTTGAAGCCGAACGTGACGCGCCCGGGGACCGCTTTCATGGGGCGACCGCCTTCACCGTCCCGCGTTCGGCAGGCTGGCCCGCATCCGGTCACCGGTGGTGATGGCACCCTCGGACGCGGAGGAGACCAGCGCCGCGTACTTGGCGAACACTCCGCCCGGGTAGCGCGGCGGCGGCGGCGTCCAGGCGGCCTGACGGGCGGCGAGGATCTCGTCCGCCACGTGCAGCTCCAGCACCTTGCGGTCGACGTCGATCTCGACCTCGTCGCCGTCGGCGACGAATGCGATCGGGCCGCCGAGCGCCGCCTCCGGCGCCACGTGACCGATCATCAGCCCGTGGGTGCCGCCGGAGAAGCGACCGTCCGTCAGCAGCGCCACCTGGTCGCCGAGCCCTTCGCCGACGAGCGCGGCGGTCACCGAGAGCATCTCCTGCATCCCGGGGCCGCCGACCGGACCCTCGTACCGGATGACGATCACGTCGCCCTTCGCGATCGACCCGGCCTTGACGGCCTCGAAGCAGTCGTTCTCCGAGTCGAAGACCCGGGCCGGGCCCGTGTGGTGGCGCCGTTCGTGCCCGGCGAGCTTGATCACGCACCCGTCCGGTGCCAGCGAGCCGCGCAGGATCGTGAGCCCGCCGCTCGCCTTGAGCGGCGTCTCGATGGGCACGACAACCTGCTGGCCGGGCGTCTCGACCGCAGCCGCCGCGATCTCCGCGATCGTCCGTCCGTCGACGGTGGGCGCCTCGCCGTGGAGGAGGTCGCGCTTCAGCAGCTCGCGCATGACCAGCGCGACGCCGCCCGCGTCGTACATCTCCGACGCGGAGTACCGGCCCCCGGGCTTCATGTCGGCGACGATCGGCGTCGCGTCGGCGATCCGGCTGAAGTCGTCGATCTCCAGCGGGATGCCCGCCTCGCGGGCGAGGGCGAGCAGGTGGAGGACGCCGTTCGTCGAGCCGCCGGTCGCGGCCACCGCGGCGATCCCGTTCTCGAGGGCGCGCCGGTCGACGATCGCCGACGGGCGAACGTCGCGCGTCACCAGGTCCATCACCAGCTCGCCGCAGCGCCGCGCCGCCGCGTCCTTGGCCGGATCCTCGGCCGGGATCCCGTTGAGGCCCGCCGGCGAGAGGCCGATGAACTCCATCACGGTGCTCATCGTGTTCGCCGTGTACTGGCCGCCGCAGGCACCGGCACCGGGACACGACGCACTCTCGATCTCGTAGAGCTCCGCGACGCTGATCTTCCCGGCCCGGTAGGCGCCGACGGCCTCGAAGACCGTGACGATGTCGGCGTTCCTCCCCTTGTACACACCGGGGTAGATCGTGCCGTTGTAGAGGACGAGCCCCGGGAGGTCCATGCGCAGGAGCGCCATCGCGGAGCCCGGGATCGTCTTGTCGCAGCCGACCAGGCAGACGAGGCCGTCGAAGAGGTGGCCGCGGACGACGGTCTCGATGGAGTCGGCGACGACCTCGCGGGAGACGAGGCTGGCCTTCATCCCCTCGGTGCCCATCGAGACGCCGTCGCTCACGGCGATCGTGTTGAACTCCATCGGCGTGCCGCCGGCGGCCCGGATGCCCTCCTTCACCGCCTCGGCCAGGCGGCGCTGGTTGTAGTTGCAGGGCATCGTCTCGATCCAGTTCGTGGCGACGCCGACGATCGGCCGGGCGAGGTCGTCGTCGGTGAACCCGATCGCCTTGAGCATCGCCCGCGCCGGTGCCCGGTCGGGACCGTCGGTCAGGCGCGAGGAGTGGCGCTTCGCCGGGTGGCTCGGCAGGTCGTAGGGGAGGGCGCGGTCGGGCATCAGGCGGGTCCTCGGTCTCGCGGTCGGCGCGGCGTGGCAGCGGAGCCCCAAGTGTACGAGGCCCGCGAGGCACGGCGGCGTGGGGGAACCGCGCTGATCTCCCCGCGGCGTGCCGCACCAGCGTGGTGTCGCCGCGCCACCGTCCCTCATCCGTCGCGAGCCCGTCCCCATCGTCGCGAGCCCTCTGACCCGACGTGACCCCGCTCTCACGAAACGCGACCCTGTTCCGACGCGACGCCGGCCCGACCCAACCCACGCCGCTCCCCCCGACGCCGCCTCAGCCGTGACGCGCGATCCGGCGGCGGGACGTCGGGCACGTCGCTTGTGTGCGTTTGCCGCAAACGGCCCACCCGGGTCGGGCACGGGGCGCCGGCACCAACATCCGGCACGCGGCACCGCGTTCGGACGCCGGCACCAACGTCCGGCACGCGGCCCGCGGGATCGGCTACCTGCGCGACACGGTCGTGATGATCCACCGTGGCCTCGTCGAACGTCCATGGCACGTCGACTACGGACGGCCGTGCAGCGCACGCGCCGGGGAGCCGAGATTCGGGCCAACGCCGGCCGCCACCCCCTGTGGGAACCACTCGATGGGCCCGTTCCTTGCCCTCGCCGCGGTCGTCGCGGCGCTTGCCGTCTTCGACATCGTCGCAGCGCCACTCGGCGCCGACTCCCGCCCCGACTTCGCCGATCGCTGAGCTCCGGCATCGTCCGGGCCGTCCTCGATCGCAGGTGTCGAGCCCGGCCGCCCGACGTGACAGGCGCCCCCCGGCCGCCAGGCATGGCCCGGCGTGCCTGCCGCGAGACGACTCGGGTGGACGCCCCCGGGCCACGCCGGGTGAATGCCCGTAGGGCGAACCGGGTGCTTCCCGGGGCCCGTCTCCGTAGTCGACCGTATTGAATGGGTCCGGGGCGCCCATAGAGTCCGCGATCATGATCTGGCTGGCATCCCGACCCGCGGCCCGCGCCATGCGACGCGCACGGTTCTGCCTGCTCGCCCTCGTGGCGCTGTTCGCGGCGCACGACGCCGTCTTCTTCGCGGAGTTCGGGTTCGGGGACACCTTCGCCGCGGTGATGCGGCAAACCGGCCACGACGCCTACTGGCCGGCCTACATGCTGCTCGTCGGCCTTGCGGCAGGGATGCTGACCGCGAGTGCCGCCGTCCGCATTGCGAGCCTTCGCCGGCGCCTCGCCGCGCTCGTGCAGCTGGGTTCTCTTCCGGACGCGACGTCGGGCGCAAGGAAGCGCCACGCGCCAGTCGCCGACGCACCCTCGTACGGCCGCGAGCTCATGGGGCTCTGGATCCGCCTCCTCGCCGTGGTTCTCGTGGGCTTCGTCCTCCAGGAGAACGTCGAGCACGCGGCCCACGGCCACCTACCCGGCCTGGGCGTGCTCGCGGGCCCGGAGAACCCGCTCGCCTTGCCGGCCCTCGTCGTTGTCACGTTCCTCCTCGCCGTCGTGGGCGCCCTCGTCCGCTGGCGGATCGCGGTCCTGGAGGTCCGGCTCGCCCGGACCCCTGCCTCCGGCCCACGCCGGGCCGGCCTGCGTGCCCGCCGACCCGCCGCGGGCGCGTGGATCGCCGCGGCCGTCGCCGCCCACCACTGGACCATCGCCCGGCAGGACCCGGGCCGCGCCCCACCAGCGGTGTCCCGCGCCGCCTGACCGTGCCTCGCTGGACGGTGGCGACGTGGCGTTCGGTCGCAGCGTGGGCCGTGGCCCACGCCGTTGTCGCGCACCCAAAGGGGGATTCCGATGTTGTCCGCGCATGCCATCCGTCGCGGGATGGCCGCCGCCATCCCGCTGCTCCTGCTCCTGCTCACCGCCGCTCCCGTGCTGGCGCACGAGGGTCGCGAGATCGCCGGCTACGAGGTCGAGGTCGGCTTCATCAACGAGCCTGTGTTCGTCGGCGGCAGGAGTGGCCTCGAGTTCTTCGTCATCAAGGACGACAAGCCGGTCGAGGGCCTCGAGCAGACCCTCAAGGCCGAGGTGATCGTCGGCGAGACGAAGCGGGACCTGCCGCTGAACGCTCGCTGGGGCGAGGCCGGGGCCTACGAGTCGGTCTTCATCCCGACCGTGGCCGGGCCGTACACGTTCCACATCACGGGCACGATCGATGGCACGCCGGTGGACGAGTCGTTCACCTCGAGCCCGGAGGGTTTCAACGAGGTCAAGGAGGCGACCGCCGTCCAGTTCCCGGTCCAGCTTGCCACCGCGGCGGAGCTGCAGGCAGCCGCGGCCAAGGGTCAGGACGCGGCGAACCTCGTGATGCCCGCGCTCGTGATCGGGATCATCGCCCTGGTCGTCGGGCTCGTGGCCGTCGGCCTCGTGCTGGCGAACCGGCGCAAGCCGGCCTGACCTGAGCGGCAGCCACACGGACCCACGTCATGCTCACGCGCACCCACGCGGCCGCTCTTGCGGCCGCGTGGGTGCTCCTCCTCTGCATCTCTGCCGCTCCCGCGCGGGCTCACTCGCAGCTGGTGAGCAGCTCGCCGGGGGCGGCGGCCGTGCTCGACGCCGCCCCCGCGGAGATCCGCCTCGTGTTCAGCGAGCCGGTCGAACCTCGGTTCACGGGGCTGCGGATCACCGATGGCGAAGGTCGGGAGGTCCCTGTCTCCGCCGGTGCCACGGACGCCGCTGACGGCCACGTCTGGGTGGTGCCGCTGCCGTCGCCGCTGCCGGAGGGCGTCTACACGGTCGCCTGGCATGCCATGTCGGCTGCGGACGGCCACAGCACCGCGGGGTTCTTCACGTTCGGGGTCGGCACCCAGGTCCTGCGACCCGGAGCCGCCTCCGGCACCGGACCCGGAGGCCTGCACGCGGGTCACGACATCCTCCCGGCGGTCGTCGAGGTGGCCGGGCGCGCGGCAGGATACCTGGGGCCAATGCTCGCCCTCGGGCTGGCCATCTTCGCGCTCGTGGTCCTCCGGCCCGTGCTGACGGTCCCGGTGGTCGGCCGCTCTCGTGCCGGCCGGTACCGGCGGGGCTCGCTGGAGGCCGCGCGAACGAGCCGCACGCTCGGCGGCGACCCGTGGGGCATGCTCGTCACGGCCCAGGGCGGCGCTCTCCTGGTCGGCGCGCTCGGCGGGGTCGTCCTCGGGCTCGTCGCCGCCGGCGGGCCGGGCGCCGACGTCGTCGCGTACCTGGCGGGGACGCGGTCGGGACTCCTCGTCTCGGCGCGGTGCGCGGTCGCCGTCGCCGGCGCCGTGACGATCTACGCGCTGCGGCGCGCGGGGCGGACGGCGCCCGCCGCGGCGGCAGGCGGCATCGCAGGACTGGCTGGCCTGCTCCTGCTGGTGGAAGGCGGCCACGCTGCGGCCCTCGCCTCGCCGGCGCCCGTCGGGGTCATGGCCGTCCACCTCGGCGCCGTCTCCGTCTGGCTCGCCGGCGTGGTCGCCCTCGCCTGGCTTGCCCTTGCCGGCGAGCGTCGCGAGGTGCTGCGGGCCACCGTGCCGCGCTTCTCGGCGCTTGCGCTGGTCTCGGTCGCGCTGATCGGCCTGACCGGCGTGGTGGCAGCCTGGGCCGAGACGCGGGAGCTGTTGCCGTTCGGGACGCCGTACGGGGTGGCGCTGGCGGTCAAGATGATCCTGTTCGCCGTCGCCCTCGGGCTGGGGGCGTGGAACTTCCTCGATGGCGGACGGGGCCGGCCGACGCCCGTCCACCTGCAGCGCCGCCTGCTCGCCGAGGCTGCCGTCGCGGCGACCGTCCTGCTCGCCGCCGGCAATCTCGCGAGCGGGTCGCCGCCCGTCCAGGAGCGGGCCGTCGAGATCGCACGCGCCCCGAGCACCGCCCCGGCGACCCTCGAGATCGGTCTCGACCTCCTGCCCGGCCGGCCGGGCCTGAACCGCTTCGGGGTGGTCCTGCCGGGCGGCATCGACGATGGACGGACCGTCGTCCTGCTCCTCCAGCGTCTCGACGAGAACGTCGGCGAGTCGAGGATCGAGCTGCGTCGCGCCTACGGCGCGGCGGCCATCGCGGTCCTGCCGGGCGCCCTGTTCATCGCCGACGGAGGCCTCCTGCCGCCCGGCAGCCAGTGGGAGGCCAGCGCGGTCGTCCTCGGGGCGGACGGAACGGAGGTGACACGCCAGCGCTTCACCTACACGATGGGCCCCCAGGGGCTCACCAAGGGTCAGGCCGCCGGGCCGATCGACCCGGTGTCCGTGATCGCGTTCGCGCTCCTGGTGATGGCGCTCATCGCTGTCTCGTTCGCGATCGGAGGCGGGGGGCTGCCGCGAGCCGATCGGGCGGCCTCGCGCGCGGCGCTCCTCGTCGGCGGGACGGCCGCAGGGGTCCTCGCCCTCGTGCTGATGGTCGCCGGCATCGGCACCTGACGTCGACGCGGAGTCGCCAGTTCGCTACCGGATGCAGGGTCCTGTGTCCACCGCGTCGGTCTCGCCGATGCCGGGCATGATCGCGACCGCGACGTCGGCCGGGTCGAGGGCGTAGCCGATCGTCTCGTCGCTCCGGGATTCCGCGAAGACCAATCCGCCCACGGTTCCGTTGGCCAGCACCAGCGGGCCGCCGCTCGAGCCCGGCTCGATCGCCGCCCGCAGCTCGAGGATGTCGCGGACCACGGGAACCGTGCCGTACAGGTCGCGTCCCCGGGCGCGGACCTGGGCCGTGACCACGGCAGGCAGCGCCGTGAGCCCCGCCCCGTTCGGGTAGCCGAGGGCCGCCCCCACGGCGCCCCGGCCGGGGGCCTCGGGGGCCAGCACGAGCGACGACAGGCTCAGCTTGGGCGCGTAGAGCACGGCGACGTCGAGGTCGGAGTCGAAGAGGACGACCGTGCCGCGCTGGGACGAGGTGAGGCCCCTGAGCGTGATCCGCTCCGCGCCCGCCACTACGTGGGCGTTCGTCACGAAGTAGCCCTCCGCGACGGAGAAGGCTGCGCCGGTGAACGAGGCACCGCAGCCGGTCGACTCGACGCGGACGGTGCTCGCCACGGCACGCGCGGCGATGCCGGCGGCCTCCGCGTCGAGGGGCAGGTCGATGGGGGCTGCCGGGACTGGCTCCAGGCCGCTGAAGACCTGCGGCAGGCCGCTCTCGTCGACGATCGTCCCGACCTCGCCGACGACGTCGCCGGGCGGCGGGAGCACCTCGAGAAGCCAGCGCACGGCGGCCGACTCCTGGGCGACGCCCGACACGACGGGAATGGCGCTCGTCGCGAGGAGGCCGCCGACGAGCCAGGTGAGGAGGAGCACCTGCGCTGCGCCGAACACGGCGCCGAGGGCGTTGTCGATCCCCCCGGCGATGCCGCCGCCGAGCAGGTTCCGCACCGTGGCGCCCAGCCCCGATCCGATGGCCTGCGCCATGACCACGACCAGGAACGCCCCGCCGATCGCCACCAGGGCTCGTGCCGGTTGCTCGATTCCGCCGAGGGCCGCGGTGATCTGCGGAGCGAAGGCGATGATGAGGGCGATCGCCACGCCCGCCGCCGCCAGGCCGAGCACCTGCGGGATGGCGCCCGAGCGGAACCCGACCACGGCCGCGGCGATCGCCAGGAGCAGGACGATAAGGTCGATCGTGTTGATCGGCAGCAGGTCCATCACGACGATTGTGCGGGACGATCCGGATTCCGGCACCATGGCCCCGGACGGTGGGGCGGTCGCCGCCGCCCGCGATCGCGCCCCGCCGCGACAGGCCCGAACGCCGCCGCGACCGGCCTGAACGCCGCCCGAACGCCACACGCCGCCCGACCGGCTCGAACGCCGCCCGACCGGGCTCGAATGCCACACCCCGCCCGAGGAGCCGCCCGCCGATGCCCGCCCCCGATCGCCTCAGGGTCCTGCGCACGATCCTCGACGACGGCGCCGTCCCCACCTTCACCGCCGCCGACGCCGCGACCGCGTTCGACATGGTCGCCGGCTGCGCGGCCGGCGGCTCGCGCGTCGTCGAGTTCACGAACCGCGGTGACGACGCCCATGCGACGTTCGTCGAGCTGGCCCGCCGGGTCCGCGCCGAGCTGCCCGAGGTGATCCTGGGCGCCGGCACGATCATCGACGCGCCGACGACGGCCCTGTTCATCGCGGCCGGGGCCGGCTTCGTCGTCGGCCAGTCGTACAGCGAGGAGGTCGCCCGCCTCTGCAACCGGAGGCGCGTCGTCTACATCCCCGGCTGCGGGACCGCGACCGAGATCGCCGCCGCCGAGGAGCTTGGCTGCGAGATCGTCAAGCTCTTCCCGGCCGCGGCATACGACGGCCCGGCGTTCGTCCGCAACTTCCTGGCTCCGAGCCCCGGGTCCAGGGTGATGCCGACGAACGTCCTCGCGACCGAGGAGGCGACGCACGCCTGGATCGCGGCGGGCGCCGCTGCCCTCGGCATCGGCGGCCACCTCTACCCGGCGAGCGTGGTCGACGGGCGGGGCCACGCCGAGATCGCGGAGCGCACGCGGCGCTTCCTGGGCTGGGTTCGCGACGCCCGCGCAGCGCTGGGGTAGTCCATCGGCCACCGCGGGCGAGCCGCCCGCGGATGGCATCGAGCAGGGGAACCGAGAGGACCATGACCGACTTCGACTTCGAGCGATTCCTGGAGCTGCCGCGCCTGTCTGCCCTGCGCCTGTCGCCCGACGGCCGGCGGCTCGTCGTCGCCGTGGGAGGGCCGGATCCCGAGGGCAAGAAGATGCGCTCCGCGCTGTGGCAGGTGGACCCGGCTGGGGTCGCGCCGCCGCGGCGCCTGACCCGATCGGCGGCCGGCGAGGCCGGCGGGGCGGCGTTCCTGCCCGACGGCTCGCTCGTGTTCGCCTCGAGCCGTCCTGATCCCGACACGAAGCCCGATCCTGACCGGAAGGCCCACGCCCTCTGGCTGCTCCCGCCAGACGCCGGCGAGGCGCGGCTCCTCGCCGCGCCGGATGGTGGCGTGGACGGCATCGCGGTCGCCCGGGACGCTCCGGTGGTCGCGTTCGGCGCCGGCATGTTCGCCGGCGCGGTCGACTTCGCGGCCGACGCAGAGCGCGGCACGGCCCGCAAGGACGCCGGCGTCGGCGCCCTGCTCTTCGAGGACGACTACCCGATCCGTCACTGGGATCACTGGCTGGCGCCCCGACGGCGACGCCTCTTCGTCGCGGCGGTCGCCGACGACCCGGAGGCGCCGCTGCCGGCGCCGCGGGACGTGCAGCCGGACGTGGAGACGCTCACCTTCGAGGAGACGGGGCTCGACCTGGCGCCGGACGGATCGTTCATCGTGGCGGCCCGCCAGGACGCCTCCGCGCTTCCCGACATCGGCGAGGACCTCGTCGCCTACGACCTGGCGACCGGCGCCGCCCGGGTCCTCACGCCGGGCGATGCCTGGTACGACGCCCCGGCCGTCGCGCCCGACGGACGCTCGGTCGCGGCGATCCGGACCACCTTCGGGAGTCCCGACGAGGCCAGCCGCGTCAGCCTGGTCCTCGTCGACGTGGCGACCGGGGAGCAGCGGACGCTGGCCGGCGATCTCGATCGCTGGCCGGAGAGTCCCGCCTGGGCTGCGGACGGCTCGGCTGTCTTCTTCACCGCCGATGACGACGGCCATCACCCGGCGTTCCGCGTCGACCTCGCCGACGGGCGGGTGACCCGGCTGACCGCCGCGGGCGCGCTCGGCGACCTCTGTCCGACTCCCGACGGAGGCGCGCTCTTCGCGCTCTGCTCGACGATCGGTGCGCCGCCACGCATCGTTCGCTTGGACGCACGGATGCCCGACCAGGTCCCTGGAGAGCTGGCCAACGGGATCGACGAGCACGGGGTCGTCCCGCCGGGAGTGGTCGAGCGGCTGACCGCCCGTGCCGCCGACGGCACGGCGATCGGGAGCTGGCTCGTCCGGTCGGCGGACGCGTCAGCCGAGCATCCGGCGCCGCTCGTCGTCTGGGTCCACGGGGGTCCCCTGGGCTCGTGGAGCAGCTGGCACTGGCGCTGGAGCCCGCACATGCTCGCCGCGCGCGGGTATGCCGTGCTGATGCCGGACCCGGCGCTCTCGACCGGCTATGGCCAGGCGATGATCGATCGCGGCTGGAACGACTGGGGCGGGACCCCGTTCGAGGACGTCACGGCCGCCGTCGACGCCGCGCTCGCCGAGCGCGCGGACCTCGATGCCGGGCGGACCGCCCTCATGGGCGGCTCCTATGGCGGCTACATGGCGAACTGGGTCGCCGGCCACACCGGCCGCTACCGGGCCATCGTCACCCATGCGAGCCTCTGGGAGCTCCGGGGCTTCCACGGCACGACCGACACCGGCGCCTTCTGGGAGCGCGAGATGGGCGACCCGTACCGCGAACCCGAGCGGTACACCCGCCAGTCGCCCTTCGAGCACCTCGCGGAGATCCGGACGCCGATGCTCGTCATCCACGGCGAGCAGGACTTCCGCGTCCCCGTGAGTGAGGCGCTCCGGCTCTGGACGGACCTGCGGCGCCACGGCGTCCCGGCGAAGTTCCTCTACTTCCCCGACGAGAACCACTGGATCCTGAAGCCGCAGAACTCCCGGATCTGGTACGCGACCGTCCTCGCCTACCTGGACGAGCACCTCCTCGGGAAGCCCTTCCAGCGCCCGCGCCCTGCTGTAGGCGCCGCCGGGACCGCCGGCGAACCTGCAACAAGCCTGCCCGGTCACACGTCCCACCGGCGCTCGCGCCCCTCGCGATCCTCGCCGATCGCGACCACGCATCGCACGGCCCGGCGGGGCCGGAGGGCAGATTCGATGAAGCGATGTCGGCCGGCTCTGCGGGGGATTGTCCCGCTCCTGTTCGTCGCCGGCCTGCTGCTGCCGGGGGTCCTGGAGCCGCAGCCCATTGCGGCCGCAACGAAGACCTGCCACGCCGGCAGTGATTTGACCCTCGCCGACCTGCTCTACACCGTCGGCGACTACGCCGGGCCGCTCACGCTGGAGTACGGCGAGGGGATGGCCCCCATGCTCATGTCGGACCTCGCGCTCGAGTGCTACGGCAACCGGACCCTGCGGTTCACGGCATTCATTCGCGAGCCGGGCGAGGTCGGCTGGACCTACACGTACGGGCTGGACCCCGGCTGGTTCCGGACGGCCGGCTCGCTCTTCGTGGCGACGACGTCCGACATCCCGCCGGGCCACGGTCCGTTCACGGCGCTGGCGGTGCCGCCCGGGCTGGGCGAGCTGCAGGCCAAGCACGTCGGCCACTGGGTAGTGGTGACCGGCCATTTCGACGACCCGGCGTCCGCCCGCTGCACGGCGACGGGTGAGCCCGGGGTGGCGCCGTCCGCGGCCGACGCGGTGATGATCTGCCGCTCGACCTTCGTCGTGTCGACCGCTTCGCGGACGGCCCCGCCGGCGACGTCCATGACGGACGCTCCCGTCGTCGCGCCGAGCTCCTGGACCGCCGCCTGGCTGGCGGTCTCCGCGGCCCTCGGCTGCATCGCCGCCCTCTGCTTCACCGGGCGACGTCGCCGGCGCTAGTCCATCTCCATGAAGGGCTGGGCGTAGCGGACGACGCCGACGTCGTTGGGCGTCCAGGCCGGCAGACGGCAGGCCATCCAGGCCTCGTTCGGCCACGCATCGGGCGGCCGGAGGCCCTGCGAGCGGGCGGGCTTGAAGCCGAAGCGCGGGTAGTAGGTCGGGTGGCCGAGGAGGACGACGGCCGCAACTCCCTCGCGGACGAGGAGCTCGAGGGCGGCGTGCATCAGCTTCGCCCCGATCCGCCGGCTATGCCAGGCGGGGACAACGGCGATCGGCCCCAGGGCCACGACCCGGCCGGTGACGCGGACCCCGTCCGGCCGCTCCAGCGAAGCGGCCGTGAGCAGACAGTGGCCGACGACCTCGTCCTCCACCTCGGCGACGAGCGACCAGCCGTCGGCGTAGGCGCCCGAGGCTCGCAGCGCATCGATCAGCTTCGCCTCGGCGTCCGTCGGGAACGCCGCCAGCTCGACCGCCCGCACCGCGGCGGCGTCGGCCGGGTCGGCGGGGCGCTCGGCACGGATCGTGACGACGGGCGGGACCGGCGGCTCGGGATCGATCATGGCCGCATCGTGCGCCCGCCGCGCGATCGAGCGCACGGGTCGGACGGCCCGCAATGGCGGGCGTCCCGGACCCGCCGGCGCGGGGAAACGGCCCCGGGGAGGGCGATGGCGCGATCAGCCGGCGGCGCGTGCGGCGGTCGGCCCGCGGCGGTCAGCCGGCGGCGAGCGGCGTGCCCAGGCGGGTGTCGACCCGCGCCGGGTGGGCGGCCTCCCAGGCTTCGATCGCGGGGAGCGCCTCGAGGACGTAGCCGATCTCGTCGGTGCCGGCGAGGAGCATCCGCTTGGCGAACGGATCGATCTCGAAGTCGAGCGTGCTCCCGTCGGGGAGCAGGACGCCCTGCTCGGCCAGGTCGATGGTCAGCCGCGCATCCGGGTTCGCCTCGACGAGCGCGAAGAGCCGGGCGTGGGTCCCGGGGTCCACGACGATCGGCAGGACGCCGTTCTTGAGGGCGTTGTTCCGGAAGATGTCGGCGAAGCTGGTGGAGAAGACGGCCCGGATCCCCCACGCGGTGAGCGCCCAGGGAGCGTGCTCGCGCGAGGATCCCGTCCCGAAGTTGTCGCCGACGAGGAGGATGTTCCGGCCGGCCATCTCCGGGCGGTCGAGGACGAACGGCGGGTCCTTGAGCGTCCCGTCGTCCTCGAAGCGCCAGTCGTGGAAGAGGGCGTCGGCGAGGTCGGCCTTGTCGGTGATCTTGAGGTAGCGCGCCGGGACGACCTGGTCGGTGTCGACGTTCTCCGCGGGGAGGGGGACGACCTTGCTCGTGAACTGGCGGAACGGCTCGGGCATGGCTCAGTACCCCCCGCCGACGGTCGCCGGCTGCTCGATCCCGGGCAGCGTCCGCGGGTCGGTGACGACACCCGCGATGGCGGACGCCGCCGCGGTCAGCGGCGAGGCCAGCAGCGTCCGTCCGCCCTTGCCCTGGCGGCCCTCGAAGTTGCGGTTGCTGGTGCTCACGGCGTACTGGCCCGGCGAGAGCTGGTCGCCGTTCATCGCGATGCACATCGAGCAGCCGGACTCGCGCCACTCGGCGCCCGCGGCGCGGAAGATCTCGTGGAGGCCCTCGCGCTCGGCCTGGGCCTTCACCTGCTGGCTGCCGGGGACGACCATGAGGCGCACGCCCTCGGCCGCGTGCCGACCCTTGAGGGCCGCCGCCGCGAGGCGCAGGTCGCTGATCCGCGAGTTCGTGCAGCTGCCGATGAAGACGACCTCGACCGGCTGGCCGGCGATCGGCTGGCCCGGCGGCGAGGCCCATGTACTCGAGGGCCCGCTCGAGCGCGCGCCGGGCCGACGGGTCGGCGGCGTCCTCCGGCCGCGGGACCCGCCCGGTCACGGGGATCCCCATCCCCGGGTTGGTGCCCCAGGTGATCATCGGCTCGAGGGTGTTCGCGTCCAGCGTGAGCGAGGTGTCGAAGGCGGCGCCGTCGTCGGTGGGGAGGGTCCTCCAGCGGGCGACCGCCGCGTCCCACGCCGCGCCCTGGGGGGCGTGCCGGCGGCCGTGGACGTACTCGAACGTCGTGTCGTCCGGGGCGACCAGGCCGGCCCGGGCGCCGCCCTCGATGCTCATGTTGCAGATCGTCATCCGCTGCTCCATCGAGAGCGCGCGGATCGCCTCGCCGCGGTACTCGAAGACGTGGCCGGTGCCGCCGCCGATCCCGATCCGGGCGATGAGGGCGAGGATGATGTCCTTGGCCCCGACGCCGGGCCGGAGGCGGCCGTCGACGCGGACCTCGTACGTCTTCGGCCGCCGCTGGAGCAGCGTCTGGGTGGCGAGGACCATCTCGACCTCGCTCGTCCCGATGCCGAACGCGAGCGCCCCGAACGCCCCGTGCGTGGCGGTGTGGCTGTCGCCGCAGACGATCGTCATGCCGGGCTGGGTCAGGCCGAGCTCCGGGCCGATGACGTGGACGATCCCCTGCGTCTCGGAGCCGTAGGCGTGGATCGGGATCCCGAACTCCGCGCAGTTGGCCTCGAGCTGCCTGACCTGGGCCGCCGCCATCGGGTCGATGATCGGGCAGGCCGCGCGGCGTCGGTCGGCGTCGAGTGGTCGGCCGTGGCGACGGTCCGCTCCGGGCGGCGGACCCGGAGCCCGCGGGCGCGCAGGCCGGTGAAGGCCTGGGGCGACGTGACCTCGTGGACGAGGTGCAGGTCGATCGCGAGGATCGCGGGCGAGCCCTCGTCCTGCGCGACGACGTGGTCGTCCCAGATCTTCTCGACGAGCGTGCGGGGGCCCGGGTCGGGCGCCCCGGGGCGGGGTTCGGGCACGATGGTGCGGCTCCGGGTGCGGGCGGTCGATCGGAAGCCGAAGGGTAGCAGAGGCCGCGGCGAAGGCCCCGAGCCGCCGCGTCCGCGGCAGCCCCGGCACCGTACCGCCTAGAACGGCCCCGTCGCGTCACCTTCGATCCCGCCCGCATCGGCACCCACCGGCGCCGCCGCTGGAGTGGGCGGTGGTGCCTCGGCCACCTCGGGCTACGTCGGCTCCGGCAGTCGCAGCCTTCGCCTGCTCGATGGCGCTCTCGAGCTGATCGCGGATCGTCGGCAGGTCGTCGGCCAGCCCCTGGACGCGAGCCGCCGCCGCCGAGAGCTCCGCGATCGCTGAGCCCGCGCCCTCGCCGAGGGTCTCCCTCGCGCGGCCCCCCGCCGACCCGGCGAGCTCGCCTGCGCTCTCCCAGGCTCCCCGGCCCGCGTCGACGGCCGCGCCGACCAGGCTGCGGCCGGTGTCCCAGGCGTCCCCCGCGGCCTCCACGCCCGCTCCGACGGCCCGCCTGCCGAGGTCCCAGCCGGACGACGCCACGCCCTTCGCCAGGTCCCAGGCCGCCTCCGCCGCACCCACGCCGCGATTGACCAGCGACTTGCCGGCGTCCCACGCGCTCGACGCCAGCCCGATGCCCCGACGGAGCATGCCCTTCCCGAAGTCCCATGCCGATCCCGCGGCGTCCATGCCCCGCCCGAGGAGCCAGCGGCCGCCGTTCCAGAAGGGGCGGAGCGGCCCCGGGACCCGGCGGTCGATCGCGTCGGCGGCCTGCGTGATGGCCCGCCAGACGTCCTCGGGCCCGGGGATCGAGCGCCGCAGGCGATCGAGCGGGTCCTCGGTCACGGCCGTGCCGCCGGGCGCGTCCTGGGAGACCGCTCCGCCCAGCGCGGTGGGCACGCGCCCGAGCGCGCGGTAGTAGACGTCCGGGAAGATGTCGCTCTCGCAGAAGGCGCGCAGCTTGCCGCCCGTGTGCCACTCCTTGAGCGAGACGACCTCTCCCTTGCCCAGGTCCACCGGGTCGGGGAAGCGCGCCATGATCTCGGCGGTCGGCGTCGCCGGGCTTGCCCTCGGCGATGTCGGCGATGGCCTCGCGGGAGAGCTTCGCGGTGTTGGCCGAGAACTCGATGCCCTCGCCGCCCGCGAGCATGTTGTCGTCGCCGAAGACCTTCCCGACGGGCGTCCCGCCGGCGAGCACCGTGAGCCCGGCCTTGCAGAAGTGGTTGTGGAGGTTGCCGGCCGCCATCTGGACCGCGGCGTTGTTGAGCATCGACTGGTAGTCCCCGTACGCCTGCTTGGCGTCGGGGCCGGTGAGGCCGGTCCGGGCGATGCGCCCGGCCTCGGTTGGCTCCTCCTCGGCCGACTGCGGGTCGTTCGCGCGTCCCCCTGCCGGCTTGTCGTAGAGGTCGATGCCCGCCAGCTTCGTCTGCACGCCGGACTGCATCCGCTTGAGGCGGTCCCAGTCCTTCAGGTAGGTCGCGCCCTTGCTCTGGTCGGTCCCGGTGGCCCTGGAGAGGGCTGCTTCCGGGCCGCTCATCGTGCCCATCCACTCGATGAACCACTGCATGATCAGGGTCTTGTTGATGAGGTGGCCGGAGGCGAACGAGTCCTGGAGGTAGTGGTCGCCGAACCCGTTCTCCAGGATGGCTTCGTTCAGCAGGTCGGCGGAGACCTTGCCCAGCGACGTGTTGTCCTTCCCGGCGGCCTTCTGCTTGGCGCCGTATGCCTGCTTCGCCTTGGCCCGTGCCCGGTCGTGGTACTCCTTCCAGCGGTACCAGCTCTGCGGCGCGAAGTGGCAGGCGTTGCGGGCGACATTGGACATGTACGTCTCGCTGCCCTTGTTGCGGCCGTCCATCGTCAGCTTCTGGAAGGCGAGGTCGAGCGCCTGGCCGGACTGCGTGAGCGCCCCCTGCGAACGTCGGGCTCCTTGATCCCCTTGGCGACGTCCGGATCGATGCCGGCCAGCACCCCGTGGAGCTTCACCCAGCTCTGGCGTCGGACCGTCTGGAGGATCCGCGACACGGTCTCCTTCTTGCTGCGCTTGAGCTGGTCCAGGCTGCCGTAGTAGTCGGCGAGCGTGTTGACCTCGCCGAGCGTCGCCGCGACCGCGTCGCCGTCGTCCAGCTTCACGGTCACGATCGTCATCCCCTGCCAGGAGGTGGCACCCGGCCCCGGCGGAGCCGCCTGCCACGCCGCCAGCGTCTCGAGCTGCTGCTGGAGCGCATGCGTGGCTGCCGCCGTCTCCGCCGGAAGCGGCTTCCCCCCGATGCCGAGCCGCTTCTCGTACCAGGGCTTGCCGGCGTAGGCGTTGACCTTCGTGATCACCTGGAGCGTCTTGGGATCGACATCCCCCAGGAGCTTGTGCTCCCACGACGAGTGGCGCTGGACGACGATTCGACCGACGTGCTCGGCGTCCGCTCGTCGCGCCGGGATCGCGGTCGGGACACCGCGCCGCGATCGCCGGTACCCGCTGCAGTGCCGTGGATCGGAGGGCCGGCGCGAGCTGGACCGCAGGCGCCGGCTGCTGGAGCGTGGCTGCGTCCGCCAGGGCGGGAGTCGCCGGTCGTTGCGATCGCCGGAAGGGGCGAGGCTTCGAGCCCTCGGCCGGACCTGGAGGGGCCGCCAGGACCGCGGACGCGCCGTCGGGCCAGGCGCGCGGCCACCGCGCGGTTCCCCGCCAGGCGCTGGAGGGCCAGCGTCGTGCCCGGGGTCCAGCCGCGACCCAGCCGCGCGGCGAGCTCGTACGGCGTCGGGCCGTCGGCCCGGGCTGCCGCGGCCACTTCGCGGGCCGACGGGGCGTCGGCGGGTCGCGGCAAGGGCGTCCCGCGCTCCCGCGGCCGGAGGACGGTGGCGCGGTCGGCTGCCTGCTCGCTGTGGCGGCTCGGTTCCACGTCGCGCTGCACGACCTCCAGCGCGCTGACGACCAGGCGCGAACGGCCCACCCCGATGAGTCTGTTCCGTCACCTGCGGTGCGCACAACCGCCGCGGAGGAATCACCTGCTGCCCCATCGGGCAGTCGTCGCGCGCCCAGGGCGGTGCTCGTCGTGCGCTCAGGTCCTCGGCTTCTCGAGCACCGCGGTGAAGAAGCCGCGCTCCAGGTCGACGCGGGGATAGCGGCCCAGGACGTCCTCGAACCGCCCGTAGAACGCCTCGTCGAGGGGGTAGATGTCGAATCTCGAGCGCACGGATGTCGAAGCCGGCGGCGAGGATGTACGCCTCGTACTGCTCCCAGGTGAGCCGGTTGACCCACGCGGCACCCAGCGCCGGCCGGCCGGTGCGCCGGAGGCCTTCCGCGATGACCTCGTCGGTGAAGAGCAGGTGCGGGAACGGGAAGGCGATGTCGCGCGCGCGATGAGACGCGGTCGGCCCGCGATGGAGGTTGGCGCGGATCCAGGCGAGGCCTCCGGGTCGCATCGTGCGGTGAAGCTGCGCGATGGCCTCGATCGGGCGCCGGATGTGCTCCCACACCGTGAACGAGATCACCCGGTCGAACGCCTCGTCGGGCAGGATCCCCGGCTCCGCGATGTCACCGTCGACGAGGTGGACCCGCTCGCCGGCCAGGTGCTCCCAGGCGGCCCGGGGCGTCACGTCGATCCCCCAGGCATCGCATCCGAGGTGATGTGCCAGGTACCAGACCTCGTAGCCAGCCCCGCACCCGACTTCGAGGACGGACATCCCGGCAAGGCCGATGCGGTCGTGGATCGCCTCCAGTCGCGCCCGCGAGCGGTGGGTCATCGAACCGGAGTCGTACTTGGGCGAACTCGGGGCGACCGGGCGCGCGACGTACTCCGCGTTCAGTGACTCGAACAGGGCGACGTCGTAGACCCGGGGGACGGCATCGGGCTGCCAGACGACCGGATCGAACGGACGCTCCATGGCCGGCGGCTCCGGCCAGTCCGACGACAGCGGCCGGGGTGCGGGTGTCACGTGGAACACGAGGGGGTAGCCGGCAGTCCCGCGCGTGCGTCGTGCGCCGGGGGGCGCCGGGCCGGCTTCACGAATCGTGCGCCGGGCGAACCGCGAGGCGCGACGAAACCAGCGACGAATCGTGCTCATGGCGGCGATTCTACCGGTTGCGAGCCCCGCAGGCAGGCTACTCACCGGCTTCAGTGACGCAGCAGCTCCGGGTTGCTGGCCACGCGGACGGTGAAGTCGGCGAGGCCGGCCACCAGGACACGTGCCAGCGCGACATTCGCGTTCGCGACGTCGTCGCAGGCCTGGTGGTAGCAGGCGTCCGCCGACCGGCCCGCCACCGCGCCGGATGCTTCGGCCTGCTCGGCGGTAACCGGCTCGCTCGCCCCCGAGAAGACGCCGGCCGTGGCGACGCCGGCCTCGGTGAAGCCGTAGTGGTCGGAGCCGCCGCCCAGGTCGACGCCGACCGGGGTGCCGCCGGCCCGCTCGACGGCGGCTCGCAGCAGCTCTCGCGCGGCGCTCGATCCAGCCGGCGCATTCGGCTCGTCGTACACGCCGGCGAACCCGTTGGGGGAGGCGATCATGTCGACGTTGGCGTAGACGAGGATCGCCCGCGCCTCCTCCGTCGAGAGTGACGACGAGTAGCGGAACGAGCCGTGGAGGCCGACCTCCTCGCCGCTCCAGAAGGCCAGCCGGATCGTGGCCCGGGGACGCGTCCCGCCGAGCGCCCCGGCGATCTCCAGGAGCGCCGCGACGCCCGACCCGTCGTCGTTGATCCCGGGCCCGTCGATCACCGAGTCGAGGTGCGCCCCCAGCATGATCACCGGGCCGGGCTGACTGCCGGTCAGCTCCGCGAGGACGGAGCGCGTCGGAGCCGACAGCGTGCGGGCGTGGGTGACGAGATGGGCCGTCTCCCCGTCGGTGGCCGCCGCCACCAGCGCGTCCAGCGCCTCCCGCGAGACCCCCGCCCCCGGGATCTCCATGGACCGCGGCTCGATCAGGGTGGGGCGGTAGACCACGCCGCGCGGGGCGAGGGGGTAGACGGCGATGAACGCCGCAGCGCCGGCCAGCTGGGCGGCGATGACCTGCTCGCGGCGCAGGCAATCGCCCGAGCGCACGACGACGATCGCCTTCGGCGGAAGCTCGCCGTAGTGCGTCACGTCGCAGCCCTTGCCGGTCCGGCCCTCGGCGGCCGGGTCGAGGTCGATCGCCACGACCGGACCCTCGACATCTCCGCGGGGGGCGAAGATCAGCGGGAGCACCGCGTCCGCGCCGAAGGTGCGGCCGGCGACCTCGAGGGACGAGCCGCCCTCGTCGACGAAGGTGGCTGCGTCGTAGGAATCGACGGTCACCGTCCAGCCGGCGGCGCGCAGCTCCTCCTCGACGAGGGTCGCGGCGCGGTCGTAGCCCACGCTGCCGACGGCGCGGTGCTGGTCGGAGCCCTCGGTGGCCGCCGCGAGCGCCTCGAGCCGAGCCCTCAGGCCCTCCTCGGTGATCGCGGCCGCGACGGTCCGCGCGTCCGGGGGTCGCGGCGTGGCTGGAGCGGGGGAGCGCGCAGGCAGCGACGCCCAGGGCGAGCACCACGAGGAGGGCGATGCCTCGTGCGCGGATCGCGATCCGGCAGCTCATCACCGGACACTACGCGCCCGACCGACGCCGGGTTCAGTGCCGGACGGACCGCAGCGCGGAGGAACCGGACGACCCGTCCGCTCGGCCCGCCGATCGTGACGGGCGGCACTGGCCGAGCCCGGTGCGTCCACGCGCACGCTCTCCTCCCATGTTCGACCGGATCGGCCGGATGGTCGTGCGCGCGCCGCTCGTCGTCATCGCCGCCTGGATCGCGGTCGCCGTCCTCTGCGTCCTGCTCGCGCCGCCGCTCTCGCGCGTCGGGTCGGCCGACGAGACCAGCTTCCTGCCCGCCGACGTCGAATCGGTCCAGGCGCGCCACGTCGGGACCGCGGCGTTCCCGGCCGACGCGGCCGTGGGCACGGCGACGCTGGTCTTCTTCCGCGAGGGCGGCCTGACGGCGGACGACGCCGCCTACCGCGACGCGTTCGCCGCCTGGCTCGTCGACCCGGCCACGCCGGCCGCGGTCCGGGAGCACGTCCTGGGCGTCACGACCGTCGCCACCGATCCGGTGCGGGCGGCCGAGATGCGCAGCGACGACGGCTCGGTCGAGCTGGCCTCGGTGCGCCTCGACGTGGTCGCCTTCCAGCAGGGCGCCAACGAGGCGGTCGACGGGATCCGCGAGCACGCGGCGGCGACCGCGCCGGCCGGCCTGTCCGTGCATGTCACCGGGTCGGCGGGGATCGGCGCCGACTACGTCGCCTCGATCGTCGAGGGCACCGACCGGACGACGATGGTGACGATCGTGCTCGTCGTCCTCATCCTCCTCGCGATCTACCGGGCGCCGCTCGCCGCCCTCGTCCCGCTGCTGACGATCGGGGCCGCCTTCCTGATCTCGCGCGGGCTCCTGGGCTGGGTCGCCGAGGCCGGCGTGAAGGTGAGCACGCTCATCGAGTCGTTCGTCGTCGTCCTCGTCTTCGGCGTCGGCACCGACTACACGATCTTCCTGATCAGCCGCTACCGCGAGGAGCTGGCCCGGACGCCCGACGGCGGGCGGAGCGCGGCCTCGCGGGCGGTCGCGGCCGAGAGGACCGTGGCGCGCATCGGGGCGGTGATCGCGGCGTCGGCGGCGACGGTCATCGTGGGCCTGGTCTCGCTCGCGGTCGCGCGCTTCGGCCTGGTCCAGACGATCGGGCCGGCGATGGCCCTGGCGATCGCCGTGACGCTGGCGGCGGGCCTGACCCTGGCGCCCGCGTTCCTCGTCGTCTTCGGCCCCGCCCTCTTCTGGCCGCGCCACCCGAAGCCGATCGGCGACGAGGGCGGCGACCTCGGCCTGGGACCGGCTCGCGGCGCTGATCGTCCGGCGGCCCATCCTCGTGGCCGGTCTGGTCATCGCGGTCCTGGCGATCCCCGCCTTCGTGATCCCGGCGCCGACGACCAGCTTCGACATGCTGGCCGAGCTCCCCGACCACGTCCGACGCCCGCGTCGGCTTCGAGCGCGTGGCCGACCACATGGACCGCGGCCGGCTGATGCCGATCGTCACGTACCTCGACGCGCCGGACGCCGACCTCACCGCGCCGGCGGGCCTGGCGGCGATCGCGAAGACGACCGAGGCCATCGCCGCGACCGAGGGCGTCGCCGCGTCCGGAGCCTGGTCGCCCCGACCGGCGACGGATCTCCGAGGACCTCCACCCGTCCGGTCAGGCTGCGCGCGATCGCCGAGCGGGTGGCGCTGCCTGGCGCTGCCGGGTGCGATCGACGTCGCGCTCGCGAGGCCGGACACGGCGGAGCAGCCTCGCGGCAGCCGGCCGCTGGCTCGGGGCGCTGGATCGACGGCTCGGCGCGGCCTCCGGGCACCCGGCGGGGGCTGCCGCGGCCGCGGCGGTCTCGCGCCTGGAGGCGCGCTCGCGCGGCGCTGAGGGCCGGGGACGACCGGGACACGGCCACGCCGTCGGCCGCAAGGCCGACGCCGCCGCCGCCGCGGGCGACCTCGCGGCGGCGCTCGGACGCTGGCGCGGTCGCCTGCGGTGCCGCCCCCGACCAGGACTGGTTCCTGCCCGCGGCCTGGAGGGCGACGCCGGAGCCCAGGTCGAGCGGCTGGTCGCGGCCTTCGTCGGCCCGGACGGGCACGTCGCCCGGATCTCGGCGGTCGCCACCGACGACCCGTACTCGAGCGCGGCGTCGCAGACGGTCGGCCGCATCCGGGCCTCGATCGCTGGCCTCGCGCCGATCCCGGGCGTCGCCCATCTCGTCGGCGGGCCGACCGCCGAGTTCGCCGACATCCACACCACGATGGAGGCCGACTTCCAGGTCGTCGCGGCCCTCACCGTGGCCGGGATCCTGCTCGTCCTGGTCGTCCTGCTGCGGAGCCTCGTCGCCCCGCTCTACCTGGTCGCGACCGTGCTCCTGTCGTACGTCACGACGATCCACCTCTCCGGCTTCGTCTTCGAGGAGGTGCTCGGCCAGCCGGGCATGAACACGTACCTGCCGCTCATCGTGTTCGTGCTCCTCGTCGCGCTCGGCTCGGACTACAACATCTTCGTGACCAGCCGGATCCGGGAGGAGAGCGCGACCGGCGACCTGCGGGCCGGCATCCGGCGGGCGTCGGCCCGGACCGGGACGGTCGTGACGTCGGCCGGCATCATCCTGGCCGGCACGTTCGGGTCGCTGATGACGGCGCCCCTCCTGATCCTGTTCCAGATCGGCTTCGCGGTCGCCCTCGGCGTCCTCATCGACACCTTCATCGTCCGGAGCATCCTTGTGCCGGCCCTTGCCGCGGCCTTCGGGGAGTGGAGCTGGTGGCCGTCGCGGCGGCGTGGGGCTCCGTCACCGTCGCCGGCCACCCTGGAGGCGGCCCCGCGGACCGGGTAGCCGTGGCCGGGCCGGGTGCCGGCCGGGGCGTCGCGGGCGGCCGGCCGGGGGTCGCGCGCCGTCCAGATTCGGGAGATCCGGCACTGGCCGCCCGGCGCCCGACCCGTGAGCGTGCCCCGCGGAGGCCACTCGTGGGCCCGGCGCCCGCACGCCCCGGCGCAGCAGTCGACGGGCAGTCGTGGATCGCGGAGGACCAGCGTCTCGTGAAGAAGGTCGCCCTCACCGTCAACGGTCGCCCGTCGCAGGTCGTCGCCGACGAGAAGCAGACCGTCCTGCTCGACCTGGTCCGGGAGGACCTCGGCCTGACCGGGACCAAGCAGTCGTGCGACCGCAAGGGCCAGTGCGGCACCTGCATGGTCCTCGTCGACGGCAAGGCCGTCCTCTCGTGCATCACCAAGGTCGCCGCGCTCGAGGGCGCCGAGGTCACGACGATCGAGGGCCTGGGCACGCCGGATCGGCCGCACCTGATCCAGCAGGCCTTCGTCCTGGCCGGGGCCGTCCAGTGCGGCTTCTGCATCCCGGGCATGATCGTGACCGCCAAGGAGCTGCTCGAGGCCAACCCGAGCCCGACCCGGGCCGAGGTCAAGCGCGCGCTGCGCCGCAACCTGTGCCGCTGCACGGGCTACGTGAAGATCATCGACGCCGTCCAGCTGGCCGGCCGCTTCCTGCGCGGCGAGATCGCCCCCGCCGACCTGCATGCCGGGCCCCGACGCGCCGCCGCTCGGCGTCTCCCACCCGCGGCCCAGCGCGATGGCCAAGGCCTGCGGCACGGCCGCGTTCGGCGCCGACATCCGGATGCCCGGCGCGCTGGAGCTCGCGGTGGTCCGCAGCCCGCACGGCCACGCCCTCATCCGGGGCATCGACACGACCGCCGCCGCGGCGATGCCCGGCGTCGTCGGCGTCATGACCGCCGCGGACATCAAGGGCACGAACCGGATCAAGTACACGGTCGCCGACCGGCCCGGTCCTGTGCGACGACAAGGTCCGCACGCTCGGCGACGCCGTCGCGATCGTCGCCGCCGAGACGAGGGAGCAGGCGCTGGCCGCCGTCGAGGCGGTCGTCGTCGACTACGAGCCGCTGCCGGTGCTGACCTCGCCCGAGGCCGCCCTGGCCGAGGGCGCGCCGCAGGTCCACCCCGACCTGCCGAACCTGTGCTACAGCCAGCCGATCATCAAGGGCGACGCGGCGGCCGCGTTCGCGTCGGCGGCCGCGGTCGTCGAGGGGCGCTTCCGGACCCAGATCAACCACCAGGCGCCCCTCGAGCCGGAGGTCAGCCTGGCCTACATGGACGGCGAGGGCGAGGACGCCGAGCTCGTCGTCATCGGGCGCAGCATCAACATCCACCTCGCGATGGCCAGCCTCCAGGCCGCCCTGGGCTGGGAGGCGATCCGCTACGAGGAGGCCGTTCTCGGGCGGCCAGTTCGGGATCAAGGTCGAGGTCATCACCGAGGGCATCGCGGCGGCCGCCGCGCTCCACTTCCGGCGCCCGGTCCGCTACGTCCCCAGCCTCGCCGAGTCGATGCTCGTCACGTCCAAGCGCCACCCGTTCGACATGGGGATCCGGCTCGCGGCCGACGCCGACGGCCGGCTGACCGCCCTGGGCATGGACATCACGGTCGACAACGGCGCCTACATGTCGCTGGGGATCGTGATCCTCAACCGCGCCCTGCACATGCTCACGAGCTCGTACTTCGTCCCCAACATCGACGTCACGTCGCGCCTGGTCTACACGAACAACCCGTGGGGCAGCGCCGCCCGGGGCGCCGGGCCGCCCCAGACCCACTACGCGCTCGAGTGCGCGATCGACCTGCTGGCCGAGAAGATGGGCATCGACCCGCTCGAGTTCCGCCGGCGCAACTCGCTCCAGCCGGGCGAGACGAAGGCCACCGGCCACGTCGTGCAGGAGTGGCCGTTCCCCGGCCCTGTGCGACGCCATCCGGCCGAGGTACGAGGAGGCCCGCCGCGAGGCCGCGGCGCACGCGGCCGCACACGACGGCAACGGCGTCCGGCGCGGCGTCGGGCTGGGCGCGGCCGCCTTCGGGATCGCGATGCCCGGCGACAAGTCGATCGCGGCGGTCGAGCTCGACCCGGACGACGGCGTGACGGTCTACGTCGCCGCCGCCGACCCGGGCGAGGGCAACGACTCGATGCTGACCCAGCTCGTGGCGCACGTCCTGGACCTGCCGCTGGCGAAGGTCCGGCTCCGGACCCGGAGCACCGCCGACACCACGGCCTCGGGCCCGGCGTCGGGCAGCCGGGTCACCTACATGATCGGCGGCGCCGCGGTCGACGCGGCGCAGCAGCTCCGCGCGGCGATGGACGAGGAGGGGGCCCGCACCCACGCCGCGCTTCGTCGGCCGCCGGCCGCCCGACCCGCTACGTCGGCCGGCGGACCACGCTCGAGACGGCGCCGCTCGACCCGGAGACCGGCCAGGGCCCGTCGTTCGAGGTCCAGGTCTTCTCGGTCCAGATGGCCGAGGTCGAGGTCAACACCGGCGACCGGCGAGGTCAAGGTCGTCCGCCTGACGTCGGCCGCCGATGCGGGGACGGTCATCCACCCCCAGAACGTCGACGGCCAGCTCGAGGGCGGGATGGACATGGGCGCCGGCTACGCCCTCCGCGAGGAGTACGTCGCCGGGAAGACGAAGGACTGGGTCAGCTTCAAGTTCCCGAGCATCCGCCACGCCTTCGACATGGACGTCGATCGTCGTCGAGACGCCGCGCGAGCTCGGCACGCTCGGGTCGGTCGGCGTCGGCGAGATGTCGATGGTCTCGACGGCGCCCGGCGATCGTCAACGCGATCCGGGACGCCTGCGGCGCCATGGTCTCCGAGCTGCCGGCCACGCCCGAGCGGGTGAAGGCAGCCCTCGCCGCCGCCGACAGCGACAGCTGGTCGGCAGCCGCGCCGGTGACGCGACCGGCTGCGGACCGACGTGCCCGCCGGGCGATGGCCGAGCCGATCCGCAGCCGCGAGCTCCGCCCGGTCGCCGGCCGCGCAGGTCTACTTCGACGCGGAGGGCTTCTTCTGGGACGCGGACGACTGGAGCGAGGAGGCCGCCGACGAGCTCGCCCGCGAGAGCGGGATCGAGCGCCTGGACGACGCCCAGTGGCGGGTGATCCGGTTCCTGCGCGCGTACTACCTCGTCAACGGCCGGGCGCCGATGAACCGCGAGCTCAAGGCCGGCACCGAGCTGAGCCTCGTGGAGCTCGAGCGGCTCTTCCCGGAGGGGATCAGGATGGGCGCCCGGCGCCTGGCCGGCCTCCCGAACCCGAAGACATGCCTGGACTAGCCCCGCGGATGCCACGGCCATGACCGACCGGCTCGTCTACCTCGACAACGCGGCGACCACCTTCCCGAAGCCGCCCGAGGTGCTCCGGGAGATGGTCGAGACGTACGCCCGGATCGGGGTGTCGCCGGGTCGCGGCAGCCACGACCTGGCCGTGCAGGCCGGCACCTTCGTCGACGAGACCCGGGCCCAGGTCGCCCGCTTCTTCGGCGCCCCCGACCCGACCCGGGTGATCTTCGCGGCCAACGCCACCGACGCGCTGAACACCGCGATCCAGGGGCTCGTCCGCCCCGGCGACCACGTCGTGGCGACCCGCCTCGACCACAACTCCGTCCTGCGGCCGCTCCACCACCTCGCCGAGCGCGGGATCATCACGTACGACCTCGCCCCGTTCGACGACCGCGGCTTCGTCGACCCGGAGGCGATCGCCGCGCTCCTCCGCCCGACCACCCGGGCGGTCGTCATGTGCCACGCCTCGAACGTCCTCGGCACGATCCAGCCGATCGCCGCGATCGGCCGGCTGTGCGCCGAGCGCGGCGTCCCGCTGATCGTCGACGCGGCCCAGAGCGCCGGCCAGGTCCCGATCGACATGACCGCGCTCGGCGTCTCGGCGCTCGCGTTCACCGGGCACAAGTCGCTCTACGGGCCGTCGGGGATCGGCGGGCTGGTGCTCGCGCCGGACCTGGACCTGGAGACGACGCGCTTCGGCGGCACCGGCATGGACTCGGCCAGCCTCGTCCACACCCAGGCGTATCCGCTCCGGCTGGAGGTCGGGACGCTCAACCTGCTCGGCGTGATCGGCCTCTCGCTCGGCATCGACTTCGTCGAGCGCCTCGGGCTCGACGAGCTCCACCGCCGCGAGATGGCGCTCGTGGCCCGGCTCCGCGACGGCCTCGCGGCGAACCCGGCGATCACGCTCTACTGCGCCGACGACCTGGCCGACCACCTGCCGGTCCTGACGGCCAACGTGGCCGGCGTGCACCCGCAGGACGTGGGCGCGATCCTCGACGGCGACTTCGGGATCGCCGTCCGGGTCGGGGTCCACTGCGCGCCCATGGTCCACCGCGACCTCGGCACGATCGACCGGGGCGCGGTCCGGTTCAGCCTGGGCGCCTTCAACACGGCCGAGGAGATCGACCGGGCGATCGAGGCGATGAACGCCATCGCGCAGTCGGGCCGCGCCTGACGGCGAGGGGGGACCCGCCGGGACGATCGTCCCGGGAGCCCGGCGTTGACGCACGCCCGATCCCTGCTACACTCCCGGCACTCGTCGCACCCCCCGCGACGATTCGCGCAGGAGCCGCCCGGGATCATGGGCTACGCCAACGGCCAGGATCGCCGCCCCGTCGCCGTCGTCGTGACGACCGATGGCCGCCGCGTGACCGTGCCGCTGAACGAGCTCGAGCCCGACGCTCCCGTATCCCTGCGGTCCATTCTCCTCTCCCTTCTTGGCCTTCTGGGCCTTATTGGCGGCTCCCGGCAGGAGCCTGGGGATCGGCGGACGGAGCGCTAGGCGCGACGAACGAACGGAACACCAGGGCCCTCGCCGGGAAACCGGCGGGGGCTTTTGCATGAGTGGCGAGCGCGACGACGACCGGACGGCGGCGCCGCAGATGCCAGGGAGGTCACCCGAGCGATGGCGATGACGAAGGGCGAGGGAGCCGCCCGTCCCCCGGGCGCGACGGGAGACGCGGTCGACTCGAAGCCGGCCGCGACCGGCGCGAAGCCGGGATCGCCCACGGGATCGCGCCGGAGCCACGTGCCGGGCGTGGGCACCGCCGCGGCCGACGCCGTCGAGAAGGCCCGCCGCGAGATGCTCCACGACGGCACCCGCACGCGCGAGGAGGCCGCCGAGCGGCGCCAGAAGCGCGCCCGGATCGGCGCCGACGTGCTGGTCGAGGCGATCCTCCGCCAGGGCGTGGACGTCCTGTTCGGCTACCCGGGCGGCGTCATCCTGCCGCTCTACGACGTCCTGGGCGACCACCCCGACCTGCGTCACGTCCTCGTCCGCCACGAGCAGGGCGCGGCCCACGCGGCGGACGGCTACGCCCGTGCGACCGGCAAGGTCGGCGTCTGCCTGGGCACGTCCGGCCCGGCCGCCACGAACCTCGTCACCGGGATCGCCACCGCGCAGCTCGACTCCGTCCCCATGGTCGCGATCACCGGCAACGTCCCCGCCGCCCTCCTGGGCAAGGACGCCTTCCAGGAGATCGACATCACCGGCATCACCCTGCCGATGACGAAGCACAACTACCTGGTCCGGGACGCCGACGACCTCCCGCGCGTCCTCGCCGAGGCCTTCTACATCGCCCGCACGGGGCGCCCGGGACCGGTCCACGTCGACATCACCAAGGACGCCCTCCAGCAGGAGACCGACGCCCCGCACCCCACCGACGCCCAGGTCGCGGCAGGCCTGCCGGGCTTCCGCCCGACCCTGGGCGGCCATCCGCGCCAGCTCAAGCTGATCGCCGAGGAGCTCGCGAAGGCAAAGCGGCCGATCATCCTGGCCGGCCACGGGATCCTGATCGCCGACGCGACCGAGGAGCTCCGCGTCCTCGCCGAGAAGACGCGGACGCCGGTGGCCTGGACGCTGCTGGGCATCGGCGCCATGGACGAGACCCATCCCCTGGCCTACGGCTACATGGGGATGCACGGCTGGAAGCACGTCAACCGCGCCATCCAGGCGTCGGACCTCATCGTCGCGGTCGGCATGCGCTTCGACGACCGGGTCACCGGCAACGTCCGGACGTACGCGCCCTATGCCCGCATCGTCCACGTGGACATCGACCCGGCCGAGATCGGCAAGAACGTGGCCGTCGAGATCCCGGTCGTGGGCGACGCGAAGCGCGTCCTGGGCGGCCTCATCCCGCTGGTCGCGGAGGTCGCCGAGGCCGATCGGGCGGCCTACCTGGGCCAGCTCGCGGACTGGCGCAGGGACTCCGAGGCGGCCAGCTGGCACGGCTCGGGCGCCTGGCGCGACGGCCTCCTCTCGGCCGACTTCGTCATCGCCCAGATCGGCGAGGCCACCGGGCATGACGCGACGCTGGTCGCGGACGTCGGGCAGAACCAGATGTGGATGGCCCGATACGGCGGCTACCGGCGGCCGCACAGCCACCTCTCCTCGGGCGGTCTCGGGACGATGGGCTTCGCGGTGCCTGCGGCGATGGGCGCCGCCCTGGGCCGGCCCGACAAGTCCACCTGGGCCGTCTGCGGCGACGGCGGCTTCCAGATGACGATCCAGGAGCTGGCGACCCTCGTCCAGGACCAGATCCCGGTCCGGATCGCGCTCCTCGACAACCACAAGCTCGGGATGATCCGGCAGTGGCAGGAGATCTTCTACTCCGGCAACTACCACTCGTCGGACATGTTCGGCCCCGACTACCTCAAGCTCGCCGACGCCTACGGCATCCCGGCCTGGAAGGTCCGGACCCCGGAGGAGGTGCGGCCGGCGATCGAGGCGGCGAACGCCGTCGACGGCCCGTCGCTGGTCTGGTTCGAGATCGCCGAGGAGCAGAACGTCTTCCCGATGATGCCGGCCGGCAAGGGCCTTTCCGACCTGATCGAGACCTGGGAAGGGGCCGACGAATGAGCCCGGATGGATCCGCCAGGACCCCGGCGCACTCTGCGCCACCGCCGCGGGCGCTGCCGGGCACGGGCGAGCAGCGCCGCCACGTCCTCGTGGCGATCGTCAACAACCGGCCCGGCGTGCTGAACCGCGTGGCGAGCCTCATGCGCGCCCGCAACTTCAACATCGAGTCGCTCGCGGTCAGTCACCTCGACGACCCGGACATCAGCCGGATGACCATCACCCTGCGGGCCGACGATGTCCTCGTGGAGCAGGCCACCAAGCAGCTCTACAAGATCATCGACGTGCTCAAGGTCCAGGACGTCACCGACGAGCCGACCGTGCAGCACGAGCTCGTCCTGGTGAAGGTCCGGGCAACGGACCGGACCCGCGGCGAGCTGATCTCCATCGTGGAGATGTACAAGGCCCGGATCGTCGACATGGCGCCGGAGTCGGCGATCGTGGAGACGACCGGCACCGAGTCCGAGGTGGACGCGCTCATCGCGCTCCTCCGCGGCTACGGGATCAAGGAAATGGTGCGGACCGGGACCGTCGTGATGTCGCGGGGCGCGCAGTCCATCGAGGAGGCCACGAAGCGATGACGGCGAGGATGTACTACGACAACGACGCGGACCCGGCGGCGCTCGCCGGCCAGACCGTCGCGGTCATCGGGTTCGGCAGCCAGGGCCACGCCCACGCGCTGAACCTCCGCGAGTCGGGCGTCCGGGTGATCGTCGGGCTGCCGGTCGCGTCGAAGAGCCGCCCCATCGTCGCGGAGGCGGGCCTCTCGGTGTACGCCACCGGCGAGGCCGTGGCCCTGGCCGACGTCGTCATGATCGCGATCCCGGACACGGCCCAGAAGGCCGCCTGGGACGCCGACATCGCCCCGAACCTCAAGCCCGGGACCCTGGTCCTCTTCGCCCACGGGTTCAACATCCGCTACGGCCGGATCGCGCCGCCCGTGGGCGTCGACGTCGGGATGGTCGCCCCCAAGGGCCCGGGCCACCTGGTCCGGTCCGTCTACGAGAGCGGCGGCGGCGTGCCCGCCCTCTTCGCCGTCCACCAGGACGCGACCGGGACCGCGCGCGCCCGCGTGCTCGCCTATGCCCGCGGCCTGGGGAACACCCGGGCGGGCGTCCTCGAGACGACGTTCGCCGAGGAGACCGAGACCGACCTGTTCGGCGAGCAGAGCGTCCTCTGCGGCGGCACGGCGGCCCTCGTGAAGATGGCCTTCGAGACGCTCGTCGAGGCCGGCTACCAGCCCGAGCTCGCCTACTTCGAGACGATGCACGAGCTCAAGCTGATCGTGGACCTCATGTACCGCGGCGGCCTCAACTTCATGCGCTTCAGCGTCAGCGACACGGCCGAGTACGGCGACTACGTGTCCGGTCCGCGGATCATCGACGAGCACGTCCGGACCACGATGCGCGCCGTCCTCGCCGAGATCCAGGACGGCACGTTCGCCGCCCGCTGGATCGCCGAGAACGACGCCGGGCGCCCCGAGTTCGAGCGCCTCCGGGCCCAGGACCGCGACCACCAGATCGAGCAGGTCGGCGCCGAGCTGCGCGCCGCCATGCCGTTCCTCAACCCCGTCACCGTGCGCGCCGGCCAGGCCCAGGCCGCCGCGTCCGCCAGCACAGGAAAGGCCCACTGACATGCCGTCGGCTCCCGTATCCGCCGGCCCGTTCGTCCCCGCGGGATCGGTCCGCATCTTCGACACCACCCTCCGCGACGGTGAGCAGGCGCCCGGCGCCGGGCTGACCGCCGCCGAGAAGCTGGAGGTCGCCCGCCAGCTCGTCCGCCTGAAGGTGGATGTCATCGAGGCCGGCTTCCCGGCCGCCTCGCCCGGCGACTGGGAGGCGGTCCACCAGATCGCCAAGGAGACGAAGGGCGTGGCGGTCGCCGCGCTGGCCCGCTGTCGCGACGGCGATCCGCAGCGCGCGATCGAGGCGATCCGGGTCGCCGAGCAGCCCCACCTGCACGTCTTCATCGCGACCTCCGACATCCACCTCAAGCACAAGCTCAAGCTGACCCGCGAGGAGGCCCTCGCCGAGGCCGTCCGCTGGGTCCGCCACGGCCGCGAGCAGCTGGGGCGCGACGCGGAGATCGAGTTCTCCGCCGAGGACGCCTCCCGCACCGATCCCGAGTTCCTGCTCCAGGTCTACGAGGCGGTCGTGGGCGCCGGCGCCTCCACCGTCAACATCCCGGACACGGTGGGCTACGCGATCCCCGCCGAGTTCGGGGCGCTGGTCCGCCGGGTCCACGACCTCGTCGGCCGCGACGCCACGGTCTCCGTCCACTGCCACAACGACCTGGGCCTCGCCACGGCCAACACGCTGGCCGCCGTCCAGGCCGGCGCCCGCCAGGTGGAGGTCACGATCAACGGCCTCGGCGAGCGGGCCGGCAACGCGTCGCTCGAAGAGGTCGTCATGGCCCTCCGCACGCGCCCGACCCAGTTCCCGCAGCTTGCCAGCCGGGTCCAGACCGAGCAGATCTCGTCGGCCAGCCGCCTCGTCAGCCACCTGACCGGCTTCGCGATCCAGCCCAACAAGGCGGTCGTCGGCGCCAACGCCTTCGCCCACGAGAGCGGGATCCACCAGGACGGCGTCATCAAGAACCCGCTGACCTACGAGATCATGACCCCCCAGTCGGTGGGCCTCTCGGGCAGCCAGCTGACGATCGGCAAGCTGTCGGGGCGCAAGGGCCTCCAGAAGAAGCTCCGCGACCTGGGCCACGACGTGTCCGGCGATGCCCTGGACGTCGTCTACCGCGAGGCGATCGCCCTGGCCGACCTCAAGAAGGAGGTCACCGACGCCGACCTGCTGGCGCTCGTCCAGCAGCGCTCGGACGACGTCCCGGCGTCGATCATCCTCGAGGGCTGGAGCGTGACGTCGTCGCACGGCGGCCGCTCCACGGGGAGCGTCCGGGTGATCCTCGACGGCGAGGAGCGAGCCGGCGAGGAGACGGGCAACGGGCCGGTCAACGCCCTCTACCGGGCCGTCGACGACGCGATCCGGCCGGTCCTGGGCTGGGAGCCGACGCTCGAGGAGTACGAGATCAAGGCCGTCACCGAGGGCGAGGACGCCCAGGGCCGGGTGTTCATCCGCTGCCGGCGCTCCATCGACGAGGGACCCGAGGCCCACGTCGTGACCGGCCACGGGCTCTCCACCAACATCATCGAGGCGTCCCTGGAGGCCTACGTCCTGGCCGCCAACAAGCTCCGCGCGGCGGAGCGCGACGGCACGGTGATCCCGATGCGACGGTCGGTGGAGCAGCTCC
>CAWEYP010000018.1:0-26043 GCA_963813305.1 uncultured Chloroflexia bacterium
GGCCCTCGGCCTCCTCGTCGAGCGCCTGGAGCGCCCGGCGGCGGGCGTCCTCGTCGACGTGGGTGATGATGAAGAGGGCGAAGTAGAGGATGCGCTCGAGGTTGCGGGGGCTGATGTCGAGCAGGATCCCGAGGCGCGACGGCGTGCCCTTGAAGTACCAGATGTGGCTCACGGGGCTGGCGAGCTGGATGTGTCCCATCCGCTCGCGGCGAACCTTGGCGCGGGTCACCTCGACGCCGCACTTGTCGCAGATGATCCCCTTGTAGCGGATCCGCTTGTACTTTCCGCAGTAGCACTCCCAGTCCTTCGTGGGACCGAAGATGCGCTCGTCGAAGAGGCCGTCCTTCTCCGGCTTGAGCGTGCGGTAGTTGATCGTCTCGGGCTTGGTGACCTCGCCCCAGGACCACTCGCGGATCTGCTCGGGGGAAGCGAGCGAGATCCGGATGGCGTTGAAGTTGTTGACCTCGAGCATCGTTCTCCTCCGCGCCGCCGCGGGCCCTCAGTGGCGCGATTCGGACCGGGTGCGAGCGGAGCCGGGCCGGCCGAGCACCGGCTCCGCGTGGTGGGTGCGAGTGGCGGTCAGTCCTCGAAGCCGGCGAGGTTGATGCCGCCGAGATCGGGGAGCGGATAGGCCGAGACGTCCTCGACGAACCGGATCTCCTCGTCGTTCTCGTTGAGGATCTCGACGTTGAGGCCGAGGCTCTGGAGCTCCTTGATGAGCACCTTGAACGACTCGGGGACGCCCGGCTGCTGGATCTCCTCGCCCTTGACGATCGCCTCGTACGTCTGGACGCGGCCCATGACGTCGTCGGACTTCACCGTCAGGAGCTCCTGGAGGATGTTCGCCGCGCCGTAGGCCTCGAGCGCCCAGACCTCCATCTCGCCGAAGCGCTGGCCGCCGAACTGGGCCTTGCCGCCGAGCGGCTGCTGGGTGATGAGGCTGTACGGGCCCGTCGACCGGGCGTGGATCTTGTCCTCCACCAGGTGGTGGAGCTTGAGCATGTAGATCTGGCCGACCGTGATCCGGCGGTCGAACTCCTCGCCGGTGCGTCCGTCGCGGAGTGCCACCTTGCCGTCCTCCGGCAGGTCGGCCTCGCGGAGCGCGTCGCGGATCTGCCCCTCGGTCGCGCCGTCGAAGACGGGGGTCGCGGCCTTGTAGCCGAGCACGCTGAGGGCCCACCCGAGGTGCGTCTCCAGGATCTGGCCGATGTTCATCCGGCTCGGCACGCCGAGCGGGTTGAGGATGATGTCCACCGGGGTGCCGTCCGGGAGGAACGGCATGTCCTCCTGCGGCAGCACCTTGGCGATGACGCCCTTGTTGCCGTGGCGGCCGGCCATCTTGTCGCCGACCGAGACCTTGCGCTTCTGGGCGACCGACACGCGGACCAGGCGGTTGACGCCGGGCAGGAGCTCGTCGCCGGCCTCGCGGGTGAAGATCTTCACGTCGACGACCTTGCCGCGCTCGCCGTGGGGCAGGCGCAGCGAGGAGTCCTTCACCTCGCGGGCCTTCTCGCCGAAGATCGCCCGTAGGAGGCGCTCCTCGGCGGTCAGCTCGGTCTCGCCCTTCGGGGTGATCTTGCCCACGAGGATGTCGCCGGGCTGGACCTCGGCGCCGATGTAGACGATCCCGTCCTCGTCGAGGTCCTTGAGGGACTCCTCGCCGACGTTCGGGATGTCCCGGGTGATCTCCTCGGGCCCGAGCTTCGTGTCGCGGGACTCGATCTCGTGCTTCTCGATGTGGATGCTCGTGAAGAGGTCCTCGCGGACGAGCCGATCGCTGATGACGATCGCGTCCTCGTAGTTGCCGCCCTCCCAGCTCATGAACGCGACGAGGATGTTGCGGCCGAGGGCCAGCTCCCCGCCGTCGGTCGACGACGAGTCGGCGATGGGATCGCCCGGCGCGAGGCGCTGGCCGACCTCGACGATCGGGCGCTGGTTGATGCAGGTGCCCTGGTTGGAGCGGACGAACTTCTGGAGGGGGTAGGTCCGCAGCTCCCCCGCGTCCTCCTCGACGAGGACGCGCTCGGCGGTGACCGAGGTCACGACGCCGTTCTCCCGGGCGATGACGACCTGGCCGGAGTCCAGCGCCGCGCGGCGCTCCATGCCGGTGCCCACGATGGGGGCCTCGGGCTCGAGGAGCGGCACCGCCTGGCGCTGCATGTTCGAGCCCATCAGGGCCCGGTTGGCGTCGTCGTGCTCCAGGAATGGGATCAGCGCCGTGGCGACCGAGACGACCTGCTTGGGGCTGACGTCCATGTACTCGATCCGGTCCGGGGCGACCTCGGGGAACTGGTCCCGGTAGCGGCACGGAACGCGCTCGGTGACGAAGTGGCCCTGCTCGTCCAGGGCCGCGTTGGCCTGGGCGACCCAGTGCTCCTCCTCTTCGTCGGCGGCGAGGTAGACGATCTCGTCGGTGACCACGGGGCGGATCGGGAAGGCCTGGGCCCTCTGCTTCTTCAGCTCCGCCTGGCCGGCCGCGGCAATCGGCTCGCCCTTCCGGACGACGACGTCGCCGCCCTTGGTGGCGAGGTCCTGACCGGCCGCGTACGACGCCACGTCGGCGTCGTCCCAGGCGACCGTGCGCTTGACCTTGCGGTACGGCGTCTCGATGAAGCCGTAGTCGTTGATCCGGCCGTACGTGGCGAGCGACCCGATCAGGCCGATGTTCGGACCCTCGGGGGTCTCGATCGGGCAGATCCGGCCGTAATGGCTGTGGTGGACGTCGCGGACGTCGAACCCGGCACGCTCGCGCGAGAGGCCGCCGGGGCCCAGGGCCGAGAGGCGGCGCTTGCTCGTGAGCTCGGCGAGCGGGTTGGTCTGGTCCATGAACTGGCTGAGCTGGCTGCCCCCGAAGAACTCCTTCATCGCCGCCACCACCGGCCGGATGTTGATGAGGGCGTTGGGGGTCGCCTTCTCGATCTCCTGGATCGTCATCCGCTCCCGGACGACGCGCTCCATGCGAAGGAGGCCGATGCGGAAGGCGTTCTGGATGAGCTCCCCGTTGGCCCGGATCCGCCGGTTGCCGAGGTGGTCGATGTCGTCGGGCTGGCCGTGGCCGTTGTTGAGGACGATCAGCTGGCCGACGATGGCCGCGATGTCCTCCCTGGTGATGGTACGGCCCAGCTGCGGGTTGTCGCCGTCCTCGCGCGGCAGCTCGATCCCCATCCGGGCGGCAACCGGGTTGAGCTTCTTGTTGAACTTGTAGCGGCCGACGCGGCCCAGGTCGTAGCGCCGGAAGTTGAAGAAGAGGCTCTCGACCAGCTGGCGGGCGTTGTCGCCGGTGGGCGGATCGCCCGGGCGCAGCTTCTTGTAGACCTCGATGAGGGCCTCGGCCTGGGTGTTCGTCGGATCCTTGTCGAGAGTGGACGCGATGTACTGGTGCTCGACGCCGTCGTCTACGGCGGTGAACAGCGCGGCGATCTCGTCGTTGCGCTCGTAGCCGACCGCCCGCAGGAGGGTCGTGGCCGCGATCTTGCGCTTGCGGTCCACCTTGACGGAGAGGAGGTCGCCGCGGGCCGCGGTCTCGAACTCCAGCCAGGCGCCGCGGTTCGGGATCACCTTGGCGGTGAAGAGGTCGCGGCCGGAGACCGGGTCCTCGACCTTGCCGTAGTAGACGCCCGGGGAGCGGACCAGCTGGCTGACGACGACGCGCTCGGCGCCGTTGATGATGAACGTGCCGAGGTGCGTCATCCACGGGTAGTCGCCCATGTAGACGCGCTGGCGCTGGATCTCGCCGGTCTCCTTGATCAGGAGCTCGACCTGGACGTACAGCGGCCGGCTGAACGTGAGGTCGCGGGTGCGGCACTCGAGCTCCGAGTACTTCGGGTCCCCGAACTCGTAGTCCAGGAACTGGAGCTCCATCACCTTGCCGGTGAAGTCCTTGATCGGGCTGATCTCGTCGAAGAGCTCCCGGAGGCCCTTCTCGACGAACCAGGCAAAGGACCGCACCTGGAGCTCGATGAGATCCGGGATCTCGCGCTTCTCGGTGATCCGGGCGTACGAGACGCGCCGGGACACGTTGGTGGACGAATTCAGCGACAGGCAGCATGAACCGCTCCTTGGCGGAGGAGGGGGAGAAGAGGGAGGGCCGCGCTCACGGAATTGGAAAGTGTACCGCGATTCTCCCGTCTGTCAAACGTGCCGAAGGCCGGGCGACGCCGGTCGGACGCGGAGGGGCGTCCGGCCACGACGACGGATGGTGCGCGTCGCTACTTGATCTCGACCTTGGCGCCAACCTCTTCGAGGGCTGCCTTGATCTTCTCCGCCTCGTCCTTCGCGACGCCTTCCTTGACCGGCCTGGGGAACGCGTCGACGACGTCCTTCGCCTCCTTGAGGCCGAGCCCGGTGAGCTCGCGGACAACCTTGATGACGGGGATCTTGTTCGGGCCGATCTCGGTGAGGATGGCGGAGAACTCGGTCTGCTCCTCCTCGGCGGCTGCCGCGGGGGCGGCGCCGGCGGCGGCGGGGGCGGCGGCGACCGCGACGGGGGCGGCAGCGGTGACGCCGAACTTCTCCTCGAACTTCTTGACGAACTCGCTGACCTCGACCAGCGTCATGGCGCCGATCGCGTCGAGGATCTGGTCCTGGGTGAGAGTGGCCATCGGGTGGTGCTCCTTGAGGTGAGCCCGCCGGGGCGGGCGTGTCGGGTGAGTCGTCGGGCGGCGCTACGCGCCGGCCTGGGCCTTCTGCTCAGAGAGCTGCGCGAGCAGCGACCCCAGGTTGCGGAGGTTCGCGGCGAGGAGGCCGGCAACCTGCGTGGCCGGCGCATTGAAGGCCCCGGCCATCTGGGCCAGGAGCACTTCGCGCGGCGGCAGCGTCGCGAGCTTCTGGACGCCGTCGGCGTCGAGTGCCCTGCCGGCGATCACGGCGCCGGTGACCTTGACGAGCTTGTACGGCCTGACGGCGTCGATGACGGTCCGGGCGACGAAGGCCTCGTCGCCGGACCCGAAGGCGATGGCCGACGGGCCGCGGAGGAGCTGGGCGACGCCCGTGTTCCCCTCCTGCTCGGCCGCGATCCGCATGAGGCGGTTCTTGACGACCCGGTAGCTGACGTTGTTCTTCCGAAGCGCGCGACGGATCTCGCCGATCTCCCGGACCTTGAGGCCCCGGTACTCGGTCGTGATCAGCGTCGTGCTCCCGGCGAGATCCTCGCGGAGCTCGGCGACGGTCGCGCGCTTCGCCTCGGTCGGCATGCAACCCTCTCGTTTTCGCGCGCTTCCGGCGCGCCCGGTGGACCCGCCGGGCGGGGTCCCTGCCAGACGGTGCTTCCCTCGCGTCTCGCAGGGTCCGCGCGGATCCGCCCCGGGGAGGGCGATCGCTGGTGGTCCTGCCTCGGCGTGCTCGCCGGCGTCCCCGCCACCCGCTTCCGCGAGCAGTGGTCCGGTCCGGCGGATCGAGCCCCGGCCGTCCCGCCGGGCCCGGTCGGGGCTCCGGCGACGCGGCCCGCGGGCGCAGGCTGTCTGCGGCGGTCCGTCTTCGATCTGGTGCGGCGCGCCGGACGGCGGGCCGCGCTGCGGGATGGTAGCCGATCGTCGCCCGGCGCGCCTCGCGCCGGGCGGGCCGGGTCAGGCGGCGGCGACCGCGAGCAGGCTCGGGAGGTCCACGCGGACGCCGGGGCCCATGGTGCTGGCGATCGTGATGCCCTTGAGGTACGTGCCCTTCGCCCCGGACGGCTTGGCCCGGTTGACGGCGTCGAGGAGCGCCGCGAGGTTGGCGACGAGCGCCTCCTCGGAGAAGCTGGCCTTGCCGACGGACACGTGGAGGATGGCGCCCTTGTCGACCTTGAACTCCACGCGGCCGCCCTTCACCTCGCCGATGGCGCGCTCGACGTCGAAGGTGACGGTGCCCGCCTTCGGGTTCGGCATGAGGCCGCGCCGGCCGAGGATCCGGCCGAGCTTGCCGACCATGCCCATCATGTCCGGCGTCGCAACTGCGACGTCGAACTCGAGCCAGCCGCCCTCGATCTTCTTGACCAGGTCCTCGCCGCCGACCTCGTCGGCGCCGGCGCGGAGCGCCTCCTGGGCCTTCTCGCCCTGGGCGAAGACGGCGACCCGGACGATCTTGCCGGTTCCGTGGGGCAGAACGACCGTGCCGCGCACCATCTGGTCGGCGTGGCGGGGGTCGACGCCGAGCCGGATGTGGGCCTCGACGGAGGGGTCGAAGTTGACGACCGCCGTCTGGCGCACCAGCTCGGCCGCCTCGGCCGGGGTGTAGGCCTTCATCGGGTCGACGAGCTTCGCCGCTTCGCGGTACTTCTTGCCGTGGTGGGCCATTGCCTGGTCCCTCGCTGGCGGCCGGCGTTCCGGCCTCCCCCGTTTCGTGGGGTCGCCGTCCGGCCCGTGGTGGCCGGAGCGCGGATGTTGTTGCCGGTTGGCCGGCAACGTCGGTTGCGGGCCCAGCCCGCGACCTCGGTCGCGAGCCTAGCCCGCGACCTCGATGCCCATGCTGCGGGCGGTGCCTTCGACCTGCCGCATGGCGGCCTCGATGTCGTTGGCGTTGAGGTCGGCGAGCTTGATCGTCGCGATCTCGCGGAGCTGGTCACGCGTGATCGTGCCGGCCTGCTCGCGACCCGTCGTCGACGAGCCCTTGTCGACGCCGGCCGCCTTGCGCAGGAGGTCCGCCGCCGGCGGGGTCTTGAGGATGAAGGTGAACGAGCGATCTTCGAAGATCGTGATCTGGGCAGGGATGATCTGGCCGGCCTTGTCGGCGGTCTTCTCGTTGTAGCTCTTGGTGAACTCGACGATGTTGATGCCGTGCGGGCCGAGCGCGGTGCCGACGGGCGGCGCCGGAGTCGCCTTGCCGGCGGGCAGCTGCAGGGTCAGGACGATTCGGATCTTCTTGGCCACGGTGGGGCTGGATTCCTTTCGCTCAGAGCTTCTCGACCTGCAGGAGGTCGAGCTCGACGGGCGTCTCGCGGCCGAAGATGCTCACGAGGACCTTGACCTTGTTCCGCTCGGGGTCCACCTCGTCGACCGTGCCGACGAACTCGGCGAACGGCCCGTCGGTGACGCGGACGCTCTGGCCCTTCGTGAACGCGACGCGGTACTTCGGCGTCTCCACGCCCATCTGGCGGAGGATCGCCTTGACCTCGTGCTCCTCGAGCGGGATCGGCTCGCTGCGGGCGCCGGGCAGGTTGCCCGTGCCGACGAAGCTGGTCACGCCGGGGGTGTTCCGGACGACGTACCACGACTCGGGGTCGTAGATCATCTCGACGAGCACGTAGCCGGGGAACACCTTCTTCTGGACGGTGTGCCGCTGGCCCTGCTTGATCTCGATCTCGTCCTCCATCGGGACGAGGACCTGGAAGATCTTGTCCTCCATGCCCATCGACTCGATGCGGTGCTCGAGGTTGGTCTTGACCTTGTTCTCGTAGCCGGAGTACGTGTGGATCACGTACCAGCGCTTCTCGGGGGCGCGCACGGTCTCGGTCATCATCGGCCCCTAGACCGCGCCGGGGGTGATGAACTTGATGACCTCGGTGAAGACAAGGTCCCAGACGGCGATGAAGATGCCGATGGCGGCACTCACGATGAAGACGAGCACCGTCAGGTTGCGGACCTGGTCCCGGGTGGGCCAGGCAACCTTCTTGAGCTCGGACCAGGATTCCTGGAGATAGCGACGGAGGCGACGCACGGTTCGGCTACTTGCTCTCTAGCTACGACGAGGAGTGGCAGGGGCGATAGGACTCGAACCTACAACCGCCGGTTTTGGAGACCGGTGCTCTGCCAATTGAGCTACACCCCTGTGGATCGCTCCCTACTTCGCCTCGCGATGCAGGGTATGCCGACGTTCACGCGGACAATACTTCCGAAGCTCGATCCGGTTCGGATCGTTCCTCTTGTTCTTGCGGGTGGTGTACGTCCGCGTCTTGCACTCGGTGCAGGCGAGCTGGACGATCGGGCGGTTCTCGGCTGCTCTTGCCATCTCGTCCCTACTCGGTGATGGCCACGATGGCGCCGGCGCCGACGGTCCGGCCACCCTCGCGGATGGCGAAGCGCTGGCCGACCTCGAGGCCGATCGGGGTGATGAGCTCGACGGTCATGTCGACGTTGTCGCCGGGCATGATCATCTCGGCCCCCTCGGGGAGGCCGATGGCGCCCGTCACGTCCGTGGTGCGGAGGTAGAACTGGGGCCGGTACCCGTTGTAGAACGGGGTGTGCCGGCCGCCCTCCTCCTTGGTCAGGACGTAGACCCGGGCGGTGAACTTGGTGTGCGGCTTGATGGAGCCGGTCTTGGCCAGGACCTGGCCGCGCTCGATGTCGTCGCGCTCGATGCCCCGCAGGAGGCAGCCGACGTTGTCGCCGGCGCGGCCCTCGTCGAGGAGCTTCTTGAACATCTCGACGCCGGTGACGACGATCTTGCGGGTCGGGCGGATGCCGACGATCTCGACCTCGTCGCCGACCTTGACGATGCCGCGCTCGATGCGCCCGGTGGCGACGGTGCCGCGGCCCTTGATGCCGAAGACGTCCTCGACCGGCATCAGGAAGGGCTTGTCGATCGGCGCGCTCGGGGGTCGGGATGTAGGCGTCGACCGCGTCCATCAGCTCCTGGATGCAGGCGTACGCCGGGTCGTCGATGCCGCCGGTGGCCTCGAGGGCCTTGAGGGCGGAGCCGCGGATGACGGGGATGTCGTCGCCCGGGAAGTGGTACTTGGAGAGGAGCTCGCGGACCTCGAGCTCGACGAGGTCGAGGAGCTCGGGGTCGTCGACCGCGTCGACCTTGTTGAGGAAGACGACCATGTAGGGCACCTCGACCTGGCGGGCCAGGAGGATGTGCTCGCGGGTCTGGGGCATCGGGCCGTCGGTCGCGGCGACGACGAGGATCGCGCCGTCCATCTGGGCGGCGCCGGTGATCATGTTCTTGATGTAGTCGGCGTGGCCCGGGCAGTCGACGTGCGCGTAGTGGCGGGCGTCGGTCTGGTACTCGACGTGGGCGATCGCGATCGTGATGCCGCGCTCGCGCTCCTCGGGGGCGTTGTCGATCGAGTCGAACGCGCGGTACTCGGACCCGCCCTTGAGGGCCAGGTACTTCGTGATCGCCGCGGTGAGCGACGTCTTCCCGTGGTCGATGTGACCGATCGTGCCGATGTTGACGTGCGGCTTCGTCCGCTCGAACTTCTTCTTCGCCACGTGCGCGTCTACCTGCTACCTGGTGGGCCGACTGGGATGGTGGAGCCCAGAATGGGACTTGAACCCATGACCTCATCCTTACCAAGGATGTGCTCTGCCAACTGAGCTATCTGGGCCCGTGAATGCCGGTGCTGGACGATGGTGGTGGGCAGGAGAGGAATCGAACCTCTACAGTCGAAGACGGCTGATTTACAGTCAGCTGAGCTCACCACCTGCTCAACCTACCCACGGTGACGTTCGACCGGACGTTGCTGCGGCACCGTGGTGGCGCCCGGACGATAACCCTGTTCAGTTGGAGCCGACGACGGGACTCGAACCCGGAACCGGCGGTTTACAAAACCGCTGCTCTACCAATTGAGCTACGTCGGCGGGCGCAGGAGAACACCGCAGTCGTCTCCGAGGCGCAACGGCCATCATATTCGGGCGAGCGGACGACGGTCAAGCGCGCTCGCTCCCGGGCGCCTCGTCGGGGTCGGCGGCGGGTCGCCGGGGTCGGGCGGCGCCTCGTCGGGGTCGGCCGCGGCGGGCGCCTCGTCGGGGTCGGCCAGCCGGTCGGGCGCGAGCTCCTCGGGCTCCGGCGCGGCGGGTCGGCCGGGCCGCCAGGGCTCGGCGGGCCGCTCGGGAAGGCCGCGCTGGGCGGCCGCCTCGAACACGAGGACCGAGCCGGCCACCGCCGCGTTCAGCGACTCGATCCGGCCGCGCATCGGGATCCGGACCAGCAGGTCGCAGCGCCGTCGGACGGCCGGCGCCAGCCCGCGCCCCTCGCTCCCGATCACGAGGACGAGCGGCCCCCGCAGGTCGGCGTCCCGGTAGGTGAGCGGCGCCCCCGCGTCGGTCCCCACGATCCGCAGGCCGCGCACGTGGAGGTCTGCGAGGGTGCCCGGGAGGTCGTCCACCGGGGCCAGCAGCAGGTGCTCCGTCGCGCCCGCGGAGGCCTTGATCGCCGCCGCCGAGAGCGGCGCCTGGCGGCGGGTCGGGAAGACGACCCCGTGCACGCCGGACGCCTCGGCGCTCCGCAGCAGGGTCCCGACGTTCTGCGGATCCTCGAGGGAGTCCAGCGCGAGCACGAGCGCCGGCTCGTCGCGCTCGATCGCCCGGGCCAGGATGTCGGCCATGTCAGCCGACGGCCGGGCGGCCACGACGAGCGCCACGCCCTGGTGCCCGTCGAACCCGGTCACGGCGGTGAGCGAGCCGCCCTCGATCTCGACGACCGGGATCCGCAAGGTGGTGGCGTGGAGGACCAGCCGCTCCAGCGCGTCGCGGCGGCCTGGCGTGACGAGGAGGCGCAGAGCGGGCCGGCCGGCGACGAAGGCCTCCTCCACGGGGTGGCGACCGGCGACGATCTCCTCGCCGTCGGCGAGGGTCGCCTCCGGGGGCAGCGCAGCCGGCGGCCGCGCGACGGGCGCGGCCCAGGCCCTGGCGGCGGGGCCCGCGGTCCGGCCGGCATGGTGGTCGCGGTCGCGCGGCGCGACCGGCCCTCGATCCCGGCTCGCGTGCGCATGCTCGTCGCCGGGACGCGGGCCGCCCGGATGGACCACCGGCGGGCGGCTGCCGGTGACGACGTCGCGGCCGTACGCGGGCTCGATCGACGGACCCATGCGCACGCCCGGGCGCCCGGGCGGGCGCTCGAACGGGGGCGGCGGCCGGCGCACGACGGGTCGGGGTGCCCGGCTGTCGGGCCGCGGGCCGGGCGGGCGCGGGGTGGATGGCCGCGGGCCGGGCGGGCGCGGGCCGGACAGTCGCGGGCCGGACGGCATCGGCCCGGGGCGGGGCTCACCCGGCCACGCACCGCGCGATCCCTGGCGCGACCCCGACGGTCGCGGGCCCGCCGGGTACGAACCGTGCCTCGGCCCCGGTGGACGCGAACCGTACCGCGGCTCGGGCCGGCGGTCGTCAGACCGGCGGTCGTCGACCCACGGCCGCTCGGCGTCGGGTCGCGGGCCGGGCGGGCCGGATCGCGGGCCCGGCGGCCGCCCATGCGTCGGCCGGGGACCGGGGCCGGTGCCTCGCTTCGGGCCGGAGCCGTGGCCGTCGCGCGGGGTGGGGCGCGATGGCTTGCCGCCGCCCCGCGGACCGCCCGGGGCGTGGCCGCGTGACCCCGCGGGACCGTCCGGGTGGGACCGGCCCGATCCGCGGGGGTCTCGCTCGTCGTCCGGCCGGCGGCGGGGCGGACGCGGGCCGTCAGGCATCGGCCGGGCTCCCGGCGCGCCGCCAGCGCTGGCCGTCGCGGGTGTCCTCGACCAGCACGCCGGCCGCGGCCAGCTCGTCGCGCAGGCGATCGGATGCCGCCCAGTCGCGGGCCGCCCGCGCCGCGGCCCTGGCGTCGAGGAGCGCCACGAGCTCCGTCGGCAGCGCGTCGGGCGGGTCGGGCAGGACGCCCAGGACCGTGTCCAGGTCGCGGAGGGCCGCAAGGGCACGCTCGGCATCGGCCGTCGGACAGCGTCCGCTCCGCCAGGCGCCGGTTAAGGTCGCGGACCAGGTCGAAGACGGCGGCGAGCGCCGGGGAGATCGCCAGGTCGTCGTCGAGGGCCGCGCCGAAGGCCTCGCGCGCGCCGTCCAGGATGGCGGGCAGCTCAGGGTCGTCGGGTCCGTCGGCGCGATACGCCTCGAGCGCCGCAACCAGGGCGTCCAGGCGATCGACCGCGGCGGCTGCGGCCACCACCGACTCGTCGCTGAAGTTGAGCCCGGTCCGGTAATGCGCCGCCAGCAGCGCGTAGCGCACCGCGCGGGGCGAGACGCCCGCCTCGAGGAGCTCCGTGACGCGGGTGATGTTGCCCTCCGACCTGGCCATCTTTCGTCCGGCCATCTGGAGGAGGGCGCAGTGGAGCCACGTCCGCACGAAGGGCTTCCCGGTCGCCGCCTCGGACTGGGCGATCTCGTCCTCGTGGTGCGGGAAGACGAGGTCCACGCCGCCGGTGTGGACGTCGAACGACTCGCCGAGATACCGCATCGCCATCGCCGAGCACTCGAGGTGCCAGCCCGGGCGCCCGGATCCGATCGCCGTCTCCCAGGCAGGCTCGCCGTCCCTGGCTGCCTTCCACAGCACGAAGTCGCGAGCATCGTCCTTGGCATACTCGTCGGCGGCCACGCGCTCGCCGACGCGCAGCTGGTCGGGATCGAGCCGGGCCAGGCGCCCGTAGGCGGGCCAGCTCGCAATCCGGAAGAAGATCGAGCCCTCCTCGGTCCGGTAGGCGTGCCCTGCCGCGAGGAGGCGTTCGACGAGCGCGACCATCTCGGGAATGTGCTCGGTCGCCCGGGGCAGGACGTCCGGCTGGGTCATCCGGAGGGTCCGCGCGTCGTCCAGGAAGCGGGCGATCCAGCGGTCGGCGAGGGCGTCGATGCCGATCCCCTCGGCAGCCGCGCCCCGGATGATCTTGTCGTCGACGTCGGTCAGGTTCATCACCCAGGTCACCCGGAGGCCGCGCCGGCGCAGGTGTCGCACGAGGAGCTCGGCGAACAGGAACGAGCGGAAGTTGCCGACGTGGGCGGGGCCGTAGACCGTCGGGCCGCACGAGTAGATCCGGACGTGGCCCGGCTCGAGCGGCTCGAGCGGCGCGAGCGTGCCGGTGAGGGTGTCGAGCAGCTGCATGGTCACGCCGGCGCCTCCGGGCGCGGGAGGGCCACGACGACGGCCACGGCCCGCGCGCCGATGCCGCGGCCCGCGCCCTCGAAGCCGGCCAGGTTGCCGGTCGAGGCCTTGACGTTGACCCGGTCCGCGGGCAGGCCGACCAGACCGGCCACCGCGGCCGCCATCTCGTCGAGGCGGCCGGCGAGCCGTGGTCGCGACGCCACGACGGTCAGGTCGACCGAGACGGGTGCGAAGCCGGCGGCCCGGACCCGCTCCACGCACCCTGCCAGCAGCTCCCGGCTCGAGATCCCGGCCGGCGTCGTCGGCCCGGCCGGGAAGTGGCGCCCGAGATCGCCGAGCCCGGCGGCGCCGAGCAGCGCATCGCACACGGCGTGGAGCGCGACGTCGCCGTCGGAATGGCCGTGGAGGGCCGGGGCGCCCTCGATGACGACGCCGCCAAGCGCGAGCGGGCCGCCGGGTCCGAAGGAGTGCCCGTCATCGCCGAATCCGACGCGGACGGCGGGCGGTGCCGGGATGAGGTCGCCGCGTGCCACGAGCGCCGCCTCGACCCGGGCCAGGTCGTCGGGCAGCGTCACCTTGAGGTTCGTCGACTCGCCGGGGACAGCATGGACCGGGATTCTACAGGTCTCGAGCAGGGAGGCCTCGTCGGTCCAGGTGGCAGGACCGCCGGGCGGGTGCTCGGCCCAGGCGCGGGCGAGGACGTCGCGGCGGATGCCCTGCGGCGTCTGGGCCGCAGCCAGGGCCACGCGGTCGACGGTGGCGGCGACGCGGCCGCCCTCGATCCGCTTCAGGGTCTCGGCCACCGGGACCACCGGGATCGCGGCCCCGTGCGCGGCGGCTGCTGCGGCGACCTGCTCCATGAGCGCGGCCGAGACGAGGGGCCGCGCGCCGTCGTGGACGAGGATGACGTCGTCCGGCGAGCCATCGCCGAGGGCGAGGATGCCCGCCGCGACCGAGTCCTGGCGGCGTGCGCCGCCCGCGACGACGTGCTCCACGGACGCCGGCAGCCACGCCGCGCCGGCAACCTCCGCGACGCGGTCCGGGGCGGTCACCACCACCACCCGGCGAACCACCGGGGCGGCCGCAACGGCGGCCAGCGTCCACGCGAGGACCGGGCGGCCGCCGACCGGCGCGCGCAGCTTGTCGAGGCCGCCCATCCGCGTGCTCGCGCCGGCGGCGACGACGACGACGTCGACCCGGCTCACTCGCCGCGCGGCTGGGCGAAGATCATCCGCCCGGCGACCGTCTGCAGCACGCGGGTGACGAGGACCCCGACTTCGCGATCGAGGAGGCGCGCCCCGCCCTCGACGACGATCATCGTGCCGTCGTCGAGGAAGCCGACCCCCTGGCCGGCCTCCTTGCCCTCCTGGATGACCCGCACGCGGAGCTCCTCGCCCGGCAGGACCGCCGGCTTGAGGGCGTTCGCCAGCGAGTTGACGTTCATGACCCGCAGCCCCTGGATCTCGGCGACGCGGTTCAGGTTGAAGTCGTTGGTCAGGATGATCCCGCTGCGAGCCCGGGCCATGGCCACGAGCTTGGCATCCACCTCGGGGATCTCCGGCAGCGACTCGTCGCTGATCTCGACCGGGACACGGTCCTCCTTCTGGAGACGAGCCACGATCTCCAGGCCGCGGCGGCCGCGAGCCCGCCGCGGCGTGTCCGGGCTGTCGGCGATCCGCTGGAGCTCTTCCAGCACCACCCGGGGCACGACGAGCGTCCCCTGCAGGAAGCCGGCCTCGGCGATGTCGGCGATCCGGCCGTCGATGATCGCGCTGGTGTCCACGACGACGTAGGGCTCGCCCTGCTGCGAGTCCCGCCGCCGCGTCCGAGCGGCGATTGAGGATGCCGACCGCCTCGGCGGCGATGAGCAGGTCGTGGCGCTTCGCCACGGTCAGGCCTGCCATCCCCAGGCCCAGGGTGATCGAGACGCCGAGCGGCAGCCACGTCCCGAGCGGGGGTGGGAAGCCCGAGAGCGGGAAGCCGAGCAGGAGCCCCATGAGCAGCCCGATCAACAGGCCGAACACCGCGGTGACGAACTCGGCGGTGGACAGGTCCTGGACCCAGCGCACGAGCCAGGCCGCCGGCACGACGGTCAGGTACGGGAGGACAGCGAAGCCCACGACCAGCCACGCGACCAGCCAGACCGCGATCAGGGCCCCGGCGTAGGCACCCTGGCCGAAGATCCCGGTTCCGCCCGCGACGAACGAGAGGCCGATGAGCAGCCCCAGGGCGGCGCCGAGCAGACGGATGACGCGGATCACGGGCGGTGAGCCTAGCACCGCCCGCGGGCGTCGTCAGCGCTTCGGAGCGGCAATCGGCCGGCCATCACCCCGGTCCGGTGCCGTCGAGCGCCGCGAGGAGAGCGTCGCGGACCGTCCCGACCGGCACGACCTCGAGCCCGGCGACCGACGGGGGCGCAGACCGCGCACGCGGCACGAGGACGCGCGCGAAGCCGAGGCGGGCCGCTTCGCGCAGGCGGCGCTCGGTCCCGCCCACCGCCCGAAGCTCGCCCAGGAGGCCCACCTCGCCGAACGCCGCGGTGCCCGGGCGCACCGGGCGGTCGCGGAGCGTCGAGGCGAGCGCGATCGCGACGGGGAGGTCGAGGCCCGGGTCGACCACGGCGATCCCGCCGGCCAGGTTGGCGTAGACGTCGTGGGTGCCGAGACCGACGCCCGCCCGCCGTCCGAGGACCGCCACGAGGAGGGCGAGCCGGTTCGGGTCGAGGCCGATGGCCGTGCGCCGCGGCGTCCCGTAGCCGGTCGGCGCCACGAGCGCCTGGACCTCGACGAGGAGCGCCCGGCTTCCCTCGAGCGTGACGGCGACGACGCTGCCGGGCGCGGGCACCTCGTGCTCGACGAGGAAGGCGCGGGCCGGGTCCGCGACCTCGCGAAGGCCGGCTTCCACCATCTCGAGGACTCCGACCTCGTCGGTGGCGCCGAACCGGTTCTTCGAGGCGCGCACCAGGCGGAGCGTGCCGCCGCGCTCGCCCTCGATGGAGATGACCGCGTCCACCAGGTGCTCGAGGGTCTTCGGCCCGGCGATGCTCCCGTCCTTGGTGACGTGGCCGACGAGGATCACCGCGATCCCCTCCCCCTTCGCGAGCTCCATGAAGCGGAGGGCGGCCTCGCGCACCTGGCCGACGCTGCCCGCCGGGCCCTCGAGCTCCTCGAGCGTCGCCGTCTGGATGGAGTCGACGATGACCGCTGCCGGCCGCTGCGCTCGCGCGGCGTCGATGATCAGGGCGACGTCGTGCTCGGCCAGGATCCGGACGCCGTCCGCGGCGGGACCGTCGAGCAGGCCCAGGCGAGCCGCGCGGAGGCGGACCTGCCCGCCGGACTCCTCGCCGGTCGCGTAGAGGACCGGCCGCCCGCCCGCCGCGAGCCCTGCCGCGGCCTGCAGCAGGAGGGTCGACTTCCCGATACCGGGCTCGCCCCCGACGAGCACCAGCGAGCCGGGGACCAGGCCCCCGCCGAGGACGCGGTCGAGCTCGCCCAGGCCGACCGGGAGCCGCGGAATGTCCTCGTGGGCCAGGGCCGAGAGCGGAACGGGCTCCGCGGCGCGACCCGCTCCGAGGCGGACGCGAGCGGCCGCGGGGACGTCCCGCACGACGGTCTCGACGAGCGCATTCCAGGCGCCGCACGCCCGGCACTGGCCCTCCCAGCGGAGGAAGGCCTCGCCGCAGGTCTGGCAGACGTAGCGGCTCTGGGGCCGCGCCACGGCTGCTAGACGGCCTCGACGGCGGCGGGCGTCTTCTCGTCGGCAGCCTGGATCGAGAGGCCGGCTTCCTCGCCCTTGTCCACGATGATCGTGGTGCCGGGCTTGTAGCGCCCGAGGAGGAGATGCTCGGCGAGGACGTCCTCGATCATGTTCTGGATGACGCGGCGGAGCGGCCGGGCGCCGTAGGCGACGTCGTACCCGATCTTGATGATGTGGTCCTTGGCGGCCTGGGTGACCTCGAGGCCCATCTGCTGCGCCCGCAGCTGGTCGCGGACGCGGGCCAGCATGAGGTCGACGATCTCGCGGATCTCGTCCTGGGTGAGCGAGCGGAAGACGATCGTCGCGTCGATGCGGTTGAGGAACTCCGGCCGGAAGGCGGCCTTCAGCTCCACCTGGACCTTCTCGCGCATCAGCTCGTAGGAGGCCTCGGCCCGGGCTTCATCGGTCTCGCCGAGCGGCCGGAAGCCGAGCGACGAGTTCGTCTGCAGCTGCCTGGCCCCGAGGTTCGAGGTCATGATGATGATCGTGTTCCGGAAGTCGACGCGGCGGCCCTTGGCATCCGAGAGATGCCCGTCCTCGAGGATCTGCAGGAGGATGTTGAAGACCTCCGGGTGCGCCTTCTCGATCTCGTCGAGCAGGACGACCGCGTAGCTCTTGCGGCGCACGGCCTCGGTCAGCTGGCCGCCCTCGTCGAAGCCGACGTAGCCCGGCGGGGCCCCGACGAGCCGGCTCACGTTGTGGCGCTCCATGAACTCGCTCATGTCGACCTTGATGAGCGCGTCCTCGCTGCCGAACATGAACTCGGCGAGCGCCTTGGCCAGCTCCGTCTTGCCGACGCCCGTGGGTCCGAGGAAGACGAAGGAGCCGATCGGGCGCTTGGGGTCCTTCAGGCCGGCCCGAGCACGGCGCACGGCGCGGGAGACGGTGGCGATGGCCTCCTGCTGGCCGATCACCCGCTTGTGGATGTGGTCCTCCATCTGGAGCAGCCGCTCGGACTCCTCCTGGGCGATGCGCGTGACCGGGATGCCGGTCCACATCGAGACGACCTGGGCGATCTCCTCGTCGTCGACCGTCGGCTGGTCGCCCGCGACCTGGGCCTGCCACTCGGCCCGCAGCCCCTCGACCTTGTCCTTGGCGGCGCTCTCGAGCTCGCGGAGCCGCGACGCCTCGTCGTACTCCTGCGCGTTGACGGCCGCGTCCTTGTCGCGGCCCAGGCGCTCGAGCTCCTTCTGCGCCTCCCGCAGCGGCGGCGGCGCGGAGGCGTACCGCAGGCGGACCCGGCTGGCAGCTTCGTCGATCAGGTCGATCGCCTTGTCGGGAAGGTGACGGTCGGTGATGTAGCGGATCGAGAGGTCCGCGGCGGCCCGGACGGCGTCGTCCGAGATGGTGACCTTGTGGTGCTGCTCGTAGCGCTCGCGGATCCCGAACAGGATCTCGATCGTCTGCTCGAGGGTCGGCTCCTCCACCATCACGGGCTGGAACCGGCGCTCGAGGGCGGCATCGCGCTCGATGTACTTGCGGTATTCGTCGAGCGTCGTGGCCCCGATGCACTGCAGCTCGCCCCGCGCGAGCGGCGGCTTGAGGATGTTCGCGGCGTCGATCGCGCCCTCGGCAGCTCCGGCCCCGACGAGGGTGTGCAGCTCGTCGATGAAGAGGATGGCGTCGTTGGTGGCGCGAAGCTCCTCGATGATCTTCTTGAGGCGCTCCTCGAACTCGCCCCGATACTTCGTCCCGGCCACGAGCGAGCCGATGTCGAGCGTCAGGACGCGCTTGTTCGCCAGGGTCTCGGGGACGTCGTTGTTGACGATCCGGTGGGCCAGGCCCTCGACGACCGCCGTCTTGCCGACGCCCGGCTCGCCGATCAGGGCAGGGTTGTTCTTCGTGCGTCGCGAGAGGATCTGGATGACCCGCTCGATCTCCTTCTCACGGCCGATCACGGGATCCAGCTTGCCGGCCCGCGCCGCCTCGGTGAGGTTGATCCCGAGCTGGTCGACCGTCGGGGTCTTGCTGGTCCGCTTCGTCTCCTGGGCGGGACCCGCGGAGGAGCTCTGCGACAGGACGCGGATCACCTCGTGGCGGACCTTGTCCAGGTTCACGCCCAGGGACTCCAGAACGCCGGCCGCGATGCCTTCACCCTCGCGCACCAGCCCGAGCAGGAGGTGCTCCGTGCCGATGTAGTTGTGGCCCAGCCTCCGCGCCTCGTCGATGGCCAGCTCGATGACGCGCTTCGCCCGCGGCGTCAGGCCGACCTCGCCGACGACCGGGCGGTCGCCGCGCCCGATGATGAACTCGACCGCCGTGCGCACCTTGGCCAGCTCGACGTTCATGTTCTCCAGCACGCGCGCCGCCACGCCCTCGCCCTCGCGGACGAGGCCGAGGAGCAGGTGCTCCGTGCCGATGTAGTTGTGGTTGAACCGCTGCGCCTCGTCCTGGGCAAGCGTCAGGACCTTGCGCGCGCGATCGGTGAACTTGTCGAACCGGTCCATGGAGTGGGATCTCTGCGGGCGGACCATGCCGCCGGTCGGGTCATGCTAGCACGGCAGCCCCGCGTGGCACGGACGGGGCGGAGGCCCGTGCGCGTCTCCCGTCACCCCCTGATTCGTGCGTCGGCGGGTGACGGATGCCAGGTTGAGAAAAGCACACGAGGCGCCCTGCCCGGGAGGGCAGGACGCCTCGAGCGACGTGCGCAGGGTCAGGCCTTGGCGACCTCGTCAGCTTCGGCGACGGCCTCCTCGGCGACCTCGTCGGCGATCACGGCGTCGACCACCGCCTCCTCGGCGACGGCTTCGGCCTCTTCGGCCTCGGCGACGGCCTCCTCGGCGATCGCTTCGGCCTCCTCGGCTTCGGCGACGGCTTCCTCGGCGATCGCGACGGCCTCGGCGACGGCCTCCTCGCCCTCGGCCTCCGCGGCCTCGGCGACGGCCTCCTCGGCCACCTCGTCGGCGATCACGGCTTCGGCGACGGCTTCCTCGGCGATCGCTTCGGCCTCGGCGGCCTCGGCGACGGCCTCCTCGGCCACCTCGTCGGCGATCACGGCTTCGGTGACGGCTTCCTCGGCGATCGCTTCGGCCTCGGCGGCCGGCTCCGGCGTCACGGCCTCGGCGGCCTCGGCCGCCTCGAGCTGCTGGCGCACCTGGGCGAACGCGGCCGCCAGGGTGTTGTCGATGCCGCCCTCGGGCTCCTGGACCGCGTCCGCCACGGAGTAGCCGCGCTCGGGCCGCTCGCGGCGTGGACGCGCCTCGGGTGCCGGACGGGCAGGCGGCTCCTCGGCCTGCTTGAGGCTGAGGCCCAGGCGATGCCGCTCCGAGTCGAGGGAGATGATCTTGAGCTTGAGCGTCTGGCCCTCGCGGACGACGTCGCCGGGGTGGGCAACACGCTGGTGGCTCAGCTCGCTGATGTGGATCAGGCCCTCCAGGCCGTCACGGACGCGCACGAAGGCGCCGAAGTTCACGAGCTTCGTGACCGTCCCCTCGATCACGTCGCCGACCCGGAAGTCGGCAACGGTCGAATGCCACGGATCGGGCTGGAGGCGGCGGATCGACAGGCTGATCCTGCCCCGCTCGTGGTTGATGTCGATGACCTCGGCCTCGACCTCGTCGCCGACCTTGTAGCCGGCCTCGGGGTTGTTGACCTTGTTCCAGCTGAGCTCGCTCTTGTGGACGAGGCCGTCGATGCCGCCGAGGTCGATGAAGACGCCGAACGGAGCGATCGAGCGCACGGAGCCGGTGACCTTCTGGCCGACCTGGAGGCTGCTGAAGAGCTCGTCCCGCTTCTCGCGGCGCTCCTCGTACAGCGCCACCTTCTCCGAGAGGATCAGGCGGTTGGCCTTGCGGTTGACCTCGAGGATCTTGAGCCGGAGCCGCCGGCCGACGTACGGCTGGAGCTTCTCGGCGATCTCCTGGGCGGCGTCGCGCGGCTGCTCGTTCTGCGGGCGGCGCGGGAAGTCGACGATCTGGCTGATCGGCACGAAGCCACGGATCCCGCAGTCGACGATCAGGCCGCCCTTGTTGTGGTCGATGACCGGCGCCTCGATGATCACGCCCGCCTCGAACTGCTCCTGCATCGAGCGCCACTTGCGCTCGAGGCCGGCCCGGCGCAGCGAGAGGACGACGTGGCCCTCCGGGGACTCGGGCTGGAGCACGTAGACCAGGACCGTGTCGCCGATCGCGAGCGTGGGAGCGGTCTCGGCGTTGCGGCCGTAGAGCTCGCGGTTGCTCACGACGCCTTCGCTCTTGGCACCGATGTCGACGAGGATCTCGTCGCGATCGATGCGCACGACGGTGCCCTCGACGACATCGCCGTGCTTGAAGCTCCGGATGTCGGCATCCTGCTCGGCGAGCAGCTCGGCCATCGTGGAGGGCTCGGGGCCCTCGCGCACGACCGGCATGGCCGCCGGCGCGTGGGCGATCTCCTCCGCCAGGTCGTCGGCAAGCTCGGCCGCCTCGACGGCCTCCTCCGCCAGCTCGACGGCTGCGGTCTCGACGACCAGCGCCTCGATCACGAGCTCCCCTGCCGCCTCGTCGGCGGCGTAGGACTCGGCGGCCAGCTCCTCGGCGGCATCCTGCGCGACGACAGCCTCCGCGACGAGCTCCCCGGCCGCCTCGTCGGCGGCATAGGACTCGGCGGCCAGCTCCTCGGCGGCATCGCCGTCGCCGGCGACCTCCGCGGCACGTGCCTCCTCGGCCAGCTCCCCGGAGGCCTCCTCGGCCACGACGGCCTCGGCGACGAGCTCCTCGGCGACGGCGTCCGCCACGACGGCGCCGACGGTGAGCTCCTCCGAGGCCACCTCGGCCTCGAGCGCTTCCTCGATGAGCCCCTCGGCGACGGCGTCCGCCACGATCGCCTCGTCCGCGAGCTCCTCGGCGGCCTCGACCGCCGCCAATTCCTCGACCACCGCGACCGCCGGATCGGCCGTCGCCGCTGCCTCGGCGGCCTCGACCGGCGCATCCTGCGCCGCGGCCTCCGGGGTGGTCGTCTGCTGCTGCTCGTCCGTCAAGGGTTCCTGCTCCTGGTCTGGATTCCGCCCGGGAACGAGAACGACGGCCGAGCCTTGCTCGAGCCGTCGTCTGGTTCCAGGTTCGCGGTCCGTGCGCGATGCGTGCGGTCCGTCCCTCCGGTGGCGTCGGTCGGGTGGGCTCTTCGGCTGTCGCCCCGCTGGGGCCGCGAGAGTCTAGCACAGGGGTGTGGCCGCTACAATCCTGCGCGTGCCCGAGCTGCCCGATCTTGCGGTCCTCGCCGACGCCTTCGACGCAACCCTCGCCGGGCGCCGGCTGACCGCGGTCCGGGTGGCCGACCCGCTCGTCCTGCGGGCCACGCCGGAGCAGGCGGCGGCGCTCGTCGACGAGGTCGTGGAGGGGGTCGGGCGGCGCGGCAAGCACCTCGTCTTCCGGCTCGCGACGCGGGACCTGTGGGTCGCGCCGATGCTCTCGGGGCGGTTCGGGCTGGCGGCGCCGGGCGCCCCGAAGCCGAAGGCCGCGATCACGTTCGTCCTGGGCCCCCGGACGGCGGCGCCCAGGGCGGCCGCCGCATGGATCGCCGGGGCGTCCTGGATCCCGCCCGACGACCGGGATCTCGAGCTGCGCTACCTCGATCCGACGCGGATGGGCAAGCTCTACCTCGCCCCGGCGGGCGACGCCGGCGATGTGCCGGGCGTGGCGGACCTTGGCCCCGACGCGGACGACCCGGCTCTCACCCTCGACGCCTGGCAGGCGCGCATCCGGCGCCATCCGGGCGAGCTGAAGCCGCTCCTCCGGAACCAGGCCTTCGTGGCGGGGCTCGGCAATGCCTACAGCGACGAGATCCTGTGGGAGGCGCGCCTCAGCCCCTTCCGCCGCCGCGCCTCGCTGGCCCCCGAGGAGACCGCCGTCCTGTATGCGGCGACCCGGTCGACGCTGGCCGCGGCCGTGGAGCTGCTGCGCCGACGCGTGCCCCCGACCTTCGAGAAGCAGGTCCGCGACCACCTGCAGGTGCACCTGCGCGGCGGGCAGCCCTGCCCGCGGTGCGGTGCCACGATCAGCCAGGTGGGCGGCCGCGAGGCGACGTCGTACTGCCGGGCCTGCCAGCGCTGACCCTGAGGCCTCAGCCGGCGCCTGCCGCACCCGGACCGCCGGCGGCCGGTCCGCCGGAGGCCGCTCAGGGCAGCTTGATGACCTGGCCCACCCGGATCAGCGACGGGTTCTTGATGTTGTTGAGCGCCGCGAGCTTCGTTGCAGTCGTTCCGAACCTGGCCGCGATCGCCGTGAGCGTGTCGCCCGGCTTGATCCTGTACGTGCGCGGGCGCGGCGTGGCCGTGGGGGCCGCCGTCGCCGTGGGTCGCACCGTGGGGCCTGCCGTCGGAGCGCTCGTCGGAAGGGTGGTGGGTCGCGCCGTCGCCGCGGCCGCCGCGGAGCCCATCGGGGTCGCCGAAGGGCCGTCGTCGCCCGCCCCGGAGCTCCCGGGGGCCAGTGGCCCGCGCGCGAGGAGGAGCGCCCCGAGCGCGGCCGCGACGACGATCACGGTCACCGGCGCCGCGAGACGGCGCGCGACGCCCTCCGAGGGCATGCCGATCCCGGGCCCTTCGAGGACGACGGGCGCCATGGCGACGAATGGGCCGGGCCGGGCGGGCGGGGCGGCGGCGCCGTGCGCCTCGAGCCAGGTCGGGCACGCGACGTGGGCCGCCCCCAGACAGTGCTCGCGCTGGCGATCGAGCGTCGGACGGCCCTCGGCCAGCAGCCGGCAGCGGTGCGCGCGCGATGGGGCGGCCGCATGCCACGGCCCGTCGACCGAGACGAGGTTGGGACACGCGGCGAGCGCCGCGGACCCGGCGTCCGCCTCGGGCACGGCGTCCGGCGCCGGCACGGCGTCGATGGGGTGCGTCACACCGGCAGGATAGCCCCTGCCAGCCCGTACCCGCGCGGGACGCCGGTCCATGCGGGCGCCGACCTCGTGGCTCGCGCCAACCCCGGGCCGCAGCCGGGGTGACGTGCGACGCAGCCCCACCCCCGGAAACGCAAAAATCCTGGCGACGACCTATTTTCCCGAAAGGCTGCCCTCTCAGTATCTTCGGCGCTGGAGAGCTTAACTTCCGTGTTCGGGATGGGAACGGGTGTGGCCTCTCCGCTAGAGTCACCAGGATTCTGTGCGTCTGATCGAGTGCATTCGGCAGCGGCTCCACCGCGCGCTGCGCGCGGGAGGCGCCGGGATCTTCAATTCCGCGAAGTCGGGGGCGCCCTGCGCCCCGGTGTATCACGAGCTCTTCGCGGCGCTGACCCTTGGTCAGTCGCGGAAGAGGTCAAGCCCTCGACCATTAGTACGGCTCAGCTTCATCCGTCGCCGGACTTCCACGCGCCGCCTATCAAACAGGTGGTCTCCCTGCGGTCTTACCCGGTTGACCCGGTGGGGAACCTCATCTCGAGGCGAGCTTCGCACTTAGATGCTTTCAGCGCTTATCCCAACCGAACATAGCTACCCAGCAATGCCCCTGGCGGGACAACTGGCACACCAGCGGTTCGTCCACTCCGGTCCTCTCGTACTAGGAGCAGCTCCTCACAAGTTCCCTACGCCCACGATGGATAGAGACCGAACTGTCTCACGACGTTCTGAACCCAGCTCGCGTGCGGCTTTAATCGGCGAACAGCCGAACCCTTGGGACGTACTTCCGCCCCAGGATGCCACGGGCCGACATCGAGGTGCCAAACGGTGCCGTCGATGTGAACTCTTGGGCACCATCAGCCTGTTATCCCCGGGGTAGCTTTTATCCGTTGAGTGATACCCCTTCCACTCGGAGGTACCAGATCACTAAGCCCGACTTTCGTCCCTGCTCGACTTGTAGGTCTCGCAGTCAAGCTCCCTTATGCCTTTGCACTCTACGCCTGGTTTCCATTCAGGCTGAGGGAACCTTTGGGCGCCTCCGTTACACTTTAGGAGGCGACCGCCCCAGTCAAACTGCCCGCCTGATACTGTCCCGCGCCCGGCTTACGGGTCGCGGTTAGAACCGAAATCCAACAAGGGTGGTATTTCAACGTCGGCTCCGCCGAGGCTAGCGCCCCAGCTTCACAGCCTCCCACCTATCCTACACAAGCTGAACCCCAATCCAATGTCAGGGTGCAGTAAAGCTCCACGGGGTCTTTTTGTCCTATCGCGGGTAACGAGCATCTTCACTCGTACTTCAATTTCGCCGGGTCCCTCGTTGAGACAGCGCCCAGATCGTTACGCCATTCGTGCGGGTCGGAACTTACCCGACAAGGAATTTCGCTACCTTAGGACTGTTATAGTTACAGCCGCCGTTTACCGGGGCTTCGATTTAGAGCTTGCACCCCTCCTCTTAACCTTCCGGCACTGGGCAGGCGTCAGCCCCTATACGTCAGCTTTCGCTTTAGCAGAGACCTGTGTTTTTGCTAAACAGTCGCCTGGGCCTTTTCACTGCGGCTCCGACATGCGGAGCGCCCCTTCTCCCGAAGTTACGGGGCCATTTTGCCGAGTTCCTTAACGAGGGTTCTCCCGATCGCCTTGGTATTCTCTACCCGCCTACCTGTGTCGGATTGCGGTACGGTCACCTTTGATCTCGCTAGACACTTTTCTCGCCAGCTCGGCTCACTCGAATTGCGGCATGCGCCGCTTACCATCGCTGCTCGGGGTTGATGAGGTGACGGATTTACCTGTCTCCTCCCCCTACCGGCTTGGACGCCAATCCAATAAGGCGCTCGAGCTACCGTGCCGTGTCATGCCCTTGCTCTCACCCGGGATCAGCTGGCGGACTCGACCGACCAATGTCGGCCATCCTCCGTTCGCGTTCTCCGGGCGGCACCTTGCGGTGCAAACGATCTCTGGTGGTTCCGGAATATCAACCGGATGTCCATCGCCTACGACGTTCGTCCTCGGCTTAGGCCCGACTAACCCTGAGCGGACAAGCCTTCCTCAGGAAACCTTAGGCTTACGGCGTGTGGGATTTCACCCACATCTCGCTACTCATGCCGACATTCGCACTTCCGTCCGCTCCAGCCGTCCTCACGGTCGACCTTCGCTGCGAACAGAACGCTCCCCTACCACCGGCCACCAGGCGAACCTGGCGGTCGATCCGTAGCTTCGGTACCAAGCTTGAGCCCCGTTACATTTTCGGCGCGGAACCACTTGACCAGTGAGCTGTTACGCACTCTTTCAATGGTGGCTGCTTCTGAGCCAACATCCTGGTTGTCTGGGCGATTCCACATCCTTTACCACTTAGCTTGGATTTAGGGACCTTAGCTGACGGTCCGGACTGTTTTCCTTTTGACCACGAAGCTTAGCCCTCGCAGTCTCACTCCCGGGCTGTGTAAATCGCGGGATTTGGAGTTTGGTTGGGGTTGGTAGCGGTAAAGCCCCCTAGCCCATCCAGCGCTCTACCCCCCGCGATTGATCACCCGAGGCTGCCCCTAAAGGCATTTCGGGGAGAACCAGCTATCTCCGAGTTCGATTGGCATTTCACCTCTATCCACAGGTCATCCCCTAGCTTTTCAACGCTAGTGAGTTCGGCCCTCCACGGAACATTACTTCCGCTTCAGCCTGCCCATGGATAGGTCACTCGGTTTCGGGTCTACTGCACGCGACTCAACGCCCTATTCAGACTCGCTTTCGCTCCGGCTCCGTCCTTCT
>CAWEYP010000019.1:0-311346 GCA_963813305.1 uncultured Chloroflexia bacterium
CGTGGTAGGCGGTGCTGATAGAAGACCCATGCAAGGGTCGGATCGAGCTCGATCGCCTTGGTGTAGTCGGCGATGGCGAGGTCGGTCTTGACGACCTGGGCATAGGCGAAGCCGCGCTCCGCATAGGAGAGGGCATGCGTCGGGTCGAGCGCGATTGCCCTGGTGAACGCAACGGCAGCGTCGTCCCAGCGAGCCTGGTCCATGAGAACGTGGCCGGCGAGGTAGTACTCGTTCCCGCTTGCTGCAGTGGCGAGGGGCGATGCGATCGGGCTCGAAGCCGGGGCCCGTGAGCTCACCGACGGCGAGGCCGCGGAAGCAGTCGGCCGCAACGGTGGCGGCGACGGGGTTGTTGCCCCGGCACAACCGGCGAGCACCGCCATCGACGCGGCGAAGGCCGCGAGTCTCCCTGCCAGGTCACGCTTGTCCACCACCGCTCGCTCCGTTCAACCGATGCAGATGGGCCACGTGTCACCGCCGCCCACTCGGATGGGAAGGATCGTCAGCCACTACCACCAGCCACCAGAGGCGTCGGTCGTGAAGTGAGCGTTACGCGACGAATCGACGCCGGTTGCCCCGTGCCTCCCCATCCCGGCCATCTGGAGTTGATGCCCCGTGCGAAGCCGGTGATCGAGAGCTGCGCCTGCGGGCCCGTCAGCCGTGCGCGAACCAGTCGAGCACGCGCATCGCGCGGAGGGTGTTCCACCGGCTGGGCTTGCCATCGCCGTCGTCCATCTGGAAGTGGGCCTTGCCCGCGTGGACGTTCTGGAGCGCCCATCGGCCGTCGGGATCCCGATGGCCCTCGACGACCCCGATCGCCTCGGCGATGCGCTCGTCGGGCTTGACCTCGGCGCTGCGCAGGTGCTCCAGCCCGCGCAGGACGTCGTAGAAGTACCAGGTCGGGAACGAGAAGCGGAGCCAGCTGGGATCGATCACCTCGCCGGTCGACTTCCGACGGAACAGCCGGCGCTCGAGCAGGTACGCCTCGCCACGGCGCCGCGCCGCGCGCACCTCGGCCGAGCCACCGGTCGCCCGCTCGTGCTCGAGCAGGCCCTCGAGGACGTTGATCGTCGTCCCGAACGACGACACCGTCGCGCCGTTCTCGACCTCGCAGTTCCAGCCGCCGTCGGGCAGCTGCTCGCCGAGGAGCCGGTCGATGAGCGGCGCCATGTCCACGCCGAAATACGAACCCGTCGCGACGACGTTGCCGTTGATGCACGGCTCGACCTCGCCCTCGAAAAACCGATTGTCGGCCCACGGGGTCTCGAATTCGGGATCCCTCCAGTTCACGTGCTCGCGGACGAGGCCCACGGCCCGCCGGGCCTGCTCGCTCCCGGGATCGAGCCCCAGCCGCCGCAGGAGCTCCAGCACGTGGAACGTGTCCGTCCAGTCGTGCGACCACGGCCTGCCGCCCCACTGGCCGTCCGGCGCCTGGAGCGCGAGCAGGCGGGCGCCCCATCCCTCGGTCGCGATCCTTGACCGCTCGGCGGCGATGAGGTCCGCCGGTTGGTGCGTCAGGTCGCGCATCACCTGCCAGCGGACCGAGGGGTCGGAGTCGAGCAGCCAATCGATGACGGTCATGTCCCTCCCTCGCGCCGCTCCCGCCGATCTCCCTGCCCGCGGGGATTTCGGCTCGATTGTATGGGCGTCCCCATTCCTGCCGGCAATACGCTGACCTGTCGGAGAATCCCAGGCCTATGCCCCGATCATCCGGCGTCAAGCCTGGTGGAAGAGCTCGATCATTCCGATGAGATTGCCGTCAGGATCCTTCAACCAGGCCGCCTTGCCTGCAGGCATCTCAGCCACACCGTCCACCGTCTTCGGCGTCTCGTAGGTCTCGAAGGCCGCGCCGCGGGCCCGCAGCTCCGCGACGACTGCCTCGATGTTCGCGACCGCGAAGCCCATCTGCGTATGACTGCCGGACGCCTTGCCCGAGCTCCTCGTGATCGCGAAGTAGGTGCCCTCGCCGGCCCGATAGGTGATCCCGCCCGGAGTCGCCTCGCGGACCTGGAAGCCGAGGACGTCCTCATAGAACCGCCTCAACCGTTCCACGTCGGCGGTCGGGAGCGTGGCATAGACCGGATAGTCGGCAAGCATGTTCTTCCTCGTGTGTTCAGCCAGCCCCCGCCGTCGGAGTGTGCGCGTATCGCGACGGAACGTCTATTGACGAATCGCCAACCTTCCCGAGGGCAGCGGGCGCGTGCGGCAACGCGAACCCACGCGGACTCGTCCTACTGAACGTCCTCGTGTCCGCTTGGGCGCAGCATGTCACGGCGAGCCCGTCTGCCGCCGTGGCCGTCCACGTCAGAGCGCGGAGAGGAAGTCCAGCACCCGCCGGGTCAGCAGTGCCGCCGCGTCCGCGTCGTACGACGGCAGCGTGCGGTCGGCGAAGTAGTGCTGGTCGCCTAGGTAGAGGAACAGCTCGACGTCGGAGGCCTGCTCGACGATTGCCCGGGCCGCCTCGAGGTCGCCCTCCCCGGCGAAGATCGGGTCGTGGTCCATTCCGTGCACCTGACCGGGCAGGCCGTCGGGCCAGGGGCCGACGTACTCGAGCGGCAGACAGGAGTAGAACAGCAGTGCGCCCCGCGCGCCCGGCCGGGTCTGGGCGAGCTTCTGGGCCGGGACCACCCCGAACGAGAAGCCGGCGTAGACCAGCCCGTCCGGCAGCCCCTCGGCGGCCCGCATGCCACGTTCGGCCAGCGCCTCGAAGCCCTCCGCCTCGACGTGGGCCAGCCCGGCCTCGATCGACTCGAAGGTGCGACCGTCGAACAGGTCGGGGGTGTGCACCGTGTGGCCGGCCCGGCGCAGCTCGTCTGCGAACTCGACCACCCCCTCGGTGAGCCCCAGCACGTGATGGAACAACAACACCTCGGCCATGCCCGAACCCCTCCCTCGTGCCTCCATGTCGTCCCTGGGGACCTTCCTGAATGATCCAACACCCGGACGGTCCGCCGCCGCGGCTCCGGGTGGTCAGGGACAGACGGGCGCGAAGACGGCCGGGGGTGGGCAATTCGCTCGCTGGACGGGCAGGCCGCTGCTGCCATCGATGACGGTGCGACTGCCGAGGGGGTCATGCAGCTTCGCGACGGATTCGTACGGAGTGCCCCCGCCTGTCGCCGGTCCGAGCTGGATGAAGAGTGACCTCACGATGATGGTGGCCGTCGATGGTGTCTCCGTGACGTCCGTCACGCGCGTCGATGCTCCCGGGCCACTGACCGTTCCGACGACCAGCGTTCGGTCGTCGAGGACGCGGTAGTAGTAGATCCACGTCGGGCTATCGAGCACGCGGTACGCGGCGAAGACCACCAGGAGCGCAACGAGGCCCACGACGAGCCAGCGGCGGCGTACCCGTGGGACATGCATCCTCACCGACATCGGACTGTCCCCCTTCACCCGAGCGGCTGGACCCGAGTGGCGACCCCAGTGTCGACCCCAGTGTAGTCACCACCGTGGCCGATACCATCGCGACTGGTTCACGTGTCGCTCGAGTAGCATGACGTCGACCGCGGGACCGCCCGCCGCAGCGAAGACGGGCAGGGGGGAGAACGTGGAGCGAGCAGAGCGATCCGGGTCGCCGACGGGGGCAGATGCGGCGCCGGCAGGCGAGCGGTACCTGCTGCTCGCGGACATCTCCGGCTACACCGGCTTCATGACCGGCGTCGAGCAGGCGCACGGGATCGACTTCAGCGCGGGCATCCCGGCAGCCTACTCCGTGCTTGGTGACCTCCTGCAAGCGGTCATCGAGGGCGTGGAGCCCGATTTCGCCGTCGTCAAGCTCGAGGGCGATGCCGTCTTCGCGGCCGCGCCGGCGGCAAGTCTCGATGGCCAGGGTGACCGGGCGCTCGGGAAGCTCCGGGCGATGTACGGGGCGTTCATCGATGGTCGCAATCGAGCGATCCCGGCGAGCGACCACCTCTGTACCGCCTGCCCCGCGGTCGCGCACCTCGACCTCAAGGCCGTCCTCCATCGGGGTCACACGGTGCGCCAGGCGGTCGGGTCCGGCAGCGACCTGCTCGGCCCGGCCGTGACGGTCGCGCACCGATTGCTCAAGAACACCATTCGAGAGCGGATCGGCTTCCGCCCCTACCTGTTCATGACCGACGCTGCGGCGACCGCCCTCGGTCTGTCGCAGGTGGGCTTCGCGCACAACGAGGAGTACGCGGACGCGGGACAGATCCAGGGCCGCGTTGTTGAGCTCGGCGAGCCGGTGCCCGGGAGCGACTCGACCCAGGCCGCGGGACGATAGCCCGCGTTGAGCCTCAGGGCCTGCGCGATCAGCACGGTTGCGCCGCGCGTCTGACAGACGACCACTTCATCTCGCGGCTTTGACGCAGTCGCCGATGGGCTCCCGGTTGACATGCAAGCGTGGACTTGCATATCATCTGCGCCGGACCCATGGGAGACCCATTCCGCGCACTCGCCGACCCGACCCGTCGCCTGATCCTCGACGAGCTGGCCGAGCGTGACGGCCAGACCCTCTTCGAGATCTGCGCTCGCCTGGCCAACCGCCACGGCGTGGCGTCCAGCCGGCAGGCGATCTCGCAGCACCTCGACGTGCTGGAGGCCGCGGGCCTGATCGACACGCGCCGCGACGGGCGCTGGAAGCTCCACACGCTCAACCCGGCGCCGCTCGAGACCATGCTGGACCGCTGGCGGCGCACCGCCGACAGCGGTCCGAACGAACCCGGAGGCCGATGATGCGAGTCCACCTGGCGAGCATCCTGGTCGATGACCAGGCGAAGGCGCTCGCGTTCTACACGGACGTCCTCGGCTTCCTGCCGAAGGCCGACATCGACATGGGCGGTCCGCGCTGGCTGACCGTCGTCTCGCCCGAAGCGCCCGACGGCACCGAACTGGTGCTCGAGCCGGACACGCATCCGGCGGCCGGGCCGTTCAAGCGGGCGCTGGTCGCCGACGGGATTCCGTTCACCTCGTTCGCGGTGGACGACTGCGCGGCCGAGTACGAGCGGCTCGTGGCGCGCGGCGTCGTCTTCACCCAGCCGCCCGTGGCGATGGGGCCCGTCACGACCGCGGTCTTCGACGACACGTGCGGCAACCTGATCCAGATCGCGAGCATGAACGGCTGACGCGAGGTCCGCTGGGAGCGACCGGGCCGCGGGGCGGGACAGCGCCGCAGCAACCCCCGCTCACCGTCAGCCGATGGTCTGTGCATCAGCACATATTGACAAGTCACATAACAACGTGTCATTGTGCCGCGACAGGCTCATCCATCCATACGGGGGGAACGGACATGCAGGACATCCTCATCCGGATCGAGACCAACGACTTCGCCGCCTGGGAGGAGCAGCACTACGCCCACGCAGCGAACCGGGCGACCTACGGAATCCACGACGGACCCGCCTACCGGGACCTGGAGAACCCCAACGCCGCCCTGTTCCACATCCGGGTCGAGGACATGGACCGGGCCATGGGATGGTTCCAGTCCGATACGTTCAAGGCCGCGACCAGGCTGGCGAAGGTGACGGGACGAACCTTCTACGAGGCCCGCCCGCGAAGCTGAGATCGACGCATCGCCGATTGCCGAGAGGAGGCGACCCCTGGCCCCACGCCGCGTGAGTGACGACGACCGCCTTGCGACCTGGCGGGACCTGCAATGGGCGACGAGCCTCATCATGAGCCGCTTCGCCCACGACCTGGCCGAACGGGACCTGACCCTCGAGGAGTTCGACGTCCTGGTGCACCTGGCCTGGGCCCGGGACGGCGTGCTGCCATTGCGGGAGCTGATCGCCTCCATGGTCTCGGGCTACCAGCTGAGTCGATCCGGGCTCACGCGGCTCCTGGACAGGATGGAACGAGACGGGCTCGTCGAACGAAGCCTGAGTCGCGAGGATCGGCGGCAGTTCGACGTCGCCATCACCGGCCAGGGGCGAGATGTCTTCGACGGGGTGTGGCCCGACCACCTGGACGGACTCCAGCACTACTTCAACGAGCCGCTCAGCGACAACGACGTGACGGTCCTGAAGCGGGTCCTCACGAAGCTCATTCGCGCCAACGAGCCAACCCTCAACCAGTCCCCCGTCGCGGAAGCGCGTTCGCCGAAGTGAGTCGGCTCGAGCGACTGGCGGTTCCTGCGCGGATCGCCCCTAACCGGCGTCCACGACGCAGAAGCGATTGCCCTCCGGGTCCGCCAGGATGACGTAATCCGCGTCCGCTGGGCGCTTGTCCCAGCGCACCTCGCTGGCGCCCAGCGCGATCAGGCGCCTGACCTCTCCGGCCTGGTCCTCGGTGTAGAGGTCGAGATGGATCCGAGGCGGCACCTGCACCGTCGAGCGGACCCTGTCGAGCGAGAGGTTCGGCCCGACGCCGTCCCTCGGGCGCAGCAGCACGAAATCGTCGCTCATCTCCTCGCGAGGCACGTAGTCGAGCGCTGCCGCCCAGAACTGCGCCTGGCGCGCCAGGTCATCCACGCGGAGAACGATCGAACCGACGCGAATCATCGAGCCCACTCCTCTCGTCGCCCTCGAATCGTCCCTTCCCAGCGATGATGACAGCGCGCCGTGGCGAAACGATCATGCTGGGTGCGTCGACCGCCAGCGGCAGTGGCTGGTCACGCCGGCCGCTGACGGGGTACGGTCCGGACATGATCGGTGCTCTCCACCACGTCCAGCTCGCCATGCCCACGGGCCGTGAAGCTGAGGCGGAAGCCTTCTACGAAGGTCTCCTTGGCATCCCTCGGGTCACCAAGCCCGCGAACCTCGAACGGCGAGGTGGATGCTGGTTCAGGTCGGCCACCGTGGAGATCCATCTCGGCGTCGAGGATCCGTTCGCTCCCGCCCTGAAGGCCCACCCGGCGTTCCTCGTGGACGACCTCGCTGACCTTCGCGAGCGCCTGGCTTCGGCTGGCTGTGTCGTCGTCGTCGACGAACCGCTGGAAGGCCACGACCGGTTCTACACGAGCGACCCGTTCGGAAACCGGATCGAGATCCTGAGCACACTTCGATAGCGCCCGCCGGGCGCCCGTTGGGCTCGGTCCGGCGACCTCGGCCTGGTCAGTTGCGGCCGACCGCGGCCTTCGCCAGGGCGATGTCGGACTCCTTCGACTGGCCGCCGACCTTGAAGTACCCGTGCGGGCCCTTGACCCAGACCTCGTACAGGCCGGGCGCCGTCGCGACGAGGTACGCCTCCGTGCCGACGTCGGGCACCGCCACGGCCGGCTCCATGATCGACGCATCGTCGTGCGTCGCGAACTCGTCGGCGTCCATCAGGGAGACGGAGTGCGCCACGACCGCGATGCCCCCGTCGAAGGTGACGAGGTACTGGCACACGACCACCGCGCCCGTGTCGGCGTCCTTCTGCGTGTCGGTGCTGTCGAAGACGGCGGTTCCCTGCGTGTAGCTGGCGCCTTCGATCTCCGCCTTCGTCAGCGCAGAGCAGATGTCCCCACCGAACTGGGCGGAGGCATCGCCCGGCGTCCCGCTCGATTCAGCCGCCCCTGGCGTCGCCGACGGCTGCCCGGGCTCCGCGGAACTGCCCGGACTGGAGGGTGAGGCCGATGCGCCGCCCCCACAGCCGGCGAGGACCAGGGTCGCCGCCACGGCGATGACGACGGCGAGACGCTTCGCGAAGATCATGAATCCCCCCAATCGAAACCGGGGGGCTGCTGCCCGTCCCGGGCGGCACACGGTACACCCGATCCGTCCCGTACCCCGGACGCAGCGAGGGGGGCCGCCGCTGAGCGACGGCCCCCCTCGGGCAATGGACGGAGACGGGCGAAGCGCTACAGGCTGGAGGGCCGCGTCCCCAGGGTGACGGTGACCTTCGTCGCCTGGCCGTCGCGGAGGACGTCGAGGGTGACGGTGGTCCCTGGGGCGAGCTGGCTCATGACCAGGTCGAGCGGATGGGTCGCGTCGAGGGCCGTCCCGTCGACCGCGGTGATGATGTCGCCAGCGGCGAGGCCGGCCTGGGCCGCGGGGCTGCCGGCGACGATTGGATCCACCGGCCCGGAGGCGCCGCCTCCGAGGGGACCGAGGTCGCCGGAGAGGCTGGCCGCGGTGGGGATCCATGCTCCGTTGTCGACCGGCAGGTTGGCGGCCTGCCTGGTCTCCGGGTCGATCGTCTGGAAGCGGATGCCCAGCCACGGGCGAGCCAGCTCCTGGCCGGCCGAGGCCTGGGCGAGCAGCGGGCGGGCGATGTTGATGGGGATCGCGAAGCCGATGCCCTGGCTGTCGCCGGCGACCGCCGTGTTGATGCCGATCACCTTGCCGCTGGGATCGAGGAGCGGGCCGCCGCTGTTGCCGGGGTTGATGGCCGTGTCGGTCTGGATGAGGTTCGTCAGCGAGCCGCCTTCGACCTCGATGCTCCGGCCGATGGCCGAGATGATGCCGCTCGTGACCGAGTCGGTGAACTCGCCGAGCGGGCTGCCGATGGCGATCGCCTGCTGGCCCACCTGGATCGTCGACGAATCGCCGATGGCGGCGGTCGGAAGCCCGGTCTCGCTGACCTTGACGATGGCCAGGTCGGTGAGCGTGTCGACGCCGTAGATCGTGGCGGGAAGCGACCGGCCGTCCTTGAGGTGGACGGTGAGCGACGACGGGTTGCCGTCGACGACGTGGCGGTTCGTGAGGATGAGGCCGTTCGCGTCGAAGATGACGCCGGAGCCGGTCGCCGTGCCCTGGCCGGTTCCGCCGGTGATGGGGTTGCTGGCCGTGACACCCTCGGCCACGATTGTGACGACGGCCGGGCTGACCGCCTTGACGATCTCGACGACCGAGGTCTCGCCGGTGCCCGGTGCCGCCGGGGCGGGCGTGGCCGGGGCAGGCGTCGCCGGGGCTCCCGCGGCCGGGGCGGGCGTCGCCTCGACGGCTGCCGGGACGAACGGCGCCGGGGTCGAGGCCGCGCCGCCGGCATTCGCGGCGGTCATCGCGACGTATGTCCCGCCCGAGGCCAGGACCGCGGTCGCGAGGACGGCGCTCAGGACGAAGGCCGGCCCGACGGAGCGACGCTCGGCCCTGGCCGGCACCGGGGCCGGCGGGACCGGCATCTGCGGCTCGACTGGAGCCTGGTAGCTGGCCGGCGTCCACACCACGGGCTGGGTCGGGGGCTCCGTCGCGACCGGCGCCGGGGGCTGCGTGACGGGTGCCTGCGGGACCGCGGGCTGCGTGACCGCGGGCTGCGTGACGGGTGCTTGCGGGACCGCCGGCTGCGCGGCGGGGGGCGGCTGCGGCGCGTCCGGGGACGCGGGGGAGATCTGGGAGTCGTCCATCAGGTTCCTTCTGCCCGGGCCGCTTCACAACCTGCGAGCGCCGTATGCCTGGGCTGTCGGACCCGATCGTGGCCTCCGCCAGGTTTGGTGACGGGCAAGGAAGCGGTAAAGACTCCGCTACCTTGCGATTTCTTATCCGGGATCGGGGCTAGTGCTTCGCGGCCGGGCGGGCGGCGTGCCGGGGGTGGCGCCGGAGGTACCGCAGGACGAGCTCGCGATCGCGCGTCGCGAGGTCCCACGTGCAGCGGCAGAACACCTTCGGGCACCCCTGGTGCGGGAGCTGCGGCGCGGCCAGCTCCTTGCTGATCGCCACGACCCGCCCGTTGTCGGCCCGGCAGGGGTCGCAGCACATGGCGCTGACGAGCTCGGCGTCGCGAACGATCTCTCCGAGGCCACGGAGCTCCGCGGCGACGCCCTCCTGGTAGATGGCAAGCAGGTCATCGGGCGGCGGCTGCGGCGAGCCGGCGAGCCGGTGGAGGGCGATCGCCTGCTCGCGCCGGATCCTCGCGGCATCCTCCCAGCGATGGTCGCGCTTCGCGGCCCCGAAGGTGCGGTCCACGGTCGCCAGGTAGAGCTGGCGGGCTTCGTCCACCGCCTCCTGCGAAAGGCGGGCTGTGGCGAGCCGGCTCGCCTTCTGCGCCGGTGCACCGGCGGCGACCGCCAGCTTGAGCCACCGCTCGCGCTCCCGCGAGAGGCGCTCGACGTCGGACTCCTTCCGACGCTCGGCCTCGAAGATGGCGATGGCCGCCTCGGTGAGGTACGCGGTGCGGCCGTCGACATGCTTGACGACGATCTGCTGGCGACAGCGCGGGCAGCGCCGGCCCGACGTCGGCGGCGGCTGCAGCAACAGGGCGCAGTAGGGACACAGCGCGGCGACCACGACGGCCACAGCCGGCGCCGAGGCCGGGACGGAACGGCTCGCCGCCGGTCGTGGCGAGGCGAGGGCAGTCGGATGGGCGGGAGCAGCCGGACGGGCAGCCGTGGCCGGAGGGGCAGCCGTAACGGGAGGGGCGGGAGCAGCCGGACGGGCAGCCGTGGCCGGAGGGGCAGCCGTAACGGGAGGGGCGGGAGCAGCCGGACGGGCAGCCGTGGCCGGACGGGCGGGAGCAGCCGGACGGGCAGCCGTGGCCGGACGGGCGGGAGCGGCCGGATGGGCAGCCGTGACCGGACGGGCGGGAGCAGCCGGACTTGCGGCCGTGGCCGGAGGGGCGGCCGTGGCGGCACGGGCGGCCGTGGCCGGAGGGGCGGCCGTGGCGAGTCGGGCGGCCGTGGCGGGTCGGGCGGCCGTGGACGACCTGGCGCCGCCGGGCCGCGAGGGCGGCTTCGCCGCCTTTGACCTGGTCGCTGGGGGCTTCGTGGCCCGCGGCGGACGTGGTTTCGCGATGGCGGGAGGTCGGGGCGCAGCAGGGAGGTCGGGGGCGGGCGTCTCGACGGCGACGGCGTCGACCTCGGCCGTCTCGACGATCGCCATCTCGAGTGCCGGCACGTCGGCCGCGAGCGTCGAGCTCCCGGGCAGCTCGATGACGACCGCGGGATCGGCCACGATCACCGCGTCCTCGAATGCCTCGGATGAAGCGACAACTGCCTCGAATGGCTCGGGCTCCATGGCGAGCTCGCTCGGGACCGCCTCGCTCACGGGCGCCGGCTCGGGCTCGACGAGCGCGAGCTCGTCGTCCCACGCCTCCGTCGTCGGCTCCGCCGCGGCGATCTCCATCACCAGCGGCTCGAACGGGATCATCTCGTCGACGAACGGCTCGGGGGCAGGTGCGACCTCGATCGCGGCTGTGTCGGCGGGGCCGTCGGAGAGCGTGAGCTGCACTGGCCGCCTCGCCCTCCTGCCGGGCCGGTCCATGACGCCCACGAGCTCGCCCGTGGAGGGAGGCGGCAGCACGATGCCCACGAGCTCCGTGCCCGGGGCGTCGACTACGCCGACGACACCCATCCCCGGATCCCCGCCGGCCACGCCGGAGAGATCGGCCGGCAGGTCGACGCCGGGCGCCACGGCATCATCCACCAGGTCGACCGGGACCTCCGTGTCACCGATGAGCTCCACGCCATCCACGATGATCGGGGGGTGCGGCCCGGGCCTCCGGCCGGCGGGGGCCGGCCGATGGGTGAACAGGTCCGTCAGCCGGGCTTCCGTCCGCTCCTGGGCGACGGCAAGCTCGGCCGGGTCGATCTTCCAACCGGAGCGCAGGACTGGGACCCTCGCCATCGCGCGAAACCTCGGACCGGTCTTCGGTCGGGTGGGGCCACGGCGCCCCCCTCCGGCGCCCAGCGGCCCCGACGGCCGCGGACGGATAGATTACTCCCGGTAGTACCAATTTCGTCACTACCCAGGACGTTCGTCCGGTGCGTCGGCGCACCTCTCACGAGCCGGCGACAGGCGGCGTGGAGCCCGGGGGACGACCCCTGTTCAGGCGCCCGTCGCCGCCTTCTGGCTCGCCTTCCAGGCCCGCTTCTGCTCCTGGTAGCGGGCGAGCGCCTCGGCCGAGTCGACGTCGGCAAGAGTCGGGTACGACGGCGCCACCGCCTCCCATCCGGCGGGCTGCACGCCGAACCGCTTCGCGAGCAGGCCGACGAGCGTCTTCGCCTTCATCTCGCCGATCCCCGGCAGGGCCCGCAGGCGCTTCTCGAGGTCGACTCCGTCACGGGCCTCCGTCCAGACGCGCGCGGCGTTGCCGTCGTACTCGCGGGCGACGACCGCGCACAGCTCCTGGACGCGGCCCGCCATCGCGCCCGGGAACCGATGGAGCGCCGGCCGCTCGCGGAAGGCTGCCTGAAGCACCTCGGGGTCCAGCGCGGCGATCGCCGCGGCATCCAGGGTCCCGATCCGCCGGCGCAGCTCCAGGGGACCCGCGAACGCCTTCTGGACGGTCACCTGCTGGTCGAGCGTGAACCCGATGAGCAGGGCCAGCGGGTCGGCCGCCAGGAGTGCATCTGCTTCGGGGTCGCCGGTGAACGGCAGGCTTGCGGGGCGCGTCGGCGTCGTCATGGCGCGATAGTAGCCCGGGCGGGCGTCAGGCCGGCACGAGGACCCGGACGGCACCCGGGACCACGTCGGCGACCAGGCGTCCGGCCCCCACGACGTCGCCGTCCACCTCGACGGGCTCATCCTCGTCCACGACGACCTCGACGTGACGGGCGGCGAACCGGGCCGCATACGGCCCGATCGCGGTGTGGATGCCGCGACCGAGGAGCAGCTCCAGCGCCGCGCGCGAGCCGCCGGCCGGGCCGCGGCCGCGGGCGACGAGGACATCGAGCAGCCCGTCGTCGGGGACGAGCGGGAGGCGCGGCCGCAGGAGCCCCGGCACGAGCTCGCCGGTGTTCGCAACGAGGACGGCCAGGGCGTCGGTCTCGTGGACGACGCCGTCGACGACGAGGCGCACCGCGAACGGGCGGATCCGGACGGCCACGGTCGTCGCGGTGGCGAAGTAGGCGGCGATCCCCAGCGAGCGCTTCCGGCGCTCGTTCGTGGCCGCCATCACCCGGGCATCGAAGCCGACGCCGGCCGCCACCATGAACGGCGTCGGGGCCGATGCGGACAGGCCGACCCACGCGCGTCCCATGTCGATCGCCCGCTCGCGGGCCGTGGCGATGGCGGCGACGGCGCGATCGGGCCGGCGCGGGATCCCGAGGGCGGCCGCCAGGAGGTTCCCGGTCCCCGCCGGGATGATCCCGAGGCTGATGCCGCTCCCGGCGAGGACGGCCGCCGTGGACCGGACGCTCCCGTCGCCACCCGCCACCACGACGAGCGACGCTCCGGCGGCGATCGCCTCGCGCGCGGCGGCTCGCCCTTCCGCCGGGCTGGCCGTGACGCGGATCTCCGGGCCGGAGCCGGTGCGGGCCTCGATCGCGGCCGCGGCGGCGCTGACGATCGTCTCGCGTCGCGCCGGGTCGGCGAGTCGCGAGGCGCCGCTGGCGATGAGCAGGAACGGAGGGGCGAGAGCGCTGCTGGACACGGGACCTCCGCCCGGAAGCCTAGCGCCCGCCGACAACCGGCGGGATGGCCTGCCCGTGCGGGCCGGAGGTCTCTGCCGCGCGGCTCACCCCGGCCCGCATCCTGTCACTCGAGCGTCACCTGCCAGGAGCCCCGGATGCCCCCACCCCGCGTGCTGGTCGCCTATGCGACTCGCCACGAGTCGACGGCGGAGATCGCCGCCGCGATCGCCGCCGAGCTCATCGCCGCCGGCTGTGTCGCCACGCTCGACGAGGCCCGGACGGTCGACCGCCTGGACGGCTTCGATGCGGCGGTGATCGGGAGCGCGCTCTACCTGGGGCGCTGGGACGACGCAGCCCTCGAGCTGCTCCGCCGTGAACGGGCGACGCTTGCCGCGATCCCGACCTGGCTCTTCTCGTCGGGGCCGGTCGGCGTCGGATCGGCGACCGCCCGGCCCGAGCGGCTCCCCCAGCCCGAGGACGTCGCCGATCTCGCCGACGAGATCGGCGCGCATGCGACCACCTTCGGCGGCCGGGTCGACCCGGACGACGACGGGCTCGAAGCCCGGATCATGGCCAGCGCCGGCCTGGCCGGTGACTGGCGCGACTTCGGAAGGATTCGGGCGTGGGCGCGAGGGATCGCCGCCGACGTGCTGACCCGCGCCGAGGCCAGCGTCGGGGACGAGGCGAGCGTCGAGGACGAGCCCGGCGACAAGCCGCGCTGACCGGTGCCGGTCGGCCGCGGCTGCGGTCTGGACGGCGACGCCGGCGCGCGGCACCATCTCGAGCACGGCCGGTTCATTGCGGCCGAGGGAGGCAACCAGATGACCGGACCGGCATCCCCGCAGCGAGGCGCGATCGTCATCGGCCTCGGGCTGATCCTGCTCGGCGGCCTCGCGCTGCTCGTCCAGGCGACCGGGATCAGCATCGGCTGGCCGATCTGGATCATCGCGCCCGGCATCGCCCTGATCCTCGGCGCAGTCGCGGTTGGCGGGGCGGGCGGGAGCGGCATGGCGGCGGTAGGCGGCATCGTCACCATGGTCGGCGTCGTGCTGGCCGTCCAGGAGGCCTACGACCTGTACCAGACGTGGGCCTACGCGTGGGCCCTGGTGGCCCCGGGCGGGGTCGGCCTGGGCCTGGCGATCTACGGGCTGCTCACCGGCCGCCGCGACGACCTGCGCGGGGGGCTCGGCGCCCTGGTCGTGGAAATCGTGATCTTCCTGGTCGGCTTCCTCTTCTTCGAGGGAGTCATCGACCTCTCGGACGGCCGCTTCGGCAACCTGTCGGACGCGGCGGTTCCGCTGATCCTCGTCGGGATCGGGGTCGTCGTCCTCGTCGGCGCGTTCATCCCGGGACCGTGGCACCGCCCATATGTCGTCGTCCACGACGCCAACGACCGGGCCGCGGCCGAGCAGGGCACGGCCGGGACCGGCTGGGCCGCCCCGGTCCCCGAGCGCCTCGCCGTTCCGCTCGAAGGCGCACCCGACGCGGAGGTCATGGTCACCTTCGGGGCGGGACGCCTGCGCCTCGCCGCGGCCGGTCCGGGCCTGCTGCTCGACGGCGACTACGTGGGCGGCGTGAAGGTCGAGCGCGGCGGCGGGCCGGGCAGGGCGCGCCTCTCGCCCCCGACGCCGCCATCCGGCTGGAGCTGGGACCGGGCGCCGTACACCTGGACGATGGGCGTCACCGCCGAGGTGCCGCTCCGCCTGCGGGTCGAGTCGGGGGCGGCCGATGCCGAGCTCGACCTCTCGACGCTGCGCCTGGCCGAGCTGCGCCTGCGGACCGGGGCCAGCGAGACGCGGGTCACGCTGCCGGCTGCCGCCGGCTTCACCCGGGTCGACGCCGAGGGCGGCGCGGCCGCGATCCGCTTCCGCGTCCCCGACGGCGTCGCGGCCCGGATCCGCTCCTCGATCGCCCTGGGATCGAGCGACGTCGACGCGGCCCGCTTCCCGCGGAACGCCTCCGGCAGCGCCTGGGAGTCGCCCGACTTCGACGCCGCGCCCAACCGCGTGGAGATCGAAGTCCGCGGCGGGATCGGGAGCGTCAGCGTACGCTGACCGATAGGGAAGGCCGCGTCGGCCGTGATGCCGGCCGTTGGGTCGGTGAGCCGCCGGCGGAGGCCGCCGTGGAGGGAGCCCTCGTGCGCATCGCGGTCGTCTCGATGGACACCCGGGGCGGGATCGTGCCTTACGTCGCGCTCGGCATCGGGCTGCAGCGCGCCGGGCACGAGATCCGCGTGGTTGCGCCCGCGGACTTCGCCCCGGTGCTCGCCGAGGCCGGGCTCCTCCACGCGCCGCTGACCGGGAACGTGGAGGAGGTCCTCCGCGCCTCCAGCGGCGCGACCGAGCGCGGGACGCTCACGAGCATGCGCTTCGTGGCCCGCGAGATGAAGCCGCGCATCCACGCCTGGACGCGTGAGACGCTCGAGGCCTGCGAGGACGTGGACCTCGTCACCGGGGGCGTCGGCGGCATGGTGGTCGGGCTGTCGGTGGCCGAGAAGCTCGGGAAGCCGTTCGTCGAGACGCAGGTGCAGCCGGTGGGCGCACCCACCGGGGACTACCCGGGCGTCATGATCGCTGGTCCCCGCTGGCTCGGGAGCACGGGCAACCGCCTGGGCCACCGCCTCACCGAGATGGCCCTTTGGATGCCGTTCCGGGGGCCGATGTCGTCGGCACGCCGCGACGTCCTGGGGCTCACCGGCCGCCCGACCGCGGCGGACGGCCAGCCGGTCCTCTACGGCTTCAGCCGGCGCGTGGTCCCGGTCCCCGAACGGGGCGACCGGGAGCGCCACGTCACCGGGTACTGGTTCCTGCCGGCGCCGGCGACGTGGAGCCCGCCACCGGCCCTCGAGGCGTTCCTCGCGGGAGGCGGCCCGGTGGTGAGCATCGGCTTCGGGAGCATGGTGAGCGACGATCCCGCGGCGCTCGCGGAGCTGGTGCAGGGCGCCATTCGACGCGCCGGCGTGCGCGCCGTGCTTGTCACCGGGTGGGGCGGGCTCGGGTCCACTCCTCCCGCCGACGACGTGCTCGTCGCCGAGACCCTCCCGTACGACTGGCTCTTCCCGCGCGTCGCGGCCGTCGTCCACCACGGCGGCGCGGGCACGACGGGCCTGGCGCTGACGGCCGGCATCCCCGCCGTCGTCGTCCCCTTCACCGTGGACCAGCCGTTCTGGGGCTCCCGGGTGGCGGCGCTCGGCGCCGGCCCGGCACCCATCCCGCGGAAGCGCCTGACGCAGGAGGGGCTGGCCGAGGCGCTCCGCCGCGCCGTGGCCGACGAGGCGATGCGCGCCCGGGCCGCGGCGCTGGGCGCCCAGCTCCGGACGGAGGACGGCGTGGCCGCGGCAGTGGAGATCTTCGGGAGACTGGCCTCGCGCAGGCCGACCTGAGGCCCGGGTCATCTCGGCCGGCGGTCGGTCGGCCAGCCCGACGCGCCTTGCGAGGATCGGCTCAGGCGCCGGCCGGGCTGGCTCCCCAGTCGGCGATGAGCACGCCGTAGAGGACGACGAGGTTGACGGCCACCGAGCCGACCGTCGACCCGGTCGGGATCGCCTGCGGGTAGAGCGCCGTCGCCGCGAGCGACACGCCCGCCGACGCGACCGCGAGGGGGCGCCACCAGGGCTGGCCCAGGAGGAGTCCGACGGCCGCCGCCACGAAGCCGACCGTCGGCACCGCGAAGAGGCCGACCGCCAGGATGCGCGCCGCGCCGTCGCCCAGCGTCCCGGTGAGCAGCCAGCTCGACCCCGACACGCCGTCGAAGCGAGCGAGGCCGAGGGCGGGCAGCCACCCCATGACGTGGCCGATCCCGTGCGCACCCAGCACGCCGGCCACCACCACCTTCATGAGCGTCGCGTCCACCGTTGCCTCCGTTCGTTGTCATCCCGTCGTCTGCGTACATTGTACGCCTTGCGTACGACGTACGCTACCCCTATGCTCGACGCATGTCAAGCCCACGCGGCGCCGACGACCAGGCCGTCCCGCGGGACCCGCTGAGCCGTGAACGGGTGGTCGCGGCCGCCATCGCCGTCCTCGACGCCGAGGGATACGCCGGGCTCTCGATGCGGCGCGTGGCCCGCGAGCTCGACACCGGCGCCATGTCGCTGTACCGACACGTCGCCAATCGCGAGGAGCTCCTCGACCTCGTGCTCGAGGAGCTGGCCGCAGAGACCGCGACCCCCGAGCCGACCGGCGACTGGCGGGCCGACGTGGCGGCCGTCGCCCGGGTCGTCCGTCGCGCGCTCCTGCAGCGGCGCGACCTGACCCTCCTTCTCACGGCCCGCCTGGGCCGAGGCCGGGCCGCCCTGCCCGCCCTCGATCGGACGATCGGCATCTTCCTTCGGGCGGGCTTCGCGCCCCGTGACGCCGTCCGCGCGAATCACGCGCTCGGGATGTACGTGTCGGGGGCCGCCACCTGGGACGCCGTCGGGCTCGATGGCGCCGTCGACCCGGCGGAGCGCGCCGCGCGGGCCGCCGAGTCCGCCGCCCGTCTCGCGGCTCTCCCCGCCGACACGCTCCCCAACCTGGCGGCGGTCGCCGGCGAGCTCTTCGCCGGGTCGATCGACGAGCGGTTCGAGTACGGGCTGGCGGCGCTCATCGAGGGTTTCGCCGCGCGACGCGCGGCGACCCGCGAACCCGCGCCGCCCGGCGGCGGGGCCGCCTGATGCGCGCCCTGGTCCTGGAGCGTCCGGGGAGCCTTGCCGACGGCGAGCCGCTCCGGCTGCGCGACGTCCCGGACCCGACCCCGGGCCCCGGCGAGCTGCACCTGCTCGTCGGTGCCTGCGCGATCTGCCGCACCGACCTGCAGCTCGTCGAGGGCGACCTCGCCGCCCATCGCCTGCCGACGATCCCGGGCCACCAGGTCGTCGGCCGGGTGGTGGCCGTCGGCCACGGGGTCACGCGGCTGGTCGCCCGGCGATCGCGCCGCGGTCGGATGGCTCGCCGGAACGTGCGGCGAGTGCCGCGCCTGCACGAGCGGCCGCGAGAACCTCTGCCCCGCTGCGCGCTTCACGGCCTGGGACCGCGACGGGGGGTTCGCCGAGCAGATCACCATGCGGGCCGACGTCGCCCTGCGGGTTCCCGCCGGCTTCGACGACGAGGCGGCCGCGCCGCTCCTCTGCGGGGGCGTCATCGGGTATCGCTCCCTCATGGTGTCCGGGATCCGACCCGGCGGTCGCCTCGGGCTGTACGGCTTCGGCGCCTCGGCCTCCCTCGCCATCCAGGTCGCGCGCCACTGGGGCTGCGAGGTGCACGTCGCCACGCGGTCCGTCCGCGAGCAGGAGCGCGCCCGGGCGCTGGGGGCGGCATCGGTCGGAGGCTACGACGACCCGCCGCCCGCGCCGCTGGACGCGGCCGTGACGTTCGCGCCGGCCGGGAGCGTCGTCGTGGCGGCGCTGCGGGCGGTGGATCGCGGCGGCATCGTGGCCATCAATGCGATCCACCTCGACGGAATCCCGGCCTTCGACTACGACCTCCTCTGGTGGGAGCGCAGCCTGCGCAGCGTCGCCAACTACACGCGCGACGATGCCCGCGCGTTCCTCGAGCTCGCCGGCGAGATCCCGCTCCGGACCGAGACGGAGGTGCTGTCGCTGGCGGACGGGAGCGCCGCCCTCCGGCGGCTGGCGGACGGGTCCCTGGCCGGGACGGCCGTGCTGGTTCCCTGAGGCGCGCGGCCGAGACGGGGCCGCTCAGTCTCGGGGGGCGATCGGCGCGCCCGCGTGCCGCGACCGCTCACTCGAACTCGCGATGACGGACCACCGCGAGGATCAGCGTCGACGTGTAGAGCAGCGTGAGGCCCAGGAACGGCCAGCTGATCCGGAGGCCGAGGGGGAACAGCGTCACGACCGCGAAGACGAGCAGGACCGCCACCACGAGCGGCCAGAACCGCCGGGCCAGCACCAGGCCGCCAAGGAGGAAGTGGACGGTCGCCAGGGCGAGGCCGGCCGGCACGACGACCACGAAGAAGCCGAAGACGGTCGTGTCGCCGCTGGACCAGCCCGGCGCATCGACGAGCCCCATGTTGGCTGCGACCACGAGGAACGTGGCCGGCAGCAGCACGACGATGATCAGCAGTCCGACGGTCCCGAGCAGGCGACCGCAGACGGTGAGGAGCGCCGAGCGCTCCTCCTCGGGAACCGCCCGCTCGTCCTCCCGCCCCCGGTCCGTCATCGCCGTCGCTCCTCCGTGTCGCCCTCCTGGCGCGCGACGATCGCGCGCGGCCCTCAGAAGGGCTCGGGGATGAAGGTCTGGTCCTCCATCGGCGGCCGCACGTAGCCGGTGTCGCGCTGGCGGTCCGGCAGGACGATCGGCTCAGGGGTGAGGTCCTCGTAGGGGACCACCGACAGCAGGTGGCTGATCACGTTGAGGCGGGCCCGCTTCTTGTTGTCGGAGCGGACGACCCACCACGGCGCCTGCTTGATGTCGGTGTGGGCGAACATCTCGTCCTTGGCCTTGCTGTAGTCGATCCAGCGCGAGCGACTCTCGACGTCCATGGGCGACAGCTTCCAGCGCTTCGTCGGGTCGTCCAGGCGGTCCTGGAAGCGCCGCTCCTGCTCCGCGTCGGAGACGCTGAACCAGTACTTGAGGAGGATGATCCCGCTCCGCACGAGCATCCGCTCGAACTCGGGGCAGGAGCGCAGGAACTCCTGGTACTCGTCCTCGTCGCAGAAGCCCATCACCCGCTCGACGCCGGCCCGGTTGTACCAGCTGCGGTCGAGGAGGACGATCTCGCCGGCGGCCGGGAGATGCGTGATGTAGCGCTGGAAGTACCACTGGGTCTTCTCGCGCTCGGTCGGCGCCGGCAGGGCGACGACCCGGGCGGAGCGCGGGTTGAGGGGCTCCATGATCCGCTTGATCGCCCCGCCCTTCCCCGCCGCGTCACGACCCTCGAAGAGCGCGACGACCTTGAGGCCCCGGTCCTTGATCCACTCCTGCCACTTGACGAGCTCGACGTTGAGCCGGCGAAGCTCCGCTTCGTAGGCCTTCTTCGACAGCTTCGTGTCGTCCTGCTCGCCGATCGGGGTGCCGTGCCCGCCGTCGAGCGCCGTGGCGGGGATCCGCAACGTGTCCCGCTCCGGGCGACGGTTGCGACCCTCGCGGACGCGTGGCCTTGCCGCGCGGGCCTCCCCGGCTGGCGGATCCGACTTTCGCCTGGGCATCGCTCTCTCCTTCGGCCCGCAGGTGCGCGGGCTGTTTCGATTATGCTGCGCGGACGTGACCTTCGAAAGCCTCGGCCTGTCGGCCGAACTCCTCCGCGCGGTGTCCGACCAGGGCTACACCGTCCCAACGCCGATCCAGACGCAGGCGATCCCGCTCGTGCTCGAGGGTCGTGACCTGATGGGCGCCGCCCAGACGGGCACCGGCAAGACGGCGGCCTTCGTCCTGCCGATCTTCCAGCGCCTCCTGCCGCAGGCGAACACGTCCTTCTCGCCGGCGCGCCACCCGGTCCGGGCGCTGGTCCTGACGCCGACCCGCGAGCTCGCGATGCAGGTCGCGGAGATGGCCGCGGCGTACGGGCGGCACGTGCCCCTCCGGTCCGCGGTGGTCTTCGGCGGGGTTCCGCTCGACCCGCAGATCAAGGAGCTCCGCGGCGGCGTCGAGCTGCTCGTCGCCACGCCGGGGCGCCTCCTCGACCTCGTGGGCCAGCGCGCCGCGAACCTCGGCCAGGTCGAGATCCTCGTCCTCGACGAGGGCGACCGGATGCTGGACATGGGGTTCATCCCGGACATCCGCCGGATCCTCGCGCTCCTCCCGGAGCGCCGCCAGACGCTCCTCTTCTCGGCGACCTTCTCCACCGAGATCCGGCGCCTGTCGAAGGAGTTCCTGCACGACCCTGCCACGGTCGAGGTCGCCGCCCGCAACGCGACGGCGTCCGAGATCCGCGAGGTCCTCTACCCGGTCGACCGCGAGCTCAAGCTCGAGCTCCTGGAGCACCTGGTCGACGCCCACGACCTCCACCAGCTGCTGGTCTTCACGCGGACGAAGCTGGCGGCGCGGCGCCTCGCGTCCGACCTCGACCGCCACGGCTACGCCGCGACGGCGATCCATTCGGACCGCACCCAGGCCGAGCGGATCCGGGCCCTCGCCGACTTCAAGGCGGGCGAGGTCGAGATCCTCGTCGCCACCGACGTCGCCTCCCGCGGCCTCGACATCGAGGAGCTCCCCGTCGTCGTCAACTTCGAGCTCCCCACCAAGGCCGAGGACTACGTCCACCGCATCGGCCGCACCGGCCGCGCCGGCGCCAGCGGGATCGCGATCAGCCTCGCCTGCCCCGACGAGGTCGACCTGCTGCGGGCGATCCAGCGGCTCCTGCATCGCTCGATCCCGGTGGAGGTCGTCGAGGACTTCCTGCCCGATCCGGCGACCCCGCCACGCCCGATCCACGCCCGTGGGGAGGGGGCCATCCCGGCGCATCGTCACAAGGCCACCCGGGTCCACCACCGCGGCTGATCGGGTCGCCACCCCGGCCCCGGATGGGTCGCGCGCCGGTACCATGGCGGAGTTCACCTGGCCCGACCCGTCGTGAAGCAGGGATCCCCGAGGGAGCACGCGTTTCATGTCCCGTCCACGCATCGGCATCCTGACCGGGGGCGGTGACGTTCCCGGCCTCAACTCGGTCATCAAGAGCGTCGTCTACCGGTCCACGGAGCTCGGCTACGACGTGATCGGCCTGCGCCGGGGCTGGGAGGCGCTGACCCACATGCGGCCCGGTCCGGACCTCGACCCCGAGTATGTCCGCCCCCTCGACCGCATGAACACGAGGACGATCGATCGAACGGGTGGCACCTTCCTGCACTCGAGCCGCACCAACCCGAAGAAGATGCGGCCCGGCAAGCTGCCGTCCGTCGTCCCGGCCGACCGCCTGCCGTCGCTGCAGTCCGGCGAGGACCTGTACGACTTCACGCCGGTCGTCCTCGAGAACCTCGACCGGCTCGACATCCACACGCTGATCTCGATCGGCGGCGACGACACCCTGTCGTACTCGAAGGTCCTCGCCGACGCCGGCGTCCAGATCATCGCGATCCCGAAGACGATGGACAACGATGTCCGCGAGACGGAGTACTGCATCGGGTTCTCGACCGCCATCACCCGGGCCAAGGACGCCATCAACCGCCAGCGGACGACCCTCGGCTCGCACGAGCGGATCGGCGTCTTCCGGGTCTTCGGCCGGAATGCCGGGTTCACCGCGCTCTACACGGCCTACGTGACATCCGCCCGGTGCGTGATCCCGGAGTACCGCTTCGACCTCCAGCATCTCGTCGACCTGCTGGTCGAGGATCGCCAGAACAACCCGAGCCGGTACTCGTTCGTCATCGCCTCGGAGGGCGCGCTCCCGCAGGGGATGGAGCTCCAGGAGGTCGGCGACGCCGACGCCTACGGTCATCGCCACAAGGCCAGCATCGGCGAGCTCCTGGCCGACGAGATCAAGCGCCGGACGAAGATCGAGACCGTCAGCTCCGAGTTGACGTACGACCTCCGGTCGGGCGAGCCGGACGCGTTCGACCAGATCGTCGCCATCACCTTCGCGAACGTCGCGATGGAGCTGGTGGTCGAGGGGAAGACCGGCCAGATGACGGCGATCCGCGACGGGCGCTACGGCTACTGCCCGATCCCCGAGCCCGGGGCCCGGACCGTGGACGTCGAGCACGCCTACAACGCGGACCGCTACCGCCCGCGCTACGAGAGCAAGGTCGGCCTGCCGGTCCTCCTCACGCCGTCCGTCGTGTAGCGGGCGCGCGCAGGAAGCCCGACGAGGGCGCCGCGGGCCGACGGGGCACTCGCCGCCCGACCAGCGCCCCCGTCAGCGAGATGCGTCGGAGTCCGCGGCTCCGGCGCGGGCAGCGCGGCGCCGCTCGGCGTACATCCGCTCTTCGGCCGTCCGAACGGCGGTGTCCAGCTCTCCCACGGCGCTGGGGCTCGCCCAGCCCATGGCAACGTGGAGGGCCACCGCGCCGGCCCGGAGCCAGCGCTCGCACTCCGCGCGGACGCGCTCCACGTAGTTGATCGCCTGGATCTCGTCGGTCTCGGGCAGCAGCACGAGGAAGCGCCCGCCCCCGACGTGGGCGACCCGGTCGGTCCGCCGGGCGCCGCGCCGCATCGCGCCCCCGACGGCGGTGAGGATACGCTGCGTCGCCTCCGTCCCGAACTCGCGTTCGAAGCGGCCGAGGCCGTCGAGCTCCGCCACCACGACCCCGACGGGGCGCCGGTAGCGGACATAGCGCGCGTTCTCCTCGGAGACGGCGCGGTCCCAGGCCGCCCGCGAGTCGAGACCCGTGACGTCGTCGACGTACGGATCGGAGGGCACCACCTCGGCGGCGATCGCCACGCCGACGGCGGCGCCGACCGGCGCCGAAACGCTCGGCTGCGGCGAGGCATCGAAGGCGGCGGTCTCGCGGCGGCGCGGCGAGATCGAGAGGAAGCCCTCGATCACCTCCTGGTCGCGCGGGTCGTGCACGCGCTGGGCGGCGGCCTCCAGGTCGGCCGACGTGACGCCGGTCTCTTCCGGTCCGTGGCCTTCGTCCGGCGGCGCGGGATGCTCCGGGACGGGCGCCGTGGCGAACGGCAGGGGTGCGGCGACCTCCGGCACGGTCTGCGGCGGGGGTGCGACGGGGAGCGGCGCAGGCGCCGCCCACGGGGTCGCCTGCAGGAGCGCGGGGGCCGGAACCACCGGCGGCGGTGCGGAGACTGCGAGATCCGGGCCGGCGGCGGGCACGGCCGCACCGGCGGCGGTCCGCCCGCGGCGCGCCAGCAGGGCGCCCGCAAGCAGGAGGAGGATGGCGACGCCCGTGACGACGAGCGCCACGAGGACGTAGGTGATCTGGTCCGACGACACGAGGTTCCTTCGCTCTTTCCGGTTGTGCGCTCTGCCCGGCGGTGCCCTCGCCGGCCGCCTCGCACGACCGCACTGGCACTCTACACGCGACCGGGGTCCGAATGGGACTGCCGGGAGGTCCGGGGAGACCATCTTCCGGTGCCGCGGGTCACCGTGCGTCGGCTTCGGTGCGGTCCAGTGGGGTCGAGCCGACGGCGCCCGGGAGGGCACGACGCGCTCCCGGCCCGCTGCCGGTACTCTTGGTGGCCACCGGCCGAGCCCGCCCGGGCCGCCGACCGCAGGGACCCCGATGACCGAACCGACCCAGCCCGACCGCGAGCCGGCGGCCGCCCCGACGCCCGACGCCGCGCCACCCCCGGAGGCGGCCCCATCCCCGGAGGCGACCGCGTCGCCGGAGGCGGCCCTGTCGCTCGACGCGACCGCATCGCCGGTGCCGACCGCGTCGCCCGAGGGGGCCCCGTCGCCGGACCCGGCATCGGCCGACCCCGCGAACCCGGAACAGGTCGCCGCCGTGGAGACTGAAGCGGTGGAGACAGCGCCCGTTGCGGCCGCGACCACGCCGCCCGCCCCGTCGGGCCGTGACCCGGGCGCGATCATCGGCTCCCTCGTCGTGGCGGTTCTCGCGTTCGTCCTCGGCGTGGGCGCCCTGGCCGTGGCGACGGGCAGCCTCGCCAGCCCCTCCCCGTCACCGTCCCCCACCCCGGCTCCGTCCGTGGCGCCGGCCGGCAACGCCGTCGGCGATCCTGACGCCCCGGTCGTCATCGAAGTCTGGGCCGACTACCAGTGCCCCTACTGCCGCCTCGAGGACCTCCTCTTCGGCGGTGCCCTCGATCGCGAGTACGTGATGCCCGGGATCGCCCGGATCGTCTACCGCGACTTCGCGTTCCTCGGCCAGGAGTCGACCGACGCCGCGATCGCCGCCCGCTGCGCCGGGGCCCAGGAGCCGGCGGCGCAGCTGCGCTACCACGACGCCCTGTACACGTTCCAGCAGGGCGAGAACCAGGGCCGCTTCGTCCGCGCCAACCTCCTCCAGATCGCGGAGATCGCGGGCGTCCCCGACACGACGGCCTTCGAGGCCTGCCTCGACGACCCGGCGGTGGCCGCTGCCGTCGCGGAGGAGACGACCGCCGGCCGCAACGCCGGCATCTCCTCGACGCCGACCCTGCGCCTGCGCGGCCCGGGCGGCGAGCGGGTCCTGACCGGCTTCAGCCAGACCTGGCCGCCGCTGCGTGAGGCGGTCGAGGCGGTGCGCGTCGCCTCCACCGCCTCGCCGGCACCCGGCGGGTCGGCGACCCCCGCGCCGCCCTCCACCTCCGCGCCGACGCCCTCCACCTCCGCGCCGACGCCCGGGTCCTCCGCGCCGACGCCCGGGTCCTCCGCGCCGACGCCCTCCACCTCCGCGCCGACGCCGGGGGCCTCCGCGCCGACGCCGGGGGCCTCCGCGAGCCCTTCATCGAGCCCCAGCGCTTCCGCGAGCCCTTCGTCGAGCCCTTCGCCCACGGTCACCCCGGCGCCGTAGGGGTCCCTCGGGCTCCGCCGGCGAGGCCGTGCCCGGCTGCCCGTCGCACGGCGACCGCAGGCTCAGCTCGGGGCGGCGAGATCGCGGCGAGGAAAGAGCCACAGCGCCCAGGCGACGGCAGCCGCCGAGACGCCGACCAGCACGGCGGCGTCCCACGGGCTCGCGTCGCCCGCGAGGATCGCAGCCGGCTGGAAGTAGTGGAAGACGGACCACGGCCGCCAGCCGGCCATGTCCGGCCAGAGTGCCCCGAGCAGCTCCACCGCGTACGAGACGATCGCGAACGCCAGGACGCTCCCGAGGGCCGGGGCGACCCGGTCGAACGAGGCGGAAGCGGCCAGCGCCAGGGCACCGAGCGCGGCGAAGAGGAGGACGGCGTTCGCCCACACGAGCAGCAGCCGGCCCAGGTCGAGCTCGTCGGCGACGTCGAAGAGCACGGCCCCGGCCATGACGCCAGCGAGGTTTGCGGCCAGCGCGGCGAGCACGAACACGAACGTCGCGGCAAGGGCCGTGCCGTAGACCCGGCGCCGCGAGATGGGGCGGGCAAGGATCACCTCCAGCGTGCCGCGCTGGCGCTCCCCGGCCAGCGCCGCGACCGGATGGCCGATCGCGAGGATCGCCACGAGCGCGATCGGGATCGGGTGCAGGAACCCCAGCGCGACCGAGCCGTCGAGGGTGAAGACGCTGCCGCCGCCGAAGGCCGTGAAGGCCTCGAAGAGGTCCCCGAAGTAGCCGCCTTCGACCAGCTGCCGGAAGTCGGCGCCGAAGGTGGCGTAGATCACCGGGAGCAGGAACCCCCAGGCGGCCAGGCCAGTTGCGACCAAAAGGAGGCGCCAGCGGGCGGCGGCGAGGGTCCGGCGCAGCAGGATCCCGCTCATGCGCTCGGCGCCCCGGCGTCGTCGGCGTAGAACTCCAGGAATGCCTCCTCCAGGCGGGCCGGCTCGATCGTGAGGTCGGTGACGGGCGACCCCGCGATGGCCGCGAGGAAGGGCCGGACGTCGCCCTCGAGCTGGCACCGGAGATGGCCGTCGACGGTGACGACGTCGGTCACCCCGGCGATCCCCGCGAGCGACGGCACCGGGCCCGCCACCCGCATCTCCACCGTCCTGCGACGGCGAGCCAGGAGGGCGCCGATCTCCTCGAGCGCGACGAGGCGCCCATGCCGGACGATCGCGACGCGGTCGCAGACCCGCTCCACCTCCGAGAGGATGTGGGAGGAGAGGAAGACGGTCCTCCCCGCGGCGCGGAGCTCGTCGAGGATCTCGTAGAAGGCCCGCTGCATCAGCGGATCGAGGCCCTCCGACGGCTCGTCGAGGATCGCCAGCTCCGGGTCGTGCTGGAGGGCCTGCACGATCCCCAGCTTCTGGCGCATGCCCCGGCTGTAGTCGCGCACGGGCCGGCCGAGGTCGCGTGGGCCGAGATCCAGGCCGTCGAGGAGCCGCCCGCGGAGCACGGGCGGCCGGCCGTAGAACGACCCCAGGTAGTCCAGCAGGTCGATCCCGGTCATGGTGTCGTAGAGCGCGATCCCGCCGGGCAGGTAGCCGACCCGGGCCCGAATCGCCACGCCGTCGGCCCGCGTGTCGAGGCCGAGTACCCGGGCCGATCCCGCGGTCGGGTGGAGGTACCCGAGGAGGAGGCGGATGCAGGTGCTCTTGCCGGCACCGTTGGGACCCAGGAACCCGAAGATCTCGCCGGCATGCACGCTCAGCCCGACGTCGTCGAGCGCCCGGACCACCTCGGCGCCACGCCCGCGGTCGAACCGCCGCAGGCCGGTCGGCCCGTAGTGCTTCGTCAGCCCCGCCGTCTCGATCGCGTCCACGGCGTGAGGCTACACCGGCCGACCGGCGGCGACCGGATCGGGCATGATCGCCGGCGATGACCTCCCGCGTCGACACGCCACCGCTCCCGGCCATCGCGGCGCCGCTGCGCACCCCACCGGCAGGCCTCACCGCCGCCGAGGCGGAGGCGCGGATGGCACGCGGCGAGGGCAACGCGTACCGTCCGCCGACCTCGCGGAGCTACTGGGAGATCTTCCGCCAGAACGCCTACCTGGGGATCAACGGGATCCTGATCGTGGTCTCGCTGCTGCTCGTCGCCTTCGGCCTGCACATCGAGGCGCTCCTGACCGCCGCCCCCGTCATCGCCAACATCCTGATCGGCGTGATCCAGGAGACGCGGGCCAAGCGCAAGCTCGACCGGATCGCCCTCCTCAACCGCCCGCGCGCCCGGGTCGTTCGCGACGGCATCGAGCAGGCCATCGACCCGGCCGAGGTGGTCCTCGGGGACCTCCTGGTCGCCCGTCGCGGCGACCAGGTGCTGCTCGACGGCACGGTCGTCGGCGAGGGTCGCTCGGAGATCGACGAATCGCTCCTGACCGGCGAATCGGACCCGATCATCAAGGTCGCCGGCGATCCCGCGCTGTCGGGCAGCGCCGTCGTCTCGGGCACGCTCGTCCTCGAGGTCGAGCGGGTCGGCGCGGACAGCTTCGCGAACCGGCTCCTGGCCGAGGCCAAGAAACTCGGCGACGAGCGAACCCCCCTCCAGCGGGAGATCGCGGCCACCATCTGGGCCGTCGCCGGGCTCGTCCTCGTCACCGCGCTCCCGGTCGCGCTCGCCCTCGCCCTGCTGCCCGGCGGCTTCGACTCGAAGGAGACGCTGACCGCCGCAGCGGTGCTCGTGACGCTGGTCCCGCAGGGCCTCGCGATCATGATCACCGTCACCTATGCCGCGGGCGCCCTCCGGATCACCCGGCTCGGCGCCCTCGTGCAGCGCCAGAACGCCGTCGAGTCGATGGCCCGCGTGGACACGCTCTGCGTCGACAAGACGGGCACGCTCACGACCCAGCGGATCGCCTTCCACCTCGCGGAGCCGATCGGCGACACCGACCGGGACGCCCTCGACACCCTGCTGGGGGTTCTCGCCGCGAGCACGACTGCGCCCAACCGGACGACCGAGGCGCTGGGCGCGGCGCACCCGGGGGCCGCCATCGCGGTGAACGACGAGATCCCGTTCGCCTCCGAGCGGCGCTGGTCCGGCCTGCGGTTCGGCGACACGCCGGGCGCGACGTACGTGATGGGCGCGCCGCCGGTCCTCTGGCCACATCTCGCGGATGCCCCCGAGGGTCTTGGCCAGCGGGCGGCGGCGATCGCAGCGGAGGGAGTCCGGGTCCTCCTTCTTGCCCGCGCCGACGACGACGCGCCCCTGCGCGACGCCGGCGACCGTCCCGCCCTGCCCGGCAGCCTGCGGCCGGTCGCCCTGCTCGGCTTCACGGAGGAGCTGCGCTCCGACGTCCAGGAGATCCTCGGAGGGCTCGCGCGCGCCGGCCTGGATCTCAAGGTCATCTCCGGCGACGACCCGGCGACGGTCGAGGCCATCGGCCGCCGGGTCGGCCTGCCCGTCGCGGGCGGCGTCGTGTCCGGCATGGATCTCTCGGAGCTCGACGACGACGCACTCGGTGACGCCGCCGGCCGGGCGAGCATCTTCGGTCGCGTGGAGCCTGCGCTCAAGGCCCGCCTGGTGGCCATCTTCCGGGCCAACGGCCGCTACGTCGCGATGGTCGGCGACGGCGTCAACGACATCCTCTCGCTGCGCAGGGCCAATCTCGGGATCGCCATGGAGTCGGGCAGCGCGGCCGCCCGCGGCGTCGCCGATCTCGTGCTCCTCAAGGACGCGTTCGGCGTCCTGCCGAAGGCGGTCATCGAGGGGCAGCGAATCGTGGCGGCGATGGAAGCGACCCTGATCCTGCTCCTGTCGCGGACGTTCTACGTCCTGCTGATCATCGCGGGGGCCGCCGTCCTGCAGCTCCCCTTCCCCCTGACCCCGCGCCAGAACTCGATCCTCGCGTTCGCCACGGTCGGGATCCCGCTCGTCGTGCTCGCCATCTGGGTGCCGCCGCGGCGCCTGCCGCGCAGCCTCATCGGCGAGACGCTGCGCGTCTCCATCCCTGCCTCCATCGGCGTCTTCATCGTCGCGCTGCCCCTCTACGCGACGATGATCGACAGCGGCGTGGCCGTCCCCGAGGCGCAGACGGTGCTGACCACGCTGACCGTCTTCTGCGGCCTCGGGCTGCTGCCGCTCATCTCGTCCGGCGCGCGCGAGGCCGGCAGCGGCCGGTTCATCCGCTGGTGGCCCTGGCTCCTTGCCCTGGTCATGCTCGTGGTCTACCTGTTCATGATCCAGGTCCCGTTCCTGCGCGACTTCTACGAGCTGACGCCGCTCCCCGCCAGCGTCATCGCCCAGCTCCTGGTGGCGGCCGGCCTCTGGACGCTCGCCGTCCACCTGCTCCGCCGCACGGGCATCGTCGGGCGCGTGGAGGACGCGCTGTGGGCCGCGGTCGTCCGCGCCTGGCACCGGCTGCGGAACGACCCCGGGACCGATCCCTCCCCCGCCTGACGCCGCGCCTCCGACGCCGCCGCCGAGCCTCAGCCCGCCCGGGAGCGGGCGATCCCGGTGAGGACCCGGTCGAACGTCGCCGGCGTCGCCGGCTGCACGTCGAGCTGGACGTGACCGACGCCGAGCGCGGCGTAGGCGCGAAGGGCATCTGCCACGACGTCGGGCTCGGCCAGGAGCGCGGCAGGCGCACCGGGTCCGCCCCATTCGCCGTCCGCCTCGGCCTTGACGGTGAGGCCCACGGTGATCTCGAGCGAGTGCCGGGTCGCGCCCCACCTCGGCGCACGCAGCGCGCATGTCGGCGAGGCGCTGGCCGAGCCGGTCGTCGGGCAGCCCGAACCAGGCCGTGTTCCAGGCGTCGGCGAAGCGGGCCGTCAGGCGCAGCATCCGGGGGCCCTTCGCCGCCACGAGCAGCGGGATCCGGGGCCGGGGGCCGCGCGGCAGAATCACGCAGTCCTCGGCCTGGTAGTAAGCCCCGGCGAACGTTACTGATCCCTCACGAACCAGTGGCGTGATGACCTGGAGCGCCTCCTCGAAACGGTCGACGCGGTGGTCGAAGGGATACCCGAACGCGCGGTACTCGGGCTCGTGCCAGCCGCATCCGAGGCCCAGGACCAGGCGTCCCCCGCTGATGGCGTCGAGGGTCGTCGCCATCTTCGCGAGCAGCGCCGGGTTCCGGAAGCTGGTTGCCAGCACGATCGTGCCCAGCACGACGCGCTCGGTGGCCGCCGCGACCGCCGAGAGCAGCGTCCACGCCTCGTGGATCCCGGAGGCCGGCCCGTCGAGCCGGAAGATGAGGTGGTCGTAGACCCAGACGGAGTCGGCTCCCCCGGCCTCCGCCCTCCGGGCCAGGTCGCGGATCGTGGGCCACGCCGGCGTCCCCGCCCCGTCGTCGTCGCTCATTGGCAGGATCAGGCCGACCTTCACGCACCCTCCTCCGCCAGGAGCTCCCGGAGCACGTCGGCCAGGTAGGCGTACTCGCCCGGGTCGTTGTGCAGGTGCGCCGATACGCGGAGCAGCCGGCGGCGCCGCTCGCCCGGAGCGGGGTCGCGGGGCCACGCGTGAACGGGGACTTCGATCCCGGCCGCGAGCAGGCGCACCTGCAGCGGATCGGGATCGGTTGCGCCGCGGGCGGCGAAGCCGGCGTCCGGCGGCAGCTCCAGGGCCGCCATCGAGCCGAGCATCGCCTCGGGTGCCAGGGTCGGGCGTCCCGCCGCCGCGACGAGCAGCCGCCGCGCCTCCGTCGCCAGCCGGACGTTCCGGGCCATGACCGCCGGCCAGCCGCCGGCGACCAGCGCCTCGATCGTGTCGAGCGCCGCCGGGACCGACGAGGTACGGCGTCGGGTCGGACGTGCCGGTCCAGTCGAACTCCTTCCGGAACGTCGAGCGACCGGGCCGCGGGTCGTTGGCCCCGTGGCTGATGGCCAGCGGCCGGACGGCCGCCCGCCGGTCGCGCCGCACGTGGAGGAACGCCGGCTCCCCGGGGCGCGCAGACCCACTTGTGGCAGGTTGCCGGTGTAGAAGCTCGCTCCGAGGGCGTCGAGGTCGAGCGGCAGCATGCCCGGCGCGTGGGCGCCGTCCACGAGCACCGGGATGCCGCGTGCCTCCAGCGAGGGGCACGAGCTCCTCGACCGGCAGGACGAGCGCGGTCGGGCTGGTGACGTGGCTGACGAGCACGAGCCGGGTCCGCGGGCCGGTCGCCGCCAGCACGCGCTCCATCGCCTCGTCGGGTCCGCCGGCCGGCAGCGGGATCCGGGCGACCGCCACGCGCGCCCCGTCGCGCGCCGCCGCGAAGCGGGCCATGTTGAGGGCGGCGTTGTACTCGTGGTCCGTGGTCGCGATCTCGTCGCCGGGACCGAAGCGGAGGCTCCGCAGGACGGTGGCGACGGCGTGGGTCGCGTTTGGGACGAACGCCAGGTCGTCCGGATCGGCCCGAAGGAAGGCGGCAAGCCGGGCGCGCGCCGCGTCGAGGCGCGGCTCGAGGCCGCGGTCGAGGAACGCGACGGGATTGGCCTCCATCTCCGCCCGCAGCTCCGCCTGGGCGGCGCAGCACGGCGCGCGGGACCGCGCCGAAGGAGCCGTGGTTCAGGAAGACCACCTCCGGGTCCAGCGCCCACGCGTCGGCATGGGGCGCCCGCGGGGGGCGCAGCGGGGCCGGACGGCCATCGGGTGCGGGCATGTCCGGATGATGGCTCATGCAGCCTCCCTGCGGCGCGGCACGCGGGCCCGCCGAAGGTTGGGGCTCAGGGCGAATCCCAGGCCGGCGGCGATCGACAGGGCGCCCATGATGAAGAGGGTGGCCGTGCCCCCGATCGCGTCGAGCATCGCCCCGGCCACGAGGGCTCCGATCGGCATCAGCCCCACCGACAGCGTCCGGGCCGTGGCGCCGACCCTCCCGAGGAGCGCGTCGGGCGAGAGCTGGGTGCGCAGGGTCAGGTACGAGATGAGCACGTTCGCGTTGAGGATCCCGGCGATGAACGCCGCCGCGGCGAGGACCACGACCGGGACGTCGAGGGCAACCACCACGAGCGTGAGGCCCATGATGACGCTGCCGACGAGCATCACCGGGCCGACGCTGCGGAACGCCATCCGGGCAGCCACGAGCGAGCCGCCGAGCGAGCCCACGGCGAACGCCGAGAGCACGAGGCCGACGACGCCGGTGCCGAGGTCGCGGTCGATCGTGATGTAGAAGATGAGGCCACTGGCCAGCCCCGCGTAGATCACGGAGGTCGTGGTCCACAGGGCGATGACGGCGCGCAGGGTCGGCTGGCGGGCGACGAACGAGATCCCCTCGCGGATGTCCGCGAGGAGGTGCGTCGGCTCGGTCCGCGTCTCGGGCTTGAGCGGACGGCGGACGAACAGGAGCGCCGCGGCCGAGATCGCGAAGGTGATCGCGTCGATCGCGATCGTGCGGCCCGGACCAATCGTCGCCGCCAGCAGGCCGGCCAGGGCCGGCCCGACGATCCAGCCAACGTTGAAGAAGGCCTCGAAGACGGCATTCGCACGGGCGATCTGGCCGCGCCCGACGAGGCCCGGGCACGGCCGCCGTGAATGCCGCCAGCCAGAGCACCCGGAGCACGTTCATCGGGAAGGTCACGAGCATGATCAGGGCCAGGGTCGGCCCGTCCAGCCAGACGGAGATGGGGATCAGGGCGGTCAGGGCGGCGCGCCCGAGGTCGGCCGAGAACATCATCTTGCGGCGGTCCCAGCGATCGGCGTAGGCGCCGGCTGGCAGGCCGACCACGAGGTCCGGCAGGGTCGAGAGGACGCCGACGACGCCCATCGCGAACCCGGAGCCGGTGAGGGCCAGCACGAGGATCGGCAGGGCGGTGTTCGTGATCGCGTCGCCGAAGGAGCTCACCCCCTGGCCCAGCAGGACCACCCAGAAGTCGCGGTTGCCGCGCAGCGGGGCGTCGGGGATGGCCGGGGAGGCGGAGGCCGGGGCGAGGTGGAGGGGCTCCTCCTCCGCACCGCCGGGTCCCGGCGAGACGGCCGGGTCGGTGCCCGCGGGCATCAACGTCGTCACCGCCGAAGAGTAGTCTCTCGGCGGTGCAGTACGCGGTCGACATCCCCAACTTCGGGTCTGGCGGCGATCCGCGCACCCTGGTCGAGCTCGCGGTGCGCGCCGAGGATGCCGGCTGGGACGGCTTCTTCGTCTGGGACCACATCCTGGTCGACGCCTCCTGGACGCTCGACATCGCCGACCCGTGGATCGCGATGGCGGCAATCGCCCAGGCCACGCACCGGGTCCGCCTGGGGCCGATGGTCGCCGCCCTGCCACGGCGCAGGCCGTGGAAGCTGGCCCGGGAGACGGCGTCGCTGGACCGGCTGAGCGGCGGTCGGCTGGTCCTCGGCGTCGGCCTCGGCTGGCCGTCCGAGGCCGAGTTCGGCACCTTCGGCGACGAGGTCGACCTGCGCCGCAGGGCGGCGATGCTCGACGAGAGCCTCGCGATCCTCGAAGGGCTCTGGAGCGGGGAGCGGTTCTCGTTCGACGGGGAGCACTACCGCGTCGGCGGGGCGACCTTCCTGCCGCGGCCGGTCCAGGAGCCGCGCATCCCCGTCTGGGTCGGGGCTCTCCGCCCGGGACCCGACGCCCCGCTTCGGCGGGCCGCCCGCTGGGACGGCTTCGTCCCGGCCGACGAGAACGGCTACCTGCCGCTCGCGACCTTCGCCCGCGACGTCGCCCGTGTCCGCGAGCTGCGCGCCGCCGCGGGACTCGCCCCGGACGCGCCGTACGAGATGGTCGCCTCGGGCGCCACCCCGGCCGACGACCGGGCGGCCGCCCTCGACGCGGTCGCCGCATATGCGGAGGCCGGGGCCACCTGGTGGCACGAGATCGTGTCCGACTGGCTGGGCGGCCTCGACGAGATGCGCGCCCGCATCGCGGCGGGCCCGCCTCGCGCCTGACGCCTCGGCGCGTTGCGGAGACCCTGCGGCGCTTGCCGGCCATGCCGGAAGGACGTGCCGAGTCGGGATCCGACTCACCTGGGGAGTGTCCGAGCGTGGCGAGTTCGCCAGCGGCGTCATGCTGGCGTATCTGCCGAGCGTGGTGGCCCCTCGTTCGAGTCGGAAACCGACTCGACCCGCACCGTCCGTGGGGTCCGCACGGGTCCGCGGGGTCCGCACGGCCCGCGGGGTCCGACTCGATCGGGACGATCCGCACGGCGGAGTGATCCCGCCGCCCCGCGCATGACGCAACAGCGTCGTGGGAGCGCGCCTACTCCACGATGTTCGCGCAGGGGTCCTCGTCGCCGGGGAGCAGCGGGCGAACCGTGAGCCCGTGCGTCGCGCTGGCGGAGGCAGTCGCCACGAACGGCGTCAGCTGGGTGGCCTGGCTGAACGACGGCCGAAGGGCAGCCGCCAGGTCGCCGGAGGCGATCCCGCAGCGGGTGCCGGGCTCGCCGCGCACCGGCTTCCCGAACGCATCGAGGGCCGGCTCGGCCACCGGCCACACGACCGGGGTCGCGCCCTGCCAGGCCTCGGGCGGGCCGGCGACGATGACCGCGTAGGACGCCGGCGTGTGCTCGTGCTCCGCGCCGAGCTCGGGCTCCAGCCAGCTCGCCACGTCGAGGAGGCGATACCAGAAGGTGGCGAATGCGGCCGGGGTGCCGGGGACCGGCGCCGGGCAGCTCTCGGTCGGCGGGCACGGGACCGTCGCGTTTGTGTCGCCGACGAGGTCGTAGGTGACGCCGTCGGCCACGATCCGCAGCCGGCCCGCGGCGGCGCCCGGAGGCAGGCCCCCGCCGGTGAAGTCGCCGTCGGCGCGCAGGATACCGGCGTCCTTGGCCGCCTGGACGAGTGCGGCCACGCCCTTCGGGCTGATCGGGCGCTCGACGATCGGGGCGACGAGCGGCCCAGGGTAGATCTCGATCGTGGCGCCCTGGGTGAGCACGCGGCCGTCCGCCGTCACGACCATCACCGGGACGTTTCCGAACATGGCCCGCGGCGGCAGCGCCTGCGTCCACGACGCGTGGATGACGAACCCGGCCCCGGCGGGCGTCGCCGACGGAGCGGGTGTCGGGGAGGCGGGCGACGGTGAGGATGGGATCGGCGACGGGCTCGCTCCGCCGCCGCAGGCGGCCACGAGCGCGGCGACGGCGAACGGAGCGAGGACTCGGGCGAGGCGCCGAGGGCGGGGGTTCTGCACGGCGATGGGCTCCGGATGTGTCGGCCGGGGCGTCACGCGGCGCCCGGCGACCTGGCCCCTCGACGCGGCTCGTGGTCGCGCGGTTCCCGCGACCGGCCGTGCCGCCCTGCACGGCGGCATCGTGTGCGGCACCGACCGGCGACCGGCGGCGCCCCGGGGGGCTGCCGGAGCGCCCTGCGGACCGGACACGGACGCGCGATCCTTACCCGCATGGACAAGACGGCGCATCCCCACCCCGCATTCGAGACAGCCGCGGTCGCGATCGTCGCGGCCGGACGCCGGTTGAGCGCGCGCCGCCTCATCACGGGCTGCGACGGCAACCTCTCCGTGCGCCTCGGCCCGTTCGCCCTCGCGATCACCCCCGCGGGACGGCGCAAGGACGAGCTGGCGCCGGGCGACATCCTGGCCGTGCCGCTCGACGCCGATGAGCCCCCGCGCGACATTCGCCGCCGGCCCAGCTCCGACCTCCCGGTGCATCGTGCGGCGTACGTCGCGCGACCCGGGGCGCATGCCATCGCCCACGCCCATCCGCCGGCCGTCCTGGCCTGCCTCCTGGCCGGCCTCCGCCCGGATGCGGCGGTCCTGCCCGAGGCGCGCGCCATCCTGGGTCGCGTCGCGTACGTCCCGGCACTGCCGTTCGGTGGCCCGGCCGTGGCGGCGGCCGTCGCCGGCGCGCTGCGGGACCCGGCCGTCGGCGCGGTCCTCCTGGATCGTCATGGCGTGCTGACGATCGGCCGCACGGTGGACGAGGCCGTTGACCGGCTCGAGGTGGTCGAGCTTCTCTGCGCCACCTGGCACGCGGCGTGGGTCGCGACCGGCGATCCGCGCCGGCGCACGCGCCGGCGACCCGTGCCGGGGGCGGCGGCCCGCACGCCCGCGCCGGTGCGCCGCCGCCCGTGACCGAGCCGCGCCTGCCGCGGGTGCTGCCCGGCGACGACCCGGCGGCCATCGCCGAGGCGGCGGCGCTCCTGCGGGCCGGGCGCCTCGTCGCCTTCCCGACCGAGACCGTCTACGGCCTGGCCGCCAACGCCCTCGACGCCGCGGCGGTCGCCCGCGTCTTCGCGGCGAAGGAGCGGCCGTCGTTCGACCCGCTCATCGTCCACCTGGCAGAGGCCGCCGAGCTGCCGCGGCATGTCCTCCCCGCCGACGCCGCCGACCCGCGCGTGGCCGACCTGGCCGCACGCTTCTGGCCCGGTCCCCTGACCCTCGTCCTGCGGAAGCGCGACCACATCCCCGGCATCGTCACGGCGGGCCTCCCGACCGTCGGCCTCCGGGTGCCCGACCATCCCGTCGCGCGGGCGCTGATCCGCGCCGCCGGCGTCCCGATCGCGGCGCCGTCGGCGAACCGCTTCGGGCGGATCTCGCCCACGCGCGTCGAGCATGTGGTCCGGGGCCTGGGCGACCGCGTCGGCCTGGTCCTCGACGGGGGCCCCTGCCGCGTGGGGGTCGAATCCACGGTGGTCCTGCTCGCCGACGGCCGAGCTGTCCTCCTCCGGCCGGGCGGCGTTCCCGCCGAGGCGCTCGAGGCGGTGGTCGGCACCCTGGCTCACCCGGGCGACGATGAGCCGGGCACGGCGTCGCTCGCCCCGGGCCGGGCGGGCGGCCACTACGCGCCGGGGGCACGGGTCGAGATCGTCGATCCGGGGGATCCCGCGACGCTCGACCGTCTGCGGGCGCGGCCCGGCGAGCGGCTTGGCCTCCTCGCCGTCTCGGCCGCGGGAGCGGCGGCGGCCCGGGCGGTGGGCGGGCCGTTCGCGGCGTCGGTGACCCTTGCTCTCGACGGCGACCCCGTGGCGGTCGCGGCCGGCCTGTTCGACGCGCTCCACGACCTCGACGCGGCCGGCCTGGACCGGATCGTCGCCCAGCCGGTGCCGGCGGTCGGCGTTGGGCGGGCCGTGATGGACCGGCTTCGCCGGGCCGAGCTGGGCAGCGCCCCGTCGTACCGCGAACCGGCCGACGCCTGACGTCCCGCTGACACGGGGCGCGCGGCGGGCTGACATGACCCGGCGACGCTCCCGGCACCGGCACGGCGTCGCACGGGACGGCCCGGCCGGGAAGACCAGGGAGATCACGATGCGCCTTCGCCACCTCCTCCGGGCCGCCGCCCTTCCGGCCGCGCTCGCCCTCACGCTCCTCGGGTCGACCGTGGCCGCCGCGGCCGAGCCGGCGCCCGCCACCACCGGCACGGCGGTCGTCTCCGGCACCGGCCGGCTCGCCGCCGCCGGCGCAGGCGTCGTCCGCGTCCGGGGCAGCTTCACGATCACTGGCGCCATGAGCGGCGGCTCGCTGCTCGTCGACGGGATCGATCCGACGACGGCCATCCGGGTCACGGGCTGGACCTCGAAGACCCGCGTCGACGGCGACTCGCTCCTGTACCGCGGCGTCAAGGGCACCTTCACCGTCGCCGGCCGGACGATCCGGGTGACGATCAGCAGCCCGCAGGTCCGCTTCGTCGCCTACGGCACGGGTGCCGCTCACCTCCGCGGCGTCGGGGTCTACCGGATCAACGGCGGCCCCTCGATCCCGTGGCCGAGGGCGGGCACCTGGATCGCCCTGTAGGACCGCGGCGCCGGGCCGGCCGCCGGCGTGCTGGCCGGCCCGCGGCCGGCGGCGTGCGGACTCTGCCGGCAGCGTCCAGACCGGGCGGGCCGGTTCAGTAGACGAGCGGCAGCAGCTTCCGGACGCGGCGCCGGTAGTCCGCGTACCCCGGGTACGCCGCGAGGAGCCACGCTTCCTCGCGGCGTGCCTTCGCGTCGAAGAAGACGCCGAGCACGGCGGCCACGACGAGCGCCGCCGGGCTGGCCGTCAGCAGCCCCCATCCGACGGCGGCGGTGATGATCCCCGTGTAGATGGGGTGGCGCACGATGCGGTAGATCCCGTGCTCGACGAGCCGGCCGCCCTCGACCGGCCTGGGCACCGCGGTCAGGTTCTCGCGAAGCCCGACAAGCCCGAGGGTGGCCGCGGCGATCCCGAGGCCGACGAGGCACGCTCCGACGATCCGCCCCAGGACCAGCCACGGGTCCGCCCATGCCGGTCCGGCCGTGCCGGCCAGGGCGAGGAGGGCGAACAGGGCGACCTGGATCACCACCCAGCCTTCGCCGCGGGGACCCAGCGCGGGCACGCGGGTTCCGGGAGAGGACGGCGGGTCGGCCTGCATCGAACGCATGATCGCCGCCCCCGCGCCATCGCGCCAGCCGTGGCCGAGGCGCGGTGCGGCCGATGGGACGGTGAGCGCGCCGGATGGCCCTTGTGTCACGCTAGCGGGCGCGGCCACCGTGGCAGGAGGAGTCGCCGGCCTCGGCCGGCAGGCGGCCGACGCACGGTGGCGGCCGGGGCTGGAGGAACGCCGGTGGCGGATGGAGCGGGCGCGGCTCCCCGGGCGCCGATGCCGCCTGCCTCGACGCCCGACATCCGGCTTGTCGACCTCACGAAGCGCTTCCGGGAGATCGTGGCCGTCGACGCGATCTCGCTCGACATCCAGATTGGCGAGTTCTTCTCGCTCCTCGGGCCGTCCGGCTGCGGCAAGACCACCACCCTCCGGATGATCGGCGGCTTCGAGCTGCCGACGAGCGGCCGGATCGAGCTCCGCGGGCGCGAGGTCACGCACGATCCGCCCGAGCGACGGCCGGTGAACATGGTCTTCCAGAGCTACGCCCTCTTCCCGCACCTGTCGGTCTTCGACAACGTCGCGTTCGGGCTGCGGCGCCGCAAGGTCCCGGACGCGGAGGCCCGGAAGCGGGTCGGCGAGACACTGGAGCTGGTCCGCCTCACGGGCTACGACCGCCGAGGTCCCGGCGAGCTCTCCGGCGGCCAGCAGCAGCGCGTCGCGCTGGCCCGGGCGCTGGTCTGCGAGCCGACCGTCCTCCTGCTCGACGAGCCGCTCGGCGCGCTCGACCTGAAGCTGCGGCGACAGCTGCAGGTCGAGCTCAAGCGGGTCCAGGTGGAGGTGGGCATCACCTTCGTGTACGTGACCCACGACCAGGAGGAGGCCCTGGCACTGTCCGACCGGATCGCCGTCATGAACGGGGGTCGAATCGAGCAGCTGGGGACGCCGGAGGAGCTCTACGACCGGCCGCGGACGCGGTTCGTGGCCGACTTCATCGGGACCACGAACCTGCTGTCCGGCACGGTCGCGACCGTGGCAGGAGGCGACGCCGTCGTGGAGCTCGCCGGCGGCGGGCGCTGCGTCGTGAGCGCCGACGGGCTCGCCCTCGGGGCGGCCGTCGAGGTGGCCGTGCGTCCGGAGGCGATGGAGCTCGCCGTGGTGCCCGGTCCGGGCGCGACGGCCGGCGAGGGCCCGGCGGGCGGCGAGGGCCCGGCGGCCGGATCGTGGCTCCGCGGCGCGATCGAGCAGTCCGCGTACCTCGGGACGTCGATCAGCTACCAGGTCCGGACCGCCGGCGGTGCACGCATCGTCGCGTCCGTCCCGCGTGCCCAGGACCGCATCGCGGCGGGCACGCCCGTCGTGGTGCGATGGCGATCGGAGGATGCGCTGGTCCTCCCTGGACCTGCGATGTCGGGCGACGACAAGGAGGAAGCTCCATGAGCGACCACGATCCGACTCGGGCGGCGGGGCCGACGCCCGCCCGGCGCCTTCTCGAGGAGCGCCTCTCCCGCCGACGCCTGCTGGCGCGCATGGCGGCGCTGGGGGCCGGCGTACCGCTCCTTGCGGCCTGCGGCGGTGGCGCCACGGCATCTCCGACGACCGCGCCCGCGAGCGGCACGCCGGCCCCGACCGGAGCCGCGCCGAGCGTCGAGCCGACGCCGGTCCCGACGCCCGAGGCCGAGCTCTTCGTCTACAACTACACCGAGTACATCGGCGCGGACACGATCCCGTCGTTCGAGAAGAAGTACGGGGTCAAGGTCACCTACGACTTCTTCGACACGTACGAGACGATGACCGCCAAGATCTCGACGGGGAACAGCGGCTACGACATCACGTTCGCGACCGGCGTCGACGTGCCGGGCTTTCTGGCCAGAGATCTCGTCCAGCCGCTCGACCATTCGCTCATCCCGAACCTCGTCAATCTCGGCGAGGAGTGGCAGAGCCCCGCCTACGACCCGGGCAACGCCCACTCGGTGCCGTACATGTGGTGGACCACCGGCTTCGGCTACGACACGAAGAGGATCCCGGAGGACCTCACGTCGTGGGCCGTCGCTCTGGGACGAGCGCTGGAAGGGCAAGATGGCGATGCTCGACGACTACCGCGAGGCGTTCGCGGTGGCGCTCATCCGCCTCGGCTACAGCGTCAACACGACGAGCGACGCCGAGCTCGACGAGGCGCTGGCCCTCCTCGAGCAGCAGAAGCCGCTCCTGCGCAAGTACACCGCCGACGACATCGGCGACCTCTCGAGCGGCGACGTCTGGCTGAGCCACGCCTGGGGCGCCGACGTCTCCCAGGTCAGCACGGAGCTGGAGTCGGTGACGTACGTGATCCCGTCCGAGGGCGGGATCCGCGGCTCCGACGCGATGGTGCTCCTGGCGAAGGCCCCGCATCCGATCGCCGCCAACCTGTTCATCAACCACATGCTCGACGCCGAGGTGAGCGCGGCGAACACGAACTACATCTACTACATGGGCCCGAACGAGGCAGCCAAGGCGTACATCGACCCGGCGATCCTCGCGGACCCGACCCTGAACCCGGAGAAGGCCGCGATCGAGAAGCTCCAGGAGCTCCTGGACCTCGGGCGCGGACCTGCAGAAGTACCAGGAGCGCTGGACCAAGCTCCGCGCCGGGGCCTGACCCGCACGGCGGGACGACGAAGCGAGAGGCGACGATGCGCGACCGGACGCGCGACGCGGTCTTCCTGCTGCCGGGCCTGGCCTGGCTGGTCGCTCTTCTTCGCCGTCCCGCTCGCGATCATCTTCGTCGTCAGCCTGGGGACGCCGCGACCAGTTCGGGGGCGTGATCCTCGACAACCTCGGCTTCGCAGAACTACCTCCGCGCGCTCGAGCCCGACTTCCTGCCGACCGTCGCCAACTCGCTGCGGTACGCGGTCGCTCACGACGATCTTCTCGATCGTCGATCGCCTACCCGATCGCCTACTGGATCAGCCGCTACGGCGGCCGCCGCAAGATGCTCCTGCTGGTCCTGGTGATGCTCCCGTTCTGGACCAGCTGGGTGATCCGGACCTACGCCTGGATGATCATCCTGCGCGACAACGGCGTCGTGAACGGGATCCTCGAGGGCCTCGGGCTCATCGAGCGAGCCGATCGCCCTCCTCAACACCGACCTCGCCGTCGTGCTGGGGATGACCTACGGCTTCCTGCCGTTCGCGATCCTGCCGCTCTACGTCTCGATCGACCGCCTGGACCCGGCGCTCGTGGCGGCCGCCCGCGACCTCTACGCCAGCGGGCGGGCGGCCTTCTGGCACGTGACCCTGCCCCTCACGATGCCGGGCATCATCGCCGCGGCCCTGCTCACGTTCATCCCGGCGATCGGCGACTTCGTGACGCCCGACCTGCTCGGCGGCGCCCAGACGATCACGATCGCCAAGGTCGATCCAGACGCTCTTCCTGTCGAGCAAGGACTGGCCCTTCGGGGCCGCCCTCGGCTTCCTGCTCATCGTGGCCACGATCGTCGGCGTCGTGGGGACCCTGCGGATCCTGCGCCGCGAGGTGATCGGCTGATGCGCCGCGACCGCAACCCCCTGCTGACCGCTCTACGCCCTGCTCGTCTACGTCTTCCTGTTCGCCCCGATCGTCGTCCTGATCCTCTTCAGCTTCAACGACTCGAAGCGCAACTTCGTGTGGCGCGGCTTCACCCTGCAGGTGGTACCCGGAGCTGTTCGGGAACGACGCCCTCCTGCGCGGCGCTCGGCGTCACCCTCCAGGTCGCCGTGATCGCCGTCGTGGCCACGACGATCCTCGGCACGCTCCTGGGCCTGGGCCTGGCGCGCCTGCGCTCGGGCGCGGCCGCCGGGCGCCGCCGACACCCTGATCCTCCTGCCGATGGTGACCCCCGAGGTGGTGATGGGGATCAGCCTCCTGCTCTTCTTCGCCCTGCTCTTCACGCCGAACGGGTCGATCTGGCAGATCGCGATCGCCCACATCGCCTTCTCGATCTCGTACGTGGCGATCATCGTGCGGGCCCGGGCCGTCTCCCTGGACCCCCGGATGGAGGAGGCCGCCCGCGACCTCGGGGCGTCGGCGCGCGGGGCGTTCTTCCACGTGACGCTGCCGCTCATCGCCCCGGCGGTGGCGGCGGGGGCGCTGATCGCCTTCGCCCTCTCGTTCGACGACCTGATCATCACCTCGTTCAACGCGGGGGTCGGGCTCGTCGACCCTGCCGCTCTACATCTACTCGCGCATCCGGTTCGGCGTCACGCCCGGAGATCAACGCGATCTCCACGATCATCGTGGTCACCACCGCGCTGCTGATCCTCGTCTCGATGCAGGTGAGCTCGCGGCGGGCGCGCCGGCCGGGTGGTCCCGGCAGTGAACGAGCGTCCATCCAGCGCAAGGAGCTGACCCATGGCCGTCCACGTCGCTCGCCCGCCCCTGGAGCCGATCCGCTCGCCCTACCGCGTCCGGTTCCTCGGCGACGACCAGCTGGACCAGCTCCAGGCCGCGACGCTCCGCATCCTCGAGGAGGTCGGCGTCAGGTTCCCCTCGGCGATGGCGCTCGAGATCCTGGCCGACCACGGCGCGAAGGTCGACATGGCGAGCCAGGTCGTCCGCTTCCCGCCGGACCTCGTCCGCCGGGCCCTCGCCACCGCGCCGCGCTACTTCACGATGGGCGCCCGCGTCCCCGAGTACGACCTCCACCTCGCCGACGGCGTCGACCTGGTTCACGACCGACGGCTGCGGCATCGAGACGATCGACTTCGACACGCGCGAGCAGCGCCCGTCGCGCAAGAGCGACGTCGGCCGAGATGGCCCGGATCGCCGACTACCTGCCGTCGATCGGGTTCTACTGGCCGATGGTGAGCGCCCAGGACCACGGCCGGACGGCGCCGCTCCACGAGGTCGACGCCGCGTTCAACAACACGGTCAAGCACGTCCAGTCCGAGACGGTCATGGGCGCCGCCCCGGCGCGCTACGTCGTCGAGATGGCGACCGTGATCGCCGGCAGCCGCGAGGCGCTCCGCGAGCGGCCGCCGTTCTCGGACCTCATCTGCACGATCGCGCCCCTGGTCCAGGACGACGCCGGCATCGAGTCGGCCCTGGTGCTGGCCGAGGCCGGCATCCCGGTCGGGTTCCTGGCGATGCCGACCCTCGGCACGACCGCGCCGGCGACCCTGGCCGGCGCCTTCGCGGTCGGCGACGCCGAGGTCATCAGCGGCGCCGTCCTGCTCCAGCTGGCCTACCCGGGCACGCCCGGTCTTCCACTCGATCATGCAGGCCTGGGCCGACCCGCGGAACGGCAACTACGTGACCTACTCGGTCGACAGCCGGACGCGCTACGCGCCGGTCGAGATGGCCCACCACTGGGGCCTGCCGTCGCTGGGCGCCTGCTACGGCACCGACTCGCCGGCCGCCGGCACCTGGCAGGCCGCCGCCGAGGTCGTGCTCGACCCGGTGCTGGCCGGGCTCACCTCGCCCGAGATCGTCACCGGGATGGGGCTCGACCGGACCTACACCCTCCTCTACCCGGAGGGGCTCCTCCTCGACGACGACATCTACCAGCGGGCCCGCCACGCCCTCATGGCCCTCGACGTGGACGACGAGACCCTGGCCCTCGACGTCGTCGCCTCCGTCGGGCCGGGCGGCCACTACCTCGCCGAGGAGCACACCCGGACGCACATGCGGACGTCGCTCCGGCGCGGCCTCCCCCACGAGCCCGCCGAGAGCGGCGGCTACCGCGACCCGGTCGAGGTCGCCCGCGAGAAGGTCGCCTGGATCCGCGAGAACCACCACCCCGAGCCGCTGGAGGCGGCGCAGCAGGCCGAGCTGGCGCGGATCCTGGCCGCCGCCGACCGGGAGATCGGGTGATGGCCGGGCCGGCGACGGCTCGACCCGGCGCGCGGCCGCCCGGCCGAGCGGCTCCGGCGGCGCCCCGGCGGCGGACGGCCCGAGCGCGACGCCGCCGCTGGAGCCGATCCGCTCGCATCGCCGGATGCAGTTCCTCGACGACGAGCAGCTCGACCGGCTGCAGGACGCGACGCTCCGGATCCTCGAGGAGGTCGGCGTCCGGTTCCCGTCCGAGGCCGCCCTGGAGATCCTGGCCGGCCACGGGGCGAGCGTCGACCGGGCGACCCAGGTCGTCCGCTTCCCGCCCGACCTCGTCCGGCGGGCCCTGGCCGACGCGCCGCGCACCTTCACGATGGCGGCGCGCGACCCGCGCTTCGACCTCCACCTCGAGGAGGGGGTCAGCTACTTCACGACCGACGGCTGCGGCGTGGCGACGATCGACTTCGACACCCGCGTGGAGCGGCCGTCCCGCAAGAGCGACGTCGCCGAGATGGCGCGGATCGCCGACTACCTCTCGTCGATCGGCTTCATGTGGCCGACCGTCAGCGCCCAGGACCACGGCGCGACGTCCCAGCTCCACGAGATCGACGCCGCGGTCAACAACACGGTCAAGCACTTCCAGGGCATGGTCCAGGGCGGCGAGCCCGCCCGTCGCGCGATCGAGATGGCGACCGTGCTCGCCGGCAGCCGCGAGGCGCTCCGCGAGCGGCCCATGCTGTCCGACCTCATCTGCTCCATCGCGCCGCTGGCCCACGATCACGACGGCCTCGAGGCGGCGCTCGCCTTCGCCGAGGCCGGGATCCCGGTCGGGATGCTCGCCATGCCGACGCTCGGCACGACGGCCCCGGCGACCTCGGCCGGCGCCCTGGTCGTCGGCGACGCCGAGGTCATCTCCGGGATCGTGCTCCTCCAGCTGGCCTTCCCGGGCACGCCGGTCTTCCACTCGATCATGAAGGCCTGGGCCGACCCGCGGACCGGCAGCTACGTCGGCTACTCCATCGACAGCCGGGCGCGCTACGCCCCGGTCGAGATGGCCCACCACTGGGGCCTGCCGTCGATGGCCGCCTGCTTCGGGACGGACTCGCCGGCCGCCGGCACCTGGCAGGCCGGCGTCGAGGTGGCCCTCGACCCGCTCCTCGGCGGCCTCGCGGGCCCCGAGATCGTGACGGGGATGGGCCTCGACCGGACCTACACCCTGCTCTACCCCGAGGCGATCATCCTCGACGACGACGTCTACCAGCGGGCGCGCCACGCCCTGCTGGCCGAGGAGATCAGCGACGAGACGCTGGCCCTCGACGTCATCGCGAACGTGGGGCCGGGCGGCCACTTCCTGGCCGAGAAGCACACCCGGACCCACATGCGGACCTCGCTCAAGCGAGGCCTGACCCACGAGCTGGCGCCGGAGGGCGGCTACCGCGACCCGGTCGAGGTGGCCCGCGAGCGGGTGGCCTGGATCCGGGCGAACCATCATCCGGAGCCGCTCGAGCCGGCCAAGGCGGCCGAGCTGACGCGGATCCTCGCGGCCGCCGACCGCGAGCTGGGGGCGGCGGCATGAGCGCGACGCCCCCGCTGCGGCCGATCCGGCCGGCCCACCACGCCCGCTTCCTCGACGACGGACAGCTCGCCGACCTGCGCGCGGCCACCCTGGAGATCCTCGAGGAGGTCGGTGTCCACTGCCCGTCGAAGGCCGTCCGCGCGCTCTACGCCGAGCACGGGGCGCTCGTCGACGAGGCGCGGGAGGTGGTCCGCCTCCCCGCCGACCTGGTGGAACGGGCGATGGCGCGGGCGCCGCGCGGCTACGTCATGGGCGCGCGGGACCCCGCCTTCGACCTCGTCCTCGACGGGACCGCCCTGTACGTCGCCACCGACGGCTGCGGGATCGAGGTCCTGGAGCCGGGCGGCCACCGGCGCGCCTCCACGGCCGCCGACGTGGCGACCGCGGCCCGCCTGGCCGACGCGCTCCCGGCGGTCGGCTTCTACTGGCCGATGCTGAGCGCCCAGGACCATCCTCTGACCGCGCCGCTCCACGAGCTCCTGGCCTCGTACCCGAACACGGTGAAGCACGTCCAGACCGAGACGGTGATGGGCGCCCGGCCGGCGCGGTACGCGGTGGAGATGGCCCGGGTCCTCGCCGGCGACGACGCGACGCTGCGGGCGCGGCCGCCGCTCTCCGCGCTCATCTGCACGATCGCCCCGCTGGCCCAGGACGACGAGGGGATGGAGGGGGCCCTGGTCCTGGCCGAGGCCGGCATCCCGGTCGGCTTCATGTCGATGGCGACGGCCGGCTCCACCGGCCCCGCCACGATCCCCGGCACCGTCGTCGCCGGCGACGCGGAGATCGTGGCGGCGCTGACGCTCGTCCAGCTGGTCCATCCCGGCGCCCCGGTCTTCCACTCGCTGATGACCGGGATGATGGAGCCGCGCACGGGCGCCTACCTGGCGACGCCCTGGGAGGGCGAGATCGCCTACGTGGCCGGGGTGGAGCTGGCCCACGCCTGGGGCGTCCCGACCCTCGCCGGCGTCTACGGCACCGATGCCCGGACGCCGGGCTGGCAGGCGGCCGCGGAGGCGGCGGTGGCCCTGACGCTGTGCGCCCTCGCCGGCGCCGAGACCGGCAGCGGGATGGGCCTCCTGGAGTCCTGCACGCTCTTCACCCCCGAGCAGCTGGTCCTCGACGGCGACCTCCACGAGCGGGTGCGCTGCACGCTGGCGGCCTTCGACACGAGCCGCGAGGCGCTGGCCCTCGACGTGATCAGGGCGGTCGGCCCCAAGGGCCACTACCTGTACGAGCGGCACACCCGCGACGAGCTGCGCCGGCGACGCTTCTCCCCGCTGACCGGGCAGGTGGCCCTCGACGGGACCCCGATCGACCCGGTCGACGCCGCCCGGGCCGAGGCCGCCCGGATCCTGGCCGAGCACCTCCCCGAGCCGCTCGACGACGCCCGGGCGCGCGAGCTGGCACGCATCGTGGCGGCCGCGGACCGCGAGGCGGAGGCCGGGGAAGGGGCCGCGGCGGCGGCACCCGCCGGTCGCGGCCACCGCGCGGGGTCGCGAGGATGACGACGCTCGTCGAGGTCCTCCCGGCGGCCCGGCGGGAGGAAGTCCGTGAGCGGGCGCTTACTGTCCTGGCGCGGACCGGGCTCCGGGTCGAATCCGACCGGGCCCGGGCGCTCCTCGGTGCGGCGGGCGGTCAGGTCGACGAGGGCAACCTCCGGGTCCGCCTGCCGCTGGCCGTCGTCGAGGCGGCGCTTGCGGCCGCCCCCCGCTCGTTCACCCTCGGTGGGCGGCGCGACGGCTGGGAGCTGCCGCTCGACGGGACCGGCTGCAGCCTCGTCGCCGACGGCGAGGCGCTCCAGACGCTCGAGCTGCCGGCGGGGACCCGGCGCGCGGCGACGGAGGCCGACTGGGAGCAGTCGACGCGCCTCATCGACGCCCTCCCCGAGGTCGGCGTCTACTGGCGGATGGTCGGCTTCGAGGGCGGCGACCCGGCGCCCGGGCGCGACCGCCCGGGCCTGGGCCGGCGCCTTCACCTGGTTCGGCCGCCACGTCCAGGACTCGGCGGCCGACGAGGGCGAGGCGCGCTGGCTCCTGGAGATGCTCGACGTCCTCTTCGGGGGTCGCGAGGAGGTCCGCCGGCGGCGGCCGTTCTCGTTCCTGCTCTGCCCCTTCACGCCGCTCGTCCTCGAGGGGCCGTACACGGACGCCTGGCTGGCGACGGTCGACTGGGGGCTCCCGGTGGCGGCGATGCCGATGCCGATGATGGGCCTCTCGGCGCCGGTCGGGCTCCTGGCGACGACGGTGCTCGGGACGGCCGAGACGCTGGCGACCCTCTGCCTGGTCCAGGCCGCGGCGCCCGGCACGCCGTTCATCTTCGCACCGGCCCTTGCGGTCATGGAGCCGCGGAGCGGGCGCTACGCCGGCGGCGCCGTGGAGCACGCCCTCCTGGGCGCGGCGACGACCGAGATGGCCCGCCACCTCGGGCTTCCCGTCCAGGCCTCGGTCGGCGGGACGGACGCCCACGTTCCGGGCGTCCAGGCCGGCCTCGAGCGGGCCCTCGGCGCGCTTCTCCCCGTGCTCGCCTGGCCGGACCTCCTCGTCGGCCCGGGGCTCCTCGGCGGCTCGACCGTCTACTCGCCCGAGCAGCTCATCCTCGACGTGGAGCTCTTCCGCCGGTGCCTGCGCCTCCGGCGAGGCATGGACGGCGCCTTCGAGGAGGCCGTCGAGGCGGCGCTCGACGAGGCCGGGCCCGGCGGCGACTTCATCGCCCGGCCGGCGACCCGGCGGGCGACCCACGAGGGCGAGTGGCACCTCGACCGGATCGGCGTCCGGGACACCTGGGAGCGCTGGGAGGCGGCCGGGCGGCCGGACGCCGTCGACGACGCACGGGCGCTCGCGACGGAGCTGCTCGCCACCCACGAGCCACCACCCATGGACGAGGCGACGGCGCGCGCGCTCGCCGACCTCGTGGAGCGGGCTGCCGCGGCGGACGCGGCGGCGACGAAGGGACGATAGCGATGCGGTACGGGGCAACCTTCCTCGACGGCGCCGAACGCGACCAGGTCCACGAGGCGAGCCTGCAGATCCTCGCCGAGACCGGCGTGCGCTTCCACGGCGAGCGGGCGCTGCCGCTGCTGGCCGACGCCGGCGCCCAGGTGGACGCGGAGGCCGGCGTGGCCCGGATCCCGCGCGAGCTCGTCGAGGCGGCCCTGGCGTCGGCGCCCCGCTCTTTCGTCCTCGGCGCCCGCAATCCGGCCCACGACTACGCCCTCCCCTCCCCGGTGACGCGCTACGCGATCGACGGGACGGCCGCCTTCGCCATCGACTTCGAGACCGGCGAGCGGCGCTACGGCACGCGGCGCGACTGCGGAGCTGGCGCTGCGCGTCTTCCAGCAGGCGGACATGGGGGTCATGGCCTGGGCGCCGGTGACCGCCTCCGACGCCCCCGCCGGGACGCGCGCCCTCCACGAGTTCGTGGCGATGGTCCGCCACTCCTCCAAGCACGGGCAGCACGAGCTCCACACCCGGGAGCAGGTCCCCTTCCTCGCCGAGGCCCTCACGATCGCCGGGGGCGGCGCGGCCGCCGTCCGCGAGCGCCATCCCTGGTCGCTGATCTACTGCCCGGTCGCGCCGCTGGTCCACGACGGGCCGATGCTCGACGCCTACCTCGACCTCGGCGAGCTCGACCTGCCGGTCATGATCATGCCGATGCCGGTGACGGGCACGACCGGCCCGGCCGGGCTCCTGGCGAACGTCGCGCTGGCCAACGCCGAGGCGCTCTCGGCGATCGTCGTCTACCAGCTGGCGCACCCCGGGCGGCCGGTGATGTACAGCAGCGCCACCGGCTCGATGGACTTCCGCACCGGCGCCTTCCTGGGCGGGACGCCGGAGATGGGGATCATGTCGGCCGCGCTCGTCACGATGGGCCGCTCGTACGGCCTGCCGGCCACCGCGGCGGGCTGCACGTCCGACGCGCCTGAGCCCGGGCCGGAAGCGGTCATCGAGAAGCTCGTGACGATGCTCCCGCCGGCCTCGGCCGGCGCCGACATCGTGGTCGGCTTCGGCGAGATCCAGGGCGACCAGGCCCTGGTCCTCGAGCAGATCCTCGTCGACAACGAGCTGGCCCACTACGTCGAGCGCCTGGTGGAAGGGGTCGGAGAGCCGGCCGACCCCGACTTCGTCGCCGAGGTGGCCTCGGTCGGGCCGGGCGGCAACTTCCTGGCAAGCCGCGTCACCCGCCGTGCGGCCCGCAGCCGCGAATTCCTCGTGCCGTCGCTCATCGGCCGCCACGCCTACGAGGCCTGGCGCGACCTCGGCTCGCCGTCGATGTACGGGCGGGCCCGGGACCGGGTTCGCGAGATCCTCGCCGGACCCGTCGTCGACCCCCTCCCCGACGCCGTCGAGGCCGAGCTGGCCCGCGTCCTCGCCGCCGCCGACGCGGAGCTGGGATGACCGACGCCCCCGGCGCCGCGCCCGCCACCACACCCGTTCGCCATGCACCCCCGGAGGACCGAGCCATGACCGAGGACCTGTTCGCGGCGATGCGCCAGAGCGTGATCGACGGCGATTCCGACGCCGCGGCCGAGCTGGCCAGGCAGTCCCTGGCGGCGGGCATGGACCCCGTCGCCGCCATCGACGAAGGGTTCGTGCCCGGGATCCACATTGTCGGCGAGCAGTTCCGCTGCGGCGACATGTTCCTGCCCGACATGATGCTCGCCGCCCGCGCGATGCAGAAGGCGATCGGCATCCTCGAGCCGGAGATGCTCGCCCGGTCCGCCCAGCGCAAGGTCCTGGGGCGGGTGGTCATCGGGACGGCGAAGGGCGACATCCACGAGATCGGCAAGAACCTCGTCGGGATGATGCTCACGGCGAACGGCTTCGAAGTCCACGACCTCGGCGTCGACGTGACGCCGGAGCGCTTCGTGGAGAAGGTGCGCGAGGTCGGGGCGAACGTCGTCGGCGTGTCGGCGCTCCTGACGACGACGATGGTCGGCCAGCGCGCCGTCATCGCCGCCCTCGCCGACGCCGGCCTGCGCGACAGCGTCAAGGTGGTGGTCGGCGGCGCCCCGGTCACCCGGGCCTGGGCCGACGAGATCGGCGCCGACGGCTACGGCGAGGACGCCGTCGGGGCGGTCACCGTCACGCGGGCGCTCGTCGGCGCCTGAGGGTCCAGGATGATGAAGCGCGGGCTCGTGCGATGACCGGCGGCGATGCTCCGGGACCCGTTCCTGCGAGGCCGTCGCGTTGGCGCGTCGGTCCGCCGGGTGTGCTCGTCTCCCTCGCGACCGCCACCGCGATCGTGATCGCGCTGGACGCGAGCTCCCGGGGGTCGCTCGGGACGTACCTGATCGCCGCGCCGATCTGGTTCGTGATCGCGGGCGCATGGCTCGTGCGGTTCGGCATGGCCGCGGCGCGAACCCGGCTGCGGATGCCGACCGCGCACTGGGCGCGCTGGCTGATGATCCCGGTCGCGATGGGGCTCGTGTTCCTCGTCACGCGGACGGAGGTGCTGTTCGACACCCGGCTCGCCCTCTCGCGCGGTGCGATGGACCAGATGGCCGCGGACGTGATGGCGGGCGGCTCGGCGGACCGCGGCTGGGTCGGCCTGTACGACGTGGGCGAGGTCGAGCGGACCGCGAACGGCTTGCGGTTCGTGGTCGATGACAGCGGTCTCTACCGACTGGGGTTCGCCTACTCGCCCGACGGAGAGCCGAGGCTGACCGAGGACAACTACTCGCCACTCTGGACCGGCGCAACCTTCGAGCCGGTGGGCGGCGGCTGGTGGCTCTGGTCCGAGGCGTGGGACTGAGGGCCCGTCGTCGAAGGATCCCGTTCGGCGAGGCCGCGGGGTGGCTCCGGCGGGTGCTCGATGGCGACGTGCGCGAACGCAAGGTCGAACACCTGCATTCCGTGGAGGCTCTGAGGTGCAGTGAGGTTCGGGCCGCCCATGGGCTGACCTGACGCTCACTCGGCCTGATCAGGAGCCGACGTCGTGGCGACGTCCACCTCGTTGCCGGCCGGATCGGCGAGCGTCCAGAAGCCCTCCTCGAGGTTGTGGCGGACGATCCGGCCACCCGCCGCGAGGCCTGCCGCCACCCGCGACTCGGCCTCGTCCCACGGCACCCACACGACGAGATGGATGGTCCCCGCACCATCGGCCCGCAACTCGTCCATGTCCTCGAACCACAACGGAGCCAGGCGACCGTGCGGATCGATCAGATCCTCGCCGGGACTGTCCGGCCGTCGGTCGTAGCCGAGCACCCCTAGCCAGAACGGCATGATCTCGCGTCTGTCGGTCGCACCGGGGATGATCGAGAGGCTCTGGATCGCCGCTGGCTCGGCGGTGAGCCCGATCTCCCGGGCAGTCGTCGAGATCGCTCGTGCGAGGTCGAGGTCGCTCTGCACGAGGCCGAAGTCGCGACCCTTGAACGCCCGGATCATGACGGTCACGCCGTCGCCGCGGATGTCCATGTCGGGCTCGTCGCCCTCACCGACGAGCCCGCTGATCGCGTCGATGAACCGGGCGGACGCGATGAGCGAGTCGGTCCGGAAGAATGCGTAGGCGCCGTCGGGCAGCACGCGCCACGCCTCGGCGCCCTCCGCCCCGTGGAACTGCCGCGAGAAGATCCTGTCGGTCATGGGTGCTCCTGAAGTCGTACACGGCCTTGACTGCGAGGCCGATCGTCACCCGACATGGAGCGACCGATCTCCTTCATCGAGGCCTCCATGTTGCATGCGCCGATCAAGGCTGGAGCGGCGCCCAGCCCGCGTCAGCCGAGCTGGATCGTTCGACTGCCGGCCTTGAGCCGTCAGACGAGATCGCGGGGGATCCGTTCCTCCCACGTCCGCTCGAAGACCTCCGCGCCGTCCTCGCTGACCGTGAGGTCGATCCGGACCTCGAAGTCGGCCGCGGTCGAGCTGACGACGAGGCTCCCGTCGGCGGTGACCTGCCGCCCGTCGGAATAGATGACGCGGTAGAAGGTCCGGCCCTCGGCGACGCAGGTCGCCCAGTCGTCGCCTGCCGTGATCCGGAAGCGCTCCTCCGAGCCGAAGAGGAGGCCGCCGCGCTCGGGGAACCGATGGCCCCCGCCGGCCTCGGAGATGAGCGTCGTCGTCCCGGCCAGCTCATCGCGCTCGACGCGCCATGCCTCCGGGATCCCGGGACGCTCCTCGGCCGTGCCCGGGTCGAAGGCGCCGGTGCCGAGGTCCTCGGTGGCCGGCGCCCAGCCGGCCGGCGTCGGGAGGCGCAGGCGCGACGGCCGCTCGACGTCGTGGAACACGGTGAGCGTCACCGGCCCGGGCGGCGGCCAGGCGATCGGGAACGCGGCGCCGGCGACGGCGACCCGCAGCCTGTGGCCGGCGGGAACGCGGGCCCCGGTCGCGGTGAGCGGCACCGTCACCGCCATCACCTCGCCGGGGACGACCGGCGACGGCTCCTCGAACGAGGCCCGCCGGGTCAGGTTGAGCAGGCCCCGGGCGAGGAGCGCGGAGGTCCCGTCCGGGGCGACCGCCTCCAGCCGGACGGCGACCTGGGCGACCGGTCGGTCGGCGGCCACCCAGAGATCGACGTCGGGGAGGCCGGCGACCAGCATCGGCTCGAGGAGCGGGTCGCCCGTGTACACCAATGCCCGGGCGTCGTCCGGGCGCTGGTCCAGCGGCCCGCCCTGCGGCTCCCAGCCGGTGCAGGTGAAGGGCGCAGTCATGGCCGACGCGGGGCCGCCGGCCCACGTGTCGGGGTCCTCGTGCGCGGGGGGTGGCGCGTGGCCGAGCGTCCCCGAGCCCGGCCGCGCCGGCCCCACCGAGGTGGAGCGGGGGCGGCGGGGCGATCCGGAGCACGGACGGCCAGCGGCCGATGGCCCACCAGCGACCGGGCGCACGCGGCGGGGCGACCTCGACGGGGAACGGCTCGCCGGCCTCGGGCTCCACGACGTAGACCGTGAGGGCGGGTCCGTCGTCGATCCCGTTCCGCTCGTCCTTCAGCCAGCGATCCCACCAGCGGGTCATGAGGCCGACGCCGTCGATCGTCGGGGCCGGGGCGCCGGCGTGCGGCCAGGCGTGGCCCCACGGACCCAGGATCCCGCGGGCCGGGGCGCGGACGTTGGCCACGGTCTCGAGGACGCTGTCGCGGTACGAGTCCCCGAGCCCGCCGAGGGCCAGCACGGCCGCCTCGATCGAGCCCCAGTCCTCGATCGCCGAGCCGTGCTTCCAGTGGTCGTCGCGGCGCTGGTGGCGCAGCGAGCTGAGCGGCCACTGCGGCGTCAGGTCGAGGCGCCGCAGCCACTCCTCGCGCCAGCCCTCCCCGAAGCGCTCGGGGTCGGGCGGCAGGGCGTTCTCGCCGACCATCTCGACCGGCCAGTAGGCGCTTTCCCCGATGAGGCGGGTGCCGCCCCACCAGTGGACGTCGACGTGGTAGCGATCGTGGCTGAAACAGGCCGGGATGATCGCCTTCAGCGCCGGCGGCCGGCGCATCGCGGCCTGCAGCGCCGAGAAGCCGCCCCAGCTGATCCCGAACATGCCGACCGTCCCGGCGCTCCAGGGCTGCGAGGCCAGCCACTCGATGACCGCCACGTTGTCGAGGATCTCGCGCTCGGTGTACTCGTCCTCGGCGATGCCGCGGCTGCTGCCGGTGCCCCGGACGTCGAGCCGGCAGCTCACGTACCCGGCGGCGGCGAACGCCCCGTTGAGCGGCCAGTCGCGCGACAGGGTCCAGTCGTCCTTGCGGTACGGGATCGATTCCAGGACGGCCGGAAACGGGCCGGCGTCAGGCGCGTCGGGGACGTAGAGCGTCGCCGCGAGGTCGATCCCGTCGTCCATCGGGATCCGGATCTCTTCCGTTCGCACCGGGAGCCCCACGGGCCGGCCGTCGACCACGTAGCGCCGCGTCACGAAGCCTGGCATCGCTTCCTCCCGGGACCCCTCGCCGCGCGGGCCGCCGTCGGCTAGTCTAGGCGCGCGCCGGTCCCGGTTGGCGACGGTGGACGCGGAGGCGGCCGGCGAGGGGAGGTTGTTCGCGCCATGGCCGAGCCGGTCATCCTCGTCGTCGACGACGAGCCCGCGGTGCTGCGCGCCGTGGAGCGGGAGCTTCGCGGCCACTTCGGGGCCGCCTACACGGTGGTGGCGGCCGATTCCGGCAAGACCGCCCTCGACGTCCTCAACCGCCTCGCCCTGCGCGACACGCCCGTCGCCCTGCTCCTCGTCGACCAGCGGATGCCTGGCATGACCGGGATCGAGCTGCTCGCCGCGTCGCTGGATCTCGTGCCCGATGCCCGGCGGGTCCTCCTCACGGCCTACGCCGACACCGAGGTCGCGATCCGGGCGATCAACGAGATCCGTCTCGACCAGTACCTCCAGAAGCCCTGGGAGCCCCCGGAGGAGCGCCTCTTCCCCGTCCTCGACGACCTCCTCTCGGACTGGCGGGCCACCTTCCGGCCGCCGTTCGAGGGCATCCGCCTCGTCGGCCACCGCTGGTCGGCCCGGGCCCACGAGATCAAGGACTACCTGGCCCGCAACCTGGTGCCATATCGGTGGGTCGACGTGGAGGCCGACACCGAGGCGGCACGGCTGGCTGCCGCCGCCGGGGTCGACGCGGGGCGCGATCCCCTCCTCGTCTTCCCCGACGGGAGCCACCTCCTGGCCCCGTCCAACGCCGAGATCGCCGACCGCCTGGGGCTGCGGACGCGGCCCGACCTGGCGACCTACGACCTCGTCATCGTCGGCGGGGGGCCGGCCGGGCTGGCCGCCGCCGTGTACGGCGCGTCCGAGGGGCTCCGGACCCTGCTCGTCGAGCGCGAGGCACCGGGAGGCCAGGCGGGCACGACCTCGCGGATCGAGAACTACCTGGGGTTCCCGTCCGGCCTCTCCGGGGCGGACCTCGCGCGGCGGGCCGTCGCCCAGGCGACCCGCCTCGGCGCCGAGCTGCTCACCGCGCGCGACGCCACCGCACTGGCCATCGAGGACCGTTACCGGCTGCTTACGCTCGACGACGGCAGCCGGGTCTCCTGCGAGGCGCTCATCGTGGCAACCGGCGTCCAGTACCGGCGCCTCGACGTTGACGGGATCGACCCGCTGGTGGGCGTCGGCGTCTTCTACGGGGCCGCGATCACCGAGGCGCTGGCCTGCAAGGGTCAGCGCGTGGCGGTCGTCGGCGGCGGCAACTCCGCCGGCCAGGCGGCAGTCCACCTGTCGCAGTACGCCTCCGAGGTGACGCTGCTCGTGCGGAGCGGCTCCATCGAGGCCGGGATGAGCGCCTACCTCGTCGACCAGCTGCGGGCGATCCCGAACGTGACGATCCGCCTCAACGCCAGCGTGGCGGCGGTCCGCGGGACGGACAGCCTCGAGGCGATCACGGTGGAGGACTCCGCCGCCGGCACGCGGGAGGACATGGCGATGGATGCTGTTTTCCTGTTCATCGGTGCGCTTCCGCGCACGGAGTGGTTGGCGGGCCTGGTGGAGCGCGACGGTGCCGGGTTCCTGGTGACCGGGCCGGCCCTGGCCCGGGCGACGGACGGGCGCGTGGCCGGCTGGCCCCTGGCCCGGGAGCCATTCCTGCTGGAGACGAACGTGCCCGGCGTCTTTGCCGCGGGCGACGTCCGCAGCCGCTCGGTCAAGCGGATCGCCTCGGGCGTCGGCGAGGGGTCGATGGCCGTCCAGTTCGTGCACCAGCACCTCGCCGGGCTCTGAGCCGACGTGGCCGCGCCGCCCGAACCCGCAGTGCCTGAACCCGCAATGCCTGAACCCACGCCGCTCAGACCCACGCCGCTCGAGCCGGCACCGCCCCTGCCCGCGGAGCGTCCGCGGCGGGACCCGCCCGACCCGCCGCTGTCCGACGAGGCCGTCCTCCTCCGCCTTCCCCGTGATGACGACGCGGCGGCGATCGCGGCCGCCTGTGACGATCCCGAGATGGCCCGCTGGATCCCGGTCCCCGTCCCCTACCTGCCGTCCGACGCGCGCACGTTCATCGGCGAGATGGCCGATGGCTGGGCTGCCGGGACGGCCATCGCCTTCGTCATCGAAGAGCGGGCAACCGCGGCCCTCGCGGGGATGATCGGCCTCCACCCGGGGGACATGCCGGGGCGGGCGTCGGTGGGCTACTGGCTGGCACCCGAGGCGCGGGGGCGCGGCATGGCGACCCGGGCGGTCCGGCTCCTGGCGGCGTGGGCATTCGCGGATCCCCGTCTCGAGCGACTGGAGCTGATGACCCTGGTCGGCAACGACGCCTCCGGCCGCGTCGCGATGCGGGCGGGCTTCCGGCGCGAGGGGATCCTGCGCCGCTACCTGCCGTTCCGGGGCACGACCGTCGACGCGGTGATGTACGGCATGGTCCGCGACGAGGGCGTCGACGCCGACGGGGACGGCATCCCGGACGATCCGCTGGCCCGCGTGTCGCTCTTCGCGGGCCTGGCGCCGGCGGAGCTGGCCCGGATCCGCGGCGTCACCACCGAGGTCGCCCTCGCAGCCGGCGCGACCCTCATGACGGAGGGCGACCCGGGCGACGCCCTGTTCGTCGTGCTCGAGGGCACCCTCGCCGTGTCGACGCGGGCAGGGACCGGAGAGCTGCCGCTCACGACGGTGGGCCCGGGAACCGTCCAGGGCGAGATCGCGGTCCTCGACGGCGGCGTCCGCCGGGCGACCGTTCGGGCGGCGACGCCGGCCCGCCTGCTGCGCATCGGGCGCGATGACCTGTTCGACGTGATGGCCCGGGAGCCGGCAATCATCAGGTCGCTCGCCGCCACCGTGGCCGGGCGGCTCCGAGGCCTCGAGGCGTCCGTGCAGGAGCAGGAACGCCTGGCGTCGCTGGGGACCCTCGCGGCCGGCCTCGCCCACGAGCTGAACAACCCCGCCGCCGCGGCCCGCAGCAGCGCGGGCCGGCTGCTCGACGCGCTCGACGAGTGGGACCGTGCATCCGCCGCCCTCGGCGAGCCGATGGGAGCGGTCGGATCTGCCGGGAGGGGGACGGCCGAGCGGTGGGATCGGCCGGAGCGGTGGGATCGGCCGGAGCCCCGCTGGCCGCCGAGCTGCTGGACACCCTTCGCGAGGAGGTCGCCCGGCGGGCCGGCGATCCGCCCCTTCTCGACCCCCTCGACGCCGCCGACCGGCGGGACGCCGTGGCCCGGCTGCTCGGCACGCTCGGCCTGCCCGACCCGGTCGAGCCTGCGGCATCGCTCGTCGCCCTCGGCTGGGACGGCAACCAGCTCGACGACCTGCTGGCGCCCTTCGGGACGGACGAGGCCCGCCTCGTCGTCGCGGCGTGGCTTGCCGCGAGCGCGCTCGTGCGCCAGCTGCTGGCCGAGGTGACGCTCGCGGCCGGGCGGATCAGCGAGATCGTCGCCGCCGTTCGCGAGTACACCTACCTCGACCGGGCCCCGATCCAGCGGATCGACGTCACCGCGGGGATCGAGAGCACCCTCGTGATCCTTCGCTCGAAGTGGAGGGCCGGCGTGACGATCGAGCGCGCCTATGCCCCGGGCCTCCCGCCGATCGAGGCCTACGGCAGCGAGCTCAACCAGGTGTGGACCAACCTGGTCGACAACGCGATCGGAGCGATGGGCGGCTCGGGCCACCTGCGGATCACCGCCCAGCTCGCACCCGGGGGCGACGGTGTCGTCGTCGAGATCAGCGACAGTGGACCCGGGATCGCGGATGACGCCGCGGCCCACGTCTTCGACCCGTTCTTCACGACGAAGGAGATCGGGGCGGGCACCGGTCTCGGCCTCTACATCTCGCGGTCGATCGTGGAACGGCACGGTGGCCGCCTGGAGATCGCGGCGACCGGGCCGGACGGGACCTGCTTCCGGGCAACGCTCCGAGCCCGCCTCCCCGAGCCTCCCTCCGTCGATCAACCGACGGCGGAGGGCCGTTGACAGGGCGGGCGGCGACCCGCAGCATCGCGACGTGGACGGACCCGAACGTCCCCCGACCACGGATCCGCCGGTGACGACGCCGGCGGAGGGCGTCGGCGCGCCTCCGGCCCTCCCGACGGGCACCGTGACCTTCCTCTTCACCGACATCGAGGGCTCGACGCGCCTGGCCCACGACCTCGCCGACCGCTGGCCCGCGCTCCTCGAGCGTCACCGGCAGATCCTCCGGGCGGCCTTCGGCGCCCACGGCGGCATCGAGGTCCAGACCGAGGGCGACGGGTTCTTCGTGGCCTTCGCCCGGGCGCCCGGCGCGGTGGCGGCGACCGTCCAGGCCCAGCGAGACCTGGCCGCGGAGCCGTGGCCGCCGGATGGCGCCGTCCGGGTCCGGATGGGGCTCCACGCGGGCGAGGGCGTCGTCGACGCAGACGGCTCGTACGTCGGCCACGACGTCCACCGCGCGGCCAGGGTCGCGGGGGCGGCGCACGGCGGCCAGGTGCTGCTGTCACGGACGCCGTCGGGCGCTCAGCGCGGCATCGCTCCCGGCGGGCGTCTCGCTCCGCGAGCTCGGCGAGCACCGCCTCAAGGACCTGCGGCCGGAGCCGCTCGCCCAGCTCGTGATCGACGGGCTCCGCGCCGACTTCCCCCCGGTGCGCTCGCTCGACGTCCGGCCCAACAACCTGCCGACGCAGCTGACCTCGTTCGTCGGGCGCGAGCGGGAGCTGGGGACCGCGACGCGCCTCCTCGCGACGACGCGGCTCCTGACGCTGACGGGCCCGGGCGGCACCGGCAAGACGCGCCTCTCGCTGCAGCTCGCCGCGGCCGGTCGCCGACGACTACCCGGACGGCGTCTGGTTCGTCGCGCTGGAGCCGCTCCGCGACCCGTCCCTCGTCGCTGCCGGCGATCGCCCGGACGCTCGGCGTCTACCAGCGGCCGGGCGAGACCGCGCTGCGAGGCCCTGGCGACCGCGGTCGACCGGCAGGCGCATGCTCTTCGTCCTCGACAACTTCGAGCAGGTGATCGAGGCGGCCGTCGACGTCGGCGACCTCCTGCGCGCCTGCCCAGCCGTGCGGGTGGTCGTCACGAGCCGCGCCGTCGCTCCGCGTCTCGGGCGAGCAGGAGTACGTGGTGCCGGGCCTGCCCGCGCCGCCCGACACCAGCCGGCTCTCGCGCGTCGAGCTGGAGAACCTCCCGGCCGGCCTGCGCCACCCGGACCCGGCGTCGCTCGAGCAGTACGAGGCCGTCCGCCTCTTCATCGCCCGCGCCGTCGCCGTTCGCCCGGACTTCCACGTCACCAACGAGAACGCGCCGGCCGTGGCCGGCATCTGCGCCCGGCTCCACGGCATGCCGCTCGCGATCGAGCTGGCGGCCGCCCGCGTGAAGCTCCTCGCGCCCGAGCAGATCCTCGAGCGCCTGGAGGGGCAGCTGGGCCTGTTGACCTCGACCGCCCGCGACCTGCCCGACCGCCAGCGGACGCTGCGGGGCGCGATCGCCTGGAGCTGCGACCTCCTGGACGAGCCCCAGCGCCGGCTGCTTGCTCGCCTGTCGGTCTTCCGGGGCGGCTGGGACCTCGACGTGGCCGAGGCCGTGGCCGGTGCGGGCGACGGGCCGGCCATCGACGTCCTCGAGGGCCTGGCCGCGCTCGTCGACCAGAGCCTGGTCCGCAGCGCCGAGGAAGCCGGGGAGCCGCGCTTCGCCATGTTCGAGACGATCCGCGAGTTCGCCGCGGAGCTCCTCGAAGCAGCCGGCGACGCCGACGCCACGCGGGAGCGGCACGCCCGCGTCTTCCTCGACCTGGCCGAGCGCCTGGCGCCGCTCCTGCAGGGCGCCGAGCAGCGCACATCGCTGGACCGCCTGGAGCGCGACCACGACAACCTGCGCGCCGCGCTGTCGTGGGCGACCGGGCGGCCGGATCCCGAGACCGCGGTGCGCCTCTGCTTCGCGCTCTGGCGGTTCTGGCAGCAGCGCGGCTACCTGGGCGAGGCGCGGGTGCGGCTGGACCGGATCGCCGGGCAGGCGTGGGACCTGCCGGCGCCACTCAGGGCACGCTTCGCCGAGACGCTGGGGGGCGTCGCCTACTGGCAGGCCGACCTGCCCGTCTCGGCCGCCCGCTACGACGAGGCGCTCGCGATCTGGCGGGAGCGCGCCGCCGGCGGTGATCCCGCCGACCGGCGCGAGCTGGCGAACGCGCTCTACAACCGGGCATTCGTCACGGTGGCCGATGTGACGTGGCTGCAGCAGGGGGTTGCCGCCGATCGCAGACGCCGCCCGCGCGATGATGGAGGAGGCGCTGGCGATCTACCAGGAGCTCGGCGACGCGGGCGGCGAAGGCAACGCGCTCTGGGGTCTGGGCGGCCTCGAGCTGTACGCCGACGATCCCGGACTGGCAGAGCCGTGGTACCGGCGCTCGCTGGAGCTCCACCGGGCTGCGGGCCACCGGACGATGGAGGCATGGTCGCTCCACATGCTCGCCGTCACGATGATCGCGCTGGACCGGATCGACGAAGCCGACGAGGCTTCGCGCCACGCCATCGCCCACTTCCGCGATGCCCACGACCTGGCCGGCCTCACGCTCGGCTTCGATGCCCTGGCCGCGGTGGCCGTCGCTCGCGGCGACGAGGCTCGCGGGGGACGCCTGTGGGGCCTCGCGCGCCAGCTCGAGCGCGTGAGCGGGACCGCCCTTGCCGCCTGGGACGAGGCCGTCTTCGCGAACCTGCCGTCGTCTCCGCGGTCCCGGATCGAGCCCGCCGTGCTCGAGGCGCTTGCCGCGCAGGGCGCGGCCCTGCCCCTGGCCGACGGGGTCGCCTACGCCCTCGGCGAGACGGATCCGTTCACCCTCGGGTAGCCGGGGTCTGCGGTCAGGCGACGAGGTCGGCGGCGATCACGGCCGCGAAGACGAGGATGATCGCGTTCCCCAGCACGATCACCCCGGCGCGCAGGCCGGGCGGCAGCCGCCGGTGGAGGAACGCCCCGACCGCCGCGATGAGCGTCTGCCATGACAGCGAGGCCAGGAACGCTCCGGTCACGAAGGCTGCCTTCTCGGTGGGGCCGGCGCCGGTCGCGGTCAACCCGAGGATGAGCGCGGCGAAGTAGGTGACCGTCACCGGGTTAAGCAACGTGATGCCGAGGAAGACCCCGTAGGTGCGGAGCGCGGATCCCCCGCGCTCGGCCGCCTCGACGTCCGGCGGGATCTCCGCGTCGCCGGCCGGGGTCGCAGCGCTCGCCGCCCGCAGCCCGAGCAGGCCGCGGACCGCGATGACCACCAGCAGCACCACGGCCAGCACCCGCAGCGGCGTCTCGACGGGGACGAGGACGCTCGCGAGCGCGGCCCCGAATGCGGCCGCCACGATCGCGTAGATGCCGTCCGCCGAGGCCGCGCCGGCACCCGCGGCGGCCGCCAGCCGGAAGCCGCGCCGCAGGCCCGTCTCCACGATGAGGATGGAGATGGCGCCGACCGGGATCGCGATCCCGTAGCCCGCCACGGCGCCCGCCAGGAATGCCGTGATCACCGGGGCACGGTAGGGGCCGAGCTGGCGCTGCGTCAAACTGCGCCCCGCCGGCCGCCGGCCGGCCCGGCTTCCCGGGATCGCGACCGGCGCCGGCCGCGTCAAGGTCATGGCAGACGACGGGCCCATGCACGCGGCATGTTCATTGTCGCCGTGCTGGGGGCCGCTGGCCGGATGCGTCGATCCCGCGGACGGGTCACCGGGTCGGCTTCCGGAGCCGAACGCTCACGATGTGAGCATCGGGCCGCCCAGGGCGAGACCACACGCTGCGGGGCTGTCCGCGGGGCGCCACGTCGAGGCTCGGAACGGGACCTTGGGCCCGGAATGAACATGCCGCGTGCATGCGGAGGCCACGGAGCCCCGCGGATACGATGGACACGTGATCGAGCGAAGCTGCCCCGTTGGCGAGCGTGACTGCCCCGTTGGCGAGCGAAGCTGGCCCACTGGCAAGCGAAGCTGGCCCGTCGGCGACCCCGGCATTCGCCCCGCCTGCCGCACCGACCGCTGAACGGAACCCCGTGAGCCTGCCAGGCCGCCGCGTTTACCTGCCCGCCGCGCCCGTTCGGCTGCCGGCGTGACGGTGACAGCCCTGCGGCGGTACGCCCGCACCTTCACCGGCTTCGAGCGCGACGCCCGGATCTTCCTCGTCACGACGCTCGTCTACGGCGTGACGCTCAGCCTCTGGTGGGTCGACTTCAACCTCTACCTGACCTCCCTGGGCTTCGACCCCGCGTTCATCGGGATCAGCGGGACGGTCGGCTCGGCCGCGGGTGTCATCGCCGCGTTCCCCGCGAGCATCCTGTCGGACCGGTTCGGCCGCCGCCTCGTCCTGGCCCTCGGGACCGCGGGCGCCGGCCTGTCGATCGCCGGCCTCCTGTTCGCCACCTCGCCGCTGGCGATCCTGCTCCTCGCCGCCGCGATGGGTGCCGCGAACCAGGCCTACTTCGTGGTCCAGTCGCCGTTCATGATGGAGCGCAGCCGGCCGGAGCACCGCAACGAGCTCTTCTCGCTCCAGTTCGCGATCTCCAACCTGACGAACGTCGGCGCGGCCCTGCTCGGCGGGGCGATCGCGGCCGTGATCGGTACGGCGACGGGCGCCGGGTCGAGCGACCCGACGGTGCTACCGCATCCTCCTCCTCGTCATGCTGGTCGCGGCGGCCATCGCTACCCTGACCGTGCTCGCCCTGCGCGACGACCGGCCGCGGCGGCGCCGGGACTGGCGCACGCTGGAGCAGCGCGCGGCCGACCCGTGGGCCGGCGAGCCGATCGCCGCCCGGCCCGACCTGCCCGAGATGACGCGCCGGGCCCGGCTGGGGATTCCGCGCCCGGCTGATCCCCGGACGTTCTGGCGCCTGCTGATCCCGGGCTTCCTGATCGCCCTGGGCGCCGGACAGGTGATCCCCTACCTCAACGTCTTCATCGAGATCAAGTTCAACCTCGACCTCGCCGCCCTGAACGTGATCTTCGCCATCACGAGCCTGGGGACGACGATCGCGATCCTCCTCCAGCCCGCCCTCGCCCGGCGCTTCGGGAAGGTCGGCTCGGTCGTCCTCGTCCAGGGCGTGAGCATCCCGTTCCTGGTCGTGCTTGGCTTCAGCCCGGTCCTGTCGACGGTGATCATCGCGATGATGGTCCGCAACTCGCTCATGAACGCCGGCAACCCGATCGCCAGCGCGTTCGCGATGGAGCAGCTCCGCCCGGCGGAACGGGCGGTCTACGCGGCGACCGCCAGCCTCCTCTGGTCGCTTGGCTGGGTGATCGCCGGGCCGTGGTACAGCATCCTGCAGAAGACCCTGGGGTTCGAGGCCGGCTACACGGTCAACTTCATCACCATCATCGTCCTCTACTCCGTGGGCACGTGGCTCTACTGGCGCTGGTTCCACCCGGTGGAGGCGCGCCAGCGCGCCGCGGAGCGACGGCCGGCGGCCTGACGCGGCCATGCGGCCGGCGGCCTGACGCGGCCCAACGGCGACGGCTATCCTCAGGGAACCATGGCCGAGCAGCCGACGCCCGCCCCCGTCCCCGACCCCGGCGCCGCCGCCGCCCGCGCGAAGACCGGGATCCCGCGCAACCCGGGCCGCCACGACCTGGGAATGAAGGCGACGCTCCTGTTCCCGAACCGGGAGATCGTCGAGCGCTACTACGTCCCGCTCATCTACACGGCCTGCCGGACCTGCTACAGCGAGCTGGAGCCGGGCGAGATCTTCCGGCGCGCCGAGGCCGGCGAGATCGACCCCGCGAAGATGCAGAAGCTGATCAGCGGGGTCATCGAGAGCGGCCACGGCAGCACGATCGAGCACGTCGTCTTCACCTTCGGGATCAGCGGCGTGAGCCGGACGCTCTCGCACCAGCTGGTGCGCCACCGGGCCGGCGTCGCCTTCGACCAGCAGAGCCAGCGCTACGTCGCGTTCAAGGGGGCGGCCACGATGCTGCCGGGCACGATCGCCGACGCGGACCCGGACCTTCGCGCCCGCTTCGAGGAGCAGGTCGACGGGTCCCTGGGCCTGTACGGCGACCTGCTGGCGGCCGGGATCCCGGGCGAGGACGCGCGCTTCGTCTTCCCGAACGCGACGCGGACGAACCTGGTCATGACCGCCAACCTCCGCGCGCTCATCCACATGTCCGGGCTGCGGCTCTGCACGATGGCCCAGTGGGAGATCCGGCGGCTCTTCCAGCTGATCCGCCACGAGGTCTTCGCGGTCAGCCCGTTCCTCGGAAGCTTCCTCGCCCCCAAGTGCGTGCCGCTCGGCTACTGCGACGAGATGGGCAACCGCGACGAGCACTGCCCGATCCGACCGCACAAGGACACGGTGCTCGCGGCCTGGGCCGAGAAGGCACGGGCGGCGAAGGCCGCGGGCCGGACGCTACCCGTCGTCGACGGCGGCTAGGCCGGCAATGGATCAGCGCATGGCGATCCGCCTGCAGTTCGATCGGATCCCGCCGGGAGTGGAGATCGGGCCGCACCGCCACGGGGTCGAGACGCTCGTCTACGTGGCAGCCGGCGAGATCGTCTTCGAGCACGGGCCCGATCTCCGGCGGCGGGCCGTGATCCGCGCCGGCGACGTCCTCTACGAGGCCCCCGCGGAGTACCACCTGGTCCGCAACGAGTCGTCGATCGATGCCCTCGCGCTTCTCGCCGCGGTCGAGGTCGCCCCGGATCGCCCCGGCGACGTCCTCCGGACGTGGAACGCGGAGGGCGAGCCGGTCCGGCGTCGCGAGGGGGCGCGCGTGGTCGAGGGCCCGGGCATCCGGACACGCGTGCTCGTCGAGCCGGGCGACTTCGGGACCGACGCCTTCTTCCTCGGCGAGGTCGAGATCGAGCCGGGCGGCGGCACCGGGTGGCATCGCCACCAGCGATCCGAGCACGTCATCGTCGTCTTCGAGGGCCGGGGCACGGTGCGTGTCGGCGCGCTCGAAGAGACGCTCGAGCCGCTCAAGGGCGTCCGCGTGGAGATGGGCCTGCCGCACGCGATCACGAACACCGGCCGGACGACGCTCCGCTACTACGTCTGCAGCACGCCGGCGGCCGACCCGCTGAGCGACCGGGAGGACGTCGACCCGCCCACCTGATGGGCGCGTCCGGGCGATGGATGCCCCGGACACGGAACCGCCCCGGAAGGGAGTACCGACACCGGGATGCCGGTCGCGTCCCCACCGGGGCGATCGCCGCGCGTTCGGGACGACACGAGGCCGGCCCGTTCGTACGGACATGGTTACGCCCAGAGGAACCGAGATCCCGAGCGGCCCCTTGATGCAATCGCAGCGCCTCTCGGAGGGAGAGCCCCCGGGATTGCTCCCGAGCGTCTCGCCGGACCTCGTTGATGTAATCGCCGTGGTCTCGACTCTCGCGGCCCCTCCGGGCAAGACAGATCATCGCCGGGCGGCCAGGGCACGACAACCGGGTTATCCACGAATGTGGCCGGCCGGCCCGTTCGCGCGTCCACGGCTTTTTCCCCCATGTGGAGAACCTGTGGACAACCCCGTTGCCCGCGCACCACGGGCGGGGATGGCCGGCCGGCCGGCCGCGTCAGCGATGCCGGCCCACGGCCGGGCGGACGACCACGGTGCCGGCCCTCCGGTCGTGGAAGCCGCGCCGCAGCGGATCGACGGCGGCCGTCAGGAACAGGAACGCGTACCAGCCGGTGTTGATCCCCGCCACGGTCGAGATCGGGAGCGCCCCCGCGGCCCCGAGCGTGCTGCAGCAGAGGGGCAGGAGCTGGAGCACGGCCCAGCGAATCGACGCGGCCGGCGCGGGCACGCGCTCGGGATCCGGCGGCAGCGTGGGCGGCGCCCCCGGCGTCGGCGGGATCCCGGGTCCGACGGCCCGGACCGCGACGCCGCAGATCCGCTGCCCGGGCGTCATGCCCCAGCGAACCCAGCAGCCCGCGTAGTAGGCGGCGTCGGTGACGAGGGTCAGCGTGAGCTCGAGGGCAACTCGGAAGGGATCGACGGCGACGACCACGACACCCGCTCCGGTGGGGTCGGCTTCGACCAGGACGCCCAGGGCCGTGTCGAGGACGAAGGCGTAGACGACGTAGACCGGGATGAGGATGAAGCCGTCGATGAAGAAGGCGACGAGCCGCCGCGTCAACGTCGCGACGGGAGCCGGCGCGTGGAGCGCCACCGGCAGGCCCTCAGCCGCCGATCGCGAACATCTCGACCCGCGGCAGGTCGGCTGTGCCCGCCGTCCGCAGGTCCGAGTAGCGGTCGGCGCGGACCGTCCAGACGGCGCGGATTCGCTCGGTCAGCTCGAGATCCGTCGCCCCGGCGCGGAGGGGCCCCTTCAGGTCGGCGCCGCCGGCGGCGAACAGGCAGGTGAAGAGCTCGCCCTCCGCGGAGAGGCGTCCGCGCGTGCACGCACCGCAGAACGGCTGGGTGACCGAGGCGATGACGCCCACCTCGCCCGAGCCGTCCCGGTAGCGGAAGCGATCCGCAACCTCGCCCGGGTAGTTCGCTGCAAGCGCCTCGAGGGGCATCGCCGCGCCGATCCGGGCGAGGATCTCCGCCTGGGGCACGACCTCGTCCAGGCGCCAGCCGTTCGTGTGGCCGACGTCCATGAACTCGATGAAGCGGAGGATCAGCCCCTCGTCGCGGGCCCACCGGGCGACCGGGAGGATCGAGTCCTCGTTGACGCCGCGCCGGACGACCATGTTCACCTTGATCGGCGCGAGGCCCGCCTCGCGCGCGGCGGCGATTCCGTCGAGGACCCGGGCAACGGGGAAGTCGACGCCGTTCATGCGCCGGAAGACGTCGTCGTCGAGCGAGTCCAGGCTGACCGTGATCCGCCCCAGGCCCGCGTCGGCGAGGGGCCCGGCCAGCGTGCGCAGCGCCGACCCGTTCGTCGTCAGGGTCAGGTCCAGCACGCCGTCGATCGCCGCCAGCAGGCGTACCAGGTCCGGCAGGTCGCGGCGGACGGTCGGCTCGCCTCCGGTGATCCGCAGCTTCTCGACGCCGAGCCCGACGAACAGCCGCGCCAGCCGGGCGATCTCCTCGAAGGTCAGGATCTGCTCGCGCGGCAGGAACGCGTAGTCGCGCCCGATAGACCTCCGCCGGCATGCAGTAGGTGCAGCGGAAGTTGCAGCGGTCCGTGACCGAGATGCGCAGGTCGTGCATGCGCCGGCCGAGGCGGTCGACCGGAAGCGGCGCGGGATCGGGGGGGGTCGGCCGGGCCTCTGTCATGGTCGGCACATGGTAGACGCGACGCCTGCCCGACGCGCGCGCGGTGTCCGACGCGCGCGCGGCGCGTCCGGCGGCCCCGCCGTGGCCTCGCCGGATGCATCCGCGGCGGCCGCCGACCCTCGGTGACGTCGCGCACCGCGCCGGTGCGCCGGGTCACCGATGGGACCCCGCCGGTACCACCGGCGGTGCCCGCTGGTACCACCAGTCAACTCCACCGCACCGCTCCGACCTCCTAGCATCCGCCGCAGGCGTCAGTGACGCCCGGACCGAACGCGCAGCAGGGGACTGAGCAGCATGGCAACCACCGATTCCCGAACCGGGTTCCGCCTTCCGTGGAGCACGGACCGGGCGGCCTCCCGGGAGGCGTCGGCCGAACTCTGCCGACGAGCTCTCCGTCGCCGCGCCGATGGTCGACAGCGACACCGCCGCGGCACCCACGCCCGGACCGGGCGACACCAGCGACCAGGACGCGACCGGGGACAGCGTCCGGGCGCAGGAGGAGGAACTCGTGACGATCCTCGCGCCCGATACGGCGCAGCATCCCGCAGCGGTCGTCTCCCCGACGCCGGAGCCGGCGAGCGGCCCTGAACACTCCGCCGCTCCGGACCCGGTTCCCGCGGCGCCGACGCGCCGCCGACGAAGTTCCTGGCGGACCTGACGCGGGCCATGCAGTCGGCGGCCGAGCAGGCGCGCACCGCGACGCTCGACCAGTACCGCGCCGAGGGCACCAGCGCCATCGAGCAGATCCATGCCCGTTCCGCGACGGGTGCCACGGAGCTCCGACGCCGCGCCGACGACGACGTCGCCGTCATCAAGGAATGGTCCAAGGCCGAGATCGCCCGGATCCGCGAGGAGACCGAGCGACGGGTCACGTCCCGGCGCGAGCAGCTCGAGGGTCAGCTCGAGCGGCACGCGGCGATCGTCGAGCACGAGATCGAGAAGATCCGCGGCCGCGTCTCGTCCTTCGAGAGCGAGATGGGCGCCTTCTTCGACGATCTCCTGGGCGAGCAGGACCCGGGGGTCTTCGCCGCCCGGGCGGCGAGCCTGCCGGAGCCCCCGTCGTTCGAGAATCTCGACGACGACGCCATCGCCGCGCTCCTCCAGGAGCCGGGTCTCGGCGTCCCCGAGCCGACGGCGGGAGCCGCCGTCGAGGGAGACCGTCGTGGAGACGGCCGAGGTCGACGCATCGAGACAGAGCCGAGGCCGATACGTCGAGACGGCAGTCGAGGCCGAGGTCGAGGCCACCGCCGAGGTCGTCGCCGAGGCCGAGGTCGAGGTCACCCGGGCCGAGGCCGTCGTCGAGGCCGACGCCACGGCCGAGGCCGAGGTCGAGGCCCCGCTCGATCGCGAGGCCGCCATGGCCGCCATCCAGGCCGCCGCCGAGGCCGCCGCCTCCCTGGAGACCGTCGAGGCCACCGGCGACGGGCCCGAGGCGTCCGTCGCCGCCGAGCCGGAGGCAGAGACCGTCGCGCGAGGACGACACGGAGCCCGCGGCGGAGGAGCAGTCGCTCGTCCCGACACCGCGAATCCGTCACCGAGGCGGCGCCCGAGACGCCGGACCTCACCGAGGCCGCCGCCGAGGTCGAGGCCGAGCCGGACGTGGACCCGCGCCTCGCGATGCTGGGGCTCACCCCCGACTTCGCCGCCGCCGAGATGGCCGCGGCGGAGGCGGCGGCGGCCGAGATCGACGAGGTCCCCGAGATCGGCAGCGACGCCCTCGCGGCCCGTCTCTCCGGCCTGGTCCCCGGCGAGTCGCAGGCGCCCGCGACGCCGAGCGTCACCACCCAGGTCGTCGTCACCGGCCTGGTCAGTGTCGCCAGCATCGCCAGCTTCAAGCGCCATGTCGGCCGCCTGGTCGGGGTCGCCCATGTCGGCGTCTCCTCCGGGCCCGACGGCGAGTTCCTCTTCGCCGTGGAGCACGATCCGGAGACCTCGCTGCGCGACCTGGTCCCGACGCTTCCCGGCTTCGGGGCCCGCGTGGTGGGCGCCGGCGACGGGATCGTCCACGTCAGCGCGCAGGACCCGCAGGACTGACGTCCGACGGCCAGCACCAGGAAGGACGCAGCGATGGCTCGCCCCTCGATCGCGATCGCCCTGCCCCGGGACGAGCAGGGCCCCGTGGCCGGCGCTCTCCGCGAGGCCGACCTCGATCCGATCGTGGTCCACCGTCCGGAGGAGCTGGAAGCCCACCTGGCCACGGGCCGGGACATCGCGGTCGCGATCCTGGACGGCGAGAACGACTTCGACACGTCGCTGGAGTACTACGCCTCCTGCACGAGGCCGGTCGCGACATCCCGGCCCTGATGGTCCTGTCGGCGCGCGCGCTCGAGCGCGTCGGGGGAGCGCACGCCGGGACGAAGGACGAGTACTTCACGCGTCCCTACTCGGCCGAGTCGATCCGCTGGCGGATCGAGGCGATGATGATCCGCCGCCTGGCCGTCGACGACGGCAGCGGCGCGGTCATCCAGACCGGGCCGCTCACGATCGACGACTGGTCGCGCAACGGGACGATGGTCGCCGTCTTCAACCCCAAGGGCGGCGTCGGCAAGACGACCATCGCCGTCAACCTGGCCGCGGCCCTCACCGCGATGGGCCGCCGCGTCCTCCTCGTCGACGCCGACACGGTGACCGGCCACATCGCGAGCTCGCTCGGCCTGGAGCACGTCCGGACGCTCGTCGACGAGGTCATCGACGCGAACGAGGCCGGGGTCGACCCGCCGGCCACGCTGGACGACCTGCTGTCCGCGCACCCGTCGGGGATGCAGGTCCTGGTCCTCGCGTCGAGCCCGCTCAAGACGTCGCTCCTGGACCCGGCCCACGTCGCCGCCGCGATCGACACCGGGCGGCGCAACCACGACGTCGTCGTCGTCGACCTGCACCCCGACTACGACCCCCTCAACCGGGCGATCTTCGAGAAGGCCGACCGGATCCTCGTGCCGGTGACGCCCGGACGTGCCGGCCCTTCGCGCCGCCGTTCAGCTGCGGGACGTCGCCGGCGAGCTCGGGTTCGCCGACAAGCTCGCGATGGTCATCAACCGCGCCAACAGCGGGGTCTCCGTCGGCGACATGGAGCGCACGATCGGGATGCCCTCGCTGGCGCTCATCCGGTCGGCCGGCCTGCAGCTGGTGAAGTCCGCCAACGAGGGCCGCACGGTCATCGAGCTCTTCCCCCGCGAGAAGGTGACCGAGGACTTCCGCATCCTCGCCGAACGGGTCGTCGGGGCTCCCCGGGCCAAGAGCGAGGTGCCCTCGCGCCTCAGCCTCGCCTCGCTCTTCGGGCGCCGCAAGGAGTCGGTCCGGGCCTGACTCCCTCGCGGCCGGGTCAGCCGCTGCCCGACGCCCGGCCGAGCAGCGCCCCGGCTGCCTCCACCGTGCGCCGGTCGACCTGGTCGACGCCTCGCAGGTAGGACCGGTTGACGAGCACGACGTCGATCTCCGGGTCGTTGAGCGGCTGCTCCCCGAGGAGGGCCACGGCGTCCGTGACGGGCACGAACAGCTCCGTGCTGCGGTCGAGGAGGCGCTCCGGCTCCGAGCCCGGGAAGAGGAACACCGTGCCGATCACCCGGAACGGCGGGACCTGCAGGGCGACGTCGTAGGGGACCTTGTGGAGCTTGTAGGCGCTGCGCTCCGCCTCGGTCAGCGACGGCAGCGAGCCGACGCCCGCGAAGACGACGATCAGGTCGAACGGGTCCACCTTCTCCAGGCCGGGCGCCGGGCTGAGCTCCTCGGAGCCGTCGACGGGCGCCCAGCGGACGTCGGCGATCGGGATCGCCTCCCGCCGATTGAGCACGTCGGACAGGCGCCGGTCGATCTCCATGCGCCCGACGAGGCGCCACTCCTCCGTGAGCCCCTCGAACGGGAACCCCGCGGGTTCCCCCCGGGCCGGGGCGCCCGGGCCGGCGGCCTCGCCGGCCGGGGCCGGCTTCGACTTCTCGCCACGCTTGAATCCGAAGGGCACGCGCTCAGTCCTCCGCCTTGCCGGTGTTCTCGCGGATGGCCTCGACGACGGTCGCGTCCGCGAGCGTCGTCGTGTCGCCGAGGATGCGGCCCTCGGCGATGTCGCGCAGGAGGCGCCGCATGATCTTGCCCGACCGCGTCTTCGGCAGGTCGGGCGTGAACATCAGGTACTTCGGCCGCGCGATCGGCCCGATGACGTACGCGACGTGCTCGCGGAGCTGGACGCGCCAGGGCGTCGGACGGCTCGCTGCCCGCTCCGCAGGGTCACGAAGGCGAAGATCGCCTGGCCCGAGATGTCGTCGCTCTTGCCGACGACGGCGGCCTCGGCGACGGACGGATGGTCGACGAGCGCGGACTCCACCTCGATCGTCGACAGGCGGTGGCCGGCCACGTTCATGACGTCGTCGACGCGGCCCAGGAGCCAGAGGTAGCCGTCCTCGTCCTTCTTGGCGCCGTCGCCGGCGAAGTACTTCCCGGGGAAGCGGCTCCAGTAGGTCTGCCGGTAGCGCTCCGGGTCGCCGTAGATGCCGCGCAGCATCGACGGCCACGGCCGGGTCAGGACCAGGTAGCCGCCGCCGCCCCGCGGGACCGGGTTCCCGGCGGCGTCCACCACCTCGGCCCCGATCCCCGGCATCGGGAACGTGGCCGAGCCGGGCTTCGTCGTCGTCACGCCGGGGAGCGGGCTGATCAGGATGCTGCCGGTCTCCGTCTGCCACCAGGTGTCGACGATGGGCGCCTTCGCGCCGCCGATGTGGGTGTGGTACCAGAGCCAGGCCTCGGGGTTGATCGGCTCGCCGACGGAGCCGAGGAGGCGCAGCGACGACAGGTCGTGCCGCCGCGGGAACTCCTCGCCCTGCTTCATGAAGGCGCGGATGGCCGTCGGGGCGGTGTACAGGATCGTCACCCGGTAGTCCTCGACGATCTGCCACCAGCGGTCCCAGGCCGGCGTGTCGGGCGCGCCCTCGTAGATGATCCCCGTCGTCGCGTTGGCCAGCGGCCCGAACACGATGTAGCTGTGGCCGGTGACCCAGCCGATGTCGGCCGCGCACCAGTAGACGTCGTCGGGCTTGATGTCGAAGACGGCGTGGTGGGTGAAGCTGGCCCCCAGGAGGTAGCCGGCCGTCGTGTGCATGATGCCCTTGGGCTTGGCCGTGGTCCCCGACGTGTAGAGCAGGTAGAGCATGTGCTCCGAGTCGACGGGACCGGGTCGCACTGCGTCCGACTGGCGGTCCACGAGCTCGTGCCACCAGTGGTCGCGGCCCTCCACCATGTGGACGCCGCCGCCGAGGCGCTCGACCACGATGGAGGCCGTGATCGTCGGGCGTCGACGCCATCGCCTCGTCGGCGTGGTGCTTGAGGCCGACGTGCCTGCCGCGCCGCCAGCCGCCGTCGGCCGTGATGAGCACCTTCGCCCCGGCGTCGTTGATGCGGTCGGCGAGCGCCTCGGACGAGAAGCCGCCGAAGACCACCGTGAACGGCGCGCCGATCCGCGCGCAGGCGAGCATCGCCACCGGCAGCTCGGGGATCATCGGCATGTAGATCGCGACCCGGTCGCCGGTCCCGACGCCGAGCTCCCGCAGGGCGTTGGCGGCCCGGTTGACCCGCGCCTGCAGGTCGCGGTAGGTGATCGTCTGCGTGTCGCCCGGCTCCCCGATCCAGTGGTAGGCGACCTTCTCGCCGAGGCCGCGCTCCACGTGCCGGTCGACGCAGTTGTAGGCGACGTTGAGCTCGCCGCCGACGAACCACTTCGCGAACGGCAGGTCCCACTCGAGGGTCGTGTCGAACGGCGTGCGTCCAGCTGAGACGCTCGCGCGCCTGGGCGGCCCAGAAGGCCTCCGGGTCTCGCTCGGCCTCCTCGTACAGCTCGGCGGTCACGTTGGCCGTGGCGACGAACGCCGGATCGGGCGCGAACGTGCGCTGCTCGTGCAGCAGCGCCTCGATCTCGGGCTGGGGCGGCGTCGGTTCGGGCTGCACGCCGGGCACCTCCGTGGCTCCGCGGGATGGCCGCATCATACGCAGCCCGACGCCGGCCCGCGGGCCCGGGTCATGCACCGGGCCGCGCGGCGCGACCGCCGTCAGGTGTACTCGGCGCCGCCCTCGGCATCGGCCGCCGGTCTCCGCGTCCGGGCTCGGGGCGCGCGCGCCACGATGACCGTGCGCCCGGCGGCGAGGTCGATCCCGGCGAGGCGCAGGCCGTCCATGGCCCGCCGGCGGAGCTCCCCCGCCACCTCCCACTGCTCGCCGGGACGCACCGTCGCGGAGACGAGGATCGGGATGCCCGGGTCGCCGGGCGCGGCGGCATCGACGCGCACGACGCGCGGCGGCTCGATGAAGCGGTCGTCCCAGCCGTCGGCGGCCGCGAGGGCGACGCACACGTCGTCGAGCACGGCCGTCGCGCGCGCGATGTCGGTGCCGGCTGCGACGGCGAAGCGCTCGTTGACGCGGGCGAAGGTGCGCGTGAAGTTGGAGGCGACCAGGATCTCGCCGTTGGGCACCGAGTGGACGACGCCGTCGGCGTCGCGCACGACCGTGCGCCGGAGCCCGACCTCCTCGACGGTGCCGCGGATCCCGGCGATGGCGACGACGTCGCCGACGCTGAACGGGTTCTCGCCGAGGATGAGGATCCCGTTCAGGTAGTCGCGGACCAGCTGCTGCGCGCCGAAGCCCAGCGCCGCGCCGATGGCCGCGCCGAGCGCCACGCCGAGCGCGCCGAGGGCGGCGATCACCTCCGGGGCGAGGATCCCGATGCTCGCGAAGACGCCGAACACCACGAGGACCGCCCGGCCCAGCCGCGAGACGAACAGGACGACCGTGTCGAGGCGCCGTCGCCGGATCGCCTCCTTGACGACCCGTTCCTCCGGCGGCAGGTCGCCCTCGCCGGGCACGGGTGTCGTCGCGGCACGCGCGGCCAGGCGGCGGACGAGCGCCATCGTGACCACGTAGACGACGACGAGGGCGACGACGATCAGCCGCGACGACGGCGAGCCGGCCGGCGATGATCAGCGCGAGGTCGACGAGCCGGTCGAGGATGTCCTGCACGCGCGTAGCCTAGCGCCGGGCGCGGCGGCGTGAGCGCCGGGCGGCGGCCGGCCGCCGCGCGGCGTGGCCGGCCGCCGGCGTATCTGCCTGCGGCCCCCGGGTCAGGCGGCCGCGCCGCCCAGGCGGGCCGTCACGGCGGCAGCGGCCGCCCGGGTGCTCGTCACGATCTCGGCGACCCGTGCCGGCGTGACCCGGTAGGAGGGGCCCCAGACGCCGATGGAGGCGATCACCCGCCCGCGGGCGTCCACGACCGGGACCGCGATCCCGTTCGTGCCCTCGATCCACTCCGAGAAGGCCGTCGCGTAGCCGCGCCGGCGGACCTTCGCCAGCTCCTCCATGAGCCCCTCGAGGCCGGTGATCGTCCGCTCGGTGCGCGCCGTCAGCCCGGGCCGGGCGATCCGCATCACGTCGCGCTCGGCCATCGCCGCGAGGAGGACCTTCCCCGACGCGATGCAGTGGAGCGGCGTCGTCCGCCCCGTCCAGTCCGGGCACGCCACCATGTTCGGGCCGTCGACCTGGGCGACCGTCAGGTACACGTCGCCCTCGAGGATGCCGAGGGTGACGGTCTCGCGGGTCGCCCGCGCGAGGCGCTCCAGCTCGGGCAGGGCGATCCCCTTGAGGTCGAGCGTGCGCTCGGCGCGCTCGGCGAGGCGGATCACGACGAGGCCGAGGCGATACTTGCCGGTCTCCTCGTCCTGCTCGACCAGGCCGCGCCGCTGGAGCGTCGCGAGCAGCCGCGACGCCGTGCTCTTGTGGAGCCCGAGACGCCGGGCCAGCTCGGTGACGCCCGCCTCCGCGGCGCACTCACCGAGGGCGAGCAGGAGCGCCGCGGCCCGGTCGACCGAGCGCACCGCGTTCCCGTCGAGAAGACGCCGGTCGGCCTCGCCGGCCGATGCTCGCGTCGTGGGTCGAGGCTCGGCCGGCGCCGCCGCCGGCGCCGTGCCGGGCATGGAGGGAACCCCGTTCGATCGGCGCCCGAGCGCCACGGCCGGAACCGATGGCGCGCGCGGCGGGGTGATCTCGATGGCCATCAGCCGGCCGCCGGACCGACCGCCGCCTCGTAGGCGGCCTCGGTCTCGTGGGGGAGCGGCTTGCCCTGCGCTCGAAGCTCGAGCGCCGCGTGGAACGAGTCCGCGAAGATCGAGATGACCCGGTCGACGATGTCGCCCTGCGCGTGGGCCTCGCAGACGAACCATGGCTCGCGGCTGTCGGGCTCGGGCATCGCCCCGCGGGCGTGCATGCCGACCGCGATCGCGTCGTACAGCTCGTGGTCGGTGGTTGCCCAGTCCCGGTACTCGCTGGGGATCTTCTCGGTGAACATGATCCCGAACATCGAGGGATGCCCGGTGATCTGGTAGGCCAGGCCCTTCGCGTCGATCAGCCCCCGGATTCCGGCCTGGATCCGCTCGCCGGTTGCCCTGATCGTCTCGAGGACAGGTGTGTCGCGCAGGATCTCGAGGGTCTTCACGGCAGCCGCGGCGGCGACCCGGTTGCCGGCATACGTCCCGCCGTGGCTGACCTTGGAGGGCAGCATCTCCATGACCTCCCGGCGTCCGCCGAACGCGGCCGCCGGGTAGCCGTTGCCCATCGCCTTGGCGTAGGTCGCGATGTCGGGCCGGATGCCGAAGTACTCCGCGGCACCGCCCAGCGCGAAGCGGAAGCCGGTCTTCACCTCGTCGAAGATCAGGAGGATCCCGAACTCCTCGGTGAGCGCCCGCATGGCCTCGTGGAAGCCCGGCATCGGCATGATCCCCTGGGCGTTGCCCAGGACCGGCTCCACGATGATGGCGGCGATCTCGTGGCCCTGGCGCTCGAAGAGGCGGCGGAGCCGCTCGATGTTGTTGTAGCGGGCCGGGATGATCGTGTCGGCGACCGGCCCCGGGATGCCGCGACCCCAGGTCAGCCGGACCGGGTTGTCCGCGTCGCCGAGCTCGGACATGTCGTTCGGGGCAACCGAGATCAGGGCGTAGTCGTGGACGCCGTGGTACTGCCCCTCGAACTTCACGATCTTGTCGCGCCCGGTATAGGCCCGCGCGATGCGCATGGCGTGCATCGTCGCCTCGGTGCCGGAGACGGTCATGCGCGCCATGTCGACCCAGCCGGTCAGCTCGCACAGGAGCTCCATCGCCCGGACCTCGTCCTCCGAGGTCAGCGAGAAGCTGACGCCGCGGCGCATCCGCTCGTTGACGTAGTCGTCGACGCGATCGTCCGCCGTGCCCCAGGATGACCGGCCCGTACCCCATGCGCAGGTCGATGTACTCGTTGCCGTCGAGGTCCCAGACGCGGCCGCCCTTGCCGCGATCGATGTAGACGGTGTCCTCGCCCCAGGCACGGAAGTTGGAGTCGGTGCCGCCGGGCAGCGTCCGCATCGCCCGGTGGTACATCGCGGTCTGGACGTCGCGCTTCAGGCTGGGGGTGGCGGACTCTGGCGCCATGGTTCCTCCGCGGCTCGACCGTCCCGTCCTCCCCGACCATCGCCGCGGCGCACGGCGGATCGGCGCCGGGCGGCGCGGCGTGGTTGGGTGTTCCGGTGGACGGAACGGGTGATGTCCCGATGGTGCCACGCGCTCGTTGAGCCTGTCAACGATCTTCGCGCTCATCTGGAGCCGCACGTGCGAATCACGCACGATTGGGGACGCTGTCGTGCGATCTACGAACGCGATGAACAGCGAGGCGGTGCACCGGGAGCCGGCGGAGGCTCGCGAGCCGGCGGGCTGCGGCGCCTGCCGGATCGCCGGCTCGGCGGTGAGTCGGCTGCCGGATCCGACGGGTGCCGCCCTCCGGGCTCGCCGCGTACACTCGGCCCGATGCCCGGCCTGTACTTGCCTTGCGATCGTCGGCGCGTTCGCCGGCGTCGCCCTGCTCGGATCGTCGCTTCCAGCTCGGCCTGGCGAGCCTCGCCCACGCTGGCGGCGATGGCGATCGTCGTCGAGACCGCCTTCCTGGCCTTCGACCTGCTCGGCGCCAGCCGTGGCTGGTTCGCCACCAACACCGACTGGGTCGTCGCCTACTGGCCGCCCGCGGATCCCGCCCGAGGAGCCGCTGCTTCTGGCCCTCATCACGGCGTGGGCGATCGCGCTCTACCGGCTGGCGGGCCGGTGGACCGGCGAGGATCCCTCGTGATCCCCGGCTACACGGTGGCGGGGATCGCCTGGCTGGCGGGTGCGCTCCTGCTCGCCGGCGGCGGCGGGCATCCTGTGGCGGCGCAGCACCTGGCTGGCGTTCGGCGCGTTCTTCCTGTTCACGGTGCTCCTCGACGCCGTCTTGACCGGGCTCCCGATCGTGATCTACGGCAGCGCCCACGTCTCCGGGATCCGCCTCGGGACGACGCCGGTCGAGGACTACCTGTACGGGCAGGCGCTCTGCCTGACCGCCATCGCGGCCTACGAGATCGCCCGCCGGTGGTCGCGCGCCCGGTGACCCGCTTGCGCGCGGTCCTCGCTGCCAGCCGGCCGTTCTCCTGGATCAACACTGGACTGCCGTTCCTGGCTGCCGTCCCTGGGACCACCGGCGTGCCGACCGGCGGCCCTGCACCTTCGGGCTCCGGCGCGCGCGGCGGGTCGGGCACAATCGCGCCGTGAACCCAGACCCACCCGTCTCCTCCCGGCTCGCGACCGGCACATCGGGCGCGACCGCGCGCGAGGGCCGGGCGCACGTCCTCACGGTCGTGGGTGGTGCGCTGAAGCTCGCGGCTCCGTTCCTCGAAGCCGATCCGACTCAGCTGCCCGGCCAGCTCACCGGCCGCTTGCTCGGCTCCACGGAGCCGGAGATTGCCCGCCTTCTCGAGGAGGTCCAGGACCGCGCTCCGAGGCCGTGGCTCTGCCCGCTTACTCCGGCTCTCACGCCGGCGGGCGGTCCCCAGGAACGGATCCTGGCGGGAGGCCGGGTGCGGGCGGTGGCCGTCACACCCGACGGCACCCGCATCGTCTCGGGCAGCGAGGACGGAACGGTGCGGGTCTGGGACCTCGCCAGCGGCGAGCTCGAGCGCACGCTCGAGGGCCATGCCGGCCACGTGCTGGCGGTGGCGGTCACCCCGGACGGCACCCGAATCATCTCGGGTAGCGAGGACCGGACGGTGCGGGTCTGGGACCTCGCCAGCGGCGAGCTCGAGCGCACGCTCGAGGGCCACACCAGCGACGTGACCGCGGTGGCGGTAACGCCCGACGGCACCCGCATTCTGGCGGGCGGCGGCGACAGCCACATGCGCGTCTGGGACCTCGCGACCGGCCAGCTGGAGCGCACGCTCGGCGGCTCCTCCGAATACGTGCTCGCCCTGGCGGTCACCCCCGACGGCACGTGCCTTGTCTCGGGCGACCGCTACCGCACGGTGCGGGTCTGGGATGTCGGGACCTATCCTCACGTCGAGCTCCCGGGCCACACCGGGTTCGTGACGGCGGTGGCGGTCACCCCCGACGGCACCCGGATCGTCTCGGGCAGCGAGGACCGCACCGTGCGGGTCTGGGACCTCGAGAGCGGGGCGCTCGAGCGCACGCTGCGAGGCCATGCCGCCTACGTACTGGCGGTGGCGGTCACGCCCGACGGCACCCGGATCGTCTCGGGCAGCGAGGACCGCACCGTGCGGGTCTGGGACCTCGCCAGCGGCGAGCTCGAGCGCACCTTCACGGGCCACGGCAGCGACGTCACCACGTTGGCGGTCGCCCCGGACGGCGCCCGCATCGTCTCGGGCAGCCGCGACGGGACGGTGCGGGTCTGGGACCTCGCGAGCGACGCCCCCGAGCGCACGGTCGAGGGCCATGCCGAAACCGTGGACGCGGTGGCGGTCGCCCCGGACGGAGCCCGCATCGTCTCGGGCAGCCGCGACGGGACGGTGCGGATCTGGGGCCTCGCGAGCGACGCCCCCGAGCGCACGATCACCGGCTACACCGACTGGGGGGATCCGGTCTGGGTGAAGGCCGTGGCCATCTCCCCCGACGGCACGCGAATCGTCGCGGGCAACGACGACCGCAGTCCCTCGGGCGCACGCCCAGTGCGGGTCCTGGACCTCGCGGGCGGCGGACTCGGGCGCACGCTGGAGGGCCACCTCGACGAGGTGGAAGCCGTGGCCATCTCTCCCGACGGCCAGCAGATCGCCGTCGCGGGCAGCTACGGCACGCTGGGCGTCTGGGATCTTGCGAGCGGCCGCCGGCGGCGGATCCTCAAGGGCCACGCCGACACGGTGTTCGCGGTGGCGGTCACCCCGGACGGCACCCGCATCGTCTCGGGCGGCCGTGACCGGACGGTGCGCACCTGGGACCTTGCGAGCGGCCGACTGCGACGCACCCTGGAAGGGCATGCCGACACGGTGTTCGCGGTGGCGGTCACCCCGGACAGCACCCGCATCGTCTCGGGCGGCCGTGACCGGACGGTGCGCGTCTGGGGCCTAGCGAGCGGCGGACTCGAACGCACGCTCGAGGGCCACACCGGAGATGTCACCGCGGTGGCGGTCACCCCGGACGGCGCCCGGATCGTCTCGGTCAGCCTGGACCGGACGGTGCGGGCGTGGGACCTGGCGAGCGGCCAGGAGCTCGCGCGCTGGACCACCGAGCCGGGGGTCGGCGTGCATTCCTGTTGCACCGTCCCAACCGACGCCGCGCTCGTCGTGTACGGCGATTCGGCCGGCGGCGTGCACGTCCTGCGGCTGCTGGAGGATCGGCCGCCGGCCCGCCCCGCTCCGCCACCGGTCGTACCCACTCCCCACAAGCGGTTCGGCTTCCTCACGAGGTGACGCCACCGCCGCACGGGCGTCAGGACGCGGAGCGATCCTCCCGCTGCGGGAGGCCGAGGAGCCGCCGGAGCGCCGCGGGCAGCAGCTCCGGGTCGACCGCGCCCGGCTCCAGGTAGTGCTGGAGGATCAGCCCGGAGCCGATCGCGGAGACCAGCGTCCCGAGCTCCTCCCCGGTGAACGGCGTCTCCAGCCCCTCCTCGACGAGCTTCGCCGCGACCAGCGGGCCGAGCTCCGCGCGCATCTGCCGGTAGTCCTGGGCGATGACCGAACGGAGCGCCGGGTCGCGCATGGCAGCCAGCCAGACCTCGATCGTCAGGACGTCCCAGGCCTCCTCGCGGGCCGCCTGCGACCGGAGCGTCTCCCCCATGCCATCGATGAAGTCGGCCAGCGGCGTGCTGACGATCTGCTCTCGCTGGGCGTCGATGTTCGCGGAGAGGCTCCGTCGCTCGGCGAGGGCGAGGAAGAGCTCGGTCTTCGAGGCGAAGTTGGAGTAGACGGCGCCCTTCGTGTAGCCTGCGGCCTCGGCGACCGCCTCCAGGGAGGCGCCGTGGTAGCCGAGCCGGTTGAAGACCTCGGCCGCCGCGTCAAGGAGGCGTTCGCGAGTCTGGGCGCGACGCTCGTCGCGCGTGAGGCGCCCGGGCCGTTCGAGGGGGTCCATGCGGTGAGGATACCACGCAGTATCAAGATCCTCGCGAGTCTTGACATACTCTACGGTATGTGCATACTCACCGGTATCGACTCGATCCCCGAGCGCTCCGACAGCAGGGGGAACCACCCGCGATGCTTCTCGAGATCTCCGGCCTGACCAAGACCTACCGCAAGGGTGCCCGGGCCAACGCCGGCATCGACCTCTCGGTCGAGGCCGGCGAGGTGTACGGCCTCCTCGGCCACAACGGCGCCGGCAAGACGACGCTCGTCAACCAGGTCGTCGGGCTTCTCCGCCCCGACGCCGGGACGATCGCGATCGACGGTCGCGACGTCGTCGCCGACCCGACCTACGCGCGCCGTGTCTGCTCCATCCAGCCGCAGGCCCAGGTCCCGCTCGACGGCCTCACGCCGCGCCAGGCGATCGACCTCGTCGGGCGGATCCGCGGCGGCAGCCGCGCGCAGGTCCGCGAGCGGTCGGCCCACCTCGCCGAGGCGCTCGACATCGGCGAGTGGATGGACCAGGACGGCAAGAAGCTGTCGGGCGGCGTCAAGCGCCTCGTGTCGTTCGCCATGGCCGCCGTCGTCCCCGGCCGGCTGGTCGTCTTCGACGAGCCGACGAACGACGTCGACCCGGTCCGCCGCCGGCTCCTCTGGAGCCAGGTCCGGGCCGTCGGCGACGAGGGCGCGGCCGTCCTGCTCGTGACCCACAACGTCGTCGAGGCCGAGCGGGCCGTGGACCGGCTGGCGATCCTCGACCACGGCCTCGTGATCGAGACCGGAACGCCGGCGGAGCTCAAGGAACGGGTCGCGGACGACCTCCGGCTCGAGCTGGTCCTGGAGCCGGGCATGAGCGCGCCGGCGATGCCCGACTGCGTGGTCCGCTCGGTGGGCGCCGGCCAGCGCCTCGTGGCCACCGTTCACGCCGCCTCCGCCTCGGAGGCGGTGGGCTGGGCCGTCGACCTCAAGCGCTCGGGCGTCGTCGAGGAGTACCGCCTGGGGCCGGCGACGCTCGAGGACGTCTACGTCGAGCTCGTCGGACGTGCCGATGCGCTCGCCAACGGCAACGGCGGCGCGCCCGCCACGACGGCGACGACCGCGTCGATCACCGACAAGGAGGCCGTCGATGGCCGCGCTGCGTAGCTACCTGCTGCTCGTCAAGTGGCAGGCCCTCCGGTCCAAGAGCTTCCTGCCGTTCGCGATCATCATCCAGGGGCTCTTCTCGCTGGGCATCGTCGTCGGCTTCCCGCTCCTCTTCCCGCAGATGGACGACACGACGATCCTCTACCTCGCCACCGGCGCCCCGGCCATCACCCTGATCACGATGGGCCTCGTCGCCGTGCCCCAGATGGTGGCCCAGGCCAAGACCGAGGGGACGCTCGACTACATGCGGACGCTCCCGATCCCGCGGGTCGTCTACCTGCTGGCCGACCTGACGGTCCAGCTGGCGATCGTCCTGCCGGGCGTCGTCTTCGGCGTCGTCATCGCCACGCTCTGGTTCGACCTGCCGTTGCGGCCGAGCGGGCTCGTGATCCCGTCGGTCATCCTCGTCGTCCTGACCGCGACCGCCGTCGGCTACGGCCTCGCCGCGGTCCTCCCGCCGCTCATGGCCAACCTGATGAGCCAGGTCCTGGTGGTCCTGGTGTTCATGTTCAGCCCGCTCAACTTCCCGGCCGAGCGGATGCCGGACTGGCTGGCGACCCTGCACTCGGTGCTGCCGATCCAGGCGATGGGCGAGGTCCTCCGCGGGTCCCTGGCGCCGCAGTCGTTCCCGCTCACGTGGGGTGCCTACGCGATGCTGGCGGTCTGGGCGGTGGCGGCCTTCGCCGTCACCTGGCGGATCCTCGCCCGCCGGGGCTGACGGACCGGTCCACCCGGGCGAGGTCGCGACGCGTCCCGGTCAGGACCGGAGCGCCAGGTCGAGGGCGAGCCCGATCGCGCCGACCAGCGGCGCCCGCTCGCCGAGGGTGCCGGTGACCACGCGCGGGGGCTGCGCGGCGAGCGTTGCGACGTGGGCGCGGACGGGCTCGAGAAGGGCGTGGATCGCGCCGACGCCGCCGGACAGGACGACGACCTCGGGATCGGTGATCGCGGCGATCGCCGCGATCCCCAGGGCAACGTACCGGGCCTCCTCGTCCAGGAGCCGGCGGGCGACCGCGTCCCCCGCGGCGGCAGCCTCGGCGACCGCGGCGAGCCCGGCCCCGGCCTCCAGCGACGTCTCCTCCCCGCCGCCGAGCGCCGCCTCGATCCGGGCCCGGACTGCCGGTCCGGCGACCGCCGCCTCGTACGCGCCGACCGCCCGGTGGCGCTCCGCCCAGGGGTCGGTGCCGAGCGGCAGGAAGGCGATCTCGCCGGCGCCGCCGTGGGCGCCCCGGAGCAGCCGGCCACCCGCCACGATCCCGCTGCCGATCCCCGTCCCGATCACGACCACCGCGAAGTCCGCCACGCCGACCGCCGCTCCCGCCCGTCCCTCGCCGAGCGTGGCGCAGTTGGCGTCGTTCTCGAGGGCGACCGGCACGCCGAGTGCCCGCCCGAAGGCAGCGATGGCGTCGAGACCGCCGAGCCCGGGCACGTTGTGGAACGACCAGCTGGTGCCCGTCCGCGGGTCGACGGCGAGGGGAACCCCGAGCCCGGCGGCCCGCACGTTCGCGACGGCCGTGCCCGACCGCGCCGCGAGCGCCGCGAGCGCCCCCGCGACCTGGGCGACGATCTCGTCGCCGGACCCACGGACGGTGGGCTCGACGACCTCCCCGAGGATCGTCCCATCGGCCAGGGCGAGCGCGGCCCGGAGCTTCGTGCCGCCGAGGTCCACCCCGAAGATCGGCACCGGCCGCGCTCATCGCCGGTGGAACCGCGGGAGGTGCTCCCGGTTCGCCTCCAGCAGCGCGGCCAGCAGGTCGCGCGCCGTCGCGAAGTCGGGCACGAGCGGGTTCGCGATGAGCGCCCGGAGCGCGATCCGGCGGTCCCCGGAGATCGCCGCGGCGACGGCCAGCTCCTCGTAGGCCAGGGCGTGGTCGACGAGGCCACGCATCTCGGGGGCGAGCGGTGCGAGCGGGAGCGGGTGCGCCCCGTCGCGATCGATGCGGGCCGGGATCTCGACGACGGCGCCGGGCGGAAGATCCGGCAGCGCACCGTCGTTCCGGACGTCCACGACCTGGACGTCGCCCGTGCCGGCGTGGAGCGAGGCGATGAGCTGGGCCGCGGCCTCGCTGTAGAACGCGCCGCCCGCGCTGCTCGAGGAGCGGCGGCTTCACATCGAGCGTCGGGTCGCCGTACAGCGCCAGGAGGCCGCGCTCGATCTCCATCACCTCCTCCGCCCGGACCGGTGAGGTCCGCTGCTCCTCCACGACCTCGCGGGTCGCGTAGTAGTAGCGCAGGTAGTAGGACGGGAGGGCTCCCAGGGCCCGCAGGAGCTCGACGGGAAGCCCGACCTCGTCGCCGAGGAATGGACCCGCGTCGGCGAGGAGCTCCGGGAGGCGGTCGACGCCGTCCACCCGGATGGCCCGCTCCCAGGTCAGGTGATTCAGCCCGACGTGCTCCAGCTCGATCCGTTCCGGGACGACGCCGAAGTGGGCCGCGAAGCGACGCTGGAAGCCGATCGCGACGTTGCACAGGCCGAGCGCCCGGTGGCCGTCGTCGAGGAGCGCCCGCGTGACGATGCCGACCGGGTTCGTGAAGTCGACCAGCCAGGCGCCCGGCGCACCGCGTCGGGCGGCCTCCTCCGCGATCTCGAGGACGACCGGGACGGTCCGGAGGGCCTTCAGGAAGCCGCCCGGACCCGTCGTCTCCTGGCCGATGCAGCCGAAGCGGGGCGGGATCGTCTCGTCGAGGAGCCGCGCGGCCTGGCCGCCGACGCGCAGCTGGAGGATCACGAAGTCCGCCCCATCGAGGGCGGTGGCGCGGTCCCCGGTCTGCACGAGCCTGCCGCTCCAGCCCCGCCGCGCGAGGATCCGCCCCGCCAGGCCCCCGACGACGGCGAGCCGCTCCGCGTCCGGGTCGAGGAGGACGAGCTCGTCGACCGGCAGCCGATCCGCCCGGGCGACGAACCCCTCGACGAGCTCCGGGGTGTAGGTGCTGGCTCCGCCGACGACCGCGATCTTCACGCCCATGGGTGCACCAGCAGGTCGCGCGGGACGAGGAGCAGCTCCTCGAGCACGATGTGGGGCGGCAGGGTGGCCAGGAAGAGGACGGCGAGGGCGACGTCGTCGGGGTGGAGCATTCGCTCCCTGGGAGCCGCCTCGGCCGCCGGATACCACGGTGTGTCCACGCAGCCCGGCTCGACGACGTGGACGCCGATCCCCGCCGCGTGGAGCTCCTGCGAGATCGAGAGCGCCAGCCCCACCGCCCCGAACTTGCTGGCGACGTAGCCGGCCCCGCCGGGCTCCGGGCGCCGCCCGTTGTCGGACGCGATGACCACCAGCTTGCCTGCGACCCGCGGCGCGCATCGCCGGGAGCGCCGCCCGGATCACGTTGGCAACGCCCTCCACGTTGGTCGCCAGCGCCGCCCGGAGGATCGCCGGATCGAGATCGGCGATGTCCGACCAGGCGTTGACGCCGGCCGCCGCCACGGCGATGTCGGCCGGGCCCAGCGCCGCCGCCGCCTGGCGCGCCGCGCTCTCGACCCCGGCAGCGTCGGTCACGTCGACCGGGCAGGCCACGGCGCGCCGGCCCAGGCCGGCGATGTGCGCCGAGACCTCGTCCAGCGGCTTCCGCCGCCGGCCCAGCAGCGCGACGTCGGCTCCCGCCGCGGCGAGGGCCAGCGCGGTGGCGCGGCCGATGCCCGACCCGGCGCCGGTGACCAGGGCCACCCGCCCGGTGAGCGTCCCTGCATAGCGCGCGATGGCGTCGCGGGTGGCCGGCGGGGCGAGCTGACCCGGGGTCGCCGACGGTCGGGCGGTCATCTGTGCACCTCCTCGTGCGCCGGCAGGGACAGGGTGGAGGTCGTGCGCGGGATTCGGGCTTGCCTTCGGTCCAGCATTGCTTATAACATTATCATCAATCGACCGGTGCACGGACTGCCTTCGATGCGGCCCGCGCGGGCAGCCAGCATCGGCCGACGCTCATCCTTCGAGGGACTGCATGACCCGCTTCCGCCTCGAGTCCGGACCGGTTCCGCTGCACCACCAGGTGTATCTCGACCTGGAGGCCGCGCTCGACGAGGGCGAGTGGCGCGTGGGTGATCGGCTGCCTCCGGAACGCGAGCTCGCGGGACGGTACGGCTGCAGTCTCATCACCGTCCGACGAGCGCTCTCGGAGCTCGCCCGCGAGGGCCGTCTCGAGCGGGCCCGCGGGCGCGGGACCTTCGTTCGGCGGCCGCCCATCGTCCGCGACATCGCCGCGCGTGCCGGCTTCGCGGACGAGATGCGGGCGCGCGGCCTGCAACCGTATGCCACGGTCGTGAGCGCCCGCCTGGAGCTCGCGACCACGCCCCTGGCCGCCGCGCTGGGCGTCGCCACGGGCGCCCCGGTCCACTATCTCGAGCGCGTCCGTGGCGCGGACCGGGTCCCCTACCTCCTCGAGCAGGCGCATCTCTCGGCGGAGCGCTTCCCGGGCCTGCTGGACGAGGACTTCACGGTCGAATCGCTGTACGAGGTCCTCGATCGACGGTATGGCGTGAGCATCGCCCGGACGCGGGAGACCATCTCGGCCGTCGTTCCGGGCACCCGCGAGGCCCGCCTCCTGGGGCTGCGCTCGTCGGCGCCGGCCATCTGCCTGGAGGGGACCGCATCCGACCCGGACGGGGCACCGGTGGAGCACAGCCGGACCATCGTGTCGCCGGAGCACGCGCGTTACTTCATCGAGACGAGCGGGGCCCGAGCCCGGAACGTCGAGCCGCTCGCCCGCCGGCAGGTGCCGGTGGCGAACAGATGAGACCCGTAGTGGAAGGCCCGGGCAGCCGGGCGCCTGGAGGAGAAGCAGCATGAGTCGCTGGATCCATCCCGCCGTCGCGGTCGCCGCCGTCGCGCTCATCGTGAGCGCGTGCGGGAGCGCGGCCAGCCCGACTCCGGCGGCCAGCCCGAGCGCCCAGGCCGGAGCGTCGGCGACGCCGGCTGCCAGCCTGGATACGACGCCCGTGACCGTCGTCGTCTGGGACTACTACGGCAAGGAGGTCACCCCGTTCACACCCGACGCCCTGGCCGCGTTCGAGGCCGAGTACCCGTGGATCACCGTCCAGCGAGAGGACCTTGACTGGGACACCTTCCTCGACAAGTTCAATGTCGCCGTCTCCGCCGGGGAGGGGCCGGACCTCGCCACGCTCGACATGACCTGGATTCCCACCCTCGCCTCGAACGAGGTCCTGCAGGGGCTCACCGCCCTGAGCGGCGGCACGGTCAACGACCAGCCGATCACCGACGTCTACGCCCCTGGCCCGATCGAGGCCATGACGTACAACGCCGACTACGTGACGATGATGTACGACTTCGACGCGTACGCCCTCTACTACCGTGCCGACCTCTTCGAGCAGAAGGGGATCGCGGTCCCGACCACCTGGGACGAGCTGCGGGCCGCCGCGAAGAAGCTCGCCGAGGATGGCAACGGTGACGGCAAGCTGGACCAGTACCTGTACGCGCTGCGCCCCAACACCTTCCACTTCTCGCAGTTCCTCTTCCAGAACGGCGGCTCGCTGCTCAGCGACGACCTGGGCAAGGCCGCCTTCAACAGCCCCGAGGGGGTTGCCGCCCTCCAGTTCCAGATGGACCTCGCGAGCGACGGGAGCGGCCTCTACTGGTCGGACGCCGACGGCGACCTTCCGCCGGCCATCAGCGACGGCCGGGTGGCGATGTTCGCCGACGGCCCGTACTACATGGGCCTCCTCAAGAGCGGCGTGCCCGACCAGGCCGGGAAGTGGAAGGTCGCGGTGCACCCGTACGCCAAGCAGCCCGGCAGCTACCTCGGCGGCACCGGGCTCAGCATCCCGGTCAGCTCGAAGCACCAGCAGGCGGCCTGGCTGCTGACCCAGTTCATGCTCCGCCCCGAGCAGCAGACGCGCGTCTTCACGGTCACCGGCGCGGCCCCGGCAACGCTGGCAGCCCTCGAGAGCCCCGAGCTGACCCAGCCCGACGACTACTTCGGGGGCCAGAAGCCGTTCGAGGTCTTCCTCGACGCGATGTCGTCGGCAACCCACTTCCCGTACGTCGCCCAGTGGTCGACGATCGACACGATCATCGGCGAGAACCTCGACGCGGCGCTCGTCGGCACGTCGACCGCGCAGGCGGCGCTCGACGCCGCTGCCCAGTCGGTGGACGCCGAGCTGGCCAAGTAGCGCCCGTTCGGGACGGGCGACGAGGTCGACGACGGTGGTGCGCCGGCTGCGAGCCGGGCTGCCCGGCTACATCCTGGTGGCCCCGGCGGTGCTGGCCACCACCGTCTTCTTCCTCGTCCCGATGGTCGTGTCGGGCTACTGGAGCCTGACCGAGTTCAACGGGATCAAGCCGCCGGTCTTCGTCGGGCTGGACAACTACGTCGACCTGCTGACGGATCCGCGCTTCCAGCAGGTCCTCCGCAACACCGTCTTCTTCGTGGTCATGGGGATGGCCATCGGGCCGACGCTCGGCCTCGCCTCCGCGGTCGCCCTCAACAACTCGGTGCGCCTGCGGCCCTTCTTCCGCACCGCCTTCTTCCTGCCCACGATGGTCGCCCTCGTGGCGGTGGCCGCGGTCTGGAAGATGCTGTACCAGGAAGAGGGCATGATCAACCAGGTCCTCGCGCTGTTCGGGCTGCCGGGCCACGCCTGGCTCAACGATCCCAACACGGCCCTCCCCGCGGTCGTCGTGACCTCGATCTGGCAGGGGTTCGGCTTCGAGACGGTCGTCTTCCTGGCGGCCCTCCAGGCGATCCCCCGCGAGCTGTACGACGCGGCGCGCGTCGACGGCGCCGGCGGCTGGGCCCAGTTCCGGCACGTGACGCTGCCGGGCCTGCGCCCGACGATCGTCTTCGTCTACATCATCGGGATCATCGGCAGCTTCCAGGCCTTCGACCAGATCTTCGTCATGACCCAGGGCCGGCCTGGCGTCTCGACCCGGACGGTCGTCTACGACATGCTCGACGAGTTCAACCGCCTCAACCTCGGCACGGCATCGGCGATCGCCTACCTGCTGCTGGTGATCCTGGCGATCCTCTCCTTCATCCAGATGCGCCTCTTCGAGCGCCGCGACTGATGGGCATGGGTCGCGGCCGCCGGATCGCCCTCTTCGTCGGCCTCTCGGTCGCCGCCCTGGTGATGGTGGCGCCGTTCTACTGGACGGTCGCGACGTCGTTCAAGCTGCCCGGCGACGTCTTCTCCGGCAACGTCATCCCGGACCCGTTCACGCTGCTGAACTACCAGGACGTCTTCCGGCGCCTGCCCTTCCCGACCTACTTCACCAACAGCGTCATCGTGACGGCGTCGATCGTCGGCCTCAACGTGATCTTCGGGACGGCGGCCGCCTACGCGTTCGCCAAGCTCCGCTTCCCGGGGCGGGACCTCCTCTTCTTCATCTTCCTGCTCACCCTGATGGTCCCGTTCCAGGTGAACCTGATCCCCCTCTACCGGATCATGGTGGAGCTCCACAGGATCTCGCCGGTCATCGGGGTCGACACGTACTTCGGGATCATCGCCCCGGGTGCGATCCAGGTGTTCGGCATCTTCCTGATGCGGCAGTTCCTGAAGTCGATCCCCGACGAGATCCTCGAGTCGGCCCGCATCGACGGCGCGTCCGAGTGGCGGATCCTGCGCTCCGTCGTCTTCCCCCTGGCGGCGCCCGGGATGGCCACGCTCGCCATCTTCACGTTCATCGGGGCCTGGAACGACTTCCTGTGGCCCCTGATCGTCACGAACTCCGACGGGATGCGCACGCTGCCGGTGGGCCTGGCCCTGCTGGCGCGACGGAACACGGTGGTCTGGGGCCAGACGATGGCCGGGACGGTCGTCGCCGTGGCGCCGATGGTCGTCGTCTTCCTCGTCCTCCAGCGGCGGTTCATCGAGGGCCTCACGGCGGGCGCCGTGAAGGACGCGGGATGAGCGACCGGCCGGATCGCTATCTCGACCGAGATCCTCGGCCAGCCGGCGGCGTTCGGGCGGGCCGGCCGCGGCGATGGCGGCCCAGGGCGACGCGCTCCGGCCGCTCGCGGCGCGCGGGCGTCGCGCGGGCCGATCGTCCTGACGGGGATGGGCAGCTCGCACGACGCCTGCCTCGCGGCGGCGGCCGCGCTGGGGAGCGCGGGGGTCCTGGCCACCACCGTCGAGACGGCCGAGCTCGCTCCACGTCCGGCGGTCGATGCTGGCCGGGGCGGGGCTCCTCGTGCTCGTCAGCCAGTCGGGCCGGAGCGCCGAGGCGGTCCGCCTGGCCGAGGAGGTCGGCAGGCTCGACGCGCGCGCGGCGCCCGATGGTGGTGGCGGTCACGAACGGGGCGGGGACACCGGTCGCCGCGCTCGCGGATCTCGCACTCGACACGAAGGCCGGTCGCGAGCTGTGCCCGTCGACGATGACCTTCGCCGGGTCGCTCGTCGCGCTCGCGACCGTGACCGGGATCCTGGGCGGCGGCGACGGCGGACAGCGGCGATCGCGGGCGTCGCCGACGCCGCGGCGGCGGCCGCGGCCGGGGCGGCCGCGCTGCTCGGCGATCCCGAGGCGACGGGCGCGCGGCTCGCCGGGTGGCTCGGCCGGCGCCCGACGATCGTCGCGCTCGGCCGCGGGACCGGGCTCGCCGCCGCGGAGATGACCGCCCTCACGCTGATGGAGGCGGCCGGCGTCGCGGCCGCGGCGCTGCCGACCGCCGAGTTCCGCCACGGTCCGCTCGAGGTCGTCGGCCCCGACGTCGCGGTGATCCTCTTCGCCCTGGAGCCGTCGACGGAGGCGCTCGATCGCGCGTTCGCCGGGGAGCTCGCCGCGGCGGGCGCGGCCGTCCTGCTCGTCGGTCCTCCGGGGCCCGCGCCGCGGGGCGTCGAGCCGATCGAGGTTCCGGGCCCCCGCGGGATCCTGGCGCCGGCGGTGGCGATCGGCCCCCTCCAGCTCCTCGCCCGCCGGCTCGCCCACGCCGCCGGCCGCCGGCCCGAGAGCTTCTCGCACGCCTCGAAGGTGACGACCCGTGAGTGACCCGCGCCCGTCCACCGGCTCCCACTACCTCCGTGCCGGGGGCCGCCACATCCTTCCGGTCGGCGCCCACTTCGTCCCGGTGGAGGGTCCCGACTGGCCGTGGCGCGTCGGAGCCGAAGGCGTTCGACCGGGCGTTCGCCGCAGATGGCCGCCGCCGGCCTCGACGCGGTCCGCGATCGACCTCCTCTGGTCGGCGGTCGAGCCGGAGCCCGGCCGCTACGACGAGGCCCACCTCGCGGTGCTCGACGAGGTGCTCGCCGCGGCACGCCGCCACGGGCTCCTCCTCCACCCGACGCTGTTCATCGGGGGCGAGGTCGGTGACGCCTACTGGGACGTCCCGTGGCGGGACGGCCGGCACCCGCATCGCGACCCGGAGATGGTCAGGCTCCAGGCGGCCCATGCCGCCCACCTCGCCCGGCGATGGCGGGGCGATCCCGCGGTCCTTGCCTGGGACCTTACCGACGAGCCGCCGTTCTGGCTCTTCCGGGACACGACGGACGACGACGCGCGCGGCCTGGACGAGGGCCCTGGTCGAGGCGATCCGGACGGCCGATCCCGGAGCGCTCGTCACGATCGGGACGGCCGGCCAGGAGGTGGGCTGGGGTCCGTTCCGGGCCGACGTGGTGGCCGGCGACCTCGACGTCGCGACCGTCCACCCGTACCCGATCTACGAGCCGGACCTCTACCCCGACGGCCTCCTCGGGTCGCGGATGACGCACGCCGCCGCGTTCGAGACCGCCTTCGCCGCGGGCGCCGGCCGGCCGGTCATGGTCCACGAGTACGGAGCCTCGTCGACGCAGTTCGACCCCGAGCGGATCGCCGCCTACGACCGGCTCCTGTGCTGGTCGAGCCTCGGCCGCGGGAGCGACCGGCTTCTTCGCCTGGTGCTGGACCGACGCCGAGCCTGCGGCGTTCGGCCGCGCCCCGTACGTGCGCCAGCCGCACGAGACCCAGTTCGGGGTGACCGACTGGACAGGCGCCCTCCGCCCGCGCGGCCGGGTCCTCGCCGATCTCGCGGCGACCGTCCGCCGGCTCGACCTCGACGCCCTCGCGGCCGACGGTCCGGTCGCCGGCGCCGCGATCCCCGTGCCGCACGAGTACGCCCGACCGTACGACCCGGCCGCCTACGGCCTCGCCGGCGCTCCGGCCGGGCAGTACCGCCCGGCGGAGATGGCCTGGCAGCCGGTCCGCGACGCGACGCCACTCGTCGCCGGCCTCCTCAACGCCTTCGTCCTCGGGGCCCGGGCGGGCATCTCCACGGCGTTCCCGCGGGAGCGCCTCGACGGAGCCTGGCCGGCCGAGCGGCTCGTCCTTCTCCCGGCGCCGCTCGCCTCCACCTCGAACACGCTGCTCCACCTGGGCACGACGGCGTGGGCCGGAGCCGCGGGGCATCTCGCGCGCGGCGGGACCGTCTACGTCTCGTGCTCGGCCGACGTGGCCATCCCCGAGATGGCCGACATCCTCGGCGCCCGGATCCTCGACCGCGCCCCGGCCGCCGTGCCGGCCGTCCTCCGGTTCGTGCGCTCCTGGGGCCCGTTCGCCGCCGGCGACGAGCTTGTCCTGCCGTCCTCCGACGGGACGCTCGCGACCCGCAGCGTCACCCTGGGGGCGGCGGCCGGAAGCGACGTGATCGCGGTCGACGGGACCGGCGAGCCCGCCCTCATCGTGGCCCTCCGCGGGGCGGGCCACGCGGTGACGCTGGCCCACCCGCTCGAGCTCCTGCTCGCCGCGACGCCGGACGCGCACGGGCCGGGGGACCGGACGTGGGGGATCTATGCGCGGCCTCGCCGCCCTGGCCGGCGTCGCCGACCCGGCGTCCGTCGCCCACCCGGACGTGACGACCGGCACGCTGCGGGGCCCGGCCGGCGGCCTGGTGGCCGGTCACGAACCACGGGCCCGTGCCGCTGCGCCTGCCGCTCCAGCTTCCGGGCGAGGCGACCGACACGACAGCCATCGGCCCGACCGGCGCGCGGCCACTCCAGGGGACCGGGGGGGCCGTCGAGATCGAGCTCGCGCCGTACGACGCGACGGTCATCGGCTGGCGCACGGCCGGGTCGCCGAGATGACATCCCCGGCGGCACCACGTCCCGGGGCGTCCGCCACCGGGCCGCCGGGAGCGGTCGAGGCGCCGCTCTTCGTCGCCGCGGACGTCGGCAACTCGAAGACCGACCTGGTGCTGGCGCGCGGCGACGGCACGCTTCTCGCCGCCGTCCGGGGCCCGACGGCATCGCACCAGCGCGTCGGCCTGGAGCCGGGCGGCGACACGCTGGGCGCGCTGGTCGCCCGCGCCCGCGGGGCCGCCGGGCTCGACCCCGCGGCACGCCCGGGGGCCGACCTGGCGGTGGTCTGCGCGGCAGGCGCCGACTTCCCCGACGAGGAGCGCCGGCTGGCCCGTGGCTACGAGCGACGCGGGATCGCCGGGCGGGCCATCGTCCGGAACGACACGCACGCCGCCCTCCGGGCCGGGACGGACGCCGGCTGGGGTGTCGCCGTCGTCTGCGGGGCCGGGATCAACTGCCTCGGGCTCGCGCCGGACGGTCGCGAGGCCCGCTTCCCGGCGCTCGGGCCCATCTCCGGGGACTGGGGCGGCGGGCATGCCCTGGGTCTCGCGGCCCTCGCGGCGGCGGTCCGGGCACGGGACGGGCGCGGCCCCCGAACCGCCCTCGAGACGCTCGTGCCGGCCCGGTTCGGGCTCCATCGGCCGGTCGACGTCACGCTCGCCATCTATCGTGGGCGGCTCGACGAGGCCCGCCTTGGCGACCTCGCCCCGGACGTCTTCGTCGCGGCCACGGCGGGCGACGCCGTCGCCCGGGCCATCCTGGACCGGCTGGCCGACGAGGTCGTGACGATGGCCGTGGCGGCGCTTCGCCGCCTTCATCTCGTGCGCCGCCAGCCGTCGGTCGTCCTCGCCGGAGGCATCTTCCGGGCCGACGATCCGGCGTTCTTCCACCGGATCCGCGACGGCCTGTCGCGGGATGCGCGCGGCACCCGGATCGTCCGCCTCGACGCGCCGCCCGTGCTGGGCGCCGCGCTCCTCGCGCTCGATCAGCTCGACCGGGCCGATCGCGAGACCGCGGCGTCGAGCCTCCGCGCGGCCCTGACCGACGCCAGGCTGGCGGAGCGAGCCTGAGCGGGCGCTCCCCTACCCCGCGGGCGCCACGGGCGCCGCGGGCGGCACGGGTGCCGCGGGCGCGACCCAGCGCGGCAGCTCGCGGGCCAGCGTCGCGAGCGGCAGCGAGCCGTGGCCCAGGAGGGCGTCGTGGAACGCGCGCAGGTCGAAGGCGGCGCCGTCCCGCGCGGTCAGCTCGGCCCGCAGGCGCTCGATCTCGCGCTGGCCGATCTTGTAGGTGAGCGCCTGGCCGGGCCAGACGACGTAGCGGTCGGTCTCGATCGTGGCGTCCGTGTCGGTCAGCCCGGCGCCGCTGCAGGACGTCCACCCCCCACGCGCGATCCTTGCGGAGCGCGTGGATCCCGGTGTCGACGACCAGGCGCGCCGCGCGCCAGGCCTGCCCGCCGAGCATCCCGAAGCGCTCCCCCTCGTTCCGGAACAGGCCGAGCTCGTCGGCCAGGCGCTCCGAGTAGAGGCCCCAGCCCTCGGCATAGGAGGACCCGACGGCTCGCGCGCCGAGACGCCGGAAGGCGGGCAGTGACGGCTGCTCCATCTCGAGCGCGATCTGGAAATGGTGGCCCGGGACGGCCTCGTGGTAGGTCGTGGTGGCGAGGTTCGAGAGGTACCGGCTCGGCAGGTCGCCGGCATTGACGAAGTAGATGCCGGGCCGCGAGCCGTCGACGGCGGGCGGGTAGTAGTAGGCGAACGGCGCGTCCGCCTCCATGAACTCCTCGACCGGGCGAACCTCGCAGCTGGCGCGCGGGAGCCGCCCGAAGACGCGCGGCGCCTGGTCGAAGGCCCGCCCGATGTCCTCCGTGGCGCGCGCCACGAGCTCCGCCTTCGTCGCCACGCGGTTCGCCGGGTCGGCGTGGAGCGCGGCACGGTAGCCGGCGATGTCGTCGCCGAACCCGGCGGCCCGGGCGATCGTTCGCTGCTCTGCCTGGATCGACTCGAGCTCGGCGAGGCCGATGGCGTGGACCTCCTCCGGATCGAGGTCCAGGGTCGTCCACTGGAGGATGGCCATCCGGTAGCGCTCCTCGCCGCGTGGGGCGGACCAGAGGCCCGGCTCCTCGCGCGTCGCGGCGAGGTACGGGCCGCGGACCGCCTCCAGGTAGCGGGCGAGCGCCGGCCGGACGTCGCGCTCGACGGCGGCCTCGAGGCGCTCGCGCCCCGTCGTCTCGGCACCCTCGGCCAGCCGCGGCACCCGGACGAGCGCGGATTCGGCAGCCGGCGTCGCGAGGAGGCGCTCGGACTGGGCGACGACGCGGTCCGCCACCAGGCGGGCGGCCGTGCTGCCGTCGGCGCGCCCCTCGGCGAGGATGTCGATCGAGGCGTCGACGAAGGCCGGAAGGCCCGCGTACCGGGCGAGCAGCTTCTCCAGCCGCTCGGGGGTGTCGGCGCGCTGGACCTGGACGACCTGGGAGAGGAGGGTCTGTGGCCCGTCCATCTGGTCGACCGACGCGATCACGTCCATCCGCAGGTCGTCGGCGCGGATGCCGAGCTCGCAGACGACCCGCAGCATGTCGTGGGTGATCCGCTCCTCGGTCGGGAGGCCCTCCACCGGGATCGCGGCGAGCTCGGCGAGCGTGGCCTGGCGATGGCTCCGGGCCCGCGCGCGACCGGTGGCCGAGATGTCCGGCAGCCGATCGTCGTACCGGTCGTCGCCGTAGAGGGTGGCGGTGATGGGCGATTCCTCGAGGATCGCCTCCCAGAAGCGGTCGGCCAGCTGGTTGACGGCGGCGGCGTGGTCGGGCGCGGGCATCGGGACCTCCGGGTCTGGTGGACGGCGGGGTGGGCGCGGCACGAGGCTCAGGCGAGCACGACGTCGCGGAGGATGCGGAGCGGCAGCTTCCCGTGGCGCAGGACGTCGTCGTGGAAGCGGCGGATGTCGAACGCGTCGCCGTCCCGGGCGGCCCGCTCGCGGCGCAGGAGCTGGATCTCGCGCCGGCCCGGTCATGTAGGCGAGCGCCTGGCCCGGCCAGGCGATGTAGCGGTCGGTCTCGATCCCGGCGTCGGTCGGGTGGATCCCCGCGGCGACCATCGTCTCGAAGGCCTTCGCACGGCTCCATCCGAACGCGTGGAGCCCGGTGTCGACGACGAGCCGGACGGCACGGAGCGCCTGGCTGTCGAGCATCCCGAAGCGCTCGGCCTCGCTGCGGAAGAGGCCGGCCTCGTCCGCGACGCGCTCGGTGTAGAGCGCCCAGCCCTCCACGTATGCGGTGCCCTGGGGCCAGAAGCCGAGGGTCCGGAAGGCCGGAAGGCCCTCGAGCTCCATCTCGAGGGCGATCTGGAAGTGGTGGCCGGGGACGGCTTCGTGGTACGTCGTCGAGGCGGCCGTCCAGAACGTGCGGCTGGGCAGGTCGTAGGCGTTGACGAAGTAGATGCCGGGCCGCGAGCCGTCGATCGTCGGCGGGTAGTAGTACGCCCCCGGCGCGTCCTTCTCGAGCAGCGGCTCGACGCGGCGGACCTCGCATCGCGAACGCGGGAGGCGCGAGAACCAGCGCGGCGCGGCCGCGAACGCGCGCTCCACGTCCTCCTGGCAGCGCGCAACGAGCGCCTCGGGGGTCGACGCGATCTGGGCGGGGTCGGCGTTCATCGCGGTCCGGTAGGCAGTCGTGTCGTCGCCGAAGCCGGCGGCAGCGGCGATCGCCCGCCGCTCCCCCTCGATCTCCTCGAGCTCCTCGAGGCCCACGCGGTGGAGCTCGGCGGGCGTGACGTCGATGCTGGTGTAGGCCCGGACCTTCGCCGCGTAGCGCGTCTCGCCGTCGGGCAGGGCGCACATGCCGGGCTCCTCGCGCGTGGCCGGGAGATAGGTGCGCAGGGCCTCCAGGTAGCGCGCGTCGGCCGGGCGGACGTGGCGCTCGACCGCCTCGAGGATTCGCGCCCGGTCGGCCTCGTGGGCGACCCCGGGGATCGTGACGATCGGCGATTCCGCGGCCGGCGAGGCAAGCAGGCGCTCGACCTGGTCGACCGCGCGATCGGCCACCACCCGGGCGGCGGTCAGGCCCGCGGCCCGACCCTCGGCGAGGAGGCCGATGATCGCGTCCGTCAGGGCCGGGTAGGCGGCGATCCGCGCCAGGAGCCGCTCCAGGCGCTCCGGCGTGTCGGCCTTCTGGAGATGGACCAGCTCGGGCAGGAGCGCCTGGTGGCCCCCCTGGCCCCAGAACGGGACGAGGTCGGCCCGCAGGTCGTCCTCCTCGATCTCGTGCTCGGCGACCAGCACCAGGAGGTCCCGCGAGATCCGCTCCTCCTCGTCGAGCCCGGCCTCGTCGAGCGCCAGGGCGCGTCGCCCGGGCGTCCTCGGCCAGGCCGCGCCGGGCGGCGCGTCCCGCCGGGCCCGGATCCTCGAGGCGATCGTCGTAGCGCTCGTCACCGAGGACGGTTGCGAGCGTGGGGCTCAGCTCGAGCGTGCGCTCCCAGGTGCGCGCGCACAGGTCGGCAAGGGCGGCGGATTCGGGGGTGGACATTGCGCTAGGGTACGCGGCGCGGCGGGCGGCCGTCCGGCCCGGAACGGTCCGGTCGGTCCGGTCCGAGCCCCTCGAAGAGCGCCAGCTGATCCGGTCGATCCGCGACGGGGTCGAGGCCGAGGTAGGGCTGCAGCTCGCCCAGGCCGGGCTGGGCGAGCGCGGCGAAGTGGCGCAGGGCATCGGTCCGCAGGACGTGCCAGTTGCCGGCCTCGATCGCCGCCCGCAGCACGGGCGACCCCTCGAGCTTGCGCCGCACGAGGTCGACCCGCTCGGGCGGGAGGACCAGGAACCGGACGATGCGCTCGTCGGGCGCGATGACCCGGCCGCGCCGCAGGACGGGGTCGCCCAGCATCGCCGTCCACTCGACCTCGAACACGAAGAGGAACCGCGGCCGGACGTACCAGCAGCAGTCGACCTGGTCCAGCGCGTCGGCCCCGCCGCGCCCCAGGAACCCGAGGGTCGGCTCGCGCTCGTCGGGGAGGAGCCTGGCGCCGAGGGGCAGGCCGCCGGCGCGCCGTGCCTGCTCACGTGGCGCGATGTAGACGTGGAGGCCCAGCCGGTGGCCGACGTCGGCGAGCAGGCCGATCATCTCGGCGTGCTCGTGTGACCTCGCCTGGAGGTCGTCGCGGGCGACGAGCCGGCCGTCGCCAGGCGCCGGCAGGCCGTAGCTCGCCAGGCAGGCATCCACCAGCCATGGGTCGGGCGCGTCCGGCCCGCGGAACATCTCGTCCAGCCGGGCCCGGACGGCCGCCTCGGGGACGGAGGCACCGGTGCCCAGCAGGCTGAAGACGGCCCATTCCAGGCGATCGGCCAGCGGCGCGGCCGCCTCGGCCTCGTCACGTGGATCGCGCAGCCAGTACCGACCTCCCTCCGACGGCGCGATCTTCCGCTGGTCGGAGCGCGAGAGCTCGCCCTCGATCAGGGCCAGGAGGTCGGTCGTCGCCGCGGACGGCGGCGCCGCTCCGTCGGGGGGCCGGGCGCCGTCCATCCCCTCGGCGTCGCCGGGCTCGGGCCCGGGAACGCCTGCCCGCGCCGGCCCGCCGGTCCCGGCCCGCGCCGGCTTGCCGCCCCCGGCGCCGACCCCGCCGGCCGCGGCCATCGCGAAGCGGCGCAGCTGCGCGCTGCGATCGAGGGCGACGACGAGCTCGCCCATCAGGTGCTGCTGGTCGGCCGGCTCGCCTCGCGCCTGGAGGGCCGCGACCGCCGCCTCGGTGATCACGCGGTTGAGCTCGCCCACCGAGAACCGCCCGTCGATCGAGACCGGGCCACCGAACAGGCCGCGCGTCGTGACGACCCGCGGATCGCCCGCTCCTCCCGGCGAGGGCGCCAGCGGACGGTTCGCCCGGGTCCGCGCGGCCTCTCCGAGCCGCCCACCGGGCGGGACGAGCTCCACGACGCCGCCGGGCGTCCTCCCGGGCTCGGCGAGGCTGGCCGCGGCCACGCGCCACCCGGCCGTCGACCCGGCCAGGGCGGTCGCCACGAGCCCGGGGGCGCCGTCCGGGTCGAGGAGGATCGTCGCGGACGCCGACGGCCCCATCGCCGGCGCCACCGCCTCGAGGGCCGCTCGCAGGGCCGGTGCCCGGCGCGGCGGACGCCTGACAGGATCGAGGAGCGACTCGAACGGCAGGAGCCGCGCAGCCTCGCTCCCGAGGCCCCATGCCGTGATCACGAACGCCTCGGAGAGGCGGCCCGGGGTCCACTCGGGAAGCGGCTGCGAGAGCACCAGCCGGACACGGGCGCGGTGAGCGTCCGTGAGGGCGCCGGCCTCCTCCGCGAGGCGGGCGAACGCATCGCCCGCCCCGACCCGCAGCGACACCATCGGTGGCCCCTCGAGGACGGCGTCGAAGGGATCGGCGAGGCGCGCCTGCACCGCCCCGTACGGACCGTCGTCGAGGGCCTGCACGAAGGCACGCACGAGCTGGTATCCCTCCTCGAAGGCGCGCCACGGGTTGCGCTCGCGCCAGCCCGGGGCGTTGCTGGGCCGAACGCGGCCCTCGGCGATCCGCAGCGAGGTCGCGCGCCCGGGATACCCGTTGAGGCGGCTCGAGGGGAGGATGGCGTGCAGGAAGGCGAGGCGCAGGGCCGACGTGACCTGCGAGGCGCGGAGCTCGCCCTCGACGCGGGTCAGGATCGCGTGCAGCGCGGCCAGCTGGCGCGGCGAGTGGAGCCCGAGCAGCTCCTCGAGGAGGCCCCCGGGCTCGTCGACCAGCGGGAAGCGCACGGCGATCTCGTCCCGGGCAACAGGGTCGGCGTCGGCGGCGGTGGCCAGCTCGAGATCGGGGTCCTCCGGCTCCGCGTGGCGGAGCTCGCCGCCGCGGCCGCGCCGGTCGAGGCAGGCCGGGCAGCGGAACGACCGCCGCGTGGGCCGCAGGGCTCGACCGGGGCCGGGCTCCCAGATCAGCTCGTCGAGCGCGAGCGTGCGGCCGCAGGTGGGGCACCGGGTGGCGAAGCGCTCGTCGATCCATGCCCGCAGGCTGGTCGTCCCGAGGGGCGCCGCGGCGACGGCCTGGAACGCGGCGTCGAGGTGGCGCAGGTCCGGGGCCCGGACGACGACGTCGGCGAGCAGGCGGGTGAGCGGTGACGCCTCGATCGAGATCGCGCGCCGGCCCAGCGCCAGCGCGGCGCGGGCAACCCACCCGCCCCGGCCGAACAGGTCGATGACGACGTCGTCGGGCGCGGTGGTCGCCTCGACGCGCGCGGCGATGAGGTCGGACGGCAGCGCCGGGGCGAGCCGGGAGAAGATCGGAAGCGAGAGCGGCTCGGCAGGCCGGCCCGCGATGTCACGCGGCGTCATCGGCATCGATTCTGCCAGAGCGCCGGGGCGAGGTTCCCGGCGGGCGCCGGATGGGTGCAGGTCCGGGCGCGCGGAGCGATCCCGCGGGCGCGAGGCCCGGGGATGCGAAGGGCGCCGCTCGCGCGGCGCCCCGTGGGTCGCGACGGCCGGGCGGGCCCCCGGGGGCTACGGCTCTTCGAGCTCGTCCGGCTCCTCCTCGAAGGCCTCGTCGGGGGTGACCTCCGCCGGGAGGACGCGATCGAGATCCTCGATCTCCTCGTCCTCCACGTCGTCCTCGAGGTCCTCCTCGAGGTCCTCGTCCTCGCGCAGGAGGGTGCCCTTCGTGTACGGCCGCAGGTCGGTGGACCGCGCGGCGGTCGGGAAGCTCACCTTGCCGTAGTTCCGGGGATCCTGGTAGATCTCGCGGATGATGATCCGCACGTCCTGCGCCCCGAGCGACGTCACGCCGGCGGCGTACTTGTTGCCGTTGGCGATGAGCTTCAGCAGGCGCGCGGCGACGCGCGGCTCGACGACCCCGACCCGGATGCCGTTGGAGATCGCGATGAGGTGCTTGCCCTCGGCGATGAGCTCGACGTAGTCGCCCGGGTTCACCTGGGCGAGGACCTTCGGGCGGGCGAGCTCCACGAGGTGGGCGAAGCCGGTCTTGCCGGTCTCCTCGACGAAGATCGAGACCGGCGCCTTGCTCGTCGGGTCTGCCGGCACCGTCCGATCGCCGGCCTCCACGAGCAGGAGCTTCAGGCGGTCGATGTTGCGCTCGGCGATCCGGTTCGTCGGGTCGAGGGCGAGGGCCTTCTGGTAGTGCTCGCGCGCCCCGGCGAGGTCGCCCATCTCCCAGAGCGCCTTGGCGAGGCGATTCTCGGCCTCGGCGTCGGGGCCGTGCTCGATGAGCTTCCGGTTCACCTCGGCGGCCTCCTCCCAGCGGGCCGCGGCGGCGCTGGCGATCGCCTGCTCGGTGAGGGTCCGCTTGATCCGGGAGAGGCTGGGGGCGCTCGGTGCCTGCTGCTCGAGCTCAGGGAACGTCACGGAGGGCGGATCCTTTCGGGGCGGCGCGGGGCGCGCCGGACAAGACTGCGTACGGGTGCGCGACTGCCGTTTGTACACCCCCGCGGCCAGCCGCGTCAAACGACGCCGGGGATAGGAGATGAGGCCCCTGGAAATGTCGCACTCACGTCGTGGGCTAGGGGAGGACCCTCACGTTCGAGCCCTCTGACCGGCCCTGGCCGCTGTCGTGGCAGAGGGGTTCATGGCTCCCAGCGGCGCGCGGTCGGCGGGGGCCGCGGGCCGGTGTCCGCGGCGGTCACGGTGACGAAGGGGTTCACACGCAGCGAGAGTCCGCAGTCGGGGGTCGGACGGGGATCACCGCACCGAGCCAGCTGTCGTCCAGCGGGTGGAGCCGGAGGCACTTCGGGCAACGCAAGGCCGGCCCGGCGCCCGTGCCGAGGTCGACGGCGGTGACGATGACCGGCCCGTCAGTCGATCCCGACGAGATCGATCAGGTAGACGCCACCGCCCCCGTCGCCACAGGCTGCGAACGGCTGCCACGGGTGAAGCGCTACGCACCTCGAGCGGCCCAACGTCGGAAGGCTCGCCCGCTCCTTCCCCGTCGCCGCGTCCCAGATTCTGCAGGTGTGGTCGCCGCTCGCCGTGACGACGAAGGAGCCATCGGGGCTGATCGCGCAGGCGTTGACCTCGCGGGCAGCGAGGCTCGCCCGCTCCTTCCCCGTCGCCGCGTCCCAGATTCTGCAGGTGTGGTCGCCGCTCGCCGTGACGACGAAGGAGCCATCGGGGCTGATCGCGCAGGCGTTGACCCACCAGGTGTGGCCGGCGAGGGTGGCCCGCTTCTTGCCCGTCGCCACGTCCCAGATCTTGGCCTTCTTGTCCCCGGCGGCCGTTACGAAGGAGCCATCGGGGCTGATCGCGCAGACCTTGATCCCGGAGATGTGGCCGGCGAGGGTGGCGCGCTTCATGCCCGTCGCCACGTCCCAGATCCTGCACTTGTCATCGTCATTTGCGGTAGCGACGAAAGCTCGAATCGGGGCTGATCGCGCAGGCACTGACCCCGGAGGCGTAGCCGCCGAGGGTGGCGCGCTCATTCCCCGTCGCCGCGTCCGAGATCACGCAGGCGTCGTACTCGCCGGCGGTGACGACGAAGGAGCCATCCGGGCTGATCGCGCAGGCGTTGAGCCCTTGGTGGGAATGGCCGCCGAGCGTGGCGCGCTTCTTCCCCGTCGCCGCCTCCCAGATCCTGCCGGTGTCGTCGCCGCTCGCAGTGACGACGAACGAGGCGATCGGGGCTGATCGCGCAGGCGTTGACCGGCTTCGTGTGGCCGACGAGGCTGGCGCGCTCCGTGCCCGTCGCCGCGTCCCAGATCCTGCCGGTGCGGTCAGCGCTCGCCGTGACGACGAACGAACCATCGGGGCTGATCGCGCAGGCGTTGACCGGACCGTCGTGACCCGGGAGGGTCGCCCGCTCCTGCCCCGTCGCCAGCTCCCAGACCTTGCCGGTGTCGTCCCCGCTGGCCGTGACGACGAAGGAGCCATCTGGGCTGATCGCGCAGGTGTTGACCGGCCCGCTATGCCCGGCGAGGGTGGCGCGCTCCGTGCCCGTCGCCGCCTCCCAGACTTTGGAAGTGAGGTCGTGGCTCGCCGTGACCACCAGGGAGCCATCGGGGCTGACCGCGCAGGCGCTGACCGGACCGTCGTGGCCGGGCAGGGTCGCCCGCTCCTTCCCCGTCGCCGCGTTCCAGATCCTGCAGGTGCGGTCGCCGCCCGCTGTCACAACGAACGAGCCATCGGGGCTGATCGCGCAGGCGCTGACCCGATCGGTATGGCCGGCGAGGGTGGCCCGCTCTCTGCCGGTCACGGTGTTCCAGATCTTGCAGGTGCGGTCCTGGCTCGCCGTCACAACGAACGAGCCATCGGGGCTGATCGCGCAGGCGTTGACCGGCCCGATATGCCCGGCGAGGGTCGCCCGCACCTGGCCCGTCGCCGCGTCCCAGATCTTGCAGGTGTCGTCATCACCGACGGGCGCGGCCCAGGCGGCGCTCATTGCATCCCCGGCCGTGACGACGAAGGAGCCATCGGGGCTGATCGCGCAGGAACTGACCCGATCGGTGTGGGCGAGGGTGGCCCGCTCCCTGCCCGTCGCCGCGTCCCAGATCCTGCCGGTGTGGTCATCGCTCGCCGTGAGGACGAACGAGCCGTCTGGCTGATCGCGCAGGCCTTGACCGGCCCGGTATGGCCGGCGAGGGTGACGCGCTCCCTGCCCGTCGCCGCGTCCCAGATCCTGCCGGTGTGGTCATCGCTGGCCGTGAGGACGAACGAGCCATCTTGGCTGATCGCGCAGGCGTTGACCGGCTTCGTGTGGCCGAGAAAGCTCGCCCGCTCCTTGCCCGTCGCCGTGTCCCAGGACTTGCAGATGCGGTCCCGGCTCGCCGTGACGACGAAGGAGCCATCGGGGCTGATCGCGCAGGCGTTGGCCGGACCCGTGTGGCCGGCGAGGGTGAGACGGAGCGCCTCTGACTCCCGCAGCGGCGTCCTCGTCCGAAGCCACGGGGCGGCGCCGCGCGCCGATCTCCGCTCGAGCAGGGGCTCGAGAACGCCCCGGACGGGATCCCTCTCCCACTGTAGTCGGTTGTAGAGCTGCTGCCAGAGGAGGTCGGGCCGGTCCTGGAGCACGTGTGTCTCGCGGCGCAGGGCGCGCGCGAAGGCCGCGAGGACGACGTCTCGGGCGGCGCTTGGCTCGGAGCCTGAACCCGCTGTCACGGCCACCCCCGACCGCATCGCAGCGATCTGCGCTCCCGGGCCGGTCGGTGAACGGCATCGGGAGCACCCGCGAAGTAGCCGAACCGGCCGGGATGGCGGGTCAGCGTGCCGGCCGCGTACGGGATCACGTGGTGGCGGAGGTCGATCCGTACACGGCCGGTCATGCGACCCATCTTCGCACCATGTCGTCGGGCAGACTGCGGCTCCAGGGTGCGACACTCCAGGAGGGCTCATCTCCTATCCCGTCACACGACGCCGGCCGGCCCCGAGGCCGGAAACCGGAACGGCACGGCCGGCGTCTGATGCCCACGCGGGACGTCCCCGTCTCGCCCCGACTCGCGGAGGGTTGCCGTGCGCGTCCCACGTTCCTCCATCCCGGCCGCCGTCGCGGCGGCCCTCGCCGTCGCGGCAGTCCTCGTCGCGGCGTGCGGCGGTGCCGCGCCGTCCTCCCCGCCGGCCACCGCCCCCTCCCCGACCGCCGTGCCGACCCCGACCGCCACGGCTGCGCTCATCCTGCGGGCGACCAGCGAAGGCGGCTTCATCGGGCCGGCCGCGACACTGGCAGCGCTTCCTGCCGTGTCGGTCTACGCGGACGGCAGGATCCTCACGCCGGCGCCGCAGCCGGCGATCGAGCCCGCCCCCCTCCTCCCCGCCGTCCAGGTCCGGGACGTCGGGGCCACCGGCGCGGCCGCCATCGTCGCGGCAATCCGGGTGGCGGGCCTCGCCACGCCGGCCGGGGACCAGGGCGGGATCGCCGCCGACACCGGGACGACCGTGATCACGGTCTCGATGAACGGCCGGACGGTGACGTCGCGCTTCCGCGGGGCAGGCGGTGGGCCGCAGGGGCCCGGGGGGCCCGGCGCCGACTCGCCCGATCCGCGGCAGACGGCCGCCCTGGCGCTGCTCGCCCGTCTCGAGGATCCCGGTGACGCGTGGGGCGGCCCCGCCGCGCCGCCGACGACGCTCGAGCCGGCCGGCTACCGGATCTTCGCGGTCCCGGGCGCCCCGCCGGCCGACCCGGCCGTCAACACGGCAGCCGTCGACTGGCCGCTTGCCACCCCGCTGGCCGCCTTCGGCGCCCCGGCCGCCGCAGATCGCGGCATCGAGGGGCTCCGCCAGGGCGTGGCACTGGGGGCCGACGCGGCCGCCCTGGCACCCGTGCTGGCGGCAGCGAGCACGGCGACCGGCTTCAGGTCGGACGGCGTGACCTGGACCCTGTACGTTCGACCGCTGCTGCCCGACGAGCTCGGAGGCTGACGCGCCGCGTCGCTCCGTGCGGCGGCAGGTGAAGGAAGGGACACCGCGCGCCCTGCGCAGGCGCAACATGGCATCGCTATCGTCACCCGACCGGGTGGCCCACCCGGCAACAGGCGGAGCGCGCGTGGACGAGGCAGGTCGATGAGCCGGCAGCGGAACGGGCCGAGGACCGGTCAACCGGAGAGCGACCGCCGGGCCGCGGATCGCGCGACCGACGCGCAGGCGCAGACGCCGGGATCCCCGCGCGTCGCGGCGGCGGCGCTCCTGCCCCTGCGCTTCTTCCTGGGGATCACGTTCGTCTATGCCGGCATCGACAAGCTGATCGACCCGACCTTCTTCGACGCTTCCAGCCCGGCCTCGATCCAGGCTCAGCTCGTCGAGTTCGCACGAGTCTCGCCGCTCGGGCCGCTCGTTCACCTCAGCGAGCCCTTCGCGGTCCCGATCGGGCTGCTGATTGCCGTCGCCGAGATCGCGATCGGCCTCGGGGCACTGACCGGCCTGGCGTATCGCCTCGCCGCCGCCGCCGGGGCCGCGCTCTCGATCCTCTTCTTCCTCACCGCGTCGTGGACGACGTCCCCGTACTACTTCGGCCCGGACCTCCCGTATGCCGCGGGCTGGCTCACCCTCGCGCTGGCGGGCCACGCGGGGCTGCTCGTGCCGCGGGCCGTCCTGCAGCTCGGCCAGCCGGAGCCCGACCCGGCTCGTCGGGGGTGGATGGCCGGCGCATCGGCCTGGGTCGATCGGCACCCAGCGCCGGCCAACGGCGACGCGGTCCTCGACCGCCGCACCGTCCTGCAGGTCGGCGTGCTGGGGATCGCGACGCTCGTGCTCGCCACGGCCACGACGCCGCTCCGGTTCCTTCGCGGCTTCACGGGGAGCGGGACGACGGGCGGCAACCCGAGCCCGCGTCCGAGCACGGCGCCCGCGGCCAGCCCGACGCCGGTACCCGCGGTCGGTGGGCTCCAGGTCGCCACGGTCTCCGAAGTGCCGAAGAGCGGCGCGCTGGCGTTCACCGTGCCCTTCGACGCCCCGTCATCGCTGCCCGCCGGTGATCCCGCCGTCATCGTCCAGCTTCCCACCGGCTCCTTCGTCGCGTACGACGCCGTCTGCACGCACGAGGGCTGCACCGTGGAGTGGGCGGGCCAGGACAGCATCCTCTTCTGCCCGTGCCACGGGGCGGCCTTCGACGCCGCGGACGGCGGCCGGGTGCTCCAGGGGCCCGCGCGCCGGCCGCTCGCTCCGCTCCCGCTGGTCGTCGACACCGCCTCCGGAACGATCTCCCTGCAGGCCTGACGCCCTGACGTGGCGCCGCCGGCCGGCCCGGAGGCCGGCCGGCGGCGAGCGATCGACGGAGCGTCAGTTCCCGCAGGGAGCGACGTTGCGCCAGTTGAGGACCGTGTCGTTGACGGTCTGCGTGCCGGTCGCGCCGTAGCTCAGGGTCAGCAGGCGGTTGGAGATCTCGCCGCAGGCGTTGTCCTTCTCCACGTAGTCCCAGCTGCCGAGCGCGTACTTGTACTCGATCTGGGTGGCCTCCTTGCCGGTGAAGGTGATCGTCCAGTGGGTGGCGTCCACGCGGGTGAGCGGAGCGCCGGCCGGGTTCCACTGCGGGTACCCGCCGTCGAGGCGGTCGATGAAGCCGGCGACGTTGACGGCCTTGGCCGTCGCGTCCGTCGACGCCGGCACCGTGACGGTGAACACGAGCGTCACCGGCCGCAGCGCCGCCGTCGCCGTCACCTCGCCGGAGTCGGCCGACCGGTTGAACGAGAGGTCGACGGATCGGACCACGTACTGATACGTGGTCCCTTCCGTCACGGCGGTGTCGGTGAAGGTCTCTGCCCCGGAGACCAGGGCGATCGTCTCGAGCGCGGCCGACCCGGTTCTGCGACCGACCTCGTAGCCGTAGAGCGACGCGTCGCCGACGATCGCGTCCCAGGCCAGCTCGATGCCGGCCGGCGACGCCGACACCACCCGCAGCCCGCCGGGTGTCGCGGGCGCGGTCGCGTCGCCGCTGGCGTTGACGGTCAGCGCGCCCGGGTTGACCGGGAGCGCACCGGCGGCGACCGGGCCGTTCAGGTCGGCGTAGAGCCAGTCCCGCCCGCCGGTCGTCGAGTAGCGATAGACGTAGTCGAACGAGCCGACAGCCTCCGGCAGGAGCGACGCGACGAACTCGTCGTTGTTGCCGGCGTCGACGTTGAACGAGGCGTCGGTCCACGTCCACGCGGCGTTCGTCGCCGGGTTGGAGCCGTCGGGGCCGAAGCCCAGCTGCGCGCGGAGCCCGGGCGCCGCGCCCGGCTGGCTCGTGACGCCGTCGATCCAGACCTGGCCGTAGACGGAGTCGGTGCGATTGACGGCGCTGACCGTGTGGGTGAGCGTCGGCGGCCACTGGAGGTTGGCCCAGCCGATCGCCAGGTGGGGCAGCCCTTCGACCTCGTTGGAGAACGGGCTGACGTTGCCGGCCGCGTCGCGCGCCGTGACGACCACGAAGGCCGGGGTCGCGTTCGGCAGGCCGGTGAGGGTGAACGTGGTGCCGTGCACCGGCGACCCGTTGGCCTTGACGTACCCGCCGCCCGTCACCGGGCTGACCCACACGTCGTAGGAGACGGCGTCGGTGGACCGCCTTCCAGGCAACGCTGAGCGAGCCGTCTCCCTCGCCGGTCAGCGAGAGGCGCGGGGCCGCGGGGGGCCGCAGGTCGACCGACTTGCTCGCCAGCAGCAGCGCGCCGTTGGCGGGGATCGTCACCGTGACCGCGCCGGCGGCGGAGATCGCGGTGGTGGAGCCGCCGGTGCCGAGCGCGAGGCGGGTCCTGAACGCAATGCCGTCGCGGACGTAGCCGGCCAGCGGGATCGAGACGGTCCGGGCGGAGGCGCCGCGGTTGATCGCGACGAGCGCCGCCTGCGACGCCGTCGCGCGGCCATAGACCGCGACGCCGTTCGCGTCGTCGGCCAGCAGGGCGCGGAAGTCGCCGTCGGTCAGGACGGGAAGATCGCGCCGGAGCTCGGCGAGCTTCGTGTAGTGGGCCAGGAGCGAGGAGTCCCGGGCGCTCTTGCTCGGCTCGGGAACGTGCGCCGGTCGTCGGGATCGTCCGCCCCGGTGATCCCGACCTCGTCGCCGTAGTAGACCGTGGGCGCGCCCGGGAGGGTGAACTGGATCAGCGAGGCGAGACGGACGCGCGCCTTGCCGGCGGCCACGTTGGCGACGTTGCCCTCCTTGTCGGCGGTCGTGTCGGCGCCCGGGGTGAGCGTCCACAGCAGGCGCTCCGTGTCGTGGCTGTCGAGCAGGTTCATCAGCGAGTAGTAGGCCGCGTCCGGGTAGTCCTCGCGGACCGACGACAGCCGGGACAGGAACTCGGACGGCGTGATGATCCTGCCGCTGTCGGCGAACCCCTTCGAGTCGAAGGGTCCCGGCGCGAGGAAGCCGAGGACGGCGTCGCGGAGCCGGTAGTTCATCGTGGTGTCGAACCGGTCGCCGCGAAGCATCCGCAGGAGCGTCGAGTCCTTCTGCCAGGTCTCGCTGATCGTGAGGGCGCTCGGGCGCGTCGCCTTCACGACCTCGCGGAACGTCTCCCAGTAGCCGGCCGGGAACGAGGCGTCGCCCGACGACGTCCATCCGCCAGCCGGCGGCGCCGGCCTGCAGCCAGCGCTTGGCGATGGCGTGGGACCCCGTCAGGAAGTACTTCCAGACGGAGGTGTTCGAGGCCGCCTTGTCGATGACGGGGATCGAATCGAAGCCGAACCAGCCCTCGTAGAACGTGTCGCTGCCGCCGGGCGTCGAGGGGGCACACGGCGATGGCTCGGCGCCGACCGGGGCGCGGAAGTGGAACCAGGAGCGGTAGGGCGAGGCGGCCGACTCGCAGGCGCCGACCGTCGCGTAGTGGTGGTAGCGGTCGAAGAACGGGCTGTCGGAGCTGAGGTGGTTGAAGACGCCGTCGAGGACGATCCGGATGCCCCGGTCCCGCGCGTGCTTGACCAGGTTCTCCCAGTCCTTCTGGGTCCCGAAGTAGGGATCGATCTTCGTGTAGTCCTGCGTGTCGTAGCCGTGGTTGGAGCCGGCGTCGAAGATCGGGTTGAAGTAGATCGTCGTGACCCCGAGGGCCTCGAGGTAGTCGAGCTGCTGGTCGACGCCCTTCAGGTCGCCGCCGAAGTAGTCGCGGCCGCGCGGCTGCTCCTTGCCGGTCTCCGCCGAAGCGAGCCGGCGCACGTGCGTCGAGTCGGCGTCCGCGTAGTTGCGGCAGTAGCCCTCGGGGAGCGTGCCCCAGGGGAGCGCGATCACCGGGTCGTCGTAGCGGACGTCGCCGGTCGCCGGGTCGTTGTTGGCGCGCCCGTTGCGGAAGCGGTCGGGGAAGATCTGGTAGATGACCGCGTCCTGCGCCCAGGCCGGGGCCGCGAAGTCGGCTCGTAGAGCATGAGCGCCCAGCTGTTGTCGACCGCGTCGTCGCTCGCGGCGCCGAGCCCGCCGTCGAGGGCGGCCGTGTTGTCGGCGTAGTAGTCGGTGTCGGTCCCGTCCGTGACGATGAAGCGGTACCACAGGTTGTCGGCGCCCCAGGACCCGGGCAGGGTGACCTGCCAGAAGTCGCAGGCGATCCGCCGCGAGGGCCGCCTCGTAGCAGGCGACGCGCGTGGCGGCGCGCGTCATCGGCACGATCTGCTGACCGCCGAGGTCGACGCTGTAGAAGCGGACCTTCACGCCGGTGACGTCGTCGTGGAACGTGCGGAAGCGCAGCACGACCGGCGTGCCGGCCGGAACCGCGCCGCCGGGCGAGCGATACAGGAGGTCGCGCGAGTCGTGGCGCAGGCCGTCCCACTCACGTTGTTGTCGTGCGACGGGCCGAGCGGCGTCACGGTGATCGTCAGGACGTGCGTCGCCGCGTCGTAGCTGAAGGTGACCTTCGACGCGTCGCCGGCACGCGTGAACGGGATGTTGGCGCCGCCGGGCGCGCCGCCCTGGCCGTAGTTCTCGTCCCAGGCCTCGTTGATCGCGACCTTGCCCTCGTAGCTCCCGGCGGGAAGGGCCGTCGTCTCGAAGGTGTAGGTCCCGTCGCCGTCGGGGTCCTGGAGCCAGGAGCGGAGGCAGCTCGGGTCCCAGTCGCCGGAGCAGCCGAGCTCGCTCTGGAAGCTGCCGGGCGCGACGGCGATCACGCTGTTCTTGCTGTCGGTGATCCAGTGGGACTTGTGGTCGTAGAAGAACTTGACCGATGTGCTGGCGGCGAGGTTCAGCGGGATGTTGGCACCGCCGAGCGCCGCATGGAGGCCGTAGTTCTCGTCCCACGAGTTGTTCAGTGCGGCCTTGTACTCGTAACTGTCGGCGGGCACGCTCCAGGTGCCCTGCCAGACGTCGTCGGCGGCGTCGTAGGTCAGGTGGGTCGCGGCGCAGGCGGGGTCCCAGTCGCCGGGGCAGCCGAGCTCGGACTGGAGGCTGCCGGCGATCGTGACGTTCGTCGGGTTCGGGGTGTTGGCCGACGCGGCCTGGGGGGCGACGGCCGCGAGCGGCCCGGGGGCCGGCAGGATGCCCGCCGCGAGGGCGAGCACGGCAAGGATGGCGGCGACGCGAAGTCGCCCGAGCGGACGGCGCATGACTTCCTCCTGGGCACGAGAGGCGCGACGTCGGCGCGAAACCGGCTCCCGGCAGGATGGGCCGTCGGTTTACTAAACCGGTTTACACGCGGAGTGACCGAAGGATGGACCCGGTTGCGGCCCCGTGTCAACGGGGTTCTGCGGGGTGGCGCGAGCCGGTCCGGGAGGGTTGCGGTCGAGGCGCCCCGGCCGCGTCGTCGGCACACGGAACCGGCCGGTGGCCGCGGGATCGAGGGCCCTGTCAGCCCTGGGCCAGCAGGTTCCAGGCCACCATGAGGGCGCCGAGCGCGACGAGGAGCAGGATCTCCCAGATCCAGCGGGCATCCCGGCGGGCGCTGCGCGGAACGCCCCGGTAGGCGCTCCAGAGGTAGAGGACGAGCGTCAGCAGCGCCGGCCCGAGGAGACGAGGGAGGCCCATCGCGCGCAGGGCCGCCGCGGCGATGGCGATGACCGCCGCGTACGACAGGGCATCGGCCAGGGCCCCGCGGACGGTCGGCACCCGCAGGGCGGCAAGTCGATAGCCCAGGAGGCCGGCAACGAGGCCGTCGAGCGCAGCAAGGAGGGCGAGCCCTTCGAGCGGCAGGCCCGACCGCGGGGCTTCCAGCCCGACCGGAGGTGGCTCGACGAGCGCCCCCGGGATCGCCCCGGCGATCCCGGTGAAGGCGACGGCGGCCAGCACCATGACGACCGCCAGGAGCGCGGTGCGGTCGGCGGCGGTCGGCCCGCTGGGTCGGGCCAGGATGCGCCGCTCGATCTCGACGGAGGCCGCGGCGAGCGCCCCGACGGCCACCAGCGCCGGCACCAGGAGGAGCCCCATCGGGACCAGGTGGATGGCCGTCACGGAGGCGATCCCCGTCACCGCCGGCAGGAGGAGCGCCTCGACCGGGACGCCGAGGTCGGAGATGCCCGGGGGCGGCTCGGGCGCCCCGAGGACTTCGAGGGCCCCGAAGCCGAGCGCCAGGCCGGCGACGAAGGCCGCCACCCACAGCGACGGGCCTTCGGCCAGCCGCCCGATCGCGGCCAGGGTGACCGCCGCGGCCACCAGCTCCCAGGCAGGGTCCGCGACGGTCGCGCGCAGGGACCGACTCGCCGCGGCGCCCGACACGACCGACCGGCCCGGCGCCCCCGTGAGCACGCCACCGGGGATCGGCGGACGGATCTCGCGCCGGGGGGGCGGCGGCAGCGGATGCCCAGGAGCCCCGGTCGCCAGCGGCGGCGCCGAGCGACGGAACGGGTGGCGCAGGCTCGGGCGCGACAGCCTCATGAGACGCGCTCCGGCTTGGCGGCCACCCAGGCGAGCAGCTCCTCGCGCGACCACGTGTTGGCCACCGACCCGGGTTCGACCCACGCTCGCCGGGCCTGGGCGACCCCCCACCCGATGCCCGCCAGCTCCTCGGTTCGGTGCGCGTCCGAGTCGATCGTGAGCCGGCAGCCGGCGGCGATCGCGAGCCGGGCGCGCTCCGGCGCGAGGTCGAGCCGGTGGTCCGAGCCGTCGATCTCGAGGAGCGTTCCGGTCGCCGCCGCGGCCGCGAAGATCTCGGGCCAGGCGAGGTCCAGGTCGTCGCGGGCCCGCTCACCCAGCATCCGGCCGGCGGGATGCGCGATGACGTCCACGTGCGGGCTCGCGATGGCACCCAGGACGCGCGCGGTCAGCTGCTCGCGCGGCTGGCGCCGGCCTTGGTGGAGGGCCGCGACGACGACGTCGAACGAGGCGAGCAGCTCGTCGTCGAAGTCGAGCGAGCCGTCGCCGCGGATCTCCAGCTCGCAGCCGTGGAGCAGGCGGAACCCGCCGGGCGGCGTCGCCGCGGGCGCCGACCCGTCCGCCTCCTCGCGGACGAAGCGCTCGTTGAGGCCGGCGACGACGGCGCGCTGGGCCGCGACCCGCTCCGGCGTGAGGCCGCGGGCGATGGCGAGGCCGTGGGAGTGGTCCGTAAGCACCAAGTAACCGTAACCGCGAGCGCGCGCAGCCTCCGCCATCTGCTCGATCGTGTGGATCCCGTCGGACCAGTCGGAGTGGGCGTGGCAGTCGCCACGCAGGTCGGCGGGCTCGACGAGCCGCGGCAGCCGCCCGTCGCGGGCGGCCTCCACCTCGCCGCCGTCCTCGCGCAGCTCCGGCGGGATCGGGGCCAGCCCGAGGAACCCGTAGACCTCCGCCTCCGTGGCGAACGTCCGCAGCTCCGCCGCCGGTCCGGTCAGCGGCTCGCCGTCGTCGCCGAGCCGGACGAAGCCCTTCTCCGAGAGGCTCCACCCGCGGTCGCGGGCGATCGCCCGCAGGCGCACGTTGTGCTCCTTGCTGCCCGTGAAGTGGACGAGGTACGTCCCCGTCTCCCCCGGCGGCATGACCATCAGGTCGACCTGCGGGCCGCCGGCCAGGCGAACCGCGGCCTTGTGCGACCCCGCGTTCACCACGGACTCGACCGCGGGGAGGGCCGTGAAGCGTGTGATGACCGCGGCCGGGTCGTCGGTCTCGACCAGCAGGTCGAGGTCGCCGATCGTCTCGCGGCGGCGCCGGAACGAGCCGGCGGGGACGATGGCGCGCACGCCGGGCGCATCGGCGAGGAGCGCCGCCACCCCGTCGAGGATCCGCTCGGCCGTCCCGAGCGTCATCCGCGACGAACGCCGATCGAGCGTCTCGACGCCGGCCCGGAGCCCGGCGATCCCCTTCTCGGAGAGCCCCGGCGCGCCGCGCAGCGTTCCGGCTCGCAGCGCCGTCCGCAGGTCCTCGAGCGTCTCGATCCCCAGCCGCTCCCAGAGGAGCCGGACGGTCCTGGGGCCGACGCCGGGGATCTCGAGGAGCTCGACGAGCGTGGCCGGGACCTCGCCGTGGAGCCGCTCGAGGAAGCCCAGCCGCCCCGTCGCGACGAGCTCGGCGATCTTGTCCGAGATGGCGGACCCGACCCCGGGGATCGCGGGTGGACGGCCCTCGCGATAGGCCCGGGCAATGTCGTGCGGGCTGTGGGCGATCGCGTCCGCCGCGCGGTGGTAGGCCACGGTCTTGAAGACCAGCTCACCCTTGATCTCGAGGAGGCTCCCGATCTCGTGGAAGACCGCCGCCAGCTCGGCGTTCGACGGAAGCGGCGCCGCGACATCCGGGCCGGCCGGGGCCGGGTCGGGCGCGGCGACCGGGGAGTGCTCGGCCATCGGGCCGAGTATGGCACGGCCCGCGGGTCGTCAGCCCGCCTCGACCCGGTTCCGCCCGAAGCGCTTGGCCCGGTACAGGGCGCGATCGGCCGCGCTCACCAGGTCGGCGACCAGCTCGCCGCCGCCCTCCCCCACCGTCGCGCCCACCGAGACGGTGACCCGGTCAACCCCGACCGCGGCGAGGTCGATCCGCTCCACCGCGTCGCGGATCCGCTCGCCGACCTCGAGAAGGACCGCGCGGCTGGGGCTGCGGAGGAGGACCACGAACTCCTCGCCGCCGTAGCGCGCCGGGAGGTCGACGTCGCGAACGGCGGCGGCGATCGTGCGGGCGACCGCACGCAGCACGACGTCGCCGACGGCGTGGCCGTGGCGGTCGTTGAGGAGCTTGAAGCGGTCCACGTCCACCATCAGGATCCCGATCGTGTCGTCCGCCCGCCGGCCGCTGCCCAGCAGCTCCACGTACTCCTGGAAGTAGCGCCGGTTCGGGAGGCCCGTGAGGGCGTCGGTCGTCGCGGCCACCTCCGTGGCGCGGTGCGTGACCGTCCGGGCCAGGGCCGCGGAGGCCTCGGACGCGGCCGCCGCCAGGATCTGGCGGGCGGCCTCCGGCCACGGCGTGTCCCGGCGCCGCGAGATGACGATCGCCCCGAGCAGCTCGTCGTGGGCAATCAGCGGAGCTGCGAGCACGTTCGTGAGCCCGAAGGCCCGGCGGACGCGCGTCGCGATCCGCTCGGCCGCCCGGTCCGCCGCGTCGGACGGCGTGGGAAGCCCCGGCGCAAAGGGCGCGAACCCGTCGTCGAGGTCGACGGCCGGCAGGACCGTGCTCGCCGAGGGCGCCCCGGCGCGGGTCGGGACGAGCGTCGCATCGAGGATCGGGGCGCCCGGCCGGCGGCGCACCACGACCAGGTGGTCGGCGCCCATCCCGGGGCCGAGCTCGCGCATGATCGCGTCGACGATCGCGTCCGGGGAGACGGCCCGGGAGAACCCCTGGAGGATGCGCGCGAAGTTCTCCACCTCCTCGCGCCGTCCCGCGTCCCGCGCCTCGACGCTCCGGCGGGCGAGCGTGGCGGATCCCGCGACGCCGCCCAGCGCCAGGACGACCGCGGCGGCCAGCGGGACGCCGGGGACGACGATCCAGGCGAGGACCAGGCCGGAGAGGATGGCGATCGCCGCCGCGAGAAGGGTCCACGAGCGCCGGACCCGTGCCTCGAGCGGGTCCGCGGGCGGTGCCGGGAGGGTGCGCGACGGGTCTGCCACGGTGGCCTACAGGATGCGGCGTCGCGGCCCCGCGCGTCCACGCCGGGCCGACGATCCTTCGGGCAGATCGCCCCGGTACTTCTCTCCTAGCCCGCCGCCGGTCGCGCGTCGGGCGCCGGCAGGGCGTCGGGCGCCGGCTGCGCCTCGCTCGCCGGCACCTCGGGCGAGACCTTCAGAGCGTCGGGGGCCGCGTGCAGGCCCGGGCGCCGCCGGACGCGACCCTGGACGCCGCGTCCGCCGCCGCTCTTGACCCGGTAGAGCGCCGCGTCGGCGCCCGCGATGAGCGTCTGGGCCGAGTGGCCGTCGGCGGGGAACGAGGCCACGCCGACGGAGGCGCCGACCGCCACGGGCCCGCGGCCCTCGGCTCGGTACGGGTGGTCGCGAAGGGCCGCGACGATGCGCTCCCCGACATCGCGGGCGCCGGACGCGGGCGTGTCCGGCAGGATCACCGCGAACTCGTCGCCGCCGTACCGGGCCGCGATGTCGGAGCCGCGCAGCGCCCCGCGGATCTGCTCCGCCGACCAGCGCAGGACCTCGTCGCCGAAGAGATGGCCCAGGGTGTCGTTCACCAGCTTGAAGTCGTCGAGGTCGATCATCAGGAGCGCCAGCGGCGCCCGCGTCCGCTGGGCCCGCAGGATCTCCTCCCCCAGCCGCTCGTGGAGGTAGCGGTGGTTGAAGTAGCCCGTCGAGCGGATCGCGGTCCGCGAGGGCGCGCGTCGTCTCGTAGAGCTGGGCGTTGGCGAGCGCCATCGCGGCCTCGTTGGCCATCGCCCTGACGAGGTCGATCCGCCGCGCATCGAGCCGCAGGACGCCGGTGCCACACAGCTCGACGAGCCCGATCGTCTCGCCCTTGGCGACGAGCGGGACCATGACGAGCGTCCGCTGGCCGTCGCGCCGCAGCAGGGCCACCTCCGCCGGGTCGGCGGCGGGATCGTCCGTGTCGATCGTCGAGAGCGTCTGCGTCTCGAGGACGCGGCGCGTCTCGGGGAACCCCTCGAGAGCGAACGACGGCTCGAGGTTCTCGATCCGCTGCGGCGGCCAGTAGCCCCAGGTCAGGAGGCGGTCGGCGGGACGGTCCCAGTAGGAGATCCCGCACTCGTCGGCGCCGAACGCCCGCCCGACGTGGCTGGCCATGAGGTCGGCGACCTGGCGCGGGTCCAGGCTCCGCGACAGGGCGCTGCTCATGTCGGCGACCCGGCGGAGGTCCTCGGCCAGCGCGCTCGAGGCGCCGATCGCCTTCGCCGATTCGATCGCCGTGGCCGCCTGGTCGGCGAGGATCGAGAGGACCCGGACGTCGGCCAGGTCGAACTGGCGCAGGCCGGTCTTCGAGAGGGCCAGCACGCCCGTGACCCGCTCGTCGTAGCGCATCGGGACCAGGACCATCGACTCGTCGATCTCGTCGGTCCCGGGGATCGTGATGCCCCGCGGGTCGGCGTTCGCGTCGGGCACCAGCAGCGGACGGCCGTTCGCGGCCACCCAGCCCGTGAACCCTTCGCCGACCTTGAGGCCGAGGTCGTCGAGCGGGATCGTCTCGTAGCCGTTCTCGCCGGCCGAGACGACCGGCACCAGGTCGTCCGGCTCCTCGAGGACATAGACCCGGCAGGCGTGGTAGTCGACGATCGCCCGGATCTCGTCGGCGACGGTTTCCGCGACCTCGCGGACCGACGGCCGGCCGGCCATCCGGGCGGCGGCCCGCTGGACCACCTCCAGCTGGCCGACCCAGCGCTCGGTCGCCTCGCGCGCCTCGTCGACCTGGGCCCGCGTGGCGGCGAGCGTCGTCGCCGTGTGGGCGATCTCCTCGCCGCCACGCGTGAGCCGCACCACGACGAGGCGCAGGGCCAGGCTGACGAAGGCAAAGCCGATCAGCGCGAGCATGTCCATGGCGTCGAGGTCCGCCGCCACGGCGACGGTCTCGGCGGCGAGAACGGTCGCGAACGTGACGATGGCAACGACCATCCCGGGACGCGCTGGCAGGGTCAGGGCGGCGATAACGAGCGGGACGATGGCGAAGGAGACCGCGATGTCCCAGCGAGCCAGCCCGATGCTCGTAACGACGTAGAAGGCGGTGACGGCCCCAGCGATGAGCGGGCCCCGGGGGCCGAGCAGGCCCTCGCCCGGGTCGCCCAGGATCGCTTCGCGCAGCAGGCGCACGACGCGCCACGGGCGCGCCGGCACGTCGTCCCCGGGCACCCGGCCGGGACGATGGAGGCGCTCGGCCTTCGCGGGGTCGGGCATGGCGGGATCGTCCCATCGCCGGTGCCCCGGCGCGCCGGGGCGGAAGTACCGCGCCGCGTGCCCGCTCGTACTCCCAGCCGCCGCCGGATCACACGCGAGACCCGGGCTCCCGGGCCGCGGCCTCAGGCGCCCTGGCCTCTCGGTAGTCGACGCGATCGTAGGAACGCCAGTCCCGCCACGGCGACGACCGCGCCGATGGCATCGATTGCGACGTCGGCCAACGAAGCCTGGCGCGTCACCACGAACGACTGGTGCAGCTCATCGGTGAGCGCATAGACGAACGTGAGCGCGAGCGCCCAGGCCCACGGCCTGCGCGACGTGGTCGTCCTCTCGAGGGCGCGCCAGACCAGCAGGGCCAGGATCCCGAACACGGCCATGTGCCCGACCTTGCGGACGATGAGGTCGACGCCCTCATCCGGCGCCAGGCGCAGCCCGGGCTGCGCCGAGAGAGCGAAGATCAGCGCGGCCCACGCCACGGCCGGCAGCCAGCCCATCGCGAGGGGAACGGCGCCTCCGGCACCGGGTGGCACGTCATCCATCCCCGGCAGGATAGCTGGGCCGGACGCTCGCGACACGAGCTGGCCTCGGGCGGGCCGAGAGCCGGATCGGGGCCAGCATCGGCATCGCGGGATCCCTGACCCGGCAGCCCGCGAGTCCGGCAGAATCCGACCATGCGCGCGACCATCGACGTGAGCGTCGGCAGCACGGATGGCGGGCGCCCGCGCGTGTCCGCGATCGTCCCCGCGCGCAACGAGGCCGCCCGGATCGCCGCGACGATCGATGAGCTGGCGCGCCACGTGGACGAGGTGGTCGTCGTCGACGACGCGAGCAACGACGAGACCGGGGCCGTGGCCTCCGGGGCCGGGGCGGTGGTCCTCCGCAACGACCGGCGCCTCGGCTACATCGGGTCGATCAAGCGGGGGTTCGGGGCCGCGACGGGAAGCATCGTGGTCACCGTGGACGCCGACGGAGAGATGCCGGTCGAGCGGATCGCGGAGCTCGTCGCGCCAATCGTCGACGGCACGGCCGACATGGTCCAGGGACACCGCTCGCGCGTCGCGCGCATCTCGGAGCGGCTGGTCACCGCGATCGCCGCGCTCGGCGGCCCGGTCGGCGACTCGGGAACCGGCTTCAGGGCCCTGCGAACCGACCTCGCCCGCGAGCTGGAGATCCCCGGGTCCTGCATCTGCGGCTCCTTCGCGCTCGAGGCATGCACGCGCGATGCGCGCCTCGCAGAGATCGCGATCGACGCCCGTCCCGTGCCCGGCCGTCGACGACGGATCGCGTGGAACCACGCCGGGCAGGTGATCCTCGTTGCCCGCATGGTGGTCCGGGCTCGCCGACGCGGGCGCTCGGCACCCTGACCGGCCGGTGCAAGCGGCGCCCCGACCGAGCGGCCGACCGGAGCCCCGGCCGAGCCGCGCCCGCACCGCGCACCTGGTGCGCCCGCGCACAGGACCCCACCCGGACGAGTTGGGGATCGCCGGAACGCCCAGGGGCGCCCGAGAATGGGACCTGTCATCATCCGTCTCTCGCCCACCATGGAGCTTGGTCATGCGAATCCCCGGCACCAGGCCCCGGCTCGGCGTGGCGCTCGCCCTCGGCGGTGCGCTTCTCGCCGGCACGCTCGGGAGCCCGATCAGCGCGGGCGCGGTCGTCGCGCCCTCCTACTCCACGGCGGCCCCGATGATCCTCCAGGAGGTCCCGGTGTGGGACCTCGAGAAGAACACCAACGGGATCTGCACCTCCGGCGCAACCCACGTGATCAAGAACGCCGCTGGGACCTTCAATGCGATCAACTACCTCAACAAGGCGCAGGCCTGCGGCCTGAAGGTCATCTTCGCCTTCCCGTCGACCGTGAACTACTCGACTGGTGCGGTCTACCCGTGGCGCGTCGGCCCGTGGGTCCGCAAGGTGAAGAGCCACCCGGCCACCTTCGGCTACCTGTCGGTCAAGGAGCCGTCGTGGAGCCGGATCACCATGAGCGAGATCCGGTCCCTCTACCGCGCCTACCGCACCGCCGATCCCGGGAAGCCCGTCATCGCGCTGTTCGGCGACATGCCCGGCTTCGGCACGAGCCGCAACCCGTACGGGACCGGCATGGCCAACATCGTGATGTTCGACTGGTACCCGGTCGAGACGACGACGGGGACGAACTCGATCTACCTGACGGGCGCCACGAAGTGGTTCCCGCGGGCGAAGTCGATCGTCAACCGTGTCACCCCCGGCCGGCCCGTATGGCTGATGGTCCAGACCCACAAGTACCTGAAGCCCGTAAGCCACAAGAAGCAGCGGCCGACCCAGGCGCAGCTGTGGCGCCAGGTGCGGGACGGCTTCACGCTCCTGGGCGCCAAGGGGATCGCGTTCCACACTTGGCGGAACACGAACTACGCGCGCGACGAGCTTCGCGACCCGCAGATGGTCTCGTGGATGACGACGCTCTTCTCGCAGGTCAGGGCAGGCACCTTCCACTGACCCGCGGCGGCCGCCGGGCAGCCGCGCCATCTCGCCACCACGACGCCCCGGCCACCGGCCGGGGCGTCGGCACGCCCGGGCCCGCGCGACGGTAGACTCTCCCGCGAGAACTCACCAGCAACGACCGCCCGGCGTTGACGCTCGCCCGGGCCCCAGCGCGAGGAGACCGGGTGGCACAGCGGATCTTGGTCCTCGGCGGTGACGGTTACCTGGGATGGCCCACCGCCATGGCGTTTTCGCGTGCAGGGCATCGCGTCGCGGTCGTCGACAACTTCGCCAAGCGACACTGGGAGCTGGAGATCGGCGTCCGGCCCTTGCTGCCCATCCTGACCCTCCATGAGCGGGTGCGGGCGTGGCGCGAGGTGACCGGGCTCGAGATCGAGCTGCACGTCGGCGACCTGACCGACTACGCCTTCGTCGAGTCGGTCTTCCGCTCGTTCCGACCCGACGCCGTCGTCCACTACGGCGAGCAGCCGTCGGCGCCCTACTCGATGATCGACGTCCGGACGGCCACCTACACCCAGGCCAACAACGTCGTCGGCACCCTCAACGTGCTGTTCGCCATACGCGACATCACCCCCGAGACCCACCTCGTCAAGCTCGGCACGATGGGCGAGTACGGGACGCCCAACATCGACATCGAGGAGGGATACCTCACCGTCACGCACAACGGCCGGGAGCACACCTTCCTCTACCCCAAGACCCCCGGCTCGCTGTACCACCTGACGAAGGTCCACGACAGCCACAACATCCACTTCGCCTGCCGGATCTGGGGCCTCAGCGCCACCGACCTCAACCAGGGCGTCGTCTACGGTATCGAGACCGACGAGACGGCCCTGGACCCGAGGCTGGCCACGAGCTTCCACTACGACGAGGTCTTCGGGACCGCCCTCAACCGCTTCGTCGTGCAGGCGGTCGTCGGCCACCCGCTCACCGTCTACGGCGAGGGCGGCCAGACCCGCGGCTACCTCAACATCCGGGACACGATCCAGTGCGTCGGGCTGGCGGTCGCGAACCCCGCCGAGGCCGGCGAGCTGCGCGTCTTCAACCAGTTCACCGAGCTGTTCTCGGTCATGGACCTGGCCGAGCGCGTCCGCGACGCAGCGGCGCATCTCGGCCGGGAGGTGGTGATCGAGAGCATCCGGAACCCGCGCAAGGAAGCCGAGCGCCACTACTACAACGCGAAGCACACGAAGCTCTTGGAGCTAGGGCTGCAGCCCCGCTTCCTCTCCGAGGAGCTGATCGACACGATGATCGACACCATCGACCGGAACAAGGAGCTGGTCAACCGGGACGTCATCCTCCAGGGCGTCACGTGGGTCCCCGATTCGCTCGCCGCGCGCAGGAGCGCCGGAGCGCCGACCGCCCGGTGACCGCCGGCCGGGTCCTCGTCACCGGGGGAGCCGGCTTCATCGGCTCCGCGCTGGTCCGCCGGCTCGTCGCCGCGGGTTCAACGGTCCGGGTCCTCGACGACCTCTCCATCGGGCAGCGTGCGTATCTCGACGGCGTCCCCGTCGAGCTCGTGGTCGCCTCGCTCACGGATCCGCCCGCCGTTCACGCAGCGGTCGAGGGTTGCGACGCGGTCGTCCACCTCGCCGCGCGGGCGGGGATCCCCGATTCGGTGACCGACCCCCTCGGGACCTTCGACGCCAACGTGACCCGGACCGTCCACCTCCTCGACGCAACCCGCCAGGCAGGGGCGCGTCGGTTCGTCCTGGCGAGCTCGAACGCCGTCCTCGGGCCCCACGAGCCGCCGGCCGACGAAGCGGTCCTGCCCCGCCCCTCCTCGCCCTACGGCGCCTCCAAGCTGGCCGGCGAGGCGTACGTGGGAGCCTACGCGGCGACGTACGGGGTCGCCGCCTGCGCGCTCCGCTTCTCCAACGCGTACGGGCCGCGCTCGCTCCACAAGAAGAGCGTGGTCGCGGCGTGGCTGCGCGCCGCGCTCGGCGGTGGCTCGCTCACGATCCACGGCGACGGCGAGCAGACCCGGGACTTCGTGCACGTGGACGATCTCGCGGCAGCGCTCGTCGCGGCGCTCGCGGCGCCCGAGGACCGGGTCGCCGGGGCGGTGTTCCAGGTGGGCACCGGCCGCGAGACGACCGTGAACGAGCTCGCGGCAGCCGTCTCCACGGCCCTTGGGCGCCCGGTCCCCGTGCGCCACGCCGGTGTGCGGGCCGGCGACGTCGTGCGGAACGCGAGTCGCGTCGAGCTGGCGGCCGAGCGCCTGGGCTGGCGCGCAGCCATCGATCTCGCCGCCGGGCTGCGGGAGACGGCCGCGTGGTTCGACGCCGCGCTCCGCGACCCGGCTCTCGCCTCGGTGGCGCCGGACGCCCGCTCCGGGTCGGAGTGACCGTCGGATGACCGCCGCGGCCGGAGCGTCCGGGCAGGCGGACCGCCCCGCGCGGAGCGGGCTGGGCCGGGACGCTGTCCTCACGGTCGGCACCCGCTTCGGCCTCGCCGTCCTCATCCTGGGAACGGACGTCGTGCTGGCGCGCCTCCTGGGACCGGATGCGAAGGGCCGCTTCACGCTCGTGCTGCTCCTCTCGCAGCTTGCCGCGGTCGTCGTCGGCTGGGGCATGGACGCCGCGCTGGGCGTCGTCGCCGGCCGCGACAAGGGTGACGCGCGGCTCGGCTTTGCCAACGCGGTGATCTGGTCGGCGGTGGTCGGCGGGCTGGCCGTCGTCCTGGCCTGCTGGCTTTACGGGCTCCCCACCGACGTCCGGCCGCGCGGCCCTCTTACGTCCCTGATCCCGAACCTGTCGGCCGCCCAGTTCCTCTACGCGGCCCTGGCGATCCCCGGCGAGCTCTTCTTCGCGCTGGGGCTGTTCGCCCTGCTCGGGCGGCGGCTGGTCGCCGCGTACAATGCCATCCGCCTCCTGCGACGGGCGACCCTGCTCGTCCTCGTCGTCGGCGCCGCGGCCGTCGCCCGCCTCTCGCTCGACGTCGCCGTGGTCTGCAACCTGGTCGCGCTCGGGCTGACGGCGGCTGCCATCGCGTACGCCGCGCACCGCGACGGGATCGCGGGGCTGCGGCCGTCGGCGCCCCTTCTCGCCGAGGAGCTCCGCTTCGGGACGCAGGTGCTGCCGGGTGCGATCGCCGAGCGGCTCCAGCTCCGGTCGGATGCCTTCCTGCTGAACCTCCTGGTCGGAGTAGGAGCAACCGGGGTGTATTCCGTGACGGCAGGGCTGGCCGAGACACTCTGGTACATCCCCAATGCCCTCGGCACGGTCATGTTCAGCCGCGCGGTCGACCCGGGCGAGGACGCTGCGGGCACCGCCGTCGTGCTCGCGCGGACCACCGTGGCGATCACCCTGCTCCTTGCCGTCCCGGCGTTCGTCCTCGGGCCGTGGCTGGTGGAGCTGGTCTACGGGACCGATTTCGCGGCCGCGGGCACCGCGCTGCGCTGGATCCTGCCGGGGGTCGTGGCGTACAGCGTCGTGGCCATCCTCTCGCGGTACCTCACGGGCCAGGGACGGCCCGGCGCGGCCACCACGGTCATGCTGATCGGCCTCGCGGTGAACGTCGCCTCGAACGTGGTGCTCATCCCCGCGCTGGGAATCTCGGGGGCGGCGATCTCGTCGTCGATCTCCTACGCGGTGACGGCCCTGCTGATGGTCGTCGCCTTCCTGCGCCTCTCGGGACGCGGTCTGGCCGAGACGCTCGTGCTGCGTCCCCGCGACCTCCAGGCGAGCCTGCGCTCGCTGCGGGGCCGGAAGGGCGACGGCGGGGCCGCCGAACCTGGCCCCGGGGAGGAGCCATGAGCGGGCTGCGGGTCGTCATCGTCGATGACGCGCCATACGTCACCTGGGAGGGCCGCACCCACGCCGCGAACGCGACGTTCCACCGCTTCGCCGCCGCCCTCCTCGACGTGCATGACGCCGACGGCGAGCGTGCGATCGCGTCGGTCGTCCTGGCCGCCCCGGTGCGTCCAGCGGCGTCCGCCCCCGCGACCCTCCCCGTGGATGCTCGGATCCGCGTGCTCGCGACAGAACCCTTCGACGGCATCGCCGGCTACCTCCGGCGGGCACCGCTGCTCGTGGCCCGCAACGCGCCACGGCTCCGGCGCGCCGTGGCCGGTGCCGACGTCGTGCTTCTCCGCCTCCCGGCATCCAACGGGCTCCTCGCCGCGCTCGTCGCGGCTGCCCGCGGCGTGCCGCGAGTCGGCTACGTCGTGGGCAGCGTCCGCGAGGTCGTCGCAGGGCAGGCGCGTGGCGGGGTCGCCGGGCTGGGGGCGCGGATCGCCGCCAGCGGCTACGACGCGGCGACGCGCCTGGCGGCGCTCGGGGCGCCGGTGGTGGTCGCCGGGGCCGACCTGGCTCGCGGCGGGGTGGTCAGCAGCCTGGTCGAACCCGACGAGATCCGGAGTTGGCACGGCGATCCGTGGCCCGCCGTGGCCGGCTCGCTCCGCCTCGTCTACGCCGGCCGGCTCGCCGAGGGCAAGGGTCTCGACGTGCTGCTCGACGCCGTCTCAACCCTGGCGACAGCCGACAGGGCGCCGGCGGTCCACCTCGACGTGATCGGCGACGGGCCTGCCCGCGGCGCCCTCGAGGAGCGCGCGGCAGTCCTGGGGATCACCGATCGCGTCGGCTTCACGGGCCATCTCGCGCGACGGAGCGCATACCTGGCCGCGCTCGCGGCCGCGGACGTGTTCGTGTCCGCCTCGCCCGCCGAGGGCTTCCCGAAGTCGGTGCTGGACGCGATGGCAGCGGGCGTGCCCGTGGTGGCCGTGCCCGCCGGCCGGCTGGCCGAGCTCAGCGACCCGGATGCGACGCCGGCCGGCGCCCCGATCCTCCCGGTGGCGTCGGGCGATCCGGGCACGTGGGCAGCGGCCCTGGCGGACCTGGCGGCGGATCCGGGGCGCGCCCAGGCCCTCCGCGCCGCAGGACGGGCCTTCGTGGCGGAGCACACGCGGCCCGCCGAGGCCGCCCGCCTCGCAGCGATCCTCCGCCGCGCGGCGGACGGCGCCACCCGGCGCTGAGCGCGGGTGGCGTCGGGCGACGCCGATCGCGGACCGCCGCCGAGCACGCAGGTTGCGTCAGGCGGTGACGACGAACCCCGCGAACAGGATCGAGGCCAGGATGAGCGCAATCGCCAGGTTGGCCACCGTGGCCGTGGCGAACACGGCCACCGGCCGCCAGCCGGCCTCCCGGACATGCACGACTCGGAGCTCGAGCCCGATGCTGACGAAGGCGAGGATGAAGAACCAGACGCGCAGGTTGTTGGCGACCGCCACCGCGGCGCTCCCCTGGTCCTTGGGCACCGTCCCCAGCCACCACGTGACGATCACCGACGCCGCGATGAAGCCGAGCACGAACTTCGGGAAGCGCCGCCAGATCTCGCCGACCCCGGGCCGCGTCGCGACGGCCGACTTCTCCACGCGCATGACGAAGTAGAGCGTCAGCAGGATGGCGACGAAGCCCATCAGGGCGTTCTGGGTGAGCTTCACGATCGACGCGACCTTGAGGGCATCCTCGCCGACGATGGTGCCGGCGGCCGTCACGGCCGCGGTCGTGTCGATATTGCCGCCGATCCAGGCGCCGGCGACCACCTCCGACAGCCCGAGCATGCCCGCGAGCCAGGGCTGGATGAAGATCATCGGGATCGCGAAGAGGACGACAAGGCTGGCGGCGTAGGCCAGCTGCTCCTTCTTGGCCTGCACGGCGCCCGCCGCGGCGATCGCCGCGCTCACGCCGCAGATGGAGACCGCGGCCGCCAGCAGCGCCCGGAGCTTCGTGTCGAGTCCGAAGACGCCTCCCAGCCACCAGGTGAAGAGGAAGATCGTCGAGATCAACAGCACCGCCTGGAGGATCGCCGGGCCGGCCGCGGAGACGATCAGGGACAGGTTGATCGAGGCGCCCAGGAGGACGAGCCCCGTCTTGATGAAGAACTCGGTGCGGAAGGCGCCGCGCATCTTCTCGCGCACGCCGAGGGCCGCGAGCGCGCCGTTGGCGGCCAGGCCGAGGAGGATCGCGTAGACCGGGAACTCGATGGCCTTGGCGGCGCCGGCCCACTCCGTGTCCTTGAGCCAGATGGGGACATTCAGCTCCAGGTAGCGGGTCAGCGTCGCCAGGGCGAGCAGCAGGACCAGCCCGGCGCTCGTCCAGAGCGCGGGAGCGAGGGGTCGCGCCTCGGACCGCTCCATCGTGGGTTCCAGCGCGGGCTCCATGGTCGCCATCAGGGGACCATCCCCTTCCCGATCACGCCGGCCAGGGCCAACCCGAGCAGCACGAGCCCAAGGATCGTGGCGGCCCAGTCCTCCGTGATCAGGCGCCGCCCTGCTACGGCGCACTCCGCCCGCGGTCTCGATGGCGTCGTCGTCGGCGGCGCCGTCTGGCGCCTCAGCACCCACGGGGGCGCGCTCGTCGTCCATGGAACCTCCCTGGCGCACAGCCCGTCCGGGCGCCGCCGCGGAGTCTACCGGAAGCCATTCCGCCTCGCCCCTTCCATTCGCACGTTATGGCGTGTTCCGATGTCTGCAACGCACCGGCAGCCGGGCCGCTACCCTTCGACCGTCGTGCTGTTCCTCGCCGCGGCCTTCTGGGTCGCCAGCCTGCTCGTCGCCTGGGTCTACGTCGGATACCCCGTCCTCGTGGCGCTCGTCGCGCGCCTCCGCCCGGTACGCGTGCACGCTGGGGACGAGCCCCTGACCCTGAGCATCGCGATCGCGGTCCACGACGAGGCCGCCCAGGTGGCGGCCCGGATCGCCGACGCGCTGGCGCAGGACGGGCCGGGCAGCCCCGTCCTGGAGGTGCTCGTCGGGAGCGATGGATCCACGGACGCGACCGAGGCGACCGTCGCCGGGATCGCGCGGACCGATCCGCGCGTGCGCCTGCTGGCACTTCCGCGCGCCGGCCAGACGCCCACCCAGCACGCACTCTTCGAGGCCGCCCGCGGCGACGTGGTGATCCTCACCGACGCCGAGACCCGCTTCGCCCCGGGCTCGCTGGCACGGCTCTGCGCCCCGCTCACCGATCCGCGCGTCGGGGCCGCCACGGGCCGCCTTGAGTGGCGCGACGAGGGCGCGACCGCCACCTCCCGGAACGAGGGGCTCTACTGGCGTTACGAGCGCCGCATGCGCGAGCTTGAGAGTCGGGCCGGCTGGCTGACGGCCGTGACGGGGGCGTTCCTCGCGGTCCGCCGATCGGACTATCGGGCGGTGCCGGCCACGGCGTCCATGGACCACCTGCTGCCGCTCTACGTGCGCGAACAGGGCGGGCTCGTCGTCTACGTGGCGGACGCCGTCGCGACTGACCGCCCGATCAGCGGCCTCCGGCAGCAGTTCCGGAGCCGCTCCCGGACCGCGACGAGGGGCATCCGCGCCAACCTCTCGATGGCCCGCCGCCTGGCCCCGTGGCGCCACCCGGCGGGCGCACTCGCCATCTGGTCGCACAAGCTGCTGCGCTGGGCGACGCCGCTCCTTGGCTTCGTGGCCGTGGTCTCGGCAACGGGGCTGGCCCTCGGCGGCGCAACCGTCGCGTGGGTGGTGCCGGCGGCCGCGCTCGCGGGGCTCCTGGCTGCCGGCCTTGCCCACCTCGCGGTGCGCGCAGGCCGGACGCCGCCGCGCGTGCTGGCGTTCGCCCGCGCGTTCACCGTGGTGAACGCGGCCTTCGCCGTCTCCTGGCTGAACGTCATCCGCCGGCGCCGGATCGAGACCTGGCGCGGGATGGAGTGGGGGGCCTCGGGCCGCTGACTCAGGTGGCAGCCGGCTCGCCGGCGATCGTCGTGTCGCCGGCGCTCGCCGCCTGGAGGATCGATGCGGCAGAAGCGCTTGCGCCCTCGGGGGGCCGTTTCCAGCGTGGCCCCCAGGCCAGCCCCGTGCCAACGATCGTGAACACCACGGTCGAGACCTGGATGAACAGCAGGGGGTTGTTGAAGGTCGCGGCAACGCCCCAACCGAGCACCGTGGCGAGCGCGCCGGCCCCTACCCAGCCGGGCACGCGCCTGAGGGCGAATGCGGTCGCGACGATCCACAGCGCCCCCAAGATGCCGACGATGAAGCCCTCCTCGGCAAAGAAGCGCAGCCACTCGTTGTGGGGTGCGTTCAGCACCGTGTCGCCGAACGCGTCCGCAAAGCGGCCGTACTGGCCGAATCCCACGCCCAGGAGCGGGTTGTCGGCCCAGATCGCGCTGGCAGCCATCCACGCGCGGAGGCGGAGGATGTCGCTCGCGACGAGGATGCCGCTCGGGTCGACTTCGCCCCCGCTTCCGACCGCGACGCTCCGGGTCTCGAGATAGCCGGGCAGCAGCAGGGCGCCGGCGGCGATCCCCAGGATCAGGAGCCCGGCCCCCATCCAGCGCCGAAATCCGCCAGGCGACGACGACCGTCACCAGGAAGATGCCCAGGAGGGCGGCCCGGCTGTACGTCAAGTACATCGCCACGGCGAGGATCCCGGCGCCGCCGAGCGCGAGCATCCGAATGGCGATCGGCAGGGATCGGCCGAGGGCAGCGGCTGCAGCGGAGACGGCGAATGGGCCAACCACGAGGGCGGCCACGCCATTGGGTGACGAGATCACGCCGGAGAGCCGGAGCTCGAAGCGGGTCGGCCGGACCATCCAGTCGAGGGGGGTGCCGCGGATGGTCGTCGCATCCAGGAAGTCCGCGAGGCTCACCGCCCCGGCGACGACGCCGGCGACGGTCACGGCGATCAGCGGGCGCAGCGATCCGTCGCGGGCGGCCCAGGCCGCCGTCATTAGCACGATCGCCACCGTCGCGGGCCCCGCGATCCAGTCGATCAGCCCGGCCAGGGCCTGCGTGTCGTCCGTCCTGACGGCCGTGACCGTCACGCCCACCAGGGTGCCAGCTGCGACCGCCATCCCGAGCGCGATGGGGAGGGACCACGGGAAGTCGCGCGGACGGCGCACGAGACGGAGCGCCACTCCCGCAGCGAGGGCCGCGAGGACGATGGGCTTGACCCCAAGGTCGCGTGTCAGCACGAAGGGCTCGCTGAAGACCGCCATCACCGCGAACACCGTGAGGCCCGAGCCGGGGTGGACCAGCGCGAGGATCGCGGCTGCGGCAACCCACACGGCAAGAACCTCGCGCGATGCGTCGCCGGTGCGCAGGGCGACGTACGCGGCGATGAAGGCGCCCTCCACGACGACGGGCCACAGGCTCCGGGGCACGAGCCCGGCGACCGCGTCGCCCATCGCGCGATACAGGGCGAGCGGGCCGGGAGCGGCCGCGTCGGCTGGCGTTGCCGCGTCGGCGGACGCGGAGCCACTCGACAGCTTCAGCGCAGCCACGTCTTGAGCATCACGCGCAGGAAGCCGGCGCCGTAGCGGAAGGTGCCGCCCTTCTTGCTCGCGCCGGCGGAGCGGAGACGGATCGTCACCGGCACCTCGGTGACGCGGAAGCCGGCCCGCGCCGCACCGAGCAGCAGCTCCGGGTTGTGGAACTGCTCCTCCGTGAATGCGAGTGCCGGAAGCATGCTTGCCCGGATCGCCCGGTAACCGTTGGCAACGTCGGAGATCTCGGTCCCGCCGAGCGCGTTGAGCAGGCGCGTGTAGACCGTGATCCCGGCGTTGCGTGCCACCGAGTCGGCCTGGTAGTCCCCGAGACGGCGGCTGCCGACCACGAAGTCGGCGCGATCGTCCAGAATCGGCGCCACGAGCGCCGCCAGCTGCGCCGGATCGTGCTGCCCGTCCGCGTCCATCGTGACGACCACGTCGGCTCCCACGCGCTCCGCGACGAGATAGCCGGCCTGCAGGGCGGCACCCTGGCCGCTGTTCACCGGGAGGCTGACGACGTGGACCCCGGCCGCCCGCGCGACGTCCGCAGTCCCGTCTCTGGATCCATCGTCGATGACGAGCACGTGGACGGGCTCGCCGCCCGCCTCGGCCGGCACCTCGGCGAGCACTTCCGCCAGGCTCTCCGCCTCGTTGTACGCCGGTATGCAGACCAGGACCCCACCCCACCGCTCGCCGGCCGGGGCCGCGATCTGGGCCGCGGCAAGCGCCCGCACCAGGCGTCCGACCCGCTGCGACGCGCGCTCGGCGCGACCGAGGGCGTACAGGATCAGCAGGAAGCAGAGCGCGACGGCGACGATGAGGACCGTGATCAGGCGTCCGAGTGGCTCGCCCTCGAGGCCGAGGATGTCCTGCAACGGTCGGACGAGGTCCGGGAAGGTCGCGACGACGACCAGGCCGACCCCGGCCGCGAGGCGGACCAGCCCCGGGACACGGCTTCCGCTGCCCGACCGAAGCAGCCGGCGCGCACCGCCGGCCACCAGGACGACGCCGACGAGCAGGCCCACGATCCGCAGGAGGCTGATGTCGGCGAACATCGGTCCGGTCACCCTCCCATGGTGGCTGGCTCCGCGACGGCGTAGAGGAGCAGGCGGCCGCCGTCGAACGAGCGAACCAGAGTGTAGCCCGCGCTCTGATCGAGAGCCTCGATGTCGGTCACGAACGGCAGGTACCCGCCGAGATCCGCCCCGGTGGCCCCGTCGCCGGCGACGAGCAGGTGGGTGACGCCCTCGCGAGCCAGGTACCGTCGCGAGCCCTCGCCATCGGGATCGAGGAAGACCCGGCGCGCGCCCAGGACGAGGTTCGTGGACTCCCCGAGGAACGCCATGTTCTCGAGGTAGACGGCACGCCCGTCGACGATCCCGGTGCGCCGGGCGAGGGCGGCAACCGAGCCGTCCGTGTAGGCGTTGGCCAGGAGCCGCGCTTCCGACGGCAGGTTCGCATCGATCCAGCGGTAGGTGTCGTACCCCGCCACCGTGAGACCCGGTTCCGGGTCCTCGTCGAGCACGACGCCGGGCGCCGGCGCGATCATCCCGATCGTGAGCACCAGGAGGGCAAGGGCGGAGGCGACCGGGGCGCCGCGGGGCAGAAGGGCGCGCCAGCCGGATCGCAGGAAGCGGTCGGCGAGACCGAGCAGGACGCGCGGCCGCCACCACCGGCAGCACCAGCACGTACGGCATCAGCCGCCGCGGCCCGGTGCGCATCGGGACGTAGGTGTCGGAGATCGCGAACAGCAGGTAGGCGCCGGCCACGAGGGCAGCGCCGAAGACCGCGGTTGCCAGCGACCAGTCGCCGGCGGCGAGCGTCGAGGAACGGCCAGGCCAGCAGCGGGGCCAGCAGGAGGCCCGCCAGGACCACGAGGAAGTAGGACGAGACGCGCATCGAGGCCCGGCCAGACGAGCAGGATCGAGCGCGGCAGCAACCGCCGATCGGTGAACGAGCTCGGCGGCTCGCGGCCCTGCTGGCCCGGAGCGACAGCCGCCACGTAGAAGTCCCACGTCGGGTCGTCGGTGAACGTCCAGCCGGGCGGCATCTCGTCCGCCGACGGAGGGGCCGGAGCCTCCGTCGCGGCGCGATCGCGGGCGACGTAGCCCAGCACCCGGAGCTCACCGGTCAGGCCGTAGGTCGCGACCGCCCCGACGAGCAGGCCGCCGGCCAGCACGGCGCCGGCCACGGCCGCGACCGGGACGAGGGTGGTCCGGGGAGGGACCCGCAGCCCCAGGCGGCCGCGCGTCGCGAGGAGCCGCGCGGCGGCCAGGCCCACCACGCCCGGCCCCAGGAGGAGGAAGACCTCCGCGTGGGCGAGCCAGACGACGGCGGCCGCGACGGCGGCGGCAGCGGCGAGGCGCCAGGAGCGCTCGACCATCGCCCGGTCGGCCAGCCAGAGCGTGAACAGGGCCGGGACGAGCGCCCAGGTCTCCGGCCGGTAGGCGAGGAACTTCCCCTCGAGGCGCACCGTCGCGAGGAGGAGGCACGCGCCCAGCACCGCGAGCCAGATCGAGACGAAGCGCCGGAAGAGGAGGACGGCCGCCGCGAACGCCGCGGCCGAGCACGGCCAGCCGGTACGCCTCCAGCGTCACCCGCACGTCGAGGTCGGGCAGGAGGGCGAATGCGGCCGCGGTGTGCGCGGTGACGGGGAGGTAGTCGGTCTGGAACGGCCGCAGGGTCCCCCACTCCGGCAGCTCCGTCGGGAAGCCTGCCCCCAGCGCGCGTCTCGCGGGCCAGGTTCGCGTAGTACCAGACCGTCGAGCTGAACGGCAGGAGCGCCTCGCCGACCGCGGCCCGCGACGGGAGGATCACCAGCGCCAGCGCGACGCCGACCCCCACCACGCCGAGCACGACGGCCACGGCGTGCCGGCTGCGCATCCGGCTCGCGACGCCGTGGAGCCACCGCGCAGCGTCACGGCGCCGCCCGGGCAGGAGGAACGGGAGGCCGGTGAGCGCCACCAGGGCGGCGACGATCGCGACCGGCGTGAGGACGCCCAGGCAGGCCAGCACGGTGCAGGTGACGGCGGCCACCAGTAGACTGGCCGCGGCCGCCCGTCCGGCGGTGACGATCGGAGACCCGGATCCGGGCGCCAGCACGGGGCCCCAGGCGAGCCCCGGCAGGACGAAGAGGAGGGCCAGGACGAGCGCGGCCTGGACGAGCTGCACGCCCGTGGCGAGCGGATCCGAGGACAGGGTGATGAGCCTCCGGTGGAGCCGATGACCGCGGCGCCGACCGATCAGGGACGAGACCCTCCGCGCGGCCACGCCCGAGTGTACGGCACGGCGGCGTCCCGGCCGGACCCGCGCCGGCCTGGCGGCCTCCTCGTGCTCGCGGCCGTCGTCTTCGGCTTCCGCCTCCTGGCCCCGGCCTACCCCGGCGGCGACCTCCTCTACCACGGGGCCCTGGCGCTGGACCTCCTGCGCGACGGCTTGCCGATGGAGGGAGCCTACGCGGGGCTGCCGACCTACTACCCGCCGGGGTACCACGTCCTCCTCGCGGCGCTCATCGGCGCGTTCGGGGCCTCGCCGGTCACGGCGCCGACCATCCTGTTCGTCCTGCTCCTCCCGGTCCTTCCGCTCGGGACCTTCCTGCTGTCCGACCGGCTGACCGGCCGGCCATGGGTGGCCGTCCTCGCGGTCGCCCTCACCCTGTTCGGCGGCGCCTACGACCTGAACGCCGGCCGGCAGTGGGTCAACAGCCTGTTCATGGGCGGCCACGCCGCCTGCACGGTCTACCCGCGTGACCTCGTCTTCGCGATCCTGCCCTTCGCCGCCTACGCCTTCGTGCGGGCCCTCGAGCCCGCCGTGGCCCGGGGCGGGGACTCGCGTGGGCGGTAGCCGCCGGCATCCTGCTCGGCGTCGCGGCGCTCGTCCAGGTGCAGCTGCTGCTGCCGATCCCGTTCGCCTTCGCCGCGGCAGCCCTCGTGGTCGCCGTCCGCGATCCGGCCCGCCGCGGACGCGCGCTCGTCGCGCTGGCCGTCACCGGCATCCTGGCCCTGCTCCTCGCGGCGCCGTGGCTCGTGCGAGACCGCCGACACGATCCGCCAGAACGGCGGCGTGGCCCTCGACTCCTCGGACCAGCTGGAGCCGGCCCAGTTCGGCTTCTGGAGCTACCCGCGCGAGTTCGGCCTCCTGCTCCCCTTCGGGCTGCTCGGCGCGGGCGCCGCCCTGCTCTTCCTGCGGCGCCCGGATGGACCGCGGCCACTCGGCCGAGCCCGGACCCTGGCGACCCTCGCTGCCGGAGGCAGGAGTCCTCCTCGCCACGTGGTGGGCCGTCCCCTTCGCGCTGGGGGTGCTCTACGACCCGACGTGGCCGCTCGAGGACGCCCTGCGCCCCCAGCGCCTGTGGCTGATCGCCTCGCAGCCGCTCGCCATCCTCGCCGCGATCGGGCTCGTCACCGCCAGCCGAGCACGTGCTCCTCCGCCGGCGCTCGCGACTGGGTGGTCCCGGCCATCGTGGTCGTCGCAATCGTGGCCTCGGTGCCGGCGACCTACGCCACGGCCTCGCTGGTGGCCCGCTCGTGGACGCGGGACGTCTACGCGATGCTGGACCGCGAGGCCGACCGGGTGCCGCACTTCGACCAGCTGCTCGGGCGCACGGGTCCCCGCGAGACCGTGCTCGCGCCCGAGGACTGGTCGGCACTGGCCTGGTTCGAGACGGGCCTGCCGGTCGTCGCCCTCGTGCCGCCCGGGTACGCCAAGCTCGCCTTCGACCCGGCCGTCTTCACGGGGGCCTCGCAGGCGGAACGGCGCGCCGCCCTCGTCGCGGCGTGGTCGGGCGACATCGGCGCGCTCGCAACGGTGGCCGATCGGTTCGACGCGCGGCGGATCGTGATCCCGCGCGACGGCGACCGATGGTCCCTCGTGAGCGTTGCCGCGGCCGCGGTGGCGGGCGTGGATCCCGGCGCGGCGCCGGGCGGCCAGATCGTCGAGGGCAACGGCTGGGACGCGGTGGCGCTCGAGGCAGGCGAGCGCCTCGTCCTCCCCGCCACGGCGGCGGGGCCGCTGGAGGTGGCCGTCCGCGTACCCCAGCTCGGTGGCGGGGTGGCGCCCGCCGCGAGCCTTCGCCTCGTCGCCTTGCCGGCCGGCGGCGAGGGGGCCGGCCGCTCGCTGGCCGTCATCGACATCCCTGCCGGCGCCGACGCCTGGCGTCGCGGGAGCGCCGCGGTGACCCTGGCGGCGGGCGAGCGCCTTGCCGTCGAGGCGATCACGCCGACCGTCCTCCAGGCCGTCGCGGGCTGGGCCGCGCGCCCTGACCTGCCGGCCGGCTGGCGCATCGCCTCCGAGACCGACGAGGCCACGGTCCTGGAGCGGCTCCCGTGACCCGCTGGCTGCGCCGGCCGGTCGTCTGGCTGCCGGTCTCGGGGCGCTCCTGGCCCTCGTCGCGTGGCGCTCCCGGGTCTGGGAGGCGGGGGAGATCCTCGGGACACCCGATCCGGTGCCGCTCCTCGTCGCGATCCTCCTCAACGGGGGCCTCGCTCTCCTGTGGGCCGTCCGGTCGGCCGACCTGCTGGCGGCAGCCGGCAGCCCCGTGGCCATCGCCCCGCTCATCCCGATGACGGTCTTCGCGAACACGATCAACAACCTGACGCCCGGCTCGGCCGGCGAGGTGGTGCGCGCCTGGATGCTGCGCGTCCACCACGGCGTGCCCTACGCGACGGGCGGCGCCGTCATCGTGATCGAGCGACTCGTGGCGATCGCCTACCTCGGCGCCAGCGCGGCCATCGTCTGGTTCGCCCGCCCGCTCGCGCTGCCCGGCCCGGTCGTGGTGGCGCTCCTCATGCTCCTGGTGATCCTGCCGGGCCTCCTGTACCGCATCGGCCTGCGACCCGCCGCCCTCCTTGCCCGGCTGCCGCTCGGCCGGCTGGTCGGAACGGAGCGCTGGGCGCGGATCGGGGGCGGGCTCGTGCGGATGGACGCCACGATCGCGAGCCTCGTCACCCATCCGCGCCATCTCGGTGTCTTCGCCGTGACCAGCACCCTGGTCTTCGCGTGCTACACGGCGCAGCTCTGGCTCGTCGCGCAGTCGGTCGGGATCGTGCTCGACCCGCTCCTCTGCTGGGGCGCGCTGGGCCTGGCGATCGTGGCCGGCGTCCTCTCGCTCCTCCCGTTCGGCCTCGGGGCGGCCGACCTGGTGCTGGCCGCGCTCCTCACCTCGCTGGGCGTCCCGGCGCCTGCCGCGGGCGCCATCGCGTTCGGCTACCGGCTCGTCTCCACGCTGCCGCTTGGCCTCCTGGGCGGCGTCTCGTACGCCTGGCTCAGCGCCCGCCTGCCGGAGGGTGGCCCGTCGGCGGCCATGGCGACAGCCCGAGCCGCGATGGCCGACGAAGCCAGCGTCGTCCCGGCCGATCGGGCAGGCGAACCGGCCGAGGCCAACCCGTGACGCCGGCCGGGCTCGTGGCAGGTGCCGCCGTCGCGGTGGCCCTGGCCGCCGGCGCGTTGCTGACGCTCCCGGCCGTTCGCCGCACCGGCCTCGGGATCGTGCACCCGGCGCCGGCCTGGCTGGCTCTGCACGCGGTCTTCTTCGGCGTCGGTGCGGCGATCCTGGCCGCAGACGGGGCCATCGCCCCCGGAACCGCCTGGTACACGGCGGGTGCCGCCGTCGCGACGGCCCTCGGGGTCGCCGCGTCGAACCTCCTCGCCCGCCGGCGCGGCGCCGGGCCGATCCCGCGCGATCCCGGCGTGACCGTCGGGGCGCCGGATCCCGCGCCGGCGCGCCCGGTCGTCGTCGTCGTCCTCGTGGGCATCGCGCTGGCCCTGATCGCGCCCGGGATCCTGGCAACGGGGCTCCCGCTCCTGGCCGACGACCCGACGGGGGCCCGCCTCGAGCTCGCGGGGTTCGTCGTCCAGCCGCTGCGGGTCGCCCTCCCGGCCGCCGCCGTGGTCGCGGTGCTGGGCGCGGCGCGGAGGCCGACACGGCGCCGCGTCGCCGGGGCTGGCATCGGGGTCGGGCTCGCCATCGCGTTCACCCTCCTCCTGGCCAGCCGCTACCTCGCCGCGGAGTTGGCGGCCGCCCTCGTCGTAGGGTGGCTGCTCGCCGGGCGCCGCATCCCGGCGCGGATCGTGGCCCTCGTCGGGATCGCCGTGGTGCTCGCCTTCGGCGCCGTGCAGGTCGTGCGCGCTCCCGAGCTCTCGACCGGCCGGGAGCTCGTCTTCGCGATCGAGCGGACGATCTCGCGGGTGCTCTTCGTCCAGCCTCGCACGCTCGACGCCCTCATGGAGGAGATCCCCGCGGAGACGCCGTTCTTCGGCGGGCTCACCTGGGCGCGGCGGCTCGGACCGGCGCTGGGCCGCGACGAGATCCCGAACCTCGGCTACTGGATCTACCCGGAGGTCTTCCCGGACCAGGATCCGGCGATCCCCGGCTACGCGGCGCCGGGCCTCATCGGCGAGGCATGGGCGAACTTCGGCGTCGCGGGGCTGGGGATCTTCTTCGCCCTTGGGGTCGCCCTGGAGCGACTGGGCGCCCTCCTGGCCCGGAGGCGGGCCGGGACGGGCGACGTGGCCGCCGGCGCGCTGGCGATCGTCGTGCTGGCCCGCACGCACGCGCTGGGCCTGAACGGCGCCCTCCTGCTGGTGGGCCTCGTCGTCGGCTGGCGCCTCCTCGCCGCGTCGGGCACGCGCGACCTCGCGGCCGACGTGGCGCGAGTCGCCCGCTGGCGCACCTGAGATCGGCTACGGCGCAGGCGTGGCCGAGGGCGCGGCGCTGGCGGCGGGGGACGGGGCCGGCGGCCATGTCGCACCCTTGCGCACCGGCGGGAAGTTCTTGGCGATCCAGGCCCGACAGATCTTGAGGTCGAGCTCGAACGCCGAGCCGCCCAGCTCCACCGTGTACGACCGCGGCCCGAAGACGACGCGCCTCGCCGATCCGAGCTTCGCCCGGCTGACGATGTCGTAGATGTCCTTGACCTTGTCGGATGGCAGGTCGGTGCGGACCGTGTCCGCGGCGATCCGCAGCAGCTTGGGAAGGACGGCCGGGCCCCGGTCGCGGACCTTCTTGAGAGCGGCCATCACGAGCAGCTGCTGGCGGCGAGCGCGCCCGAAGTCACTGTCGCCCTTGCGGCTGCGGGCCAGGACCAGGGCGGACTTCCCGTTGAGCTTGCTCGAGCCGGCCGGGAGGCCCCAGCCCTGCACCTTCGAGGTCACCCAGTAGTACGGGTCGTAGTACGCCTTGTCGAGCGTGACCGTCACGCCGCCGACCGCGTCCACCATGCGCCGGACGCCCTCGAAGCCGATGAAGACGAAGCCGTCGAGCTCGATGCGGAACGCCTTCTCGACCGCCTGCTCCATGGCGGTGTTGCCGTTCTTCGACGTCGCAAGCAGGTGCTGGTAGAGGGCGTTCGCCTTGCCGGCGTAGACGCCGCCGGCGGGCAGCGGGAAGTTGAGCGTGTCCCGCGGGATGGAGAAGGCGGCGGTCTTGCCGGTCACGGGATCCACCGACACGACCATGATCGCGTCCGTCCGGTTCCCGGGATGGGCGGGTCGATAGTCCGAACCGAGGAGGAGGACCGTGAACCGCCCGTCGGTGCCGAGGACCGGGTCGGCACCGGCGGGCGCGGGAGACGGTGTCGTCACGGCCTCCACCGAGGGAGCAGGGCTGGGCTCGGGGGGCAGGGCGGGCGGCGTCTCGCCCGGGGCGAAGCTCTGGGGGGTCGGCTCGGGCTCCTCCGACGCCGCGGCGGCAGGCGGGGAGGTCGGGGCCGGGCCTGCCAGGCCGGCGGCGAGGGCGAGGCCCAGGCCGCCCACGGCCACGGCCGCGACGACGAGGCCCCCGACGGCGAGCGCGCGGCTCGCGGGCCGCATCGCGCGCCAGGTGGTGCGAAGGTCGCTCATGTCACCGGACCGTAGCACACGTCACCGCACCCAACCCCGGGACGAAGGTCCCGCCGGCAAAGGACATCCGGCCATGGGCGCGCGCGGTACGATGGCACCCTCGCTGGGGGCGGCAAGGAGGCGCATGCGCGTCCCGGGCGCAGAAACGACCACACGCGGAGGCCAGCGCGGATGATCCGCCGGCACGCGACGACGCTCCGGCTCAGCCTCGCGGCCGTCGACTTCCTCTCGGCCATCGTCGTCTTCGTTGGCGTCAGCATCGTCCGCTTCGGGCCGGCATGGCGCGAAGCGTGGGACGCGGCCGCGGCCGATCCGTGGCTCCTCGCCCTCTCCTACGGCGCCGGATGGGTCGGGATCCTGTGGCTGCTCGGGCTGTACCGCCTGCGCGCCCGGTGGTCCTGGCGCACGGAGTGGACGGACCTCCTCCGGGCGATCCTCCTCATCGCCTTCCTCACGTTCGCCTTCCTCTTCGTCGTCAAGCTCCCGAACGTCAGCCGGCTCTTCCTGCTCTGGCTGTTCGTCACCCAGGCGGTGGTGGCGTTGGCCTCGCGCGGCATCCTCCGGCTCCTCTTCGCCCGCGCCCACGAAGCGGGGCGCAACTCCCGGTTCGTCCTGGTCATCGGCGACGGCCCCGGGGCCCACGACTTCGCGGCCAGGCTCGAACGCAACGCGTATCTCGGCCTGCGGGTCGTGGGCTTCCTCGCGGATCCGCGGCCGGATGACGCGCGACCCGGTGCCGCCCCCGCGGCCACCGAGCCTGGACCACTCGGGGGGTCCGCTCCCCCTTGGGACGTTGGGCCGGATCGGCGAGATCGAGGCGGTCCTGCGGTCGACGGTCGTCGACGAGGTCGCGATCTGCCTGCCGCCCGAGCACGGTGCATTCGTCGAGCCTGTCGCCCGCCTGTGCGAGGAGGAGGGGCTGGTGGTCCGCGTTCCGCTCGTGGCCGGTAGCACGGCGGTCCCCGGTGGGCGCCTCGAGGACTTCGAGGGGATCCGTCTCCAGTCGCTGGCTTACGGACCGGATCGGTCCCTGTGGTTGATCGCCAAGCGGCTCATCGACATCGTCGGCGCCGCTGCCGTCCTCGCCGTCCTGGCCCCGCTCCTCATCGGGGTCGCGGTCTTCGTCGCGGCTCGGGATGGGCGCCCGGTGCTCTTCCGGCAGATCCGCGTGGGTGTCCGCGGGAGACCCTTCAAGATCTACAAGTTCCGAACGATGTACCGCGACGCCGAGGATCGATACGAAGAGGTAGCCGCGCTGAGCGATACCAGGGGAGCGGCCTTCAAGATGACCGATGACCCGCGGATCACGTCGTGGGGTCGAGTGCTGCGCAGGGCGAGCATCGACGAGTTCCCGCAGTTCCTCAATGTGCTGCGCGGGGAGATGAGCATCGTCGGCCCGCGCCCAGCGCCGCCGCGAGAGGTGGCCGAGTACGACGTCTGGCATCGGCGACGCCTGTCCGTGAAGCCCGGCATCACCGGCCTCTGGCAGGTGGAAGCCCGGCTCGACGAGGACTTCGACCGACGAGCGCGCCTCGACCTGGACTACATCGACCGCTGGTCGCTCTGGCTCGACGTCAAGATCATCCTGCGGACGGTCCCCGCGATGTTCCGCGGCCGCTGAGGGCGGCGGAGCGCCTACGGGGCCGGAGACGCGGCTCCCGACTCCTTCTTGAAGTAGCGGCTGTCCTCGCCGAAGAGGCGGATGGACGCCTGCGCGAACTTCGCCATGTCGGGGACCAGGATGTAGGAGCCCGCGTTTCCCGGGTTCGTGGCGTAGGGCGGGCCCAGGACGATCTTCTTGATGTCCGCTTCCTCGATCGACCTGCCGAGATCCAGCATCTCCGAGAGCCGCGAGGCGGGGAAGTTGGTCTTGAGCGTGTCGCCGGCGGCATCGAGGATCGCCGGGAGCTTGGGGAGCATCGCCGGGTCGGTCATCTTCTTCTGGAGCGCCAGGAGGAGCTGCTGCTGGCGGCGCGCCCGGGTGAAGTCGTTGTCGCCGGCGCCCTTGCGCGAACGTACGAAGGCGAGGGCCTCCTGGCCGTCGAGACGCTGCTTGCCGGCGGGAAGGTAGAAGCCGATCTTCCGGCCGTCCGTCCAGCCGCCGTAGGAGGGGTCGTTGATCGCCCGCTCGTTGTTCACCGTGACCCCGCCGACCAGGTCGATGAGGGTCACGAAGCCATCCAGGTTGACAGCTGCGTAGTAGTGGACCGGGACGCCGACCAGGTAGCTCACCTCCTTGACCAGCGTGGTGGTCGGCCCGTCGGGGAACTCCTCCCGGTGGCGCCCCGCGTACGACATGAGGCTGTTGATCTTGCCGGTGAACGTGCCGCCCTTCCAGAGCGGGAAACGGGCCAGGTCACGCGGGATGCTGGCCATCGCGCCGGTCTTCGCCTCGGGGTCCACGCTGACGACGAGCAGCGTGTCCGTCAGGGCATGCGTCCGCGTCTCGGACGAATCGATCCCGGTGAGCAGGACGGTGATCCGGGACGCGACGGTCTCGGGCGTCTCGATGGGTGTTGCCCCGGCGATCGGGTCCGTGGGCGAGGTGGCGAGAGATCCGCCCGGCGATGCGCCGGGGTCGGTCGTCGGCAGGGGCACGTCGCCGCCACCGCCGCCCACGAAGATCTGGCTGCCGGCATCGTAGAAGGACCACGTGAGATACCCGAGGTACCCGTGCACCCCGACGACGGAGACTCCGAGGACAGCCAGAATGCCGGCGGCGAGGAGCATCCGGCCGCCGGATCGGCGGGCGAACAGCCAGGCGTCCGCCATCGCGACCAGGCGCCAGGCTCCCATGATGAGGCCGAGGATCAGCGCGGTCTGGGCGTAGCTGGGGTCGAAGAGATCCAGCGCCATGCCCTCGAGGCCACGAGAGGCAATCTGGACGGCCGCCCAGCCGAGCACCACGGCAACTGGCAGCGCGTAGAGCAGGGCCGAACGGTTGCGGCGCTGGTAGGCCTGTCCGAGGCCGGGCCAGAGGAAGGAGAGGAAGACGGCAACGGATGCCGAGCGGCCGCGCGCGGAAATCGAGGTCAAGATAGATGCACTCTGACGGGGGAACGGCCGGGGCCGTGTGTCGTGGGTCGTGGGTCGTGGCAGGAACGCTACCGCATGGGACGGTGGCTGTCATGCACTCGTGACGCTGCCACGCCAGGGCGCCGCGGGCGGCGCCGCGCGCGATGCCGTCGCTGGCGACGGCGAGTCGCGTGGTCGTCAGGCTCCTCGCCACCGGGCGCACAGCACCTCCCGTGCGGACACGACATGCGTCATCACGCCGACGATACAGTAGTCGGTGATGTTGAAGCCCGGCGTGATCGCGTTGGCGGTCCCCCAGCCCGCGACCTCGCGGGCGACCGCCCTGGCCAAGCCGACGAGCCCGGGTCTCGATAACGAGTAGTTCGCCTGGCCGGCCTGGCCGGCCAGGCCCGAGACGCTCGACATGTTGATGATCCGGCCGGAGGCCCACAGTCCGACCGACACTCGCGCCGAAGGTCATAGATCGGTCAGCACTTCCCTGTAGACCATGGCCGTTTCGCGTGCCACCCTGGCCCAGCTCAGGCTGCTCACGCGATGCTTGCCCAGCGCGATCAGCTCCGCTCGTTGGTTCATCGCAGCCTCAACTCCCGCCGCGATCTCCGGGACCGAGAGCGGGTTCACCAGCACGGCCGCGCCGGCCGCCGCCTCCGGCAGGGACGATCGGCAGCTCGTGATCACCGGAACGCCCGCCGCCATCGCCTCGAGGACCGGAAGGCCGTACCCCTCGTACAGGGAGACGTACGCGAACGCAGTTGCACCGTCCAGGAGCGCCTGCCGGTCGTGGTCTGACACATACCCCGGGAGGATGATCCGTTCGCGATATGGGCTGGCCTCGATGGCTCGCTCGATCGATTGCCACTTCCAGCCGCGTGCGCCAAGCAACAGGAGCCGGAGATCGGAACGGGCTTCAGCAAGGAGCTCGAAGGCGTGGATCAGCCTCACGAGGTTCTTGCGGGGTTCCAGGGTCGCGATCGACAGGACGTACGGCAGCTCCGCGAGGCGCAGCCGTTGCAGCACCGCCTGGCGATCCGCGGCGGTCACCTCCGGCCCCGGAACGGGGGCAAGCTCGATCACATGGATCCGGCGCGGATCGACTCGCATGAGTCGCCGCAGCTCCACGGCGGTGGCCGTGGAAGGGACGATGAGGGCACGTGCACGACGAGCGGCCGCAATGATGATCGGGATCGTCGCGAGGCGGGGGAGCGGGTGCGAGCGAGCGTGCCTGATCAGGGATAGGTCCTGGACCGTCAGCACGAACGGGGTACGCGCGATCAGTGGCGCGCTGGCATTCGAGTAGTGCACGAGATCCGCGCCCACTCGCCGCGCGTCGCGGTCGGCCTCCCGCTGCAGCCATGCCTGGTAGAGCCTTCCGGACATGAAGGTCCGGTCGACGGCGCGGGACGCCGCGGTGGCGAGCGGCCCGTCGGGACGAACGCCGATCAGCGCCGTCGCCTCGTACGACCCGTCGATCAGGGCCACTCCGAGCTCCCGGACGTAGACGCCCACACCGGTGGGCCGGACCTTGGCGGGACCCGCATCGAAGGCAACGGTAGTGGTCATGCCGTCATTCGCCACCGACCGCGCAGGGCGAGGAAGAAGGTGCCGAACAGGACGATCTCGATCCCGACCGAGCACGCCGCGACGCCTTCGACGCCTGCAACCTGCAGTGCGAGCGGTTGCGCGACGACCGCAACCAGGAGGAGGACGATGCTCGTCCAGAAGGCGACGATCGCCTGGCCTCGCGCCGCGAGCGCCTGGTTCATGAGGTAGCTCGGAAAGCCGAACATCGGGATCAGGGCGAGGATCCGGAGAATCGAAGCGGCGCCGGAATATGCGGGACCGAAGACGACCGTCATGAGCGTGGACGCCGTCACGAACAGGACGAGCGTGACCGCCAGGCCCGAACTGAACGCCACGAGCAGCCAGGAACGCAGCGTCGACGTACCTGCCCGGCCGCCTGTCGTCGCCGAGGAGAACGCCGGGTAGAAGACGTTCGCGAGGGCTGCCGGGATCAGGTACGTCGGATCCAGCAGCCGGGCGGCCGCAGCGTACAGTCCGACCTGCGGGCCGGGCACCATCACCTGCAGGATCACGAGCGCGACGCGCGAGTAGAGCATGGCCGCCACGACGGAGCCCCCGATCGGCCAGCTCCTCGCGAGGAGCTGGCGCGCCCGAGCGAGGCTCGGGCCACCGAACGGGACGAGGCGACTCAGGACCACCAGAGCGAATGCCGCGGAGGCCGCACTGCCAAGAAGCCATGCGCCACCAATTGCCGCCGCGCCGAGACCAGCCAGCGCGACCGGCACGACGACGATGGCAACAGCCAGCCTCGGCACGATCGCGACGACCCAGTCATAGCGGAAGTGCCCGCCAGCGCGAAGCAGCCAGCCCGCGAACTGAACGATCGAGTCGAGGGCAAGGGCGAGCGCCACCATCGCGGCGCCGATGACCGGCCCGGTGCCGCCACCGAGCGCCACGACGCCCGCGAGCCCGAGGGCCACGAGCCCGAGGAGCCCGAGCTTCACGAGGAGAGCCGACGCGATCCGGCCGGGCAAGCCCTCCTCGGCCCTGGCTGCGTCGGCGGCCACGATGAGGCTCAGGCCGAGATCGCTCACCTGACCGAGCACGAGCCCTACCGCGAAGCCGACCATGAGCAGGCCGAACTGCTCGGGGGGGAGCGTACGGGCGACGACCACGACCACGACGAACTGCGTGGCACGCCCGGCGATCTCCGCGCTGAGTCGGAGCCCAACCCGCCCGGCGGCGAGACCTTTCGCGCTCACCGGCGGGCCGAGGGGATGAAAGCAGCAGCGAACAGCAGGTACATCGCGGTCGAGAAGGTCAGGAATGAGTCGAACATGCCGTGCGCCAGCAACGACGCCAGGAGTATCACGGCGATGATGCTTCCACCGCGTCCGAGCGTGGCTGCCGACCGAAGGTGGCGCGCGCCGACGACGCCAAGCCAGATGAAGAAGGCCAAGCCGGTGACAAGGCCCACCCCGGTCAGCACCTCGAGGTAGAGATTGGTGGCGTTGAAGTCCTGATCCCAGGCCGTGAGGCCGATGCGTTCGCCATAGCCAATCCGGAAGTTGTCAGGTCCGATCCCGATGAGCGGTCGCTCTGCCAGGTAGCCGACAGCGATACGCCAAAGGTCGCTCCGCGTGAGCGCGCGGCTGCGCGCAATGTCCCGCTCCTGTTGACCGTGAGGTGGGCCCGTCGTCCCGCCAGGTGCGTCGGGTCTCGCGACCCGGAAACCCACCGTGGATGTCGACGGAGATGCCTCGCTCGCGGACAGGTCACGGAACCAGCCCGAGCCCTCCAGCACGAGGTCCCATTCGACCAGGTACGTGCCCGCCACCGCTGGCGCGTCAATCTTCGCGTCGACGGTCAATGTGGATCCCGGCGCCAAGTCGGCGGGCAGCTCGGTCCGCCGACCGTCGTACGTCACGAGCCGGCCCTGTTCGTCGTACAGGTGGTAGGAGAGCCTGGGGTTGCCCTCACTCCCGGCATGCCACGTCAAGGGCCCGTCGTTGCGAACCGGGACCGGCACGGTGGTGCTGGTGCCCGAAACCTCAACGCGCTCCGGGGCCAGGATCGTGACCCGATACCACTCGAGGACCGTCTCGGCACCCAGCCGCGCTGCCACAACTGGCGACAGGAGCGCGGCGACGAGGACGATGCAAGGGAGAGCGAGGAGGATGAGCACGGCATACGGAGGCCGGCGGCGAATCTCGGGGACTGCAACAACGGCAACGAAGGCTGCCACCTCCGTGGCCACCAGGGCCCCGCGGCTCAGTGCCAGGGTGGTCGCGACGAGGAGGACGGCCGCCGACAGGGCCGCCAGAAGCCGGACGCGACCGGACGACCGGGCCACAAGCGCCAGCGCCAGGATCCCGCAGACCCCCCAGTACCAGCCCGCCAGGTTCGGGTGAAGCAGAGGGCCGGTCGCCCGGAAGGTGAGGCCACCGATGGAGACGGGCGCCGAGCGAAACAGGTCGAAGCCCGGGCCGAGCGTTGCCCAACCATCGACGAATTCGATGATCCCGAGCACGGCCGAAACCACCGCAGCGGTCAGGCCGACGCCGACGATCCACGGCCTGGCCTGGGGGATCCTCCACTCGGCGGCGAGGGCGGCCCCTACGAGCGCTGCTCCCAGGAGCCTGAGAGAGACCTTGACCGACAGCTGCGGGTCGTACAGCGCAAGAAGCGAGGTCATCAGTAGGCCGCCGACCAGGAGGATGCCGGCCGCCACGCCTAGCCGCGAAGGACGACTCACGGCGAGGTCGCCACGAATGAGGGACGCCAGCCACAAGATGATGAGCACGTAGCCGGTGAGCTCGAGATTCGTGACCCCGACCGGTCCGATCGCTATGAGCGGGTAGCGGACCTCGAACGCGATCTGCGCGACGAACGCGCATGCGACCCCGAGCCTCAGAGCCCCCAGCGTCGATCCGCCGGCGATCGATCGACGAGCCGGGGTGACTCGACTAGAGTTCGCAGGCATGGCTGCCAATGGTACGGGACGCGACGTCGACTCCGATCGAGCGGTGATCATCGACGCCACTCCACTTCAGAACGAGCACCGACGTCGAGGCATCGGACGCTACGTGGCGTCAATCGTCGATGCCCTTGTGGCGGCGCAGGTGTCGGGCTGGGGCCTGCTGGCCTACCCTAGCCCCCGGCTGGGGACCTCGACCTTTCGGATCGCCACGCCGACTCCCCGACGCCTGGAGTTCCATGGCGGATGGCTCGCCAACGAGATCGTCATTCCGATTGTCCTCCGTAGGGGGCGCGCGCGCTCATTCCACGCGACAGATCCGCGAGCGGTCCCGGATCCTCGTCTCGTTCGTGAGATCGTCACGGTGTACGACCTCACGCCGTTGCGCGATCCCACGGTGAGGCGGGCGATGTGGCCGGACCAGCGACTCGGCTTCCGGAGGATGCTCGCCAACGTGCGTCGCGCTCCCGTGATCGTGGCCATCTCGTCGACCGTGAGGGCCGACCTGATCGAGCACCTTGGCATCGATCCGAGCCGGATCCACGTGGTCTACCCGGCCGTCGACGTGGACCGCTGGTCCGCTGGTGAAGCCCTTGTGCACCGCTCAGGCCTCCTCTTCGTCGGCGCCCCGGACCCGCACAAGAACTTCGACTTTGTGCTCCGGGCCCTGGCGCTCATCCGGTCCGCCGGCCGCCCGGCGCTCACCGTCGTGGGACCTTGGGATGCGGCATCGATCGGACGCGCCGCTGCGGTGGCGGAGTCGCTCGGCCTGCCCACTCCACGATTCGAGCCCATGATCGCAGACGCGCGCCTCGCCGAGCTGTATCGAGCCTCGGCGGCGCTCGTCATGCCGTCGCGTCGCGAGGGCTTCGGGCTTCCGGTCGTGGAGGCGATGGCGGCCGGGTGCGCGGTGATCGCGGCCGACATCCCGTCGCTTGCCGAGGTGGCCGGCTCCGCCGGCCTCCTCTTGCCCTTGGATGCCAGCCGATGGGCGGAGGCCATTTCGTCGGTGACAGGGGACGAAGTCACCTGCAGCAACCTGGCGCAGGCGGGGCGCCAGCGCGCATCGGAGTTCTCGCCGGCGAGGACCGTCGAGCAACTTCGCTCGGCGTACCGGGCACTGGGCGTCGACCTGAAGTCCCGACGGGATGCGGCGTGACCGGTGCAGAATCCACGCTTCCGAAGTCGCGCACCCTGGAGAAGCAGCCGGTCGGTCGGCGTGTCGCGATCGTCCACGACTTCATGGTGACGGAGGGTGGGGCCGAGCGCTGCGCCCTCGAGTTCGCGGAGCTGTTGCCGTCGGCCATGCTGCACACGACGTTCTTCGACGCGGGGCGCTTCGGAGATCGCATCGATCCGGCGCGAGTCCACCCGTGGCCGCTCAACCGGGTTCTCGGCCCGACGAGCAGGTTCCGCTCCCTGCTCCCCCTCTACCCGGCCTACTTCACCAGCCTGGACCTGCGGGGGGCCGATCTCGTGCTCAGCAGCTCGATCGCGTTCTCGAAGGCCGTCCGCACGAGGCCGGATGCCCTGCACGTCAGCTATGTCTACACGCCCCTGCGATACGCCTGGGACCTCGACACGTATCTCGACGGCTCCAGCTACGGCGCTGCCGCCCGGGTCGGGGCACGCTTCCTGCGGCCGCCGCTCCAGCGCTGGGACCGGTGGACCTCCGCGCGGCCCGACGTCGTCGTCGCGATCTCCCGGACCGTGCAGGAGCGCATCCAGCGCCTCTGGGGCCGCGACAGCGAGGTGATCTACCCGCCTGTGAACGTCGGCGAGGTGGAGCGATCCGGACGTGACGAGGGATACTTGCTGGTTGCCTCGAGGATGCTGGCCTACCGGAGGCTCGACCTGGTCGTGGGCGCATGCCGGAGGCTCGGCCGGCGCCTCGTCCTCGTCGGCGACGGGCCCGAGCGCGCGCGGCTGGAAGCCCTTGCCGGCCCCGAGGCGACGTTCCTGGGCCACGTGGGCAGGGCCAAGCTTCTCGAGATGTTCGCCGCCTGTTCCGCGTACGTGGTCCCTGGCGTCGAGGACTTCGGGATCGCCCCGGTCGAGGCGATGGCGGCCGGGAAGCCGGTGATCGCCTTCCGGGCCGGCGGCGCCACCGAGACCGTGGTCGAGGGCGTCACCGGTGTCTTCTTCGATGAGGCGACCGTGGAATCGCTCGCCTCGGCCATCGAGCGTGCCGGGCGCGTCTCCTTCGATGCACCGGCAATTCGTCGACACGCCGAGCGGTTCGACCGCGGCGTGTTCCTGACCGCGTGGCGCGATCTGTTCAAGCGTCTCGGCGTGGACCCGTCGCTATACTCTGCCGGGTGAAGACCGCGCTCATCACGGGGATCACCGGCCAGGACGGGTCCTACCTCGCCGAGTTCCTGCTGGAGAAGGGCTACCGCGTCGTGGGGGTGACGCGGCGGTCGAGCACGGCGTCGGACGAGCGGATCGCCCACATCCGCGACCGGATCGAGATCGTGCAGGGCGATCTTCTCGACCAGGCCTCGCTTGTCGAAGCCCTGCGCAGCGTCGAGCCGAACGAGGTCTACAACCTGGCCGCGCAGAGCTTCGTGCCGACGTCCTGGAACCAGCCCGTCCTGACGGGCGAGTTCACCGCCCTGGGCGTGACCCGGATGCTCGAGGCCATCCGCCAGGTGGATCGGGCACATCCGGTTCTACCAGGCGTCGTCGTCGCGAGATGTTCGGCAAGGTGCGCGAGGTGCCCGCAGACCGAGGCCACGCCGTTCCACCCGCGGAGCCCGTACGGCGTCGCCAAGGCGTACGGCCACTTCCTGACGGTCAACTACCGCGAGACCTACGACCTCTTCGCCGTCTCCGGGATCCTCTTCAACCACGAGTCGCCGCGGCGCGGGCTCGAGTTCGTGACCCGCAAGGTGACCGACGGCGCCGCCAGGATCAGCCTGGGTCTCGCCAGCGAGCTGCGCATGGGCAACCTGGACGCTCGGCGCGACTGGGGCTACGCCGGCGACTACGTGCGCGCGATGTGGCTGATGCTCCAGCAGGACGAGCCGTCCGACTTCGTCGTGGCCACCGGAATCGACCACTCGGTGCGCGACCTGTGCCGGGTGGCGTTCGAGCGCGTCGGGCTCGACTACGAGCGCCACGTCGTCGTGGACCCCGCGTTCTACCGACCGGCCGAGGTCGACCACCTCCTCGGCGACGCCGGACGCGCCCGCAGCGTGCTCAGCTGGGCTCCAGATGTCGGCTTCCGGGAGCTCGTCGAGATGATGGTCGACGCCGACGTGGCACGCGTCCGCGCGGGGATCTCGGCGCCGGTCGCCGGCTGAGGACCGGGCGACTCGGTGAGGGTCTTCGTCACCGGCGCCATCGGCTTCGTCGGTGGATGGCTCCGGCGTGAGCTGGCGCAGGCGGGCCACGACGTGGTCATGGCCCCCGGACCCGACGCCCTGGACATCGCAGACCGCGAGGCGCTCATCCGGTGGTTCTCCGACGGTCCGGACGCCGTCGTCCACCTCGCCGGGATGGCCTTTGCGCCGGACGCTCGCGGCGACCCGGCGGAGGCGTTCCGTGTCAACGTCGGGGGGACGGTCGCGGTCTTCGAGGCGCTTCGCGCACTGGGCCTTCGACCGCCGGCCCTCGTGACCGGCTCGTCGGAGGTCTACGGTGCACCGCGGGCCCGAGGACCTCCCTCTCCGGGAGGAGGCGCCGCTCGCACCGCGGCAGCCGTACGCCGTGTCCAAGGCGGCCCAGGAGGGCGTGGCGATCGAGGCGGCCGTGCGCTGGGGCTTCCCGGTGGTCGTGACGCGGTCGTTCAACCACAGCGGACCCGGCCAGCGGCCGGTGTTCGTCCTGCCGGCCCTGGCGCGGCGCGTCGCCGCCGTCAGGCGGGGCGACTCGCCGTTGCTGATCGCCGGCAACGTCGACGTGCGGCGCGACATCGGGGACGTGCGCGACGTCGTGCGGGCCTATCGGCTCCTGCTCGAGGGCCTGGCCGAAGGCAGGCTCGGCCCGGCGCCGATCGTCGTGAACGTCGCGACCGGGCGTGCCGAGCCGATCCGCTCGATGATCGCCCAGCTCTGCGAGCTGGCGGGCGTCTCGCCGGAGCTGCGCATCGATCCTGCGCTCGTCCGAGCCGACGATCCGCCGGAGATCAGGGGCGACGCGACGCTGCTCAGGGAGCTCACCGGCTGGCGGCCGGAGATGCCGCTCGCGCAGACCCTCGCGGATGCTCCTCGCCGAGGCGGAGGCAGAGGCGGCCATTGGTCGGTGACCTTGACCTACATCATCGCGAGGCCGCCGTCCACGCCGAGGACCTGGCCCGTGATGTAGGCCGCCTCGTCGGAGACCAGGAAGGCGACCGCGTTGGCGATCTCGTCGGGCGTGGCGAACCGGCCCAGCGGGGTGGCGGCCTTGATCGCGTCCTTGACGTTGTCCGGCAGCCCCTCGGTCAGCTCCGTCAGGACGAAGCCCGGGGCGACGGCGTTGACCGTGATCCCGCGCGAGGCGACCTCGCGGGCGAGGGCCTTGGTCAGCCCGATCAGCCCGGCCTTGGAGGCCGAGTAGTTGGCCTGGCCGGCATTGCCCATCTGGCCCGACACGCTGGACATGTTGACGATCCGCCCGGAGCGCTGCTTGAGCATGGGGCGCAGCACGGCGCGGGCCATGTAGAAGGAGCCGGTCAGGTTCACGTTGAGGACGTCGGCCCACGCCTGGTCGCTCATCCGCATCGCCAGGTCGTCGCGCGTGATCCCCGCGTTGTTGACGAGGATGTCGATCCGGCCGAACTCCTTGAGCGTCTCCTCGACGGTCTCGGCGCAGGAGGCCGGGTCGGTCACGTCGCCGCCGACGCAGATGGAGCGCCGGCCCATCGCCTCGACGTCGCCCTTGGTGTGGTCGTCGAGCAGGCACGCCGCGCGGTCGATGAAGGCCACGTTGGCACCCTGGCGGGCGAGCATGAGCGAGACGGCGCGGCCGATGCCGCGCGAGCCGCCGGTGACGATGGCGACCTTGCCGGTGAGATCGAGCATGCGGGTCATCCTTTCGCCTGGCTGTCGGCCGCCAGGAAGCGTCGGACGGAGTCCACCAGGACCGGGAGATCATCGTCGAGCGTGGAGGCGATGATCTCCACCACGACGGCGGGGTAGTTGTGGGCCAGGAAGTCGCGCAGCGCCTTGAGGCCGCGCCAGTCCACCTCGGGCATCTCGAGGAGCAGGTCCGGGGACAGGAGCTTCGCCTGTTCGCCGGTCTCCTCGAGGCGCTTCGCGATCGCGTCGACGGCCATGTCGTCGCCCTGCCAGCCGGGCCCGGCCGCAGCGACGTAGGCCTCGATCTTCGCGCAGTGCTCGAGGATCGCCTCGAGCGCGCGCCTATGCCGCGGGTCCATGGAGCACGACGCCCTCGCGGGCGATCCGCTCGGCGAGCGCCGGCCGAACCTCGCCGGCGGCCACGACGTCGACGTCGCGCTCGAACAGCGTCTCCGCGTCGGCGGCGAGCGCGGCGCGCTGGCGCAGGCCGAGCCGATGGCCGGGGATCGGCTCGACGAGGAGGTCGAGGTCGGAATCCGGCCGGAAGTCGGCCCGGGTGGCCGAGCCGAACGCGACCACGCGCCGGAGGCCGTGGCGCCGGACCAGGGCACGCAGCCGCCGGTCGCTGGGGACCGCGATGCCGTCGTGGAGGCGCCGCAGGAGCGGCGCGTTCTCGTCGCCGTGCCGGGTCCGGTCGGGGAACGAGCGGTCCACGGATCCCGCCAGGACGCGCATCCGCAGGGCGCGGTCGCGCGGCGCCCGGTCGTCGAGCAGGCGGTTGCGCAGGGCGGACTTGTCGAGGAGCTCGACGCGGAACGCCGGGTGGAGGGAAGCGATGTCGGCGAGGGTGCGCCGCAGGAGCGCCTCGTCCGCCGGCTCGGCGTAGCGCCGGATCACCAGGACGGCGCCCTGCCGGTCGGTCCCGGCGAACTCCACGGTCCGGTTGGCACGGGCCACGACGGCCAGCGCCTCGATCGGCTCGACCATCGCGAGCGCGAACTGGACGGCCGCCCGTGCGCGTGCATCCGCCAACGGTGCGAACCGGCGGTCCCTGCGCTCGATGAGCCCGTCGTCCTCGAGCACGCGAAGGGCCCGCTCGGCGCTCGAGAACGGGATCCCGAGCATCGTCGCCACCTCGCCGGGCCGCAGGCCCTCCGGTCGCTGCGAGAGCGCGAAGAGGGCTCGCAGGCCATGTTCGGACGCGACGAGACGGCTCATGGACGGATAATGACGCTGACAGCGTGATCTGTCAACGCATCCGCCGTGCCCACGGGATCGAGCGTGCCTTCATGTACGACGCGGATCTCGCCATCGCGGGCCTCGCGCCGGTTCACGCGGGGATCCTGAGGACGGGCGGGGATCAGTCGCCGGCATAGAGGCGCTCCACGTCGACGAGCACCACGTCGGAACGGCGGGTCGCCTCATCCCGCAGGTCCGCGGTGAAGCCGCCGGCCGCGAAGACCGCAAGGCGAGTCCGTTCCACGCGCGCCCGACCCGCGAGCAGCTCCCTCGCCCGCTCGAGTCGGTGCAGGTCCGCCATGCCGCGCGGGTCCGGCCCGCTCTTCGCCTCGCCGATCAGGAGGAGCGTCGGGTTCACGCCGACCTCGTCGTCGGACCGGGCCTCGAGCGCGACCACATCGATCTCCACCCGGGAGCGACCGGCGCTGTCGTTGACGACGGTGGAACCGACGCGGGCCGCGATTCCGCCCAGCGTCTCCGCGGAGGCGTACCGCGAGGTCCAGGCTCGCGCGATTTCCTCGAAGGCTGGTCCCGCGACCCCGGACTCGAAGCGCGCCGTGGCGTCCGACCACGCCGCCAGCGTCTGGCGCGACTCGAACCGATGGAGCGTCCGGGCGGATGACGGCATGCTGGAAGCGGAGCATGGCGTCCGTGATCCGCAGCGTGGGCCGGCGCGAGCGGAAGACGTCGTCTGCCCGCTCGATGAAGCGCGCCCGTTCGAGGCCGTCGATGACGTGGGTGACGGATGTCTCCGGCCGACCGAGCGCTCCGGCCACCGCGCCGGACGTCGTTCGGCCTGCAGCGATCGCCGCGAGGGCCGACTGGTAGATCGCGCGGTCCGTGAGGCTGGGCTCCTCGGCCAGCAGATAGTCCGTCTCACGGAACATCGCGTGCGACGGATTGAGGACCCCTCTCGCCAGCCAGGCCGGGAAGGCGGCGACCGAGGTGGGCGGACCCATCTCGAGAAGGTCCCGGTAGCCGGGTGTGCCGCCGACGACACAGAACAGGAGGAACGCGAGCTTCGAATCTCCCTGGACCCCCCAGAAGGCTGCCGCCTCCCGGTAGTCGAAAGGGTCGACGACAAGGTCGAGGACTGCACGCCCCCGAAGCGCCCGTTGCCCGGAGAGCAGTCCAGCCATCACCGACATCGCCGAGCCGCACAGGATCAGGCGCAGGGGCAGCTGCCGCCCCAGCCGCGAGGCGTCATACGCGAGCTGGATCGCGGACGCGATCTCGGGCGACTTCGCGAGCAGGTACGGGTACTCATCGATCACCACGAAGCGCGGAGATGGGGTTGCGGCGGCTGCCGGCCCAGGGTCCGCAGGAGGGCGGACCAGTCCGGGAAGGAGAGGGAGCCGCCCGGCAGGCCCCGGTCAGCCGCCATCGCCGCCCCGAGCCGCTCGAGGGCCGGGGCTCGCTCTTCCTCGAGGGCCTGGTAGTAGAAGCCGCCGACCTGGCGGGCGACCTCGTCGAGGATGAAGCTCTTCCCCTGGCGGCGACGCCCGGAGACCACCCCGATCCGGAATGACGTGGTCGGCTCGGTGGCGAAGCGGACAAGGTCGTCCCATTCCGTCGCGCGGTCGAAGAGGGCGGCAGGTCGCTCAGTGGCCATGACCGAGATATACGACCAGAGTGCTAAGAAGTCAAGTCGTATCTATGCCCGTAGGGACGGCGGCTCGCCCGGCGTTCCGATTGTCGCCGGGCGACCGGGCTCGCCCGGCACGACGTCGTCGAGGGGCACGTCCACCGGTCCCGGGGCGGCCAGGACGGCGGCGAGCTGGGGCGGGATCGGGTCGACCGAGTCCCAGTCGACCGGCAGCCGGACCCGGATCGCATCGGGGTCGATGGAGGCCGCGCGGGCGCCGTTGGCGGGGTCGACCGACCACTCCATGGCCACGGCGCCCGACGTGAAGCCGGCCCCGAAGGCGACGAAGACGATCCGGTCGCCGACCTTGATCCGGCCGCTGTCGACGGCCTCGGCCAGGGCCAGCGGGACCGACGCGGCCGAGGTGTTCCCGTAGCGGTCGACGTTGACGAAGATCTTCTCCATCGGGAAGTCGAGGCCCTTGGCGACGGCCTCGATGATCCGGATGTTCGCCTGGTGCGGGATGACCAGGTCGATGTCGTCGGGGTGGAGGCCGGCCCGCTCGATGGCCGCCAGCGCGGAGGAGGCCAGCGTCTTCGTCGCGAAGCGGTAGGTCTCCTTGCCCTCCATCCGGATGAAGTGCTCGCCGCGGGCCACCGTCTCCGCCGACGAGGGGCTCTTCGAGCCGCCGGCCGGCAGCCAGATCATGTAGGCGCCCTGGGGGTCGGTCGTCAGCTCGATCCCGTGCGGCCCGGTCGGCTCGTCGGAGGCCGAGACGACCACCGCCCCGGCGCCGTCGCCGAACAGGATGCACGTGCCCCGGTCGGTGTAGTCGAGGAAGCGGGTCAGGAGCTCGGCGCCGATGACCAGCACGTGGCGGGCCATGCCCGAGGTCACGTAGGCGTGGGCGGTAGCGTAGGCGTAGACGAACCCGGAACAGGCCGCGGCGACGTCCATGGCCGCCGCCCGCGTGTTCCCGATCGCCTCCTTGACGAGCGCCGCGGTGGACGGCATCCAGTAGTCCGGCGTGAGCGTCGCGACGAGGATCAGGTCGATCTCGTCCGGCTCGATCCCCGCGACGGCGATCGCCCGCGCCCCGGCCACCGCCGCCATCGAGGCGGTGGTCTCGTGGGCGGCCGCCACGTGCCGCTCGCGGATCCCGGTGCGGGTCACGATCCACTCGTCGTTGGTGTCCACCATCCGCTCGAGATCGGCGTTCGTGAGGACGGCGGCGGGGGCGTAGTTGCCCCAGCCGCTGATGCGGGCCCAGCGCCCCGCGGGGGGCGTGCGGAGGGGACGGTCACAGTGGCTCCACCTCGATGAGCGGGTGCTTCGCCTTGACCAGGGTGCCGTTCTCCGCCACGACGCGGACGACCCGGCCCGGACTTGTCGGACTTGATCTCGTTGAAGAGCTTCATGGCCTCGATGAGCCCGATCACCTGGCCGGCGACCACCTCGCGCCCGACGGCGACGAAGGGCGGCGACCCGGGGCTGGGCGAGGCGTAGAAGATCCCGGTCAGCGGGGCCAGCACCGCCGTTCGCGCGGAGCTCGCCGCCTCGCCCGCCGCGGTCGCGGCCGCAGCCGCCGTCCCGGCGGCCGGGGCGGCTCCAGCGGGATCGGCGGCGGCCGGCGGGGCCCCCGGGCCCGCGGCCGGCGGGAGCGCGCCCAGCGCGGCGGCCTTGCGGAGGACGATCCCCGTGCCGCCGGCCTCGACCTCCAGCTCGAGGAGGTCGCTCCGCTCGAGGAGGCCCGCGAGGCGGTCCACGAGGGCGAGCAGCGAGGCGTCGGCCGCGGGGAGGGACGCCGCGACGGCGCGGGAGGGGCTGGTCGGCGGCGAGGGCCAGGTCGCGGTGCCTCCGCCGCGGGCGCGCCGGGCGCTTCGATGCCGGGATCGCGGGCGAGGTCGTCGGTCATTCGTCCCACCGGGTGAAGACGAGGGCGCTGTTCTGGCCCCCGAAGCCGAACGAGCTGCTCACGGCGACCCGGATCGGTCGCTCGCGGGCGACGTTGGGGGTCAGGTCCAGCCCGGCGGCGGCGTCGTCCGGGTCGTCCAGGTTGATCGTCGGCGGGATGATGCCGTGGCGCAGGCTCAGGATCGTGGCCGCCGCCTCGATCGAGCCGGCCGCGCCCAGGGTGTGGCCCAGCATGCTCTTGTTGGCGGTCACGCTGACCTCGCCGGCGCGGGCGCCGAAGAGCCCGCGCAGCATCTCCAGCTCGGTGCGGTCGCCCTCCGGGGTCGACGTGGCGTGGGCGTTCACGTGCTCCACGTCGTCGAGGGGGATCCCGGCCTTCTCCAGCGCGCGCCGGATCGCCCGGATCGCCCCGATCCCGCCGGGCGCCGGGAGCGTGATGTGGTTGGCGTCCGCCGAGGCCCCGTAGCCCACCAGCTCGGCCAGCACGACCGCGCCGCGAGCCCGCGCGTGCTCGAGGTCCTCCAGGATCACGACGCCGGCTCCCTCGCCGATGACGAAGCCGTCGCGGCCCCGGTCGAAGGGTCGCGAGGCGGCGGCCGGGTCGTCGTTGCGGGTGGAGAGGGCGCGCATCGCGGCGAAGCCGCCGACGAGCGCCTCGGTGATGCCCGCCTCGGACGAGCCCGCGATCATCATGTCGGCGTCGCCGCGGCGGATGATCTCCCAGGCCTCGCCCAGGGCGTGGCCGCCGGTGGCGCAGGCCGAGGAGACCGCGAAGTTCGGCCCGAGCGCCCCGAAGACGATGGCGGCCTGGCCGGCCGCCAGGTTCGGGATCGCCATCGGGATGAAGAACGGGCTGATCCGGTCCGGGCCCCGCTGGATGTCGATCGTCACCTGCTCGGCGAACGTCGTGCCGCCCCCGATCCCCGTCCCGAGGAGGATCCCCGTGCGCTCCGCGAGCTCGCCGTCGAGCCGCTCGGGAAGGCCCGCCTGGGCCATCGCCTCGTGGGTCGCGACCAGGGCGAGCTGGGTGTAGCGGTCGTTGCGGCGCTGCTCCTTGCGGTCGAGGACGACGGACGGATCGAAGTCCGGCACCTCGCCCCCGATCTGCGAGGCGACGCGGGCCGGGTCGAAGGCGGTGATCCGCCGGATCCCCGAGCGCCCGGCGACCAGCCCGTCCCAGGTCGAGGCGACATCCACCCCGAGGGCGGTCACGAGGCCCAGCCCGGTGACGACGACCCGCCGGTCGGCGCCGCCCCCGCCGGTCATCGAACGAGCTTCCCCGTCCTGATCGTCGCCGCGCGATAGACGTCGCCGGGGAGCCCGCGGTCGGCGACCGCGTCGGCGGCCGCCAGGGCGTCGAACTCGGTCCGCTTGATCTCGGCGGTCACGCTGCCGTCCACGACGTCGATCAGCGCCCACGAGGCGGTCGCGTCGCCGTCGAAGACGTAGCCCGCGCTGCCGCTGTTGACGATCATCTTCCAGCCGAAGTCGCGGACCTCCGGGACGTGGGTGTGGCCGCAGCAGATCACCCGCGCATCGGTCCGCCCCAGGCGATCCACGATGACGCTCTCGTCGAGGCCGCGGTCGAAGCCGGCGGTCTGCGACCCGGGCGACGCGTGGGTCACCAGCACCAGCGTGCCGTCGTCGCAGCGGACCCGCCGCTCGGCCGGGAGGCGGCGCAGCCAGTCGACCCGCTCCGGGCCGAGGGCGTCGTGGGCCCACTCGGCGGCCGCCTTGAACGACTCGGGCACGCCGTCGCCGAGCCACGGGAACGCCGCCCCGTAGTCGAAGTCGGCCACCGCGATGTCGGTGTTGCCCTGGACCACGAGGGCGCCGGCCGCCTCGAGCTCGCGGATCCCGTCGACCGTCGCTGCCGGGTCGCCGCCGTTGAAGGCCAGGTCGCCGGCGATGGCGATCACGTCCGGGGACGCGGCGGCCACGGCCTCGCGCACGGCGGCCAGGGCCTGGGCCACCCCGTGGACGTCGGAGAAGAGCGCGATCCGGGTCATCAGCGAAGGACGGAGGCGTCGGGGATGATGAACGACAGGGTCGCCTCGCAGCAGACCTCGCCGTCGACGCTGGCGACGCCCCTGCCGCGCCCGAACCGCTTGCCGAGCTTCTCCATCGTGACCTCGAGGCGGATCACGTCACCGGGCTTGACGACGCGCTTGAAGCGGCAGTCGTCGACCCCGGCGAAGAGCCCGATCCGGTCCCCGAAGCCCTCCTGCTTGGCCACGAAGACGCCCATCGTCTGGGCCAGCGCCTCCACCTGCAGGACGCCCGGCATGACCGGCATGCCCGGGAAGTGGCCCTGGAAGTACCACTCGGTGGCGGTCACGGCCTTGACCCCGACGATGCGCATCGCCTCCTGGTCGTACTCGTCGATCCGGTCGACGAGCAGGAACGGCCAGCGGTGCGGGAGCAGGTCCTGGATCTCGCGGGTGGTGTGGATGGGCTCGGTCACGGTGGGCTCCGGTACAGGCGGTCAGTGTCGCGCGGCGCGGGAGCGCCGAGCGGGTGGATGGGTGCAGGGCTGCACGGGTCGCGGTCGCATCAGGTCCGCGGGGCGAGGAACGCGGCCCCGCCGACGCGGTCGATCAGGTTGGTGGTCACCTGCCCGTCGACGAACGCGGCGTTGTCGAGCATGGCACGGTGGAAGGCGCGGTTGGTGATGATGCCGTCGACCACCAGCTCGTCGAGGGCGGCCCGCCCGCGGGCGATCGCCGCCGCCCGGTCGGGTCCCCAGACGATCAGCTTCCCCAGCAGCGAGTCGTAGTAGGGCGGCACCTCGTAGCCGGCGTACAGGTGGGAGTCCAGGCGCACGCCGGGTCCGCCCGGGGCGTAGAAGCGCTCCACCGCCCCGGACTGCGGGCGGAAGTCGTGCGCCGCGTCCTCGGCGTTGATCCGGAACTCGATGGCGTGGCCCCGGAACGTGACGTCCGCCTGGCTGAAGCCCAGCGGCTCGCCGGCCGCGATCCGCAGCTGGGTGGCGACGAGGTCGATCCCGGTGAGCATCTCCGTCACCGGGTGCTCCACCTGGATCCGGCAGTTGATCTCGATGAAGTAGAAGCTCTGGTCGCGGTCGACCAGGAACTCCAGGGTGCCGAGGTTCTCGTAGCCGGCCGCCACGACGGCCCGGATGGCGCGCTCGGCGAGCTCCTCGCGGGCGGCCTCGGGGAGCGCCGGCGTCGGCGCCTCCTCGATGAGCTTCTGGTGCCGGCGCTGGACCGAGCAGTCGCGCTCGCCCAGGTGGACGCCGTGGCCGTAGCGGTCGACGACGACCTGGACCTCGACGTGGCGGTTGTCCTCCAGCCACTTCTCCAGGTAGAGGGAGTCGTCGCCGAAGGCGGCGCGGGCCTCGGAGCGGCAGACCTGGATCGCCGCCTGCAGCTCGCGGGCGGTGCGGACCATCCGCATCCCCTTGCCGCCGCCACCCGCCGATGGCTTCAGGAGGACCGGGTAGCCGACCCGCTCGGCCTCGGCGAGGGCGTGGTCGTCGTCCTGGAGCATCCCCTCGGACCCGGGGATCGTCGGCAGGCCGTGGGACGCGAGGAGTCGGCGGGTCCCCTCCTTCGAGGCGAACCGCTCCAGCACCTCGGCGGTGGGACCCACGAAGGCGAGCCCGTGGGCCGCGACCGCCTCGGCGAAGCCGGAGTCCTCGGAGAGGAAGCCGTAGCCCGGGTGGATCGCGTCGCAGCCGGTCACGACCGCGGCCGAGATGATCGCCGACGCCGAGAGGTAGCTCCGCCTGGCATCCGCCGGGCCGATGCAGATCGCCTCGTCCGCCAGCTGGGCGGCGAGCGAATCGCGGTCGGCCTCGCTGTACGCCAGGACCGCACCGATCCCCAGGGTCCGGCACGCGCGCAGGATGCGCAGCGCGATCTCGCCGCGGTTGGCGATGAGGACGCGCTCGAACATCAGCCGCCCTCCCCGTGTGCCGTCGCCGAGGCGCCCAGCAGCTCGATCTCGACGACCTGCTGGCCGTACTCCACGGGGTCGCCGGGCTCGACGAGCGTGGCCCCGACGAGGCCGTCGGCGGGCGCCACCACCTCCTGCGGGACGCCCAGGACGTCGACCGTCCCGAGGCGATCGCCGGCCCGCACGCGGGCGCCGGCCGCGAGGTCGGAGCGCGGCCGGAAGAACCCGACCGCCGGCGACGTCGCCACGGCGCGCGTCGGCGCCTCTTCCGGGTCGGCTCCCGCCGCCGGTCCCGGCGAGCCGCTGGCGTGGGACCCCGGGCCGTGGGCAGCTCCGCCGGGTCCCGCGTGCCCCAGGGTCGAGGCGTGCGACTCGGCGCGGCCCGGCCCCCGGGCCTGGCGTCGTCCGCCGAACGCCGCGGCCGTCGCCGGGCATGCGCAGCCGGACACGCCAGCCTCCCTCGCGCACGTCGAGCTCGCCGAGCCCGCTCGCGCCGAGCTTCGCGACGAGCGCCGGCAGCAGCTCGTCCGCGAGGCGATCGATGGCGGCATGGTCGGCGCGCCGCTCGTCGGGCGTGCGCTCGGGCGCGGCGTCGTGATGGGTCACCGATCAGACCTCCTCTCGCGCCGGGGGCTCGTCGCGGCTCTCGCGCCCGTCGCGCGCTCCAAGGCCGCCAAGCGTCTTGCCGCCAGCTTCGATGGCACGGCGCAGGCGGTCGGCGAGCCCCTGGCGCTCGGCGGCCTCCGGGACCTCCGGGCCGCCCAGGTCGTCGAACGCCCCGAAGTCGCGGTAGCGACCCAGGCGCGCCGCCAGCAGCTCGTCGACGGGCATCGCGCCCAGCCGGTCCAGCTGCTCGACGATCACGGCCCTGAGGCGCCGCGCCGTCTCGGCCGGGTCGGTGTGGGCGCCGTCACCCGGCTCGGGGACCACCCGGTCGACCACGCCGAGCTCCAGCTGGTCAGCGGCCGTCATTCGCATCGCCAGCGCCGCGTCGGGCGCCTTCTCGCTGGTGCGCCACAGGATCGACGCGCAGCCCTCGGGGCTGATCACGGAGTAGACGGCATTCTCCAGGGCGACCACGACGTCGCCGGAGGCGATGGCGAGCGCACCGCCCGAGCCGCCCTCGCCGGTGATGAGGGTCACGATGGGAACGCGGATCCGGCACATGACCATGATCGCGTTGGCGATCGCGTCGGCGATGCCGCGCTCCTCGGCCTCCGCGCCGGGATAGGCGCCCGGCGTGTCGACGAAGGTGACGACGGGGATGCCGAAGCGGTCGGCCAGCTCGAACAGGCGGATCGCCTTGCGGAGCCCTTCCGGCTTCGCCATCCCGAAGTTGCGCCGGATGTTCTCGTCGGTGTCGGCGCCCTTCTGGTGGCCGACGACCACGACCCGCCGGCCGTCGATCCGGCCCAGCCCGCCCACGATCGCCCCGTCGTCGCCGAAGAGACGGTCGCCGTGGAGCTCGGTGAAGCCGTCGGCGATCCCGGCGACGAGCTCCAGGGTGTGCGGCCGGCGCGCGTTGCGGGCCAGCAGGACGCGGGCCCAGACCGCGTCGCGCGGATCCGCGGGCGGCCCGGGTGCCGGCGCGGGCTCGCGCTCCTTCGTCCGGCCGAGGAGCCGGTCAACCACGGCGCACGCTCCCGGCGACAGCCTCGGCCGGCGCCGGCGGGCCCAGCACGTCGAGGATCGCGGCCAGCTCGTCGCGCAGCTCGGCCCGCGCCGCGATCCGGTCCACGAAGCCGTGCTCGATGAGGAACTCGGCGCGCTGGAACCCGGGCGGCAGCTCCTCGGCGATCGTCCCGGCGGAGACCCGGGCCCCGGCGAACCCGATCAGGGCGTTCGGCTCGGCCACGTTCACGTCGCCCAGCGCCGCGAAGGAGGCGAAGACGCCGCCGGTGGTCGGATCGGCCATGACCGAGATGTACGGGATGCCCGCCGCCCGCAGCGCCCCGAGGGCGGCGATCGTCTTCACGAGCTGCATCAGGGCCAGGGTGCCCTCCTGCATCCGGGCCCCGCCCGAGGCGCTGACGACGACGAGGGGGATCCCTTCCGCGAGCGCGCCCTCGGCGGCCCGCGTCACCTTCTCCCCGACCACCGATCCCATCGACCCGCCCATGAACGTGAAGTCGAGGGCGCAGATCGCGACGCGGCGGCCGGCGAGGGAGCCGAAGCCCCAGATCGCGGCGTCGCGCCGGCCGGTCGCCGTCTGGGCCGCCACCAGGCGGTCGCGGTACGGCTTGCTGTCGACGAAGCCGAGCGGGTCGCGGGACACGAGGCCGGGATCCTGCTCGCGGAAGGTCCCCGGGTCCAGGAGCTGGGCGAGGCGCGCCGGGGCCGAGATGCGGAAGTGGTGGCCGCACGACGGGCAGACCCGGAGCGCCTTGTCGAGGTGCTTGTTGAAGAGCATCTCGCTGCAGCCGGGGCACTGCGTCCACAGGTCCGGCGGGTAGCTCTCCCGGCGCGGCCGGAAGGGCAGCGTGATCGGCATCAGGCGAGGCCCCCGGGGAAGGCGTCGCGCCCGGCCCGCGCGGCACGCGCGAGACGGACGGCGCGGGCCATCGGGTCGGTCGGGGCGCCCCGCGTGAGGCGCCACGCGACGAAGGCGGCGCCCGCCAGGCTGAGGGCGGCGGAGGTGACGGCGCCGCCGACCAGGAGCGGGCGGTGGGCGGGCTGGCCGGTCGAGACGCGGGACCTCCCGCCGGGACCGTCGGCGGCGGCCCCGGCCGCATCGGCCGGCTCCCCGAGGAGCGCCGCCAGCTCGGGGTTGGCGAGCTCCTCGGCGAGGACGCCGTCGCCCAGGAGCGGGGCCGGGAACGGGATGACCGTCGCGTCGCCGCCGGACGCCGCGGCCAGGCGCATGCCGGCGGCAGCCTCCGCCAGGCGGCGCGCCAGGCGCTCCTCGAAGCGGAAGGACGGGTGGACCCGCACCAGCTCGTCGCGGAGCCGTCGCGCGGCGCTCCGGAGCGCCGGGTCGAGGGCCGGGTCGGCGGGAGCGTCGGGCGCGCCGCGCTCGGCGGCGACCAGGAGCGCCTCGAGGTAGCGGTCGGTGACGAGCGCCTCGACCTCGATGGCCTCGAGGGCCGTGGCGCTCACCGGCCGCCCCCGCTCGCGTCGAGGTCGCGGGCCACGGTCCGCAGCGCGCGGTGGAGCAGGACCCGGACGGCCCCCTCGGAGCGGCCCAGGATGCCGGCGATCTCGGCGGTGCTCATCTCCTCCACGAAGCGCAGGACCACGGCCCGGCGCCGGTCGCCGGGGAGCCGCGCGACGGCGGCCCAGGCGGCCGTGGCGTCGGCCCGGGCCAGGACGCCGCGCTCGAGATCGTCGGGGGAAGCGGCCGCCTCGGCCGATGACAGCGGGGAGGTCGGGCGGCGGCGGAGGGTGCGCCGGTGGTTGGCCACCACGTTGCGGGCGATCCGGAAGAGCCAGACGCGGAAGGTCGACGCCTCCGGCCCCGCGTCCGCCGGCGCCTCCTCGCGGAAGCGCGGCAGCGCGCCGAGGGCGAGCAGGAACGTCCGTTCCGTCACGTCCTCGGCCTCGTGGTGATCGGCGAGCTCGTGGTAGGCAAAGCTGTAGACCTGCGCGACGTACTTCCGGTAGAGGGCGTCGAACCGGGCCGGGTCGGCCTGGGCCGCCCGGACGAGGCTCCGATCCGGGTCGAGCGGGACCACCCGCCCGGCCGAGCCGGCTGCCTCCCCTCCCTTCCTCCGTCCAAACACCGCTCGGGCCGCTCCGTTACACGCCGACGGCAGCGTCGGCCGGCGGCGCGCTCGCCAGACGCACGTGGGTCACGTCGCCGGCGTGGATCGCCCGCTCGCCGCCGGGGACCGACGCATCCGCCACCAGGAGCGCCCCAGTCGCCGGATCGAGGCCCAGTGCGCGCGCCTCGACGGGCTCGCCACCGTGCTCCTCGAGGCGGACGATCCGGCCCGTGGTGATCTGGCGGACCGTCCAGTCGTCGATGGCAAAGTAGCCGGCACGCAGCGCCTCGACGCGCGCCTCCAGGCGGCCCAGGAAGCCGTCGAGGAGGATTGCCCGGTCGATCGGCCGGCCGCCGGACGCTTCGGCGAGGCTGGTCATCTGTGGGGCGAGCTCCGGCGGGAAGTCACGGCGGTCCCAGCCGGCGTTGACGCCGATCCCGACGATGACCCGCGGGTCGCCCGTCCCCAGGCCGTCGGCCTCGCCTAGGACGCCGCCCAGCTTGCGGATCGGGCCGCCGCCGAGGCCGGTCCCTTCGTGCTCCGGGGCGTCCGCCTCCATCACGAGGTCGTTGGGCCACTTGAGCCGGACGGCGTGATCGCGAAGCCCCGCGGCGTCCTCGGCCGCGTCGGCCATCGCCAGGCTCACCACGGCGGCCAGGCGCCAGGCGTGGCCGGGCTCGAGCCAGGTCGGCCGGAAGCCGAGCGACAGGAGGAGCGCGACGCCCGGCGGGGCGGTCCAGGTCCGGCCGGCGCGCCCCCGGCCCGCGGTCTGCTCGTCGGCGACGGAAAGGCAGACCTCCGGGGTGCCGGTGGCGAGCCACGCCCGGACCGCGTCGTTGGTCGACTCGATCCGGTCGAACCGTTCCTGCCGGGCGAGGAATGCCGTCACCGGCTCGTGGCCGCTCCGGGCGTCGCGCCCGGTCCGTCGACCGGGTCAGGCGTCGCCAGCTCGAAGGCGGCGTGGAGGGCGCGGACGGCGGCCTCCAGGTCGTGCTCGGCGATGGTGCAGGTGATCCGGACCTCGGAGGTCGAGATCATCTCGATGTTGACGCCGGCATCGGACAGCGCCCCGAACATCCGGGCGGCGTAGCCCGGGGCGTTGTGGAGCCCGGCGCCCACGATGGAGACCTTGGCGATCGAGGCGTCGGTGGTCATGTCCCGGAAGCCGAGGTCGCGGACCACGGGCTCCAGGATCCGCTTGGCATGCGCCAGCTCGACCCGCGGCACCGTGAAGCTCATGTCGGTCGTGCCGCCGTGGCCGACGTTCTGGACGATCATGTCGACGCTGATGCCGCCGTCGGCGAGCGGGGCGAAGACGGCGTGCGCGACGCCCGGCCGGTCGGGAACGTCGACGAGGGTGATCTTGGCGACGTTCCGATCGCTGGCGATGCCCCGCACCTTGTTGCGCTGCTCCACGAGCGGGTCCTCCCTGATCAGGGTGCCGGGGGCGTCCTCGAACGAGCTGAGGACCTCGATGACGACGTCGTTGACCCAGCCGAGCTCGACGGCCCGGACCTGCATCACCTGGGCGCCCTGGTGGGCCAGCTCCAGCATCTCCTCGTAGCCGATGACGGAGAGCTGGCGGGCGTCCGGGACCAGCCGCGGGTCGGCCGTGTAGATGCCCTTGACGTCCGTGTAGATCTGGCAGCGGTCGGCGCTCAGGGCAGCCGCGAGGGCGACCGCCGTCGTGTCGGAGCCGCCGCGCCCCAGGGTGGTGGTCTCCATGAGCTCGAGCGCCTTGGCGCTCTGGCCCTGGAAGCCGGCCACGATCACGACCCGGCCGTCGGCCATCTCGGCGCGGATCCGGACAGGGTCGATCCCGGCGATCCGGGCCTTGCCGTAGGTCCCGTCGGTGACGATCCCGGCCTGGGCGCCGGTGAGCGAGATCGCCGGCACGCCCAGGGCCTGGAGCGCCATCGACATGAGGGTCGCGCTCTGGTGCTCCCCGGTGGCCAGGAGCATGTCCAGCTCGCGCGGCTGGGGCTCCTCGGTGATCGCGGCGGCGAGCGACAGGAGCTCGTCGGTGGTGTCGCCCATCGCCGACACGACGACGCACAGGTCGGCGCCCTCGGCGCGGGCGGCCGCGATCCGGCGCGCGACGCGCCGAATCCGGTCGGCGTTGGCGACCGAGCTGCCGCCGAACTTCATGACGACGAGGGGGTGCGACATCGGCGCGGATTGTACTCTGCGCACGCACCGGCGCCGGCGACGGCCGATTGCCGCCAGAAGGCCGATCAGCTCTCTCCGAGCACCCGCCTCGTCGCCGCATCGTCTTCGAGATCCACCGATGCGTCCATCGGCCGTGCCATCCAGTCGAGTGGCGAGGAGCGCTCCGCCTCCAGGACGAGCTCACCTCCAGGAGCATGCCCCTCCGGCCACGTGTCCTTGTCGAGCTCGTACTCGGCGATGAAGAAGCCCCCGCCGGGATCGCCATCGTCGTCAAGCAGGCGCGCTCGGTCGCGGAAGCCCGGCTTCCCGCCGAGACGGCGAACGGCGTCAACGGCCGCGGCCTGCGACGAATAGGCGCCGACGAGCTCTGGATCTTCGTCCTCCTCGCCGTGGACATGCCACAGGAGGAAGACCCACGACTTCAGCCTCATTTCGCCATCGTAGCGGGGGTTCGCTCCGTCGCCCGGCACCTTCCGGCAGGCCACCGCGCCGCTATCGACGTCACGCGATACGATCCGCCCGGTCGTCCGCCACTCAGCCCCCGCCATCCAGGAGCGCCACCCGCATGTGCTTCGACCTCGACAGCCGGCCGCCCATCACGCCGATCGCCGGCGGCGCCATCGACAGCGAGGAGGTCGTGCTCCGGGCCGGCGACGGCGGGCGGTTCGCGGGCCTCCTGGCGCGGGCGGAGAAGCCGACCGGCGCCTCGATCATCGTGCTGCCGGACGTGCGCGGGCTCCATCCCTACTACGAGGAGCTGGCCCTGCGGTTCGCCGAGGTCGGCGTCGACGCCCTGGCGATCGACTACTTCGGCCGGACGGCGGGCATCGGCATTCGCGAGCGTCCCACCGACTTCGACTTCATGAGCCACGTCGGCGAGACGCGCTTCTCCAACCTGTCGTGGGACGTCCAGGCGGCGGCCGAGAAGCTACGCGACCTGGGGCCGGGCCGCGGCCGGGCCGTCTTCTCGATCGGCTTCTGCTTCGGCGGCCGGCTCGCCTTCCTGGCCAACACGCTGGGCCTGGACCTGGCCGGCGCGATCGGCTTCTACGGCTGGCCGGTGGGCGCCCGCGGCGACATCCCCGCCCCTGCCGATTCGACCGGCCTGATGACCGCCCCGGTGCTGGCGATCTTCGGCGGCGCGGACCGGGGCATCCCTCCCGAGGCGGTCGAGACCTTCGGGGACGCCCTGGCTGCCACCGGGCTTCCCCACGAGGTGGTGTCCTACCCGGGTGCCCCTCACTCCTTCTTCGATCGGAAGGCGGAGGACTTCACCGACACTTCGACGGACGCCTGGGAGCGGGTGCTCTCCTTCATCCGGACGAACACGCCGGACGCCTGACGGGACGCGGGGCAGCTACCGCGGGGAGGCCGGAGACCTGACGTGGCGAACCCGGGCGACGACACGGCGCTGATCGTCCCGGTCCGCCTGCCGCGGCCGCTCGAGGCGCTCCGACGACGGGCGATCGCGGACGCTCGCTTCGGGCTCCCGGCCCACGTGACGCTGCTCTACCCGTTTGCGCCGCGCGATGCCCTCGATGGCGACCTGCGCGCGCTCCTGGCGGGCGTCCTGGCCGACGCGGCCGCGTTCGCGTTCGAGCTGCGAGGCCTGGGCACGTGGCCGGATGTGCTGTTCGCGACCGTCGAACCCGTCCTTCCGTTCCACTCCCTCCACGATCGCCTCGCGGCTGCCTTCCCTGCCTACCCGATCTACGGCGGCCGGTTCGACTTCGTCCCCCACGTCACGATCGCCGAGGGACCCCTGGCCGCCGGGCCGGCGATCGCCGACGATCCCGCATGGGGCACGCTGCCCGCGGGGCGGATGGCCAGGTCAGCGGACCTGGTCGTCCGGGACGGCGATGCCTGGAAGGTGCGGTGGCGGTTCCGGTTCCACGACGTCGACCGGTCGGCCTGATCCCGGCCGCCGCGGACCATCGCCTCCCCTACCCGCCCAGCGGCTGCTCCACGCGCGCGCCTGTGTTGCGCGGCGCGACCAGCTCCACGCGGCCCGGCAGGTCCAGGTCGGCCGCCGCGGCGCGCATGGCGGCTTCGATCCGGGTGAGCACCGAGAGCGAGTCGGCGAAGGCGATGATCGTGCTGCCCGCTCCCGAGAGGCAGGCCCCGAGCGCCCCGGCGCCGCGGGCCGCGGCGACGAGCTGCGGCAGCTCCGGGTAGACGATTGCGCGGTAGGGCTCGTGAAGCCGGTCGACCGTCAGCTGGCCCAGGCCGGCCACGTCGCCGACAGCGAGGGCCGCGACCCCGAGGGCGACCCGCTGGATGTTCGAGACGGCGTCGGCGAGCGGGACCATCTCCGGCAGCGCGGCCCGCATGTCGCGGGTCGCAAGCCGCAGGTCGGGGATGAACAGGATCGCCCGCAGGTCGCGCGGGATCTCGAAGCGGATCGCGGTTGGCGCCTCGCCGTGGGCGGCGATCGTGAAGCCGCCCATCAGCGCCGCCGCGGCATTGTCGGGGTGGCCCTCGAGCTCGGTCGCGAGCGTCAGGGCACGGTCCACGTCGAGCGTGCCGCCACCCAGTGCGGCGCCCGCGAGGAGTCCGCCGACCGTCGCCGCGGCCGACGACCCGAGGCCCCGGGCCAGCGGGATCCGGTTGCGCATCTGGATCCGCCAGCCCAGGTCGCTGGCGCCGTCGCCGCGGATCTCGGAAAGGCCTCGTTCGAGCGCGACCACGAAGGCGTTCGTGCGGTCGCCCGCCAGCTCGCCGGCCCCTTCGCCCTCGACAGCGATCTCGACCCCGGCGCCGGGCCGGGCAAGGCATTCCACCTCGACCCGGTCGACGATCTCGAGGGCCACGGCGACGCAGTCATAGCCGGCCCCGAGGTTCGCGCTGGTGGCCGGGACCTCGACCGCGATCCAGCGACCGTCGAGGTCGGCGAAATGGCTCATCGTCATCGGGTCTCCTTTGCCGGCGCCCCGCCGGTTGCCGCGTTCACCGCCATCCCAGTGCCGCCGTGATCGCCGGGAGCGTGGCATCGGCCTCGAGCAGGGGCTGGGCGAGTCGCCCCCCGCTGTCGGGATCCTTCAGGCCGTGCCCCGTGAGCACGCAGACGACCCGGGCGCCCGGATCCAGCCGGCCCTCCGCGCGCAGCTTGCGGACCCCGGCCAGGCTGGCGGCTGATGCCGGCTCGCAGAAGATGCCGGCCAGGCGCACGACATCGCGGTAGGCCGCGAAGATCTCGTCGTCGGTCACCGCCTCGATGAGCCCGCCGGATTCGTCGCGGGCGGTCGTCGCCTTCTCCCACGACGCCGGGTTGCCGATCCGGATCGCGGTCGCGAAGGTCTCCGGGTGCTCCACCGGACGGCCCAGCACGATGGGCGCGGCACCGGCGGCCTGGAAGCCCCACATCCGCGGCAGGCGGTCGATCACGCCGGCCTCGCGATAGGCGCGGAAGCCCATCCAGTAGGCGCTGATGTTGCCGGCGTTGCCGACCGGGATGGCGAGCACATCGGGCGGCCCGCCGAGGTCATCGCAGACCTCGAAGGCGGCCGTCTTCTGGCCCTCCAGGCGGAACGGGTTGACCGAGTTCACGAGGGTGACCGGATGCTCGTCCTGCTCCGCGAGGGCCCGAACGGCGGCGAGGGCGGCATCGAAGTTGCCGCGTACGGCCAGCACCTTCGCCCCGGCGACCTGCGCCTGCAGGAGCTTGCCGGCGGCGATCTTGCCCACCGGGAGGACGACGACGACCTCCAGCCCGGCAGCCGCCCCGTACGCCGCCGCGGACGCGGACGTGTTGCCCGTGGAGGCGCAGACGATGGCGGTCGCCCCCGCTTCGACCGCCTTCGCCACGGCCATCACCATGCCGCGGTCCTTGAAGGAGCCGGTGGGGTTGGCGCCCTCGAGCTTGAGATGGAGGTCCGGGATCCCCCACGCCTCTCCGAGGCGGACCGCGTGGACGAGGGGCGTGGCGCCCTCGCCCAGCGAGAGGCGGGGCGTGGCGCCGGTCAGGGGGAGGTGACGGGCGTAGCGGTCCAGCAGGCGCGGCCGCGCCGGCGACCCGGCCACCGCGCGCTCCAGCCCGCCCATCAGTCGGTGACCGGGTAGAGCGTGACGTCGACGCCGTCCGGCAGATGCGGCTCGATCGCCGCCCGGACCCGCTCGAGGGGGAGCGGTCCGGTCCGGACGACCGTTCCGTCCTCGATCTCCTCGAGGGCCGCCGTCTCGCCGAGCTCGACCCCCTCGGGCCCGATCCCGGGCAGGAAGGCGAACCACGGCCGGTCGACGGCGAACGGATCGACGACGTTCGCGCGGGTTGGCGTCTCGTCGGCCGGGACGAGCCCCGCCCAGGTGCTCCCGCCGTGGCGCGCGATCGCCAGGAGGTCGCCGAGGACGGCGCTGCTGGTGGGATCGCCGCCGGCTCCCGGGCCGGAGAAGGCGACGTTGCCGACCGGCTCGGCCCGGACCTCGACCCGGTTCAGGACGCCGTCGGTGCCGCCGAGTGCCCCGTTCCCCGGCACCGCCGTCGGCAGGACCGTTGCCGCCAGCGTCCCGGCCGGGCCGGGCTCGACGACGGCCAGGAGCTTCAGGTCGAGGCCCAGGTAGCCCGCACCCTCGATCTCCGCGGACGTCACGCCGGTGATCCCGGGCCTGCCCCAGCCCCGGACCGAGGGCGGCGTGCGCAAGACGCTGCCCGGCTCCAGCCACGAACCGAACGCCAGCCGCGCCAGCAGGACCAGCTTGTTGACCGCGTCGTCACCCTCGACGTCACCGCGCGGGTCCGCCTCCGCGTAGCCGCTCGCCTGGGCCTCGGCGAGGACCTCGTCGTAGGGCTGCCCCAGCTCGCCCATCGCGGTGAGGATGAAGTTGGTGGTCCCGTTCACGATTCCCCGGACCCGGGAGACCACGTTGACCGCGAGGTCCGACGCCAGCGGGGAGAGGATGGGAATCCCACCGGCGACGGCCGCCTCGTAGCGCAGCGCGCCGCCGGTCCGCCGGGCGATCGCCTCCAGCTCCGGGCCGTGGTGGGCGATGACGTGCTTGTTCGCGGTGACGACCTGCTTGCCGGCACCGAGCGCCGCCGCGACCAGCGTGTGCGCCGGCTCGTCGCCGCCCATCAGCTCCACGACAACGTCGATCTCCGGATCGGCGACGAGGTGGGCCGGGGCGTCGGTCAGGAGCTCGGCCGGGATCCCGCGTCCGACGGCTTTCGCGATGTCGCGCACCGCGACGCCGGCCAGGACGAGCCGCGCGCCGTCGAACGGGGCGAGCTTCTCCGGGTGCTCCAGGAAGACGCGCACGACGGAGCCGCCGACGGTGCCAGCGCCGAGCACCGCGACGCGGAGGGGGGCTCGAGTGGACATCGGGGTGATCGTAACGGACGGAGCACGCCCGCGGAGGCTTGCTCGACCCCGGGGGGGGTCCGTTCGACTCTAGACGCCGCCAGGGTCGCTGGCGAAGGTCTGGTCCGTCAGCACTCAGCACCGCACGGGACTCCTCCGGGAAGACTTGCCCGGCCGACGGGACACTTGGCCTTCCAGGGCGTATCTCTGTAGCATGACCGGCTCCGTCCTCGACTCCAGTGCCACCACGACGACCGTGGAACGCGCCGTGGCCGGGGAGGAGGCAGCCTTCGCCCGGATCGTCGCCGCCTACCACCTCGACCTCGTGCGGGTCGCCTACGTCATCTGTGGTGACGAGGGCCTGGCCGAGGATGCGGCGCAGGCGTCTTGGTGGATCGCCTGGCGCAAGCTCGGCTCGCTCCGCGACCGCGACCGCCTGAAGCCCTGGCTCGTCGCGATCGCCGCGAACGAGGCGCGCAAGCTCGTCGCGCGCGAGCACCGCCATCCGGTCGTCGAGATCGACCTCGGCCGGCCGTCCCTCGGCTCGGACCCAGCGGGCGGGATCGACCACGTCGACCTGGCGAACGCTCTCGGCCACCTAAAGCCCGAGGACCGGGCGCTCGTCGCCATGCGCTATGGAGCGGACCTGGATTCGTCCGAGCTCGCGCCCATCCTGGGAATGTCCCCGTCCGGCGTGCGCAGCCGGCTGTCCCGCCTGCTCGACCGCCTCCGGGAGGAGCTCGGCGATGACTGAGCACGAGCCCTTCGAGGCCCGCTTCCACACCGCCGTCCGGGACTACGCCGGACGCGTCTCGTCCGACCTCGACCCAGTCGACCTCGCCCGGCGTATCGCGTCCGCGGAGCCGCGGCGTGGCCGACACGGCGCCGTCATGCCCTGGGCCTTCGCCCCTGCCCGCCGCACCTGGACCGTCCTCCTGGCGGCGGCCCTGCTCGCCGCGCTTGCCGGCGGGCTGCTCCTGGCAGGCTCGCCGCTCTGGCAGCGGTTCCCGGCCGTGGTGCCCCCGGTCGTGTCGCCGACCGGCATGGCGGAGGCCACGGCGAGCGAACCGGCGACCACGTCGCCGAGCCCCAGCCCGGCCGCGAGCCCGGAACCCTCGGGGTCGGGGGCGATCCCGCCCGCGTTGACCGCCGGGTTCTCGTCGGCGGGCTCCATGGCCGTGGCTCGCACGAGGCACACGGCCACGCTCCTCGCCGACGGCCGCGTCCTCGTTGCCGGCGGATGGGACGGCGCGACTCAGGTTGCCTCGGCCGAGCTCTACGACCCGTCGACCGATACCTTCAGCCGGACCGACTCGATGCGCAGGGCGAGGGAGTGCCACACCGCCATGCTGCTCCCGGACGGACACGTGCTCGTTGCCGGCGGCTCAGGTGCGGGCGAATACACGGCCGCGGCCGAGCTCTTCGACCCGGCGTCCGCCACGTTCAGCCCGACCGGGGGGATGTCCGTGGCACGCTGCCGTGCCACGGCGACGCTGCTGCCTGATGGGCGGGTGCTGGTAGCGGGCGGGACAAGGGACGCCGGGGCACCGCTCGCCTCGGCCGAGGTCTACGACCCCGTCACCGCCACCTTCAGCCCGACGGGTTCCATGGTGCACTGGCGATACGATCACACGGCCACGCTGCTGGGCGACGGCCGCGTCCTTCTCGCGGGCACCAGCAACGCCGGACAGGCCGAGATGCCATTGTCGGCCGAGCTGTACGACCCGGGGACCGGCACGTTCACCCTGACGGGCTCGATGAACACCGGACACTCCTCCCACACGGCGATCCTCATGCGCGACGGCCGGGTCCTCATCGCCGGCGGGGGTTCGTCGACCGAGATCTACGACCCGGGGAGCGGCACCTTCACCCCGGCGAGCTCGATGACAGAGAACCGCTGGGACCACACGGCAACGCCGTTGCCCGACGGGCGCATCCTCGTAGCGGGCGGCGAGGGCCAGACCATCTTTGCCTCCACCGAGCTGTACGACCCTGCCGCGGACTCCTTCAGCCCGACCAGCCTCATGGCCAGCCCGCGGTCCGCCCACACGGCCACGCTCCTGCGCGATGGGCAGGTGCTCATTGCGGGGGGCAGTGCCGCCTACGGCAACGGTGCGCTGAAGTCCGCGGAACGGTACTTCGTCGCCCCGGGCTCCTCCGGCCCCGCGCCGCTCGTCCCGATGCCTGCGGCCGCAGAGCTCCCGCTCAAGGGCAGCGCAACGACGGTCGGCCTTGCGGCCCAGGCCGACGGTGGCCTGTTCGTCGCGGTGCCGTCGGCGCGAGGCACGACTTTCGCCTCGCTGGACGCGAAGGGCGGATTCCGCGCGGGCTGGCCCCTGTTGCTCGCGCGCTCCTCAGGCTGCCGGATCCACGCGGACCCGGGTGACGGCTCGATGCGCGCGGTCTGCCGACGCGATGGGACGTCGATGATCACCGCCTATGCCTTCGACGCCGCCGGCCGGCTGCTCAACGGCTGGCCCGTCCACCTTCCCGGCAAGGGGCTGAGCTCCTGGCTTAGCGAACCGACGCGACTCATCGACGGCGATCTCTACGTGGTCTTCCTCGGCACCGAGCCGGCCACAGCGACGCTGCTGCGCGTCGCCCGGGACGGCTCGCTGCGCGTCGGGGCGATGGTCGAGGGCGTGGCGGGCAGTCGCACGACCATCGGTCCCGACGGGACTGCGCACGTCCTCGACAGCGGCGATGAGTCGACCATCACGGCGATCACGCTCGACGGAACGATGCCCGGCTACCCGGTCCGCCTCGACGGTCTTGCCTCCCTTCCCGCCTTCGCGCCCGACGGCCGCTGGTTCGCCACGGTCGAGGAGGCGGCCGCTGGGGACGCGGTGACGGACGGGACGGCGCGGGTGTTCGCGTTCACGACAGCCGGCCGCCCGCTCGACGGGTGGCCGGCGCAGGTCCCGATCGACACCTGGACGCGCGTCGGTGACGGCGGAGCCGTCGTGGACCCGCCCGTCGTCACGCGCGACGGATGGATCTACGTTGTCGCGGGATCGCAGCGAGGCAGTGGAGAAACGCCCGGCACCATCGCGTACGTCTTCGGCCCAGACGGCGGCGAGCGCGCGGGTTCGCCCTACGAGTCGGCGGACGAGCTCGTCGCCAGGTGGGGCGGGGGGGTCACAACAATCGAGTGCGGTCCTAGCATGACCGCCTCCTCACCGCCCATCGGCGGTCCGGAAGGCACCCTCTTCCTCGCCGTTCGGAGCTCGGGCAGCAAGGCCGGGGGCGGCGATCGGATCGTGTCGGTCGGTGCCTCCGGGAAGGTCAACGCGGGTTGGCCGGTCACCCTCGCCGAGAAGGGCGCCTGGTTCGAGACGTTCGAGGTCGGAGACGCCGGCACGCTGTTCGGATATGCGCTCGAGCCCGCCGGGACCACCTCCAACCCGTGCGGGAAGGCCACCACCTACTCCGGCACCATCCTCGCCCTCGATGGGCATGGCGACGCCATCTACACGACGACGATCACCGTGCCGTAGCGCACCGGCCTGCGAGCTCCGGCGGCCAGCTGCCCTCGGCGAGCGGCTCCGCGCCCCGCCCGGTGGTCGCGCCTCGCCCATCGCCCGCCCCACGGTTCGACCCCGCTACACTTCGCGGCGATGGCCAGCACGCTTCCCACCCGGGTCCGCTGCTTCAGCGGCATCCAGCCCTCGGGCGCCCCGCACATCGGCAACGACCTGGGCGCGATCCGCAACTACGTCGCGCTGCAGGACCAGTACGAGTCGATCTACTGCATCGTCGACTTCCACGCGCTCACCACGGTCCACGACGCCGACCGCCTGCGCCGCCAGACGCGCGAGATGGCGGCGGCGCTGCTGGCCCTCGGTCTCGACCCGTCAAAGTGCGCCCTGTTCGTGCAGAGTCATCGCCCCGAGGTCGCCGAGCTGATGTGGCTCTTCTCGACCGTTACGCCGGTGAGCTGGCTGCTGCGGACGCCGACCTACAAGGAGAAGCGGGCCAACCAGCCCGACGACGTCAACCACGGCCTGCTCACCTACCCCGTCCTGCAGGCCGCCGACATCGTCCTGTACAAGGCCTCGGTCGTCCCGGTGGGCAAGGACCAGGCCGCCCACCTGGAGCTCTCGCGGGAGATCGCCCGGGCGTTCAACAACCGCTACGGCGAGACATTCCCCGAGCCGCAGGCGGTGCACACCGAGGCTCCCGTCGTCCTGGGCACCGACGGCGCGAAGAAGATGTCGAAGTCAATCGGGAACACGATCGAGATCTTCGCCCCCGAGGACGAGATCCGGCGCCAGGTGATGGGGATGGTCACCGACACGCTGCGGATCAAGCGGACCGACCCCGGGCACCCGGAGCGCTGCAACGTCTGCCAGCTCCACCGCTTCTTCGGCGACGACTACGCCGAGATCTGGGAGGGCGAGCGCACGGCGCGGACCGGCTGCGTCGACACCAAGAAGCTCCTCGTGGAGCGGCTGCTGCGCTACTACGCCGACGCCCGCGAGCGGTATGTCGAGTTGATCGCCCACCCGGCGCGGGTCGACGGAATCCTGGAGGACGGCGCGGCGCGCCTCAAGCCGATCGCCGACGCGACGCTCGCCGAAGTCCACGCGAAGATGGGGCTGCGGTAGCCCAGGCGCCGGCGCGCGGGGTGGCGGCCGGCTCGTCGGCAGACGCGCGGCGAGGCGGTTCGGGCACGGGAAGGCTCCGCGGGCACGGGCAGCCCTGCTACGATCGGCGGAGGCCGGGCCCGCCAGGCCCGCCCGACCGGCACGGCCGGACGACCGAGGGTCACGCCACGGACGTGGAGCAGCCCGCCGCGCAGCCACCCGCCACCGAGGAGCAGGCGTCGTCCGCGCCGCCGACGGTGCCGTCGGGGCAGGCCGGCCTGCAGCCGGCGGCGCCTCCCGCGGCGACGCCACCCACGACGGTGTTTCTCACCGCCGCGCGAGCGCCGCTGGCTGACGATCCTCATGACCCTGGGGTCGATCGCCCTCTTCTTCGTCGTCCTCAACCAGGTCGCCGCCGTCTGGCTGATCTTCTCCGACCTGATCCTGACGTTCTTCTTCGCCTGGCTCCTCGGGTTCATCCTGGAGCCGGTCGCGGGGTGGCTCACCCGCTTCATGCCCCGCGTCCTCGCCGTGACGATCGCCTACGGGTCGGTCGCGCTGGTGGCCTTCGGGCTGGTCGTGGTGGCCGCCTCCGCCCTCTTCGCGTCGATGACCGACTTCCTGAACAACCTGCCCCAGTTTCAGCAGGACCTGATCGCCCTCGTCAAGCCGATCTCGGACTGGCTCACCTCGGCGGGCTTCGACCGGATTGACCTGTCCGCCCAGGTCGAGACCCTGCTGGGCACGCTGGCCGCGCAGGCACAGAACGTGCTGGGCCCGCTGCAGGACGTCGCCGTCGCCAGCGTCGGGTTCGTCGGCAACCTGCTGATCGTCTTCTTCCTGGCCATCTTCATCTCGATCGACCGGGCGGCCATCGGCTCGTTCCTGCTGCGCCTCGTGCCGCCCTCGTACAGCAACGAGGCGCACCTCCTGACGGAAAGCGTCGGGCGCTCCTTCGGCGGCTTCATCCGGGGCATGGTCGTGATCGGCGGGTCGTACGCGCTCGTCGCGCTCCTGTGCAACGTGGTGCTCGGCCTGGACTACGCGGCGTTCACCACGACCGTGGCAGGGATCCTCATGGCGATCCCCTTCTTCGGGCCCTTCGTGGCATGGTCGCCGCCGGTGATCGTGGCGGCCGTCACGCAGCCCGACGCGCTGCTGCCGGCCATCGCGATCATGGGCGTCGGGTGGTTCCTCAACCAGAACATCCTGCAGCCGCGCGTGCTGGCCAACGCCGTGGGCCTCCACCCGGTCGTGGTGCTGGCATCGGTGCTCATCGGCACCAAGCTCTTCGGCATCCCCGGCGCGCTCTTCGGGCTGCCCGTCGCCGCGGTCATCTCGTCATTCTTCTTCTACTTCCTGCGCCGCAACGTGAATCCCGACGAGCGCTCGGTCGCGGCGCGGGCGGCCCAGCGACTCTCCGAGCGCGAGGGGCGGCCGAAGCGGGTGCCGCGCGAGCCGCGCCCGGGCGAGGAGGAGGAGATCCTCGCAGAGCAGGTGGGCCTGCAGGTGGACGGGATGCTCGGGACGACGCGGGCGCCCGACGGGACGCCGATCGTCGACGGGGGTGGCCGGCGGAGGTGCAGCCACCGGCGGAGCCACGCCGGCGCTGGCGGACGCCGCGCCCGGGCCGGCCCACGCCACGGGCGCGTCGGCCCACGCTTCGCCGGGTCCGCCGACCGGCCCGCGCCCGGATGACCCCCCGACCCAGGATCCTCGTCACCAACGACGACGGGATCGAGTCGCGCGGGCTGCTGGCGCTCAAGCAGGCGCTGGAGCCGCTCGGCGAGGTGCTGGTCATCGCCCCGGACACGAACCAGAGCGCGGTCGGCCACTCGCGGACCATGTGGCGGCCGCTCCGCGTGCGGGAGAGGACCCTGGCTGACGGCTCGCCGGCCTGGTCGATCGACGGCTCGCCGTCCGACGCGGTCGGCCTCGTCTTCCTGGGGCTGCTGCCGGGCCCGATCGACCTGGTCGCGAGCGGGATCAACCACGGGGCCAACCTCGGCGACGACATCACCTACTCGGGCACCGTGAGCGCGGCGATGGAGGCGGTCCTCAACGGCTGCCCGGCGTTCGCGATCAGCCACGACGACTACGCGCCGGCCGACTTCGAGCTGGCAATTGCCGCGGCGCGGGTCGTCGCCGAGGCGATCCTGGCGCGTGGCCTGGAGCCCGGCCAGCTGCTCAACGTCAACGTGCCCGCGATCCCGAAGGCGGCCTGCGCCGGCTTCGAGGTGGCCCGGCTGGGCAAGCGCACCTACCAGGACGAGCTCATCCGGCGCGAGGATCCCCGCGGCGTCCCGTACTACTGGGTCGGCGGCTCGCCCCCCAAGGGGCACGCGATCCCGGGCACGGACGTCGACGCGGTGCTGAACAACAAGGTCTCCGTGACGCCGATCCAGCTGGACCTGACGGCCGACCGCTTCCTGGAGCGCCTGCGCGGCTGGGAGCTGACCCTCGGCGAGTAGGCCGACCGACCGACCGCACGCGGCGACAATCGGCCCGTCTTCGTGGCGACCTCAGACCGGTTCGCCCGGGCTTCGGTGCGCGTACCCTCGGACGTGCAGGCCACGCTGCGCGTGCGCGCGAACCGATCGGAGACAGGCGATGGGCGACGTCCTCGCGGTCGTGCTGGCGGGTGGCGCCGGCGAGCGCCTCTCCATCCTGTCGGCGATCCGCTCCAAGCCGGCGGTCCCGTTCGGCGGCAAGTACCGGCTGATCGACTTCAGCCTCTCGAACTGCGAGAACTCGGGCATCGACGACGTCCTGGTGCTCACTCAGTACAACCCGCGCTCCCTGAACGACCACATCGGCACGGGGCGTCCGTGGGGCTTCGACCGGCCCCGAGGCCTGGGCATCAAGCTGCTGCAGCCGTACGTGTCGGCCCAGACCAGCGGCTGGTACCAGGGCACGGCGGACGCCGTCCGCTACAACCTCCACGAGATCGACCAGGCCGGCGCCGACATGGTGCTCATCCTGGGCGGCGACCACGTCTACAAGATGGACTACCGCCCCATGATCGCGGCTCACCAGCGCAGCGGCGCCGACGTGACGATCGGCGTGCTGACCGTGTCGCCAGAAGAGGCATCCCGGATGGGGATCTGCAGCCTCGACGAGGGAGGGCGCGTCGTCGACTGGGAGGAGAAGCCGGCCGAGCCGAAGAGCGATCTCGCGTCGATGGGCATCTACGTCTTCTCGCGGCCCGCGCTCCACGCCTGGCTGACCGGGGAACGGAGCGACTTCGGGCACGATGTGATCCCGGCCATGCTGGCCGGCGGCGCGGCCGTCTTCGGCCATCGGTTCGGCGGCTACTGGCGCGACGTGGGAACGATCGAGGCCTACTGGAAGGCCAACCTCGACCTGGTCGGCCTGGTGCCGCCGCTCGACCTCTTCGACCGGACATGGCTCATCCACACGCGCTCGGAGGAGCGCTCACCCGCCAAGATGGGCCCCGACGCCCTCACCCGCCATTCGCTGGTCAGCCACGGCTGCATCGTGAACGGCACCGTCCTCAACTCGGTCCTGTCGCCGGGCGTGCGGGTCTCCGAGGGGGCGCTCGTGCGCGACTCGGTCATCCTGCTCGACACGGAGATCGGCGCCGGGGCCGTCGTCGACACGGCCATCATCGACAAGTTCGTGCAGGTCGGCGCCGGGGCGGTGGTCGGTGCCTGGGACGACCGGGGAACGGCCAACGTGGATGAGCCCGAGCGCCTCTTCACCGGCATCACGGTCGTCGGCGAGCGGTCCCGCATCCCGCCCGGCGCCCGGATCGGACGCAACTGCCTCGTCGCGCCGCGGACCGACGAGGCCGACTTCTCCGCGTTCCCGGGCCTGGTCGTCCCGTCGGGCGCCTCGGTCGCGCGCCGCGAGCCCGGGGGTCAGCCGGAGGCGCCCAGCCGGGCCTGATCGCGCCCTCCCGACTGCCGTCAGCGGCGCCTGCGTCGGTCGGCCAGGATCTCCTTCACGGCGTTGTGCGCCGGCGCGCCGGTGACGCCGCCGCCGGGGTGCGCCCCCGGGCCGACGAGGTAGAGCCCCTCGACCGGCATCCGGTAGCGGGCCCAGCCCACGAGCGGCCGCCAGGCGAACCAGGCGTCGAGCCCGGGCTCCTGGTGGTAGGGATGGCCGCCGGTGAGGCCGTACTCGGCCTCGAGGTCGGCCGGCGTGAGGACCTCGCGTGCCGTGACGAGCGACCCGATGCCCGGCGCGACCTCCTCGAGGGCGGCCACGACCCGTTCGCCCAGGGTGGTTCGCGCCGTCTCGTCCCAGGCGCCGTCGCGGAGGTGGTGCGGCACGTACTGGGCGACGATGCTCACGACGTGGCCGCCCTCGCGAGCCGCCAGCGACGGGTCCACCAGCGTCGGGATCGTCGCCTCCATCACCAGCCGGTCGGAGACCCGCCCGTACTTGCTCGCGTCGAAGGCGCGCTCCAGGTCGTCGATCCCGGTCGCCCCGACCAGGATCCTGCCCCGGAGCCGCTTCGCGGCGTCGTCGCCGTCGCCGGCGGCCGGGAAGCGCGGCAGGGCCGAGAGCGCGAGGTTGACCTTCGCGACCGTGCCGGGCTGGCGGATGTTGCCGGCCCGCCAGCGCAGGTGCGGGCCGAGGTCCAGCGGTCCGAGGAGCCCGAGCAGCGTCCGCTTCGGGTCGAGGCCCGAGGCCACGATCGGCGCCGCGATCTCCTCGCCGGAAGCCAGCGCGACGCCCGTGACGCGGCCGTCGTACGACGTCACGGCGGCCACCTCGGCCCCGGTCCGGAGCTCGGCGCCGAACGCCAGCGCCGCCGCCGCCAGGGCGTCCGTCAGCGCGCCGGGACCGCCCTTCGCGAAGACCGCCTGGCCCGCCCCGCCGCCGTCGTTGCCGGCGGAATCGGCGAGCAGCGTCGCGGTCGTGCCCATCGACCAGGCACCCAGCCCGGTGAACAGGATTGCCCGTGCCGCGACCGTCGCCCGGACCGCGTCCGTCTCGAAGGATTCGCCGACGAAGTCGGCCACCGCCATGGGCAGGACGCGGAGCAGGTTCCGCGCGTCGGCCTTGCTGAGCTTCTTGTAGGCCCGGCCGAGGAAGAGCCCCGTGATCGCGTCGGCCAGGCTCGGGCCGGACGTGGCAGGCGGCGCCTGCTCGCCGAGCGCGGCGAGGAACCCGGCCAGCACCCGGACCTGGCGGTCGAACGCCTCCCAGGCCAGCGAATCGGCGCCCGACCAGGTGGCCAGGTCGGCCGCCGTCCGGTCGTTGGCGGCCCACAGGGTGACCGCCCGGCCGTCGGGCTGCGGGGCGAAGGCGCGGACCTCGGGTGCCACCAGGGACAGCCCGCGGGCGCCCAGGTCGAGCTCGCGGTAGACGGCGGGGCGCAGGCGCCCGACCGTGTGGAACAGGCCCGGCGCGCGGGACCCGTCGTCGAGCGTGCGCGTCTCGACGGTCCCGCCGAGCGTCGCCCGCTTCTCCAGGACGAGCGTCCGAAGGCCGGCCTTGGCGAGGTACGCTGCCGCGACGAGGCCGTTGTGGCCGCCGCCGACGACGACCGCGTCGTAGCCGGCGGAAGGCTGCGTGCTCGCGGCCATCTACGCCACCCTCCCCTTCTTCGCCTTGAGGAGCTCAAGGGCGGCAAGCCGGCCGTTGGCCGCCATGATCCCGCCGCCGGGATGGGTCGACGACCCGGCCATCCAGTAGTCGCGGATCGGCGTCCGGTAGCGCGACCAGCCGGGCACCGGGCGGCTGAAGAAGAGCTGCTCCAGCGAGAGCTCGCCGTGGAAGATGTTGCCCTCGGTCAGGCTCCACTCCTTCTCCATGTCCCAGGGCGTCACCACGTACGTGTCGACGATGACGTCCCGCAGGTTCGGGGCGAACTCGCTGATCGTGTCGATGACCGTGTTGCCGAAGGCCTCGCGCTGGTTCTCCCAGTCGGCCGGCCCCTCGGCCAGGTTGTAGGGCGCGTACTGGACGAAGCAGCTCATCACGTGCTTGCCCGGCGGGGCGACCGAGGGGTCGACGAGCGAGGGGATGACGATGTCGACGTACGGCCGGCGGCTGAAGCGCCCGTACTTCGCGTCGTCGTAGGCGCGCTCCATGTAGTCGACGGCGGGGCTGATGCTCATCGCGCCGCGGAGGTACTCCGTGCCGCCCGGGTTGGAGGTGAACGTCGGGAGCGCGTCCAGGGCGAGGTTGACCTTGCCCGAGGAGCCCCGGAACTTGAAGCGCCGGACGGCGGCCTCGAAGTCCTCGGGCAGGACGCCGGGCTCCAGGAACTGCAGGAAGGTGCGCCGGACGTCGGCCGACGAGACGACCACGCCCGCGTCGATCTCCTCGCCGGTGGCCAGGACGACCCCGGTCGCCCGGTCGCCGGCCGGGGAGAGGCGGACCTGGGCCACGTCGGCGTCCGTGCGGATCTCGGCGCCGAGGGCGCGGGCGGCGTTGGCGATGGCGTAGCTGATGGCGCCGGTGCCTCCCTTGTGGAGGCCCCACGCGCGGAAGGCGCCGTCGATCTCGCCCATGTAGTGGTGCAGGAGGACGTACGCCGTCCCCGGCGAGCGAACCCCGAGGAAGGTGCCGATGATGCCGGACGCCGACATCGTCGCCTTCAGGGGATCGGTCTCGAACCACTGGTCCAGGAAGTCGGCCGCGCTCATCGTCATGAGCCCGATGAAGGCCGCCTGCTGGCGCTCGGGGAGCTTCGCGAAGTCGCGCGCCAGGCCCATGACGCCGAGCCACTCGCGGGGGTCGATGGAGGTCGGGTCGGGCGGGACGAGGCCGAGGATCGGCTTGATGAAGCGGGCCATGTCGGCCATGAGCTGGCCGTATTCCTCGTAGGCGTCGGCGTCGCTCTTCGACCAGCGGCGGATCTCGCGCATGGTCGCCGCGTGGTCGTCGCGGCGCCACAGGAAGTCGCCCGGCACCGGCGTGAACGTCCCGTCGAGGGGCAGGATCTCCAGGCCGTGCTTCGGCAGCTCCAGCTCCCGGATGATCTCCGGGCGCAGCAGGCTCACGACGTAGGACAGGACGCTGAACGTGTAGCCCGGGACGATCTCGTCGCTGGTCGTGGCGCCGCCCAGGATGCGGCGCTTCTCGAGGACCAGCGTCTTCCAGCCGGCCTTCGCCAGGTAGGCGGCGGTCGTCAGGCCGTTGTGGCCCCCGCCGATGATCACCGCGTCGTAGCGCTCGGCCACCCGCGTCTCCTCCTTCGTCGTGCGGTTCGGATTCGGTTCGGGCGGCCCGCTACGCGCGCTTGCGCGGCGGGTCGAAGAAGGGCAGGTCGACGACCGTCGCGGAGACGAGCCTCCGCCGGGCCTCGACCGTCCACTCGACCTGGACGCGGCCCCCCGTTCGAGCGTGGGCGACCCCGACCGACGCGAGGGCGATCATCTTCTTGAGGATCGGGCTCCAGCCGGTGCTGGTGACGCGCCCCACCGGGCGCCCGTTGGCGAGCAGCGGGACGTGCGCGCGGCTCACGGTGGGCGGGGCGTACGGCGCCAGCCCTTCGGCCGCGTAGAGGACCTCGATGTCGGGCCAGCTGATGTCGAGCCCGACGAGGCGGCGTGCCGGGCCGCCGGCGGCGACCTCGGCGACCAGGGCGCGGCGCCCGACGAAGTCGGCCTTGGCGAGGTCGACGAGCTTGCCGAGCCCGATCTCGTACGGGCTGAAGTTCTGGGCCGGGATGTGGGAGTGGACCGCGCTCGTGTAGTCGACTTCGATGAGGACCAGGCCGGCCTCGAGGCGCGTCACGTCGAGGGCCAGCATCCCCGCCGGGCGGATCCGGTACGGCTCGCCGGCCGCGACCAGGGCGTCCCAGGCAGCGACGGCCCGATCGGCCGGGATCCAGAGCTCGTAGCCGAGGTCGCCCGTGTAGCCGGTGCGGGACACGTCGACCGCGACGCCGCCCAGGTTCGAGGCCCGGCGCCGGAAGTAGCGCAGCTCGCCGAAGTCCTCGCCGGAGGCCGCCTCGAGCACCTTGCGCGCGAGCGGCCCCTGGAGGGCGATCGCGGCGTCGCGCTCGCTGACGTCCGCGATGTCCACGTCGAGGCCGTGGGCGTTGAGGTGCAGCCAGCGGTACTGCGGGTCCGCCGCGGTCCAGCGGATCACCTGCCCGCCGTCGGCGTCGTCGAGACGGTGGATGGTCCCGTCGTCGATGACCTTCCCGTGCTCGTCGCACCAGGGCGTGTAGAAGACCCGGCCCGGCGTCAGCTTCGTCGCATCGCGGGTGATCAGCCGGTCGACGAGGCGGAGGGCGTCGGGGCCGCGGAGCTCGTACTTGAAGAGCGGGCTGACGTCGATGAGGGCGGCCGCCTCGCGGATCGCGTTGTACTCGATGACGTGGCTGTCGTGGTACTCGCTCGCGGCGAAGAAGCCGGACCATTCGCGCCACTGCATCCTCGCGTTGAGGGGCGCGGTCCGCGGATGGAATGCGGTCCCGACCGTCACGTCACATGCTCCTCCGCTGGGCACCGGCGCACGGCCGGATCTTCTGGGCGTGCGCGCCATTGTGCATGAAATCCTATGCAGGCCGGATGAAGCGCGGCTGGGTGCTCGGGCGCGTCAGCTCAGGCGGCGTCCGCCTCGTAGGCCAGCACCGGGACGCCCATGCGCACGAAGTCGTCCGGGTTGCGGGTCACGACTCGTCGCGCCGAGCGACCATGCGACCGCGGCGATCAGGGCATCGCCGAGCGTCCGGGGGCCCGCCGCGCCGCGCAGCCGCCGCGCCTCGCCGGCCCACTTCGCAGCCGCGGGATCGGCGGCGACATACTCGACCGCATCGATCAGGTTGCCGATGATCCGACGTTCCCCCTCCGTGCCCTTCGAGAGCGCCTCGGCCACGACCGCGTCGCAGACAAGCAGTTCGTCAGCTTCCTCGAACAGGCGCCGGACGGTCGCGACGGCGCCCGGCAGGTTGATCGAGTAGTCGACCAGGAGCGTCGTGTCCAGGAGCTTCGGGGGCATCGTTCCTCCGTTCGTCCCACAGGGCATCGACGTGTGGCCGATCCCAGCTGGCCCGGATCTCCTTCAGCGTCGCCAGGACCTCCTCCGGCGTGGTGCCCCAGGTCGTGGAGCCCTCGAGCGCGCCGCGGTTCTCCTCCCAGACCTTCTTCATGCGGTCACGCTTCGCCTGCCTGAGCAGCACCGCGGCGATCCAGGCGCTGCGGCCGCGCGGGCCGGCAACCTCGTCGATGATCGCGAGGGTCTCGGCGGGAAGCGTGATGTTCGTGCGAACCAGCGGCATTGAGGACCTCGGTGTGCCGCGCAGTGTTCATCTGCGTGTGTCAAGCCTAGCACACGCGGTCCTTCACCTCCACAGCTCCGCCTGGCGCTTCCGGTTCGCCCGCCCCGTCCGTGTCCTCGCGCCCCGCCCGCGATCCGCCAGGGCCAGGGAGACGAGCATCAGCTCGTTGACCTTGCGCTCGAACTCGGGCACCGTCGCCTCCGGGATCGTCACGCACACCTCACGGAGCGCCGTCTCGAGCTGGTACCAGAGGTCGCCACGCCGGACCTCGTAGAGCGGGTAGGCGCTGTTGATGACGACCCTGCGGACGCCGTCTTCCTCGACCAGGGCGCTGCGCAGCCGGGGATCCAGGCTTCGAACGACCACCTCGGCCGCTCCGCGGCGACGTGCAGCCCCGGCGCCCCCGGCGGCTCCGTCGCGGGGAAGTCGGGGAGCCCCTTCGCGCGTCGCCGTCGTATCCGCACCGGTTGGCCCGTCGCCAGCTGCGCCGCGTTCGTTCGCTTCGTCCGGCTTCTCCGAAGGTCGACGCACTCCCTCCAGCGCGAGCTGGCCCCCGGGGCCGTCCTCACCCACCGGCACCTCCGATTCGAAGAGCCGCCCTTCCTCCAGGAGCCGAAGGGCCTTCGCGAGAATGCGCCGCACCTGGTGGGCTGTGCGCAGTGCCTCCGGCGTGACGGATGACGCCGGCTCGCGGGTCAGGCGACGGACCGGGGTCGCCAGCAACACGTGCAGCCGCGCTTCCACCGCAACCCACGCTGCGCTGCCCCGGTCGACATCGGCCTTGTTCATGGTGACCGGCACGTGCGGCAGCTCGATGGCTCCGACCAGGCGATTGAGAGCCGGGTGTGCCGCAGGAGTCGGGTGGCCGAGCCACTCCGGGGAGCCGATGAGTCGGCCCAGGTGGTAGAGGCGCACGCCGCCTTCGGGGGCGCCGGGCCCCGGCGGCTCGGGCAGGAGTCCCCACCAGCCGCGCACAATCCGGCCGCCGGCCCGAACGGCCACGTCGTGGCGCTCGGCGAGCTCCCAGGATCGCGGCACCACCGGGCCGCGGTTCACCGTCAGCCGGACCGCACCGGCTTCCAGCAGCGGCCGGTAGACCTCGGCGAGGCGGTCTCGCAGCCGGCGCGCATCGACCGCCCGGTCCATCTCGCCGATCTCGATGCGGACATAGCCGAGCGCAGACTCGACGGGCTTCTTCCGGGGATGAAGCTCATACGTGCGCAGGCGGGCCCGATCGCGGTAGGCCGGGTCGTCGAAGCCGAACGCGTGGTCATCGCCAGCAGCCGAGGCCACGACCTCGAAGCGGTTGCCGAGATGCCCGATCGCTGCCTTGCCGCCCTGGCCATAGCGCCCGATGCGCTGGCCGGACTTCTTCGACGATACGCCCCAGCGCAGGTAGTCACGCTCGATCGCTGCCGGTCCCATCCCACTGCCCCCGACGGCAGTGATCACAAGGCGTCCCGGGTGGACGCCGAGGTCGAGCTCGAGCGGTCGCCCGTCCACCCGGCTGTCCACCGCGTTGTCAACGAGCTCGAGGATCGCTTCGATCGGCGACCGGTAGTTCGCGAAGAGCGCGCCGGTCAAGCGCGGGTCGATGCGTTCTCGGACGACGCGGCGGGATGTCACGTGCCCCTCGTGATTCGTCGTGCGCTACTCGCCGACCTTGATGAACGCCGCCGTGTACCCGGCGAGCGTCGGGCCGTCCATGCCGGTCCCGCGCGCCTCCCAGCTGAGGCCGGCGCCACCGTCGGCGAAGACCAGCCACGCCCCGCCGCCGGCGTCGACCAGGCGGGCCGGCCGGCCGCCGAACGACGCTGTGCCGGCGTCGGGGCCGGCGGGACGCAGCCGGTCTGCCCGGCGCAGTAGTGCCCCTCGCGGATCGCAAGCCGCTGGCCGCCGGGCCCCTTGTACGAGATCTCCATCGTGCCGCCGCCGGAGAGGCGGAAGGCGCCGGTGTCGACGAACCAGCCCGCGGGCAGGACGGGGCAGTAGACGTCCCAGGCCACGTCGGCCGCGACCCCGGCGTAGAACGCCCGGTTGTCGTCGCTGCCGGTGCAGTCGGCGGCTGCCGGCGACGCGGTTGGACGGGGCGATTTGGTCGGTTCGCCGGGCGATTCCGTGGGCTCGCCGGGCGTCGCCTCCTCCGTGGGGGTCGCCTCCTGGGTCGGCTCCTCCGTGGGCTCCTCGCTCGGGGTCGGCTCGGCCGTCGGCGCGGACGGCGAGGGCGCGGGCGTCGGCGCTGACGTGGAGCCTGGCGAGGGCGTGGCCGTGCCGCCACACGCGGCAACGAGCAGGGCCACGATGGCGAGGGCTGCGATCGCGCGCCGGGCACCGCGCGCCTCGATGGCTGGGGTCACGGGTCCAGCCTAGCGGGGCGAGGTGCGTGCGGTCAACGCACCACGTCGGACGGGGCGCCCGCCGGGCCCCCGGCGTGCGCGAGGTCGACGCCGAAGACGCTCCGCACCCGCTCGCGCGTCAGCACGGCATCGGGCGGGCCGTCGGCCACGACCCGGCCGCCATCGAGCACGACGAGGCGCGGGAAGAAGTGGCGCGCCAGCGCCAGGTCGTGGAGGACGGCGAGGATCGTGGTGCCGTCCCGGGCGTTGAGATCGGCCAGGAGCTCCATGACCGCGACCTGGTGGCGCAGGTCGAGATGGACGGTCGGCTCGTCGAGGACGAGGAGCGGCGCGGCCTGGGCGACCGCCAGCGCCACGAGCACGAGCTGGCGTTCGCCGAGGGAGAGCTCGCGGGCGTCGCGGCCGCGGAGCCGGTCGATCCCGACCCGCGAGATCGCCGCGTCGACCGCGGCGAGGTCCGCGGCGCGCGGGCCCCGGATCGGGTCCTCGTGGGGGAGCCGGCCGAGGGCGACGACCTCCTCGACGCGGGTCGAGAACGGGATGCTCGCCTGGCCGGGGACCGCCGCGAGGCGGCGGGCGATCGCCGGCCGGTCGAGCGACGCGACGGCGTCGCCTCCGAGCATGACCCGGCCGCTGCGCGGGACCACAAGCCCGGCCAGGACCCGGAGCAGGGTGGACTTCCCGGCGCCGTTCGGTCCGACCAGGGCGACCCGCTCGCCGGGGGCGATCGCGAGGTCGATGCCGCGCAGGACCGTCCGGTCGCGGTAGGCCACGACCACGTCCTCGAGGAGCGCGATCGGCGCCGGCCCAGCGGGCGGCCGCACGTCGAGCGCAGGGTTCGCCGCGCACGATCGCGGTCACAGCTCGTACCCGCCGCGCGCCGAGCGCAGGAGGGCCAGGAAGAACGGCGCCCCGATGACGGCGGTCACGACGCCCACCGGGATCTCGCCGAGGAGGCGCGCCACCAGGTCGGCGGCCACGAGAAGGACGGCGCCCAGGATCGCGCTGAGGGGCAGCACGTTGCGCGCGTTCGGCCCGACGACGAGGCGCACGAGGTGCGGCGCGACGAGGCCGACGAACCCGATCAGGCCCGACACGGCCACCGCCGCGGCCGTGACGAGCGTGGCCAGGCCGAGCAGGATCCGGCGCTCCCGGCGGACGTCGATCCCGAGGTGCGCGGCGGCCTCCTCGCCCAGCAGGAGGCCGTTGAGCGACCGGGCCCGGAGCAGGATCGCGATGCTGCCGCCGATCACGAGCGGGGCCGCGATCGCCGAGGCGCATCCACGAGGCACCCTCGAGGCCGCCGAGCAGGAAGGCGAAGATCTGGCGCAGGTTGGCCCCCGACAGGTACATCGTCATCGCCAGGCCAGCGGCCAGGAGCGAGCCGACGGCGTAGCCGGTCAGCAGGAGGCCCGTCAGCGGCGCCAGGGGACCGCCGCGTCCCAGGCGATAGACGACGGCAACGGCCGCGACCGCGCCGGCGAAGGCGAACACGTTGAGGAGCCCGACCCCGAGGAGCGCGACCCGGACCGGGATGAGCACCGCGATCGCCGCGCCGAGGGCGGCGCCGGACGCCGTCCCCAGCACGTACGGGTCGGCCAGCGGGTTGCGGAGGAGCCCCTGGAACGTGACGCCGGCGACCGCCAGGCCGGCGCCGACGACGACCGCCGTGAGGACGCGCGGGAGCCGGAGCTCCGTGACGATCGTCTCGGCGGCCGGGCGTCCACGTCCGCTCGACCGGCAGGCCGATGGCGCGGAGGAGGATGCCGATCGTGTCCCCGGGCGCGATGGAGACGCTGCCGGCGGCGATCCCGACCACGACCACCGCGGCGAGGACGAGGAGCCCGAGCGACGACCAGGACGGCCGGACGGGGCCCGCCGGCGGGGCGCCGGACGCGCACCCGCCCGAGCGCCAGGCTCCGGCCGCCGATCGTCATCCCGGTCCCCTACCCGCCGGTCGCCGGCACCGACGGCAGCGGAGCCGCCGGATCGATGGCCAGCGCCAGGGCCCGCAGGCCCTCCGACCAGGCGCGGGCCCGGCCGCGTCACGACCACGTCGTCGACGGGACGGATCGCGCCGGACTTCACCGCGGTCATGCCGCCCCAGCCGGGACGGGCCGCGACCTGCTCGGCCGTCGCCGCCGTAGGCGGCGTCGCCGAGGACGATCACCTCGGGATCGGCCGTCGACCAGCGTCTCCAGCGGGATCGAGAAGACCGTCGGGCTGCCGGTCGTGATCGGCTCGCCGCCGGCGAGGGTGATCATCTCGGCGTACAGCGACTCCGCGGCGGGGCCGTAGATCGTGCCCTGGTACAGGTCGAGCTCGTAGAAGACGCGCGGCCGCGGGCCCCCGGCCGCCGCGATGCCGCTCGCGATCGCGTCGATGTCGGTCCGCATCGCGCCGGCGAGCTCCGTGCCCGCTGCGCCCTCGCCGGCCGCCGTGGCGACGAGCTCGATGTCCGCGAGGACGGTCGCCACGTCGGGCGCGTAGACGACGAGCACCGGGATCCCGACCGAGCGGAGCTTCGTGAGCGCCTCCGGGCTGTTGAAGCCGTTGCCGCCGGCGAGGACGAGGTCGGCTTCGAGGCCGACGATCTTCTCGACGTCGATCGCGCCCTGGGTCGACCACGCGGGTGATCGCCTTGGCCGCGGCGGGGTGGTCGTCGGCGTCCGTGGCGCCGACGACGCGATCCCCGGCACCGACGGCAAAGAGGATCTCGGTCGTGGCGGGCGTCAGCGAGACGATCCGCGCCGGCCGGGCCGGCAGGGTGACCGCCGTCCCCTCGTCGTCGGTGAGGGTCATCGGGTAGGTCGCCGCCGCGGGGGTGACGGACGGCGTCGGGGTCGCGGTCGCGGCGGGAGTGGCGGTGGCGGCGGGAGTGGCGGTCGTGGCCGGCGACGTCGTCGCGGCACCGCCGCACCCGGCCAGCATGGTGAGGGCCACGACGAGCGCGACGAGGGTCGCGATCGCGGGCGGAGTGGCGGCGCGGGCGCGCCGGGACGGGAAGTGACGCATGGGGAACCTCGCTGTCGGGATCGGAGGAAGCGGGCGCGCCGGGCGCGCCGACGGACGCGAGGTCCTAGGTGACGGTGTACACGCCTGCCTGCCCCTTTCTCTCGAGGGTGTGAGCGGCTGCACCGTGGGGCCGGCGACCGGACTTCCGTCCCGGAGGGGACGGTCACCGTAGCGGGACTGTGCCGGATTCGCACCGGCTTCGCGACCACGCGGTGGGTCTGGATGACGGGCGGAGCGTAGCACGGCCGGGCTGGACGGGAGGGGGCCGAACGGCCCGGATTCGGTCCGTTCGGGCTTGCCACGGGGCAGCGTAAGCCGCCGATAAGTGCCGCCCGGCAGACTCCGTCGGAGCGGCGTCGTCCGGCGCCGCAGGCCCCGCCTCCTCCCGCCCAGGCACGCCCCGCCGGAGGAGGTCTCACCAGATGTCGCCAGGACGCTGGACCCGCCGCTTTGCCGCCGTGCTCGTCGCCGCCTCGCTCGCCGCCTCGCTCGCCGGCCCGGCCCGCGCCGGCTACCAGGGCACGGTCGCCTCGAACGAGAGCGCGTTCGAGCCACCCTGCCTCACCTTTGACGATCCCTATCCCGAGAAGATGCAGAAGGCCGCGGCGACTGCGTTCGCCGCGCTCGGCTACGAGACCCGCTCGTACACCGGCGCCGCCTTCACCCGTGCGGCATACCTCGCCCGGACGGCCAACGACTGGGGCACGTACGTCCACAGCCATGGCGATCACTACTGGCATGCCGCGGACGGTCGCCGGTACGCGGGCTTCCGCGAGGACTCGGGCGACTGCAGCCAGGCGGTCGTCTACTCGAAGGACATCGCCCTCAAGCGGGCTGGCCGGCAGTCGAGCCTCGTGGTGATGTCGATGTGCCACGTCGGCGAGGACGGCTCGACCATGCCCGGCGCCTTCGGGATCGCGAAGAAGCGGTACGCCAGCGGCGCCTGGGGCGGGCCGGAGTTCTTCGTCGGGTATCTCGGCGCGGCCTGGGACAACGACGAGTGGACCTTCGAGGTCGCCTTCTGGGACGCCATCGGGCCCGGCTACGGGACGGGCGAGGCGTTCGACGTCGCGGCGGCCCGGGACTTCGCCCATCCGTTCGACGCGAACTGGTGGGGCTCCTACGACTACACGGGCCGGGCGGGGCCGCTCCCCTCCGGCTGCGACCGGTGCCTGTGAGGTGAACGCCATGCCTGTCTTCCGACACGTCACTCCGACGCCCCCGCCGCCTCGCGCCGATCGCCCTCGCGGCGGCGGCCGCCGCCCTGCTGGCCGGCGGGCCGGCAGGGCCCACGCCCGGCGGCGCCGTCGACCGGTACCAGGCCGGGGAGGCGGCGATCGTACGCTCCGCCGTTCCGGCGGGCGCCGCGGCCGGGATCCGCGAGCGAGGCCTCGCCCAGGCCCGCGCCCTCGGCGTGCCGGCCGGCGCCGCGCACGCGGCTGACCCGGCTCCGTGACCGGTTCTCCGGCGCGGTGCTCGACGAGGTGGTCACCACCGACGCCGGCGGGCGGAGGCTCGGGCCTCGTCCGCCTCGCGGCGGACGGCCGCCTGGCGACCGCGATCCGCCTCGGCTGGCGCGCCCCGACGGGTCGCCGGATCGACGCAGGACGGGCGCGGGCGCGGGCGGTCGCGCTGGCGGCCGCCGCGGGGATCGCCGGCGCCGGCACGCCGCGCGCCACGCAGATCGCCGATGGAGGCTGGCGCGTCGCCTGGGAACGGAGCGTCGACGGCGTGCCGGTCCCCGGCGACGGCAGCACGATCACGCTGTTCGCCGACGGCACCTTCCACGCCGCCGTCCACCGGGAGCGGCCCCTCGCCGAGGCGCCGGCCACGACCCTGGAGCGCCGCGCGGCCGAGCGGATCGCCGGAGATCGCCTCGGCACGCTCCTGGGCGCCTCGCGCGGCCAGGCCCGGATCGTCGGGGCGCGCCTCGCCTGGGTCGCCCCCAACGACACGTTCGACGCGGCGGCGCCGGACGCCCCGGACCCGATCCTCCGCCTGGCGTGGATCGTCGAGGTGCGCACGGTCGCGCCGCTCGCCGGGCGCCTCCGCGCGCTCGAGCTGTACCTGGACGCCGGCGACGGGTCCCTGCTCGGCGGGGACCTCCTCCGATGACCTGGCTCCCGCCGACCCCGCCCCCCTCCAGGCCCCCCGGACCTTCCGGACCTTCCGCCTCGCCGGCCGGAAGCGGCACGGTCCGCGGCATGGCTGCGGTGGCGGCCGCCGCGACGCCCGTCGTCGCGGCGGCCCTCCTCGCGGTCGCCCTCGTCGCCACGGGCTGCCGGCCACGCGTGTCCTCGCCCGGCCCGTCCGACGAGCCGTCCGGGGCGGCGACCGCGTCGGCGGCCGCATCCCGCCAGCCGGGCGTCGGCCCGGCGTCCCCGGACGCAACCGGGATGCGCCTGCTCCTGCTGGTCGGTGCGCCGGCCCGGCCGCGCGCCGCCGTCCACGACCTGGCGCAGCCCGGCGAGCCGGGTGTTCCCCTCGACCTGCCGGATCCGCTGCGCGATGGCGGGCTTGCGACCGTCGTGGCGGCCCCGGACGGCCGGCTTGCCGCGGTCGGCCAGGACGGCGCCGCGTGGCAGGCGCCGCCACCCGCGCGCAACCCTGCCGGCGCGCCGGCATGGACGCCGCTCCCCTCGGTCGCGAAGGAACCCGGGCTGCCTGGGCCCGTGCTCGGCGGGACGTGGAGCATGGACGGATCCACGCTGGTGCTCGTCGCGGGCGGGCCCGGCTCGGGAACGCGGCGGACCGCGATCGTGTCCGTTCCCGGCGATGGGTCCGCACCCATCTCGATCGAGGTCCCGCTCGAGGCCGACGGCCCGGCCATCGCGGCCCTGCCCCGCGGCGTCGTGGCGTTCGTCGGCCGCGACCTCCGCGACCGCGGCGTGCTCGCCCGGATCGCCGCGTCCGGCTCCTTCGCGACGCTGCCGGTTGCCGCGCGCGGGGTGGCGGCCGGCGGCGGGCTCGTCGCGATCGTCGCCGACGACGCGGTCCGGGTAGGCACGCTCGACGAGCTCGACCGCGGCAGGCTTCCCATCGAGCCGCTGCCCCTCGAGGGACCCGACGGGATCGGCGCCGTCGCGATCGCCCCCGACGGGACGGCCGTCGCGGTGGTGCGCCTCGACGACGAGGGGAGGGCCGCCCGCGTCGATGTCCTCCGCCGCACGGACGGCGCGTGGGCGGCGTCGTCATCCCTGGCGCTCGACCCGCGGGACGGCAGCGCGATCGTCGGGTGGCTTCCCTGACGCGGATGCGAAGGACCCGGCACAGGGCCGGGTCCAGGGCGGCGAGCGCGGCCGGCGGGGCCGGCAGGGTCGCTCAGTTCGCGGCGGCGGTCTCCTCGACGGCCGTGAAGATGGAGACCTGGGATGCCTCCGGGAGCATCTCGCCGAGGATCTTCTGCAGGGTCAGCTGGTGGACGCAGCTGTTCCAGCTCTCGAAGTAGTGGCACGTGCAGTGCCAGGCACCGGCGTCGAGGCTCACGTGATGCGTGTCGTTGTCACCCCGGAACGTGACGCCGAGGCGATCGAACGTCAGGCGGTCGCGCTCGCGGGCGTAGCGATTCGCCTTCTCGACCTTGCCGATGAGAGAGCTGTGCATCGTCGAGATCCCTCCGTGGCCCGTGGGCCGTTCCAGAGGCCGCCGGCCGGCCGTGCGCTCGTCGGTCGGGGAGGGCGGTCGTACCCGGAAGCTCGACGTACCCGGCGCCAGAGAGGGACCCGGTCGGCCGCGGAGGATCAGCCGCGGACGAGCGCCTCCCCGGCGGCGAGGCAGGCATCGGCGACGTCGGCCGAGGTGGCCTCCGACGTAGACCCGGACCAGCGGCTCCGTGCCGCTGAAGCGGACCAGCAGCCACGAGCCGTCGCCGATGAAGAACTTGAAGCCGTCGTTCGTCGAGAGCTCGACGGTCCGGGTGACGGGCTGCCCGGCCAGCTCCGTCGGCGCCTTCTCGACGAGCTCGACGGCGAGGCGGTCCTTCATGGCGGGGTAGGTCGCCCGGTCCACGTGGACGTCCACGCGCTGGTAGAAGGACGGCCCGGCGATCTCGTGGAGGTGGGCGATCGCCGCGGAGACCGGCCAGCGCCCGGCGGCCCGCTCGCGCAGGAAGAGGTCGAGCAGGAGCAGGTCGGCGTAGATCCCGTCGCGCTCCGGCAGGTGCATCCCGAAGCCGTATCCGCCGGACTCCTCGCCGCCGTACATGGCCCCGGTCTCGATCATCTTCGGCCCGACGTACTTGAAGCCGACCGGCGTCTCGTGGACCGCGATCCCGTAGTGCGCCCCGAGCCGCTCCGCCATCGACGTCTCGTTGACGCTCTTGACGACCGGCTGGCGCATCCCGCGGTGCTCGGCCAGGTAGTACATCAGCAGCCCGTAGACCTGGAGCTGGTGGACGAAGACGCCCCGCTCGTCGATCGCGCCGGCCCGGTCGGCATCGCCGTCGAGGAGAAGCCCGAGGTCGAAGCCGCCCGCCGGCGACGAGGCGCAGCGCCTCGTCGATGTGCGGGCGGATCGGCTCCGGGTTGACTCCGCCGAAGTACGGGTTGCGCTCCGTGTGGAGCTCGACGACCTCGATCCGCCCGCCCGCGAGGAGCCGGCTGATCCAGCCGGCGCCGGAGCCCCACATCGGCTCGACGAGGATCCGCAGCTCGGCGGCCCGCAGCGCGTCGAGGTCGACGGTCCGGCGGACGAACCGCTCGTAGCCCGCGAACGGGTCGAAGCGCTCCACGAGGCCGGCCGCCTCCGCGTCGGCGAAGCGGTCGCCGCGGCACGCCCCGGCCGCCGTTCTCGGCGATGACGGCCTCCAGGGTGGCCAGGATCTCGGGGCCGGCCGCGGCACCGGTCGGCGACTTCACCTTGAAGCCGTTGTCGGTCCACGGGTTGTGGCTGGCGGTGATGACGATCCCGGCGGCGGCGCCGCGCTCCACGACCTCGTAGCTCGACATCTGGGTCGGCACCGCGTGGGCGGCGAAGGCGACCGGGATGTCGTAGGCGAGCAGCACCTCCGCGGCGGCCGCGGCGAAGTGCTCCGAGGCGAACCGCCGGTCGTAGGCGACGACGACGCCCTTCGCCTGCTCGCCGCGATCGGCGACGTAGCGGGCGACGCCCTCGGCGCAGCGGCGGACGGTCTCGAACGTGAAGTCGTCGGCGATCCTCGCCCGCCAGCCATCGGTACCGAAGACGATCGTGGTCGGGGCGGGGGCGCCTTCGGCGGCGGGTGTCGTCACAGGTCTTCCTCCCTGGCTCGGGCAAGCTCCTCGGCGATCCCGCGGACCTCCTGCGAGCGGTCGGCGGCACAGACGAGCAGCGCGTCGGGCGTGTCGACGACGATGGTGTCGCGCAGGCCCAGGGTCACGACGAGCCGGTCGCCGGCGAGCACGAGCGTGCCCTCCGACCCGACGTCGCGGCGCGGGCCCGACCCGACGGCGCCGGTCGGCTCCCCGTCCTGCTCGGCGCGCACGACGAGCGCGTCGCGCAGGGCCGCCCAGCTGCCGAGGTCGCTCCAGCCGACGTCGGCGCGCAGCATCGCCACCCGCCCGGCGACCGACGCCGGCTCCATCACGGCGTAGTCGATCGACGTCGCCCGCACCGTCGCGTACGCCTCGTCGAGGCCGGCCGGTCCGCCGGCCACCCCCGCCCGGATCGCCGCGAGGATGTCGGGTGCCGATGCCTCGAGGGCCGCCAGGATCGTGGCGCGGCGCCAGACGAAGATCCCCGCGTTCCAGGCGACCGGGTCCGGACCGGCGAGGAGCGCCGCGGCCGCGTCGGCGGGCGGCTTCTCGACGAAGCGGCGAACCGCGTGGCCGCCCGACCCGGGCCGGACGTCGCCCGCGACGATGTAGCCGTAGCCGGTCTCGGGGCCGGTCGGGGCGATCCCGAGCGTGACGAGCGGGCGATCCGGCGCACCGGCGACCTCGGCCGCCCGCGCCAGGAGGACGCGAAACCCGTCCTCGTCGAGCACGAGGTGGTCGGCCGGCAGGACGGCCATCACCTCGTCGGCCGGACGATCGAGCGCCACCGCCGCCAGGGCGATCGCCGCGGCGGTGTTGCGGCCGGTCGGCTCGGCCAGCACGTTGCCCGGCGGGACCTCGGGGAGCTCCTCGCGGACCAGCTCCACGTGCCGTCGGTCGACCACGACGACGACGTCCCCGGGCCCGTCGAGGAGCGGCCGCACGCGGTCGAACGTGGCGCGCAGGAGGGTTCGCTCGCCGAGGAGCGGCAGGAACGGCTTCGGCCGGTCGGGTCGCGACAGCGGCCAGAGCCGCGTGCCGCCGCCGCCGGCGAGGATCACGGCGTACATGCCGCTGATTCTACGGGCCGCGGCGCCGCGAGACGTCCGGCCAGCCCCGGGCCGGCAGCGGGCGGTCGCGGGCCGGCGACGGGCGGTCGGGCGCGGCTCAGGGCCGCTGCCAGTCCCGCGAGTACGTGGTCGACCGCTCCGGGCGCACGAGCACGTAGTCGATGTGCCACGGCTCGCGGTCCTTGTCCTCGTAGTAGCGGTTGTAGTTGCCGAGGAAGCCGTCGATGGTCATGTAGCGCACCGGCCACGGGTCGCGCGGCGACCCGAGCGGACCGACGACGTAGAAGCCGAGGATCTGGCGCGTCGACGGGTCGCCCGGCACCTGGCTGATGCGATACCCGACGACCGACCAGGCGTGGCCGCCGTGCCAGACGGTGATCCCGACCGGGTAGCCGGTCTCGTCGATCGCGTCGACGATGGCGTCCAGGGCGGCCGATCCGCGTCGGGTACGAGCGGTCGCGGTAGACGACGGGCAGCGTGTCCGGCAGGCGCCAGTTGAGCGCGCCGGCCCAGCCGCGGATGTCGTTGCCGGGGCCGTTGTAGCGGTAGCGGTTGAAGCGGTACGTCACCGAGGCGAGCAGCTTCTGCGTCGCGTAGCTCGTGTCGCGCGTGCCGAGGATCAGGTTGGCCATCGTCTGGACGGATGCCGGCACGCACCAGGTCGTGGTGTACTGCCGGACCACCGCTCCGGTGCGGTACAGGTTGCGCGTGATCACCGTCGGGCTGGGGGCCGTCGTGGTCGCGGACGCCGGGGCCGGCGTCGGGGTGGGTTTCGGGGTCGCGGACGACGTGGGGTCGGGGGGCGGCGCCGGGTCGGCCGTCGGGGTCGGCGTCGGGTCCGCGGCCGGCGTCGGGTCGGCGGCCGGCGGGTCGGCCGTCAGGGTCGGCGTCGGGGTCGGCGTCGGGTGCGGCCGTCTCCTCGGCGAGGGCGGCTCCCGGGAACGCGAGCGTCGCGAGCAGCGCGGCCACGACCACCAGGCGCGCCGGACGCGCCGGACGCGCCCGCCGCGGCCGCCGGGTCAGATCGGCTCGACCGGAGCGTCGGCGGGCGGCTGCCCCGGCGAGGCGCCGGAGTCGTGCGGCACGGGCACTCGCTCCCCCTGTCAGGCGGGCACTGGACGTGCCCGCCCGAGGAGGATGGACCCTTCCGGCGCCGACTGGGAAGAGGTCGATGGTCCGGCGGCGCCGTGGCCCCGGCGTACGCCCCCCGGGGTCAGGCCTCGACCGGCTCCGGGAGCGCGGAGGCCGCACGTCGTCCGCCAGGAGCGCCGCCTTGTCCGTGCGCTCCCACGGGAGGTCGAGGTCGGGGCGCCCGAAGTGCCCGTAGGCCGCGGTCTGGCGGTAGATCGGCTTCCGCAGGTCGAGCGCCTCGATGATGTGGGCGGGCCGAAGGTCGAAGTGGCGATCGATCGCCGCCCGGATCTGCTCGTCCGCGACGCGCCCCGTCCCGAACGTCTCGATCGACACCGAGATCGGCCGGGCGATCCCGATCCCGTAGGCGACCTCGATCTCGAACCGGTCCGCCAGGCCCGCCGCCACGACGTTCTTGGCGACCCAGCGCGCGGCGTAGGCGGCCGAGCGGTCGACCTTCGTCGGGTCCTTGCCGGAGAAGGCGCCGCCGCCGTGGCGAGCCATCCCGCCGTAGGTGTCGACGATGATCTTGCGGCCGGTCAGGCCGGCGTCGCCCATCGGGCCGCCGATGACGAAGCGCCCGGTCGGGTTGACGTGCATCACCGGGTCGCTCGGGCGCAGGTCGTGGGGGATCACCGGCAGGATCACCGCCTCGACCAGGTCGTCGCGCATCCGGTCCGGGGCGTCGGGGTCGTGCTGGGCGGCGAGCACGACGGTGGCGACCCGCGCGGGGCGGCCGTGCGCGTACTCCACCGTCACCTGCGTCTTCCCGTCCGGGCGCAGGTACGGCAGCTGGCCCGACTTGCGGGCCTCGGCCAGGCGGCGCGCCATCCGGTGGGCCAGGGCGATCGGGAGCGGCATGAGCTCGGGCGTCTCGCGGCAGGCGAAGCCGAACATCATCCCCTGGTCGCCGGCGCCGAGCTCGCGGGCGTCGACGCCGCGGGCGATGTCGGGCGACTGCTCCTTGATGCTCACGAGGGCGCCACAGGTCTGGTAGTCGAACCCGTAGTCGGCCTTCGTGTAGCCGATCTCGCGGACCGTCTCGCGGACGACCGTCTGGAAGTCGATGTAGGTCGACGTGGTGATCTCGCCGAGGACGGCGACGAGGCCGGTCGTCGTGGCGGTCTCGCAGGCGACCCGCGCGTCCGGGTCGTCGCGGATGATCGAGTCGAGGATGGCGTCCGAGATCTGGTCGCACATCTTGTCGGGGTGACCCTCGGTCACCGATTCCGACGTGAAGAGGTAGCTCGGCGCGTCGACGATGCTGGTCATGGTCGGGCGAGCGTAGCACGCGGTCGGCGGCCGGTGACCGGGTCGCGACGCCGCGGGCGCGTCCGAGCCGGCGCCCCTCAGCTGCCGCAGACGCGCGGATGGGCGGGCGGGCGCGCCTCCGCCCGCGTGACGACGACCGGCGCGCCCCCCTGGCGTGCCACGAGCATCACCTTGCGTCCCGTCCGGTACTGGTCCTCGGACGTCTGCAGGACCAGCGAGTTCGGCGGCAGGTCGAAGGCCCAGCTCAGGCTCTTCTGGTGGCGCCGGACGCGCGTGATCACGTAGATGAAGAGCTGGTTCCGCGCGGTCCAGACCCGGACGGTCTGGCCGATCAGCGCCCGCCCGCCGATGCGCGACGCCTCGAGGATCGGCAGGAACATGCCCGCCTGGGCGTGGCCGTAGATGTAGGTCACGCCGCCCGCTCCCGGGTGCTGGAAGGCCGGCGGCTTGAAGTACTCGGCGACGTCGCAGAGCGGCCACGTCGACCTCGTCGGCGGCGTGACCACCGGCAGGTCGATCCCCAGCACCGGGATGGAGACCCGCGTCGGCCGGCCGGCCGGGCCGGAGGCGGGAATCGGCGACGGGGTGGGGCTCGGGCTCGGCGTCGGCGTGCGGCGTGGCGTAGGGGACGGCGTGGGGGTTGGGCTCGGCGTCGGCGTCGGAGACGGGGCCGTCGATGCCGTCGCCGGCTGCGGCGAGGGCGACACATCCGTGGCGCACCCCGCGACGGCGACAAGGGCGACGAGGGATGCCGCCGCGACGAGACCGGCTCGTCTCACGTCCGGGAGCCGCGCCAGGGCAGGGCAGGGAGGTCGTCGGCCGGCGTGAAGCCGAAGACGCCCCCGTAGAACGCGACCTCGGCCTGGGCGGAGCGGACGATGTTGGCGGCCTGCCGGAACCCGTGGTCCTCGCCCTCGAACGCCAGGTAGACGTGCGGGATCCCCTTCGCCGCGAGCGCCGCGACGATCCGCTCGGCCTCGCGTCGGCGGCACCACGTGGTCGTCGAGGCCCTGCAGCACGAGGACGGGGCAGGAGAAGCCCTCGGCGTGGAAGATCGGCGACCGGGCGCGGTACAGCTCGGCGGCCGCCGGGTACGGGCCGATCAGGCGATCGAGGTAGCGGGACTCGAACTTGTGCGTCTCGGCTGACGAACGTCTCGAGGTTCCCGATGCCGAAGTAGCTGACGCCCGCCCGGAAGACGTCGCGGAACGCGAGGGCCGCGAGCGTCGTGTAGCCGGACGCGCTGCCGCCCTCGATCGCGACGCGCTCCGGGTCGGCCTCGCCGCGGCGGGCCATCTCCCGCGCGCCGGCGACGCAGTCGTCGACGTCGGTGACGCCCCAGGTGCCCTCGAGGCGCTTCCGGTAGGCCTTGCCGTAGCCGGTGCTGCCGCCGTAGTCGACGTCGAGCACCGCGATCCCGCGGCTCGTGAGCAGCTGGTACGGCAGGTGAAGGCCGGTGCGAGGTCGCCGACTGTCGGACCGCCGTGGCTCGTGACGACCAGCGGCGGCAGCTCCCCGTCGGGCGCCCGGAAGCCGGGTTCGTGGGGCGGTAGAGGATCCCGTGCGCCGTGCGATCGCCGGTCGTCGGGAACTCCACGGGCTCGCCGACGGAGACGACGGCCGGGTCGAGGTGCAGGTCCGACGAGCGTGCGCACGGCGTCCAGGCGCCGGTCGCGAGGTCGATGCGCACGAGCGTGCGGAACATGGCGGGCGCGGCCACGATGGCGGCGGCCTCGCCGCCGCGGACCGCGAGGTCGGTGATGTACGTGAAGGGCAGGTCGACGGCGGTGGCGGCTCGCTCGCCGGCCGGGTCGATCCGCCAGAGCCGGTCGCGCCCGTCGGCGCGGCCGATCGCGACGATCGTCCCGTCGCCGGCCGACGCCGTGCGTGGACGAGCCCGAACACCCAGTCGGGGCCGACGAACTCGGCGTCGATCCCGTCGGTCAGCGGCGACGAGGCGCTCCCCGTCCCAGCGGTGGAGCCCGATCCACTCGCCGGGCTCGGAGGCCACGACCAGCGATCCGTCCGGTGACCAGCGCGGCTGCGACGTCCAGGTGGACGCGTCGCCGGCGACCACCGCGGCCGGGCCCGGGCATCCCGTCGGGCCCGAGCTCGGCGACGCAGCACTCCATGCCGTCCCACGGCAGGTTCGGGTGGTCCCAGCGCAGCCAGGCGAGCCGGCTCCCGTCCGGGCGAGAGCCGTGGCGACGAGAAGAAGTCGCTGCCCGCGACGAGCATCGGTCACCGCCGCGGGATCGTCGGCGGCACGCCCGTCGAGCGGGATCGCGACGAGCGCGTTGACCGCCTCGCCCGGGCCCGTGTGGTCCTCGCGGACGGCGAGGAGGCGGCCCGCGCGCGGCGTCCAGCTCGCAGGTCGGCGAAGCGGAACGGCCCCTCCGGGGTGAGTGGAGTCGCCGTGCGGTCGGGCGCCACGCGGAGCAGGCGTCCGGTCGCGAAGTCGGAGACGACCAGCACGTCACCGGCCGCGAGGAAGGCCCCGCCACCGTACTCGTGGACGCGGGTCCGGACGTTGACCCCGGGCGGGCTCACGTCCCCGGGCGCGCCACCCGGGCGCAGCCGCACGAGGGTCGCCCGGCCGCCGTCGCCGGGACGGCCCTCCAGCCACAGCAGGTCGTCGCCGTCCCAGCGCACCTCGGCGAGGCGGACGACGCCGGCGACGAGCGTCTCGGGCGCGATCGTCGAGCGCCAGCTGCCGTACGGCGCGATGGCGCGCCCGGCATCGTTCGTTCGTCATGGCTTTCGTTCGTCTCCGCTTACGTGCCGCTATGCCAGCTGGCCATGTACGCCTTCTGCTCGTCGGTCATGTCGTCGATGTGGATCCCGAGCGCCTCCAGCTTGAGGCGGGCGACCTCGGCGTCGATCGCCTCGGGCACGACGTAGACGGTCGGCTCGAGCTCGGCGTGGTGGGCCACGACGTACTCCGCCGAGAGCGCCTGGTTGGCGAAGCTCATGTCCATGACCGCCGCGGGGTGACCCTCCGCGGCGCCCAGGTTGACCAGCCGCCCCTCCGCGATGAGGTGCAGCTTCTTGGGGCCGAGGTCGAACTCCTGGACGTTCTCGCGGACCTCGCGGACGTGGCCCTCGGCGAGCGCCCGCAGGGCCGACGAGGTCCAGCTCGGCGTCGAAGTGGCCGCTGTTGGCCATGATCGCCCCGTCGGGCATCGCCACGAAGTGCTCGCGCCGGAAGACGTTGACGTTGCCGGTGGCGGTGATGAAGAGCTCGCCCCAGGGAGCCGCCTGGTCGACCGTCTTCACCTCGAAGCCGTCCATGAGCGCCTCGAGCGCGCGGACCGGGTTGACCTCGACGATCGCCACGTGGGCGCCGTGGCCCTTCATCCGGGACGCGATCCCCTTGCCCACCCAGCCGTAGCCGGCGACGACGACGCGCCGGCCGGCGATGAGGATGTTCGTCGCGCGCAGGATCCCGTCGAGCGTGCTCTGGCCGGTCCCGTAGCGGTTGTCGAAGAGGTGCTTCGTCTCGGCCTCGTTGACGGCGACGACGGGGAAGCGGAGCGCGCCGTCCCTGGCCATCGCCCGGAGCCGGATGACGCCGGTCGTCGTCTCCTCGGTGCCCGCGAGGACGCCCGGCAGGAGCTCGGTCCGCGAATCGTGGAGCAGGCTGACCAGGTCGCAGCCGTCGTCCATCGTGATCTGCGGGCTGCGTGTCGGCGATCGCGTTGAGATGCGCGTAGTAGGTGTCGCGATCCTCGCCGCGGCGGGCGAAGACGCCGATCCCGTAGCGCGCCGTCAGCGCCGCCGCGACGTCGTCCTTCGTGGAGAGCGGGTTGCTCGCCGCGAGGGCAACCTCCGCCCCGCCGGCCGCCAGGGTCCGGGCGAGGTTCGCGGTCTCGGTCGTGACGTGGAGGCAGGCCGCGATCCGCACGCCGGCCAGCGGCCGCTCGCGCTCGAACCGCTCGCGGATGAGGCGCAGGACGGGCATCTCGCGCTCGGCCCACTCGATGCGGCGGACGCCCTCGTCGGCCAGGCCGAGGTCGGTGACGTCGTGGGGCGGCAGCGTGGTCGGGGTCGTCATGTGATGGTCTCCGGGAGGCCGCGGGTGGCGGTTCGGGCAGGCGGCTCGCCGATTATGACCGAGGGCTCGCCGCGGGGCCCGCGGTGCCGGGCAACGTCGGCGAGCCGGGCGAGTGACAGAGGGCACTTCCCGCGGCGAGCGCGCGGAGTACGGTGGGGGCTCGGGGCCGAGCGGCGCGGACGGCCGGATGGCAGCGCGACGCCGCGGGAGACGGAAGCGTGGACCTGGACCTGCTCATCCGGGGGGCGCCCGTGAGCCGGCGCAGCCTTCTCGGCGTGCTCGGGCTGGCGGGGGTCGCCGCCGTCCTCGGCGCCTGCGGCGACGGCTCCTCACGGCCCGCGTCGACGACCCCGTCCGAGACGCCGTCCCGAACGCCGGCCGAGCCAGCGCGGGCACCGAAGGCTCCCTCTCGATGCTGGGCTGGCCGGACGACGTCAACCCGGACAGCATCGACCTCTTCAAGCGACGCTTCGGGATCACCGCCTTCCGCTACGACGCCCGCGCGACCGACGAGGAGATGCTCGCCACGCTCGGGGCGAGGCCCTCCGGGCTGGACGTCGCGGCGCCGTCGGCGGTGCAGGTGCCCCGCCTCGTCGAGGCCGGGCTGATCCAGCGGCTCGACCGGTCCCGGATCCCCAACGCGCGGCACGTCAACGCGGCGTTCCGGGGTCTCGCGTGGGACCCGGCCGACCAGTACCAGGTCCCGAAGGACTACGGCACGACCGGGATCCTCTACCGGAGCGGGCTCGTCGAGGGGCCGCTCACCACGTGGAGGGAGTTCCGCGCCCTGGTCACCAGCGCTGCGTACAGCGGGAGGACCGTGTTCGTCGACTCGATGGCCGACGTCCTCGCCTTCCCGCTCAAGCTGCTGGGGACCTCGGCTCAACTCGGTCGCGAGGCGCGACCTCGATGCCGCCCGCGCCATCCTCCTCGAGGTGGCTCCCCACCTCCTCGCTCTCGATTCGACAACCTACGGCGAGCGGCTGCGAAGCGGGGAGGCAGTCCTCGCGCTCGGCTGGACGGCACCGCTCGCAGACGCTGCGCCTGGACCCCGAGGCGTCCGACGTGACCTACGTCGTGCCCGCCGAGGGCACGCTCTTCTGGCTCGACACGTGGGTGCTCGTCGCGGGCGCCCCGCATCCCGATGCCGGCTACGCGTGGCTCAACTTCATCCACGAGCCCGAGGTCCAGGCCGGCGAGACGAGCTACACCGGTCACGCCACCCCGAACGACGCGGCGAAGCAGCTCGTCGATCCCGCGCTCCTCGCGGACCCGGCCGTGTTCCCGCCCGACTACGTGCTGGCGAAGCTCGAGGGCGCCGGCGACACGTCCGGAAGCACGCAGCGGACCGACATCTGGGAGGAGTTCCGCGCCGGGTCCGGCAGGGCTGACCGGGGATCGACCGTGGCCGACTGACCGGGGCTGACCGGGCTGGCCGCGGGTGGCCGGGCGACCGGCCGCGCGTCAGGCGCGGCGCCGCAGCAGGCGCCGGAGCGGTGCCGTCAGCGACTGGACCAGGCTGCCGTCGACATCCCGGTGGACGAGCCGCTCCTCGAACCGCACGTGCTCGCGATAGCCGAGCGTGCGGTAGGCCTGCAGCGCCGGCGGGTTGTCGGCACGCACGTTGAGGACGACCTGGTCGCAGAACCGCAGGAGCTCGGCGGTGACGGCGCCGGTGATGGCGGTGGCGTACCCCCGGCCCCGGTAGTCGGTGTGGGTCATGACGTTCCCGACCACGCCCAGGCGCGCCTCCGGCGAGACGACGTGCGTCCCGGCCGCGGACACGAGGCGGCCGCCGACGCGGATCCCGTAGTAGACCCCCTCGGCGATCGCGGACGGCGGGAGCCAGGCCGTGAAGCCGAGCTGGTAGAGCCGGTTGAGGTCCGGGACCTCGACGGGCAGCAGGCGGGCGACGTCGGCGGGGCAGGGCCGGAACGAGGCGCGGTCCACCCACATCCGGACCATCTGCGGCCCGGGCTCGACGCGGTAGTGCGCCTCCACCGCGGGGAGGCTCGCCGGGAGAACGGCCGCGTACGCGGCGCGCGGGCGGATCAGGTCGCGGAGGATCGCCGAGATCCCCGCGTTGTCGCCCATCAGGAAGATCGGCTGGGGGGCATAGCCGGCGTACTCCAGGACGACGGCGATCGGCTCGTCGTCGGCGAGCGCGACGGCCCACCGGGTGCGGGCGAACTCGCGGACGTCGAGGTCGCAGATGGCGTAGGCGGCGAAGAGGCGGTCCCGCTCGAGGAAGGCGCGCAGCAGGCCGCGGTCGGTCGTCGCCCGCGTGGTCACGCCGCGGGCCGCGAGCGACGACGAGGCGGCGGAGGTCGCCATCTCAGGCGTCGCCGGCAGGCTGACCGGGCGGGTCGGGTGGGAGCGGCCCGCCCGACGGGCCGGAGGCGACGGGTCCGTCCGGGCCCGGCGCGGGCGCCGGCCGGCGCGCCTCGCGGGCGGCGATCGCGGCGGCGATGGCGGGGCCGTACGGCGCCCGCAGGACGCCGGCCTCGGTGACGATGGTCGTGACGAGCTCCGCCGGCGTGACGTCGAACGACGGGTTGAGCGCCGCGGCGCCGGCCGGCGCGACGCGTCGCCCGGCGAAGGAGGTGACCTCGGCCGCCGAGCGCATCTCGACCGTGATCCGCGAGCCGTCCGCGGCCTCGCCGTCGAGGGTCGCGGTCGGCGCGACGACGTGGAACGGGACGCCGTGGCGCGCCGCGAGGACGGCCAGCGAGTAGGTGCCGACCTTGTTCGCCGTGTCTCCGTTGGCGGCAATCCGGTCGGCTCCCACGAGGACCGCGTCCACGTCGCCCGAGGCCAGCAGCCAGCCGGCGGCCGCGTCCGCCAGGAGCGTGTACGGGATCCCCGCCTGGCCGAGCTCCCAGGCGGTGAGGCGGGCGCCCTGCAGCCACGGCCGCGTCTCGTCGACGTAGACGTGGATCTCCCGTCCGTCGGCCGCCAGCGCCTGCACGACGCCGAGGGCCGTCCCGATCTGGCCGCAGGCCAGCGGCCCGGTGTTGCAGTGGGTCAGGAGGCGGAGCGGCCGGCCCTCGGGCGTCGGCAGCAGCTCGACCCCCAGGCGGGCCATCGCGGCGTGATCGAGGGTCGCCTCGCCGATGATCGCCTCGGCCTCGTCGCGCAGGGCGGCGGCGATCGCCGGCCCGTCGTCGTGCAGCTCGCCGAGGGCCGCGTACCGCGCCAGCATCCGGTTCGTGGCCCAGCGGATGGAGACCGCGGTCGGCCGCGCGTTGACGAGGGCGTTCGCCGAGCCGCGCAGGATCGCCCGGCGCGCGTACGGCTTCGTCAGCCGGGCCCGGCCGGCCGCGAGCGCCAGGCCGGCGGCGGCGACCTGGCCGAGCGCAGGTGCGCCGCGGACCACCATCTCGCGGATCGCCTGCGCGACGTCGCCGGCGGACTCGCAGGTGACCTCGACCAGCTCGTCGGGAAGGCGGCGCTGGTCGACGAGGATCAGCGCGTCGGCCTCGAGCCGGAACGGGCTGCGGAAGCCGGCCGGCAGCGTCGGCGCGCCCGCCGCGGGCCGCGTCGCGCCCGCCGGCCCGGGAGCCGGCGAGGCCGACGCGTCGGCCAGGACCGTGTTCGCCATCTCCTGGGTCGTCTCGCGGAGCGCGCCGGCGGCGCCGACGAGCGTGGCCGCGGTCCGCACCGCGTCGCTCGCCATCTCCCGGAAGAAGCGGCGTCGGGCGAGGCGGAGCGCCTCGTCGCGGTCCGCCGACGGCGTGGCCGCCTGGCGGCGGCGTGGCCGGGGCGGAGGGCTCGGCGGGCAGGTCGCCCGGGCGGTCGAGGTCGCTCACCGTTCCGATCCGGGGACGCGCCGCTGGCCTGGCGAACGGTCGGTCAGTACTGGATCACCGACGTGACCGTCAGGTCGGCCAGCCGGTCACGGCCCTTGAGGAACGCGAGCTCGACGAGGAAGGCCAGGCCGACGATCTCGCCCTGCAGCCGGTGCACCAGGTCGACGGTGCCGCGGACCGTGCCGCCGGTCGCCAGGAGGTCGTCGACGATCAGGACCTGCTGGCCGGGCTGGATCGCGTCGCGGTGGATCTCGAGGGTGTTGGAGCCGTACTCGAGGGCGTACTCGACGCTGATCGTCTCGGCCGGCAGCTTGCCGAGCTTGCGGACGGGGACCAGGCCCGCACCCAGCTGGTAGGCCATCGGGGCCGAGAAGATGAAGCCACGCGACTCCATCCCGACCACCAGGTCGATCTTGCGGCCGGTGTAGGGAGCCAGCATCGCGTCGATCGCGGCGCGATAGGCGACGGCGTCCTTGAGCAGCGTCGTGATGTCGTAGAACAGGATCCCCGGCTTCGGGAAGTCCGGGATCTCGCGGATCTTCGCGCGGAGCTCGTCGGGGGTCATGGTCGCGGGATCCTCCAGGGCGCCGGCACGGGCGCCGGAACATGCCTTCACGGGCGGCCTGGCGCCGTCCGCCGAGAGTCTACCGCAGCGGAGCGCCAACCTGACCCCCGGAGCGTGGCCGCGGCCAGCCGGTCACTTCGCGCCGAACTTCCGCTCCTCGCCGCGCATCAGGCGCCCGATGTTGTCGAGGTGGAAGAGCCAGACCAGGACCGGCGCCCCGATCGAGAACCCGAGCAGCGCCAGCGGCATGCCCGTGGCCAGGATCTGCACGGTGAAGACGGCGCCGCCGACGGCGGCGCCGATCAGCGACGCGAGCGACGTGTAGCGCGAGATCGCGAGGACCACCAGGAACGTGACCAGGGTGACCAGCGCCGCGATCGGCGAGAAGACGAGCGACGCCCCGAACGCGGCCGACACGCCGCGGCCCCCGGAGAAGCCCAGGAACGGCGAGCGGCTGTGGCCGACGATCGCGGCCAGGCCGGCCAGGACCTCGACCTCGACCCCGGCCCCCAGTGCGAGCGCGACGAGGACGGCGACCGTGCCCTTGAGCATGTCGAGGATGCCGGAGATGAGGGCGAGCCGGGGTCCCAGGGCCCGCATCACGTTCGCCCCGCCGGTCCGGCCGCTGCCGATCGTGCGCGGGTCCGGACCGCCGGCGAGGCGGGCGACGATGACGCCCCAGGGGATCCCGCCGATGAGGTAGGCCGCGACCACGATGGCGACGGCGCGGAGGACGGCGACGGGGTCCATGGCCGGGGAGTATAGGCGGCGTCAGGCCGGTGAGCCGCCCTCCCGGGCCGCGCCGGCGGCCCGCGCCAAGGAGCTCCGCCGCCATCGCCCGGACGGCCGTCGCGTCGGGCGCGACGAGCGCCGCGCGGGCCAGCTCCTCGAGCTCGCGGCCGCGTGACCGCCGCCAGCGCCGCGCGCACCTCGTCGAGCGAGCCGGCGTCCGCCGACAGCTCGTCCACGCCGAGCCCGACCAGCACCAGGGCGCCGGCCGGGTCGCCGGCGAGCTCGCCGCACACGGCCACCGGGATGCCGGCGGCGTCGGCGCCGGCCACGACGCCCGCGATGGCCCGCAGGACCGCCGGATGGAGGGCGTCCTGGAAGCGGCCGAGCGTGGCGTTCCCGCGGTCGGCGGCCATGAGGTACTGGGTCAGGTCGTTGGTGCCGATGCTGAAGAAGGCCACCCGCCGGGCCAGCTCCGGGGCGAGCAGCGCCGCGGCCGGGATCTCGACCATGATCCCGGTCACCATCGCCTCGGCGCACGGCTGGCCGGCGGCGAGCACCGCGGCGCGGGCCTCGTCCCGCAGGGACTCCAGCAGGTCGACGTCGTCGAGCGTGGCGACCATCGGCGCCATGACGTGGGGCCGGACGCCGGCAAGGCCGCCGGCCCGCCAGATCGCCCGCAGCTGCGTCCGCAGGAGCTCCGGGTCGCCGTAGGCCAGGCGGATCGCCCGCACGCCGAGGAACGGGTTCGCCTCCGGGGGCAGGCCCAGGTACGGGATCGCCTTGTCGCCGCCGATGTCGGCGAGCCGCACCACCACCGGTCGCTCGGGGCCGAACGCCTCGAAGGCGCGGCGGTAGGCGGCCACCTGCTCGTCCTCGGTCGGCGGCGCCTGGCGCTGCATGAACAGGAACTCGGTCCGGAAGAGGCCGACGCCCTCGGCGCCGGCCTCGAGCGCCCGCGGCGCGTCGTCGGGATTGCCGATGTTCGCGACCAGCAGCACGCGCGAGCCGTCCGCTGTCGCACCCGGGCGGCCGCGTGCGGCGGCGGCCCTGGCGCGGCGCTCGGCCAGCGCGGCGGCCCGCCCGGCGAGGGCGTCCTTCGCCGCGGCGTCGGGGTCGATCAGGACCTCGCCGGCCTCGCCGTCGAGGGCGATCTCCACGGGCGCGCCGTCCGGCAGCCGCGTCGTCGAGCGCCTCGAGGAGCCCCGTGCAGCCCACGACGCAGGGGATGCCGAGCCCGCGGGCGAGGATCACCGCGTGGGCGGTCCGGGATCCGCCCGCGAGGGCGATCCCGCGCAGGAAGGCAGCCGGGATCTCGGCCGTCACCGAGGGCGGCAGGTCGTCGGCGATCGCGATCACCGGGGCGTCGGGGAGCGCGAGCGTCTCGCCGCGCAGGATGCGGGCGATCCGGGCACCGACGTCGCGGACGTCCGCGGCGCGGGCGGCGAGCAGCTCGTCGTCGAGGCTGGCGATCTCGAGCGCGGCGTCCGTCGCCGCGCCCGTGACGGCCGCGGCAGGGTCGGCACCGGCGGCGACCCGCTCGAGGGCGCCGTCGACGATCGTCGGGTCGGTGGCGAGGACCGCCTGGGCCTCGAAGATCCCGGCGTCGTCGGGCCGGCCGGCCTCGCGAATCCGTGCGGCCAGCCCCTCGAGCTGGGCCTCGGCCGCGGCGGCGGCCGACCGGATGGCCGCGGCGGGGTCGCCCGTCGCCGCCGCCGTCGCGAGCGGCCTGCTGCTCCCGGTAGCGCCAGGCCGGGGCGATGGCGATGCCGGCCACGGCGCCGAGCCCGTGGAGACGCCGGGCGCGCGGATCCACGGCCGCGGGCGCCGCCGCGGGGACCGCGGCGGCGGCACGGGCGGACGTGCGGGGGCCGGCGCTCCGCGGCGCCGGGCATGGCCGCGGCGGGCGGCACCCCCGTCGTCGCGGGCGACACCCCGGCCGCTGCGGGCGGCACGCTGGCCGGGAGCTCCTCGCCGAGGCCGGCCTCGATCGCGGCCCGGATCGCGGCGATCGCCTCGACCTCGTCCTCGCCCTCGGCGGTGATCCGGACGACGTGGCCCATCCGGACTCCCAGGGGCTGGACGCGCAGCATCTGCTTGGCGTTGACCGGGCCGGCGCCCGTGGCGAGGTTCTGGATCGTGACGTCCGAGCGGACCTTGCCGCAGGTGCGGACGAACTGGCCCAGCGGGCGGAGGTGGAGGCCGTTCGGGTTGCGGATCTCGATCTCGAGCGTCTGCACGATGTCCTCCCGAAGCGTCAGGGCGCAGGACGGCGCGGCGAGTGGTCGGCGAGGGGCGCGGCCGCCATCCGGTCCGCCGGCCGCGACGAGGTCGACGATGCGGGCGGGATCGGCCGCCAGGTCGTCGGCCAGGACCGGGTCGACGGTCGCGGCGTCGACGAGCGCGGCCAGGGCGGCGTTGACGGGCGTCGGAACGCCGTGCGCGTGACCGGCGCGGGCCACCGCCCCGTTGAGCCAGGCGACCTCGGACGGGCCCTCGGCCCCGCCGCGCAGGTGGAGCCGGAGGGACGGCGACTTGCCGCCGCGGGCACCGACGACGACGCGACGGAGGGCGAACCGCGAAAGCGGTCCGGGCAGCCGGATGCCGAAGGCCAGGAGCGGCACGTTCGCCCCGGGCAGCGCCACCGGCCGGATGCCGAGGGCGCGCATCACGGCCAGCGCCTCGAGGAGCTGGCGGCGCTCGAGGTCGAAGAGCGCCGGATCGGCATAGACGGCCGAGGGATCGAGGTCGGCCAGGGCGGAGAGGGCGTTGCCGACGAGGTTCGCGAGCAGCTTCGACCACTTCATCGCTCGCGCGTCGGCGATCCGCTCGGCGGGCAGGCCGGCACCGGTGAAGGCCCCGACGAGTCCCGCCACGAGCCCGTCGACGGCCCCCGCCACGGGCGCCAGGCCGAGCCCGCCGCGACCGCGCCACTGGACCTCGTGGGGGCCCACCCGCTCGACGGGGGCGGTCAGCGAGCCGGCGACGTGCGGTACCCCGGGACGGGCCGCGGCGACCAGGTCCTCGGCGCCGACGCCGTTCTGGATCGTCAGCACGGGGGCGTCCGGCCACGCCCGCAGGTCGTCGAGGGCACCGGCGAGGTCGAACGTCTTGACGGCGAGGACGACGAGGTCGGGCGGCGCGTCGAGCTCCGCCGGCGCGCCCGCCCGGCGCACGAGGGCGACGATCCGGCGGCCGTCGGGCTCGTGGATGACGATCTCGCCCCCTGCGTCCGGGACGCGCGGGTCGAGCAGGACCACGTCCGCGCCGGAGGCCGCCAGGAGGCCGCCCAGCAGGGTCCCGACCGCGCCCGCCCCGAGGACCGCCACGCGCCGCGGCGCGCCGGGCACGCCCGCCGCGGCGGTCGCGCTCACTCCGGGATCTTGGGCAGGCTGGCGGCTTCCTCCGCCGCCGCGAGGACGGCGGCCAGATCGTCGCCGACGCTCGCCTGGACGGCGGCCACGACGGCGCCCTCCACCAGCGGGCCGCGGGACAGGCGCACCCGGGCGGCGACGTCCTCGCCGAGCAGCTCGAGGGCCGTGTGGGTGGCCAGCACGGCGCTGCCGAGGTCCACGAGGACGACGACGCCCGCCCCGGTGTCGGCCGCGGTGATGGCCGTCATGATCGCGGCGGCGTCCGTCCCGAGCTGGCCGTCCGACGTCCCGCCGGCGGCCTCGATGCGCAGGTCGTCGCCCGCCATCTGGCGGGCGAGCTCCACGGTTCCCGCGGCGATCTGCGCGGAGTGGCTGACGATGACGATGCCGACGAGCGCATCCATGGCCGAATCCTACGCGGCGTTGAGGATCGCCGCGAACAGGACGACCCCGTAGACGATGGTGGCGATCCCGACGACCCACAGGACGTTCGTGATCCGCCGCTCGGTCCGCTCGGAGAAGCCGAAGTCGAAGAGGATCGCCCGCACGCCGACGAGGGCGTGATAGGTCACGAAGACCAGGAAGGCGACCTCGATGACGATCATCGCCGGGTTGCGCAGCCACTCGATGACGTCGTCGTAGTAGCGCAGCCCGCTTGGCACGATGAAGTGCTGGGCGACCATGTGCAGCCCCAGCAGGACGATGAGCACGACGCCGCTGACCACCTGCCCCACGAACGCGGGGGCGTGGCGCGGGCCGGCATCGGGATGGGCGGCGGGCCGGGTGTCGGTGGTCATCTCGCTCTCCTACTCGCCGCCGAAGATGCGCAGCGCACCGACGAGCGCCACCAGCGCGGCGATGACCATGGCCGCGATGAAGAGCGCCTTCTGGCGGCTCGCCACCAGCCCGAGCCCGACCAGCCCGACGCGGATGCCGTTGAGGCCGTGGATCAGCATGCCCGTCAGCAGCACGACGTCGAGGGCCAGGAACGGCGGGCTCAGGGCGATGTCGACGAACGTGTCCCAGGCGTTCGGCCCCTGGACCAGCAGCGAGAGGATCCCCAGGTGGAGGTACAGGTAGAGGACGAGGCCCATGCCCGTCAGGCGGTTGAGGATGAAGGCGAGGCCGCCAAGGCGGCGGCCACGGGGATCGAACCATCCGACGATGCCCCGGCGGCGCGCCGGGCCGGTGGCCGGCCGCGCCCGCTCGACGGTCGTGGCGGCCATCAGCGGTTCCCTCCGAACGAGAAGAGGCGGCGGGCCCGGGCACCGACCGCGGACCGGCGGAGCCGCATGATCGCGGCCGCCGGGTCGACCCCGGACGGGCAGGCCTCGGAGCACTCCCACGCCAGGTGGCAGCGCCAGGCAGCCTGGTCGTCGTCCATCAGCCGGATCACCGGGCCGGGATCGAGCCCGCGGGGCTCCTCGACCACGCGCCAGGCCGCCGCGAGCGCCGCCGGGCCGACGTAGCGCGGATCGCTGCCGGCCACCGGGCAGGCCGAGAGGCAGATCCCGCACTCGATGCAGTCCTCGAAGCGCTCGAGCAGGTCCACCCCCGCGGCCGTCTCGCACTCCGGGAGCAGATCGTCCGCCCGCACGAGCGGCCGGCCGCACTCGTCGAACTCGTCGTAGAAGACGTTCATGTCGACGACGAGGTCGGAGACGACGGGGAGGTTGCCGAGCGGCTCGACCGTGACCTCGCCGCCGGTCGGGACGGGCGTCACGCAGGCGAGGCCCTCCTGGCCGTTGACCCGCATCCCGCACGTCCCGCACGAGGCGTGGAAGCACGAGTGGCGGAAGGTCAGGGTCGCGTCCAGCTCGCGGCGGATGGCGACGAGCGAATCGAGGATCGTGGTCCGCGGCCCCACCGCCACGTCGTAGGTGTCGTAGCGCAGCTCCCCGGGATCGTCGCCCTCCTTGCGGCGCGAGACGACGAAGCGGGTCGTGCGGAGATCGGTCGCGCTGTCGGTCATCGCTCCGCTCCTACGCCGCGTAGTACGCGGTGTGCGGGAGGGTGACGACCTCCCGGGTCTGGCACGGCGCTTCGACGCCGACCTTGGCGCAGATGACGTCGGCCGTCGTCTCGGCCATCGCGCGGAGGGTGGTCCCCTTGCCGCCGGAGATGGTGACGAAGCCCTCGACGCCGTCGGTCTCGCGGTGGTCGAAGCACTTGAAGGTCCGGCTCAGCTCGCGCCCGGACTCGGCGTCCTTCGACCCGATGAGCGGCCGCGCGGCCGACCAGGCGGCCCGGCGCTCGGCGTGCCGGATCCCGGGGATCATCGTCGACCCCTCGACGTACATCCGCTCCACGTGGTCCTCGGGCACACCCAGGTCGTCCGGGTCCTCCACGACCCACGAGCTCGTGCCGACGACCGACAGGCCGCGCTGGGGCACGACGATGTCGCCGTCGCCGGAGGGGTGCAGGCGGTTCACCACCATGTTGCACCAGCGGCCGCGGACGGCGAGGAGGACGCCCGGCGAGGGCCGGATCGGCACGTCGCAGCCCGCCATCACGGCGAGCTGCTCGGCCCACGGCCCGGTGGCGTTGACGACGAGGTCAGCCAGGATCTCGTCCTCGATCCCGTTCGTGAGGTCGCGGACGCGGATCCCCGAGACGAGGCGGTCGGCGACCAGCAGCTCGGTCACGGCGGTCCAGGGTCGGATGATCGCGCCGCCGGCCTTCGCGGTGGCGAAGAAGCGCAGCGGCATGCGCATGGCGTCCATCGTCGCGTCGGGGACCTGGACGGCCATCTTGAGCTCGGGATTGAGGTTGGGCTCCAGGCGGAGCGCCTCCTCCCGCGAGACCCGGCGCGCCGGGATTCCGCTCGCGAGGCAGGACTCGAAGAAGAGCGGCTCGTAGGCCACGTCCTCGTCGGTGATGGCGACGAAGAGGCCGTCGTTCTCCTCGAAGGTGCCAGGGCAGACCCGGCCCAGGATCCGGCGCTCCTCGATGCACTCGACGGCGGACTCGCGGTCCTTGACCGCGTAGCGGGCGCCGGAATGCAGGAGGCCGTGATGGCGGCCGGTCGTCCCGGAGGTGATCTCGCCGCGCTCCACCAGCGTCACGCGGAAGCCGCGGAGGACGAGGTCGTGGGCGAGGGCACCGCCCGTGCCGCCGCCTCCGACGATCGCCACGTGGAAGGGCTGGCGGGGAAGTGGCGTGATGGTCATGTGTGCGCTCCGCGCCCGGGTGAGTGCTGCCCGGGCCCCGCGACGCGGGGCCCGGGCAGGCGGACAGGTCTAGTCGACCCAGCCGAACGTGCGGGTGACGGCCTTCTTCCACTGCGCGTACTCGGCGTCGACCTTCGCGGCGTCCATCGTCGGATGCCACTCGTGGTCCTTCGCCCAATTCGCGCGGAGGTCCTCGACCTCGGCCCAGTACCCGACCGCCAGGCCGGCCGCGTAGGCCGCCCCGAGGGCCGTCGTCTCGGCGACCTTCGGCCGGATGACCGGAACCTTCAGGACGTCGGACTGGAACTGCATGAGGAGGTTGTTGAAGACCATGCCGCCGTCGACCTTGAGGGCCGTCAGCGGAACGCCGGAGTCGGCGTTCATCGCGTCCAGGACCTCGCGGGTCTGCCACGCGGTCGCCTCGAGGACGGCACGCGCGATGTGGCCCTTGTTGACGTACCGGGTGAGGCCCGCGATGACGCCACGGGCATCATTCTTCCAGTACGGCGCGAAGAGGCCGCTGAACGCCGGCACGAAGTACACGCCGCCGTTGTCCTCGACCGTGGCCGCGAGGGCCTCGATGTCGGGGGACGCCGCGATCAGGCCGATGTTGTCGCGGATCCACTGCACGAGGGCGCCGGTGATGGCGATCGAGCCCTCGAGCGCGTACACGGCCGGCTGGTCGCCGATCTTGTACGCGAGCGTGGTGAGGAGGCCGCTCTTGCTCGGGACCGCCTTCGTGCCCGTGTTGAGGAGCATGAAGCAGCCCGTGCCGTACGTGTTCTTCGCCTCGCCGGGCGAGAAGCACGTCTGGCCGAAGAGGGCGGCCTGCTGGTCGCCCAGGTCACCGGCCACCGGGACGCCGAGAAGGTCGCCGACGGCCACGCCGTAGACCGCGGACGAGGCCTTGACGGTCGGGAGCATCGCCGCCGGCACGCCGAGGAGCGCCGTGATCTCGGGATCCCAGGCGAGGGTCGTGTAGTTGAACATGAGCGTGCGGCTGGCGTTGGAGACGTCCGTGATGTGCACGCCGCCGGTGGTGCCGCCGGTCAGGTTCCAGATGCACCAGGTGTCGATGTTGCCGAAGAGCAGGTCGCCGGCCTCCGCCGCGGCGCGGGCGCCATCGACGTTGTCGAGGATCCACTTGACCTTCGGGCCGGAGAAGTAGGTCGCCAGCGGCAGCCCGGTCTTCGGGCGAAGGCGGTCCGGGCCGCCGTCCTTCTCGAGGGCGTCGCAGATGTCCTTCGTCCGGGTGTCCTGCCAGACGATCGCGTTGTAGACGGGCTTGCCGGTCTTCTTGTTCCAGACGACGGTCGTCTCGCGCTGGTTGGTGACGCCGACCGCGGCGAGGTCCTCGGCCTTGAGGTTGGCCTTCTTGAGCGCGCCCTTGATGACGTCCTGGCTGCGCGCCCAGATCTCCATCGGGTCGTGCTCGACCCAGCCGGGCTTCGGATAGATCTGCTCGTGCTCCATCTGGTCGACCGCCACCACCGCGCCGGCGTGGTTGAAGATCATGAAGCGGGTGCTCGTGGTCCCCTGGTCGAGGGCCCCCACGAATGCCTTTGCCATCTGTTTCTCCCGATAGCGGGTTGACCCCGATAGGCCGGGCTAGCGCCCGGCGACGACTTCTGCGGCGGACCGCAGGAGGAGATGGGTGGACGTCGCGCCGGGATCCTGGTGGCCGGCCGACCGCTCGCCGAGGTAGCTCGCCCGGCCCTTGCGGGCGACGAGCGGCACCGTGGCAAGCATGCCCTGCTCCGCCCCGTCGGCCATCCGGGCAAGCGCGTCGGCGTCGGACGCGCCGTCGGCGATCGCGGCCCGGAGGGCATCGCGGGCGGGGATGAGCGCGTCGACCATCGTCTTGTCGCCAGGCTCGGCCTTCCCGATCCGGAGGACGCCGCCGAGGCCCGTTTCGAAGGCCCCCGCGAACTCCTCGAGGGTCAGGGATTCCTTGCCGGCGACGGCGCCTCCCATCTGCATGAAGAACATCCCGTAGAGCGGGCCACTGGCGCCCCCGACCGTCGAGACGAGGGTGGTGCCGACGGTCTTGAGCGCCGCCCCGATGTCGGGGCCGGCGAGGCCGTCCAGCTTGCCGACCACGGCCGTGAAGCCGCGGTCCATGTTGATCCCGTGATCGGCATCGCCGATCGCCGAGTCGAGCTGCGTGAGATACGCCTTGTTCTCCGCCACGGCGGCGGCGAACCGGCGAACCCAGGCAAGGATGTCGTCGTACGAGATCATCGGCGGCTCCGTTCCTGCGCTACGGGCAGTAACGATGTGACGTCCGGCTCAGAGTCCCCAGCGGAGGCCCGGCGTCAGGACCGGCGCATCCCAATACTTCGTGAGCTCGTCGTCGAGGCGGAGCAGGGTGATCGAGCAGCCGGCCATCTCGAGCGAGGTGATGTAGCTGCCGACCAGGTTGCGCGCAATGGTGATCCCGCGCGCATCAAGGATCTTCTTGAGCTCCGCGAAGATGACGTAGAGCTCGATGAGGGGCGTGCCGCCCATGCCGTTGACGAAGGCGAGCACCTTGTCGCCGGCAACGAACGGGAGGTCGTCGAGGATCGGCGTGGCGAGCATCGCGGTGATCTCGGCCGCGGACACAACCTTCATCCGCGTCCGGCCCGGCTCGCCGTGGATCCCGACCCCGATCTCCATCTCGTCGTCGCCGAGATCGAAGGTCGGCTTGCCGGCCTGCGGGACGGTGCAGCTCGTGAGAGCCATGCCCATCGAGCGGACGTTGTCCTGCACCTTCTGGCAGAGGGCCGTGACCGTCGCCAGGTCGGCGCCCGCCTCGGCGGCCGCGCCGACGATCTTCTCGGCGAGGACGGTCCCGCCGACGCCGCGGCGGCCCGCGGTGTAGAGCGAGTCCTTGACCGCGACGTCGTCGGCGATGACGACGCTGGTGACCTCGATCCCCTCGGCCCGGGCCATCTCGGCCGCGAGCTCGAAGTTCATGATGTCGCCGGTGTAGTTCTTGACGATGTGCAGGACTCCGGCGCCGCCGTCGACCGCCTTGGTCGCGGCGAGCATCTGGTCCGGCACGGGCGAGGTGAAGACCGCGCCGGGGCAGGCAGCGTCGAGCATGCCCATCCCGACGAAGCCGCCGTGCATCGGCTCGTGGCCGGAGCCGCCGCCCGAGATCACGCCGACCTTGCCGGCCTTTGGGGCGTCGGCGCGCACGACCACGTTGGGCTCGATGACGCGCACGAGATCCCCGTGGGCCGCCACGACGCCGGCAAGGGCGTCGTCGACGACGGTCTCGGGGGCATTGATGAGCTTCTTCATCCGTTCCTCCAATGGCGCGCTTTCGCCGGGTGCTCGGGAACGTGCAATGGATGGGGGCGCGCCGGCGGCGAGGCCGTTGGGCCGCCGGCGCGCGGGAGCTGCGGGGTCAGGCGGGGGTCAGACCCCCATCTGCTTGATCACCGTCTCGACGAAGATGATCTGGTATGCGATCGCCGCGACGACGCCGCCGACGAGCGGGCCGACGACCGGGATCCACGAATAGGCCCAGTCGGAGGTCCCCTTGCCGGGGATTGGCAGGATCGCGTGCATGATCCGCGGCCCGAGGTCGCGGGCAGGGTTGATCGCGTAACCGGTCGTCCCGCCGAGGGCGAGGCCGATCACCAGGACCAGCAGCGCGACCGGCAGGGCGCCCAGCGCGCCAAGGCCCGCGGGCGTCTTGGTCGCCGCGTCGCCCCATCCGGAGAACGTGAAGATCACGAACACCAGGACGAAGGTGCCGATGACCTCGGAGATGAAGTTGAAGACGGTGTTGCGGATCGCAGGCCCGGTCGAGAAGACGGCGAGCTTGAGGCCCGGGTCCTCGGTCTCGGCCCAGTGCGGGTAGTAGTGGATGAACACCAGGAAGGCGCCCAGCATCGCGCCGATCATCTCGCCGACGATGTAGGTGCCGAACAGGGCGGCGTCGATCGGGACGCCGGCGATGAGGTTCTTCGTGTAGATGCCCAGCGTCACCGCCGGGTTGAGGTGGGCGCCGCTGAACGGCCCGGCCACCACGACGCCGGCGAAGACCGCGAAGGCCCATGCCACGGTGATGACGATCCAGCCGCTGGCATTCGCCTTCGACTTGGCGAGGAGAACGCCGGCGACCACGCCGTCGCCGAGGAGGATCAGGATCATGGTCCCGAAGATCTCGGCCATCAGAACTTCTAGCTGCATGCTCTCTCCCTCTGGATTGAAGGAAGCGCGCCTCTCGCGCGGAGGGCGACGCCACGTCGCCGATCGAACCGAGGATCCGGCGAGTGAGCACCCGGTACGGGCTCGCCGGGTAGGGCACAGTGCGATCTGCTCGGGTGCGTCCCTCCCGTCGTGTCGCGGCCACGGCCTCGGGCCGCGCGACCGTCTGGGCGCGGTCGACGCACGGTGCCCGCCGGCACCGTTGCGGAAAGGTTACGACCGGGCACGGCCCGGAATCGTCAAGACATTGTCCAGATTCGTGAAGCCCCGGAACGAGCGGTTGGCCGGTCCGCCCCGCAGACGCCCGGCCCGCGCTCAGCCCTCGGCGGCCGCGTCGGCGAGGGCGCGCAGGAGGAGGGCGCTGGACGCCGCGCCAGGATCCACGTGGCCGATCGAGCGCTCGCCCAGGTAGCTGGCCCGGCCCTTCGTGGCAAGGAGCGGGATGGTCGCCCGGGCGCCGGCTTCGGCGGCGTCAGCGGCAATCGCGGCCGCGTCCGCGAGCCCGGTGCCGGAATCGACGGCGCCGGCGAAGGCAGCCCGGGCGGGCACGAGCGCGTCCAGCATCGTCTTCTCGCCCGTGCGTCGCGCGGCCGAGGGCCGCGATCGCATCGACGGCCGCCGCGAAGGCCACGATCGCCTGGGCCTCGCGCGACCGTGGCGGGTCGTCGCTCGCCGGGAGCGCGCCCCCACGCTCCACCCCGAGCGCCTCCCCGGCGCGCTGGAAGGCCCGCCCGTAGAGGGCGCCGCTGGCGCCGCCGACCGTGCTGATCAGGGTCCGGCCCGCCGATTCCAGGACGAGCGGGGGCGGATCGACGGGGCAGGCGCCGGTGTCGAGCCGGCGGACGAGCTCCGCGAAGCCCCGGTCCAGGTTGATCCCGTGGTCGCCGTCGCCGATCGCCGCGTCGAGATCCGTCAGGTGCTCGCGGGCATCCGCCACGCGCGCGGCGGCGAGCCGGAGCCAGCGCACGAGGAGCTCCTCCATCAGGCGTCGCGGCCGGCCAGCCAGTCCGGCGGCAGCTTGGCCGTCCGGCGCTCGGCGTCGGCGGCGGCCCGCACCTGCACCCGGGTCGCGCCGCCGGCCGCCTCGACCGCCGCCCGCACGGCGCCCTCGACGAGCGGGCCGTCGCTCACCACGACCCTCGCCCGATCGGCCGGCGACAGCTCCTCGATGGCCATCTCGAGCGCCATCGCCGCGCTCCCGAGGTCGAACAGGACCACCACGCCGTCACCGCCCGATGCGGCGAGCCCCGCGCGGAGCGCATCGAGGATCCCCGGGCTGCTCGTGCCGAGGTTCCCGACCGCCGTCCCGCCGGCGGTCACCACGGGGACCGCCGGCGCCGCCTGGGCGACCATCGCCCGCAGCGCGCGCAGGAGCTCGGCGCTGTGGCCGACGAGCACCAGGGAGACCATCGCGTCGACTCCTGCGAACCGAGGCCGGGGCCGCGTCACGCTGCCGCGCCGGCCGCCGTAGACTCTGGCGGCCGATGAAGAGGATAGGGTCCCCGGCATCCCGCTCGCGCGCCGACGCCGCCCGCATCCCGCACCTTGCGCTGTCCGCGCCGGACGTCGTCGCGTTCGTGGAGCGCGCCGCCGCGACGCTGGCCCGGCACGAGGCGCTCCTCGATCGGCTCGACGCGGCGCTCGGGGACGGCGACCACGGATCCAACATGCGGATCGGCTTCGCGGCCGCGGTGCCGGTCGCGCGGGCCGGGCTGGTCGAACGGCCCGACGACGTCGGCGAGCTGCTCCGCGCCCTGGGCCACAGCCTCGTGGCCAGCGTCGGCGGCGCGAGCGGCCCCCTGTACGGGACCGCCTTCATCGAGGCCGGGTTCGCCCTCGCCGGCCGGCCGACGGCGGGGCCGGCCGACCTCGCCGCCGCCCTCGAGGCCGGCCAGGCCGGACTGGTCCGTCGCGGGCGCTGCGTGGTCGGCGACAAGACGATCCTCGACGCGCTGGACCCGGCGGTCCGGGCCCTTCGCGAGGGCGCAGAGGCAGGCGATCCGCTCGGCATCTGCGTGGCCGCCGCGGCCGGCGCGGCCGCCGCGGGCATGCGGTCGACCATCCCCCTCGTGGCCCGCCGCGGGCTCGCCCTGCGGCTCGGCGAGCGATCGCGCGGGCATCGGGACCCGGGCGCGACCTCCTGCTTCCTGCTGCTCACGGCGATGGCCCGCGCCGTCGCCGCGGAGCCGGCGCCATGACCGACGACGGCCGGCCGCGGCACTCGGCCGCCGCCGACGCCGGCGCCGCCGGCCGATCTCGTCGTCGCCCTCGAGGCGCGGGTCCGCGAGCTCGAGGCAGAGCGGCGTCGGGTCTTCGAGGACGCCCAGCGCGAGGCGGATGCGGTCTACGCCCAGTACCAGCTCAGCCAGCTGCTGGCCGCGGGCGGGAGCGTCGACGAGATCGCCGCCGCCGTCCTGGCCGAGGTCGCCCGGGCGTCCGGGGCGTCCGGGGCGGCGCTCTGGCTGGCGAGCCCGGGGAGCCGGGACCTGGAGCTCGTGGCGACGTTCCCCGGCGACCGTCACGACCCGGTCGGGCCCGGCTGGGCGGCCGTGCCGCGGCGCTTCGCTGACGCCGTCGCGGCCGCCTCGTGGGCGGCGGTGGGCGGCTGGAGCGGCATCTCCCTGCCGGAGGGCCGATCGCTCGGCGGTGGCTCACCACCGGGTGGCGGCGACGGGCGCGGTCGGTTACCTGGCCGTTCGCGGGGATCCCGGCACGCCCCTCGAGCCGGACCACGAGCGCTACCTGGCCACCGTCCGCCTGGAGCTCGCCATCACCCTGCGGGCGGCCCAGCTGCGCGCCTCGCTGGCGCGCGAGCAGGCCACGCTCGCGGCGATCCTCGAGGGCGCGACCGACGCGATCGTCGCGGTCGACGGGAGCCGGCGCATCGTCCGCCTCAACGCGGCCGCGGCCGCGCTCGTCGGCACGCCGGCCCGGTCGGGGACCGGGATGCGCTGCTCCGAGTACCTCGGGTGCGCCCGCCCCGAGCCCGATGCCGCGCCCGAGGGCCCGGCCCGCGACGCCGAGCCGGACGCACGACCTCCTGTGCGGCTCGCGCTGCCCGTTCGCGGAGGTCCTCGAGGGCGGCCCCGCCGATCGTCGGCCGCGAGCTCGCCGTGCGCCACCGCGACGGCGCGGCGATCCCGGTCGCGGCCAGCGTCTCGCGCATGCCGACGCCCGACGGCGGCGCGGTCGCGGTCCTGCGCGACCTCCGGTCGTCGCGCGCGCTGGACGACGCCAAGACCAGCTTCGTCGCCGCCGTCTCGCACGAGCTGCGCACGCCGCTGGCCCTGATCGACGGCTACACGCAGAGCCTGCTCCACCTGGACCTGGACCGCCCGACCGCGCGCCGCCACGTCGAGCGCATCGGCGACGCCGCGCGTCGCCTGGCGCACCTCGTCGACGAGATCATCGACGTCAGCCAGCTCGAGAGCGACGCCCTCGTCCTGCGGCGCTCGCCGGTGGCCATCGACGGGCTCCTGCGGGCGTACGTGGCGGAGCGGGCCGACGGCCTCGACGCGCGCCCGATCGACCTCGCGCTCCCCCGCTCGCTCCCCCCGGTGGACGTCGACGCGACGCGGATCCGGCAGGTGATCGCCAACCTCGTCCAGAACGCGGAGAAGCACGCCGGGCCGCGAGCGCCCATCGAGATCCGGGCCCGGCGCCCGGACCGCGACACCGTCGTGGTGACGGTCGTCGACGGCGGACGCGGGATCGCCGCCGAGGATCGCGACCACGTCTTCGAGCGCTTCTACCGGGGGCAGCGCGCGCGCGATTCGCAGGTCGCCGGCAGCGGCCTGGGGCTCTACCTGTGCCGCCGGATCGTCGAGGCGCACGGCGGCTGGATCCGCCTGGACGCGACCACGCGCGGCACCTCGATCTCCCTCGGCCTCCCGGTGGCGCCGATGGCCGGCGGCGGACGGCCGCCCGGCCCGGGGGCGCCGGCGTGACGCGGCGCGCCACCGGCCCCATCGCCGGGCGTGGCGAGCGGATCCTCGTGGTGGAGGACGAGCCGGCGTTCGCCGAGCTCATCTCGCTCTGGCTGGAGCGTCACGGCTGGCGCGTCGAGGTGGCGCCCGACGGCGCCCATGCGCTGCGGGCGTTCGAGGCAGAGCCCCCCGACCTGATCGTCCTCGACATCAGCCTGCCCCGCGTCGACGGCTGGCACGTGATCGAGCGGGTCCGCGAGCAGAGCCAGGTGCCGATCATCGTCGTCACCGCCCGCGGCTCCGAGGCGGACAAGGTCCGGGGCCTGGCGGCCGGCGCGGACGACTACGTGACGAAGCCGCTCAGCTTCCCGGAGCTCGTCGCCCGCGTGGCGGCGGCGCTGCGTCGCGCCCGCGGCTCGCGACCGGTGCGCGGCGAGATGGCCACCATCGAGCTGCCGGGCATCCTGATCGACGGCCCGAGCCATCGCGTCGAGGTCGCCGGGTCGCTCGTCCACCTGACCCCGACCGAGTACCGCCTGCTGCGCCACCTGGCCGAGCGGCCCGGCGTCCTGGTGCCCCACGCGGAGCTACTCGTCACGGTCTGGGGGAGCGGCTACCGCGAGGATCACCACCTGCTGCGCGTGACCATCCGGAACCTGCGCGCCCGGCTCGCCGCGGCCGCACCCGGGCGCCGCTTCATCGAGACAGAGTACGGCCTCGGCTATCGGTTCGCGGCGCCGGCGCCGGAGGCCGGCAGCGCCACCTGAGCGGAGAGCCGCGACGCAGTCACGCCGGCGGCCGGGACGCCTCGCGGGCCGCCGCGACCCGGGCGACGAGTGCCTGGGTCAGCGTCCACGCCCGGCCGGGATCCCGCGGCACGCGGATGCGCACCTGGCTTGCCGCGAACGTCACGTCGCCGGGCCGTACGCCCGGCAGGGGAGCCCCGGCGACCAGGCGCATCGCCTCGCCCCGCGAGAGGCCGCTCCCGAACCGGACCACCAGCTGGCCCTCCTCGCGGGCGAGCGAGGCGATCCCGGCGGCCTCGGCGGCGAGACGCAGCTCGGCCACCTCGACGAGGCGCAGGACGGGAGCGGGCATCGGCCCGAAGCGGTCGGTGACCTCCTGGCGGAACGCGGCGAGGTCGCCGGTCGTGCGGGCCCGCGCCAGGCGGCGGTAGAGCTCCAGCTTCTGCGCCTCGTCGGGGACGTAGGCCTCCGGCAGGTGCGCGTCGACGGGCAGGTCGACCGTCGCCCCGACCGAGGCGCGGGCCGGCTCGCGGCCCTCGTAGCTCGCCTTGCGCTCCTCCACCGCCTCGGCGAGCAGGCGCGTGTAGAGGTCGAAGCCGACGTCGGCCATGTGCCCGGACTGCTCGCCGCCGAGGATGTTCCCGGCCCCGCGGATCTCCAGGTCCGCCAGGGCGATCTGGAAGCCGGCCCCGAGCTCCGACGCGTTGAAGATCGCCTGGAGGCGCTTGCGCGCCTCGTCGGAGAGCCGGTCGCGGCGCCGGTACAGGAGGTAGGCGTAGGCGCGCCGGTTGCTGCGGCCGACCCGGCCGCGGAGCTGGTAGAGCTGGGCCAGCCCGAGCGCGTCGGCGCGGTCGATGATGATCGTGTTCGCGTTCGGGATGTCGAGGCCGGACTCGATGATCGTCGTGCAGACGAGGACGTCGGCGTCGCCGCCGGCGAAGGTCCGCATCACGCGCTCGAGGGCCCCCTCGGTCATCTGGCCGTGCCCGACGACGACGCGCGCGGACGGGCAGCAGCCGTCGCAGCTGGTCGGCCTGGGCCTCGATCGTCTCGACCCGGTTGTGGACGAAGAAGACCTGGCCGCCGCGGTCGAGCTCGCGCAGGATCGCGTCCTTGACCAGCCCCGCGGACGCCTCGGCGACCCGGGTCTGGATCGGCAGCCGGTCCTCCGGCGGCGTCTCGATGACCGACATGTCGCGGACCCCGATGAGGGCCAGGTTCAGCGTCCGCGGGATCGGCGTCGCCGACAGGGTGAGGACGTCGACCTCCGTGCGCAGCTGCTTGAGCCGCTCCTTGGCGGCGACGCCGAAGCGCTGCTCCTCGTCGACGACGAGCAGGCCCAGGTCGCGGAAGCGGACGTCCTTCGAGAGGAGCCGGTGGGTGCCCACGACGACGTCGACGGAGCCGGCCGCGAGCCCCGCCAGCGTCGCCGCCTGCTCCCTCGCGGCGACCGCGCGCGAGAGGAGCCGGACGGTGGCCGGGAAGGCCGCGAACCGCTGGTCGAAGGTCCGGACGTGCTGGTCGGCGAGGACGGTGGTCGGGACCAGGACCGCGACCTGGCGGCCGTCCTGGATCGCCTTGAAGGCCGCGCGCAGCGCGATCTCCGTCTTCCCGTACCCGACGTCGCCGACGACGATCCGGTCCATCGGGCGGGCCGTCTCCATGTCCGCCTTCACGTCGTCGATCGCGCGCAGCTGGTCGAGGGTCTCCTCGTACGGGAAGGAGGCCTCGAGCTCCTGCTGCCACGGCGTGTCGGGGGCGAACGGGTGGCCCTCTGCCGCGGCACGCGCCGCGTACAGGCGGAGGAGGTCCTCGGCGAGCACGGCGACGGCCCGCCGGACGCGGGCCGTGGTGCGGGCCCACTCCCCGCCGCCCAGGCGCGACAGCGACGGCCGCTCGGCGCCGGCGTAGCGGGTGACGCGGACGACCTGCTCCACGGGCACGTAGATCCGGTCGCCGGCGGCGAACGAGAGCTCGAGGTAGTCGCGCTCCTCGCCGGCGCCGCCCCGGCGAAGCATCCGCTCGTAGCGGGCGATGCCATGGTCGACGTGGACGACGAGGTCGCCCGGCGTGAGGCGCTCGAGGATGTCGCGCGGGACGACGCGCCGGAGCGCCTTCGGCCGGCGGACCCGGACCGCGCCGAAGAGCTCGCGGTCGGTGACGACGACCAGCCCGTCGGGCCCGCCGGTGAATCCCGCGTTCAGGCTCCGGCCCACGAGCGCGACGGCGCCCGGCGGTGGAACCCCGGGGCGCATCGTGACCCCGGCGGGGATGCCGGCATCCCCGAGCAGCTCCGCCAGGCGGGCCGCCTGGTCCGACGCGAGGACGATCCGCGGGACGGGGGCGGCGGTGCTCCCCGGCGCACGACGCGACGGGATCGAGCCGGGCGGCAGGCTGCGGCGCGGCTCGTCCGCCTCCTCCTCCGCGAGCGGCACCGACGCCGGGCGCCCGGCGCGCCAGCGCTCGATCGCCCGGGCCAGGCCCGAGCTGCGCCCGGGCGGCAGGACCGGCTCGCGCCAGCCGAACGGGTCCTCGAGCGCGCGCGCGCCGCCGATCGCCTCGACCGGGCCGGGCTCCCAGGTCAGCTCGAGGGTCCGGGCGCCGAGGAGGCGCGCCTTCCAGTCGCGGGGGCCGAGGTACGCGTCCGGCCAGGCCCCGGGGAGGTCGCCGGCCGCTACCAGGTCGCGGCGCCGCTCGGCCGCCTGCTCCCACAGGAAGTCAGCCGCGGCGGCGACCTCGCCCGGCTCGTCGACGACCAGCAGGGCCGCGGGGGCGACGTGGTCCAGGCCGCTCGCCGGGCACAGGATCGCCGCCCACACCTCGGCCGCATCGCCGACGTCGAGGGCACGCGCCCCGGTCGGCGCGGCCGCGGCACGCGCCCCGGTCGGCGCGGCTGTGCCGCGGGCGGGGGCCCCCGCGGTCTCGCCCTCCAGGCGCTCGAGATCCGCCGCGAGGCGCTCGGGAAGCCGGCCGGCCAGCGTCCCCAGGCGGGCGCGGATCTCCGCCAGGCCGGCCGCGGGCACCAGGAACTCGGTGGCCGGCAGGAGCTCGACCCTGTCGGCCGTGCGGACCGTGCGCTGGTCGGTGGGGTCGAACACCCGGATCTCGTCGATCTCGTCGCCGAAGAGCTCGATCCGGACGGGGAGCTCGGCGCCGGCCGGGAAGACGTCCACCAGGCCGCCGCGCCGCGCCATCTCGCCGCGACCGGCGACCTCGAGCACGGGCTCGTAGCCCAGCCGCAGGAGCTCGTCGAGGAGGTCGTCCTGGCGCACCCGGTCGCCGCGGCGCAGGGCGCGGGGGGCGGACGGCACGTCGGCCGGCAGGATCGTGGGCTGGAGGAGGGCCTGCACCGACGCGACGAGGACGCGGGCGCGGCCGCTCCGCCAACGGGCGAGCGTCGCCACGCGGGCAGCCGACTCGTCGCGGATCAGCTCGCTGCGCTCGTAGGCAAGGGCGGTCCGCGGCTCGAGGATGACCACCGCGTCGGGGTCGCCCAGCCACGCGACCAGCTCATCCGCCACCCGGTCGCCGATCTCCGCGTCGCGGGCGATCCAGCAGACCTGCTCGCCCGCACCCTGCGCCAGGGCCGCGACCAGGAACGACTTGGCGCCGTGCGGGACGGCCGTGACCGCGGCATGGCTGCCGCGCAAACCGGCCGCGGCCTCGAGGCGGCCGGCCAGCGAGCGGAACGGCGGCGTCTCGCGGAGGAGCTGGGGCAGCGCCGACAGGTCGGGGATGCGCCGGGCCGCGGCCGCCGCGGGAGCCCTCGCGGGAGCCTCGGCGCCGCCCTGGGCGCGCGACGCGCGGTGCGACACGGCGCCGGCGCGCCGCGCGCCCGTCATCTCTCCTCGCCTGCCGGGCGGATGCGCCGCCAGCCGGTCCGCGTCCGGCGCACGCCGTCCGGGCCGGGCGGGCCGTCCACCTCGCCGGGCGGGGCGGTGCGGGTCTCGTCGGCCGGCCGGAGCTGGAAGGCATTGAAGCGGTTCGCCGCCTTCGAGACGCCCTCGCGGGCCCAGGCCTCCACGGCATCGGCGGCGGCGTCCAGGAGCTCGTCGAGCCGCTGGCGCTCCTCGGCCTGGAAGACCGAGAGGACGTGGTCGACGGCGCCACGATCGGGCTCGCCGATCCCGACTCGCAGCCGCGGGAAGGCCTCCGTGTGCAGCTCGTCGATGATGGAGCGCAGGCCGTTGTGGCCGCCGTGGCTGCCGCCCTCCCGGAAGCGCATCTTCCCGAACGGGAGGCTGAAGTCGTCCGTGACCACGAGGACCTCGTGGAGGGGAGCCCGCTCCCGCGCGATCAGCTTGCGCACGGCCACGCCGGAATCGTTCATGTAGGTGAGCGGCTTGGCGAGGACGAGGTCCAGCCCGCGGTAGCGGCCCTGCACGACCGAGCTGGCATCGCGCGTGCGCCCGCGGCCGGCCCACCCCGCCCGGTCCGCCAGCCGGTCCAGGGTCATCCAGCCCACGTTGTGGCGCGTCTTCGCGTACTGCTCGCCCGGGTTCCCGAGCCCGACGACGACCTTCACGTTCCCTCCGGCGGCGCGCCGCCCGCGGCACGCCGAACGGCCCGAATCCGACGCGGATCGGGCCTCGCCACAGATGGTACCCGGCGGGCCCGGATCGCGGGGCGCCCTGCGCTCCCCGGGGCCAGGCGCGGTGACCGTGGAGAAGACGGCTCTCGACCACGCCGGCGGCGCGGCCCACACCCCGGGTGCGACGTCGACGCCGGCGCACGAACCTGACACAGACGACCTCCACCAAACGTCACATCGGCATCCACCGGCCGACGCCGAGCTCAGCTTCGTCGCCGACCACCAGGGTCCCGATCGCGTCCCGCGGCGCACCGCCCGGACGGTGCGCGGGTGGTTGCCATGGCCGGTCCGCAGCGCCTCGCGAGCAGTGCCCACCCCGTGACGCCACGCGGGACGAGACCGAGGCTCGGCCGCGTCGGGGCGGTGGCCGTCGCGGCGATCCTCGCCGCCTGTTCCGCGGCCCAGCCGTCGGGCAGCCCGTCACCCACGACCTCGGTGCCGACCGTCGTCCCGTCGGCTCCGCCCGCGCAGACCCCGGCGGCCACCGCCGCGGGGACGCCGGACGTCATTCCGAACGTCTCGCCGCCGGCGGGACCGACCCCGAGCCCGACCCCGGGTGCCGACGGCTGGAGCCCCGTCGAACCGGCGCCGGCCCTACCGATCGGTATGGAGCTCGCCGCCGTGCGCGGTGCCGCCGCGGCCATGGACGCCGCCGCCGGGTTCCGGCTGCGCGCCACGGGCGACGTCGCGCTCGCCACGCTCCTGGCTCGGCTCCGCGTCGAGCCGGCGTTCGACTACCGCGTCGCGACCGACGCGGGCGGGCGAAGCGCCGTCCTCCGCCCGGTCGCGGAGCTGCCCGCGGGGGCGCGCTACCGCTTCACCCTGCTCGATCCCAAGGGCAGCCCGCTGACCGGCTGGGCGTTCCAGGTGGGTGGCCCGCTGCACGTCGTCGGCACCATCCCGCACGATGAATCCGTCGACGTCCCGCCCACGACGGGGATCGAGATCAGCTTCGACCGCGACGGCGTCGCGCTCGCGGCCGGGGACGTCGTCGTCCGCCGGATCAGCGACCGCTCGCTTGTTCGCGGCGCGCTCGAGCGCCACGGGCGGGCGACCGTGTTCGTGCCCGCCGCGAGGCTCCAGGCCGGCAGCGTCTACCAGGTCACGATCCGGACGGGAGCGGGCGCCGCCGACGGCCTTCCCGGCCTCCCCCAGGCGGTCTCGTTCGCCTTCAGGATCGCCAGCCAGGCCCGGGCCGGGAGCCGCCATGCGACGTTCGAGGAGACATTCGTCTCGGCGATCCCGGGCGAGCGCGCCCTGGTCCAGGCGAGGGCCTGGCAGGCGCTGCGCGACGGCGACCGGGGGCTCTCCACGCCGGTACGCCTCCGCGTCTACCGGCTGAAGGGCGAGAGCCCTGCCGTGCAGGCGCTCACGCGCATGCTCGACGTCCCAGCCTGGCTGGGCAGTGACGGACGTCCCACGATCTCCACGTCCGGCCTCACAGCTGGTCTTCGCCGGCCGGGCGTCCTTCGTCCGCGCGGGCTGGGAGCAGCGCCTGCGGATCCCGGTGGATGTCGGTCGCGGCTGGTACCTCCTGGAGCTGCGCGAGAGCGAGGTCAGCCAGGCGATCCTGCAGGTCACCGACGTGACGGCCATGGCCGGCTCCCGCGACGACCGCACGGTCGCGTGGGTCAACGACGCGCGAACCGGCGGGCCGATCCGGAACGCGACGGTCGGGATCATCGGCGGGCCCCGGCCTCGGTCGCACCGATGCAGCCGGCCTGCTGGTCGCGGCGACGCCGGCGGAGGTTTCCGAACCCACCGGCCCGGTGCTGATCCGGGTGGTGGCCCCCGGCGGGCGCCGGGCCGTCGTCTGGCTGGGCTCGAATGTCGGCGGACGGCGTTACATGGACTGGCTCGAGCTGCGCCAGCCCGGACGCTTGGGACTGGTGGTCCGCGCTCGCGACCGACCGGTCGCTCTACCGGACGACCGATACGGTCGACGCCTGGGGCTACCTCCGGAGCCGCACCGGGCGACTTCCCTCCACCGTGGAGCTCCGGGTCTGGCGCGACACGGACGGGCCACGAACCGGGCGGCCGATCGTCGCGGCGACGGCGCGACGCGCCTCGACCGGCGCCTTCGCGGCGACGCTGAAGCTCCGCGATCTGCCCTACGGCAGCTATCTCCTCGAGTCGCTCGCCGACGGCCGGTCGATCGAGATCATCGGGTTCGAGGTCGGCGATGTCCGGAAGCCGCCGTTCCAGCTGACACTCGCGGCGTCGCCGCGGGCCGTCGTGGCGGACACGCCGGTCCGGGCAACCGTGACCGCGCGCTTCTTCGACGGCACGCCCGTGGCCCAGCTGCCGGTCGTGGTCTCGGCGCAGGAGCTGGAACGACGGCCGGGAGTCGACGACTTCTCCGGCGAGGTGGTCGAGCACCGCACGACGACGAACGTCGCGGGCACCGCGACGGCGAGGGTCATGCCGCGGGTCCTCGGCGACTGGAACCAGGAGATGTGCGAGAACATCAGCGCCAGTCCCAGTGCCGCCGTCGAAGCCCAGTCCGACGGGAGCCGGCGCATCTGTGTCTACCGGGCGGCCGCCTACATCGACGCGGCCGCGGTGCGCGAGGGGGCCGCGATCATCGTGACCGGCGCCGTCCACGAGGTGGACCTGGCATCCGTCGCGAGTCAGCTTGTCCGCGCGGACCGCGAGAGCGACCGCTGGTCTGAGATCGAACCTCGCGGCGACCCGATTGCCGGCCGGCGCGTGCGGGTCGAGGTCACCGAGCAGGTCCTGCGTCGCGTCGTGACCTCGCGCTGGTACGACCCGATCACCAAGGAGGTCCGCGAGGAGTACCAGAGCGAGGTGGTCAGGGAGACGACCACGCGGCACACGGCGACGACCCGGGCCGATGGGACCTTCCGTCTCCGCCTCGCCGCGCCGGCACGCGACCGCGCGTGGAACATCCGGGCCGTCGTGCAGGACGCCGCGGGCCGCGAGACCTTCACGAGGGCCAGCGTCGAGGCGGCCCCCACCGGGCGCGAGGCCACCGGATACGTCCTCCAGCTGCGCGGCACCACGCACCAGTTCGCCGTCGGAGCGGCCGTCAGGGCCGAAGTGAGCACCTGGGGCAGCCCGGCCACCCGCCTGGCGCCCGCCGGCGGCGCGAACCGCTTCCTCTTCCTGGTCACGAGCCCCGGCCGCTTCGAGGCGCTCGTCCGCGGCTCCCCGACCGTGAGCACCCGGTTCCGCACCGCCGACGAGCCCAACCTCAGGATCACCGCGATCTGGTTCACGGGGAAGGGCTACGTGCTGCCGGGCGCGGTCGACGCCTGGCTCGACACCGGGACCCGCCGGATCAACGTCTCGCTGACGACCGATCGGGAGCGCTACGAGCCCGGCCAGCCTGCCACGATCACGATCCGCACGACGAATCGGGCCGGCCGGCCGGTGCCCGCAACCGTGCTCCTGCGCGGGATCGACGAGAAGCTCGTCGCGATGGGTGCCGCGGACCTTGCCGATCCGCTTGAGCTGCTCTATCGCGAGGTGCCCGTCGGGCTGCGAGACGGGCCGGCCATCTCCCACCGCGTGTGGCTCCCCGGCCCCGACGGGGGCGGCGGGTCCACGACCGGCGGCGGCGGCGACGGTCGCGTCGACCTGCGCGACACGCTGCCGCTCCAGATGGTGACCACGAGCGCCGCGGGGACGGCCCGTGTCACCTACCACCTCCCCGACGACGTGACGTCATGGCGCGTCGGCGCGGCGGCGGTCACGGGAGACCGGCGGGCCGGCCAGGCGATCGTGCGCCTGCCGGTCGGATTGCCGTTCTTCGTCGATGCGACCATCGCGCCCGAGTACCTCGTGGCGGATCGCGTCTCCATCCGCCTGCGGGCGTATGGCAGCGCCCTCGCGTCGGGTGCGGCCGTCCGCTTCACCGTTTCCTCGCCGACACTGGCGATGGCGCCGGTCGTCGTCGCCGGGCGGGCCTTCACCGAGGCCCTGGTGTCGCTGCCGGCCCTGGGCGAGGGCACGCACCGGGTCGTCATCTCCGCGACGTCCGCCGCCGGCTCGGACCGCCTCGAGCGAACCTTCACGGTCGTGGCCAGCCGCCTGACGGCCGGCCATCGCGAGACGATCGCCATCGCGGGCCCGATCGCGCCGCCGGGCGGAGCCGGCGTCACGCGCCTGGTGATCAGCGATGCGGGGCGGGCGCGCTACCTGCACACGCTGCTCGACCTCGCGACGCCGCGCGGGCAGCGCGCGGACGAGCGCCTGGCGTCCACCCTGGCCCGCGACGTGCTCGGCTCGGCGTTCGACGTCGGCGCCGACGAGCTGCCGCCGGCCGTGACCTTCGAGCGGTCGGCCTACCAGCGGCCCGAGGGCGGCCTGGCGCTGCTGCCCTACGGCAGCGCCGACCTCGAGCTGACGGTCCGCGCCCTCGTGGCGGACCCGGATGCTCTCCTCGCCGCATCCGTTCGCCCGTGGCTTCGCGACATCGCGAACGACCTGGATGCCTCGCTCGAACGCCGCACGGTAGCCCAGGTCGGGCTGGCGGCATTGGGCGACCCGGTCCTCGGCGAGCTGGTTGCGGCGGCGGAACGCACCGACGCCGGCGACCGGGTCCGCCTCTGGGCGGCACTGGGGCTGGGCCTCCTCGGCGACACGGGCCGCGCGACCGCCGTCGAGCGGTCGCTGCTCGAGCGCTGGGGCGAGCGGCGGGGCGACCAGGTCCGCCTGCGGATCTCGGGCGATGCGGAAGAGGTCAGCGAGGCCACCGACCTGACGGCGCTCCTCGCCGCGGTCGTCGGCGATCCCGTGGCCACGGACCTGCTGGGATACGTCGGTGCGGTGCCGCCCCGCGACACGCTGGCCGCGCTGACCCACGTCTCCGTCATCGGGCGCCTGGTCGAGCGGCTCGCCACGGCACGGGCCGTCGTGGCGGTCGTCCGGGACGGGATCCGCGAGAGAATCGAGATCCCGGCCGGCGGCAGCGTCAGCCTCGAGCTGGTGCCGAGCCAGCGGGCCGGCATGCGGATCGAGCCCGTTTCAGGCGCCGCGGCGATGACGGCATCCTGGGAGGAGGCGACGCCCGCCGCCGCCCGGCTGGGCGACCCCGATCCGGACCTGCGGCTGACGCGGACCATCACGAAGTCGCCGATCGCGGCCAGCCGCGTCGTCACGGTCGTCCTTCGCCTCAAGATCGGCGGGCCGGGACGGGACGGCACCAGCGAGGTGGTCGACCTCGTGCCGTCCGGCCTGGTCGCCACGGGCGGCATCTACGTCAAGGCATCCGGCTGCTCGGGCGACTACACCATCGGGCCACGCCGCATCGAGGGCCAGCGCGTTGTCTTCGTCGTCGACTACTACGCCCGGACGGGCGAGGACGACCAGGCACCCACCGTGCCGGGCACGTTCTGCCTCGCCTATGCGGCCCGCGTCGTCACCGCCGGGACTTATGCCTGGCAGCCGGCCGTGGCACGCCAGGCGACGTCGCCCGGCCTCGTGGCGACGACGCCCTCCGGCAAGGTCGAGCTTCGCTGAGCGGGGCCCTCGCCGGGGCCCGCCCGGCGGGGACCGCGTTACGCGCCGGGGGCGAGGGCGATCAGGACCTCCCGTTCGAGCGCGCGCATCGCCGTCTCCTCCGCGGGCTCGGCGTGGTCCCACCCGCACAGGTGGAGCGCCCCGTGGACGACGAGGAGGCGCAGCTCGTCGGCCGAGGTCCAGCGGACGTCGCCGGACTGCCCGCCGCGGCCGGCCTCCGCCTGCTCGATGGCCCGCTCCACGGAGACGACGACGTCGCCGAGGTGGAGGCGGGTGCCCGGCGGGAGGAGGAACGCGCGATCGTCAGCGCCGCGACGAAGAGAGCGGGCGCCGGCGGGCGGGCGCGGCAGACTGCCCGGGTGCGGCGGGTACGCCTCCGGGGGCAGGAGCGGGAACGAGAGGACGTCCGTCGCGCCGGAGGTGCCCATGTGGGCGGCGTTGAGGGTGGCGAGCTCGGCGTCGTCGGCCAGGATCAGCCCGACCGCTGCCGGCTCGGGCGCCCCGCCGGCCAGCAGGGCGCCACGGAGGGCGGCGGCCAGCGCCGTGGCGGGCAGGATCCGCCGCACCCCAGGCCGGACCTCGAGGTCCAGGCGGAACGGGGGCCGGTAGATCGAGCGGAAGCCGGCGGCGGGGACCCTCGGGATGGCGGGCACGGCGGTCTCGGGCGGGCCCGGCGGGTCAGGCGCCCGGGCCGACGGCGTTGCGGCGCGCCTCGAGCTCCACGACCTTGTTCTGCGGGTAGGCGATCCGCTGGTGATACATGCCCAGGAGCTGGGCCACGAAGGCCTCGCGGATCCGCTCGAGATCGCGGAGGGTGAGGTCGCACTCGTCGAACTGGCCGTCGTCGAGGCGCTCGTCGATGATCCGGCCGACCATCGCCCGGATCGTGGTCTCGTCCTGCTGGGTCAGGGAGCGGACCGACGCCTCGACGCCGTCGGCGAGCATCAGGATGGCGGCCTCCTTCGACTGGGGCCGCGGGCCGTTGTGGCGGAAGCGCCGCTCGTCGAGCGCGTCGGCGGCGGCTCGCCCGGCCGCGGTCTCGACGCCGCCGTACGGGGCGGCCGCCTGCTCGCGGGCCTTGGCCCAGAAGTAGGCGAGGCGTGTCGTGCCATGGTGCTGGGGGATGAAGGCGATCAGCGGCTTGGGCAGCTTGGCCTTGTAGGCGATGTCGATCCCGTCCGCCACGTGCTGCTTGAGGACCTGGGCGCTGACCTCCGGCAACAGCTCGTCGTGCACGTTGCCGGCCCCGGCCTGGTTCTCGATGAACGCGCCCGGGTTGGCGAGCTTGCCGACGTCGTGGTAGTAGGCGGCCACGCGGGCGAGCAGCGGGTCGGCCGAGATCGCCTCGGCGGCCCGCTCGGCAAGGTTCCCCACCATCAGGGAGTGGTGGTACGTCCCGGGCGTCTCGAGGAGGAGCCGGCGCAGGAGCGGCTGCGACGGGTTGGCCAGCTCCAGGAGCTGGAAGACGGTGAGGATCCCGAAGAGGTTGCCGACGGCCTGGAACGTGCCGACGGTCGCGATCGCCGCGCCGATGCCGGCCGCCAGCGAGGCGCCCCACAGCTGCAGGATGCCGGTCAGGTCGCGGGTCCCCAGCAGCGAGAAGATCGTGACGACGACGACGTTGGCGACGACGATCGCGAGCCCGGCCTGGAGGAAGATCCCCACCCGGTCGCCGCGGCGCACCGCGATGATCCCGGTCACGCCGCCGACGAAGACGTAGGCGGCGAGCTCGAGGGACATCCCGTTCGCGGCCCCGGCGAGGATCGCCAGGAATGCCGTGATCATCGTCGCCGGGCCTGCGCCGAGAAGGATCGCGACCAGCATGGACGCCCCGGCGCCGGGCACGAAGAAGGGCAGGATGGAGCGGCCCGCCGTGAGCTTGTAGGCCAGGGCCGTGACGAGCAGGACGAGGCCGAGGAGCGCCAGCGCGCGGGCGCGGTGCCAGAGCTCCTGGCGGTAGCGCCAGGTCCAGGCCAGGAGCAGCACGACGACGAGGGTCGCGAGGAGGAACCAGCCGGCCAGGCGGGCGATGTCGAGGCCGGCCTCGGTCAGGCCGAAGGCCTCGAGCTTGGCGATCTCGAGCGGCGTCACCTGCTTGCCGGCCTCGACGATGACCGCGCCCTGGCGGATCGTGTAGCTGACCGGCGCCACGGCGGCCTCGGCAGCGTCCCGGGCCGCCTCGTGGAGGGCTTCGCTGTAGGTCGCGTTGGGGACGAGGAGGGGTGCCACGATCTCGGTCGCGAGGGCGCGCTCGTCGTCGGTGAGGGCGGCGGAGAAGCGCTCACCGAGGTTCCGGCGGACGGTCTCCAGCTCGGCGTCGCGGAGTGGGTCCCGCTGGACGAGGCCGAGCACCCGCGTCGCCTCGGCGCCGGTCAGCGTCCAGCGCTCGGGAGCCAGGGCGTCGAGCGTCTTCCGTGCGTCGATCGAAAGCGTTGGAAGTGCCTCGGAGAGGGCCGCCTGGCGATCCTCGGGGCTGACGCCAGCGACGAAGGCCGCGTCGACGGGCGCCAGGAGCGCATCGAGGGCGTCGAGCTGGCGGCGCGTCAGGGCCGCCGCGGACTCGGCCTTGTAGTCGTACTGCGGCGGCACGTCGTCGCGAGCCTTCTGGCGGGCCGCGTCCGTCTCGACGGCGCTCTGGAAGACGACGGTCCGTGGCGCCAGCACGTCGGTGGTCGCGAGGTCGCCCGACTGCAGGTTGACGGCACTCGGGAGGTCGTCGATCGAGAGGACCGCCGTGAGCCCGGTGATCAGCAGCGCGGCCGCGACCGCGAGGCGCACCGCGTCGCGCCGGGTGAAGGCGGTGACCCGGTCGAGGCGTCGGGAGAGCATGGCGATCCCGGCCGGGCCTAGCCCGGGCCGTCGCCTCCGTGACCGGAGACGTCGTGGGCAACGAGATCGGCGCGGGCCAGTGCCGCGGCGACCAGGCCGGAGACAACCTTGCCGTCGGCGCGGCCGCGGATGCGCGGGCTCAGCCAGCCCATCACCTTGCCGAGGTCCCGCGCGGACGCGGCGCCGGTGGTCGCGATGGCCTCGTCGACCAGGGCCGCAATCTCGGCGTCGGTCAGCGGGCTCGGCAGGAAGCCGGCGATGATCGCGATCTCGGCTTCCTCCTTCGCCGCGAGGTCGTCGCGCCCGCCCTTGCGGTAAGCCTCGACCGATTCGCGGCGGGTCTTCGCCTCGCGGGCGAGCACGGCCAGGGTCTGCTCGTCGGTGAGGGTCGTGTGGTCGCGCTTCTCCACGGCGTAGACGGCGCTCCACACCATCCGGAGGGTGTCGCGGCGCAGCGCGTCACCGGACCGCGTGGCGGCGGTCATCTCGTCGTGGAGGCGGTCTCGTCAGGGACACCGGGGTGGCTCCTCCGCTCGAGGTGCGGGGTCCTGGGGATCTCGCACCGGCTGCGACGGGCCTCCGGGGCCCGGGAACGGGCCTGGGAAGCAGGTGGACCGGCGACGGATCGGGGCGGTGATGGGGCCCCTGCCGCCGGTCCCGGCGGCTAACCCTGCTGGCGGGTGGCCTTCTTGCGCTTGGCTTCCTTGCGCTTGCGCTTCACGCTCGGCTTCTCGTAGTGCTCGCGACGGCGAGCTTCAGCGAGGATGCCGGACTGCTGGATCTTCTTGTTGAAGCGACGCAGGGCGCTCTCGAAGGTCTCGTTCTCACCAACGCGGATCTCTGCCAATGCCGGGATCACCTCCTCCGCCACCGATTCACGTTCCGACGCCGGCCGCCGGGCGAGGTCGACAGGCGCGTACGCCCACCGACGCGCGGTTCCGTCACGCGCCGGCGAGCCCGGCGGAGCATAGACCGGTGCTTCCGGGCGGTCAAACGTGCCAAAGGTCCCGGAATCGGACCTTCGCCCCGGGAGAGTCAGTCGCCCGCAGGCAGGAGGTAGAGGGCCAGCCGCAGCGGCGTCCGGGCCCGGATCGAATGGGTCATGCGGGCCGGCATCCGGAACCAGGTCCCGGGGGCCAGCGCGTGCGCCTCGCCGCCGACGGACGCCTCGCCCTCCCCGTCGAGCACGTGGACGACGGCAGGGCGGGCCGCGGTGTGCTCGGACAGCTCCTCGCCCGGCGCGAAGGCGAACAGGACGAGGCGCAGGTCGGGCCCGTCGTACAGGGTCTGGCTGTGGATCCCGCGCTCGACGGGCGGCGCCTCGGCCGCGAGGTCGGCGAAGAACAGGGCTGGCTCGGTCATCGGCGACACCTCCGGGATGCACGGTACGCCGACTCGCGTTGGTCGCCCTCGTCCCCGGGGCTTCGAGCGTGACCAACGGCGGTCGCGATCCCGGCGGGCGCCTGGCGGATCAGGGCATCGGGATGCCCGAGAGAGCGACGGCTGAAGGTCCAGCTTCCGTCCTCTGCTGTACCAGCCCAGGCAATCCTGCGTCCTCCTCGACGATCAACTGACGCGCCGGATTGCTACTGCTGTTTTGGGTCCCAGCCGATCCCGGAATACACGACTTCGTTCTCCGGCCCAACGAGATCCCACTCGAGCCCTTCGACTCCGACGGTGGCGGGAACCACGATCACCCAGGCACCGGTCTCGGGATTGACCACCTCCGCGCGGGCAGCGGGATTGGTGACCAAGACACCGTCGATTGACCCTTGGCCAGCACCAAACAGGTACTCATATCGAACGACGCCCTGATCGTCGAGTTCGGTGCTGCTACGCGCGTCTCCCATGAGCCCACCGTTGACGCTCGGACGCTCCCCTACCCACTCCTTGCGATCCGAGCCACCGAAACGATGGGGAGTGAAGACGAGTAGTACGGGTCTTCCATCCTGGATGTTGACCGTGACCTGAGTGGCATCGTCCACGTCCATGAGCGAATCGAGCGGCAGCCCGAGAGTCCCCATTTGCTCCTCGGTCGATGGCGGTCCTTGGTCGACGCAGGCGACCGAGGAAAGGCCGAGGAGCACGCTCAACGTCAAGGTCAGGCCAAGGCGACGAGAGAACATCGGTGTACGCTCGAACCCCAGCGTCTACTCGGTCGGGACCGAGAGCACGGCCTGTAAGTATGTCGGGTTGATCGACCAGGTATTGGTCGCGGCGCCCTGGAACACCTTGACGGCGATCGTGTTCGTGCCCGATTGCAGGAACGCCTGCGGTACTGTCGTGGTGAACACCGTCGACACGTTCCGCTGTGATTGGTCAGCTGCTCCGTTGATCTAGATCGACGCCGGTTTGTCGACGTTCCACCCGAGCGCTCCATCGCCAGCGACATCGCCATCGACGTTGAACTCGAGCCGGGCGATCCAGACCTCGCTGGTCAGATGCCCGGTCGACCGGCCGGTCGACGACAACCAGTCGGGATCGTAGGGGTAGCTGATGTCTACCCAGGCCCGGACTCCCGCATCGACTTGGATCCCGGAAGGCGCGACCCGCAGCCGAAGGAGGAGGACGAGCCGGGTACACGGATCTGGGTGCCTCCTGCCATTACGGGAGATACCGTTGTCGATGGCAATGCCCGTCCGGCTTGCGCCCGGGCCCGGCGTCGGCCACGATGCGCCCGTGAGCGAGTACCGGCCGTCCGGCCGCACGCTGGTCGACCTCCTCGAGGGCGCGACCGCGCGCTACGGCGACCGGCCGGCTCTTCGCCTGCGGAAGGACGACGGCACCCAGCAGGTCTGGAGCTACCGCGAACTGGACCGGCGGAGCCGGCTTGCGGCCTGGAGGCTCCGCTCCCGTGGGCTGCAGCCCGGGGACCGGCTCCTGACCTGGTCGCCGTCGTGCCCCGAGCTCGCGGCGGTGTACTTCGGCGCCATGCGGGCCGGGCTCATCCTCGTGCCGCTGGACCTGCGCATGGCGCCCGACGCCATGCGCCGGATCGCCGAGCGCTCGGAGGCACGGCAGCTGGTCATCGGGACGGGCCGGGACGCCCCGGACCCGGCCGAGGCGGACCTCGACTACCTGCCGATCACGACCACGGACGACCTCTGCGCCGAGCCGGGGGCGGGCTTCCCGGCCGGCTGGGAGGCCGAGGTGGGGGCCTGGGAGCGACCCGTTCCCGACGACATCTACCTGCTCATCTACACCTCCGGGACCACGGGCACGCCGAAGGGCGTGATGCTCACCCACTCGAACACGGTCTCGGGCGTCGACGGGTTTCATTCGATCGTTCCCGACATCGAGTACCGGATCGTGTCCCTGCTCCCGATGTCACACCTCTTCGAGCAGGCGATCGGGCTCTACCTGACCCTCGACCTCGGCGCCGACATCCTGTACGTGCGCTCGCTGAATCCGAGGATCCTGATCCCGGCCATGCGCGAGCACCGGATGACCGGGATGATCGTGGTGCCGCAGTTCCTGGACCTGGTCTGGTCCTCGATCGAGCGGGAGGTCGAGAAGCAGGGTCGAACGGCGGCCTTCGCCCGGGCGCGAACGATCGCCCGGTGGCTCCCAATCGGCCTGCGGCGCCGCTTCCCGCCGTTCCGCAGGCTGCACGCCCAGTTCGGGGGCGAGCTCCGGCTCTTCGTGTCGGCCGGGGCCTTCCTCCCGCCCTCCGTCCAGCAGGCGTGGGAGGACCTCGGCGTCGTCGTCATGCAGGGCTACGGGGCCACCGAGACGGGCTCGGGGGCCGCCACGACGTGGAAGGAGCACCCGCTCGGGTGCGTCGGCTGGCCGATGCCCGGCGTCGAGATGCGGATCGCCGACGACGGGGAGATCCAGTTCCGGGGGCCCACCGTGACGCGGGGCTACTGGGAGGACCCGGAGGCGACCGCGGCGGCCTTCACCGACGACGGCTTCTACCGCTCCGGCGACCTGGGCCACCTCGACGAGAAGGGGCGCCTGGTGCTCCACGGCCGCAAGAAGGACATGATCGTCCTGCCGAACGGGCTCAACGTCTTCCCGGAGGACATCGAGAACGCCCTCCGCGTCGCCGGCATCCGCGATTCGGTCGTCCTCGAGACGGAGCCCGGGCGGATCGAGGCGATCGTGCTGGCGCCGACCGGCGGATCGCCGCATGCCCGCCGGCGGCACGGCCGTCCCGGCGGCCGGGGCCTTCAGCGAAGGGGCGAACGTCGAGCGCATCCGCGCCGACGTGGACGCGGCGGTCAAGGCCGCGAACGCGACGCTGGCCGTCCACTCGCGGATCGCCGCCTGGCGCTTCTGGCCGGAGGTCGACTTCCCGCGGACCCACACGATGAAGGTGCGGCGCAACGAGGTCCGCGCCTGGGCGGCGGTCGCGGCGCCGCTGCCGGTGACCGAGCGCTCCTGACGCCCGCTCGGCGGCGGGCCGCGGACCCGCGTCCCGGGCCGGATCAGCCGCGGGGGATCGGCACCTCGGAGCCCACGGTCGCGACGGCGGCGGCGACGTCGGCGGTGCGCGCGTCGGGCGATGAGCTCGGCGACCACGGGTAGTAGACGATCGTCGAGCCAGCCTGGCGCAGGACGAACCGCACGTCGGGCGGGTACTGGACCCGCCCGGGACCGCTCGTGACGTAGGCGGCGAGCTCCGTCGCGGCCGCCGCGGCGACCCCCGGGTCCGCGAGCTCGTAGACGACGACCAGCGCGCCCTCCGGGTCCGTGGGCAGGATCGCGCGGAACGCCGTCCGCGGCACGGCTGCCAGGGACGACGGCTCGCCGGGGCGGACGGTCAGCTCGGTCGGCTCCAGGACGAGGCCGCGGGCCCGCAGGGCGCCGTCGAGCTGGACCTGGGTCGCGGCGACGGCCGGCGAGATCGTGGGGCGGGGCGTCGGGTCCGGTGCCGGCGGGCGCGTTGCGGCCGTGGCGCACCCGGCGACCACGAGGAGCATGCCCGCCAGGACGGCGCCGATGCCGAGGCGGCGTGCCGCGGTGGGTGCGGCCGCCCTCATCCCGGCGGCCAGTCGAAGGCCCGGCCCCCCATCAGGTGGAGGTGCAGGTGCGGCACGGACTGGCCGCCCCAGGTGCCCACGTTCGTCGTCACGCGGTAGCCGCGGTCCGCGATCCCCTCGGCCCGGGCGAGATCCGCGGCGACGGCGAACAGCCGTCCCAGCAGCGGCGCGTGCTCCTCGCCCAGCTCCGCGGCCGAGGCGATGTGCTCGCGCGGCATCAGGAGGATGTGGGTCGGGGCCCGCGGGGCGACGTCTCGGATGGCGACGACCAGGTCGTCGGCGTGGACGGTCGTGGCGGGGATCTCCCCGGCGACGATCCGGCAGAAGAGGCAGTCGGCGCTCATGCGTTGCTCCAGGGTGACATTCACGGCAAGGGTACGACGGGCAGCGCGCGACGGGCACCGGCCACGCGGGGCACGAGCCGCTCGACCCGCCCGACGACGCGCTCGGCGTCGGTCGGGTCGGGCCCGGCCACGACCACCACGCCGATCTCGCCCTCGAGCGGGCGGCCGCCCGGCGCCGGGACCCGGACCACGACGTAGTCCTCGGCGTGCCCGATCCAGTCGCCGGCCGTGTCCGCATCGTCGACTGGCTCCTCGAAGAGAACCCGCCGCCGACCGCCCGTCGACCGCGCCGCGAACCGCGCCCTTGCGGCCGACGCCTCGGCCAGCATGGCCGCCGCGCGCTCCCGCCGGACCGCGTCCGGCACCTGGCCGGCCATGCGCGTCGCAGGCGTGCCGGGCCGCGACGAGTAGCGGAAGACGTGGAGGCCGGCCAGGTCGAGCCCGTGGATGAACGCGAGCGAGCGCTCGAAGGCGGCCTCGTCCTCGGTCGGGAAGCCGGCGATCGCGTCGGCGTGGATGCGCCACGCCGGGGATCGCTGCGCGCACGCGCTCGACGACCTGGCGCGTACCCGGCCGCGTCGTAGCGGCGGCCCATCCGCCGCAGCACCCCGTCGTCGCCCGACTGGAGCGGCAGGTGGAAGTGGGGCAGGCAGCGCCCGGCGCCCTCGCCGGTCCACGTCGCGAGGAGCTCGTCGTCGACGTGCTGGGGCTCGATGGAGGAGAGCCGGATCCGCTCGACCGGCGTCTCGGCGAGGATCCGCCGGACCAGCCCCGGCCAGCGACAGCGCCGCGCTCGCGTGGGCGCCGCGGAAGCCGCGCTCCGACGAGCCGCCGTCGTAGGTCCCGACGTTGATCCCCGTCAGGACGATCTCGCGGTGCCCGGCGGCAAGCGCCCGGCGCACGTCGGCCAGCACGACCTCGGGGGCCAGCGAGCGCTCGGGGCCGCGGGCCCGCGGGATGATGCAGAAGGTGCAGAAGAAGCTGCAGCCGTCCTGGACCTTGACGTAGGCCCGCGTGCGGTCGATCCGGGTCCGGTCGTCGACGATCCCCGCGATCTCGACGCCGGCGAGCGTCGGGAGCGGGGCGTCGAGCGGGCCGTGCGGAGCCTCCACGTCGTGGCCGGGCAGCCCGAGGAGGCGCTCCACCTCGGCCAGGAGCCCGTCCTTCTCGTCGTTCCCGACGAGCCGCGCCTCCGGATCCACGGCGGCGAACGCGGCCCGGCCGACCTGCACCGAGCAGCCGGTGACGATGAGCGCCGCCCCCGGGCTCGCGCGCCGGGCGCGGCGCACGGCCTTGCGCGACTTGTCGTCCGCCACCGCCGGTGACCGTGCAGGTGTTGACGAGGTGGAGGTCGGCCCCGGCGCCGTCAGCCACGAGCTCCACGCCGCGCGCGCGGAGGAGCCGCTCCACCGCGTCCATCTCGGACTGGTTGACCTTGCAGCCGAGGTTGGTGATCGCGGCCCGCCGCACCGGCGCGGCCGCCTGCGGCGTCTCGCCGGCCGCGCGGCGGGACCGATGCCCGCGACGTCGTCACGGCCTCACCACAGCGCAGGCTTCGTGGACATCAGGAAGGCGATGAGGCCCACGGCGGTCGTGATCGCGTAGGCGATGTAGCGCTGGCGCCGGGCCCGCGCCCGCCACGCCTCGCGGTCGGCGTCGGTGTCGATCCCGTCGCGCGCCTGGAGCCGCCGGAGGCCCGGGCGCTGGACGGCGAACGCCACGACGGCGGTGATCGCGTACGTCGCCAGGGCGACCAGCAGCCACGGCTGCTCCAGGATCCGCGGCCCGAGGACGGCCAGCATCGCGATCCCGGTGAGGGCGAGCCCGGCGCCGATCACCACCGTCCCGTGCGCCTGCAGCCACTGCAGCGAGCGCACGAACCGGCCCGGCTCCACGGCCGCGTACCCGCGCTCCACCGAGCGGTTGCGCAGGGTGAACGGCAGGAGGAGGCTGGGCACGAAGAGCGAGATCGCGAGCGTCACGTGGATCGCCAGGATGTACGGGGAAGAGGGCTGCGAGGTTCGGCATCACGTCGGAGGTGGGGCCACCCGAGCGGGGGCGCGTCGGTTCGAGGTTCGGGCCCAAGATCGTAGCGCAGGCGTGCCGAACGGCCGTTCCGCGGGCGCCGGGCAGCCGCGTAGGGTGGGCCTGCGTCCCGGCGGAGCCCTTCGGCGACCGGGGTGTCGCGCCGCCGGGCGGAGAGGGATTCATCCCGTGGAAGCTCACGATCCGTCCGCGCCGGCTCGGCCTGATCGCCGGGGCCGCGATCCTCCTGCTCCTCGCCGTGGCAGGTCCGGCGTCCGCCGCGGACCCGACCGCCGGGGCGGCCATCACCGGCCCGTGCACCCTCAACGCGCTGTCCACCGACGCCGACGGCAGCGGACCTCGACGACGCCGAGGGTCCCGGCACCAGCGATCCGCTCAACCCGTTCGACCTCGACCGCAAGGGGAAGGTGGCGTGGACGGGGACCGGGCCCGCGATCACGACCGGCACGTACCAGGTCACGCTCTACGGCGTGCCGGTGCCCATCATGTCGGGTGACATCGACAACTGCGGACGGCAAGACGAGCGCCGATGGCGTGATCGTCGTGGCCGACTTCCTGCCGATCGACATCGTCGGCACGTTCGAGGTCAACGGCAGCGTGAGCGGCGAGGGCGGCTCGTGCAGCGGCAGCGCGTGGGTTCGGCTCGATGGGAACCCGTTGACCACGGTCCCCGGTCTCGTCGGCATCGGACTCGCGGCGGTCGGGCTTCTCGGCGTTCTCTCCTCGCTGAGGGGCCGGCATCCGTGGCGCGGCCTCTTCGCGGGGCTCCTCGTCGGCCTCGCGGCCGGCATCCTCGCGGTCGTCTTCGGGATCCTGCCGATCGGCGCGATCTCGCTGCCGGCCGCCGTCGGAGCCGGGTCGCTCGCTCGGCCTGATCCTGGGGTTCCTGGACTTCGGCGGCGGCCCGGCCTGACGTCGGCGCCGTCCGCTCAGCGGGGCGCTCGGCCTCGAGCGCCACCCAGTCGCCCTCCGCGTCGCGCCGGAGGACCCGCAGGCCGGCCGCGGCGACGGCCGCGGCCACCTCGGCCTCGCGGTCGACGAAGATGCCCGACGCGATCAACCGACCGCCCGGCGCCAGCTCCGCCACGAGGTCGCCGGCGAGGGTGACGAGGACGGATGCGATCAGGTTCGCGGCCAGCAGGTCGAACGGGCCCTCCCCCGACGGCAGCGAGCCCCGGTGCGCACGGAGACGACGCGCCACCCGGTTGCGCCGGGCGTTGGCGAGCGTCGCCTCCACGGCGATCGGGTCGGTGTCGACCCCGACCAGCTCGCCGGCGCCGAGCAGGCCGGCGGCGACCGCCAGGACCCCCGAGCCGCAGCCGACGTCGAGCAGGCGGGCGCTCCCGTCGCGTGCGCGGCCGCGTGCCAGGAGCCCCTCGTCGGCCCAGCGCTCGATCCCGGCGAGGCAGAGGCGCGTCGTCGGGTGGAGGCCGGTGCCGAAGGCCATCCCGGGGTCCATCGCGATCACGACGTCGCCCGGCCGCCGGCGATGGCGTCGCCAGGTGGGGCGGATGACGATCCGCCGCCCGATCCGGAGCACGCCGACGTGGCGCTTCCAGGCGGTCGCCCAGTCGGACTCGTGGACGATGCGGGTCGAGAGCTCGCCGATCTCGCGCAGGCCGAATGCCTGGAGGTGGCCCAGGGCCCGGTCGACCTCGTCGGTGGCCCGCCGGGCGGCGCCGGAATCGCCGGCCGGGAGGTAGGCCCGCAGCGTGGCCGGGGCCGCCGGGTCGACCGCCGCGCCGAGGCCTTCGTCGACGAGGGTGAACCCAGGCTCCACGCTCACCCCGGCGGGGGCGACGCGGGCCAGGATCTCGCTGACGGCCTCGACGGCCTCAGGATCGCAGGTGACCGCGAGCTCCAGCCAGTCGGAGTCGCCGACGAGCCCGTCGGCCGCCGGGTCCGACCCGGCGCTCAACCCAGGGCGTCCTTGATCCGGTCGAGGACGCCGGCCTTGCCGGTCCCGACGTTCGTCTCCCCGGAGGCCGCCGCGTAGGCCTCGAGGGCCTCCCGCTGCTCGCGGCTCAGCTTCGTCGGGATCTTCACGTCCACCAGCACGTGGAGGTCGCCGCGGGCGCCGGCGCGCCGCAGGTGGGGCGCGCCCCGACCGCGCAGCCGGATCTCCGTGCCCGGCTGGGTCCCCGGCTTGACCTCGAGATCCTCCTCGCCGTCGGCCGTCGGGACCCGGACCGTCGTCCCGAGGGTCGCCTGGGCGATGGAGAGATCGAGCTCGTGATAGAGCTCGGTCCCGTCGCGCCGGAGCTGCGGGTGGGCGGCGACGTGGATCGCGACGTAGAGGCTGCCGGGCGGTCCCCCGCGCAGGCCCACCTCGCCCTCCGCCGACAGGCGGATCTGGTGGCCGTCGTCGATTCCCGCGGGGACCGCGATGCGGAGCCGCTTCGTGCGCTGCGTGCGGCCCTCGCCGTTGCAGTCCTCGCAGGGCGACTCGACGACCTTCCCCTCGCCCCGGCAGCGGGGGCAGGTGACGACGTTGACCATCTGCCCGAGCATCGTCTGGCGGGCGTGGCGGATCTCGCCGCGACCGCCGCACTGCGGGCACGTCTGGGCCGCCGTGCCGGCCTTCGCGCCCGACCCGGAGCAGGTGGGGCAGCGGTCCAGGACGGGGAACTCGATCTCCTTCTCGGTGCCGCGGATCGATTCCTCGAAGGTGATCCGGAGGTCGTAGCGCAGGTCGGAGCCGACCGCCGGGCGCCCGCGCCGGACGCCCCCGGCGGCGCTGCCGCCGAAGAAGGCGTCGAACAGGTCCGAGAAGCCCCCGAAGCCGGCCCCGGCGCCCGGGTCGAAGCCGCCCGCCCCGCCGACGCCGGCCTGCCCGAACATGTCGTACGCCTGGCGCCGCTGCGGGTCGGAGAGGACCTGGTAGGCCTCGTTGATCTCCTTGAATCGCTCGTCGGCGTTGGCATCGCGGTTCACGTCCGGGTGCCATTGCTGGGCCAGCTTGCGGAAGGCCTTCTTGATGTCGGCGTCGCTCGACCCCGCGCTCGACGCCCAGGATGTCGTAGTAGTCGCGTATGGACAAGCTGATACCTGTGTTGACTGCGTGCTACAGGGCCAAGTCTGCCATGGCTGGGCCGCACCATCGTGAGGACCTGGTCTGCCTGCCTCTACGGATCGCGACCACCCCCCACGCCACGGACGTGGCACAACGTCTCACCGCGCCGGTGGGTACGGCGCGGCCCAATCCGTTCGCGCGCACCGACGAGGCGTCCCGAGGACTTGTCGGATGAGGGCCAGAGGTGGCACTCGTGTCCCACAGGGTCGGTCCCTCGCAACCTATGCCACCCGGTGTGTGAACCCGTTGGACGTGAAGTTGCCGGATGCCACTTGACCTATTGACACTCGATCGACAACCATCGACACTCGATAGATGACCATCCTCGCAAGTCGGCTTCTCCGCGTCGCTCTCGTCGTCCTCCTGCTCGGAACCGTGTTCGCACAGGTCCTCGTGCCCGTGTACGCATCCCAGGTAGGGACGACCTTCCCCGAAGTCGCGTACCTCGTCGTCCCATACTCGGTGGCCGCCATCCTCTTCATCGGATGCGGCCAGGTGGCGCTGCTCGTCGTCTGGCGGCTACTGTCCCTCGTCAGCGGCCGGGTCATCTTCACCCGCCGTGCCCTGCGCTGGGTCGACGTCATCACGGCCTGCGCGGCGGTCGCCACGGTTCTGAGCGCATGCGTCTTGATCCACATGCTCGGCTTCGTCCCCGGCGGCGGCGGACCAATGATCTACTACCTGGCCGCCTGCGTCGCCTGCGGGCTGGCGTTCGTGCTCCTCATGGTCGTCATGCGCGGCCTGCTCGAGTCGGCCATCGCCAACCGCGCCGAGCTCGACGAGGTGATCTGATGGCCGTCATCGTCGAGCTCGACGTCATGCTCGCCCGACGCAAGATGTCCGTGGGCGACTTTGCCAACGCCGTCGGCATCACCCCGGCGAACGTCGCCGTCCTGAAGAACGGGCGCGCCCGGGCCATCCGGTTCGCCACCCTGGACTCGGTCTGCCGGGTGCTCGATTGCCAGCCCGGTGACATCCTCAGGTGGACCGCCGACCCGCCCGCATAGCGGGAACGCGTTCGAAGTCTGCAATCCGCACCGTCATCAACGTCTGCATCGGCGCGGTGTTCGAGGCCGCCTGTTCGGCGCGACAAGCCCGGCCGACCTGTCCATTGACCGGGAGGTTCACACACTCGGCGTTGTCCAGCTCGATCATCGATGGCATGGACAAGCGACGCGAAGTCTACGGGGAGCGGCCGGGACGGTCAGGGCGGGTCGGCAGTCCATGACGGCCGCCCGGCGGCGTTGCCGAGTCCCGTGCGTGCCGTGGCTCCGGAGGTCCCGCTGGCGCCGCGACCGGTCAGCCGGCGGCGCGCTCGCGAGCCCGGCCGCGACCCCGGACCCGCGCGGGGAGCCGCGACGGCGCGGCCCCGACGACCGTCATCACCGATCCCGCGAGCGCGAGGATGTCGCGGGTGATCGGGGCGTTCGGGTGGGCCACGACGAAGGGGACGCCTTCCTGGTTCGAGGCCGAGACGAGCTGCCAGTCGGAGGCGACCACGTGGTCCGGCTCGCGGCCCAGGGCCCGACGCAGCTGGTCCGGCCGCAGGGCGCCCATCGCGTCGGCGCGGTTGATGACGATCCGGACCTTCGCCGGCGGATACCCGATCGCGGCGAAGGCCGCCGCGGCAGCCCGGGTGCTGTCCAGCGCCGCCGGCTCGGGGGTCAGGACCTGCAGGATGATGTCGGCCATGTCGAGGACGGTCAGGGTGGTGTCGTTGAGCGCGCTCGGCGTGTCCACCACCACCGCCTGGTAGGTCCGGCGCAGGAGGTCGAGGATCTTGTCGAGGTCGCGGGCGGTGACCATGTCGGCCATCTCGAGGCGCGGCGGGGCGAACAGGATGTCGACCCCGGCGGGCCCACGGCGCATCGTGGCGACGAGGTCGGACGCTCGCACGCAGTCGGTCGGCAGGTCGCAGATCGAGGGCTCGCTCGCGTCGACGTGGAGGAGGCGGCGGAGGTCCCCGTACTGCAGGCTGCCGTCGATGAGCGCGGTGCGGATCCCGCTCGCGGCCAGGCCGACGGCGAGGTTGAGGGCAAGCGTCGTCTTGCCGACCCCGCCCTTGGCGGCATAGACGGCGACGATGCGGGTCGCGCTCGAAGGGTCGCGCCGGTTGCGGCTCTCGTGGGCGTCGTGGATCCCACGGGCCAGGTCGATGGTCCCGAAGGGGATCGCGACGACGGCGTCGGCGCTCTCCCGCACGCGCTCCGCGAGGCGGGCGTCGGCGGGCATGCCGAGGGCGACGACGGCGATCCCGGGCGTCGTCGCGCGCAGGCGCTCGAGGACATCGGGCCCGGACGGACGGCCACCGAGGAGGGTGTCGACGAGGACGACGTCGGCGCGCAGCTCCCTGACCTCGCGGGCCACCTGCCGACCGTCGGTCACGACCTCGACGAGGCGCAGCGACGGCTGGCCCCGGAGCATCTCGCGCACGTGCGCGGCCACCTCCGGCACCTCTTCGACCAGGACCAGGCGAAGGGGTCGCTCGGAGTCGTCCGGGTTCAGGGACGGCTCGTCGGGCAGCAGCTCGACCGTCGGCTGAGCCGACGCCTTCTTCGAGCGTGGGGCCCTCGGCGCCGCCCTGTCATCCGCGGCCGGCATGACGCATGGGGGCCGGCTGCAGGGGAACGGGGGCCGTGTCGCCCGCTGCGCCGTCGTCGTCGACCGGAGGAGCGGCTGCGCCGCCGTCGAGCACCTGGAGCCCCGGGTCGACGGGCGGCACGGACGCGGACGCCTCGGCTTCGCTCATGGGCGTCTCGTCCTCGCTCGCGCCGGAGCCGGGCGAGCGGCGGGGCAGGTGCAGTCGTGCGCGGAGCAGGGACACGGTCGCCTCCCGTCGTGAGAGGCAACGGTGCCGCCGACGGGCGCCGGGCACAACGCCTACGGTGGTACCGGTCGGACACGGCGGTGGTCCCGTGGAGGAAGCCCGCCGCGGCTGCCGCGGGACGATGGCGGGCGCGCCGGGCCGACCGTCAGTCCGCCGGGGCGTCCTCGTGGCCGCCGGCGGCGAGGGCGGCGCCGATGATCCCCGACGCGTTGAGGTACTTCGCCGTGACGACCGGGGCGCGCGACTTGAGCCACTTCGAGTACTTCGCGTACTCCTTGCTGACGCCTCCGCCGAGGATGATCAGGTCGGGCCAGAACCATGCCTCGAGCATCGCGACGTATTCGCTGAACTCCCGGGCCCAGACCCGCCACCCGATCCCCCGACGCTCCCGGCCGGCGCCCGAGATCAGCAGCTCGGCATCCTTGCGGCGGTAGGGCACGTGGCCGAACTCCGTGGAGTCGAGCAGCCTGCCGTCGATGAGCAGGGCGCTCCCGATGCCGGTCCCGATGGTCAGCATGAGGACGGTGCCCGGCACGCCCTTCGCCGCGCCGAAGGCGACCTCGGCCAGGCCGGCCGCGTCGGCGTCGTTGATGAGCCGGACGGGGCGCCCGAGGCGCGCCTCCAGCGCCTCCTGGGCCGGGAAGTCGACCCAGCCCTTGTCGATGTTCGCGGCGGTCAGGAGCCTGCCCTGCTTGACGACACCCGGGAGGCCGCAGCCGGCCGGAATCGACGCGTCGAGGTGGCCCTCGGCCGCCAGCCGGTCGAGGATCCGCCCGACGGTCTCGATGACCGCCTCGGGGGTGGCAGGCTGGGGCGTCTTTTCGCGAATCCGGGGCGAGACGAGATCGCCGGTGGCGAGGTCGACGACCGCGGCCTTGACGCCGGTACCTCCGACGTCGATGCCGATGGCGCGGTGGTGCCGAAGAGCGTCGGGGTCGGGCGCCGGATCGTCGGGGTCGGGCGCCGGATCGGCGGGCGGGTTGGCGTCGGGCTCGCTCATGGGCCGCAGGATAGCGTTCCCAGTGCCCGTGTCGAGCGGCCGCGCCGATGCCCCGGGCCGTGGCGGGGTCTGCCTGAGTCGGATCCCGACTCGGATCCGGGTTGTCATGCTCGGCGAATCCCTGAAGACGCCCATGTTGGCGAATCTGCCACGCTCGGGGCGCTCCTGGCCCGAGTCGGATTCCGACTCGGCACTGCAGGTCGTCGACGATCCCGGCACCGGCGGCCCGGCGCGGTCCGAGCGCCGCCGGGCGAGCTCGCTACTTGAGCAGCAGCCGCTCCAGGCGCCGCGAGGTGATCGCGAGGCCGATGACGCCCATCACCGCCAGGTACGCCACGTGGACCAGGAGGCTCGGGTCCACCTCGCCCGTCGTGAGGCCGCGGATCAGGGCCACGCCGTGGTAGAGCGGCGTCAGCTCGACAAGGAGCTGGATCGGCTGCGGGTAGGTCGTGATCGGGTAGAAGGTCGCCGAGAAGAGGAAGAGCGGCAGGATCACCAGCTGGACCAGGTCGAAGTCCTGCCAGGTCCGCATGAAGCTCGTGGCGGCCATGCCCGCGGCGCCGAACGCGAACCCGATCAGGAGCGCCGCCGGGAAGGCGAGGATCGCCCACGGCGAGAGGACCATGCCCAGGACAACCATCACGAGCAGGAACGCCGCGGCGTAGATGCCGCCCCGGATCAGGGCCCAGCCGATCTCGCCGAGGGCCACGTCGCCGACGCCGATCGGCGTCGAGAGGATCGCGTCGTAGGTCTTCGCGTACTTGAGCTTGAAGAAGACGTTGAACGTCGAGTCGTAGATCGCCCCGTTCATCGCCGAGCTGGCGAGCAGGGCCGGCGCGACGAAGGCCGTGTACGGGATCTCCTGGCCGTTGACGACGACCCCGCCCACGAGCGCGCCGATCCCGAGCCCGATCGAGAGCAGGTAGAAGAGCGGCTCGAAGAAGCCCGACACGATCACCAGCCAGCCGCGCCGGTAGACGAGGAGGTTGCGCTCGATCAGGAGGCCGGCGCGGCGCCCGCCGAAGACGATGGGTGGAGCGACGCGGGCGAGGAGGGTCATCGGCCGGTCCTCACTTCACCAGCCGCCGCTGGAACGTGATGAGGGCCGCCGCGACCCCCGCCGTGGCCATGGTGCCGAGGTAGACGAGGTGGATCGCCGTCGGCAGCGGCTCCGCGTAGCCCAGGGCCAGCGACCGGCACAGGTCGACGCCGTGCCAGAGCGGGGTCAGCACGGCCACGACCTGCAGGATGTCGGGGAGCTGGCTGATCGGGAAGAACGTGCCCGAGAAGAGGAAGAGCGGGATCACGCCGAAGCGGAACAGGGCGTTGAAGCCGTTCGCGTCCTTCTGGGTCGCCGAGTAGGCGGCGATCGGGGCCGCGAAGGCGAGGCCCGTGAGGACCGCCGCCGGGATGGCGAGGATCGATTCCGGTCCCGCGACGGCACCGAAGAGGACGGTCACGACGAAGAAGACGGACAGGACGAGGACCAGCCGGATCCCGATGTAGGTCAGCTTGCCGACCACGACGTCGGACGGCCGGATCGGCGTGGCCGTCATGCCATGGAAGCTCTTGATCCAGACGAGGCCGGCCATGACCGGGAAGGTCGACTCGCCGGCGGCAGTCTGCATCGCCGTCGACGCGAGCAGCCCGGGCGCCAGGAACGCCAGGTACGAGACGCCCGCCAGCGCCGCGGCGTTCGCCCCCGGCGTCGACGTGCCGGCCTGGGCGCTCGCGTCGACCAGGCTTCCAAGACCCAGGCCCATCGCGGCCAGGAACAGGACCGGGTTGAGGAACGAGGAGAAGAGGCTCCCGCGCCAGGAGCGACGGTAGACGAGCAGCTCGTGCTCCAGGACCCGGACCGCCGGCGCCGCCATCCCCGGCCGCCCCTAGTCGACGAGGCTCCGGCCCGTGAGCCGGAGGAAGACGTCCTCGAGGGAGGAGCGCCGGACGAGGACCATCTCCGGGCGGAGGCCGCGCGCGTGGGCCACCTCCGAGGCCGCCTCGCCGTCGTCGGCGTAGACGAGGACGCGATCGGGCAGCTGCTCGACGCGCTCGCCGAGGCCGTCGAGCTTTCCGTCGAGGGTCTCCTGGACGCCGACCGGGAAGCGCATCTCGAGGACCTCGCGGGTCGAGTGCTCCTCGATGAGCTGGCGCGGGCTCCCCTCGGCGACGATCTTCGCCTTGTCCATGACGACGAGGCGGTCGCAGAGCTGCTCGGCCTCGTCCATGTAGTGCGTCGTCAGGACGAGGGTCACGCCCTTCTGCTTGAGGCGGTAGAGGCGGTCCCAGAGCAGGTGGCGGGCCTGCGGGTCGAGGCCGGTCGTCGGCTCGTCGAGCAGGAGCAGGTCGGGCTCGTTGACCAGGCTGCGGGCGATGGTCAGGCGCCGCTTCATGCCGCCCGAGAGCGGCTCGACCTGGTCGCCCGAGCGCTCGGTCAGCTGGACGAAGTCGAGGAGCTCGTCGACGCGCTGGCGGATCACCGGGCGCGGCAGGTCGAAGTAGCGGCCGTAGATCGAGAGGTTCTCGCGGACGGTCAGCTCCATGTCGAGCGTGTCCTGCTGGGGCACGACCCCGATCCGGGCGCGGATGCGCGGGACCGTCGGCCAGCGGGTCCATGCCCAGCACCTGGAGCGTGCCCGCCGGTCACCGGCGAGACGCAGGCGATCATCCGCATCGTGCTGGTCTTCCCGGCGCCGTTCGGGCCGAGGAAGCCGAACGATTCGCCGGGCGCGACGTCGAAGTCGATGGCGTCGACCGCGGTGAAGCCGCCGAACCGCTTGGTCAGGTCGCGGGCATGGATGAGCGACGGGCTTGGGGGCGCCATGGAACGGGGAGTGTACCGCTCACCGAACGACCACGGGGTCGAGCCGGGCTCCCGCGACGACCGGGAGACGCGGGGCGTGGGCGATCTCGTCTCCGGCCGACGCGTCGTGCACGGCGACGCCCACCGATCGCCCCTGCGTGCTCGACGAGCGCGCGTCCGTCGCGAGGTAGAGGTACCGACGATCCGGACTCAGGGCGATCGAGCGCGCCTCGATCTCGGCGACGGCCCACCATGCGAGGGGACGCAGCTGAGCCGCGCCGACGACCACGATGCCCGGTCCGATGGCACCCGTCGCCTCCGCGAGGTGGGGCGGCACGCCGAGCTGGTACATGCGCCCCGCAGCCTGGTCCACGACGCCGTCACCCGCGACATCCCCGGGGCCACCACGTCAGCGGATGACGAGCTGGACGGCGGGGTCCCATGCTCCGGGCGGAAGGCGCCCGGCGAAGAGGCGCTCGGCAAGCGGATCCGTGGCCAGCACCTCCACGGCGACCCGCTGGTCGGCGGCCCCTGTGATTCCGCGCGGCTGCGTGGCCAGGTAGAGCAGCGACCCGTCGGGGCTCAGGGACATGGTCGCGAATGGCTCGCGAGAGGTCGACAGCGAGCCGCGGGAGTCCAGCGTCGTCCCGTCGACGACCTCGATCCGGGTCCCCCGACCCGCGGCCTCGGGCGCCAGCAGGTAGAGGCGGTCGGTCGCGACATCGTGAGCGAGGACCTGGTCGCGGGGCCGGCCTCGTGTCCGTCGGCGTGAGCGAGCCGATCCCGGTCGATCCGGACGACACGATCGCCACCGACCGCGCGGTGGCGACGGACCCCGGCTTCGGCCCGCAGGTCGATCGACCAGAGGACGCGGGCCCACGGCGACCAGCGGTAGTAGCGGCCTCGCAGGCGGTCGATCACGACGCCGTTGTCCGCGAGCCAGAGCGCGGTGGCCCCGCTCTCCGGCATCAGGATCGTCTCGTCGAGGATCGCTGCCGCGACCGGCGGGCCTTCCCGATCGGAGAAGCTGCGCGCCGAGCCCGGGTGGATCGCCACCCGCCGGAACACAGAGGGCCGGCCAGGGCAGACGAGGAAGATCGCGTCCCCGGTGGCCCAGCCCTCGCCGAGGCCGCCGCCGCAGGGGGTCTCGTGATCCCTTGCCACCTCGGCGGGCCCGGCCGCGTTCGAGGTGACGAGGGACGGCAGGGCCTCCGGTGGGCCGATCGCGTCGCCGGGGACCGCCCCGGCGTCCATGCGCAGGATGACAAGACGCCGCTCGCCGGGGGTCGGCTGGATCCGCGCGACGGTGACCCCGACGAGGGCGGCGCTCCCGTCCGGAGAGACGCTCACGGCCAGGTCCGCGAGCGACGTCGGTCCCCGTGCGTCCTCGAAGGGAAGGGCGAGGATCTCGCGCGAGCCGCTCGCGGCCGCACTCCGGTCAGCGACGAGGTAGCGGTCGAGGCCGAGGCGATAGCCGTCGTCCCCGAGGGTGGCCCATGCGACGAGGAGCGTGTCCGATTCGGCGCCGGGCGCGAGCGCGACGGCCACGGGGTCGCCGAACGCGAGATCCCGCCGCCCGACCAGGGACGTCAGCGGGACAGCCGGCCGAACGTCCTCGACAGCGTCCGGGGGCGGAGTCGCCATGGCTCTGCGGGCGTCGGCCGGGCGTGCCCGAGCGTCACCACCGAGAGGTCGTACGTCGCGCGAGTCGAGCCCGGTGGCCGCGTCACCTGCTGCGTGACGCAGACGATCCGCCCTCCCGCAAGGACGATCGGCCGCTCCAGCTCGCACCCCGTCGGATCGTCGACCGACCCGGTCACGAGGTTGACCCATCGCCCGGCGAGGAGGACGAAGGGGTCGGCGGGTGGCTCGCCGGCGAGTCGAAGAGCCATGACCGGCGTAGCCGTCGCCGGCGGTACCTCGGCCGGCGACGACGCGACGGCCCTGGTCCCGTCCGGCCCGCCGGTCGGATCGATCGCTCCGGCGGGCGTGCCTTCGGGCGTGCCCGGGGCGGCGTCGTCGGCCGGAGCCTTGGGTCCGATGAGGCCGGCTCCAATGATCAGCGCCGCGAGGCCACCCAGGACGAGGGCCGGCAGCCAGCGTCGAGCGACGGAGCCACGCCCCGGCCTACCCCGGATGGGCTGCCCCGGCTGCCCGCGTCAGCGGCGCGCGCGCCGCTGCCGACCTCTTCGATCTCGGGCTTGCTCGACGCTCGATCCCCGGGCATCCGCGAGTTGTACACCTTCCGGCGCGGCCGGGCTCTCGAGCAGCCGCGACGAGCGCCGTCGCCCGCGCCCGCGCTCAGACCTCCTTGAACTCGCCCTCGACCGTCTCGTCGTCGGGCGCGGCGCCGTCGGCGGGCGCTCCGTCCTCGCTGGCGTCGCCCTCCGCGGGCCCCGTGCCGTCGCTCGCCCCGGCGGCTGCGTACGCGGCCGTGCCGACGCGCTGGAGCACCTCGGCGAGCTCCGTGGCGCGCTGCTTGACGACGTCGACCGACTCCGTCTTGAGGGCGTTCCGGACGTCCGAGACCTTGCCCTCGACCGCGGCGCGATCGTCTGCCGACACCTTGTCGCCGAGGTCCTTGAGCGTTCGCTCCGCCTGGAAGGTGAGCGCCTCGGCCTGGTTGCGGGCTTCGACCTCCTCGCGTCGCCGGCGATCGTCGTCGGCGTGCTCGCCCGCCTCGCGGACCATCCGGTCGACGTCCTTCTTGTCGAGCATCGACGAGGCGGTGATCGTGACCTTCTGCTCCTTGCTGGTCGCGCGGTCCTTGGCCCGGACCTCGACGATGCCGTTGGCGTCGATGTCGAAGGTGACCTCGATCTGGGGCACGCCGCGCGGCGCCGACGGGATCCCGTCGAGGATGAACTTGCCCAGCGTCTTGTTGTCGGCCGCGAACTCGCGCTCGCCCTGGAGGACGTGGATCTCCACCTGGGGCTGGTTGTCCGAGGCGGTCGAGAAGACCTGCGACTTGCTGGTCGGGATGGTGGTGTTGCGCTCGATCAGCCGGGTCATGACCCCGCCGAGCGTCTCGATGCCGAGCGAGAGCGGCGTCACGTCGAGCAGCAGCACGTCCTTGACGTCGCCGGCCAGGACGCCGGCCTGGATGGCCGCCCCGATGGCGACGACCTCGTCCGGGTTCACGCCGCGGTTCGGCTCCTTGCCCCCGAACATGGCCTTGACCGCCTCGATGACGGCCGGCATGCGGGTCATTCCGCCGACGAGGACGACCTCGTCGACCTCGGCCGCCGACAGGCCGGCGTCCTTGAGCGCCTTCCGAACCGGCTCGGCCGTCTTCTGGATCAGGTCGCCGACCAGGTCCTCGAGCTTGGCCCGGTTGATGGTCATGACGAGGTGCTTGGGGCCCGACGCGTCGGCCGTGATGTACGGCAGGTTGATCTCCGTCGACATCGCCGACGACAGCTCGATCTTCGCCTTCTCGGCGGCCTCCTTGACCCGCGAGAGCGCCTGCGGGTCGCCGCGCAGGTCGATGCCCTGGTCCTTCTTGAACTCGGCGAGGAGCCAGTCCATGACCCGGATGTCGAAGTCGTCGCCGCCGAGGTGCGTGTCGCCGTTGGTCGACTTGACCTCGAAGACGCCCTCGCCCAGCTCGAGGATCGAGATGTCGAAGGTGCCGCCGCCGAGGTCGTAGACGGCGATCTTCTCGTCGTGCTTCTTGTCGAGGCCGTAGGCCAGGGACGAGGCCGTCGGCTCGTTGATGATCCGCTTGACGTCGAGGCCGGCGATCCGGCCGGCGTCCTTCGTCGCCTGGCGCTGCGTGTCGTCGAAGTAGGCCGGGACCGTGATCACGGCCTCGGTGACCTTCTCGCCCAGGTAGGCCTCGGCGTCGGCCTTCAGCTTCTGGAGGATCATCGCGGACAGCTCGGGCGGGGTGTAGCTCCGCCCCTCGCCGAGCGACACCTTGATCCCGTCCGACTTGGGGTCCTTCTCGACCGTGTACGGGACGAGGTCCTTGCTGCGCCGCACCTCGGGGTCGTCCCAGCGACGACCCATGAAGCGCTTGATCGAGTAGACCGTGTTGCCGGGGTTCGTGACCGCCTGGCGCTTGGCCAGCTGGCCCACGAGCCGCTCGCCCGTCTTGGTGAAGGCGACGACCGAGGGGACGGTCCGGCCGCCCTCGGCCGACGCGATGACGATGGGCTCGCCGCCCTCCATCACGGCGACGACGGAGTTCGTCGTGCCAAGGTCGATGCCGATGATCTTGCCCATTGGTTGCTGGTGCTCCTCTCGCGGGATCGGTGGTTCGGGTCGGGGGTTGGGTTCGGTTCTCAGTTCGGGCGGTCGGCAGCCCCGGAGCCATCGCTGACGGCGACGAGCGACGGGCGCAGGACGCGGTCGCGGATGCGGTACCCGCGCCGGATCTCGGCGACCACCTCGTTCTCCGGCCGCCCGGTGCCGGGGAGGTGGCTCAGCGCCTCGTGGACGGCCGGGTCGAACGGCAGCCCGAGCGCCTCGATCGGCGTCACGCCCTCGCTCTCGAGGAGTGCGCGGAGCTTGCGGTCGATCGCCGCGATTCCCTCGAGCCAGGCCGTCTCGCGGGCCTCGGCGGGCACGTGCTCGATGGCCAGGTCGAAGTCGTCCGCGAGGGAGACCACCTTGGCGAGAAGGACCTCGTTGGCGAGCCCCAGGGTCTGCTCGCGCTCCTCGGCGGTGCGGCGCCTGAGGTTCGCGTAGTCGGCCTGGGCGCGCTGGGCGAGGGCCAGGTTCTCGTCGGCCCGCGCGAGCGCCGCGTCGCGCTCGGCGGTGAGCGCCTCGACCTGGGCGAGAAGCGTCGTCGGGCTGGTGTCGAGCTCGGCGATCCGCTCCTCCGCGCGGGTGCGGCGATGCGGCGCTGGCTGGTCGGGCTGGTTCGGCATGCGGGCTCCCCGGCTGTCAGGCGTAGAGATGGTCGACGAGGTCGTTCATGAGGCGGGAGACGAAGCGGACGGTCCCGATCGCCTGGGCGTAGCGGAGCCGGGTGGGCCCGAGGACGCCGACGACGCCGACGGCCGCGCCGGGCCGTCCGTACGGCGCGAGCACGAGCGCGACGTCCGCCATCTCCTCGGTCCGGTTCTCGCGGCCGATGTAGATGCGGAGGTCGCCGGCCCGGGTGACGTCCTCGAACAGCTCGCCCAGGTAGGTCCGGTTCTCGAGGGCCTCGAAGACCCGCCGGAGCTTCTCCGAGGCGGCGAACTCCGGCTCCGCCATCACGTGGAGGAGGCCGTCGCTGAAAAGCTGCTCCACGGTCGCGGCATCGAAGTCGCGGAGGATCCGGAGGGCCCGCTCGCCGGCTCGCCGGACGAGGGTGAACACGGGGTCGTCGGCGGGCGCTTCCTCGAACCACCGGAGCCGCTCGACGAGGTCCGCCGCCGTCAGGTTCATGCAGGAGCGGTTGAGGCGCTGGGCCGCCTCCGCCAGCTCGTCCTCCGACGTGCCAGGGTCAATCGTCAGCAGCGCCTGCTTGAGCGAGCCCTCGTTGAGGATGACGATCAGGCTCGCCATGCGCTCCCCGATGCCCACCAGCTCGACGCGCCGGATGCGCGCGGCGCGCGGCTTGGCCGGCGTCGCGAGGCCCGCCGAGTGCGTCGACGAGGCAAGTGTCGTCGCCGCCAGGCGGAACCACTGGTCCGTGGCGAACTCCACCTGCCCGAACTGGTGGCGGATCGTGAGCTGCTCGATCGGCGGGAGCGGCATCTCCGAGATGAGCGACTCCACGAAGAAGCGGTAGCCGAGATCCGTGGGGACGCGCCCGGCCGACGTGTGCGGGTGGCCGAGGTAACCCTCCAGCTCCAGCTCGGCGAGCACGTTGCGGACGGTCGCGGAGCTGACCCCGAACGGATAGCGCTCCACGAGGCTCTGCGAGCCGACCGGGGCGGCCGTGGTGACGTATTCCTCGATGACGGCCCGCAGGATCGCCTGTGCCCGGGCGTCGAGCGGGCCGCTGCTGCGGCGAACTCCTCGCGCCACGGCACGGCTCCCCGGGCGTCCGTCGGACGGATCGCCCTGCGCTGCGGTTAGCACTCGATCGTTGCGAGTGCTAATGGAAACGCCCAAATCCTAGCAGTCTCGTCCCTCGAGTGTCAACGGGCCACGGCCCCCAGCCGGCCTCAGATGAGCCGGCTGAACAGCTCGTTGGAGAGCAGCCGCCCGCGGAGGGTGAGCCGAACGCGACGCTCCGGCGCGTCCTCGACGAGGCCGGCCTCCACCGCCCAGGCCAGCACGTCGGACCGTGTCAGGGCCAGCGCGCGGGGGATCCCGCGGGCCGTGCGCAGGCCCAGGATCAGCTCCTCGGTCGCGGCCGTGGCCTCGTCGAGCGTCTCGGAGCCGCCCGGGGGCAGCCCGGCGGTGTCCCGTCCGCGGGAGCCAGCGCCCCGAGCCAGGCGTCCAGGCGGGCGGCGTTCCAGCGCCGCGTGACCCCGTCGAAGCCGTGGGCCCCCGGGCCGACCGCCTCGTACGGGCGGCGCGTCCAGTAGGCGAGGTTGTGGCGGCTCTCGGCCCCCGGGCGCGCCCAGTTCGAGATCTCGTACCAGGGCATCCCGGCGCCGTCGAAGGCAGCGTCGGCCAGGGCGTAGGCGGCCGCGGCGCGGTCCTCGTCCTGGCCTCGGCGGGCCCGCTCGCGCCAGCGCCGGGCCCCGGCCGTCGTGGGCAGGTGGTCGCCGGACGGCCCGGTGAGGCCCTCGGCGTCGGGGTCGTCGAGCGTGAGGGCGTAGCACGACACGTGGTCCGGGCCCAGGTCGAGCGCCGCCTCCACGGTGGCCGCCCAGCCGGCAAGGCGCTGGCCCGGCACGTCGTAGAGCAGGTCGAGGCTCAGCTGCGCGATGCCCGCCGCCCGGGCCGCGGCGACCGCGTCGGCCACGTCGCCGCTCCGGTGGCGCCGGCCCAGCGCCCGCAGCTCCGCGTCGTGCAGGCTCTGCGCCCCCAGCGAGAGGCGGGTCACGCCCGCGGCGGCGAACCCCGCCAGGTCGCCGCGGTCGTCCGGGCCGGGGTTGGCCTCGAGCGTCACCTCGGCGCCGGGCGCCAGGCCGTACCGCTCGCCCACCTGCCCGACGAGAGCCGCAACCGCGTCGGCGGGCAGGAGCGACGGCGTGCCGCCCCCGAGATACAGCGTCGCCAGGCCCGGCCGGTCGACGCTCCCGGGCGGACCGAACGCCGCGTCCAGCGCGTCGGCGCGCAGGTCCAGCTCGCGCTCGAGCCCGGCCAGGAAGCTCCCCACGCGGCTCCGCGGACCGACTGCGTCGGCGCCCGCGTAGACGACGAAGTCGCAGTACGGGCAGAGCGACCGGCAGAACGGGATGTGGACGTACAGGGCCACCGGCGGTCGCGCGCGGGACTGCGCCGACGGCACCTGGGCGGAAGGGTCCGGCGCCGGTGGCACCGACGCTGGGAGCGCAGGGTCCGGTCCGACGCCTCCGGCGCTCACCGCGACGACGACCCTCCGTCGTCCGAGCGGTCCAGGAGGCGCCAGCCCTGGGGCGGCCGGCGGTACTCCCAGGTCTCCTCGATCTCCTGCCCGCGGAGGGCCGGCTGGCCTGCGTGGCCGGTGCAGACGAAGACCGAGATGCGCGTCACCGCGTGGGCCAGGAACGCCGCCCCGATCGCCCCGGTGGCGATGGTGAGCCAGCCCGGCCACGAGCCCGCCGATCAGGGTGAGCAGGAACATGTAGCGCCCGCGGCCGGGGGCGCCCGTCCGCGTCGCCAGGGTGTACAGGAAGGCCTGCGTGATGACCGCGGTGACCGGGTTGATCCCGACCAGGAGGAGCAGCCCCAGGACGGCACCCCGGAAGGTCGCCTCGTCGAGGAAGGCCGTCCCGATCGCGTTGAGGACGGCGCCCGGGTAGGTCCAGGCGGGCGGGAAGCGGATCCGGCCGTAGCGGAAGAGCGCGTAGGCGATCGCCTGGATCATCCCGAGCGCCCCGAACCCGAAGCCGAGGACGAGCGCCTCCGCCGCGGTCGCCCAGGGCGATGCCGAGGTCGCCCGGCCGGGTTCGGGTGGATCACCAGCAGGGTCCCGACGAGGGCGAAGCCGAGGAGGATCCAGCTGAGCCGCCGGAGGAACGACGTGCGCCGGCCGTCACGGGTCGGCTCGTCGTACTCGGCTGCGCCGAACTTCTCGGCCTCGAAGCGCAGGATGACGAGGAAGAAGGTGATCGCCAGGGCGACGAGGGTCCGGATCGGGTCGACCCAGTCCTCCACGTCAGGCGTCCTCGCCCATCCTGAGGACCGCGAGGAAGGCGTCCTGCGGGATCTCGACGGAGCCGACGCGCTTCATGCGCTGCTTGCCTTCCTTCTGCTTCTCCAGCAGCTTCCGCTTGCGCGTGATGTCGCCACCGTAGCACTTGGCGAGGACGTTCTTGCGCATCGCCCGGATGGTCTCGCGGGCGATCACGTTCGACCCGATCGCCGCCTGGATCGGCACCTCGAACATCTGGCGGGGGATCAGCTCCTTCAGCTTCGCGGTCAGGGCGCGCCCGACCGCCGGCGCCTTGTCGCGGTGGACGATCATCGACAGCGCGTCGACCGGCTCGCCGTTGACGAGGACGTCGAGCTTGACCAGCCGCGCCTCGCGGTAGCCGGCCTCCTCGTAGTCCATCGAGGCGTAGCCCTGGCTGCGGCTCTTGAGCTGGTCGAAGTAGTCGACGATCAGCTCGGCGAGCGGCATCTCGAAGCTGAGGAGCACCCGCTGCGGGTCGAGGTACTCCATCGTCAGGAAGGAGCCGCGCCGCGACGTCGAGAGATCCATGAGCGAGCCGATGTACGCGGACGGCGTGATCACCGACAGCGTCACCCAGGGCTCCTCGATCATCTCGATGTCGCCGGCCGGCGGCATGAGGGCCGGGTTGTCGACGACGAGGACGCCCTTGCCGCTCAGCGGCGTGACCCGGTACTCCACCGACGGCGCCGACGCGATCAGGTCGAGGTCGAACTCGCGCTCGAGGCGCTCCTGGACGATCTCCATGTGGAGCAGGCCCAGGAAGCCGCAGCGGAAGCCGAACCCGAGGGCGATCGAGCTCTCGGGCTCGAAGGTGAAGCTCGCGTCGTTGAGGTGAAGCTTCTCCATCGCGTCGCGGAGCAGCGGGTAGTCCTCGCCCGAGATCGGGTAGATGCCGGCGAAGACCAGGCTCTTGGCCGCCTGGTAGCCGGGCAGCGGCTCGGCCGCCGGGACGGCCGCGTTCGTGACGGTGTCGCCGACCTGCGCGTCGCGCACGCTCTTGAGCCCGGTCGCGATGTAGCCCACCTCGCCGGCCGTCAGCACCTTCACCGGCACCAGCTGCGGCCGGAAGAAGCCGAGCTCCAGGATCTCGGCCTCGGCGCCCGAGCCCATCAGGCGGATCCGCTCGTGCTCGTGGAGCGTCCCGGCGGCCAGCCGGACGTAGGTCACGACGCCCTTGTACTGGTCGTAGTGGGAGTCGAAGACGAGCCCCTGGAGCGGCGCCCGCGGGCTGCCCTTCGGCGGCGGCACGCGCGCGACGACCGCTTCGAGGATCTCGAGGATGCCGGTCCCCTCCTTCGCCGAGGCGAGGAGCACCTCCTCGCGCGGGATCGCGAGGACGTTCTCCAGCTCCTCGATGACCAGGTCGGGCTGGGCCGAGGGCAGGTCGATCTTGTTGAGGACGGGGATGATCACCAGGTTCTGGCGCAGCGCCAGGTGGACGTTGGCCAGCGTCTGGGCCTCGATCCCCTGGGCCGCGTCGATCACCAGGATCGCTCCCTCGCACGCCTGCAGGCTGCGGCTCACCTCGTAGCTGAAGTCGACGTGGCCCGGCGTGTCGATGAGGTTGAGGCCGTACAGCAGGCCGTCGGCGGCCGTGTGCTCGAGCCGCACGGCGCGCGCCTTGATCGTGATCCCCTTCTCGCGTTCGAGGTCCATGGAATCGAGGACCTGGCTTGTCATCTGCCGGGGATCGATCGTGTGGGTGAACTCGAGCAGGCGGTCGGCGAGCGTCGACTTCCCGTGGTCGATGTGGGCGATGATCGAGAAGTTGCGAAGGCGGTCCTGGGGGATGATCACGGCCATCGCCCTGCGGGGCTACGTCGTAGTGCCCTCGTCTGGTTCCGCAACGCCAGCCGACGCGGACCCGGCGGACGGAGCGGGCCGCCGAGGCACGCCAGAGTCGCTGAGGTCGTCGTCAGGCTCATCGGGAGGAGGCTCGGCGAGCGGAGGTGGCGGACTCTCTCCGCGCCGCGCCATGCGCTGGACCGCGAACCAGAAGTCGGTCGCAATCTTCCGGAGCTTCCCGTCTTCTCGCTCGTCCCGCACTCGTGCCACGAGACCATCCTAGGTCCGTGCGCAACCCGACGCCGCGCTTCGATCGGGAATGACCGCAGTCTACAAACGCGCAGGCGGTCCTGGGGCATGATCACGAGACGAGAGTCTAGATGACGAGACCGCGTGGCCGAGGGCGTCGCCATCGACCCGACACCGGACGGGTGTCGTCGCAACGGCGTCTCGATGATCGGGGTTCGCGAACGCGCAGCCGTTCCCGAGGGTCGTCGCGACGCGAGGGGTCGTCGGGACGCGAGGGGTCGTCGAGCCAGGTGTCGGGCGTGCCCGGGCTGCCGGTTGCGGCTGCTGCACGCAAGCGACGAGGCGGCGCCGCGTCGTGCCCTGGGCTCGTCGAATCGTGTCGGTCGGTGCAAGGACGCGACGCCACGGCCCTCGCCGGAGGCCGCGATGGGCGGATTCTCTCGTCTCGGGCAAGGGACGTGCCTCTCGCCGGATCGGGCGTCAGATGCGTGCATCCACCGCCAGGCCCGGTCGCGGGTTTGCTGCAGGTGACAGGATCCGACGAGGCGCCCCCGACCGGGCGCGAGGCGAGCCCGGAGACCCGTCGAGCGGGAGCGGGCGGTCCGATCTGCTACCATTCGCCGTCGCGCCGTCGCGGTGTCCTCTCCCGCTGCGCCGCCCTCGTACCAACCAACTCCACCTCAGACCTTCCTAGAGGACCGACAGAACCGTGGCTCACTCTCCCCGCGGCTGGACCGGCGCGCGGACGCCGTCCGGGAAGAAGCGGGTTCGCCAGGCCGAGCGGCGCGCCGCCATCAACGGCCCCCGCATCTCCAAGGCCAAGACCCTCGTCTCCAAGACCGTCAAGATCGCGGCCGGCCAGGCCGAGGGCGACGCGACCGCGTCCCTCGCCGAGGCCTATGCGGCGCTCGACAAGGCCGCCAAGATCGGCGCGATCCATCCGAACACCGCCGCCCGCCGCAAGTCGCGCCTGGCGAAGAAGGTCGGCGCAGCGCTCGGCGGCGTCTCCGTCCAGACGGGCGCCAAGGCCATCAAGACCACCGGCACCGCCGCCGCGGCGAAGGCCGCCAAGGCTCGCATCGCGGCCGGCAAGGCCGAGAAGGCGAAGGGCGCCCAGACGGCCGCCGGCAAGGCGCGCGCCGCGCTCGCCCGGGCCGGCCGCGCGGAGGCCGAGGCCGCCAAGGCGAAGGCCGCGCCGGCCGCGCCGGCGGAGGCCGCGCCGAAGGCCCGCACAACCCGGGCCAGGGCCGCCGCCCCGGCCGAGACCGCCACCCCGGCGGTCGAGAAGCCGGCGGCGAAAGCCACGCCCAAGGCCGCCGCGAAGGCTCCGGCCAAGAAGGCTCCCGCCAAGGCCCCGGCCAAGGCGGCTCCGAAGGCGGCCGCCAAGGCTCCGGCCAAAGCTCCGGCCAAGAAGGCCCCCGAGAAGAAGGCCGAGTAGGCCTGCCGGGAACTGCCCGGCCATCACCGCACGCACTCGACCCCGGGTCCCGAGGATCCGGGGTCGTCCATGTCCGGCGCTTCCGTAGACTCGTGGCGTGCCGCTCCTCGCCGTCGCCCTGGTCCTGACCGCGTCGGTCCTCCACGTCGCCTGGAACAGCCTGGTCAAGACGTCGGGCGACCCGCTCGAGACGTCGACGCGTGCCGTTGCGCTCGGGGCACTCGTCCTGGCCCCGCTCGCCGCCCTTGCCTGGTACGCCACCGGACGTCCGGTGCTGGAGCCGGCCGGCTGGGCGATCGGCGTCCTGTCGGGCATCGTCGAGGTCGCCTACTTCGTCCAGCTCTCGGCGGCGTACCGCCGCGGTGCAATGTCGTCGGTCTACCCCGTCGCCCGGGGCACGGGGGCGATGCTCGCCGCCGCGATCGGTGTCGTCGTCCTCGGGGAGCACCTGTCGCCGGCGGGGCTCGCCGGGGTGGCCCTGCTGCTCGCGGGGATCACGGCCGCCGCGCTCCCTGGGGCGACGCGGGCGACGCTGGTCCCGGCCATCCTGACCGGCTGCGCGATCGCCGGCTACTCGGCGCTGGACCGGGTCGGCGTTCGGCTGGGCCCGGCGTGGATGTACGCCGCGGTCATCTGGTCGGTCGCCGGGATCGGGCTGGTGGCGTTCGCGACGGTCACCCGTCTGGCGCGAGAGCGCGCCGGCCGCGAACCGACGTCCCCCACCGGCCGGAGCTCGGCGACCACCTCGGCGCCGGACGAGGCGCGTGAGGCCTCGAGCCTGGGCCGATCCGTGGCGGCGGGCCTCCTGATGATCGCGACCTACATGCTGGTCCTCGTCGCGTTGCAGCTCGCGCCGCTCTCCGGCGTGGGCCCGCTGCGCGAGTCGGCTACCGTCCTTGCCGCGGCGTGGGGCGTCGTCATCCTCGGGGAGCGGGACCACGCGGCGTGGCGCCTCGGGGGCGCCGTCGCCGTCGCCGCTGGGAGCGGTCCTTCTCGCCGTCGGCGGCTGACTCGCGGCCGCGGGGGCGCAGGTGGCCGCGGGCGGGTGGCCGCAGGGCGCAGGTGGCCGCCGGCGGCCGGACCGTCAGACCGGTGGTCGGCCGGCGATGGGCGCCGGCGTGGCGGCCCTCGGGCGCGCGATCCCGTAGATCGCGGCGCCGCCGAGTCCGCCGAGGACGCCCAGCACGAAGACGGTGCCCGCGGTGCCGAGCTGCTCCTGCCAGTAGAAGGCCGTGAAGTCGTCGACGTCCATGATCCCGGCAGCCTCGAACTCCGGGCCCTTGCCCTCCGCCAGGTAGCGCTGGTAGACGCAGTCCGCGCCGGTCTGGCAGCCGGCGATCGGGCCGCCGTCCGCGGCGCCACGGTACCCGTTGTCCGCGGTGAAGAAGATCCACTTCGTGAGGAGGAAGCAGAGGGCCAGCGTCAGAGCGGTCAGGAGTCCCGCGTAGAGCCCGTTGGCCAGGATGCGCGACCACGGGCCGGCCTGGCGGTTCGACCGGGCGTTGGCGTAGTAGCCGATGAGCAGGCCGGCCGGGAGGGCGAGCAGCCAGAGCACTGGCTCGATCGGAATGACGAGCAGGAAGCTGACCGCGATCGTCACGGCCATCCCGACGCCGACCCAGCCGGCGTAGATGGCGCCGCGATCGATCCAGCGTCTCACGGGCGAGTGGCCCGGCCGGGAGGCGGACGTGGCGCGCCCCCGGGAATCGGGGCGGCACCGGCCGGTCGCCCGGCCGGCGCCGCGAGGAGCGCGACGGTCACGCGGGCAGGTATGGCGCGGCTCCGGCGAGGGCCGCCGGCCCGAGGTAGACCGCGCCGGCGCCCAGCTCCTCCTCGATGCGGAGGAGCCGGTTGTACTTGGCGACGCGCTCGGAGCGCGACGGGGCGCCGGTCTTGATCTGGCCGGTCCCCATCGCCACGACGAAGTCGGCGATCGTGGTGTCCTCGGTCTCGCCCGAGCGGTGGCTGACCATGGCCGTCCAGCCGGCCCGGCGCGCCATCTCGATGGCGGCCATCGTCTCGGTGACGGTCCCGATCTGGTTGAGCTTGATGAGAACCGAGTTCGCCGCCTTCTCCGCGATCGCACGGGCGATGAACGCCGGGTTGGTCACCAGGAGGTCGTCGCCGACGAGCTGGACTCGGTCGCCGAGGCGCGCGGTCAGCTCCTTCCAGCCGGCCCAGTCGTCCTCGCCGAGGCCGTCCTCGAGCGAGATGATCGGGTACTTCGAGACCCAGCTCTCCCAGAGGTCGACCATCTCGCCGGAGTCGAGGGTCCGGCCCTCGCGCTCCAGGAGGTAGCGGCCCGGCACGTCGCCGGTCCCGGTTCCTTCGACGAGCACCGAGCTGGCCGCCGGGTCGAGGGCGATCGCGATGTCCTCGCCCGGCCGGTAGCCGGCCTTCTCGATCGCCCGCAGGATCACCTCGACGGCCGCCTCGTTGGACGGCAAGCGAGGGAGCGAAGCCGCCCTCGTCGCCCTGGCCGACCGAGTAGCCGCCCTCGTGGAGGAGCCCTTTGAGCGCGTGGAAGACCTCGGCGCCGGCGCGGAACGCCTCGGCGAAGGTCGGCCGGCCGACCGGCGCGACCATGAACTCCTGGAAGTCCGTGGAGTTCACGGCGTGCTTGCCGCCGTTGAGGATGTTGAAGAACGGGACCGGCAGGATCCGCGCCCCGGCCCCGCCGAGGTAGCGGTAGAGCGGCAGGTCGTGGGCCGCCGCCGCCGCGTGGGCGCAGGCGAGGCTGACGCCAAGGATCGCGTTGGCGCCAAGGTTCCCCTTGTTCGGGGTCCCGTCGAGCTCGATGAGCGCGGCGTCGACGTCGGGCTGGTCGGCCGCGTCGGCGCCCATGAGGGCCGGGGCGATCGTCTCGCGGACGTTCTCGACCGCCTTCAGGACGCCCTTGCCGCCGAAGCGGGCCTTGTCGCCGTCGCGCAGCTCGACCGCCTCGTTGGCCCCGGTGGACGCACCGGACGGGAACGCCCGCGCGCCCGACCGACCCGTCGGCCAGGACGACGTCGACCTCGATCGTCGGGTTGCCCCGCGAGTCGAGGATCTCGCGAGCGTCGATGTATTCGATCTCGGTGTTCACGCGGCGCCTCCGGCGGTCCCGGCGGCCGGCTCGGCGTCGGGGATGATGGCGATGCCCGGCAGGGTGCGTCCCTCGATGAGCTCGAGCGAGGCTCCGCCGCCGGTGCTGATGTGGGTCATCTTCGGGGCGAGGCCCTGCTGCGTCACGGCGGCGACGGAGTCGCCGCCGCCGACCACGACCGTGGCGCCCGCGTCCGCGAGATCGGCCAGGAAGCGGGCCATCTGGCGCGTCCCGGCGCCGAACGCCGGCATCTCGAAGACGCCGAGCGGCCCGTTCCAGAAGATCGTCTTCGCGTCGCGCGAGGGCGGCCTCCATGGCGACGAGCGACTGCTTCCCGACGTCGACGATGTGCCACGAGGCAGGGATCTTCTCGGCCGGGATCGTCTTGTACTCGGCGCCCTGGGTGACCTCCTTGGCGATCACGACGTCGGTCGGGAGGATGAGCTGGACGCCCCGCTCCTCGGCCGCGGCCATGATCCGGCGGGCATCCTCGACGCGATCGGGCTCGGCCAGGCTCTTGCCCACGCTCTTGCCCTGGGCAAGGATGAACGTGTTGGCCATCCCGCCGCCGACGACGAGGATGTCGACCTTGTTCGTCAGGTTCTCGAGGACCTTGATCTTGTCCGAGACCTTGGCCCCGCCGATGATCGCGGCGTAGGGGCGCGCCGGATCCTCGATGAGCTGGGAGAGGTACTTGATCTCCTTCTCCATCAGGAAGCCGGCGTAGGCCGGCAGGAGCTCGGCGATCCCGTAGGTCGAGGCGTGCGCCCGGTGCGCGGTGCCGAACGCGTCGTTCACGTAGACGTCGGCGTACGCCGCGAGCGCCTTCGCGAACTCGGGGTCGTTCTTCTCCTCCTGCGGGTGGAAGCGCAGGTTCTCGAGGAGCAGGGCCTCGCCCGGCCGCAGGCGGCGGACGGCGTCCTCGGTCCCGACGCCGAGCGCGTCGCCGGTGCACGGGACGTTGAGGCGGAGCAGGGCCGACAGCCGCTCCGCCACCGGGCGGAGGCGGAGGCCGTCCTGGACCTTGCCGTCGGGGCGGCCGAGGTGGCTCGCGAGGATCACGCGCGCGCCCTGGTCGAGGAGGTACTTGATCGTGGGGATGGCCGCCCGGATCCGGGTGTCGTCCTTGACCTGCCCGTCCTTGAGCGGCACGTTGAAGTCGACGCGGACGAAGACGCGCTTGCCGGACGCGTCCAGGTCGCGGATGGAGCGCTTGTCCATGGTGGCGTTCCTGTCGGGGCGATCGGTCGGGCTACAGGCCCTTCTCGATCATGAAGGTGACGAGGTCGGCGACGCGGCAGCTGTAGCCCCACTCGTTGTCGTACCAGGCGATGACCTTCACGAAGTTGCCGCCGAGCGACATCGTGCAGGCGGCGTCGATGATCGAGCTGCGGGGGTCGCCGCGGAAGTCGGACGAGACGAGCGGGTCGTCCGAGACGCCGAGGATGCCCTTCATCGGGCCGGCGGCCGCGGCGCGGAAGGCCGCGTTGAGCTCCTCGGCCGAGGCGTCCTTCTCCAGCTCGGCGGTGAAGTCGACGACCGACACGGTCGGGGTCGGGACGCGGAGGCTGAAGCCGTCGAACTTGCCCTTGAGGTCCGGGATCACGAGGGCGAGGGCCTTCGCGGCGCCGGTCGTCGTCGGGATGATGTTCAGGGCCGGCCGCGCGGGCGCGACGCGGGTCCTTGTGGGCGACGTCGAGGATCCGCTGGTCGTTCGTGTACGAGTGGATCGTGTTCATGAGGCCGCGCCTGATCGTCCAGCCGTCGTGGACGACCTTCGCCGCGGGCGCCAGGCAGTTCGTCGTGCAGCTGGCGTTGCTGATGATGTGGTGCTTCGCCGGGTCGTAGGCGTCGTCGTTGACGCCGAGGACGATCGTCACGTCCTCCTTCTTCGCCGGGGCGCTGATCAGCACCTTCTTCGCGCCGGCCTCGAGGTGGGCGCGCGCCTTGTCCGCGTCGGTGAAGCGGCCGGTCGACTCGATGACGATGTCGACGCCGAGGTCCTTCCACGGGAGCTGCGCCGGGTCGGACACCTGGAGGACCTTGATCTCCCTGCCGTCGACGACGATCGAGTCGGCGGTGTGCGAGACCTCGCCCGGGAAGGCGCCGTAGGTCGAGTCGTGCTTGAAGAGGAGCGCGTTGGTCGGGACGTCGACGATGTCGTTGACGGCGACGACCTCGACGTCCGGGGCGCGCTCGATGAGCGCCTTGAGGGACTGCCGGCCGATGCGGCCGAACCCGTTGATGCCGACGCGAACGGACATGGAACGAAACCTCCGCTGTGCGGTTGACTGGTCAGGTGGAAGCGGCCGTCGAGGCGACGACCGGGGACGGTTGCGTGCAGGTGGAGGCGGCCCGGGGTGCGCGCGACCGCCGCGACGGGGGCCGGCCGGGTTTCGCGGGGGAACGGGGATCCCGTCGGGGCGGACCGCGGCGACGGGTGCCTGCGGGCCGCCGAGGTCAGGGGCGGTAGGGAGCCGTGGGGACACTGGACCTCGTCATTGCGGCGGGAACCGGCGCCATTCTAGCAAGGGCACCGGCGAGCGACCGGCGGGCCGAGCGGCACCGCGGTCGCGGTCCGAACGTCCCGCCGGCGCCGGCTCCGGGAATCATCGAGCCCCCGCCGTCGCCGGCGGGGGCTCGGTTCTGCGTCGAAGAGCGGGCGATCAGCCGCCGATCTTGAACACCTTGGTGCCGCACACCGGGCACAGGCCCGACAGCGCCGGCTTGCCGTTCTTCATCGTGATGTGCTGCGGGTTCTTGACCTCGCGCTTCGCCTTGCACTTGACGCAGTAGGCCTCGGCCACTCCAGGAGCCTCCCTTCACCACCGCGGACGTCACTGGGCCCGTCGCCCGGCGCTCGTCCCTCGGAGCGAGACGGTGCTTCGTGACCGGGGCAGGATGCTGTCCGCGCATCGCGGTCCCACCCTCGACGGCCCGAAACTCGCGCGAGCATAGGCACGCTCGGAGACGAGCGTCAAGCCGGTTCGCGCACGTTCGGCCCGTGCTCGGCCGGATCGGCGGGCCGAATTGGGCCCGTGAGCGACGCTCGGCGGCGGGTCCGGCACCCCCGCGACCAGGGCCGCCAGCCGGCCGGCGACGCGGTCCGCGAGCAGCCGCCGGTCGCGGCGACGGCGAGCGGCGACGGCGGCCGCCCAGGCCCCGGTGAGGACGAGCGTCAGGCCCGCGCCGGCGGCCAGCGGGCTCACTCCGCCCGAGGTGCCGGACCCCGGCTCGGCGGTGGCGGACCGGCCGCCAGCGACGGCGATTGCCGCCCGTGGCCCCGCCGGCGTCGGACGGCGCCGGCGGGCCGTCCGGCGGCCTCTCCCGCCTCGGTCGGCGCAACGTCCGCCGCGAGGGGCAGGGCCTCGCCGAGGTCGCCGACGCGGACGAGGCCGGCAGCGTCCGAGACCTCCACGACGGCGCCTCCTGCGGCTTCCGCGACCCGCCCGACGGCGCTGACGGCGTCGCCCGGCTCGAGGAGCCCGAGCAGCTCGGCGGCATCTCCGGCGAGCCGGAGCGACGCGGTTGCCGTCCCGTCGTCGATCAGCACGCTGGTGCCGTCGACCGCGACGACGAGCCCGCCGACGCGCACGAGGGTCCCGACAGCGGGCAGCGCCGCCAGGTCCGCGTCGATGGCGGCCGCGGAGGTCGCCGCTGCCGGCCCGCTCGCCGGCGTGCCGGCGGTCGGTGCGGCACCCGAGGGGGCCGATGCTCCTCCGTCGGCGGCCGTGCTGGTGGCGCCCCGCACGATGCGGACGTCGGCCGGCGAGCGGGGCACGATCGCGAAGCGACGGTCGGTCGCGGCCGGGTGCGGCCGGCGGACGACGCCGACCACCTCGACGCTGGCACCCTCCGGCATCGATGCCGCCGGGATGCCCGCCCCGGCCAGGCCGGCGATCACGACGGTCGCCGCGGCGACCTTGAGCTCGGCCCGCCAGCGATCGCCCAGGCGCCGCAGGTCGACCACGCGGCCGGTCACGCGGACCAGCTCGCACTCGTCGGCGGACCCGGGCTCGCGGACGAGGTCCCGCGCCGCTGGGAGCGCGGCCGTGCCGATGACGATGATCGACTCCGCGCGGATCCGCGGCGCTCCGTACGCGATGCCCATCTCGCCGTCGATCCGGAGACGGCTGCCCGGGCGCGGAGCCGTGGCGCCGCTCGGGAGCAGGACCTCGACCGCGGCGGTGCGGTCCTGGACGATGATCCGCCGTCCCGTGCCATCGAGCAGCGAAGCGGGCAATGGTCACCTGCCCCTCGATGCGCACGTGCGCGTCGGACGCTCGCAGGGCCGTGGCGATCGGGAGGACCGGCTGCCCGGGAGGGTTGCCGACCGGCGGCGACGGGGAGGGCGTCGGCGACGTGGAGGGCGCGGGCAGGGCAATGACGACCAGGTCGTCGCGATCCCGGAGCCAGAGCCGGTAGCCGTCGAGCGCGCCCTTGCGGGAGGCACGCTGGCCGACGACCCCGGTCAGGCGGAGGCGCGATCCGGGGCGCGCCACCGACGGCGCGATGCCGGCTTCGCGCGCCGCGCGGGCCCGGAACCGGGTCCCCGCCGCGTCGACGAGCCGCAGGACGACGTCGCCGCCGGCCTCGCGGGTGATCGGCGCCTCGAGGGTGCCTTCCACGACGACGAGACGCGCCTCGACGTCCTCACTCGATGGCGCCCGCGGAGATCGGGAGCGGGTCCGGCAGCACGGTGGTATCACCGATGGCGACGTCGCGAACGACAGGCCGGATCTCCAGCTGGCCGTACGGCTCGGCGAGCCGGCCGGCGACCCGCAGCACCGTCCCGCGCGACGGCCGCGGCGCGCCGTCCGGGAGCTTGACGAAGATCGCGCCGGTCGCGTCCTGGATGGCCAGGAGCGGCGGCGAGCCGACGCGACCCGCTTCGGCGGTGACGATGCCCTCGACGAGGACGCGGGCGCCGACGCCCGCCCCGCGGGCGAGGGCGATCGTCGCCGGCTGCGGGGCCGGCGTTGGGGACGGGGTGGGCGATGGCGTCGGGGCCGGGGTCGGGGTGGGCGCGGGCGTCGGCGTCGGGCTTGGCGGCCGGTTCCGGCGTGGGCGTCGGGCCAGGGGTCGGGCTGGTTGTTGGTGCCGGACTCGGCGTCGGTGTCGGTGTCGGCGTGGGCGACGGAGTCGGACGTCGGCGAGGGCGCCGGAGAGACGGTGACGGACCCGGGTCGGTGACCAGGATCCGATAGCCGCCGGCGCCGGTCCCGCTGGTGTCGCGCTGGCCGAGGGGACCCGTCGCCGTCACGAGGTCGCCCGTGCTCACTGCCGGAGCGCCGTCGAAGGCGACGACGACGCGCAGCGGCCCCGTCCCGTCGTCGACGAGAAGCGAGACGCCAGTGGTGAGGGTGGTCGGCGGATCGACGACCCTCCCGCTCGCGCTGGTGACGAGACCCTCCGACGACTCGGCCGCGTCGCCCGTCGCGATCGGGAGCGCGGGCGGCACGCTCGCTGCACCAAGAACCTCGGGCGGGCCGTCGAGCCGGATCGTGCGCTGGGCGTACCGGTCGTCCAGGCTGCCGGCGGCGCGAACGAACGTCCCGACCGGGATCGTCGCGTCGGGCGTGGTCGGGAGCAGCAGCGCGATCCCGCCGGTGGCGTCCTGGAGGAAGCCGCCGCGGCCGTCCTCGAGGCTTCCAAGGGGTGCCGTGAGCACGCCCTCGACGATGACGTGCGTGCCGTCGGCCGCGGCGCGCGCGCCCTGCCACGTCGACGACCGGAAGGGGGCTCGGCGTGGGGCTGGGCGTCGGGGTCGGGGTCGGGGTCGGCGTGGGGCTGGGCGTCGGGGTCGGCTCCGGTGTCGGCGTGGGGCCGGCGTGGGGCTTGGGGTCGGCTCCGGCGTCGGAGTGGGCGCCGGCGTCGGGGCTTGGGGTCGGCGTCGGCGTCGGCGTGGGTGCCGGCGTGGGGCTTGGGGTCGGCTCCGGTGTCGGCGTGGGGCTGGGCGTCGGGGTCGGCGTGGGCGTGGGCGGAGGGCTGGGCGTGGGCGTCGGCGCCGGTGTGGGACTCGGGGTCGGCGTGGGGCTGGGCGTCGGCGTCGGCGTCGGCACCGGAGTCGGCGACGGGCTGGTGGTCGGGGATGGCGTGGGGGTCACGGTTGGCGCGGGCGTCGACCCCGGAGTCGGTGCGCTCGCGAGCGACTGTGGCACCGGCGAGGCCGTCGCGACCAGGTCGGCCGCGTTGTCGTTCGTGTCGACCACGTTCCCGCCGTCGCCGCCGGGTCGGCGCTCGATCGAGCTGCCCGCTGCGGGCGCCGGCGCCGCGATCCCCTCGACGAACCCGTTCGAGGCGTCGCCCCAGCCGACCGCGTCGACCACCTGGCCGTCCGCGCGACGCAGGACGATCGCCCCGCCCGTGGCCGCGAGCCCGCCCGAGTAGGTCGCGTCGGCAGCAGGCGCGTGGATCCCGAGCGCGTTGGCCAGGAGGACGTGGCGCCCGGGCTCGACCAGGAGCGAGGCCGCCCACGCGGCCTTGCGCGTCACGGTCGCACCGGAGCTCGTGACGTAGGCGACCTCGAGCCCGGCGAGGTCCAGCGGCAATGGCCCGGCATTGGTGATCTCGACGTACTCGTCCGAGGCGGACGTCCCGCCCGTCACGACCTCGGCGACGAGGAGTCCGGCGGACGGCGGCCAGCCGACCGCAGCGGCGGGCGCGATGGCGGGCGAGGCGGCGTCCGCCGGGGCGCCGGGACGGCTGGATGCAACGACGAGCAGGGCGACGAGCACGCCGGCGATGGCACTCCGTGGCGCGCGCATGGACACCTCCGGGCGGGCGCAGCCGGCGGGCGTGACGACCCGGGTGTACCACGGGCGACGTATCCCGGACTCACCTGCCACTCATCCGGCGTTCCCCGGTCGCGCGCGGTAGCATTCACGCCGCGCCGCCCAGCGGTGATCACGGGCCGCGCACCCAGCAGAGCATCTCGAGGAGGATCCGTGGCCCGCGCCAAGAGGACCGAGCGTTCCGAGGCCCGCCGCCGCTACCGGGCGGCCACCGCTGGAGTGGCCGCCGAGGACGACGTCCTCGACGCACCGGCCGTTCCCGCCGCGGCGCTGCCGCGCAGCTCGCGCGATCGGAGGCCGGCCTCGTCCGCCGGGGCCGTGGCCGCAACGCCGGGACGTGCCGGCTTCCTCGGTGCGCTTCGCTCGGCCGCTGGCCCCGTCGACCTGCGGGGCGACCTCCGCGCGCTCCCGTCGATCATCCTGCGATCGCGCGCGGGCTGGGTCCCGGGCGCCGTGATCCTCGCGACGTCCGTGGCGCTGATGATCCCGGCCCTGGCGTCGAACCAGCTCGTGGTGATGGCCGGGAACGTGATCCTGCAGCCGCCCCCGATGATCATCGCGTTCCTGGCCGGCATGCTCGCGCCGCGCGCGGGGTGGCTGATGGGTGGGCTCATGAGCCTCCTCGCCGGGATCTCCTACGTCATCGTCGTCACGGTCAACACCGACGTCCTGGTCACGCCGCTCGGGTTCACCTACGTGGTGACCTCCGAGCAGAAGATCGCCTACGCCATGAACGTGCTGATCACGGCGCCGATGTTCGGGATCGCGGTGGGCGCCTTTGCCGGCTTCTACCGGCGGTTCCTGAACATGTCGGCCCCCCAGCGCCAGGCGGCGCGCAAGCGCTGACCCGAGGCGGGGCATCCGCGCCCCGTCGGGACGATCATCCCCGCCGCATGCCGGCGTAGCCGAGCTGGCGGACGCCGTCCGGGCGCCCCGGTCCCCCGGCGCGCCGGGCCTCGTCGACGAGCGGCCGGACATCGCGGGCCACGACGTTCACGACGTTCGATTCCCGCTGGAGCGTCCCCTCCACGACGAGGAGCGCGTTGCGGCGGACGACCCCGCGCAGGCGCGCCCAGGCATCCGGCCAGAGCGTGACGTTGACCATCCCGGTCTCGTCCTCCAGGGCCAGGAAGACCGTCCCCTTCGCCGTCATCGGGTGCTGCCGGGTGACCACGAGCCCGCCGATCCGCACCGGCCCGGGCCGCCGCTCTGCGAGCGCCGCGCTCGTGACGGCCCCCAGGGCGTCGAGGGCCGGCCGGAAGAGGGCCACGACCTGGCGCCGCGCGTCGAGCGAGAGGATCGCGTAGGCGTCGCCGAGCCGCTCCAGCTCGGAGATCGGCGGGAGCGTCGGGCGCCGGCGTCGCCGGCAGGCGCAGGTCGAGCGGTCGTCCGGCGACCCGCCCGCCGCCTTCGGCGCCCCCTTCGCCGGGCGGGCCGTCTCGCGCAGCTGCCAGAGGAGCTCGCGCCGCGGCCGTCCCAGCGAGTCGAGCGCGCCGGCCCGGATCAGCCGCTCGATGACCTCCTCGGGGAGGCCGGTCCGCTCCACGACGTCGGCGAGCGAGCGGTACGGCCCGCGCGCGCGCTCGGCGTCGAGGTGCGCCGCGTGCTCCTCGCCGATCCCCTTCACGAGGTGGAGCCCCAGGCGGACGCCCCAGCCGACCGTGCTCTCGGGGATCCAGCGCTCGCGGGCAGCGTGGGTCGGGATCACGCAGGCCGGCGAGCGGACCGGACGGGGCCGGGCGGCGATCCCCAGGCCCTCCGGCAGCGGCTCGCCCGGGTCGCGGTCGTGGCGCCCGTCGTCGCCGGCCGCCCCGGCGAGCGCCCAGCCCGGACGCCCGACCCACTCGGTCGTGGTCCGGTAGGCGGAGGCGTTGACGTCGACCGGCAGGACGGCCACGCCGTGGCGCTTCGCGTCGTTGACGAGCACCTCGACGGGGTAGAAGCCCATCGGCTGGGCGTTGACGAGCCCGACGAGGAACTGGGCCGGGTAGAAGAGCTTGAGGAACGAGGACTCGTAGGCGGTCCGGGCGAAGGCGGCCGCGTGGCTCTTGGCGAAGCCGAAGCTGGCGAACCCGGCGACCCGCCGGTAGAGCTCCTCGGCGTCCTCGGGGGACATCCCCTGGACCGTCACGCAGCCGTCGACGAAGCGGCCGTGGAGCTTCTCCATCTCGGCCGGCGAGCGCCACGTCCCCATCGCCCGCCGGAAGCCGTCCGATTCGGCCGGGCTGAAGCCGGCGACGTCGATCGCGATCCGCATCACCTGCTCCTGGTAGAGGATCACGCCGAGCGAGTCGCGCAGGATCGGCTCCAGCGAGGGATGCAGGTAGGTCACCGGCTCGAGCCCCTGCTTGCGGCGCAGGTACGGGTGGACGGCGTTGCCCTGGATCGGACCCGGCCGGATGATCGCGACCTCCACGACGAGGTCGTCGAGGCAGGCCGGCCGCGACTTCGGGAGCGTCTGCATCTGGGCCCGGCTCTCGACCTGGAAGACGCCGACGGTGTCGGCCGCCTGGAGCATCGCGAAGACCTCGGGGATCTCCTCGGGGATCCGGTCGAGGTCGACGCAGACGGCGCAGTCGTGCTCGATCAGCTGGATCGTCTCGTCGATCGCGGCGAGCATCCCGAGGCCGAGCAGGTCGAGCTTGATGAGCTTGAGCGTCTCGACGTCGCGCTTGTCGAACTGGACGACGACGCGCCCGGGCATCGTGGCCCGCTCCAGCGGGGCGATGTCGATGAGCGGGCGCGGCCGTCACGAGCATCCCGCCGGTGTGGATCGACAGGTGGCGCGGGAAGCCGTCGATCCGGGCGCACAGCTCCAGCCAGCGCTCCCAGGGCGACATCCCGACGGTGCTCCCGCCGCGCGGCGCCGGCGGCAGCTCCGGGGCGAGGCGCGCCACGGACGAGGTGGCCGCCGTGCCCGGCTCCCGCGCCGCCGGGGCCGGGTCCCAGTGCCTGGGCCGCCCGAGCCGGTCCACGTTCCGGGCCGGCGGCGCGAGGACGCCGGACTCCGGGTCGAGCGGCCGGCCGTCGATCGTGCCCGGGGTCCCGCCGGGGTTCCGTGGCGGCCCGGCCCCCGGGCCGAACGTGTGGCTCACCTCCGCCGGCGCCGTCACCGCCGGCGGGCCACCCCGGACGAGCCAGGCGACGCTCGCCGGCGAGTCCCCGGGGCCGCCCTTGTCGTCGGAGGGACCGCCGGCCCGGATCGCGGGTGCCGAGCCCGTCCCCGGCAGGATCCCGCGGCGCGCGGCGTCCTCGGGGCGCGGCAGCCGGCCGTTGCCGGCCTCCCCCGCCCCACCGGTCCGGATCCGGCCCCCCCGGCCGTGGTCGAGCTGGCCCATCCGGTCGACGAGGCCGCGGTCTCCCGCGCGGGCCGCCGAAGCGTCGACCGCGCGCGCCGCCGCCGCGCCGGCCCGCGCCTCGTCGGGGCGCCGGAAGAACTCGGCGAAGCCGCCGTCCGCCTCGAGGTCGCGCCGGACCATCACCGAGTCGTACGTCTCGAGCGCCTTCGCCACCCGGTCGACGAGCGGCCGCGGAAAGCCGAGGGCGTAGCCGACCTCCCGCACCGCGCTCCGCGCCCGGTAGGTCACGAGGTTGCAGACCATCCCCGTGTGCTCGGCGCCGTAGCGCTCGTAGACGTACTGGATGACCTCCTCGCGGCGCTCCGAGCTGAAGTCGATGTCGACGTCCGGGTAGGTGGTGCGGCCCTCGTTGATGAAGCGCTCGAAGAGGAGGTTGTGGCGGATCGGGTCGACCCGGGTGATCCCCAGCACGTAGGCCACGATCGAGTCGGCGGCGCTGCCGCGCCCCTGGGCCGGGATCCGGCGCTCCTTCGCGAAGCGCATGAGGTCCCAGCAGATGAGGAAGAACTCGGCGAGGCCGGTCCGCTCGATGACGTCGAGCTCGTGGGCCAGCTGCTTCACGACCGACGGCGTCACGGGGTGGTAGCGCCGCCGGATGCCCCCGTGGCAGAGCTCGGCGAGGTACGAGAAGGCCGTCTCGCCGGCCGGCACGGCGAAGCCCGGGAAGCGGTACTGCTCGAAGCCGAGGTCGACCCGGCAGGCCGCCGCCAGCTCGCCCGCGTTCGCGATCCCCTCGCGCCAGGCGGCCGCCGTGGCCGCGTCGGCGCGTCTCGTCGCCCGGCGGCAGCGCGGCCAGCTCGGCGCCCGACTTCAGGTGGTGCTCGCCGCTGGGGGTCCGCAGCTCGGCGAGCGTCTCGACCGAGCGCCCGTGGCGGATCGCGGTCAGGACGTCGTGCAGCTCGCGATCCTCCGGGCGCGCGTAGCGGACGTCGTTCGTGACGACGACCGGCAGGCCGACCTCGCCGGCGAGGCGCGCGGTCTCCGCCACGAGCCAGTCGTCGCCGGGCAGGAGGTGATGGGAGAGCTCGAGGACGAAGCCGGCGGCCGCGACCCCGCCGGGCTCCACGGCGCCGGCAGTCGCGCCGCTCGCCGGGACGCCCGAAGACCCGGGCGTAGCCCTCGGCGACCGCGCGCGCGCCCTCGCGGTCGCCCGCCAGGAGCCGCCGGGCGATCTCGCCGTGGCGGCACCCCGAGAGCGCGACGAGCCCCTCCGCGTGCTCCGCGAGGAGCGCCTGGGTGACCCGCGGCGCCGCCTTCGTGCCGGCCAGGTTGGCCCGCGAGACGAGCCGGCAGAGGCTCCGGTAGCCCGTCCCGTCGAGCGCCAGGAGGACGAGGTGCGGCCCGCGCTCCCCCGCTCCCACGCCGCGATGGTCCTCCTTGACCGCCTCGCGGTGGCCCGGCAGCCGGGCACGCTCCGGCTGGGGCCGGGCCGGGAGCCCGCCGTGCGGGACGGCCGGCGGCAGCGGCACAGGCGGTCGGGGCCCGGCGCCGGTTCCGGGGCGGCGCGCGGCGCGCCGGGATGACCAGCCCGTGGGGATCCGGGGCGAGCGCGTCGACGAGCTCCAGCTCGATGCCGATCACCGGCCGCAGCCCGGCCTCCTCGGCGGCCGAGGCGAAGCGGACCACGCCGTAGAGGCCCTGGCGGTCGGTGACGGCGAGCCCGGAGAGGCCCAGCTCGACGGCCCGCTCCACCAGGTCCGCCGGGGCGGAGGCGCCGTCGAGGAAGGAGAAGCTCGTGTGCGCGTGGAGCTCGGCATAGGCCGGCACGGGCATGGGAAGGCCCCGGGCGACGGAGGGGACGGCAGCGCGGCCGTCGCGGCGGCGGGGGCACTCCGAGATGATAGAACACGTGTTCGAATTGGTCAATCCCAACCGGCCGAGAATCGCGGCCTCGGCCATGCAACAAATCGCCGGCGTCTCGCCGTCTACAGGGCGATGAGCACGCTCGCGGCCGGCACCCGCTTCCTCCTCCCGACGCTCCTCCTGATCCTGCTCGCGGCCGTGCTCGTCCTCGTCGTCCTCCCGGCGGTTCTCGCAGCCGCCGGAGGGACGGCCACCTGACCGAACGTTCCGCGCCGTCCCGGTAACTGGGGACCTGGGACGGCGACCTCCTCCGGGCCCCGTCGCGCCGCGCCGCGACGGGGCCCGTGAGATTCCCGGCTACCATCGCGCCATGCCACGCCACGCCGACCCGACCCGCGCTCGTCGCGGCCCTCCTGGCGCTCGCCCTCGCGGCGTGCGGCGGCTCCGGGCCCACCCCGCGCCCTTCGCCGGCCACCACCGCCGCCCCGTCGACGCCGGCGACGGAGACGCCCACGTCGCCCGCGCCGACAAAGGTCCCGGGGAGCGGCGAGCGGACGCCGCCCCCGAGCCCGGGCACCTTCGAGACGGCCTGGGGCGAGGCCTGGGACGGCCTTCCAGCCGGGCTTCCCGATCCCCCCGGGCGCCGCGCCCGCCGACCCGGGCGACCCGGCCGACGGCCCGGTCTCGGGCGCGTTCGTCGGTCGACCTGTCTCCCGACGACGCCGCCGCCATGCAGCAGGTGGGCCTCGCCGCGGCGGGCTACAGTACGGAGGCGCTCAGCGGACCATCCGAGGACGGCAGCCTGGTGATCGATTCCGTCGGCACGGATCCGGCATGCCGGGTCCAGACCCGCATCCGCCCGCTGGGCGGGACGACGATGATCACGGTGCTCTACGGGGCCGCCTGCCCCTGGGGCTGACCGAGGCCCGCGCAGAGGAGGATGACGATGGGACCGACGCCGCGCGACTGGCTCGGAGCCGGCATCCTGGCGCTCGTGCTCGTCGTGCTGATCGTGCTCCTGGTCGCGGCCGCCATGGGCGGCGACGGGGACGCCGAGGCGGCGCTCCGGGGTCTCCTGGGGGCCTAGGTCGCTCCCGGTTTCGCGGGCTCCGGTCCATCCCAGGGATCTCCATGGCCGGACCGGTCGAGGCCGCGCAAGAAGGGGGACAGCGACCGATGGAGATCGTTCCGGGGATCCGGCGGCTGGGCCGGGGCCTGATGAACGTCTACCTGCTCGAGGAGGCCGGCGAGATCACCGTCATCGACACGGGAGCGCCCGGCCAGTGGAAGGAGCTCCTCGCCGAGCTCGCGGCGATGGGCCGCACGCTCGAGGACATCCGCGCCGTCGTCCTGACCCACGGCCACTCCGACCACATCGGGTTCGCCGAGCGCGCCCGACGCGAGCTGGACGTTCCCGTGCAGGTCCACGAAGCCGACCGCGCGCTGGCGCTGGGCGAGATGCCGCCGCCCCGCGACAAGGTCGTGAAGGGCCCCCGGCCGCGTCCCGGCCCCCTCCTCGGCTTCCTCGCCTACTCCGTCCGGAAGGGGATGCTGCGGATCCCGCGGATCACCGCGGTCTCGACGTACGGCGACGGCGCCACGCTCGACGTCCCCGGGTCGCCGCGGGTGATCCTCGTGCCGGGCCACACCGCGGGGAGCGCCGCCCTGCACGTGCCCGCCCGCGACACCGTCTTCGTCGGCGACGCCTTCGCGACGCTGAACTCGCTGACCGGGGCGCGGGGTCCCCTCACGGTCCCGCAGTTCAACGCCGACACGCGGCAGGCCCTCGCATCGCTCGATCGGCTCGTCGATCTCGACGCCAGCCTCGCCCTCCCCGGCCACGGCGAGCCCTGGCGGGGCGACCTCGCCGAGGCCGTGCGGCTGGTCCGGCCTCGGCCCCTCGCTCGCCTGACCGTATGGCTGGACCGCTAGGCGACATCCGGCCTGCCGGTCACGCGCGCGAGAGGCTCGCGGGGCGACCGCAAGGCGGCGTGGACTCAAGGACGTCCCGGATGCTGGAAGGCACGCGAGCTCGGCTAGTTGTGCAACTGACGGTGGCCGCTCACACCGTGACCCCGGTCTTCAGGCGCAGTCTCTCATAGGGCGTCTGGCCGCCGAGGCCCCCGTGCGGACGGTCGAAGTTGTAGTAGTCCTCCCACTCCCGAAGGCGCTCGGTGAACAGCCCTGAGTCGTCGATGACGATGCCCTCGAGCAGCTTGTAGAACTCGTCTGCGTCGATCCGGTGGGACCGTTCGACCTTGCCGTTCAGCCGCGGCGTCGCCGGCCGGATGTAGACGTGCCCGATGCCCCGGTCGAGCACGTGGTAATGGAACCGCGACTGGAACTCGGCGCCGTTGTCGGTCTGGATCGTCTCGACGCGGAACGGGAGCCCGCCAGGACCTCGTCGAGGAACCGGATCGCCGTCGTCTGGTTGCAGCCGGTCGTAGGCGCGCAGCACGCGGATGCGGGTGCAGTCGTCGATCGCGGTGAACTGGTAGTAGCTTCGCGCGGCGAGCCGGCAGCGGGCGATGAACTTCACGTCGATCTGCACCCGGTGACCGCGGCAGCGGCTTCTCGTACCGCTTCCAGCGGTCCTCGATGGCGACGGTACCGCTGGGACGCCGGGAGCCGGCTCATGTCGAGGCGGCTGAGGATCCGCCACACGCCCGACGGGCTGAGCCGCGATCTGGTGGTAGCGCTCCAGGTACATCGCGATCTTGTGCGGCCCGAAGTGGTAGGTCTGGCGCAGGTAGACGATCTTGCCGACGACCTCGGCCTGGGTGGCGTTCGGGCTCACGTGCGGCCTCGATGAGCCGTCGCGCAGGGCGTCGAGCCCGCCGTCCTCGTAGCGGCGCAGCCACTTGTAGTAGGCCTGCCGGGTGATCCCGTAGTAGCGGCACGTCTTGCGGACGTTGCCGGTCACTTCCTGCGCGTGGCGGATCACCGCCAGGCGGTGCGCGGCTCGGCGGTCCAGCTCGCGGTCGGTCATCGGTCCTCCTCATCACCGGAGGTCCCGATGTGTACACGACGTCCGTCAGTTCTAGACCTTAGTCTCGCGGTTTCGTGGCGGCGATTTCGACGACGATGTCGTCGAACGGCCGGCCGTCGATCGCCTCTGTCCAGGCCTCGGTGGTCAACGTGGACGTCCTGGCGACGCCGTTGTCGTCCCGGATGAACCCATTGCTCGCGAACACAAGGTAGAGCGTCGGGTCAGGAGCAGTCGGGTTCTCTGCGACGATCGCGCGCGTCCCTCGGCGATCACGACCGAGCATGAGGCGTACGCCACGGGTGCGGGAAGTACTCGCCCGGCGAGCTCGAGCCGAGGTTCAGATCCTGCTCGAGAGCCTGTTCGAATGACGATCGACTACCGGCCCCAGACCACGGTGGACACGAGGCGAGGATCGAAGCCGGGCGGATCCAGGATCGCCTACCGTGACTTTCTCGAGGGCTGGTCGTACATCTCCGCGGCTCGTCGCGATCGCGTCGCGGGCGACGAGGAACGACATGATGGCCAGCCGGCTGCCAGAGCTCATCCGTCGATCCTCCATCGTCACGGGAGATCGTAGCCGAGCACCTGGCCGATCGTCGAGCTGAGACGGCCGCGTGCTCGACGGGATGTCGAGCCGTTGGCGTCCGCCTCGCGCGCGTGACGGGATCCCCGTGCCCGCGTGGACGCGCGATCCGGGATACGTGCTGGCCGACCCTTGGTACCTGTACCAGGGCACCGGGCGGATGCGAGATTGGCTCCGGGAGTCAACGCCGGCGCCGTTCGCCGAGCGGAACATCTGGAGCGGCGATCGGCTCCTGCGCCGCACCTGACCCTGGGTAGTGCCGGCGGCGGGATGCCGCTGACCGCCGCAGGTCAGGTCGTCGCGCAAGTCGGCACGCCCAGCTCAGCCCAGTCATACAGGCGCTCCAGGTGCCAGGTGCCGTCGATCCGGTCGAGGTAGACGAGGGCGAGCCAGCGGCTGCCGACGACCTTGACGTAGCCGCGGGCAATGGGGCGGCCCCACCAGGCATCCTCGACGCGCCACCGGGTGCAGGCCTCGACCGGCTCGCGGCGGCCGGCCAAGGGAACCCAGTGCGGTTCACGTCGCGGCTCGGGAGCTTCTTCAACCCCCGAGCGGCACCATGCTCAGGATTCGGTGCGCCTCACGGTCGACCGTGACGAGCAGGTCGATCCCGCCTTCCTCATTTCCGTCGCTGTAGTGAAGCACCCACCCATCGGCGGGGGGAGGGAGCGCCCACCCCATCCAGATGAGCGAGATCCCCTTCAGCCGGCCGTCCCGGTCGAGGGAGCGCGTGAGCTCGTCCAACGGGCCCTCGAGTTCCGCCGGATAGCCACCGAGAAAGGGTTCAGAAGACTGGACGAGGGCAGTGGTCACCACCCAGTGGTAGCGGTCCGCGTAGTCGCGCGTCAGAGCGAACTCCGGCACGCCGGTGGCCGTCAGTTCGCAGTACAGCCGATCCGCCCTCGCCGCATCTGGCGCCAATGAGCAGCTCTCGGTAGGGTCGGCGTCGTACGTCCAGATGCCTCGGCCACCGCCTCGGCGATGGCGCAGCTGATCCGGGGGCCGCGCAGCGCCGTGGGGAACCCGGACGCCGGCATCGCCTGGAGGGTCGCCAGGATGTCCGCCGGCGTGTACGGACGACCGTGGACGTTCCCGGCAGCCGTCCGGTCGGCGCCCACGACGGCGTGGGCGGCGCCGCGGTGTAGGGGGGCTTGGCCGTCGAGGGTGGTGAGGGCGGCGATACCAACGAGCAGCCGGCGACGGCGACGAGGGCAAGGAGCGCGAATCGCTGTCGGGCGCCTAGTAGTGCAGCCAACCGAGACCGCAGTACTCGGAGCTCGCATCGAACCGCGCCTTGGAGACGCTGATCGTGACCGTCCCGGAGCTAGGCGCGGCGAAGCCCACGAACTCGTCGTTGTTGTCCCATGTCGTCGAGGCCCGCTGGCCTCCGGGGTAGGAGACGGCAGATCGAGATCGGCGGTCAAGGTGTCTGTCTTGTCGAACATCGTTCCCGACGTTCTGTCGCAGGAGCGCCGCGGCGACGCATCCACTCAGAAGCGCCACGACGATGATCCAGACCGGGACCGCGCGGGACTCGCGGAGATCCTTATGGCCCGGCGAGCTGCGCATCTGGCCTCCACGAGCTGGCCGGGGCGGAGTTGGCGGCGGTCCCCGTCCGAGTGTGGCGGTCGACACTTCCCGGGCGACGTGCTTGACACGTCAGCCTACCGGCGCATGCCGCTGGCGCAGAATGCCCCCCCTGCCCCGCCCTGGTCAAGGGCCCATGTCACGGTCAGTCGTAGAGGCGCTCCAGGTGCCAGGTGCCGTCGATCCGGTCGAGGTAGACGAGGGCCAGCCAGCGGGTGCCGACGACCTTGACGTAGTCGCGGGCGATGGGGCGGCCCCACCAGGCGTCCTCGACGCGCCAGCGGGTGCAGGCCTCCACGGGCTCGCGGCGGCCGGCCCAGGTGATCGCCACGGGGCGCCCGGCGGGGTCGAGCTCGACCTCGATCTCCGGGTGCTCGCGGAGGAGGCGCGTCACGGGGCGGGCCTCGCGGGCGACCTCGTCACGGGATGCTCCCCGGGATCCCCGTCCCGGTTGCGGCCGTCCCGTCGGCGGCGACCGGGTGCCAGGTCCAGCGCGTCTCGGCGAGCGGCGCCTCGGGATCCGCCAGCGCGACGCGCCCGACGCGCTCCTCCCCGAAGCGGACGGCGAGCCGCGCCAGCTGCCAGCCCAGGCGCGAGGCGGCATTCGCCTGCGGCGTGAAGAGAGCCAGCTGGTGGCCGGCCGCCGGGACGACGTCGAGCAGCTCCAGCTCCAGGCGGGCGACCGGCGCCGGCGGCGGCTCCCGCTCCAGCCGCTCGAGGAGGAGCCGCTCCAGCGCCTCGGGGGCGGCGGTCGGCTCGGGGAGGCGCTGGGTGACGCTGATCGTCGGGAGGCCGGCGCCCGGGAGCGGGAGGCGGCCGGGGGAGAACGTCGTGTCGAGCGTCGCCACGAGGCGGGCACGGCCGCTGGCCTCGCCGCGGGCCTCGAGCTGCGCGGCGAGGGCGCCGGCGAGGCGGCGCAGGACGAAGCGGAGCGCGTCGAGGCCCTCCACCGGCTCGTCGAGGGCGAGCCCCAGGACCAGCCGCTCCGGGGCGCGGCGCGGCCGGAACGGGTCGGTCTCGAGGCCGTTGGCCCGGTCGTGGAGCCGGCCACCCTCCTCGATCCCGAAACGGGCGACGAGCGCCGAGCGCGGCAGGGCGGCCACGGCCCCGATCGTGACGAGGCCGAACCGGGCGAGCCGGCCGCGCACCTCGAGGTCGCGGGTGAGCGCCGAGGCGGGGAAGGCCGCGAGGAAGGTCGCGTCCTGCCCCCGCGGGACGAGGACGGCGGGCACGGCCGAGGGGCCGGGGCCCGTGGCGGCGGCGAGCGCGGCGGCGAAGCGGGTCCCGGCGATCCCCGCCCGGGGCGTCCCCGGGAGGAGCGGGGCGAGGGCGGCCCGGGCCTTCCCCACGAGATCCGGCTCGGGACCCCAGAGCGCCTCGAGGCCGTCGACCTGGACCTCCAGCGAGCCGAAGGCCCGGTCGGCGGGATCGGTGGGGCCGGCGACCCCCGGGCTCAGCGCGGCCAGGGCGTCGAGGGCGGCCTCGACGGCCGCGGCGTCGGCGGCCGGGTCGGGCGGCAGGAAGACGGCCTCCGGGGCGAGCCGGTGGGCCTGGCCGAGCGGGATCCCCCGGCGGACTCCCAGGGCGACCGCGGCGGGGCTGGCGTCGAGGACGACGCCGTCATCCCACGGCCGCCCGCCGAGGATCAGCGGCCCGTTGCCGGGGATCGCGGGATCGCGCTGCCGCGCGAGCCGGAGGGCGAGATGGGGCCAGGCGAGGTGGAGGAGGCGCATCGATCGATTCCTGGTGCTCCGAGGTGGTGACGAGCGTCGAGACGGGGGCGGGGACGACGGTGCCCGCGGCGACGGGCTCCTCCACCAGGAGCTCGTCGCGGGCCAGGCAGCGGTCGCGCGGCCCGCCCTCCGCGTAGAGGAGGCGGATGGCCGCCCGCCGGTCCGGCGCCCCGTGGTGGTCCTTCGCGACGCGGACCTCCGTCCGCTGGCCGACGACCTCCCGCCCGAGGCGGATCCAGCCCCGACGCCGCAGCTCGAGGCGGAGCCCGGCGCCGTCGAGGGCGGCCCGCAGCGACGCGGGCGTCTCGGCCGGCTCGAGGACGAGGAGGAGCGCTCCGGCCCGGCGGGCGAAGGCGACGAGCCGGGTGAGCTGGTCGGCGAGGCGCGGGCGGCGAGCACCGCGGCCGGCGGCCGGCGCAGCGCCCGCGGCGGCCCCGGTGGCTCGCACGCCGGCCCCCGCGAGGTCGAGGACGAGGAGGTCGACCGCGCGCGCCTGGAGGAGCGCCCCGGCCATCGCGAGCGCCTCCTCGGCCGACCCGGGAACGAGCACCGCGAGCCATTCGAGGCGCACGCCGCGGGCGACCGCCTCGACCGGGTCGAGGCTCCGGGCGAGGTCGACCCACGCCACGAGCGCGCCGCCGGCCTGGGCCTCCGCGACCGCCCGCAGGGCGAGCGTCGTCACGCCGCTCGACCCGGCACCCCGGAGCGCGACCGTGCCGGCCCGGGGAAGGCCGCCGGGCGCGAGGAGCGCGTCCAGCTCCGGGAAGCCGGTGGAGATCGCCCGGTCCGGGTCCTGCGCAGCGTTCCGCGCCGGGCCCCGTGCCGGTTCCCCGGGGAGCGGCCGGGTTGCGGGCGCCGCCTCCGCGCCGCCCGGCAGGGGGATGAGGGCAGGCCGATCGGGCGACGTCCCGGGCCGGGCGGGCGACGTCCCGGGCCGCCCTCCTGGTCCGGAGGCTCATCGGGAAGCGCGCCGGCCGCCCCGGCCTCCGCCGGCAACGGGGCGGCCGCAAGCGCCCCGAAGACCTCCACCGCCGGCCGCGGCGCGGCCGCGCCCCACCGGGCCCGGAGGCTCGCGAGGGCGGCGGCGCGGTCGGGGTGACGGTCCATCGGACATCCAACAATAGAACATCCGTTCGACAATTGGAAGAGCCTTGTGGCCCGGGATTCGGCCCAAACCCGGCGGTCCAGCCGCGCCGGCTCGAGCGTGCCCGCGCGTGATGCGTACATGACTCGGGAACCGGAGAGCGCTGCTCCAAACCGGTCGAGAATCCGCCAGAACCCCCATCACCTGCCCGGGTTTGCTGCGCGCTCGTGGTCGCCGCGAGTCGTTGGCGGCCCGGCGGCCGCGCATGCCTCGACCGGGGTGATGCGACCGGGACGGCATCGCCGACCCGGCTCGCGCGCCGCCGCTCCCTACCCCAGGGCGATGAGAAAGACGCTGGCCAGCACGAAGGCGAGCCCGAGCCACTGCACCGGGCGGGGTCGTTCCCCGAACGCGACCACGCCGATCGCCACCGCGACCACCGGCCCGAACGAGCTCGTGATGCCGACGAGCCACGTCTGGGAGATCTGGAGCCCCACCGCGAAGGCGATGAACCCCGCGATGTCGAGCAGCCCGGCGGCCACGACGAGGCCGAGGATCCGGCGATCCGGCGATCGCGTCGGCTCCATCGTCGAGCGGGCCACCTGGGGCGCGGGGCCGGACGCCGGCGCGGGGCCGGACGTCGTCGGGAAGACGGGCCGCCGCCGCAGGCGGGCCGTGCCGAAGATCACGCACACCGTGCCTGCGTTCGCGATCCTCGCCACCACGAGGATCGGCAGCCAGCCGGCCGCGCGGATCGGACCCGAGAGGATGATGGTCACCCCCGCGAAGGCGACGAGGGCCAGCAGCGCATAGGCGACACCCGGCCCCACCGGGCGCGCCCGCCGGAGGCCACCGTCGAAGGCGACCGCCGCGAGGACGATGCCAGACGTGGCGACCATCACCCCCAGCACCTGCAGCGGCGCGAGGTGCTCGCCGAGGAGCAGGATCGACAACACCACCGTGAGTCCCCCGTACATGGACACGACGGGGCTCACCACCGTGATCGGCCCGTGGCGCAGCGCCGTGTAGAAGGCGAGGTATGCGACGGCCGAGATCAGCCCGCTCGCGAACGCAGTCGCGGTCACGGCGGGGTCTGCGGGCAGGCGTGCCCCGGTCGCCGCCGCCAGGACCAGCAGGACGAGGAGCGAGACGACCTGGGTGCCGGCGGTTGCGGCGAGGCTGCCCGCGCGCCGGCTGGCGACCATCGCCACCACGTCGGTCAGGCCCCACGTCAGCGCGGCGGTCAGGCCGAGCAGGACGCCGGCGAGGTCGTTCACGCCCCGAGCGTACGTGGCGGCGGCGCCCGTCGTCGGGCCGGCCCGCGTCCCGGGACGGGAGCAGGGCCCGTGCTACACTTCCGGCCGGCGATCCCGCCCCAGCGCGCGGGACCGGCCCGCCGTGGGGATGTAGCTCAGCCGGAAGAGCACCGCGTTCGCATCGCGGGGGTCAGGGGTTCGAGTCCCCTCATCTCCACCACCTCCACGTGATGGTCATGAAGATCCTCGTCGCGTACGCCAGCAAGCACGGCTCCACCGCCGAGATCGCCGAGACGATCGGCGCGACCCTGCGCGAGGCCGGCCACGAGGTGGACGTCCGCCCGGCGCGCCACGTCCAGCGCCTCTCGGGATACGAGGCGGTCGTCCTCGGCAGCGCCCTGTACTCGGCCCACTGGCAGCGCGACGCCAACCGCTTCGCCAGGCGTCATCTCGCGGCGCTCCAGCAGGTGCCCGTCTGGCTCTTCTCGAGCGGCCCGCTGGACCGCTCCGCGGACTTCGACAACATCCCCCTGACGGAGCACGTCGAGCCCGAGGTGGCGCCGATCGGCGCGCGGGGCCACCGCACCTTCGGCGGGCGCCTGCTCGAGGGGACCCCGGGCGTCGATCCCGCGCTCCTGGCGACGCACCGCGTCGGCGACTTCCGCAACTGGGACCAGATCCGGGCGTGGGCCGGCGAGATCAGCGCGACGCTCGCGGCCCCTGACGCCGGCTGACCCGACGCCCGCCGGCGCGGCGCAGGCGGATGGGCAGGGGGTGGCGCTGGCTGACTTGGTCGCGCGGCGATGCGACGCCGCGAGCGAACCCTCCGGGATCAGCCCTCCGACGAGGGCTTCTGCGACCCCGCCGGCGCGGGGCTCTTGTCGTCCGACCCGCCTCGGTATCCGCGGAACGGCTTCCAGTCGCCCCAGCCCCCGTGCTTCCCGGCCGCGGCCGCGATGACGGCCGACGCGGCGAAGGAGCCGTCGTCGTTCCGGACGCCCTCGGCGACGATCCACATGTCGGCCTTCACGTCCGTGAGCGCGGCCTTGTCGACGCCGGCGACCCGGTAGGTCGTCGCCGAGGTCACCTTCACGATGGTCTTGACGCCCTTCCGATCGGTCACGGTGATCGAGGTGGCGGTCGTGGCGGTCACGGTCCCGGCGATCCGGGATGCCTTGAGCGTGACGGAGGTCGCGGTCAGCGTGCCGTCGTCGGCCTTGGCGCCGCTCGCCGTGGCCTGCATGCCGACCTTGGCGGCCGACTTGTCGGCGTCGCTGCTGCCGAGCCGGTACGTCGTCGACGAGGTCAGCTTCACGGTGGTCTTCGCGCCATCCTTCGCGGCCAGGGTCAGGCTGGAGGAGGTGACCTCGGTGATCGTCCCGGAGACCCTCGAGGGGCTGACCGACGATCGACGTGGCCGTCAGCGAGCCGTCGGCGGCCTTCGTCCCGGTCGCCACGGCCTGCATGCCCACCTTGACCACCGACTGGTCGGCCTTGTCCTTGCCGAGCCGGTAGGTCGTCGACGAGGTCAGCTTCACGGTGGTCTTCGCGCCATCTTCGCGGCCAGGGTGAGGCTGGAGGCCGCGACATCGGTGACCAGCCCGGCGACCTTCGGCAGGATCACCCGGATCGCCGTGATCTTGAACGTGCCGTCCGCCTGGCGCTGCTGGCGCAGCACGATCTCGTCGCCGACGGCGAGGTCGCCGACCGCGATCGTCGCGCCGTCGCGGGTGATGGTGGCGCCGGTGGCGTCGATCGTCCGCGTCCAGCCGTCGTCGGTCTCGAGCGAGAGCTTCGCGCCGTCGATCTTCGTGATCGTGATGCCGCCCATCCGCGAGCCGCGGCCGGCACCGCCGCCGTGGGCGGGGGCCTTCGTCCCATCCTGGCTCGCCGGAGCGACCCAGCCGACGTCGACGATGCCGCCCTGCCCGGCCGCCGGAGCGCCGTTCGGCACGACAGGCGCTGCCGACGGGTCGGCAGCGGCCGGAGCCGAACCCGGGAGGCCGCCCGCGATGGCGAGCGTGGCGACGAGTGCGACCGCGGCGACGGCCGTGAGCCCCGCGACGATCGGCCAGCGAGCGCGGCGCGGCGGCGGGTTGCTGCTCGTCTCCTCGGTCATCGGTGTGATCCTCCGCCCCTGCCCGACCGGCGGACGCCGGGCGACGCCCTCCATCCGGAGGGCCCATGTCCGGCAGCATGCCACGAGCGACCCGGGCTGTCACGCGCGCGGAGGGCGGGACATGCGGCGCCGCCGAACGTCAGGTGCGCGGGCGCACCACCAGCGTCGCGTGGAGCTCGGCCGCGTGCGACCGCAGCCAGCGTCGGTGGGTCGCGTGATCCGGAACGCGGGTCGCGACGAGGTCCCAGAAGCGCGGACCGTGGCCGAACACGCGGAGGTGGCAGAGCTCGTGGACGACGACCGTCTCGAGCACCGCGGGCGGGGCCAGGACCAGCCGCCAGGCCAGCATGACCCGGCCCTGCCGCGAGGCGCTCCCCCACCGGCTGCGGGTGTCGCGGACCGCGACGGCCGTCGGCGCGACGCCCAGCGGCCCGGCGTGGCGGGCGATCGCCGCCTCGACGGCCTCGCGGGCCCGCACGCGCAGCCACGCCTCCAGCACCGCGGCGAGCGACCGGCGCTCGGCGGCGGCGAGCGTGACCAGCAGCACGTCCTCGTCGCTCGTCGCCGACGCGCTCCACGTGGGAGCGGCGGCTCCCCGGCCGGCCCGCCGCCACCCGGATCCGGTGCGGCTGCCCGCGATACGCGGAGGAGCGCCCCGTCGCGGGCCTCGCCGGCGCGCGGCGATCCGCTCGGCGACGGCCTCCTGGCGGGCGAGGTGGCGCCGGATCCAGGCCTCGCGCTCGGCGAGGAACGGCTCGACGAGGGCCCGCGCGGCCGCCTCCCCGGTGCGCACGCCCGGGACCGTCGCGATCACGCCGCGGCGCGGGTCGATCGTCACCCGCAGGCGGCGCGCCCGCGCGGAGCGCCGCAGCGTGTACGGCAGGTCGCCGCCCCGGAGCCGCGCGATCGCGGGCGATTCGAGCAAGGCCGGGGGTCGAGCCACGCGGGCGCTCAGGAGCGCCGGAGGAGGCGGCCCGGTCGGGCCCCGGTCTCGACGCCGTCGCGAACGGCCACCTCGCCGTTCACGATCACCGCGTCGATCCCGAGCGGGTGGACCGCGGGGCGCTCGTAGGTCGCCAGGTCGGCGACGGTCGCCGGATCGAAGACCACGAGGTCGGCGAAGGTGCCCTCGCGCACGATGCCGCGATCGGCGAGGCCGACTCGCAGGGCCGGCACCGACGTCAGCTTCGCGACCGCGGCCTCGAGGGGGAGCACGCCCGCTCGCGGACGTAGCGGCCCAGGACCCGCGGCGCGCTCCCGTAGGCCCGCGGGTGCGGCACGCCGGCGTCGAGCACCGGGTGGCCGGGCCGGCGCCCCTCGGCGTCGGTGCAGACCGCGATCCACGGGACGCCGACGATCGTCTCGACGTCGGCCTCGTCCATGCAGTGGATCGTGATCCAGCTGTCGAGGCGGTCGGCGGCCAGGACGTCGCAGGCGACGTCGACGGGGTCGAGGCCGAGGTCCCGCCCCAGGTCGCCGAAGGTTCGACCGGCCCAGCTCGCGTGCGCGTGCGACCCGGCGAGCGCGATGCCGTCCCAGCCCGGGTCGGCCGCCACGTTCTCCCAGCCCGAGATCCCGCCGGCGATCTCGTCCTTGATCCGACGGCGGACCTCCCAGTCTCGCAGGGCGGCAACGGTCTCGTCGACGGGCAGGGCCAGCAGCGCGGGCGGGAGGACGCACTGGAGCGTCGTCGCGGCCGCCGTGTACGGGTACTGGTCGGCGGCCACGTCGAGGCCCGCCGCCCGGGCCTTCTCCAGGAGCGCCACCGCCTCGCGGGCTCGCCCCCACACAGCGCGCGCCCCCGCCTTCAGGTGGCTGACCTGGAGGCGGGCGCCGGGGCCGGCGAGGCGGGTCGTCGCGAGCGCCTCCTCGAGCGACTCGAAGAGGCCGGCGGACTCGTTGCGCATGTGCGTCGCGTACAGGGCTCCCCGGCGTGCGGCGACCCGGACGAGAGCGGCCACCTCGGCCGGCTCGGCGTGGATCCCGGGGGCGTAGATCAGCCCGGACGAGAGCCCGAATGCGCCCGCGTCGAGCGCCTCCTCGAGGTGGCGGGCCATGGCGGCGGCCTGCTCGGGACTCGGGGGCTGCCGGGCTCGGGCCCAGGACCGCGCCCCGGAGCGTCCCGTGCCCCACGAGGAAGGCGACGTTGGGCCCGAGCGGCTGCGCCTCGACGGCGGCCAGGTAGCCGGCGAAGGTCGTCCACCGCGGGCGCAGCCCGGCCGCCGCCATCGAGAGCTCCACCGCCTCGCGGCCGACCTCGGTGACAGGTGCCAGGCTGTCGCCGCAGTTGCCGGAGAGCTGGGTCGTGAAGCCCTGGTGCAGGTGGCTCGCCAGCGCGCCGTCGACGAGCACCGACGCGTCGGAGTGGCCGTGCGGGTCGACGAACCCGGGAGCCACGACGCGCCCGGTCGCGTCGATGACGGTCGCGACCTCGCGGGCGTCGACCGCCGCCAGGTCGCCGACGGCCTCGATCCGGTCGCCGACGATGCCGACGTCGGCCGGCCGACCCGGGCTGCCCGTCCCGTCGACGAGCGTGCCGCCGCGGATCAGGAGGTCGAACGGCATGCGCGGATGCTGCCACATGCGGCGCGTGCCGACGCACGGGCCGGTCACCCGCCGGGCGCATCTCGCGCGTCTACCCTGTAGGCGCAGCTCGAGGACGCCGCTCCGAGCCCACGGATCGGCCCCGGCCGCGCTGGAGGTAGGGCGTGAAGCGTTCGATCGCCGAGGACCTGCGGGAACGCCGTCCCGAGGCGATCGACCGCCTGCTCGCCGAGCACGGACGGGAGATCCAGACCGTGGCCCAGGTCATCCTCCACGATCGCGACGAGGCCGCCGACGTCCTCGCCGAGACGGTCATCGCCGCCTGGGAGAAGGGCGTCGAGCCTCCGCGACCCGGACGCCCTGCGCCCGTGGCTCCTGCGGGTGGCCACGAACCGGGCCCTGAGCCGGCGCCGCAGGAGCACCCGGCTCGTGGCCCTGGACTCGGTCCTGGACCAGGAGTCCGCCGACCCGCGCGGATCGGCCGAGGCGCACGTCGCCGTCCTCGAGGGCCTGGCCCTCCTGGCGCCGCGCGAGCGGGCCGCGATCGCCCTCCGGTACCTCGCCGACCTCCCGGTCGAGGAGGTCGCGCGGGCGATGGGCACCCGGCCGAACACGGTGAAGACGCAGCTCCGGGAGGCCCTCGCGAAGCTCCGCCGGGGCATGGCCGACGACGTCGACGAGCACGAGACAGTGCCGGAGGTGCGCCATGCATGAGGATCGCCTCGAAGTCGAGCTGCGCGCCGCCCTCCACCGCGAGATGGCCATGGCCCGGGTCGGCGTGACCGCCCCGCAGGTCCGCACGGGGATTGCGGCCCGCGAGCGGAGCCGTCGCTGGACGCGCGCGGCGCTCGGGATCGCGGCCGTCCTGGCGATCGCCCTCTCGGCGCCCGTCGTCGCCCCGCTCGCGCAGCGCGCCCTCGCCCCCGATCAGCCGACCGACACGGCCGTCACGGTCCGCCTCGAGACGGGCGGCGACCTCGTCGTGGAGAAGGTGTCCTTCGACGGGTCGGCGGTCGTGATGGCTCGCCTGCCCCGGGCCGCCGACTGGCTCCGGCCCACGGTCGACCCGGCCCGGCTCGCAGCCCGGGACGACGGGCACGATCATCGCCTTCCATCCCGATGGCTATCTCGCGGTCGCGGTCTCCGCCGCCGACGAGGAGAAGAGCCCGGTCGCGGTCCTCGTGTGGAACCTCGCCCGCCCGGCCGACGAGCCCGTGCGCATCGACGCCACCGCCGACTCCGTGGGCCAGCCGATGATCGGCTGGACCCCGGACGGCCGGCTCGTGGTGACCTCGGCCACGGCCTTCTCGCGGCTCGACGTCCTGGATGCGCGCACGAAGCACGTGGTGAGCGTGACGCTGCCCGACCAGGTCTTCGTCGCCGTCGGGTACTCTGCGGCTCCGTGGCGGGGGGCGGACTGATCACGAGCACGCCCGACAACCGGGTCGTGGTGATGAAGCACGAGCCGGCGATGTTCCGCTCGACGGTCGCGACGGCCGACCTGCCGCGCGACGGGGGGGCCGCCACGCTGACGGAGGGTCTCCCGGACGCCGTCTGGGCGGTCAGGGGCGTCGAGCCAACGTGGGGCGTGAAGGCGGGGGTCATCGGCACCGCCTACGACACGAACGGCTGGTCGACGACGGGTGTGCGGGTGGACGGCCAGGACCAGGGCTCCAGCGACACGCCCGATGCGCAGACCTGGACGCTCTTCGGCTCGGGCGAGCAGCTCGTCGGCTGGCCTGCATGGGACGCCACGCTGCGCGGGATCTGGCTCCTGCAGGGGACCGGGCGGCGCCTCGACCTCGTCCACCTCGACGGCCCGGGGCTCGCCTCGGCGCGAGCGACGCTCCCGTGGGACGGCACCACCGGCATCGACCAGAACGCGATCGCCGGGGTGGCGGCCGACGGGCGCGGGCTGGCCGTGCGCGGCACGGCCGGAGACCTCCTGGTCGACGGGGCATCGGGTCGCTGGGTGGAGCTCGCCTCCGGCGCCCAGTTCGTCGGCTGGTCCCGCGCCGCGACGCGCCGCGACACCCGAGGAGCAGCCGTTCTGTGCGCCATCCGAAGACGAGGACCTGTCCACCACGCAGATCGCAGGGTTCGGCGAGCCGTTCGTCGACGGACTCGCCGCGGGCACGGGCAGCGAGCCCAGCCCGCGGCCGGCCGCGGACGCCTCGAGCCTGGCCGCGGCGCACACCTTCGTCGGGGGCGGCCTGCGGCTCCTGCTGCCGGATGGCGCGTGTGCGTCGTTCGTGTCCGCGGAGGCGGTGCCGGTCGACGATCCCGGGGCCACGCCCGTGGCGTTCGATCCTGCGTCCGCGGCGCCCGGGGGGCCGGGCGGCCTGCTCGGCATGACCGAGCCGCCGGCGGGAAGCTGGATCGTCCGGCTGCGGCTCGCGGTGGACGGCGGCCCTGGGCTGAACGCCCACGTGCTGCTCTTCCGCGTGGACGTGGCGGCGGCCGCGCCGTCGCCCGACCCCGGGCGCGTCGCCCGGCGCGAGGCTGGTCTCCGGGTCCCCGATGGCCGGTTCGCTCCCGGGCTCGGTGGTCCCCACCTGGACGGTCGCGCACGGCGGAGCCGATGCGCCGGCCGACGGCGCCTCGACCTTCGGCGATCCCACGAGCCCGCCGCTGCGCGCCGGCCCTGTCGTGGCGTCCGTCGCCTGCACGGGCGACGGGGCGATCCTGGTCGCGGCCGCGACGGCAGCCGGGTCCGGCACACCGGCGACGCCGGCGGCCGACCGCTGGGTGCACGTCGAGTGCGCCGACCCCCGGGCGGCGACGCCCGTGACGGTCAACCTCCCCGATGCGCGGGGCGGCGAGACCGTGCTCCTCGTCGAACGCCGGCCCACCCGCGCCGACGACCTCCTCGGATACTCCGTCGTGGTCGGCCAGCCGGTCGACGCCGCCTGCGACACGCCGACCCCCGACCTGGTGGCCGGCATCGGCCTGCGCGCGTCACCGGACGCGACGCCGCAGGCCGGCGTCCTGGTCGCCTACGAGCTCCCGGCGGGCTCCCGGGCGATGGCGGCGGGCGAGCTCGCCGCTGCCGCCTCCGGGCCGCTGATCGCCGGCCCGCGGGGAGCGCTCGACGGGCCGTGGTCCCTGGCGCTGCCCGCGGGTCTGTGCGCGACCGGATGGTCGATGCAGCAGGCCGAGGCCGGGGCCACGGAGCTCCCGTCGGGCTCCGCCAGCACTCTCCAGGACGACAACCCCGTGCTGGGCGAGATGCCGCTGTCGCTCGCAGACCCCGGCGAGTGGGTGCTCGCGGTGACCCTGCCCCTCCCGGGCCCCGATGACGTGATCGGGTCCGCCACGCTCCTGTGGCACGTCCAGGTTCTCGACCGCGCAACGCCCGCCCCCTGAGACGGCCGGGACGCGGGCTCTGTCCCGTGCCCGGTGGCCGCGTTCCGGTATACTCCGCCTCCGGACGAATGGGGCTATAGCTCAGCTGGAAGAGCGTCTGAATGGCATTCAGAAGGTCCGGGGTTCGAGTCCCCGTAGCTCCACCAGCCCCCTGATCGCCGCTACCGACCCCCGGGCATGCCCGGGGGTCGACTAATTCGCGACGCGACGACGGGGCGCGAGCACGAGGCCGACGGTCCGTCGCGCCGCGGATGACCCGTGCGTGATTTGACGGATGCCGCCGCACCCGTCGCCTCTGCTACGGTCGCGACATGCGACGGAGCGTGCCGTGAACCTTCGCCTCCGGAATGACGTGGCCCTGGGCGTCGCCGCGGTCGGCCTCGCCGGGGGCATGCTGGCCGTCGTCGCGGGCTGGGTCGACATGGGGTTCGAGTTCGCCTCGCAGGACGGCCTGCTCGTGCATCGGGGCCGTGAAGCCGAACAGCCCGGCCGACGTCGAGGGCTTCCAGGCCGGCATGGTCGTCGTCTCGATCAACAACCAGCAGCTCATCCGGCTGCCGGCGTACGTGTACCCGGAGGGGACGGAGGACGAGCTCGAGCCATCGCCCGAGCCGACCGCGGCACCCACGCCCATCGCGACGCAGTCGCCCTCCGTGGAGCCCTCGGCGGCGGCGACCCCGGACGCGTCCGGGTCCGGGTCGCCGGCATCGGCCGAGCCCACGCCGGGCCAGGGAGGCGCTGCCGCCTCGGCCGGCGCGTCGCCGCTTGCGACGCCGGGCGCGGTCCCGAGCGCCACGCCCCTGCCGGCCGTTGCCAGCCCGGGCGCCACGGCGGCCCCGGTCGAAGGCGGGGCCGGCGCTCCGGGCCTGCCGACCCCGGAGCCGACGCCCTACCTGGACCCGCCGGCCCCGACCGTGACGGGGATCGACGGCTACGGCCTGGCCCAGGTCTTCCCCGTCGTCGAATCGCTCGAGGCGGTCCCCGCGGCCGAGCTCGAGATCCCCGGCTGGGCCGACTGGTCGGTCACCTACCTCTTCCGCTCCTACGCGGGCGAGCTGACGGCCCGGACGCTCGCCCTGATCGTCGGGGGCCTGATCCTGCTCGCCGCCGCCCTGTTCGGCCCCCGCCTGGGCGCCTCGCTCCGGCCGCTCGTCCTGCCCCTCGCGGTCGCGACCGCGACCCCCCTCCTCGTGCTCCCGATGATCGCGACGTGGTGGGCTCCCGCGATCGCCGTCGCGGGCGTCCTGGTGCCACTGGGCATGGCGCCCCTCGCGGACACCCTGGCCGAGCGGATCCTCGACGCCGACGTCCGGCGCAACGCGCGGGCCGCCGCGGCCGCATGCCTCACCGGCGCGGTCGTCCTCGGGCTGGTCGGGCCGCTGCTCGCCGGCTCCGGCGGCGCGGCCGACACCGTCTACTACGCCCTCGTCGCGGCGATCCCGCTCATCCCGGGCGTCGCCGCGGCTGCTGCTTCGCGACCGGGCCCGGCGGTCGCTCCCGAGGCCGGACCGCTGCAGGCGACGGAGCTCGCGGTCGCCGGTGGGACACCGGTCGCTGCCCTCGCGACAGCGGTCTTCTGGAACCCGCTGCTGCTGCCCCTGTCTGCGTGGCTCGCGGGCGTCGCCATTGCCGGGCGATTGACCGTGCGGCCGCTCTCACGCCTCCTCAGCCGCAGCCGGCTCCAGCGGGACCTGGCGGTCGCTGCCACCGAGGCGGAGCGCGCCCGCGTGGCGGCTGACATCCACGACGACGCGCTCCAGGCGCTCACGATCCTCGCGCTTCGCCTCGACGCGTCCGGCGACACCGAGAGCGCCGAGATGGCGCGAGGCGTCGCAGAACGCCTGCGGGCGATCTGCGGCGACCTTCGCCTCCCGCTCCTCGACGACCTCGGGGTCGGCCCGGCCCTCGACTGGCTCGTGGAGCGCGTGGAGGGGGTCGCCGGGACGGACATCCGGCTCGAGCGCAGCGATGACGTCCGACCGCCGCGCGACGTGGAGCTCGCATTCTTCAGGGTGGCCCAGGAGGCGGTCGCGAACGCGGCTCGCCACGGGAAGCCGCCGATCGTCGTGCGCTACCACGCCACCGAGGCCGGCGCCGTCCTCACGGTGGACGACGCGGGCCCGGGCATCGACGCCGGGGCCTCCGAGGAAGCGGCGCGAGCCGGCCGGTTCGGCCTCCTGAACATGCGCCAGCGGGCCGAGCAGATCGGGGCGATCCTCGACATCCGGCCCTGGCCCGGGGGCGGCACGCACGTCGGCCTCCAGTGGCGCCCGTCCATGAGCCCGTGACGGTGCCGATCCGCGTCGCCCTCGTCGACGACCATCCCGTCGTACGCGAGGGAATGGCCGCCCTGCTCGCCGCGCAACCCGACCTCGAGGTCGTCGGCGGCGCCGGGTCGCTCGAGGAGGCGAGGAGCCCTTCTCGCCGCGGGCGACTTCGATGTGCTGCTCCTCGACATCCGCCTCGGCGACGACAGCGGCCTCCGCCTGCTCGATACCGTCGAGACCGCCGACGGGCGGCGACCGGCGATCGTCGTGCTGACCGCGTACAGCTACCCGCAGTACGCCGAGGCGGCCCTCCGCCTCGGCGCCGCGGGGTTCGTGCTCAAGACCGCGCCCCTGGCCCGGCTGGTGGACGCGATCCGGAGGGCGGCGGGCGGCGAGATGGCGTTCGAGGTCAGGCCACCCGCGTCGGGAACCGAGCGACCGACGGTGCGCGAGCTCGACGTCGTGCGCCTCGTCGTCGAAGGGCGCAGCAACGACGAGGTCGGGGTCGCCCTGGGGATCGGGTCTCGCACGGTCGAGACGCACCTCCGTCACCTGTACGAGCGATTCGGCCTCGCCTCGCGCACGGAGCTGACGGCCCGGGCCCTCCGCGAGGGCTGGCTCGATCTCCCGCCTTCGTGACGACGGGCCGGCCCGATCGGGCGGGCGACGGGCGCACGCGCTAGCATCGTCGCTCATGACGACCGAACGGACCCGGATCGAGCGCTACGACCCCGTCCGCCATCGAGCCGCGCTGGCAGGCGCGGTGGGACGAGCTCGGGCTGCACCGGACGAACCTCGACGACACGACGCGCCCCACGTACTACCTCCTGACGATGTACGACTACCCGTCGGGCAACCTGCACGTCGGCCACTGGTACGTGAAGACCCCCACCGACGCGCTGGCGCGCTACCACCGGATGCTCGGCCAGAACGTCTTCTTCCCGGTCGGCTTCGACGCCTTCGGGCTGCCGGCCGAGAACGCGGCGATCAAGAACCGGATCCACCCGGCCGAGTGGACCGCCCGGAACCTCGACACCATGCGGCGCCAGCTGCGGAGCATGGGGGCGACGTTCGACTGGGACGCCGAGGTCGTCACCTGCGACCCGACCTACTACCGCTGGAACCAGTGGCTCTTCCTGCGCTTCCTCGAGGCCGGGCTGGCCTACCGCGCGACGTCGCCGGTCGACTGGTGTCCCAACGACGGGACCCTGGCCCGGGAGCAGGTCGAGGGCGTCGACCGGCACTGCTGGCGCTGCGGCGCGCGGGTGGAGAAGCGCGACCTGGCCCAGTGGTTCCTGCGCATCACGAAGTACGCCGACGAGCTCCTGGACTTCAGCGGCATCGACTGGCCGGAGCCGGTCCGGGTCATGCAGACCAACTGGATCGGGCGCAGCGAGGGCGCCGAGGTCGTCTTCCGCAGCGCGCCCGACACGCACATCCCCGGCGGTGACGAGATCCGCGTCTTCACGACGCGCCCGGACACGCTCTTCGGGGCCACGTTCATGGTCCTGGCGCCGGAGCACCCGCTGGTGGAGAGGCTCACGTCGCCCGGCCAGCGCGCCGTCGTCGCGGCCTACGTCGAGCAGGCCGGCCGCGAGACCGAGATCGAGCGCCTCAGCACCGAGCGCGACAAGACCGGCGTGCCGCTGGGCGCCGACGCGATCAACCCCGTCAACGGTGAGCGCATCCCGATCTGGATCGCCGACTACGTCCTGTCCGGCTACGGGACGGGCGCGATCATGGCCGTCCCGGCCCACGACGAGCGCGACTTCGCGTTCGCCCGCCAGTTCGGCCTGGAGATCCGCGAGGTGATCCGGCCGGCGGCTTCCTACGGCAACGAGCGCGAGCTCGAGGCGGCCTACGTCTCGAAGACGGCCGACGACGTCCTGGTCAACTCGGGGCACTACAACGGGATGGCGGCGCCCGAGGCGATCCGCGCCGTCACCGCCGACCTCGAGGCCCGGGGCGAGGGCAGGGCGGCCGTGAGCTACCGGATCCGCGACTGGCTGGTCAGCCGCCAGCGCTACTGGGGAACGCCGATCCCCGTCGTCTACTGCGACGGCTGCGGCATCGTGCCCGTCCCGGACGCCGACCTGCCCGTGCGCCTGCCCGAGACGGTCAACTACGCCGGCTCCGGGGACAACCCGCTGCGCCACGATCCGGCCTTCCTGGACACCGTCTGCCCGCGTTGCGGCGGACCTGCCCGGCGCGAGACCGACACCATGGACACGTTCATGGACTCGTCGTGGTACTGGTTCAGGTACCTGTCGCCCGAGAAGGGGAACGGGCCGGTGGACCGCGCGCTGGCGGACCGCTGGACGCCGGTCGACCAGTACACCGGCGGCGCCGAGCACGCCGTCATGCACCTGCTCTACTCCCGCTTCTTCACGAAGGCGATGGCCGACTGCGGCCTCATCGGCCACCGCGAGCCGTTCCTGCGGCTCTTCAACCAGGGCCAGGTCCTGGGCGCGGACGGCGAGCGGATGAGCAAGTCGCGCGGCAACGTGGAGGACCCAGACGCGCTGGTGGCGCAGTACGGGGCCGACACCGTGCGCCTCTTCCTGATGTTCATGGGCCCCTGGGACCAGGGTGGCCCGTGGAGCCCGTCGGGGATCGGTGGCGTGGCCCGCTTCCTCAACCGGGCCTGGACGATCGCCCTCGACCCGCAGGGGACCGAGCCGGGCGACGCGGGCGCCGGGAAGCTCCCGGCCGGCGAGGATGCCGCGGCCGCGGAGAAGGCGATCCGCGGCGCGGCGCACCGGACGCTGGCGGCCGTCACCGTCGACTACGAGGGCTTCCGCTTCAACACCATGGTCGCCAGGCTGATGGAGCTGGCGAACCTGCTGTTCCGCTACCGCGGCACCGAGGTCGCGGGCGGCCCGGCGTGGGACGAGGCGGTCCGGCTCCTCCTCCTGATGCTGGCCCCCGCGGCGCCGCACGTGACGGAGGAGCTCTGGTCGCGCCGCCTCGCGGCGGCCGGTTCGGCGTGGTCGTCCATCCATGCCGAAGCCTGGCCGCAGGTCGACGCGGCCGCGGCGGCCGTGGCGACACGCGAGGTGCCGGTCCAGGTCAACGGCAAGGTCCGCGACCGGGTGGAGGTCGCCGTCGGTATGCCCGAGGCCGAGGTCCAGGCACTCGTCCTGGCCCGCCCGAAGGTGATCGCCGCACTCGCCGGGAGGACCCCCGACCGGATCATCCACGCCGGCGGAGGCCGCCTCGTGAACATCGTCGTCCGGGGATGAGCGACGGGCGGGAGGCTGCCGACGCCCGCGTCCTCGACGCGCTCGCCGGCTGGGCCGCGGCGACGGGCCCCCGCGAGGACGCCCCGCCCCCGACGCCGCCGCGGTCGATCGCCGAGGGCGCCGCGGTCGAGCTCGCGGAGGTCACCGGCGACACGGTCCGAGCGATCTGCCGGCTGGCCGTCGCCGCCGACCAGAGGGGGTACGTGGCGCCGAACGCGATCTCCTTCGCCGAGGCGCTGTTCGAGTCGAAGGCGTGGTACCGCGCCATCCAGGCCGACGGCGTCCCGGTCGGGTTCCTGATGCTCTACGACGACCCCGGGGAGCCGGCCTACTTCCTGTGGCGGCTCATGATCGACACTCGCTACCAGGGGAAGGGCTACGGCGCACGCGCCATGGCGCTCCTCGTGGAGCACGTCCGCTCCCGTCCGGGCGCCACGGAGCTGAGGACGAGCTGGGTGCCGGGCCCCGGCAGCCCCGAGGCCTTCTACCTCCGCCTGGGCTTCGCGCCGACCGGCGAGATCGACGAGGGCGAGATCGTGGCGCGCCTCGCGCTTTGAGGACCAGCCGGGAGGCCATCGGCCCGCCACGACCGTGACGCGGCCGGCCGCGAGCCCTCGCCGGCCGGGTCGCTACTTCTCCACGCCGTCCGTGGGGCAGGCGCGCTCCGCGGTGAGGCGCATCTGGTCGATCATGGGGTCGTCCGGCGGGCTGGCGAAGATGAGGAGCTGGCCCGACGACCCCCAGATGGCGCCGGTCAGGACGCTGCCGGCCGGGGGCTCCTCGGCCGAGCTGTAGCTGTCCCGCTCGTAGCGGAATTCGACCGGGTAGCCCTTGCCCCGCACGTAGAGCGCCAGCTGCTGAGGGGTCATCGTCTCGGCGCCGATGCAGTTGAGGAGCTGGCCGGCGGCGAACGGGGCATCGATCCTGCTCAGGATCGGGCCGCCGTCGCCCGGGTCGGCAACCGGTCCCGTCGTCGCCGAGACGATCGGCGGTTTGAAGGTGGGAAGCAGGACGAGCCGGTCGATGCGGAGTCGCCCGACCCCCGTCCCCGCCTTGGCCACCGGCAGGGTCATGTCGACCGGGCCGTCGTAGGCGCTCCCGACCGACCGCTCGAAGAAGCGGCCCGTCGCGGTCAGCCATTCGCCGGGCTGGCGGCCGTCGTAGGTCCGGATCTCGGAGACCCACCACCGATCGCCGTCGCTGGCGAAGTAGAAGTTGAGGCGCATCTCCACGCCGTGCTGCTTCCAGGTCCACTCGAGCGTGCGATACGCGGGGTCGCCCGGGTCAGTCGACGGGACGGTGGTCGTGGGATCCAGCGTGAAGACCTGGCCCCCGGCGTCGATGACGAGGCCGTTCGCCTGGAACCGGACGCCGTCGTAGTCGGGGGCGCTCCCGGCGCCCGGTCCGGCGCCGGCCTGGCCGGCCGACCCGCCGCCGAGGGCGACGACCCCGACGACGGCCGCGACGACGAACGCCGCCATCAGGCCGAGCCCCAGCCATTCGGGGGAGCGCAGCAGGCCGCCGAGCCGGGGCCGGCCGGCCGGGGCACGGGCGGCATCCAGCTGGCGCAGGGCGCCGTCGAGCACGCCCGGCGGCGCAACCGCGGGTGCGGCGGCCCGCAGGAAGGTCGCGACCCGGCGCTCCAGCGCGACATCGGTGGGCTCGGTGGTCGTCGTCATCGGACCGTCTCCTGCAGCGCCGATGCCGCGGCTCGCTCGTCGGCGGCCAGCGCGGCGCGCATCTCGTTGAGGGCGTAGTGGAGGCGCGACTTGACCGTCCCCAGCGGGCTGCCGGTCGCGTCGGCGATCTCGGTCAGGCCGAGGTCGAGGTAGAAGCGCAGGGCGAGGACCAGGCGGTGCTCCGCCGAGAGCCGCCCGAAGGCGCGCTCCAGCCGCTCGCGCTCGTCGATCGACGGCGGCTCCGCGTGACCCTCGTGGAGCCACGGCACGTGCGGCGACATCGACCAGCGGCGGCGGCGCCGTACTTCGTCGAGGCAGGCCCGCGAGACCAGCCGCGAGAGCCAGGCATCCAGCTTCTCCGGCTCTCGCAGGGAGCCCAGGTCGCGCCAGGCGCGGATCAGCGCCTCCTGGAGCGCGTCCTCGGCGGCGTCCGCGTCGCGGAGGGCGAGGTGGGCAACGCCGTAGAGCCGGTCGAGGCGCGGGGCCACCAGGGTCCCGAACGCGGCCCGGTCACCGGCCCGTGCGGCCTCGATGAGCCGTCCGTCCTGCTCCATCCGACCTCCCTGGAAGGCGCGGCGTCGCCGCGCTCACCATCATGGCGGACCGGCGCGGGTGAAAGGTTCAACGATCGCGGGCCCGAGTCGGAGATCGGGCAGAATTCGACGGGTGCCTGCCCGCCCGGCGCTCCGCCACCGCATCCTTGCCGCTGCCGGCCTCGCCGCCGCCCTGGTCGCCGGCTGCGCCGGCTGGACGACCGACCCGGCGCTGACGCTCCACGTCGACAGCGCGATCGACCGGCCGCTCCTGGTCTACCTGAACGACGACTGGGTGGGGACGATCCCGGCCGGCGCCACGGACGCCACGGTTCCCGCCTCCGGGCACGGCGGGCCGCCGTGGACCGCCGACGGTCGCGTCGCCAGTGGCACGGTGCTGATCAGCCTGCCGATCCCGGCCGCGCCCGCCCCGGGCGAGGGGATCACCAGCACCGCGGTGACGGCATGCGGGACGATCACCATGCGCGTGGGCGCGCCGGACGCCGGACCCTCGCTCGCGCCGCCGGCACCCGGCGCCGAGCTGCCCCCCTGCGACTGAGGCTCAGGCGAGGCGCATCTCCGCCCGCAGGAGCTCCTCCGTGGAGCCCGGCACGAATGCGAACCCGACCTTCTCGGCCGCCCGGCGCATGCCCTCGTTGTCGGCGCGCAGGTCCGCGCTCAGCGTGGCCACGCCCTCGGCGCGGGCCACCTCCACGATCCGGCGCAGCAGCTCCGTCCCGACGCCCATCCCCTGGCGGGCGTCGGTCACGAGCACCGCGAAGACGGCGTCGTCGGTTCCGAACGTCCGCGAGAGCCGCCCGACGCCCACGATCCGCGGCAGGCCGGGGTCGGCGTGTTCGCACTCGGCCACGAGCGCCATCTCGCGGTCGTAGTCGACGAAGCAGATACGCACGAGGCGCTCGTGGGCGGTCCGCTCATCGAAGCCAAGGTGCTTGAGGTACCGCTGGAAGACCGTCTCCGGCGAAAGCGACCGGTGGAACTCCACCATCAGCGGCTCGTCCTCGGGGCGGATCGGGCGGATCGTCAGCACGTGGCCGTCCGGACAGGTCCACGTGCTCGACGTACTTCCGCGGGTAGGGCCGGATGGCCAGGCGCGGCAGATCCTTGGGGTCGGTGGCCGGATCGTGGAGGACGACCCGGGCGTCGAGCGCGATGAGCCGCTCCGGGGAGGCGAGCAGCGGGTTGATGTCGAGCTCCGCGATCCAGCGCTGCTCGACGACGAGCTGGCTGAACCGGACGAGGAGCTGCTCGAGCTCGGCGAGGTCGACCCCGCGGCGCCCGCGGACCCCCTTGAGCGCCGTGTAGATCTTGGTGCTCTCCATCATCCGCCGGGCGAGCGTCGTGGTCAGCGGCGGCAGGCCAAGCGCACGGTCCTTGAAGACCTCGACGAGCTGGCCGCCCATCCCGAAGAGGAGCACCGGCCCGAACTGGGGGTCGATCGAGCTGCCGATGATGAGCTCGTAGCCGGTCCAGTTGACCATCGGCTGGACGGTCACGCCCTCGAAGTGCTCGGCGCCCTTCATTTCCGTGACCGATCCCTGGATGAGCTCGTAGGCGTTCCGCACCGCGTCGGCATTCTTGAGGTTGAGCTGGACGCCGCCGACGTCGGTCTTGTGGGTGATCGTGTGGGAGTAGAGCTTGACCACCACCGGGTAGCCGATCCGGTCGGCGGCCGCGATCGCGTCGTCGATCGTCGGCGCGACGACCGTCTCCGTGATGGGGATCCCGTACGCGGCCAGGAGATCCTTCGACTCGTCCTCCGTGAGGAGCGTGCGCCCCTCGGTCCGGGCGGCGCCGATGATCGCCTCGGCCTTCGCCCGGTCGACCGGGTGCTCCTCGTCGGAGGGGAGCGTCGGCGTCTCGTAGATCTGGCGCAGGTTGTCAGCGAGCTGCCAGGTGAAGTTGAAGACCTTCACTGCCTCGTCGGGGTAGTCGAACGTCGGGATGCCGGCCTCGCGGAGGATGGCCGCCCCCTCGATGACGTCCTTACCGCCCATCCAACTCGCGAGGACCGGCTTGCCCTCGATCCTGGCGAAGGGAATGAGCTCCTTCGCGGTCGCCGTCGGATCGGTCATGGCCTGGGGCGTCAGGATCACCAGGAGCCCGTCGCTGCCCTCATCGCCGGCGGCGACCTCCAGGGCGCGCGCGTACCGCTGGGGCGTGGCGTCGCCGATGATGTCGATCGGGTTGTTGTGGCTCCACGGTCCCGGCAGGAAGCTGTTCAGCTCCTCCATCGTCGCCGGCGAGATCTCGCTGACCTCGCCGCCGCCGGTGATGAGGGCGTCGGTGGCCAGCACGCCGGGGCCGCCGGCGTTGGTCACGATCGTGAGCCGGTTGCCGGCCGGGCGGGGCTGTTTGTCCAGCACCTCCAAGACGTCGAAGATCTCGGAGATCCCGTCGACCCGCAGGACGCCGACCCGGCGGAACGCCGCGTCGAGCACCTCGTCGGAGCCGGTGAGCGATCCGGTGTGCGAGGCGGCGGCCTTGGCCGCCTGCGCCGTGCGCCCGGGCTTGATGATGATGATCGGCTTCGTGAGGGCGACCTCGCGGGCCGCCGACAGGAAGGCGCGCGCGTCGCCGATCGTCTCCATGTAGATGACGATGCTCTGGGTCGCCGGGTCGTTGCCGAAGTAGGTGATGACGTCGCCCCAGCCGACGTCGAGCATCGAGCCGAGGGACACGACTGCGCTGAAGCCGACCTTCTCTCGCAGGCTCCAGTCGAGGACCGCGGTCAGGAGGGCGCCGCTTTGGCTGACGAAGCCGACGCTGCCTGCGGCGCTGATGGCGGCCGCGAAGGTCGCGTTGAGCCCGGTCGGTGGGCGCATCACGCCGAGGCAGTTCGGCCCGACGATCCGGATCCCGTTCGCCCGTGCCGTGGCGAGGATCTGGTGCTCCAGCTCCGCGCCCTCCGGGCCGATCTCCTTGAAGCCGGCGGAGATGATCACCACGGCCTTGACGCCGGCCGCGGCGCACTCCTCGATCGTGGCGGGGATCGTCGTCGCCGGGGTGACGATCACGACGAGCTCGGGAACCTCGGGCAGCGCCGCCAGGTTCGGGTACGCCCGCACGCCGAGGATGCTGGGCCGCGTCTTGTTGACCGGGTAGACGGTGCCGCCGAAGGGGCTGCTGATCAGGTTCCAGAAGACGGTCCGCCCGACGCTCCCCTCCTTCTCGGTGGCGCCGATGACGGCGACCGAGGCTGGGGCGAAGAAGCTCTCGAGGGGATTGCGGGTCACGCCGAGGACGTCGGCGGTGCGGTCGCGCGTGGCTCGGTCTGGACCGGGCACGGTCAGCGGCAGGGAGGCGGGGGCGAAGTCGGGCACGGGATCGGGCTCCGGTCTGCGATCGGTGGCGCGGGGCGTCTGCCCCGCGGACGGTGACGGGGTGATGCGGCCAGAGTGCCACGCCGGGGGCGCGGGTGCGGAGGGCCGGTCCTCCCCCATCCGGGGGCCGGGTGTCCGCCGATGGCGTGTCACATCCCCGCCTCCACCCCAGCCTGCCTTCGCGCTCGATCACGACTGAAGGGTGACGCGATCGGCCGGGGGATCGGATTTGAGGGGACAATCACGGACCCCCGTCGATCCGGACGCTCACTCCGGTCGTGATTCGTCCTCTGGCTCGTGCACAACCTCAGCCTCGGGGGTGGCTGGCTCGGGCACCGAGGCCGGCGAGGGTGCCGCGGCCGGCTCTCCGGGCGTCGCCGCCTCGCCCTCGGGCGGCCAGCGACGCAGGAAGTCGGTCACCGCCGAGCCGATCGAGAGGTAGACGCGGTCCTCGCCAAGCTCGGTCATCAGGCCCGTCTTCCGCAGGCGGTCCCGGACCGAGCCCTTGACCTGCGCGAGCAGGACCTCGATGGAGCGCGAGCGGAGGTCCGCGACGAGGTCGAACAGCATGTCCGTCGTCGTCACGTCGAGGTCGGCCGTCGCCGCCGAGGTCGATCGCCACGCCCCGCGGCTCCGGCTGCCGGGCAGCGACGAGGCTGAGGATCTGCGCCTTGGCCACGTTCGCGTTGAAGAAGTAGAGCGGCGCGTCGAGCCGGAGGATGACCAGCCCGGGGACCGTCTCGGCGTCCGGGTGGCGGGACAGGTCGCCGAACGTCGCCGCGGTAGCCGGGCATGCGACCCAGCGCGGCCACGTACGGCCGGCTCGCCCGGTACAGGACGAACATTACCGACAGCAGCACGGCCAGGATCATGCCGGTGAGCACCGTCGTGAGCAGCACGCCGATCATCGCCGTCACCGCGATCAGGAAGTCGGTCCGCCGCCACGCCCAGTAGCGGCGCATCTCGGCGACGTCCATCAGGCCCAGGACCGCCGCGATCACGATCGCGCCCAGGACTGCGTTGGGCAGGTTCTGGAACAGGGGCGCCAGCAGCACGGCCGTCGCCAGGATGAGGCCCGACGTGACGAGCGACGCGAGCTGGGACTTCGCGCCTGCCGACTCGGCGGTGGCGGTCTGGGACAGGCTCGCGTCGGTCGTGAAGCCGCCGAACAGGCCCGATGCGAGGTTGGCCGTCCCGAGCGCCAGCATCTCCTGGTCGGGATCGATCTCGTAGCGGTGGCGCGCGGCGTAGGCGCGACCGGCGCCGACCGACTCGCCCACGGCCAGGAACACGATCCCGGCCGCGCCGAGGGCGAGGTAGGGGATCGAGGTCAGGGGACGCGCGGGATCGACGGCAGCGGCACGCCGGTCGCGACCTCGCCCACGACGCTCACCCCGTGGCCTCGAGGCCGAGGGCGAGACGGCCACGATCCCGAGGACGAGCGCGATGAGCGGCCCGGGGATCTTGCGCGAGATGCGACGCAGGACGAGGATCAGGACGAGGGCCGTGAGCCCCACGGCCAGCGTGTACGGGTTGGTGTCCGGGATGTAGCCGACGAGCTGCACGACCTGCTCGGGCAGCGAGCCGCTCAGGCCCGGGACGCCCAGGATCTTGGGGATCTGCCCGACGATGATCGTGATCGCCAGCCCGAAGATGAAGCCCGTCACGACGGACTTGGTGAGGAAGTCCGAGATGAAGCCGAGCTTCGCGATGCCGGCCGCGACGAGAATGACGCCCACGGTCAGGGCGAGGGCCGCGGTCAAGGCCACGTACGTCGCGGGGTCGCCCCCGGCGAGGTCGGCGACCACGGACGCGGACATGATCGCCATCGTCGAGCTGACGGTCACCTTGAGGTGGCGGCTCGTCCCGAACACGGCGTACGCGGCCAGGGCCGTGAACGCGGTCACCAGGCCCAGCTCGGGCGGCACGCCCGCGAGGCCCGCGTAGGCCAGGGCGACCGGCACCATCACGCCCCACGAGGTGACGGCGGCCATCAGGTCGGGGCGCAGCCAGTCCCGCGGGTAGGAGGGCAGCCAGCGGGTGATCGGGACGTAGCGAGCGACGAGCGCCGGCAACACCTCGGACAGCTTCGTTGAGCGAAGTGGCCTGCTCGACGACAACGGTGACCCTCACTTGCGCATGTCGGGCGCGGGACCGCGACCGGCGCAGGGTACGCCAACCCGCGAGGCTTCCGTGCTCTGCGCGCGTATCGCGGGAGGCGCCCCGGCAAACACCTAGACTGCAGCTCATGAACGACGTGAGGCTCGGAGCGCTCTGCTGGAACCAGTACACCGCCTGGCCTGCGCTCCTCGAGGCCGGCGTCCGCGCCGACCGGCTGGGCTATGACAGCCTGTGGACCTGAGGTAGCGGCTACACGACTGAAGCTGCGCGGCGCGTGTTCGACGACGCGGGAGCGAATCCAGGATGGCCGGTTTCGCCTCGGTCACTGCGTCTGGCCCGTCTGAAGGGCCGCCCAATCCTCGAAGGGACGTGGACGTTCAGAGAGGAGAGCACGATGAGCAACGAACAGGTGGTACCTGAGGCGAAGGGTGTTACGGTGAAGTTGCTTGCCACGGTTGACCTTGGCCCTGAGATCGAGGGCATGGAACGGCGCCAGCTTCGTATGCGTATGGTGACCATCGAGCCTGGAGGCATCTTCGGCCCGATTCACGACCACAAAGGCAGACCGGGCATCGTTTACATCCTGCAGGGAACGATCACTGACCATCGAGATGGGGTCGCTACGGACTATGGACCGGGAGTGGGCTGGCCCGAGGATCGGAACACGACCCACTGGCTCGAGAACAGGGGATTGATTCCGGCGGCGGAGATCTCGGTCGATATCGTCGGGCAAGAGTGAGTTGCGCCCACGCGTGGGCGCCTTGCCTTTCCATCCCGGTCAACCTTCCCTGACCAAACGGAGCGTGAGTTGAGCGAAGTCAAGATCGGCG
>CAWEYP010000020.1:0-190700 GCA_963813305.1 uncultured Chloroflexia bacterium
CCTCGTCGTACTCGACGACCGAGGCGAACAAGGGAAGCCCCGGCCGAGGCCGCCAGCGCCCGCGCCGAGGCCTCCGGCGCGACCACCGCCAGCCGCCGGCCGTGCCCCGAGGCCTCGCGCGCGAGCAACCGGAAGTTGATCCGGCTCGTGGCGATCCGCGAGCCGCCCGGCAGCCAGCGCGGATGCGCACGTCCGGCGAGCCCCGGATGCGGGACGCCGCCCGACGTGATCTCGTCGTCGACGTCGAGGTAGAAGACGGACATCGCTAGCGGACCCGGACCGTTCGGCGACGCGGCCGCGCCCGGCAGTGGCCGGCCGGGGCGGCGCAGCGTGCGGCTGGTCAGCGTGTCCAGCATGCCCGCTACAGCTTCATCCCGCGCAGCACGCGGCGCGAGGGCGGCGTCGAGCGGCTCCTGCGGCAGCGAGGCCTCCAGGGCCTGGAACGCGAGGGCCATGGGCGTGACGTCCTGCTGGTCCACGAGCAGGCCGGTGGCGTCGCTGACCTGGTTCACGGACGGGGCGCCATCATGGAGACCTGCGGCCGGCGCGCGAAGGGCAGGCCGACGGCGAAGCCGTCGCCCTCCAGCGGCGTCCGGATCTCCGGCAGCGCGGCACCGCCGCCGCAGAGCTCGATGCGCCCGGGCAGCAGGCCCTCCTTGCCGAACTCCTCCAGCACCAGCTCGATGCCGGCCGCCCAGACGGCCACGTCCTCGCCGACGATCGCGGCCACCTCCTCGGCGTCGCTGACCTCCTCGCCGAGCGCGTGGTCGATCTTGATGCGCTCGGCCTCCTCGAAGCTGATGTCGAGGCGGTCGGCCAGCGACTTGGTGAAGGCGCGCCCGCCGAGGGCGAACATGCGCGTGCCCTCGACGCTGCCGGTGCGCACCAGGGCCACGTCCGTGGTGCCGCCGCCGACGTCGATGAAGAGCGCGCCGGACTGGCCGACCTGCTCGCCGGAGATGGAGCGGGCCACCGCGTACGGCTCGGCCACGACCTTGATGAGCTGCAGGCCGAGCTGCTCGACGACGAACTCGAGGGCGCCCAGGTGGACGAGCGGCGCGTAGGCGTTGAAGAGCGAAGCGCAGGTGGCGGCCCTGGAAGCCGACCGGGTTGGTGACGGCGTAGCCGTCCACGCCGGCCGCCGGCCACGGAGGCGTGGACGAGGCGCACGTCGACGTTGGGCAGGCCCGTCTCCCAGGTGATGGTGCGCTGCGCCTCCGCCGAGGCATCGGCCTCGACGCTCCTCGAGCAGGCGCTCCAGCTCGGAGTGGGTGACGGCGCTGTCGGGCCGCTTGCGCTCACGCTGCGCGTGGTGGTGAAGCCCTTGACGAGCTCGCCGGCGATGCCGATGACGACCTGGCGTCGGCCGGGCCGGCCATGGCCTCGGCGGCGTGGAGGGCCTCGCGGCAGTTGGCCACCACGGCGGGGATGTCGGCCACGGTGCCCGACTGCATGTGCGAGAGGCCCTGGCGCTTGCGACCGACGCCGCGGACCGTCGCCGTGCCGCGGTCGTCGGTCTCGAAGACGAGGGCCTTGGCGTACTCCGTGCCGATGTCGAGGGCCAGCAGGCGGCCGCGGCGCCGCCGACGCGACGCGCCGCGAGCGTCGCAGGAAGGCCACGCCGGGTCCCCTGCCCTAGCGCCGCGGTCGTCGCGCAGCTTCTGCGCGGATCGCCGCGAGGGCTTCGGCGAGCCCGTCGCGCCGGGCGCGCCCTGGGCCATCTCGGGGCGGCCGCCGCCCTTGCCGCCGAGCGGCGCACGGCGTCGCGCACGAGGTCGGCGGCGGAGATCCCGCGGGCGACGAGGTCGTCGCTGACGGTCACGAAGAGCTGCGGCTGCTCGGCCTCGAGGCCGGCGGCGATGACGCCGCTGCCGAGGTCGCCGCGGACCTCCCTGGCCGGCCTTCAGCTCGTCCATGGACTCGGAAGCCGCCGGCGTAGCGCGACGAGGCGGCCCCGGGGCAGAGCTCCTCGGCGCCGCGGCGCGAGGTCGGGGCCGTCGGCACGAGGCCGCCGCCCTCGCGCTGGCCGTCGCCGCGTCTCCCGGAGCTCCTCGAAGCGGCGCCGGTCGAGCTGCTCGGCGGTCTGGGCGCCGACGGCGGTCGGCGCCGCTCGAGCGAGCAGCGCTCCTCGGCAGGAGGCCTCGGCGGCCTCGCCGGTGACGGCCTCGATGCGGCGCATGCCGGAGCCGATGGAGCGCTCGCCGGTGATGATGAAGCCGCCGATCTGGCCCGTGGCGCGGCAGTGCGTGCCGCCGCAGAGCTCGTGGCTGTAGCCCTCGACGCGGACGGTGCGCACGGTCTCGCCGTACTTCTCGTCGAAGAAGGCGTCGGCGCCGGCCTCGATGGCCTCGGCCATCGCGCAGGAGGGCGTCACGGGGCGGTCCTCGCGGATGACGCGGCGCACCTCGTGCTCGATGCGCAGCTTCTCGTCGGCGGTCAGGCCGCGGTCGAAGGGGTAGTCGAAGCGCAGGTAGTCCGGGGCGACGAGCGAGCCGGCCTGCTGCCGACGGCGCCGGCGTGTTGCGCAGGGCGCGGTGCAGCAGGTGCGTGCCCGTGTGGTTGCGCATCGTGCGGGCGCGGCGCTCGGCATCGACCTCGGCCGCGACGCTCGCCCCGACCCGCACCCGCCCGTGCAGCTGCCGTGGTGGACGACGAGCCCGCCCGACGGCCGCTGCGTGTCGTCACCGTGAAGAGCGGTCGAGCCGCCACCGGGCTCGGGGATCACGCCGCGGTCGCCGACCTGGCCGCCGCCCTCGGCGTAGAAGGGCGTCTGGTCCAGGACCACCTCCGCCTCGCCGTGGCCGGTCAGCTCGTCGTACTCGGTGCCGTCGCGGATGATGGCCACGACCGTGCCCTCGGCCTCGGTCGTCTCGTAGCCCAGGAAGGCCGTGTCGCCGAGCCGGCGGACGATGCCACTCGAAGAGCGCGATCAGCTCGGCATGCCTGGCCAGCTCGGCCTTGCGGCCGCCGCGGCTGCGCTCGCGCTGCTCGGCGAGGGCGGCCTCGAAGCCGTCGCGGTCGACCCGCACGCCGTACTCGGCGGCCAGCTCCACGGTCAGGTCGATCGGGAAGCCGTAGGTGTCGTGGAGGCGGAAGGCGACTCGCCGTCCAGGCGCGGGGCGTCGTCGGGGACCTCCTCGGGCCGCCGGCCGACGACGCGCTCGGCGTCGGTCAGCGGGATGAGCGCCTCCTCGAGCTGGACGGTGCCCGCATCCAGCGTGCGGGCGAAGTGGGCCTCCTCGCGGACGATGGCGCCCAGGATCCGGTCGCGCTCGTCGCGGACCAGCGGGTAGGCATCGCCCATGAGGTCGATGACCGAGCTCGCCGTCTCCGCCAGGAACGGCTCGCGGCGACCCAGCAGGCGCCCGTGGCGCACGGCCCGGCGGATGATGCGGCGCAGGACGTAGCCGCGCCCCTCGTTGGAGGGCAGGACGCCGTCGGCGATGAGGAACGTGATGGCCCGCGAGTGGTCGGCGATGACCTGGTAGCTGAAGCGCTCGGACTCGAAGGCCTCCGGGTCGTGGCCCAGGAGCTGGCGCATGCGGTCGTGGATGGGCGTGAAGAGGTCGGTGTCGTAGTTGACGGCGACGCCCTGCAGGACGGAGGCCAGGCGCTCGAGGCCCATGCCCGTGTCCACGCAGGGGAACGGCAGCGGCACGCGCGGGCCGTCCGGCTGCTGGTCGAACTCCATGAAGACGAGGTTCCAGATCTCCAGCCAGCGCGGGCAGTGCTCGCTGTGGTCGGGGACGCAGTGCGGGCCTTCGCGAGAGCTGCGCGCCGCGGTCGTAGTGGATCTCGCTGCAGGGACCGCAGGGGCCCGGTGTCGGCCATGCGCCAGAAGTTCTTGTCGTCGCCCCGCTCCACGTCGCCCCAGCGCGCCATGCGCTCCGGCGGCAGGCCGATCTCGTCGCGCCAGATCGCCCAGGCGACTCCTCGTCGTCGGAGTAGGTCGTGGCGGCCAGTCGCTCGCCGGGGATGCCCAGGTCCTCCGTCAGGAACTCCCAGGCCCAGTGGATGGCCTCGCGCTTGAAGTAGTCGCCGAAGCACCAGTTGCCCAGCATCTCGAAGAGGGTGTGGTGGCGCGGCGTGCGCCCGACCTCCTCGAAGTCGTTGTGCTTGCCGGCGACCCGCAGGCAGCGCTGCACGTCGACGGCGCGCGTGTAGCTCCGCTTCTCGGCGCCGGTGAAGACCTCCTTGAACTGGACCATGCCGGAGTTCGTGAAGAGGAGGGTCTGGTCGCCAGCCGGGATCAGGCTTCCGCTGGGCACGATCGTGTGCCCGCGCTCCGCGAAGAACTCCAGGAAGCGGCGGCGGATCTTGGCGGCCGGCAGCGGGTTCGCGGGCGAGGCAGGCGTCTGGGGGGTCGACATCCGGCTAATGGTACCGAACGGCGCTCACCCCACGGCGGCCGGGCCGTTCGACGGGTCAAGGCTGATCGCGGCGGCCAGGGCCGCGTTCGCCACCAGCCGGGCGGCTCAGCGACGGAACGACCTGCGCAGCGCGGCCGAGCCCGCGATCATCGCGCCGATGAACGCCCCGATGACGAGGCCGCGCAGGAAGACCGCCAGGCGGTCCTCGGCGCGGCGGCGCGGGGTCCGGGTCATCGCCCACCTCCCCTGGAGCTGCCGGGGCCGACCGGGCGGGTCGGGCCCAGGATGGAGAACAGCACGACGAGACCGATGCCGGCCCACGCCCCCACCGACGCCGCGAGGAGGCGGAAGTCGCCGATCCGCAGCAGGTCGATGCCGAGCCGGCCGCCCAGCGCATCGCCGGCCCAGGCGCCCAGGATCGCCAGGATCAGGACGAACGGCAGCCGCGCGCCCGCCACACCGGTGACGAGGACGGCGAAGGCGGTCCAGAAGACACCCACGAGGAGCGCGAGGATCAGCGACGGCCCGATCAGCACGATGCGGCCGCCCGGATCGGCACATCTCAGGCCTCCCGGTTCGAGCGGGCGATCCTGCCTCCGCCGATGACCACGTCGGGCTCGTCGGCGTCGTACAGGACGCAGGCCTGGCCTGGCGCCGCGGCCCAGACCGGATCGTCGGTGGCGACCGTCCAGCGGCGGTCGCCCCCTGCCGGGGTGCCGGTCACCGTTGCCGGCACCGGCGTGGCGCGGTGGCGGACCTGCGCGAGGGCGCGGAACGGGCGGGCCGGCGGGACGCCCGCGATGAAGGTCGCGTCGTCGATCGCGAACGAGCGCGTCTCGAGGTCGGCTCGGCGGGCGAGGGTGATGGTGTTCGTCACCGCGTCGACGCGGCTCACGTAGCGCGGCTCCCCGACCGCCACGCCGACGCCGCGGCGCTGGCCCACCGTGAAGGCGGCCGCGCCCTCGTGCTCGCCGATCACGCGGCCGTCCGCCGCGTCGATCGTCGGTCCCGGTGCCGGGTTCCAGCCGGCCCGCAGGTGGAGCGCCGCGCGGACGTCGCCCTCGGGCACGAAGCAGATCTCCATGCTCTCGGCCTTGTCGGCCGTCGCGAGGCCCCTCCGCCTGGCGATTGCCCGGACCTCGTCCTTCACGAGATCCCCCAGGGGGAAGAGCGCGCGCGCCAGCTGGTCCTGCCGCAGGCCGTAGAGGAAGTAGGCCTGGTCCTTCGCCCGGTCCACGCCGCGCAGGAGCCGGTGGACCGTCCCGGCCGGTCCCGCCGTCCCCGGAGGCCCCTCCACGGCATCCGTGCGTGCGTAGTGACCGGTCGCGACCGCGTCGCAGTCGTAGAGGTGGCGCGCACGACCCAGCAGCGCCCCGAACTTCACGTAGCTGTTGCAGTCGACGCACGGGCTGGGCGTCTCGCCCCCGAGGTAGGCAGCCAGGAACGGCCGGATCACCCCGGCGTCGAACTCGCGCTCCAGGTTGAGGACGTAGAACGGGATCCCCAGCTGGGCGGCCACCCGCCGGGCGTCCTCGGCGGCGTCGGCGGAGCAGCAGCTCTTCTTGACCTCGGAGTAGGCGTCCGCGCCCTCGTGGACGCGCATCCAGACGCCGACGACGTCGTGGCCCGCGTCCGCAAGGAGCGCGGCGGCGACGGACGAATCGACGCCCCCGGACATGGCGACGAGCACGCGCACGGCGGCCGCCTCAGGCGATCCGGCTGCCGAGCGGATCGGCGGCCAGGGCGGCGGACCCGTCGCGGATCTCGGCGAGCACGCGCGGCACGGCGGCGACGGCGACGTTCACCTCCGCCTCGGTCGTCCCGCGGCCGAGCGACACGCGCAGGGCGCCCATCGCGTCCTCGCCGGCGATCCCCATGGCGGTCAGGACGTGGGACGGCTCCGGCGAGCCGGTGGCGCAGGCCGATCCGGTCGAGCAGGCGATCCCCTCGAGGTCGAGGGCGACCGAGGCGGCGACGCCGTCGGCCCCCCGGACGAGCAGCGAGAGGAGGCCGGGAAGTCGGTCGGCCGGGTGGCCGGTGAGCTCGACGCCATCGACGGCGAGACAGGCGGCCTGGAGGCGGGCCCGGAGGCGGGCCAGGCGGGCGCGCGTCGCCGGCTTCGCGGCGCAGGCGAGGGCGTAGGCCGTGGCCATGCCGACGGCCCCGGCCACGTTCTCCGTCCCGGCCCGCCGATGGCGCTCCTGGCTGCCGCCGTGGAGCTGGGCGAGAAGGGGCGTGCCACGCCGGACCCAGAGCGCACCGACGCCCTTGGGCCCCTCGAACTTGTGGGCCGAGATGGCGACCGTGTCGGCGCCGAGCGCATCCACGCCGACGTCCAGGTACGGTGCCGCCTGGACGGCGTCCACGTGGACGTGGATCCCGCGCCGCGTCCGAACCCGGTCGACGATCTCGCGCACCGGCTGGATCGTGCCGACCTCGTTGTTGGCGAGCATCACCGCGACCAGCACGGTCCGCTCGTCGAGGAGCGCCTCGAGGGCGTCGGGGTCCACCCGCCCCGTGGCGTCGACGGGGGCCCAGGCGACCTCGAAGCCCCACTTCGCGAGGTGCTCCGCGGTGTGGCCGACCGCGTGGTGCTCGACGGCACTGATGACGAGGCGGTTGCCGTGCGCCTTGTGGGCCCACGCTGCACCCTTGACGGCCAGGTTGTTGGCCTCCGTGCCGCCGGACGTCAGGACGATCTCTCGCGCCGAAGCCCCGAGGTCGGCCGCCAGCTGCTCGCGGGCCTCGTCGAGGGCGTTGCGAGCCGCCCGGCCCAGGGCATGCGCCGACGAGGGGTTCCCGAACGCGCCGCCGAGGTACGGGAGCATCGCCTCGAGGGCCTCGGGCCGGAGCGGCGTCGTGGCCGCATGGTCGAGGTAGATGGGAGTGGCTGGCATCAGGCGCCGATTGTACGGCCGACGACCGCGAGCGCCCTGCGCGGTCGACGCGAGCCCGGGCGTGAGCCGGGGCACGCGCCCGGCGCCGGCACGAGCCCGGGACGAGGCCGGCGCCGGTATTCTTCGATCCCGTGACCGACGACATCTCCCCCGCCGCACCCGCTCGCCCCGACGGGCCCCGCCCGAGCGGCTGGCTGCTGGGCTACCCGACGGACCATCTCATGGGCGTGCTTCCCTCCCCTCCCCGCTGCCGACGCCGCCATCGCGGATCTCGTCGCCGCGGGATTTGGCGCCGACGACATCCGCGTCCTCGTCGGCGAGGATGCCGCCCTGCGGATCGACGGCCGTGGAATGATCGCGGGCTGGCCGCACGCCTCTACCGGCTGGTGCAGTTCACCCAGATGGACCAGGCGCCCGATTCCGGCGCTACGAGCTGGAGGCGCGCCGCGGCCACCCGGTGATCGCGATCAGGGAGACGGATCCGGTGCGCCGGAAGACGATCCGCGCGATCCTGCGCGCCCGCGGCGCACACTTCACGAACTTCTACGGCCGGTTCTTCACCGAGACGCTGGACCCGTTCGAGGGCCCGGACGAGGGCGACCTCCCGATCTGACCAATGGCTCCGCCCCCGTCCGGTGGCCGGGCAACCTGGCTGCCCACGTCCGGTGGCCGGTGCGCCACGCGGTCCGCCTGAACGCGTCCCTGCGGCCGTTGACTCCGCCACCTGGGCGGTTCCTTGCGGCCCGCGCAGCGAACCGACGGCCCGTTGCACGTCCGGCTACACAAGCACCGGTGCTCCATGCTTGAAGCCGCAGCGGCGGAGCGTTCGATGACCGAAGGCGTCAGGCAGGCTCTCCTGGTCGTGGCCGCTCTCATCAGGCGCAAGGGGTTGACCAGGACCGGCGCTCGGCAGGCGTCGACTCGTCGCTTGTTGTCGCGGAATGCAAGGAACCGCAAGCCCCCGCTCCTGCCGCGCCCGGCGCCGCTCCTGCGCCCGGCGCGCGGACCACGCGGACTCGCATTGACGTCGGCCGTGCCAGTCAACCGCGTTGCCGCGGGAAGCCGCGGCCTACCGCCCCTTGGCCAGCTGCCCGGCCTGGCGTCGGCGGTCGTGCATGGGGTACCAGCCGCTTACGGAGTCGGACTCCACCGGGCGTGACCTCGACCAGCCTCTTTCCGCCGATGAACTCGATCGCGAGTCCAGCCGCGTCATCGGCCGCGCGGTGTCAGGCGCAGCGCCTCGTCGTGGGCGTGAGTCCGGATGTTCGTGAGCTTCTTCTCTTTCGTGACGTTGACGTCCATGTCGCCCGGTCGCCCTTTGTATGCTCCGCGCCGCGCCGATGAAGGTCCGAGCGGTCCTGGAGGTCGTCCAGCGCGTAGGCGTTGGAGGTCCCCGCCCGGTCAGCCACGAGGACGCCGTTCGTCCGGTGAGTCACTCCGCCCGCCGAGGGCCCAGGTCGCCGATGGCGGCCAGGAGCGCCGTCCCGCGCGTCTCGGTAAGCAGCTGGCCACGGTAGCCCATGAGCCCGCGGGGACGGGCAGCACGAACTCCATTCTCCGGACGCGCCCGTCGGCGTCAGTGGTCATTCCGCCCAGGCGGCCCTTGCGGCCGGCCATCGCGTGCTGGAGCATCGCGGATGTAGTCGGGCGGGATGTCGATCGTGATCCGCTCGTACGGCTCGCTTTTCCGGCCACGAGGTGGAGGATCACCTCCGGGCGGGCCGACCTGGAGCTCGTAGCCCTCGCGACGCATCTGCTCGACAGGACGGCCAGCTGCAGCTCTCCCCTCCCCCGGCACTTTGTAAGGTAGGCGGGTCCGGCTCGGGAAGAAGATGGATCGCGACGTTGCCCAGGATCTCCCTGTCCACCGGCGCCAGCTGGCGGCTGGTCAGGTACTTCCCGTCGCGCCCCGCAGCGGCGAGGCGATCTGCAACGTCATCCCAATCGGCTCGTCGACCTCGATCTGGGCACGGCGATCGCCGGGCTCGGTCAGGGTGTCGCCGATCGTGACCTCGGCCGCCGACCGACACGATGTCGCCGGGCTCCCTCGATGTCGACGTCCATTCTCCGTGGGCGGCTCTAGGCGACCGTGCCCGAGAGCGTCACGCAGGGCCGGGGCTTGATCGAGCCCGCCGTCTCGTTCGGGCTCCTCGCGGACGACCGTGGCCGACGCGGAACGTGCCGTTGACCGACGAGCCGACGGCCATCCGGCCGACGTAGTCGTTGGCCAGCAGCTGGAGCGGGTGTCCGGGGGTGTAGGCAGGCGGCGGGCTGCGAGGAGGTCGAGGAGGGGCCGCAGGTCGGTGCCCGGGGTCCGCCAGGTCGCGGGTCGCTGTTGGCGTTCGTGTAGACCACCGAACTCGATCTGGTGCTCGTCCGCGCCCAGGTCCATGAAGAAGGCTCTCGTAGACGTCGTCGAGGACCTCGGCCTGCCGGTCGTCGTGGCCCTCAACAAGATCGACCGCGGCGACGCCCGCCCGGCCGAGGTCCTCGACGACGTCTACGAGCTCTTCATGGACCTGGGCGCGGACGAGCACCAGATCGAGTTCCCGGTGGTCTACACGAACGCCAAGGCGGCCACCGCGACCCGCGACCTGGCGGACCCGGGCACCGACCTGCGGCCCCTCCTCGACCTCCTCGTCGAAGTGACCCCGCCGCCCGCCTACACCCCCGGACACCCGCTCCAGCTGCTCGTCACGAACCTGTCGGCCAACGACTACGTCGGCCGGATGGCCGTCGGGCGTGTCGTCAACGGCACCGTTCGCGTCGGCCAGCGGATCTCGGTCGTCCGCGAGGAGCCCGATGACACGGCGGGCTCGATCGAGCCCGGCCGTACCGTGACGCTCTCGGGCACGGTCACCAGCCTGCAGACCGCCCACGGAATCGAGCGGATCGACATCGAGGAAGCAGGCCCCGGCGACATCGTGTCGGTCGCGGGGCTGCCCGAGGTCACGATCGGCGACACCCTGACCGAGCCCGGCGATCCACGGCCGCTGCCCCGGATCGAGGTCGACGAGCCGACGCTGCGGATGACGTTCGGGGTCAACACCTCGCCGCTGTCGGGGCGCGACGGGAAGTACCTGACCAGCCGCCAGCTGCGCGCCCGGCTGGACAGGGAGATCCTGGGCAACGTCGCGATCCAGTTCTTCCCGACCGAGACCGGCGACACCTACGAGGTCCGGGGGAGGGGAGAGCTGCAGCTGGCCGTCCTCGTCGAGCAGATGCGTCGCGAGGGCTACGAGCTCCAGGTCAGCCGCCCGGAGGTGATCCTCCACACGGTGGCCGGCGAGGTCCACGAGCCGTACGAGCGGATCACGATCGACATCCCGCCCGACTACATCGGCGAGATCCAGCACGCGATGGCCGGCCGCAAGGGCCGCCTGGAGCAGATGACCACCGACGCCGACGGGCGCGTCCGGATGGAGTTCGTGCTGCCCGTCCGCGGGCTCATCGGCTACCGTGGCCAGCTGCTTACCGAGACGCGCGGGACGGCGCTCCTGCACCAGATCGGCGAGGGCTACGGCCCGTGGGCCGGCGAGGTGACCCACCGGACGAACGGCGTCCTCGTGGCCGACCGGGCGGGGACCTCCAACGCCTACGCGCTGTTCAACCTCCAGGACCGCTCGGACCTGTTCATCGGGGCGGGCGCGGACGTCTACGAGGGGATGGTCGTCGGCGAGAACGCACGCTCGGGCGACATGGACGTCAACGTCACGAAGGAGAAGAAGCTCACGAACATCCGGACTCACGCCCACGACGAGGCGCTGCGCCTGACGCCGCCGCGGCCGATGACGCTGGAGACCGCGATCGAGTTCATCGGCGAGGACGAGCTGGTCGAGGTCACGCCCGGGTCGATCCGACTCCGTAAGCGGCTGCTACCCATGCACGACCGCCGACGCCAGGCCGGGCAGCGCGAGGACGCCCGGCGCGCCGAGGGGCGGTAGGCCGCGGCTCGCCCCGCGGGGCAACGGCGGGACGCTGGCTCGCGGGCACGGCGGACGTCAATCGAGGTCCGCCGCGTCGTGCCGCGCGCCGGGCGCGGGAGCGGCGCCGGGCGCGGGAGCGGCGCCGGGCGCGGGAGCTGCGGTTTGCATTCCGCGACAACAAGCGACGAGTCGACGCCTCCCGAGCGCCGGTCCTGGTCAACCCCTTGCGCCTGCATGAGAGGTCACGACCAGGAGAGCCTGCCTGACGCGTCTTCAGGGTCGTCGAACGCGCCCGCGGCGCGGTCAAGCGTGGAGCACCGGTCGCTTGTGTGCGCCAGATGCAACGGGCCGTCGGTTCGTTGCGCGGGCCGCAAGGAATCGCCCAGGTGGCGGAGTCAACGGCCGCAGGGACGCGTTCAGGCGGACCGCGGCGCACCGGCCACCGGACGTGGGCAGCCAGGTTGCCCGGCCACCGGACGGGGGCGGAGCCATTGTCAGATCGGGAGGTCGCCCTCGTCCGGGCCCTCGAACGGGTCCAGCGTCTCGGTGAAGAACCGGCCGTAGAAGTTGGTGAAGTGTGCGCCGCGGGCGCGCAGGATCGCGCGGATCGTCTTCCGGCGCGCCGGATCCGTCTCCCTGATCGCGATCACCGGGTGGCCGCGGCGCGCCTCCAGCTCGTAGCGCCGGAAGTCGGGCGCCTGGTCCATCTGGGTGAACTGCACCAGCCGGTAGAGGCGTGCGGCCAGCCCATGGTGCGTTCCGCGGCCGTCGATCCGCAGGGCGGCATCCTCGCCGACGAGGACGCGGATGGCGTCGGCGCCAAATCCCGCGGCGACGAGATCGGCGATGGCGGCGTCGGCAGCGGGAGGGGAGGGAAGCACGCCCATGAGATGGTCCGTCGGGTAGCCCAGCAGCCAGCCGCTCGGGCGGGGCCCGTCGGGGCGAGCGGGTGCGGCGGGGGAGATGTCGTCGGTCACGGGATCGAAGAATACCGGCGCCGGCCTCGTCCCGGGCTCGTGCCGGCGCCGGGCGCGTGCCCCGGCTCACGCCCCGGCTCGCGTCGACCGCGCAGGGCGCTCGCGGTCGTCGGCCGTACAATCGGCGCCTGATGCCAGCCACTCCCATCTACCTCGACCATGCGGCCACGACGCCGCTCCGGCCCGAGGCCCTCGAGGCGATGCTCCCGTACCTCGGCGGCGCGTTCGGGAACCCCTCGTCGGCGCATGCCCTGGGCCGGGCGGCTCGCAACGCCCTCGACGAGGCCCGCGAGCAGCTGGCGGCCGACCTCGGGGCTTCGGCGCGCGAGATCGTCCTCACGTCCGGCGGCACGGAGGCCAACAACCTGGCCGTCAAGGGCGCAGCGTGGGCCCACAAGGCGCACGGCAACCGCCTCGTCGTCAGCGCGGTCGAGCACCACGCGGTCGGCCACACCGCGGAGCACCTCGCGAAGTGGGGCTTCGAGGTCGCCTGGGCCCCCGTCGACGCCACGGGGCGGGTGGACCCCGACGCCCTCGAGGCGCTCCTCGACGAGCGGACCGTGCTGGTCGCGGTGATGCTCGCCAACAACGAGGTCGGCACGATCCAGCCGGTCCGCGAGATCGTCGACCGGGTTCGGACGCGGCGCGGGATCCACGTCCACGTGGACGCCGTCCAGGCGGCACCGTACCTGGACGTCGGCGTGGATGCGCTCGGCGCCGACACGGTCGCCATCTCGGCCCACAAGTTCGAGGGGCCCAAGGGCGTCGGTGCGCTCTGGGTCCGGCGCGGCACGCCGCTTCTCGCCCAGCTCCACGGCGGCAGCCAGGAGCGCCATCGGCGGGCCGGGACGGAGAACGTGGCCGGGGCCGTCGGCATGGCCACGGCCTACGCCCTGGCCTGCGCCGCGAAGCCGGCGACGCGCGCCCGCCTGGCCGACCTCCGGGCCCGCCTCCAGGCCGCCTGCCTCGCCGTCGATGGCGTCGAGCTCACCGGCCACCCGGCCGACCGACTTCCCGGCCTCCTCTCGCTGCTCGTCCGGGGGGCCGACGGCGTCGCCGCCTCGGTCGCCCTCGACCTCGAGGGGATCGCCTGCTCGACCGGGTCGGCCTGCGCCACCGGCTCGCCGGAGCCGTCGCACGTCCTGACCGCGATGGGGATCGCCGACGCCGACGCGATGGGCGCCCTGCGCGCTGTCGCTCGGCCGCGGGACGACCGAGGCGGAGGTGGACGTCGCCGTCGCCGCCGTGCCGCGCGTGCTCGCCGAGATCCGCGACGGGTCCGCCGCCCTGGCCGCCGATCCGCTCGGCAGCCGGATCGCCTGAGGCGGTCGCCGTGCGCGTGCTCGTCGCCATGTCCGGGGGCGTCGACTCGTCCGTCGCCGCCGCGCTCCTGGCGGACGCCGGCCACGACGTCGTCGGCGTCTGGATGCGCGTCCACGAGGGCGCCGACGCCTACTCCGAGGTCAAGAAGAGCTGCTGCTCCGCCGACGCCGCCGAGGACGCCCGGCGGGTGGCCGCCCAGCTGGGGATCCCGTTCTACGTCCTCAACCTGGAGCGCGAGTTCGACGCCGGGGTGATCCGGCCGTTCCTGGCGGCCTACCTCGGGGGCGAGACGCCCAGCCCGTGCGTCGACTGCAACAGCTACGTGAAGTTCGGGGCGCTGCTGGGACGTGCGCGCCACCTCTACGACTGCGACGCGGTCGCGACCGGTCACTACGCACGCACGGATGCCGTGGAGGGGCTCGGGGACGGCGGGACCGGCCGGGACGGTCCACCGGCTCCTGCGCGGCGTCGACCGGGCGAAGGACCAGGCCTACTTCCTCTACGGCCTGCGGCAGGACCAGCTGGCACGCGCGCTCTTCCCGCTGGGGGATCTCGTGAAGGACGAGGTCCGGGCGATCGCGCGGCGGAAGGGCCTCGCGACGGCCGACAAGGCCGAGAGCATGGAGATCTGCTTCGTGCCCGACGGCGACGTTCGCGCGGCGCTCCACGCCCGGGCCGGCTGGAACCCGGCACCGGGACCGACGATCGACGCGGCGGACGGCCGCGTGATCGGCGAGCACGAGGGCGCGGCCGCGTTCACGGTGGGCCAGCGCCGCGGCGTCGGCGTGGCGGTCGGGCGAGCCGCGCTACGTCAGCCGCGTCGACGCGGCGACGAACACCATCACCCTCGCCCGCCGAGCCGACCTCGAGACGCGCTCGTTCGCGATCGACGACGCGACCTTCGTCGCGGGCGTCCCGCCGTCCCGCCCGTTCCGCGCCCTCGCGCAGGTTCGCCACCGCGCGACGCCGGTGCCGGCGACGGTGACCGGCGACCCCGGCAGGGGGCGACCGCCGCTGGACGGTGGCCACCGACGAGCCGGTCTGGGCCGCGGCGCCCGGCCAGGCCTGCGTCCTCTACGACGCCGACGAGCCCGACGTGGTGATCGGCGGCGGCCGGATCGCCCGGCCGGCCGGGAGGCCTGAGTGGCCGATCCGGGGGCGCGCACGTGCTGATCGGGCCGTCGCTGGTCCTCGCGCTCCTCGTGGGCGTCTTCTGGACCGCGTTCGCCGTCCTCGTCACCGGCGTGGCCGGCGCGCGGCTGCCGTTCGTGCTGATCCTCGCGATCCTGGGCGCCTGGGCCGGCGACGCCCTCGGCGGCCGGCTCGGCATCGACCTGCTGCGGATCGGCGACTTCCGCCTCCTCGCGGCGTCGGTGGGGGCGTGGGCCGGGATCGGCCTCGTCGTGCTGTTCTCCATCCTGGGCCCGACCCGCCCGGTCGGCCCCGGCAGCACCAGGGGAGGTGGGCGATGATCCGGACGCCGCGCCGCGCCGCCGAGGACCGCCTGGCGGTCTTCCTGCGCGGCCTCGTCATCGGGGCCTTCGTCGGCGCGATGATCGCGGGCTCGGCCGCGCTGCGCAGGACGTTCCGTCGCTGAGCCGCCCGGCTGGTGGCGAACGCGGCCCTGGCCGCCGCGATCAGCCTTGACCCGCCGAACGGCCCGGCCGCCGTGGGCCGAGCGCCGTTCGGTACCATTAGCCGGATGTCGACCCCCCAGACGCCTGCCTCGCCCGTGAACCCGCTGCCGGCCGCCGAGATCCGCCGCCGCTTCCTGGAGTTCTTCGCGGAGCGCGGCCACACGATCGTGCCCAGCGCCAGCCTGATCCCGGCCGGCGACCAGACCCTGCTCTTCACGAACTCCGGCATGGTCCAGTTCAAGGAGGTCTTCACCGGCGCCGAGAAGCGGAGCTACACGCGCGCCGTCGACGTGCAGCGCTGCCTGCGGGTGGCCGGGAAGCACAACGACTTCGAGGAGGTCGGGCGCACGCCGCGCCACCACACCCTCTTCGAGATGATGGGCAACTGGAGCTTCGGCGACTACTTCAAGCGCGAGGCGATCCACTGGGCCTGGGAGTTCCTCACGAAGGACCTGGGGATCCCCGGCGAGCGCCTGGCCGCCACGACGTACTCCGACGACGAGGTGGCCTGGGCGATCTGGCGCGACGAGATCGGCCTGCCGCCCGAGCGGATGGCCCGCTGGGGCGACGTCGAGCGGGGCGACGACAAGAACTTCTGGCGGATGGCCGAGACCGGGCCCTGCGGCCCCTGCAGCGAGATCCACTACGACCGCGGCGCGCACCTCTCCGAGGGCCCGCACTGCGTCCCGGACCACTCCGAGCAGTGCCCGCGCTGGCTGGAGATCTGGAACCTGGTCTTCATGGAGTTCGACCAGCTGCCGGACGGCCCGCGCGTGCCCGCTGCCGTTCCCCAGCGTCGACACGGGCCTGGGCCTCGAGCGGCTCGCCACCGTCCTCCAGGGGGTGCTCTCGCAACTACGACACCGACCTCTTCACGCCGATCCACGAGACGCTGCGCCGGCTGCTCGGCCACGACCCCGAGTCGTTCGAGGCCGAGCGCTTCAGCTACCAGGTGATCGCCGACCACAGCCGGGCCATCACGTTCCTGATCGGCGACGGCGTGCTGCCCGTCGAACGAGGGGCGCGGCTACGTCCTGCGCCGGATCGTCCGGCGGGCCGTGCGCCACGGCCGCCTGCTGGGCCGCCGCGAGCCGTTCCTGGCCGAGACGGCGAGCACGGTCATCGACGTCATGGGCGACGCCTACCCGCTGGTCCGCGACGAGCGCGACCGGATCCTCGCCACGATCGCCCGCGAGGAGGCCCAGTTCGCCCGCACGCTCGACGCCGGGCACCGCCCAGCTCGAGGAGGCGCTCATCCCGCTGACCGACGCCGAGCGGGTCGTCGGCCGGCGCCCGGAGGAGGTCCCGGCGGATGCCCCGGTCATCGCCGGCGCCTTCGCCTTCAGGCTCCACGACACCTACGGCTTCCCGATCGACCTGACGATCGAGCTGGCGGCCGAGTACGGCGTCGGCGTGGACCGCGACGGCTTCGAGGTCGCCCTCGCCGAGCAGCGCGAGCGCAGCCGCGGCGGCCGCAAGGCCGAGCTGGCCCGTCATGCCGAGCTGACGGCGCTCTACGAGTCGATCGTCCGCCGGATCGGCGACACGACCTTCCTCGGCTACGAGACGACCGAGGCCGAGGGCACGGTCGTGGCCATCATCCGCGACGGCGTCGCCTACGACGAGCTGACCGGCCACGGCGAGGCGGAGGTGGTCCTGGACCGCACGCCCGTTCTACGCCGAGGGCGGCGGCCAGGTGGGCGACCCGGGCGAGATCACCGAGCCCGGCGGCGGCTCGCCGCTCTTCACGGTGACCGACACGCAGAAGCCGTCGGGCGGGCTCGATCGTCCACCGGGGCACGCTCCACGGGCGGCTGCGCGTCGGGGCGACCGTCGCGACCGCCGTGGACGCCGAGCGCCGGGCCCGCACGATGCGCAACCACACGGCCACGCACCTGCTCCACCGCGCCCTGCGCAACGTCGCCGGCCCGTCGGCGAAGCAGGCCGGGTCGCTCGTCGCGCCGGACTACCTGCGCTTCGACTACCCCTTCGACCGCGCCCTGACGCGACGACGAGAAGCTGCGCATCGAGGACGAGGTCCGCCGCGTCGTCCGCGAGGACCGCCCCGTGACCGTCGCCTTCCTGCTCGATGGCCGAGGCGATCGCGGCCGGGCGCCGACGCCTTCTTCGACGAGAAGTACGGCGAGACGGTGCGCACGATCCGGGTCCAGGACTACAGCTTCGAGCTCTGCGGCGGCACCCACTGCCGCGCCTCGGGACAGATCGGCAGCTTCGTCATCACCGGCGAGCGGAGCATCGGCTCCGGGATGCGCCGGATCGAGGCACTCACCGGGCGACGGCGCCGACGCCCACCTGCGCGAGCGGGCGCTGCTCGTCGACGCGGTCGCCGACCGTCTCGGCGCCCAGTCGGCCGACGGCGTGCTCGACCGGATCGCCGCTCTCGAGACCGAGCTCCGCGAGACGAAGCGCCGCCTGCGCGAGGGCGGCGGCGGCGTGCCGAAGGCGCCCGACCTCGCGCGGGCGCCGAGGAGATCGCCCCCGGCGTCCGCCTCGTCGCGCGGGCCGCGGCCTGGGAGTCGATCGACGCCGTCAAGAGCGCCGCGAAGGAGGTCCGGGGGATCCTCCCGTCGGGCGTGATCGCCCTGGCGCTCGATGCCGACGAGCCGCAGCTCTTCGTTGCCGTCTCCGAGGACCTCGTCGCCCGCGGGATCTCCGCCGGCGACCTCGTGCGCGCCGCCATGCCGTCCCTCGAGGGAAGAGGCGGCGGCCGCCCCGAGATGGCCCAGGGCAAGGGCGCCCGGCGCGACGGGCTTGCCGAAGCGCTCGCGGCGATCCGCGCCGCCCTCGCCGCCACGTCCGGCGGCGGGTAGGGCAGGGGAGCCGGGATGGCCTTCCTGCGCCGGTTCTGGCAGCGCGACGCCGGCGGGCAGCTTGCCGCCTGCACGGCCCTCGACATCGGCACCGAGTTCGCCAAGGCCCTCGTCTTCGACATCGACGAGCGCGGCCACGGGACCGTCCGCGGGAGTCGGGCGCAAGCGCCAGGGCCTGGCCCACATGCAGTCGGGGACGGTCGCCGACATCGGCGCGGTCGTCGACAACTGCGCCGTGGCCCTCCAGGAGGCCGAGGAGATGGCCGGCTTCCGGCCGACCCAGGTGGTCATCGGCATCGCCGGCGAGCTCGTCAAGGGCTTCACCACGGCCCACACGCAGGAGCGCCGGAAGCCCGACACGCCGATCACCGACACCGAGCTCCAGAAGCTGATCGACGGCGTCCAGCGCGAGGCGCTGGAGGAAGCCGAGCGCGCGATCACCTGGGAGACGGGGCTTCCGAACGTGGACGTCCGCCTGGTCCACGCCGCGGTCACGTCGGCCAGCATCGACGGCTACGCGGTCACCAACCCGGTCGGCTTCCAGGGCCGCCACGTGAAGATCGGCATCTTCAACGCCTTCGCCCCGCTGGTCCACCTCGGCGCCCTCGAGAGCGTCGCCAGCGAGCTCGACCTCGACCTCCTGGAGATCGTCGCCGAGCCGTATGCCGTCGCCCGCGTGATCGGGAGCGAGCAGGTGCGCCAGGCGGGCGCGCTCTTCGTCGACATCGGCGGCGGGACGACCGACGTCGCGCTCGTCCGCTCGGGTGGGATCGAGGGGACCCGCATGTTCGCGCTCGCCGGGCGTGCCTTCACGAAGTCGCTCGCGGATCGCCTGGACCTGCCCTTCCCGCGGGCCGAGGCGCTGAAGGTGGACTACGCCCGCGGCCTCGCCGTGGAGCAGCACGACGAGATCGCGACGATCGTCGCCGACGACGTCGCGGTCTGGGCGGCCGGCATGGAGCTCGTTCTCGACGAGCTCGGCGGCGGAGATATGCTCCCTTCGCGGATCTACCTGTGCGGCGGCGGGTCGCGGCTCCCGGAGACGGCGACGGCCCTGCGCGGCGAGGCGTTCTGGAAGCGGCTCCCGTTCAGCCGGCCGCCGGAGGTGACCGTGATGAGCCCGGAGATGGTCGAGACGCTCGACGACGCGACGAACCTGCTCGTCGACCAGCAGGACGTCACGCCCCTGGGCCTGGCCCACCAGGCGATCGAGCTCCAGTCGGCGCAGGATCCTCTCGACGCCGCGCTCCGCCGCGTCCTGCGCTCGATGAAGCTGTAGGCATCGCGATGTCCGTCTTCTACCTCGACGTCGACGACGAGATCACGTCCGCGGCGGCCCGCATCCGGACCGCGCCGGACGTGGACGTCGCGATCGTCCTGCCGGCCGGCTCGCGGATCGCCACGAGCCGGATCAACTTCCGGCTGCTCGCCCGCGAGGCCTGCGGGCCACAACCGGCGCCTGGCGATCGTCGCGCCCGAGGCATCGTCGCGGGCGCTCGCGGCCTCGGCCGGGCTTCCAGTGTTCGCCTCGGTCGTCGAGTACGACGAGGCCCACGTCCGCGACGAAGCCGGCGAGCCGCACGCTGATCCCTCCCGTGGCCGGCGCTGCTGCGGTGGCCGGTGCCGCCGGCGCGGCCGCCCCGGCCGACGAGCCGCAGGCCGAGTCGGCAACGCCTGCGGCGGGCGCGGCGGCGATGAGCGCGGCGGCGATCGGTGCCGCCGGCGTGGCGGCCGCGCGCGCCGGGGCCCATGCCCGGCCGATCGGCGCGACCGCGGCCGGCGCCGGGGCAACCGCGGCCGGGGCCGGCGCCGGCTCGGCGGCGGAGTCGTCCGCGGCCGAGGCCACCGGGACTGCCTCCGGCGTTCCTCCCGCCGACGGCGCACGAGCCGACGCCCGCGACGGGGCCCGACCCCGTGCCGCGGTCGGCGCGTCGACGGGGCTCGGGGGCGGGCCGCCCGCCCCGGCCTGCCCGACGGCGCCGGTGGCCGCTCGTCGTCGCCGTGCTCCTGGTGGTCGCCCTCCTGGCGGGCGCCGGCGCCGCGGTGGGCTACGTCATGCTGCCGACCGCCACGGTGACGCTGCAGCTCGACCACGGTGCCGGTCGGGCCCGTCGTCTTCACCGGCACCGCCGATCCCGACGCGGTCGCGATCGACGAGGAGACAGCCACGATCCCGGCCGTGCGCGTGCCGGTCACGCTCTCGGCGACGCGGGACGTTCAAGGCGACCGGCAAGCGCGTGGAGTCGTCGTTCGCGACGGGCCAGGTCCGCTGGACGAACTGCGATCCCACGCGGTCCTACACGATCCCGCAGGGGACGCCGTCGCGCGGACGCCGGGCGGGATCGCGTTCGCGACCCAGGAGGCGGTCTTCCTGCCGGTCGCGATCCTCGACCTGCCCCGGATCACCTGCCAGAACCGGACGGTCGCCGTGCGGGCCCTGCGCGACGGGCCGGCCGGCAACGTGCGGCGCGGGCACGATCACGCGTGGTTCCGGGCGCCTACAACAGCGTCGTGATCAAGGTCAACAACCCGGCCGCGACCAGCGGCGGCGCCCGCGAGGAGTTCCCGCAGGTCACCGCGAAGGACGTCGCGTCCGCGACGGCGCGCCTCACCGAGCAGCTCGACGAGCAGCTGGCGTCGGTGGCCGCCGATCCTCCCGGGACACCGGACGGCGCCATCGCCTACCCGGAGACCGCCCGCCGCGGCGAGCCGGTCCCGTCGGAGCCGCCGGCCGACCTCGTGGGGCGCGAGGTGGAGACGTTCGACCTCACGCTGACCGCCGAGGGCACCGTGGTCGCCGCCGACCCGACGCCGCTCGAGGCGATCGGGGCCGCCCGCGTCGTCGCCGAGGTGCCCGACGGCATGGAGCTGCGCGAGGGCTCGGTCCAGGTCAGGTGGGGGAGGGGATCGTCGAGGGCGAGCTGATCCGCTACCCGGTGGAGGGCCAGGCCGAGGCCGTGCCGCGACCATCTCCGAGGACGAGGTCCGCGCGATGGTCAAGGGCAAGACCCCGGCCGAGGCCGAGGAGCTGCTGGCCGGGTACGGCATCGTGGAGATCACGCATGTGGCCCGACTGGGCCACCACGATCACGACGGTCGACGCCCGGCTGACCGTCACCGTCGAGGGCGTCCCGCCGGCCGAGGCGACGCCCCGCCGCCGACGGCGCGCCCGACGGCCGCGCCGTCCGCCTCCCGGCGCCATCAGATGCCTGCGCCGCCCGCGGCTACGACCCCGCCCGCGACCGCTCGCCCCGTGACGAGGCTCCTGGGGATCGACCTCGGCACGCGTCGCGTCGGGCTCGCCATCGCCGACGAGGGTGACTTCCGCGCCCGGCCCCTCTCCACGATGCCGCGCCATCGCAGCCTGGCGGCCGACGCCGAGGCCCTCGCGCGGATCGTCGCCTCGAACGGGATCGACGAGCTGATCGTCGGCCTGCCGCTCGACATGGCCGGCACGGAAGGCGCAAAGGCCGTCGAGGCGCGAGAATGGGCGCTCGCCGTCGCGCAACAGACGGGCCTGCCCGTGCGTCTGCGCGACGAACGACTCTCGAGCCACGTGGCCGAGTCCCGCGTCGGCGCGCCCGGCCGCGGCCGGGCCGGCGGGACCGCCCGGACCGGTCCGGCGTGCCGCGCATCGGGCGCGCATCGATCGCGAGGCGGCCGCCGTCATCCTCGAGGACGAGCTCGAGGCCCGGCGCACGGGCACGCCGGGCGAGCGCGTGCGCGCCCGGGCCGACGACACAGGAGGATGGATGACGATCCGCGGCGGGGCGGGGCCCCGGGACGGCAACGAGCCGAAGGGCCGGCGGCCGCCGATGGCGCGCCCGTCGACGCGCACCGCGCCCACCGCGGCGCGCCGGCCGGCGCACCGCGCCGGGACGGTGTCGGCGTACGAGCTCAACCGTCAGCGGCCCAGCGCCGGCATCGGCGGCCTCGTCCGGTTCCTCGTCTTCCTCGCGATCGCCGCCGCGCTCGTCCTGCGTCGCCCTCGGCACCGTCCTGCGGCCGGTGACACGCGGCCTCGTCGTCGGGCTGGCCGACAGCAACCCCGGCGCGCTCGCGGCTGCCGTTCGTCGCCGACCTGGTGCGCGAGGACCTCGGCGAGGTGATGACCGCCCCGGCCAGCGCGACACGACCGAGGTCGACTTCACGGTGACGACCGGCGAGACCGCGGCCGGGATCGCCGGGACGCCTCGTGGCGGAGGGGCTCCTGCGCGACGAGCGTGCGTTCCTGCTCATCGCGATCGAGAAGGGGCTCACGGACCAGCTCGCCGCCGGCGACTTCCTCCTGCGCCGCAACCTGACGCCCGACCAGCTGGTCGGGACGCTCCTGGAGGCGAAGGATCCCTCGATCACGATCCAGCTCCGGACCGGACTCCGCCTCGAGCAGATGACCGCCTACCTGCAGGCCCGCCCGGACGAGATCGCGACGCTGCAGATGGACGCCGCGGAGTTCCTCGCGCTGGTCCGCAAGCCGCCGAAGGCGCTGCTCGACGATTACCCGTGGATCGACCTGCCCAAGGGCGCGACGCTGGAGGGCTACCTCGCGCCGGGCGCCGTACCGGGTCCTCCCCGACACGACGCCCGAGGAGCTCGTCCGCAAGATGCTCGACCGCTTCGGCGAGGAGGTCGGCCCCGCGCGGATGCAGGCCGCCAAGGACAAGGGAGTCTCGCTCCGCGAGGTCCTCACCCTGGCCTCGCTGGTCGAGCGCGAGACCAACGTCGAGGCCGAGAAGCCGCTCGTCGCCGGCGTGTACCAGGACCGCGTCGATCGCGGGATGCTGCTCAACGCCGATCCGACCGTCATCTGGGGCGTCGACCTGCTCGCCCTCGCCGACCTCGAGCTGGCGACGTGGCCGCAGTACTCGTTCTGGAACGTGCCGTCCGAGCCGCTCGCGTCGATCGCGTTCCCGAAGTCGATCGCCGGCTACCAGACCTACCAGGTCCCCGGGATGATCCCCGGGCCGATCTGCACGCCGACCGTGACGTCGATCGACGCCGCCCTCGCGCCCGCCACCAGGAAGGGCTACCTGTACTTCGTGGCGATCCCCGGGGCCGACGGGAGGCACGACTTCTCGAAGACGTACGAGGAGCACCTCGGCAAGCTCCGCAAGTACGGCTACCTCAAGTGATCGGCGCGACGCCAGCGGGCCGTCCCGGGTGACTCGCCGCCGGTCAGGGGCGCTGCCGGTGCCGTCGGACTTCGCCCCGCCGCCCGTCGCGCGCCGCCTGGCGCGCCTGGGAGGAGGCCGACCGCGCCGCGCGCCCGGCGCGCCTCGCCCGGCTGCGCGCCCGCCTCGCCGAGGCCGGCCTCGACGCCTACTTCGGGCTCCGCCGCGAGGAGATCCGCTACCTGACCGGGGTGGTCCTCGGCGACGGCGAGGAGAAGGTCGCCGGCCATTCCGGTCGCTTCCTGGTCACGGCCGACGAGGTCGTGGTGCTGGCCGACTCGCGCTACACGCTCCAGGCGCGGCGCGAGGCGCCCGGCGCCCGGATCGAGGACGTCACCTACGACCTGCCCGCGCGCTGGCCCGCGCTGCTCGCCTCCGCTCGGCGCCCGCCGCGTCGCGGCGCCGGCCGGCGACGTGTCGCACGGGCTGTGGGAGGCGCTGGCCGCCGCGGCGCCGGACGTGGAGCTGGTGCCGGCCGGCACCACCTGGATCGACGACGACCGCGCCATGAAGGAGCCGTCCGAGGTGGAGCGGATCGCCGCCGCCGCCGCCGTCGCCGACCGGGCGCTGGCGGCGCTCCTTCCCGGGATCCGGCCGGGGCACGACCGAGGCGGCGCTGGCGTGGCGCCTGGAGACGCTGATGCGCGAGGGCGGCGCGGAGGCCCTCGCGTTCGACGTCGCCGCGCTGGCCGGGCCCGGGGCGGCGCTGCCGCACGGCTCGCCCGGCGAGCGTCGCGTGCGGGCCGGCCGGGTGCTCCTCTTCGACTTCGGGGCGCAGGTGGCCGGGTACCGGAGCGACATGACGCGGACGCTGTTCGTCGGCGAGCCGAGCGCGACGGGACCTCGCGGTGTACGAGCTGGTCGCGCGCGCGCAGGCCGCGACGATCTCGCTGCTGGAGCGTGCGGTCGCGGCCGGTGGACCGTTGCCCAGCGGCATCGACGGCCGACGCCGCCGCCCGCGACGTGATCGAGGCGGCCGGCCACGGGCGCGCACTTCGGGCACGGGACGGGCCACGGGATCGGGCTCGCGACGCACGAGCGCCCGAGCCTCTCGCGGGCCGCCGGCGACGCGCCGCTGCCGAGCCCGACGGTCTTCTCCGTGGAGCCCGGGGTCTACCTCGGCGGTCGCACCGGCGTGCGGATCGAGGATCTCGTCCTCCTCGACGTCGCCCGGGGCGCGCGTGGAGCGCCTGACCCGGTTCCCGCGCGACGTGCTCGTCCTCCCGGCCTGATCGGCCCCGCGGACCGCCGCCGGTTTGCCGCGGGTTGCGAGCCGGTGGTAGGGTAGGTCCCGATCGGTCCCAGCCGATCGGCCTCGCCCTGTCCGAGCGCCCGGTAGTCGACGAGGAGCCCCGTTGCCGGTTCGCCGCGCGGTAGCCGCCGTTCTCGCGCTGCCCATCCTCGCCACCGTCTACCTGCCGCTGGCGCTTCGCCGCGGCCCGGCGACGCGCATGGCGCTGGCGCTCGGGATCGGCGGGCTCGTGCTCGTGGCGGCCGTCGGCGTTCCCGCCGGGAACCGTGGGCGCCCCGCCGGCGACGCAGGCACCGCTCGCGGCCAGCGCCCTGGGCCCGGCCGTCGCGAGCGGACGCGCCCTCACCTCCGCGCTGATCGTCGACTTCGACGCTCCGATGGACGCCGCGTCCGTGGCGGGCGCCGTCCGCGTGGAGCCGGACGCGGAGGTCACGCTCGGCTGGTCCGACGACGGACGACGCCTGTCGGTGAAGCCGGTGACCGTCCTGGCGGCCGGCCACGCTGTACACGGTCACGGTCGGCACGCGCGGCCCGGGATCGCGACGGGCCGAACGCTCGATTCGCCCCTCCGCGCCGGCTTCCTCACGCGGGCCCTGACCGAAGCGCGCCTGCTGGCGACCGACACAGCTCTGCCTCGGGCGTGGCGCTCGACAGCGCGATCGTCCTCTCGTTCGATCGCCCGGTCTCGATCGCCGGCGTGCTTCGCGCGTTCCGGGTCACGCCGGCGGTCGCGGGCAGGCTCCTCGTGGCGTCGGACGGTCCCGATGGGGCGGATCCCAGCGTGGCCGACAACTTCGTCTGGGAGCCGACGGTGTCGTTCGCGGGCAACACCCGCTACACGGTCGAGCTCCGAGCCGGGCGTCCTCGACGAGGACGGCTCGCCGATCGCGGACGCGGAGCGTCTCGTCTTCACCGACGACCACCGCGCCGTCCGTCGTCCGCTTCCGGCCGCGTGCCGGAACGCGAGGACGTCGACCGCGGCGTCCCGGTCTCGGTGCGCTTCACCGAGCCGATGGACCGCGCCTCCACGGCCGCGGCCTTCAGCGTCGAGGTCAACGGCAAGGAGGTCACCGGGACGGTCGACTTCGCCGAGGACGACACGGTCCTGGTGTTCGATCCGAAGCTGGCCTTCCCGTACCCGGCCACGGTCATCCTGCGGGTCTGCGGACGACGCGCGTCGCCGCAGGCGGCGCGCCGCTCGACCGGGGGCGGGCCGCCACGCTTCACGGTCGTCGCCAAGCCGAAGCCCAGGCCCAAGCCGGCCGCCGGCCGGAGCCGAGCCACGGCGGACCCAAGCCGGCGCCCCGCGCCGGCGCCGAAGTCACGGTGCCCGGCCACCTCGGCTCGTGGGTGGCCGCCGAGAAGTACCTGCTGACGCTGCTGAACTGCACCCGCGGGCGGCGGCTGGGTCCTGGCCGACGGCTCGTGCTCCAGCCCGGGCGGCAGCGGGATCGCCCCGCTCACGTACCACGCCGGCGATCAGCGACAGGGTCGCGCGCCCGTACGCCAAGAAGCTCGCGACCGCCGGCGTCTGCTCGCACTTCTACGGCGGCACCGATCCGGGCGATCGACTCCGCGCCGCCGGGTACACCGGCTACCAGTGGGCCGAGAACATCGGCTGTCGCTACTTCCGCGACCCGCGCGACGCCGCGGTGAGCCTGGTGCGCTTCTTCCAGAGCGAGAAGTCCTGGAGCCCCGTCGGCGGCCACTACGTCAACATGATGAACCGCAAGTACACGCACGCCGGGATCGGGCTCTGGGTGTCCGGCGGGAACCTCAACTTCGTCGTCGACTTCTACACCCCGTGAGCCGCGCCGGACCCGAAGCCGCGGACGGTCGTCGTCGACGGCCGGACCTTCGAGCGCGTCCCGGTGAAGACCCGGGTGCTGATGCCGGGCGACGACATCGCCGCGGCGATCCGCGAGCACGCCGGCGACCAGCTGCGCGCCGGGCGACGCGGTCCTGGTCTCGGAGTCGGCGGTGGCGATCATGCAGGGCCGCGCGCGCGACTGGCGGACGATCCACCCGGGGCGCCTGGCCCGCTGGATGTCGGAGAGGGTCGTCAAGACGTCCTGGGGAACCGGGCTTCGCAGCCCGTACGCCATGCAGTACGCCATCGAGCTGACCGGGACGCCGCGGATCCTCCTGGCGGGCGGCGCGCACGTCGTCGGGCAGGGCGCTCGGCAGGAAGGGCTGGTTCTACCTGGTCGCCGGCCTCAACGCCCGGATGATGGACGCCGAGCACACGATGGGCGTCGCCGAGTTCTACGAGTGCTGCATCCCGGCGCCGGCCGATCCGCCGGGCACGGTCCGGGCCGTCAAGGAGGCCCTGGGCGGCGACGACGTGGCGATCGCCGACATCAACGACATCGCCCCGGCCTGGGTCGTCGCCTCCACGCTGCCGAAGGACCGCGAGCGGCTCCTCGCCCGCAGCTTCGACGACAACCCGCTGGGCCAGACCGACGAGAAGACGCCGATCGGCATCTGGCGCGAGGTGGACCCTGCGGCCGCCGAGCCCGCACCCGCCGAGGCCGTCGCAGCGTCCTGACCGGGCCGGTCCGGAAGCCCCTTGTGCGCGGTCGCAGCGATCGCGATGATGCCGCCAAGGGGGTGGCGCATGCTCCGTCTGTCGGCAATCCTCGCAACGGTCGCCCTGCTTGCCGCCGCCCTGCTTGCCGCCTGCGGCGGGCTCCCAACCTGCCGGCCGGCACGCGGGCCTGTGTCGGCTTCCCGGCCGACGTGTGCGCCCGCCAGGTCGCCGAGCTCGAGCGCGAGGGGATGACCCACGGCGGCGTCGTCGCCTACCGGATCGTCTGCACCTCCGCGAGCTGCACGTCGGCGCAGGGCGAGGGGAACGAGACCGTTGTCTTCGCGGACGGAACGGGGCGCGAGGGAGGGTTCGGCTACGCCGTGCCCATGGGCACGCCGCCGCGAGGCGACCCTCGGCCCGCTCCCGGTGACGCCCGCCTGCCTGGGCGTCCCGGCCGGCTGGTGCGCCGAGCAGGCCCGCGCCGGGGCCGAGATGATCGCCGACTGGTCCACGATCGCGACGATCACGGTGCGCTGCACGAGCACCTGCACGACGACGATGGGCGATGGCGAGACGCGCGTGCTGCTCGCTCGACGGCACGGTGCAGACCCAGGGCTGGAGCTACAACGGCGAGCTCCCGCCCGAGGTCGCCCTGACGATCCGGCCGCCTCCGGGCCGGCGGGCCGTCCGACACGATCCGTCTGCTACGATCGCCCGCGACACCCCGACCCCCGCGCCGGCGCGCGCCCGTGACCGCCGGCCCCGCACGGAGCACCCGACCGCATGATCTCCACCGGTGAGCTGCGCAAGGGCGTCGTCATCGAGCTCGACGGCGACCTCTGGCAGATCCTCGACTACCACCACATCAAGATGGGCCGCGGCTCGGCCCAGGTGCGGATCAAGCTCCGCAACGTCAAGAAGGGGAGCACGGTCGAGAAGAGCTTCCAGGCCGGCGAGAAGTGGCCGCGCGCCCAGCTGGATCGGCGCGTCATCCAGTTCCTGTACCGCGACGGCGACGACTTCCACTTCATGGAGATGGAGTCGTACGAGCAGTTCCACCTCACGGCCTCGCAGATCGACGACATCGTGCCGTACCTCAAGGACGGGATGACCCTGGACCGGATCACGTACGAGGGCGAGACGCTGGGCGTGGAGCTCCCGATCACGGTCGACCTGGTGGTCGCCGAGACGGAGCCCGGGCTTCGCCGGCGACACGGCGACCGGCGCCCGCAAGCTGGCGACCATGGAGACCGGCCTGGTCGTCTCGGTGCCGCTCTTCGTGACCGAGGGCGACACGCTGCGCATCGACACGCGCACCGGCGAGTACCAGACCCGGCTCTGACCGGGACTGGGCGCGGGACGTCGACCGTGGCGCGGGGCGGGATCGAGGAGCTGCGGGGCTCATCGATGAGGCGTTCCGGAGCCCCGGTCAGGAGTCGTCGTCGCTGCTGGCCAACCTCGCGACCGTGGACGTCGCCGCGTGGCGTACCCTCCCGCCGGGCGCCGCGCGAACGATCGAGTCGATCACGCTCCATGTCGGGTCGTGCCTCGTCATGTACGACGACTACGCCTTCGGCGACGGACGGCTCGCCTGGGAGGATCCCGCCGTGCAGCCGTGGCCCGAAGGGTCCGCTCCCCAGCCTGCGACGATCGCCTGGCTCGAGGCGGCCCACGCTCGCCTCGCGGGACACGTGGCCGCCCTCGACGACGACGCCCGCCTCGCCGAGCCGCGGCCGACGAACTGGGGCGAGCCGCGCCCGACGCGCTGGATCGTGGCGGCGATGATCACCCACGAGGCCTACCACGCGGGCGAGATCAACCATCTGCGGAGCATGCTCGGCAGGGACGATCGCTGGCGGCATGTCCAGCAGGAGCCCGGATGACACGCGACGATCCACCGGACTGGGCGCTGCCGGCCTGGGACGCGATCGACCCGGGGACGACCGTGCCCGGCGGGACGTTCGGGCTGCGGGTGCTCGGCGTCTCGGACGTCACGCGCGCCGTCCGAGACGCGCTGCGCGGCGATCCTCGACTGGCGGATCTGTGGGTCGAGGGCGAGGTCGGGCGCGTCACGATCAGCTCGGCCGGTCATGCCTACTTCACCCTGAAGGACGAGCGCAGCCAGCTGGCCTGCGTCTGGTTCCGTGACGACCGTCTCGCGAGCCCGTTCGAGGTGCGGACCGGGCTGCGCGTCGTCGTCCACGGGCGGATCGACGTCTTCGACACCCAGGGCGTCTACCAGTGCTACGTGGCGGCCGTCCAGCCGGCGGGCCTCGGCGACCTGGCCCTCCGGTTCGAGGCGACCAAGGCCAGGCTGGCGGCGGAGGGGCTGTTCGACGCGACGCGCAAGCGCCCGCTGCCGCCGCGTCCCGCGACCGTCGGCCTGGTGACGAGCCTGTCGGGGGCGGTGCTGCAGGACGTGCGGCGCGTCCTCGAGCGCCGCTGGCCGATGACGCGGCTCCTGGTGAGCGCCTGCCGGGTGCAGGGCGACGGGTCGGCGGAGAGCGTCGTGGCCGCGCTCGAGCGGCTGGCCCGCCACGGCAAGGCGTGCCGCGACGCCGGCCGCCCCGATGACGCGGCCGCGGTGGTGATCGTGGCCCGCGGCGGCGGTTCGCTGGAGGATCTCTGGTCGTTCAACGACGAGCGCGTCGTCCGCGCGGTGGCGGCCCACCCGGTCCCCGTCGTGTCGGGCGTCGGCCACGAGACCGACGTGACGCTCGTCGACTTCGCCGCCGACGTCCGCGCCCCGACGCCCTCGGCGGCCGCGGAGCTGGTCGTGCCCGATCGGCGCGAGGCCTCGACCGCGGCCCGCGCGCGCCGCGTTCGCCTGGACGCGGCGCTGGCCGCGGAGATGGCGGCGCTGACGCGGCGGCTCGCCGCCGAGCGCCGCGCGCTCGAGGGGCTCCGGCCCGAAGCCCGGCTGGCCGCCGCGCGCGAGCGGGCCGGCTTCCTGCTGGACCGCGTGACCTCGCTGGTCACGCTCCGCCTGGCGACGCACCGTCGGGAGGCCGAGCGGATCGGCGGCCGCATGGAGCCGACCGTCGCGGGACGGCTCGGAACGGCACGCGCCCGCCTGGACGCGACGCGCGGGGCGCTGGCGGCCCTTGCGCCGGACGCGACGCTGGCCCGCGGGTACGCGATCGTGCGGCGGGCGGCCGACGGGGCGATCGTCCGGGACGCGGGCGAGGCGCCGGCCGGGACGGCCCTCCGGGTGCGCCTGGCGCGCGGCGAGATCGCCGCCCGCGTCGAGGGCGGGGGCTGATCGTGGACTGGCTGCTCTTCGTGCTGGCGGTCGCGGTGATGGCGGTGGTCGGCATCGGCGTCGGCCTGTTCGTGGCGCCGCGCCTGACGCGCTGGAGCGACCGGACCGCCGACGCGGGCGACGGCGACGACGAGGACGGGAACGGCGGCGCCGAGGACGGCAGCGCGCTTGGAGGCGACGGCGATGGAGGTGACGGCGATGGAGGTGACGGCGATGGATGACGAGGCAGCGGACGGGGCGGTGGCCGCGATCGAGGCGATGACCTTCGACGCCGCGCTGGCCGAGCTCGAGCGGACGGTCGCGGAGCTCGAGGCGGGCGGCCAGCCGCTGGAGCGGACGATCGCCCTCTACGAGCACGGCGTCGCCCTCCAGCAGCGCTGCGAGCAGCTCCTCGCGGACGCGGAGCTGCGCGTCCGGCGCCTCGTGGAGGGCGCCCGCGGGGCGGTCGCGGAGGCCGAGCTGCGCGCGGACGAGGCCGGCTGAGGGATCCGCCCGGTCCGGCCTCCGGCGGGGTAGACTCGCCCGGTCCGTTGGCGCCGGCGAGCGCCGGGAGGAACGCCCGCCGTGCGGCGCATCCGGGCGCCCACCGGCGCGAACAGACATCACGCAGGACGGACTCGAGCCGTCCCATCGGACGCGGCCCGCCGGGTCGGCGTGGCACCCGAGCAGCGAACCGAGGAGCCAGCGTGGCCATCCTTCCGAGCATCCAGGGACCCGGCGACATCCGCCGCCTCCGCGAGCGCGACCTGTTCACGCTGGCCGAGGAGATCCGCGAGACGATCATCGCCACGGTCGCGAAGACCGGCGGCCACCTCGGGTCGTCCCTGGGCGTCGTCGAGATCACGCTCGCCCTCCATCGACTCCTGGAGTCGCCGCGCGAGCCGATCGTGTGGGACACGGGACACCAGGCCTACCCGCACAAGCTGATCACCGGGCGCTACGAGCGCTTCGGGACGCTCCGCCAGCTCGGCGGCATCGGCGGCTTCCCGCGGCGCTCGGAGAGCGAGCACGACGTCTTCGACGGCGGGCATGCGGGAACGGGCCTCTCGATCGCCGCCGGCCTTGCCACGGCCCGGGACGCCCGGAACGGGCTGGAGCGGATCGCGGTCGTCGTCGGCGACGCGGCCCTGATGAGCGGCCTCTCGCTCGAGGCGCTCAACGACATCGGCCACCGCCAGACGCAGCTGCTGATCGTCCTGAACGACAACGAGATGTCGATCAGCCAGTCCGTCGGCGCGCTGTCGAGCTATCTGTCCGAGATCAAGCTGTCGAACGCCTGGAAGCAGTCGCGGAGCGCGTACGACCGCACGGTCGAGCGGGTGCCGGTCGTCGGACCGACCGCGCTCGAGCTGTCGCGCCGGTTCCGCAAGTCGGTCGTCAGCTTCGCCCAGCCGGGCCAGCTCTTCGAGGACCTCGGGATCACCTACATCGGCGTCGTCCCGGGCCACGACCTGCGCGCGCTCTCGCACACGTTCCGCAGCGCGCTCGCGCTGGGCGGCCCGGTCATCGTCCACGTCCGGACGCAGAAGGGTCGCGGGTACCACCCGGCCGAGAAGGACCAGGTCGGCTTCCACGGGGCGGCGCTGCCGCCGATGACCGACACGTACCAGGCGCGGCGGGGGACAGCCGCCAGCCCGTTCGGCGCGGGGGAGATCTCGGCCACCAAGGCGACGCCGGTCAACGGCAACGGCAACGGCGGCGCGGTCAAGCCGGCCGATGCGCCGGCACCGAAGGTCCCCAACTACACGCACTTCTTCGCCCAGGAGGTGACCGCCGCGGCGCGCGACGACCGCCGCATCGTCGCGATCACGGCCGGCATGCCGACCGGCACCGGCTTGAACAAGTTCCAGGCCGAGTTCCCGGACCGTTTCGTCGACGTGGGCATCGCCGAGCAGCACGCGATCGCCCTCGCCACCGGGGTCGCCATGGGCGGGGGCCGGCCGGTCGTCGCGATCTACGCGACGTTCCTGCAGCGGGCCTTCGACCAGATCGTCCACGACGCGTGCCAGAACGACATGCCGGTGCTGATCGGCGTCGACCGGGCCGGCCTCGTCGGCGAGGACGGGACCAGCCACCAGGGCATGTTCTCCTACCCCGCCCACCGCCAGATCCCGAACCTCGTGATCGCGTCGCCCAAGGACGAGCAGGAGCTGCGCTCGATGGTCCGGACCGCGTTCGCGCAGGACCACCCGTTCGCCCTCAACTACCCCCGCGACGCGGGGTTCGGCGTCCCCGAGCACGAGCCGGAGGTCCTGCCGGTCGGTCGCGGGGAGGTGCTCCGCGATGGCGCCGACGTCCTGCTGGTCGGCTTCGGGCCCATCGTCCGCCGGGCGGAGGAGGCCGCCGACGTCCTGGCCGCCGACGGCTGGTCGGTCGGGGTCATCAACGCCCGGTTCGCCAAGCCGCTCGACCGCCAGCTGATCCTGGACCAGGCCCGCGGCAAGCGCCTCGTCGTGACGCTCGAGGAGAGCACCACGATCGGCGGCTTCGGCTCGGGCGTCCTGGAGGCGCTCGAGGAGGCGCGCCTGGCGGACCCGGCGTTCCGCGATGTCGCGCTCCGGATCGTCGGGATCCCGGCCGACAGGTTCGTCGAGCACGGCTCCGTGGCAGACCTGCGAGCCCTGATCCGGCTCGACGTGGCGGGGATCGTCGGCCAGATCCGCGAGACGCTGGCGACCCTCGAGGCATCGCCCCGCCACACCCGACGGCATCGCTCCGAGGCGGCCAACGCCTGACTGTCGGCCCGTCCGAAGGGGCCGCCCGGCCGTGTCCGACGGCGGGGGTCCTGCACGTAGGCTGGCGCGACCAGTCCGCGTCCCCGCAGGCGAGACGTTGTGTTGACCGAGCCCTCCGGTCCCGACTCCGCGGAGGACGGCTCCGCGCGCTCGATCTCGCCCGAGGCGGGCCCCGCCGTGCCCGATCCCGTCGGCGTCTCCCCGACGGAGCGGCGCCGCGGCTCGGGCCGGAGCGTCCTGGCAGGGCTCCTGCTGGCGGCCGCCCTGGTCGCGATCTCCATCGGCGCCGTCACGGTGGGACGCCCCGCACCCATGGTGCCGAGCGCCGGCTCGCCAACGGAGGCGGTCGAGACCTACGCCGCCGCCGTCCTCGCGGGCGACTGGGCGCGGGCCTGGGCGAGCCTCTCGCCGAAGGCTCGCCAGGGATGGACCTGCGAGGACTTCTCGTCCATGGGCGCCCTGCCGTCCGACATGAAGCAGTCGCTCGTCGTGACGGGCGAGACGGTGGCCGGGTCGTCGGCCCGCGTCACGGCCGAGTTCACCATGTCCTTCGACCCGAGCATGGGCGGTGACAGCACGCAGGCGGTCGAGATCGACCTGATCCTCGGCGACGAGGGCGCCTGGCTCATCGACGAGCCGATGTACGGCCTCATGCCCGACAGCGGGTTCTGAGCGGAGCGCGACGATGACCCTGGTCCGCCGACTCGCGATCCACGGGGCATGGCTCGCGGCTGTCACTGCGTTCGCGGTGGCGGTCGCGTTCCTCGCGGCAGCCGGCCTGACGGCCATCGCCCGGGTGATCCAGGGTTCGTCAGCCGACCTCTGGAGCGAGGTTCGCGGCTACGTCGCGTTTGCCGTGGGCACCGGCCTGGTTGCCGTCCCGGCCTGGCTCGTCGTGCGCCGGATCCTGCGCCGCCTGCTCGCCGAGCCGGGTGAGCTCGCGAGCGCGACCCACGCCCTCGCGTCGCTCGCCGCGTCGGGGCTCGCGATCATCGTGGCGGTCCAGCTCGTCGGGATGGGCGCCTCGCTGCTGGCGATGGAGGCCTCGTTCTCGGACGGGTCCGAGGCCAGCCTCACCGGGATCGTGCCCATCGCCGCCGGGCTGGTGGGTGGGCTGGTCTGGCTGCTGGTCGCCGCCGCCCGCGTCCGGGAGGTCGCCGTCGCCCGCCCGGTTGGCATCGCAGCCGGCATCACCCGCGTGGCGCTCTACGGCCCCCTCGTCTACTTCGTCGGGCTGACGGTCAGCTCCGTCGCCCAGACCCTGACGCTCGCCGTCGGCCTGCTGGACCCGGGCGGCGCCGGGGGCGTGATCTCGTACGAGCCTGACCCGTACGAGGCCAACTACGTCCTCCTGGGCGGGCTGGTCCCGGCGCTCGCGGCTGCGATCGCCCTCATCCCCCATGCCTGGTACGCCCGACGACTCGTCGGGAAGAGCCGCCCGTTCGCGCCGGAGGAGGTTGCCGCACTGACGCGGCGCGCGGCCTGGGCGCTGGTTGCCATCTCCTCGCTGGGCTGGCTCCTCGCCGGCCTCACGGGCGTCCTGACGGCCGCCCTGCGGGCCGTCCTCGACGTCCCCGGGCTGTCGGCCCTCGGCGCCGGTCCGGCCGCCGAGGCAGCGGCCGCCGCGCTCGGCCTGCTGCCGGCGCTGGTCGTGGCCGCGATCGGCTGGGCCTGGCACCGGGGCCGAGGTCCGTCGCTGGGTCCCCGGCGACCTGCCTCGAGCCGCGCGGACGTGGGGCTATGCCCTCGCCTGGGACGCGATCGGATTCGCCGCTGTGGGCGCGGCGCAGCTGCTGGCGTTCCTCCTCACCTGGGCCTTCGCGCCGGGACGGGCGGCGCTCGACGGCCCCGAGCAGGTCGCGGCCGCCGTGCCCTATCTCGTCGTGGGAACCGGAGCCTGGGCGATCGCCTGGTGGCGCGCCGGCCGACGCCTCGCGGTCGATCCCCGGGAGGCGCTGTCCACCGCGCGGCGGGCGTTCCTCGGCGGAACGATCCTGTCCGGGTTCGTGGCGCTGCTCATCGGGCTTCCGTGGGCCCTGGTCCCGGTCCTTGACCAGGTGCTCGGCGGCACGAGCGTCGGGCTGGTGGACGCGGTGGCGGTCCCGTTTGCGATCGCGATCGTGGGTGCCGGCATGGCGGCCGGAGCACTCATGGCCTGGGATCGCGACGACACGATCGCGGGCCTGGTCGAGGTCGCCACCGACGTGCCGCCGACACCGCCGGGACCCATCGACGCGCCGCCGGCGCCTCCGGCGCCGCCGGATCCGCGGCCCGCACCGCCCGAAGACGCCGCTGCACCCATGCCGGACGAGCCGGCGCAGCCGACGGCGGTCGAGAACGAACCTCCCGCCGCGCCCCCCTGATGCGCCGCGGTTTGGTGCGAATGAAGCGGGGCGTGGCATGATCGCGGGGTGACCCGCACGACCGCGCCCACCCGTGCCCCCCGCGTCCGTCTCGACCAGCTGCTCGTCGAGCGTGGCCTGGTCGAATCGCGCACCCGGGCGCAGGCGCTCCTGATGGCCGGGCGCGTCCGGGTCGGCGCCGGCGACGGCGCCCGCACGGACCGCAAGCCGGGGGATCTCGTCGGGGCGGACACGCCGGTGGAGGTCGCGGCGCCCCTGCCGTACGTCTCGCGGGGCGGCGAGAAGCTGGCGGCGGCCCTGGACGCCTTCGGGGTCGATCCGGCCGGCCTCGTCTGCCTCGACGTGGGAGCCTCCACGGGCGGCTTCACGGACGCGCTGCTGCAGCGCGGCGCCCTCCGGGTCCACGCCATCGACGTCGGGCGCGGGCAGCTGGCCGAGGCCCTGCGGCGCGACCCCCGGGTCGTCTCCCGCGAGCGCACCAACGCGCGAGAGCTCACCCCCGCCATGCTCGGCGAGCCCGTGGCCGTCGCGGTCGTCGACGTGAGCTTCATCTCCCTCGGGCTCGTCCTGCCGCCGATCGCCGCCTGCCTCGCGCCCGGCGGCGCGGTCGTCGCCCTGGTCAAGCCCCAGTTCGAGGCCGGCCGGGGACGCGCGCCGGGTGGGGTCGTCCGCGATCCCGCGGTCCACCGCGAGGTCCTCGCGACGGCCCTCGCGCAGGCCCGCGCCGCGCGGCTCGTGCCGGTCGGGCTCGCCGATTCGCCGCTGCTCGGCCCCGCCGGCAACCGCGAGTTCTTCCTCCACGCCGTGGCGGACGCCGCGCTCCCGGAGCCTGCGGGGTGGGACGCCCGCATCGCCGCGCTGGTGCCGGGATGAGCGACGTGCGGCGGATCGGGTTCGCCTACAACCCGACCAAGGAGGACGCCGTCGAGCTCTCGGCGCGGGCCACGGGCTGGTGCGCGATGCGCGGGGTCGAGAGCTGGGCCGTTGCCTCCGGGGACACGCCGGCGCTCCTCGCGGCGCTCCCCGGCGTCGACGTGCTCGTCGTCCTCGGCGGCGACGGGACCTTCCTGCGGGCGGCCCGGGCGGTCGCGGAGGTCCCGGTGCCGATCGTCGGCGTCAACCTCGGCAAGGTCGGCTTCCTGTCCAAGGCCGAGGCCCACCAGCTGGAGGGGCTGCTCGAGAAGATCGTGGCGGGGCGCTTCCACCTCGAGGACCGGATGGCGCTGCGCGGCACGATCGTCGGCGCAGGTGGGAACGACGACCCGCGAACGTTCATCGCGCTCAACGACGTCGTCATCGCCCGCGGCGCGCTGGCGCGGGTCGTCCATCTCGACGTGGAGATCGGGCCGTCGCACCTGGCGACGTTCATCGCGGACGGGCTCGTGGTGGCCAGCCCGACCGGCTCGACCGGGTACAGCTTCTCGGCCGGCGGCCCGATCCTGGACCCGCTGAGCCGCAACCTGATCGTGACGCCGATCGCGGCCTACCTGTCGGCGCTCGGCTCGGTCGTCGTCAGCCCGGACCAGGTCGTCCGCTGCCGCGTCCTGGAGGCGCTCGAGGCGCTCGTCTCCATCGACGGGCGGGAGGACTACCCGATCGGCGTGGGTGATGTCGTCACCATCGCCGCCATGGAGCAGCCGATCCAGTTCCTCGAGCCGGAGGGCGCCGTGCCCTTCTGGGACCTCCTGCGGCAGAAGGCGCAGCTCCTGCCCTCGTGACCCGGCGATGACCGACGACCGCGACCCCGATCCCGGAGTTGGCCGGATCCTGGAGCTGGCGGTCGTCGATCTCGCGCTTCTCGAGCGGGTCCGGATCGCCTTCGCGGCCGGCCTGAACGTCGTCACCGGGGAGACGGGGGCGGGCAAGAGCCTGCTGATCGATGCGCTCGGCCTGGCGCTGGGCTCCCGCGCCGACCCCGGCCTGGTCCGCCACGGCGCCGAGACGGCCCGCGTCGAGGCGCTCTTCGACCGGCTCCCGGAGCCGCTCGTCTGCGTGCGCGAGGTCGCCGCCTCGGGGCGCTCGCTGGCCCGGATCGACGACGAGACCGTGACCGCCGGCCGGCTCGCCGCAACCGTCGGACCGCTGGTGGAGATCCACGGCCAGCACGAGCAGGCGCGACTCCTCGACGAGCGCTGGCAGCGCGACCTGCTCGACGCGTACGGCGGCCACGCGGCGGAGCGGACCGCCATGGCCGCCGCGGTGGAAGCGTGGCGCGAGAACGAGGCGGCCCTCGCGGCCCTCGCGGTGGATCCGGCGGAGCTCGCCCGGCGCATCGCCCTCGTCGAGCACGAGGCCGGCGAGATCGCCGCCGCGCGGATCCGCCCGGGCGAGGTGGCGGCGATCCAGGCACGGCTGGCGGCGTCGCGCCACGCTGAGGCGATCGCGCGGGGCGTGAGCGCCCTCGCCGCGCTGCTGGCCGGCGACGAGGCGGAGGATGGCAGCGCCGGGGCGCGCGAGCAGGCCGCTCGAGCGGCGGCGGAGGCGTTGGCACTCGGCCGGCTCGACCCGCGGTACGCGCCGCTGTCGGGGCGGCTCGATGGCCTTGCCGCGGAGCTCGAGGACGTCGCGTTCGAGGCGCGATCACTTTCCGAGGGCGTCGATCACGACCCCCGCGCGCTGGCGGCCCTCGAGGAGCGGCTGTCCCTCCTCTACACGCTCGAGCGCAAGTACGGCACGGATGCAGACGGCCTGCTGGAGCGGGCCGACCGTGCGGCAGCGGAGGTCGAGCGGCTCCGCGGCCTCGACACCGAGCGCGCCCGCCGCACGACCGAGGGCATCCGCCTCCTCGAGGCGGTGGCCGTCGCCGCGGACGCGCTGTCGGCGCGGCGGCGCCAGGCGGCGCTGGCGCTGGCGGCCGCCACGGAGGCGGCCCTTGGCGAGCTCGGCCTGGGCGGGACGCGGGTGGAGATCGCCGTCGGGACGACGGACGGCGCGGCGCGACGAGCCGGCCGTCGAGATCGACGGCGACGCGATCGCCTTCGACGCCGCCGGCGTCGACGTCGTCGTCTTCCGTATCGCCCCCAACCCGGGCGAGCCCGCGCGTCCGCTCGCGAAGATCGCGTCGGGCGGGGAGCTCTCGCGGATCTCCCTGGCCATCGAGGAGGTGCTCGCGGAGGCCGACGCGACGCCGACCCTGGTGTTCGACGAGATCGACGCCGGGATCGGGGGCCGCAGCGCCGACCCCGTGGGACGGACGCTCTGGGCGCTGGCGCAGCGCCACCAGGTCCTGTGCGTCACGCACCTGCCCCAGATCGCGGCCTACGCGGACGCCCACTTCGCGATCCACAAGGTCCAGCGCGACGGCCGCACGCTGACCGAGGTCCGCCGTCTCGACGAGGCCGGCCGGCTCGAGGAGCTGGCCGCGATGATCGGCGGGCCGGCCGGCGGACCGGCGGCGGTGGCCTCCGCCCGCGAGCTGCTGGAGCGCGCCGCGCGGTTCCGGCAGGCGCGGGGCGTCGCCTCGGCGGGGGCGTGATCCCGCCCGCGGCATCGGGCGGCCGGCCGCGGCGTCGGCGCGGCGCGCCGGGGCGGCCGATCCCTCGCGACCTGGCGGCGGCCATCGACGGCTTCCTGCTCCACCTCCGGGTCGAGCGCGGCCTCTCGCCGGCGACGATCGCCGGGTACGGCGGGGACCTCGCCGACTTCGGGCGCTCGCCGGAGGCCGCGGCCGGGTGGGGGAGCTCGCCCGACGCCGCGCTCGACTACCTCGGGCGGCTGGCCGGGGGCGCCGGCCCCTCGGGGCGGGTCCTGCGGCCCACGAGCCTTCGCCGCCGGACGGCGGCGCTGCGGACCTTCTACCGCTTCGCCCTGGCCGAGGAGCTTGTCGCGGTCGACGTCGCGAGCCACCTGGACCTGCCGCGCGAGCCGCGCATCCTGCCCGACCCGCTGACGGTGGACGAGGTCGACCGCCTCCTGGCGGCCGTCGATCCCGACGCGGCCCCGCCGGACCCGCCGGCCGGGCGACGCCGGACTCGCGCCGGCGGCATCGCGGCCATCGGCGCGCTGCGCGATCGGGCGCTGCTCGAGCTGCTGTACGCCGCCGGCCTCCGGATCAGCGAGGCGCTGCGCCTCGACGGGGACGACCTCGACCTCGCCGGGGGAAGCGTCCGGGTGATCGGCAAGGGCGACCGCGAGCGGGTCGTGCCGGTCGGCGACGTGGCCGTCGCCTGGCTGACCCGCTACCTCGACGTCGGCCGGCCCGTGCTGGCGGCCGCCGACCGCACGCGTCCCGTCCGCGGCGGGCCCGTCTTCCTGTCGGATCGCGGGCGACGCCTCGGACGCAACCACGGCTGGACCGTCGTCAAGCGCGCCGCCGCGAGCGGCCGGCCTCGGCGAGCGCGTCTCGCCGCACACGCTGCGCCACTCCTTCGCCACGCACCTCCTGGAGGGCGGGGCCGACCTGCGCGTCGTACAGGAACTGCTCGGGCATGCCAGTATTTCGACGACGCAGATCTACACGCACCTGACGGGCGAGCGAATCCGCGAGGTCTATGCGCGGGCACACCCGCGGGCCTGAGGGAGAGGGACGGGAAGGACAGGATGGGCTACACCGAATCGCTCCTCGCGACGAACGAGGTGATCCTCTATCGGACGAAGCAGCACTGGATGGCGCCGATCTTCGGCACCATCGCCGGCGTGCTCGTCCTGCTCGGCGGTGTCTTCCTGTTCGGCTTCCAGCTCACCATGGGCAGCGGATTCCTCCGCGACGTCGCCTTCTGGATCTCGCTCGGATTGCTGGTGGTCGGCGCGGCGATGGTCGGCTACTCGTACATCCAGTGGTGGGTCGAGGACTACGCCGTCACCAACCAGAAGGTCATGAAGGTGGCGGGGCTGCTGAACAAGCGGACCAGCGGCGCCGCGCTCGAGAAGATCAACGACGTGATCATGGAACAGGGTCCGCTCGGCCGGATGCTGGGCTACGGGACGCTCAAGGTCAGCACCGCCTCCGACACGTCGGACCTCACCTACGAGACCATGCGCAAGCCGGCCGAGTTCCGGCGGGCGATGCTCGACCAGAAGATGGAGTTCGAGCAGGCCGACGCCCGGCACATCGCCGACGCGGTGCGCGCTGCCGCGCCGGTGCCGGTCGCCGCCGTCCCGGCTCCCGCTCCGGCCCCCGAGGTGACGATGCCCGCCCCCGTCGCGCCGGCGCCGCCGTCGGCCGACGACAAGCTGCGCAGCCTGGCCAAGCTCCGCGACGACGGGATCATCTCGCCCGAGGAGTTCGAGGCGAAGAAGGCGGAGCTGCTCGACCAGCTGTAGCCGCCGCCAGGCCGCGCCAGGGCACCGACCCGGCGCGGGGTACCATACCCGGGTCCCATCCCCGCAGCCGGAGTCCGCCGCAGCGTGCTCGACGAAAAGACCATCTACGCGCTCGCGGCGGTCGCGATCTTCCTCGTCGTCGGCTTCCCTGTCCACGAGTGTGCCCACGCCTTCGCGGCCTGGCGGCTCGGCGACGGCACCGCGAAGCTGTTCGGTCGCCTGACGCTGAACCCGGTCGTCCACCTCGACCCGCTCGGGGCCATCGTCCTCGTCCTGTCGGCCCTCTTCGGGGGGTTCTTCATCGGCTGGGCGAAGCCGACGCCGGTCAACCCGTCGATGCTGCGCTACGGGCACCGGGGCGAGGCGCTCGTGGCCGCGGCCGGTCCCGCCTCGAACATCGTGATGGCGGCGCTGGCGGCGATCGTCATCCGGATCATGGTCGGCGTCGTGGACCTGCCGTCCGACCCGGTCCTCTTCGCCTTCAACGTCCTGATCTACTTCGTCTACATCAACGTGGCGCTGTTCATCTTCAACCTGGTCCCGATCCCGCCCCTCGACGGCTCGCACGTCCTCTTCGCCTTCCTGAGCCCCGGGCTGACGTGGAAGGTCCGGCCGTTCCTGCAGCAGTGGGGCCTGATGATCCTCCTCGTCGTGATGTTCATCCCGATCGGCGGCACCTCCCTGGGCGGCCGGATCCTTATCCCGGTGATGGATGGCCTCGTCAGCCTCCTGGTGGGCTTCTAGGGCGCGCCAGCTCGGCCGGCACGTCGTGGCGCGGGTTCGGCCCGTGGAGCGAGCCGCGCTGGCCGAGTGGCTGACCCCGGCCCAGCTGGCCCTCTTCGACGGGATGCCGGTCGCCGATCGGCGCCACGGCCTCGACGTCGTGGCGGCACTCCGGGCGGCCGGCGTGGCCGACCCCGACGTGCTGCTGGCGGGCCTCTTCCACGACGCCGGCAAGGGGCGCTCGATCCGCCTCTGGCACCGGGTGGCCTGGTCGCTCGGCGAGCTGCTGGGGACATGGGTGCACGCGGCGGCGGCGCGGCTGCCGGGCGGGGACGACGCGATGGCCCGCCTGCGGGACCACGACGAGCGCTCCGCGGAGCTGGCGCGGGCGGCCGGATGCCCGGAGCGGACGGCGTCCCTGATCCGGGGCATGGTCGCGGCCGCGGACCGCGGCGCCCTGGCCGCGCTCCACGTCGCCGACGAGGCGAGCTGATGGCCCTCGACGCGGTCCCCGCGCCCTCGCCCGGGTCGCCGACGATCGCCTTCACCGAGCGACGCCGGCCCGAGGACGCCACGCACGTCAGCCTGGCCGACTGGCAGGGGCCGCTGGGGCTCCTCCTGGCCCTGGTCGAGGCGCGACGCCTGGACGTCATGACGGTGCCGCTCGGCGGGCTCGCCGAGGCCTACCTCGACGCGATCGCCGGCCTCGAGGACGACCGCCTGGGCAACCTGTCGTCCTTCGTGGCGATCGCCAGCCAGCTGATCCTCATCAAGAGCCGGGCCCTCCTGCCGCGGCCGCCCGACGCCGCCATCCCCCTCGACGACGAGCCCGACCCGGAGGCCGCGCTCCGCGCCCGCCTGCTGGCCTACAGGGCCTACCGCGACGCCGCCGACCGGCTGCAGGCCCGCGCCCTCGCCGGGTGGCTCCTGGCCCGGCGCGAGCCCTCGGTCGCGGTGGCGGCGGCCCGGGCCGGCGCGATCGAGCCGCTCCCGCCGCGCCTGGACCCCGAGATCCTCGTGCGCGCGCTGGACCGGCTGGCGGTCGTGGCGCCGCCAGTGGTCCCGCCGCCTGAGTCCTTCCCGCGGACGATCACGCTGGAGGAGCGCGCCGACGTCATCCGGGCGGCGCTGGCGCAGGCAGGCCCGCTCGTCCTGCAGGACCTGCTCGCCGGCGTGCGCGACCGCGTGGTGATGGCGGTGACCTTCCTGGCGATGCTCGAGCTGGTCAAGCGCCGCGAGGTGTCCGTCGAGCAGGACGAGCCCTGGGGCCCCATCATCGTGCGGCCGGTCGCGCGCCCGGTCGGCGGGCTGCCGGACGGGCGCGCGGCACGAGCCGGCGAGGAGGGCGCGTGACGGACGAGGCGAACACCGCGGACGACGCCGAGGAGGGATCGGGCGCGGAGGACGGGGCGGCTCCCGGGAGCCTCCCCGGCGACGACCTGACCGAGGCCCAGCTCGAGGCGCTGCTCTTCGTCGCCGAGCGCCCGCTGGGCCGGCGCGAGCTCGCCACCTTCACGGGCGCCTCGCCGGGGACGATCGATGCCCGGCTGGGCGACCTGGAGGTGGCGCTGGCCGGCCGCGGCATCCGGCTCCTCGTCGACGGCGACCGCGTTGCGCTCGCGACGGCCCCGGATGCCGGCCTCCTCATCGGTCGCTACGTCGGGCGGGAGCCGACGCGCCTCTCGCCGGCGACGCTGGAGACGCTCGCGATCGTCGCCTACCGCCAGCCGGTCACGAAGGCCGGGATCGAGCGGATCCGCGGCGTGGACGCCGAGTACGCGATCCGGAGCCTGCTCCACCGGCGGCTCGTGGTCGAGCTCGGACGGGCCGAGGCGCCGGGCCGCCCCTTCCTGTACGGGACGTCGGTCGACTTCCTCGAGCGGTTCGGGCTCGTCAGCCTCGATGAGCTCCCGCTGCTCGACGCGACCATCGCCGAGCGCCTCGTGGCGCCGGATGCGCCGGGAGGGGCTGCCGCCGCCGACGCCGTGCCGGGGCCCGACGAGGAAGCGGACGACGAGCCCGGCGACTCCGGGCCGCGCGTGATGGCCGCCGAGCGGCTCGGCAAGGTGCTCGCGGCCGCCGGCGTCGCCAGCCGTCGCGGCGCCGACGCACTCGTGGAGGCGGGCCGCGTCACCGTCGACGGGCGGCCGGCGGTCCTCGGCGAGAAGGTCGACCTCGCGCTCCAGGTGGTCGCGGTCGACGGCCGTCCGATCGGCACCGCGGCCGTGACCCCGGTTCACCTCGCGATCCACAAGCCGGCCGGCGTCACCTCGACCGCGGCCGATCGCCACGCCGCGCGGACGGTGATCGACCTGGTCCCGCCGAGCTCGTGGCGCGCGGCACGCGGCTCTATCCCGTCGGCCGGCTGGACCAGGACTCCGAGGGGCTGCTCCTGCTCACCAACGACGGGGCGTGGACCGAGCGGGTGCTCCATCCGCGCCACGGCGTGGAGCGCGAGTACGCCGTGGCCGTCACGCGCCCCCTCGACGGCGGGCAGCGGGCGGCGCTCGCGGCCGGGATCCAGCTGGAGGAGGGGATCGCCCGCCTGGTCTCGCTGCGGCCCGCCACCCGCACCGAGACGGCGCTCCTCGCGGCCCAGGTGGACCCGCCGCCCGGCCGTGGCCTGACCTGGTACCGCGTGGTCCTGGCCCACGGCTGGAAGCGCCAGATCCGGCGCATGCTCGCCGCGGTCGGGACGCCGGTGGAGCGGCTGGTCCGCGTGCGCGTCGGGACGCTGCGGCTGGACCTCCCGTCCGGCGGCGCCCGGCTCCTGACGGCCGCGGAGGTGCGCCGCATCGCCGCGCCGCGCCCGGGCGTTCGCCCGCCCGTATCATCGGCGAGGGGACACGACGAGGAGGGAACGACGCGATGACCGCCCCCGCGGCGGGACCGGCCGACGTGCTCTTCGTCAACGGCTCGCTGCGGACGATGGAGCCGGCGCGGCCCGTTGCCTCGGCCCTCGCCGTGCGGGACGGGCGGATCGTGGCCGTCGGGCTCGACGCCGAGCTCCGCCCCCTGGCCGACGGTCCCACGCGCGTGGTCGACCTCGACGGGCGGACCCTGCTGCCGGGCTTCCAGGACGCGCACGTCCACCCGCCGCTGGGCGGCTGGGCGATGCTCACCTGCGACCTCCACGACGTCCCATGGGATCGCGAGGCCTATCTCGACGCCATCGGCGCCTACGCCGCGGCCCATCCCGACGAGCCCTGGATCCTCGGCGCCGGGTGGGGGATGCCGGGCTTCCCGGGCGGCACGCCGTCGCGCCGCGACCTCGACGCGATCGCGCCGGATCGCCCGGTCTACCTGGAGAACCGCGACGGGCACGGCGCCTGGGTCAACAGCCGGGCGCTGGACCTGGCGGGCATCACCGCGGCGACGCCGGACCCGGCGGACGGACGGATCGAGCGGGAGGAGGACGGCACTCCGCAGGGGACACTCCACGAGGGAGCGGCGAACCTCGTCCGGGGGCTCGCTCCGGAGTTCACGCAGGCCAGGTGGGAGGCCGCCATCCTCGCGGCGCAGGCGTACCTGCACGGCTTCGGGATCACCGCGATCACCGACGCCTGGGTGACGGCCGAGCACCTCCCGGCCTACAGGGCGCTGGCCGGGCGCGGCGACCTCACGCTGCGTACGAACCTGTCGCTCTGGTGGGACCGCGACGGCGGCCTGGAGCAGCTCGCCTGGCTCGAGGAGGCCCGCCGCTCGGCGACCGTCGGCCGCCTGCGGGCGGGGACCGTCAAGCTCATGCTCGACGGCGTCCTCGAGAACTACACGGCCGCACTCACCGAGCCGTACCTGGATCGCGACGGCGGCGCCACCAGCAACTTCGGCATCGACTTCATCGACCCACGGCGGCTGGCGGCCGAGATCGCCCCGGCGCTCGACGCGGCCGGCTTCCAGCTCCACTTCCACGCCATCGGCGACCGCGCCGTGCGATCCGGCCTGGACGCGGTCGCGGCGGTGCGTCGTGTCAACGGGCCGGCCGAGCGGCGGCCGCACATCGCCCACATCCAGCTGGTCCATCCAACCGACGTGCCGCGCTTCGGCGCGCTCGGCGTGGGCGCGACCATGCAGCCCCTCTGGGCCGCCTGGGAGGCCCAGATGCGCGACCTCACGGTCCCGTTCCTCGGCCCGGAGCGGAGCACCTGGCAGTACCCGTTCCGGAGCCTGCAGCGCGCCGGCGCACGCCTCGTCGGCGGCAGCGACTGGTCGGTCTCCACGCCGAACGTGATGGAGGAGGTGGAGGTCGCCGTCAACCGCGTCGTCCCGGAGAGCCGCGGGACGGAGCCGCCGTTCCTGCCCGGGGAGCGCCTCGACCTCGAGTCGGCCCTGGCGGCCTTCACCATCGGCGCGGCCTGGGCGAACGGCCTGGACCACGAGACCGGGACCCTGGAGCCCGGCAAGCTGGCCGATCTCGTCGTCCTCGACCGCGACGTCTTCGACCGCGGGGCCGGGGAGATCGGCGACGCGCGTGTCCTCCTCACCTTGGCCGAGGGCGTCGCCGTCCACGCCGACCCGTCCTTCGCCTGGTAGGGGCGGCCATGGAGGGATCGCGCGGTCCGGTCATCAGCCTCGACGGCCCGGGGTCGTCGGGCAAGAGCAGCGTCGGGGCGGCGGTGGCCGCGGCGCTCGGGCTCCGCTTCTTCGACACGGGGCTGCTGTACCGGGCGCTGACGTGGCTGGCCCTGGAGCGCGGGCTCGACCCGTCCGGGGGAGCTGCCATCGCGCCGCTCGTCGACGAGATCGATCTCGAGCCCGACGAGGCCGGCCGGCTCACGCGGGTGATCGTCGGTGGCCGCACGGTGATCGGGGAGATCCTCACGCCGCGCGTCGATCGCGCCGTCTCCGCGGTCTCCCGCCAGCCGGAGGTCCGGGCCGCGCTCCTGGGCCGGCAGCGCGCGATCGCGGCGCGGGGCGGCATCGTGGTCGCCGGCCGCGACATCGGGGCCGTCGTCCTGCCCGACGCGGACGTGAAGGTCTGGCTGGACGCGTCGGCGGACGAGCGCGCCGCGCGACGCGCCCTGGAGCGCGGGATCGATCCCGCCTCGCCGGCGGGCCGCGCGATCCTCGACGACCTGCGCCGGCGCGACGCGGCTGACGGATCCCGCGCGGTCTCGCCGGCGCGCGCCGCCGCCGATGCCGTCCACGTCCGCACCGACGGCAACTCCTTCGAGCAGACGGTCGCCGCGGTGCTGGCGGTCGTGCGTGCCGCGCTCGACCGCCCGGAGGCTCATCGATGACCGATCCGCCGCGCCGCCGCCGCGGCCAGGAGGCCGCCGTCTTCGCCATCCCGGCCGACCACCTGCCGGCCGTCATGCGGGCCAGCGATGCCTTCGGCCGGAGCTTCATCCAGTGCTTCACGCGGGTCCAGGTCGACGGGCTCGAGCACGTTCCCGCCGACGGCCCGCTCATCATCTCCGCGAACCACATCAGCAACGCGGACCCCCCGTTCATGGCCGCCTGGCTCACGCCGGCGCTGGGCCGGCCGATCCACTGGATGGCGAAGGCAGAGGCCCTCGAGTGGCCCCTCGCCGGCTGGTTCATGCGCCAGAACGGCGCCTTCGGCATCCGCCGTGGTGCCGCCGACACCGAGGCCTTCCGGCTGGCGAAGAGCGTCCTCGACGACGGGCGCGTCCTGGGGGCGTTCCCGGAGGGAACGCGGAGCCCCACGGGAGCCCTGCAGCAGGCCAAGGATGGGGTCACCCTGCTGGCGCTGCGGACGGGCGCCCCCATCCTGCCCGTCGGCGTCATCGGGACGGACCGGTTCTGGCCCCGCGGCCGCAAGGTCTGGCGCGTCGGCGGGCGAATTGCGCTCAACATCGGCGAGCCGTTCGTCCTCGAGCGCGGCGTGGGCCCGGACGGCCGGAAGGAATCGCTCGACGACGTCACGCTGCGCCTGATGCTCCGGATCGCCGGGCTGCTGCCCGAGCGCCACCGGGGCGTCTACGGTGCGCCGCTCGCCGACCTGGCGGCCGGTCCCGACCCGGCGGCCGGCCCCGGCCGATCCGCCGCGGCGAGCCCTGCGAACGAGGGGTAGCACGCCGCGCCACCCGGGCCCACGGCCGTCCCCGTCGGGGTTTCGTCAGGAGGCGTGCAATAATCGAGCCATGAGCATGGTCCAGGACGTTCGCATCGCGAAGCGCACCGGCTTCTGCTACGGCGTCCGCGAGGCGGTCGACAAGGCGAAGGAGTCGGCCGACGCCGGCCGGATGACGCACACCCTGGGGCAGGTGGTCCACAACGAGGGGGTCATCGCCGGCCTGCAGGCCCGCGGGGTCGTGTCGATCAACGCCCTCGACGAGGCCGAGGCCGGGTCGGCCGTCGTCATCCGCGCCCACGGGGTCACGCCGACCGTCCGCGAGTCGGCCGCGGCGCGCGGGCTGGAGGTCATCGACGGCACCTGCTCGTGGGTCATCGCGGAGCAGCGCGAGCTCCAGAAGCTCGTCGAGGACGGCTACACGATCGTCCTCCTGGGCACGCCGAACCACCCCGAGGTCGTCGGCCTCCTCGGCTTCGCGCCCGACGCGATCGTCGTCGACGACGAGGAGGACTGGGACCGGATCCCGCGCCGGAAGCGGATGGCCCTCATCACCCAGTCGACCCAGCCGCCCTGGAAGTTCGAGCGCCTCGCGGCGCGCATGGTCCACCTCGCCCACGAGCTCAAGATCGTGAACACGGTCTGCCCCGTCACGATCCGGCGCCAGGAGGACACCGTCGAGACGGCCCGCGCCGTCGACTTCATGGTGGTCGTCGGGGGGCGGAGCAGCGCCAACACGAAGGAGCTGACCCGGCTCTGCGAGATCGTCGGCACGCCGGTGATGCAGATCGAGCACGCCCGCGACCTGCTCGACGCGACGGCCTTCGGTGAGGCCCGGATCGTCGGCGTCACCGGCGGGACGTCCACGCCGATCGAGGACCTCGAGCTCGTGGCGGCGCGGATCCTGGAGATGGCCGGGACGGCCGACGCGAAGGCGCGCGCCGGGGAGCTCGCCTTCGAGGCCCTCAACGCGGCCGCGACGCCGGCGGGCCGCACGAGCTCGCTGCCGATCGACCCGCAGCTCTCGGCGCCGGCGGCGCGCGGCGATCTCGACACCGGAGGGAACGGCTCGACGCCGACGGCCGCCGCGGCCGAAGCGGCGGCCGTGCCGGCGACCGCGTCCCGTTGAGCGGGATCGCCTCGCTCCCCGTCGTCGCGATCGTCGGCCGTCCGAACGTCGGCAAGAGCACGCTCTTCAACCGCATCGTCGGCGACAGCCGGGCCGCCATCGTCGAGGATCGCGCCCGCACGACCCGCGACCGCATCTACGGCGAGGGCGACTGGAACGGCCGACGCTTCCTGGTCGTCGACACCGGCGGCCTGGAGATGGCGCCCGGCGATGCGATCGAGGAGAAGGTCCAGGAGCAGGCGAAGATCGCCATCGCCGAGTCCGACCTGATCGTCTTCGTGGTCGAGGCGACCGCCGGGCTGACGCCGGCCGACGAGGAGGCCGCCGCGACGCTGCGCCGGGCTTCGGCGCCGGTGCTCGTCGCGGTCAACAAGGCCGACAACGCGAAACGCGAGCTCGATGCCGCGGAGTTCTGGGCGCTGGGCTGGGACCAGACCTGGCCGATCAGCGCTGCGCACGGCCGCGGCGTCGCCGATCTCCTCGACGAGATCGTGCTCGCCCTGCCGCCGGAGAGCGAAGCCGAGCTGGCCCGCAAGGCCCGCGAGGCCGAGACCGACCGCGAGGCGGACCTGATCGGGGACGAGCTCGCCGAGGGCCTGCAGCCCGACGACCTCGAGTTCGCGGACGACGCGCTGCCCGGGCCCGTGACGATCGCCCTCGTGGGTCGGCCCAACGTGGGCAAGTCCAGCCTGCTGAACTCGCTCCTCGGCGAGGAGCGCGCGATCGTGTCGGACATCCCCGGCACGACCCGCGACGCCTTCGACACGCGCCTGTCCTTCGGGCAGGGCGAGCTGGTCCTGGTCGACACGGCGGGCATCCGCCGGCGCGGCAAGGTCGCCTCGGGACCGGCCGCGGAGCGCTACTCGGCGCTGCGCGCGCTCAAGGCGATCGACCGGGCCGACATCACGGTCCTCGTCATCGACGCCGTGGAGGGGCTGACGGCGCAGGACGCGCATGTCGCCGGCTACACGATCGACGCCGGCAAGGGCCTCGTGATCGCGGTCAACAAGTGGGACCTCGTCGAGGCCAAGACGGACCGCACCTTCGACCAGTTCGTCGCCTGGATCCGGCGCGACGCGCCCTTCCTGGACTACGCGCCCGTCGTCTCGATCAGCGCGAAGACAGGCCAGCGCGTCGACCGCGTCCTGGAGATGGCGGTCGACGTCTGGGGCGAGCGGCGCAAGCGGATCGGGACGGGCGAGCTCAACCGGCTCCTGTCCGAGGCGACGGCACGGCAGGTGCCGCCGGCGGTGAAGAACCGGCGCCCGAAGCTGTTCTACGCCACCCAGGCCGCCATCGAGCCGCCGACCTTCATCTTCTTCGCCAACGACGCCGAGCTGATCCATTTCAGCTACCGGCGCTACCTGGAGAACCGGATCCGCGACGTGCTCGGCTTCCACGGCGCGCCGATCCGCCTGGTCTTCCGCAATCGCGGCGCCGAGCGCCCGCGCCGGCGCCGAACGGGTGCCCGCCCGAAGGTGTCCTCCGCTCGTCGCCGCTGACGCGACCGCGGCGACGGTTCAGGGCGACCCACCGCGGTGGCAGGCCCGAGGCCGCGGGGATGCCGAGCCTCGGCGCGGAATTGCACATCCATTGAACACGGCTGCCCCGGCCGCACCGGTCGACAGGGCGCGACCCCTCGTCCACCGGCGACCTGCGCACCGGCCGGCCGGCGCCCGAGCACGAGGCGCCGCCCCCGCGGGTGGTCAGGGCGCCCGGATCGACGCCCGGCGGCGGCGCGATGGACGCCCCGAGGGGCCCGGATCCGCCAACCAGCCGGGGCGTGTTCACTCCACGTGCAATCTCGCGATTCGGACGCGGAATCGGCGCCCCGCCGCCTGGCTGCACGGAGAAGGCCCGGCGTGGGCCGGGCCTTCATGGGCCGTCGAAGCGCAGCCCGCGTCAGCGTTCGCGCGCCAGCAGCACCGGGAGCGGCGTGGCCGGCTGCGCCGCCGGCGAGTACGACGGGTGATGCGTCAGGTCGGCGCTCACGACGAACCAGCCCTGCTTGCCCAGCTCGGTCAGCCGATCCAGGAGCTCGGACAGGTGCATCTCCGGGTGCGTCTGGAACGGCATCCGCTCGATTCGGTACTCGATGGGCCGGGCGACGCCGGTCGGCTTCTCGAGCAGCACGGGCAGCGGGATCCTGGGCTGCGCTGCCGGCGAGTACGACGGGTGGTGGGTCAGGTCGATGCTGACGACGCGCCAGCCCTGCTTGCCCAGCTCGGTGAGCCGATCGAGGACCTCCGTAAGGTGCGCCTCCGGGTGCTCCTGGATCGGCATCCGCTCGATGCGATAGTCGACCGCGTGGGCCGACACGACCTGCTTCTCCGCGATGACCATGGCTGTCCCTGGCACGTTCCGGGTCGGGTCGCGGCGCATCCACGGCCGCCGGCCACGGGGTCAGGATGCGCCGGCACGAGCGGCACGTCGGTGATAGCGGTGCGTCCACCGCGTGACATCGGTCACGGCCGCGGATCGGTCACGGCCGCGACCGCGGTTCGCCCCATCCGGCACTGGGACGCAGCGGTGCCCGGGCGTATCGTCAGGCCGGGATCGCGCGGGCCGCCGTCCGCGCGACTGGCACCATGATCGAATCGACGCACGCGCTCGATGAGCTGGCTCGCGATGGGCTCGAGGGCGGATTCCTGGTCTCGCTCCCGCGCGACGCCGCGGAGCGCCTGCTGGCCGAGGCGATCCGCATCAACGTGCCGGCCGGGGCGGTCATCTATCGCGACGAGGAGAGCCCGCGGCTGATCGTGGTCGTCCGGGGCCTGCTCCGCATCTTCCTCACGTCGGTCGACGGCCGCCAGGTCACCGTCCGGTACGCGCGGAGCGGCGACGTGGCGGGCCTTGCCCTCGTCATCGGCGGCCCCGCCCCGATGAGCATCCAGGCCGTCACCGGGGCGCTCGTCGTGGCGCTCCGGGTGGACACGCTCCGGGCGCTGCTTGCGACGGATCCTGGCGTCGCCCGCGCCTGCGCCGAGGAGCTGACCCGTCAGCTTCACCAGCTCCTCGACGACATCTCCGAGCAGGCGTTCCTCTCGGTCCGGCAGCGCCTGGTGCGCCAGCTGCTGCTCCTGGCGACGGCCGGCCCCGGCCGCGACCTCGTCGTGCGCGTCGGCCAGCAGGAGCTGGCCGACGCGATCGGCTCGGTGCGCGAGGTCGTCACGCGGAACTTGCACCAGCTTCACGAGGAGGGCCTGGTCGACGTCTCACGCGACGTCATCACGCTGCGGGATCCGCTGGCGCTCGCCGAGGTCGCCCACGAGCCCGCCCGCCGAACCGGTTGATGCGTCGGGCGCAGGTCGCGGCTCCCGTCCCGGATTCTGGCGGGCCCGCTCCGCGCCTCTGGTATCCTTCGCGGCGTCGGGGTGTGGCGCAGCTTGGTAGCGCACCTGAATGGGGTTCAGGAGGTCCCGCGTTCGAATCGCGGCACCCCGACCATCTCTCTTGGCACGACCATGACCCCCGGAGGCGTCCTCCGGGGGTCGTCCGATTCCAGCTCCTCCGTCGCGGGTCAGCCGCGGTCAGGGAGCCCGGACGTCGATCACCAGGCGCGTCGGGCCGGTGAGGGTGAAGACGTGAACGCAGGCTGCGCTCGTCAGCCCCGCCACCCAGGTGTAGTAGCCCTCGAAGTCCCCGGTCTCCACGAGTGACGTGAGCCGCGAGTACCGGGGCGTGAAGGAGTCCGGCCCGGTGTAGGTCGGCTTCCCGTCCGTCGTGGAGTACCCGGCGCCGCTGGCGTAGACCATCCGGATCGAGATGAACGCCTTCCCGGGGACCGTGATCGGGAGGCCGCTGGGGTCCTGCGTGATCGGCGGCACCGCGCGCTCGAGGTCGACCGCGGGCAGGCCGGACCCCGAAAGCTCGAAGACGATCCGGTCGTAGCCGGCATGCCGTCCCACGCGCACGTCGGTCACGTGGGCGACCGCCGACGTCGTCGCGTCGCGACGGACGGGAAGGTTGCAGGTGAAGCCCGCGGCCGGGGTCGGAGCGGCCGTCGACGCCGGGGGGGTGGACGTCGGCGTCGGCGTTGCGGTCGGAGCGGTCGTCGGCGTCGGGGTGGGGGTCGGCGCCGCGGTCGGGGCGGGCGTGACGGAGGGAGCGGGCGAGGGGGTCACCACGGCCGCGGGCGTCTGCGCGGGCGTCGCCGGCGGTGTCGGCGAGGGGGCCTGGCCACAGCCCGCGAGGGCGGCGACGAGCAGCGCCGCGAGGCTCCAGGGCGCGAGGGATCGCGCCGTCCGGCGGGCCCGGTGTCGCCCCCTCGGCTCGGCGGGCGTCACGAGAGCAGCTCGTCGAGGAGGTGTGGCGTGGGTGGGTGGACGGCGCAGGCCTCGTCCTCGGCGGCCTGCTCGGCCGCGTCACGGTCCGTGGCGTCACCCTCGGCGAACACGTGGCCCGCCGGGGAGAGGACCCGCCAGTGCCACGGGTGGAGTCCGTCGGCGACGCACACATCGGCATCGCGGCCGTGGATGTGCGCCGCGAACGCCAGGCGGACGCCGGTAGGGCAGGGGATCGGGTGCCAGCTGCCGATGAGCATCTGCGAACCTCCGGCCGGAGCGTCGTCCGGCCGGATCGATCATCACCCACCGGCCCGTCCCGTACAAGGGCCGGACCGACCGGGGTCAGGGAGCGGGCGTCGGTTCCGGGCTCGGTGCCGGGCTCGGATCGACCGCCGGGGACGGCTCGGGCGTGGGGGTCGGCTCGGGCGTGGGTGCGGGAGAAGGCTCGACCGAAGGCGCAGGCGTCGGTCCGGGCGTCGCCTCCGGTGCCGGCGTTGCCTCCGGCGTCGGTGTCGGAGTCGGGTCGACGACCGGCGTGGGAGATGCATCGACGCCCGGATCGGACGAGGCGGACGGGTCGGCGCTCGGGGTCGGGCTGGGCGCCGGCGGGACCACGGTGGCCACCACCGGCGGATTCCAGGTGCGGCGCCACTCGGTGGTCGTCCACGTCAGGCGTCCCACGGCCGACTGGAAGTAGCGGCCCCGGCCGTACGGCGCGAGGATCCCGCTCCTTCCGGGCGTACGCAGCGACCGGAAGCCGGTGTCGTACCGGGTGGAGGTCCACGGGGAGCGCCAGAAGACGCCCCGCATCGTGTGGTGGCTGCGGAAGAGGTCGCGGATGATGGTCGACACGGAGCGGTCGCTCGCGAACACGACGGAGGCGCCGGCGGCGATGAAGCCGGCGGCGAAGTTGTCGGCGCGCTTCACGGCGGTCCAGCGCATGGGCTGGGCGCGACCCGGCTCGGAGCCGCCCGCGGCGTAGCAGACGTGGTTCAGGACGACGACGGCGCCCGGGGCCAGGCGCAGCGCTCGGCGCAGGTAGTACTCGCCGTAGTAGCGCTCGTTCGAGTTCCCGGCACCGGCGCGGGCGTTGAGGCCGAGGCCGTTCATCGTCCGAGGGTTGAAGGGGCCGTACGGGCTGGGATAGCCGTTCCCGTGACCCAGGTAGATGAAGAGGTTCGCCCCGCGGGACGCCTCCTTCACGCGGGCCCAGGTGGCCCGCGGGCTGTAGACCTGGCGGACGCGAGCACCGTACGACCGAAGCTGGGCGGCGATCCGCCGGGCGTCACGCAGGTAGTAGGAGGTCATCCCCCCGACGGGCCCGACGACGATCACGGCAAGGGGGTGCCGGGAGCTGGCCTCGGCCGAAGCGGCACCGGGGTCCACGACCGGGACGGTGACGATGGCCACGAGGGCTAGGAGCGCCGCCGCCAGGGCGACGGACGCTCGGCGGCGTGCCGGGGCGCCGGCGTGCGCGTGGATCAATGCGTTCTCCCAACGGCCGACGCGCGCGCACCACGGAGGATGGGATCACGGCCAGGAGGGGGACACAGGGCCGCGCAACGCACGCCGGCAGTTTCGTCGACGCGGCTGCTGGGGCGGCGGCGCCGGTGCGGTCGGTCCAGGAGGGCCGACAGGGCTGGCGGGTCAGCGGACCCGGTGGCTGGTGCTGGCGATGAAGGTACCACGGATCTGCGACCTCGGCGACCGGCGGCGCCGTACACTCGGGCCATGACGGACGAAGCGCCAGAGGGCATGGGCGAGCGGGCCTACCCGGAGACCTTCGACGCCCTCGATCGCGCGCAGGTCGAGGGGCTGGCGGACATGGACCCGGAGCGGTTCCGGGCGGCCGCCCACGCGGTGGTCGACGCGATGGCCGACTACCTGGCGACAGTCGAGACGCGCCACGTGCTCCCGGCCGTCGAGCCGGGGTCCATCCGGCCGGCCTTCCCCGAAGCGGCACCGGAGGGACCGGAGCCGCTGGGCCGCATCCTGGCCGACCTCGATCGGCTGGTCCTGCCCAACGCCACGCACTGGCAGCACCCGGGATTCCTGGCCTACTTCGCCACGAGCGCGTCCGCGCCGGGGATCCTGGGGGAGATGTGGACGGCCACCCTCGGCCAGAACCCGATGCTGTGGCGGACGTCGCCGATCGGGACCGAGCTGGAGCAGGTGGTCGTCGGGTGGCTGCGGGACGCGCTCGGGCTGCCGCGCACCTTCGACGGCCTGCTGACCGACACCGCGTCCACGTCGACGCTCATCGCCCTGGCGGCCGCCCGCGAGGTGGCCGGGCTGCGGGCCGCCGTCGACGGCCTGGCGGCACGGGCCGGCGGCGCGACCCCGGTCGTCTACGCCTCGGCCGAGGCCCACAGCAGCGTCGAGAAGGCGTGCATGACGCTCGGGCTCGGCCGTGATGCGCTGCGACGCATCCCCGTCGACGACGACTACCGGATGCGGGTTGACCTGCTCGAGGCCGCGATCGCCGACGACCGCCGCGCCGATCGGGTGCCCGTCGCCATCGTCGCCACCATCGGGACGACCTCGTCGACATCCGCGGACCCGGTGGCGGCCATCGCCGACGTGGCCGCTCGCGAGGGCCCCTGGCTGCACGTGGACGCCGCGTACGCCGGGGCCGTCGCGCTGATCCCCGGGCGGCGGGGCCCGTTCGCCGGCTGGGAGCGCGCCGACTCGCTCGTGGTCAATCCCCACAAGTGGCTCTTCACCCCGCTGGACGCCTCGCTCCTGCTGTCGCGCCGGATGGACGCGATCCGCACCGCCTTCAGCCTGGTCCCGGAGTACCTGCGCACGCTTGACCACCAGCGGCCGGTGCACGACTTCACGGAGTACCAGCCGCAGCTGGGCCGCCGGATGCGCGCCCTCAAGCTGTGGATGCAGCTCCGCTACTTCGGCCTCGATGGGCTCCGGCGGCGAATCGACGCCCACTGCCGCCTGGCCGGAGAGCTGGCAGCCGCCGTCGACGCCGACCCCGACTTCGAGCGCCTGGCGCCGGCCCCGTTCTCGACGGTCTGTCTGCGCTGGCGACCCGCGAGCCTGGCCGGGCGCGAGGACGAGCCAGGGGTTCGGGCGCGCCTCGACGCCGCGAACGAGCGGTTGATGGCCGCCGTCAACGCCACCGGCGAGGTCTTCCTCTCGCACACCCGGCTCCACGACCGATTCGCCATCCGCGTGGCGATCGGCAACCTGCGGACGGAGGCCCGCCACGTGGACCGGGCCTGGGAGCTGCTCCGGCGCGAGGCACGGGCGCTCGACGCCTGACGGTCCGCCGCCGCCCGACAGCCTGTCAGCGGGCGGATGGCTTGCCTGTCGCCCCGTCGACGCCGGGTCAGCGCGGGACCGCGATTGCCGGGAAGTCCGCCCCGTAGCGGAAGGCGTAGCGGGTCTCGCCGGTCGGGTCGGTGCGGCGCGCCGACGTGATGCGGAGGGAGGAGCGATCCAGCGTGACCGTCGCGGCGATGGCCCCGCCGTAGTACGACGAGGTGGCCCGGTAGGTCCACGTCCAGGTGTCGCCCCGGACGCTGACCGATTCCCGCCGGGCCCCGTCGGTGGGGATCGTGGCGTTCCAGGCATCGATCGGCTGGCCGATCGACCGGAAGCCGGCGATGAGTGCGTCCACGCCGCAGGTCCAGCGGCCGGGGATCGTCGTGAAGCCCGACTGGCCGTCGTAGGCGCGCCCGCCGACGCAGACGAACCCGACGACGTTCTCGATCACCGTGGCCGAGGCGTCGACCTCGAAGCGCAGGGTTCCCGCCGCCGGGCCGGCGATCTCGACGACGAGGGTCCCGTCGCGACGGACGCCGCGGTCCACCAGCCCCCAGAAGCCATCCGGGTTCGGGAGATCGGCACCGGGGCTCGGCCGCGCTGGCGTGGTCGGCGTGGGGCGGGGTGAGGCCGTGGCCGCGGGCGATGCCGTCGGCATCGGGGTGATCGAGGCGCTGGGCGTCGCCGGGTCCGACGGGCTCGCCGGGGGCGGCGTCGGCGCGGCGGGGGTCGCGGCGGGCGTCGGCTGCAGCGCGGCAGGCGAGGCGGTGGGCCGGGGACTGGGGTTCGACGCGCCGCAGGCGGCGACGATCACAGCCGCGAACAGGATCGGAAGGATGATGCGCCGCGGATTCCTCACGACGCCGATCCTACCGCGACCCGGCCGGGGGCCCAGCCTAACCTTCGGGCCACCGGAGGACGGGACGCGCAGGGATCGCCGGGCATGCTGCGTGCTAGGCTCGGCCGAAGACGATCAGCCCTGCATGCGGCGCCCAGCCGGCGCCGGGAGGAGTGCCCACGATGGTCGCCGAGGCCGTCCGCGATTTCCCGATGTTCATCGACGGCGCGCCCGCCGAGGCGGCGTCGGGCGCCTGGCTGGAGGTCCGGAGCCCCGCCACGCGCGCCGTGGTCGGCCGGGTTCCGTCCGGCAGCGAGGCCGATGTCGATCGCGCCGTCGCGGCCGCCCGCGCGGCCTTCGAGGACGGCCGCTGGAGCCGGCGCTACCTCCCGGAGCGCGTCGCGATCCTCGAGCGGCTGGCGGACCTCATCGAGGAGCACGCCGACGAGCTGGCGCGCCTCGAGACGGCCCAGACCGGGTCGGCCTACAAGCTGCGTCGCGACTCCGACCTCCCGTTCACGGTCGACAACCTGCGCTTCTTCGCCGGGGCGGTCCGCCACCTGGAGGGGAAGGCGGCCTACGAGTACTCGGGGAGCCACACCAGCTTCGTGCGGCGAGAGCCGCTGGGCGTCGTCGGGCAGGTGTCCCCGTGGAACTACCCGCTCTGGATGGCGATCTGGAAGATCGGCCCGGCCCTGGCGGCCGGCAACTCGGTCGTCCTGAAGCCCGCCACCGCCACGCCGCTGACCACCGTCCGCCTCGCGGAGCTGGCATCCGAGGCGGGGATCCCGGCCGGCGTCTTCAACGTGATCACCGGGCATGGCGACGTCGTGGGGGCGGCTCTCGCGGCGCACCGGGACGTCGACCTGGTGTCCCTGACCGGCGACTCGAAGACCGGCCGCACGATCATGGCCCTCGCCTCGGGCAACCTGAAGCGGGTCCACCTGGAGCTCGGCGGCAAGGCGCCGTTCATCGTCCACGCCGACGCCGACCTGGAGGCCGCCGCGCGCGGCGCGACGGCCGGGGCCCTCATCAACGGCGGCCAGGACTGCACCGCGGCGACCCGCGTCTACGTCCAGCGCCCCGTCGCGGAGGCCTTCACCGCACGCCTGGTCGAGCTGTTCGCCTCGGTCCGCGTCGGCGACCCGATGGCGCCCGACACGGACCTCGGGACGCTGATCAGCGCTGCCCAGGTCGCCCGCGTGGCCGGCTTCGTCGAGCGGGCGGTCGCCGCCGGCGCGCGGGCCCTCGTCGGCGGCACCCGGCCGGAGATCCCCGGCCTCCCCGAGGGCGCCTTCTACCTGCCCACCGTGATCGTCGATGCCGCCCAGGACAGCGAGATCGTCCAGCAGGAGGTCTTCGGCCCGGTCCTCGTCGTTCTCCCGTTCGACACGGAGGAGGAGGCGCTGCGCATGGCCAACGACACGCCCTACGGGCTGGCCAGCTCCGTCTGGACCAGCGACCTGCGCGTCGCCATGCGCGCCTCGCAGGCGCTCAACTTCGGGCATGTCCTGGTCAACGACCACCTGATGGTGACCAGCGAGATGCCCCACGGCGGCTTCAAGCAGTCCGGCTTCGGCAAGGACATGTCGATGTACTCGTTCGAGGAGTACACGCGGGTGAAGCACGTGATGATCGAGCTCACCGGCGAACCCGAGAAGCCCTGGCACTACACGATCTTCGGGGACAAGCCGGCGGGGTAACCGAGCCCGGGCACGAACGAGCCCCGACGAGCCAGGGACCATCCGACCGGCCCCCGAGTCGGGGCCGGATGGCCCTGTCGGCCGGGTTTAGTAAACCCTGATCCTGCGCCTCGTGCCCGGACCCCCCGCCGGGCATGGGAGGGCTGTCACAGGCCCACTGCGGCGGCCGGGCGGCTCTCGTGTCTTCCCCCGATGCGATCGAGCACATCGCCCGACCGCCGTGCTTCCCTCCACTCGCCTCGAGATCGGTCAGGCCGACACGGGCCCGTGAAGACGGTTGCGCCGGGCGACGTACCAGGTCACGAGGACGACCGGCACACCCACGACGAGGCCGCCGAGGAGCGACTCGTCGAGCGCCAGGCCGTCGATGATGGGCTGGAGCTCATCCTCGGTCGCGGTCCCCCAGATCACCTCACTGGCGACCAGGCCGCCAATGAACCAGGCTGCCGCCCCGATGAGCCACATCCAGCGCGTGGTCCCCCTCCCGAGCACGAGCTGGGCGACGACACCGAAAGCCAGGGAGACCGCGATGAGGATCCCCAGGCCCTGGAGTCCGAGATCGATCTGCACGCCGCCACCTCCCTTTGTGCGCCAAGTCAGCCATCGGCTCGCAACCACACAGGATCGTGATCGGAGGTGCGGCAACGCAAGAGCCGGTCGGCCCAAACCCCGCTCGTGGCCCGGCGTGAGCGCGCTGCCGCGGGGCCTCAGGCGTCCGCGGTCGACTCGACGGTGAACTGGAGCCGGTGCAGCCGGGCGTAGAGACCGTCGTGGGCCAGCAGCTGGTCCTGCGTCCCGAGCTCGACGAGCCATCCGTCGTCGAGGACCGCGATGCGATCGGCCGCGCGGATGGTCGAGAGCCGGTGGGCCACGATGATCGTGGTCCGGCCCACCTTGAGCCGGTCCAGCGCCTCCTGGACCAGCCGCTCCGACTCGTTGTCGAGCGAGCTCGTCGCCTCGTCGAGGAGCAGGATCCGCGGGTCCTTGAGGATGGCGCGCGCGATGGCAACCCGCTGGCGCTGGCCGCCCGACAGCCGGGACCCGCGGTCGCCGACGACCGTGTCGTAGCCATCGGGGAGGGCGCTGATGAAGTCGTGCGCGTTGGCCGCCGCCGCCGCCTCCGCGACCTCGGCGTCGGTCGCGTCGAGCCGGCCGTAGCGAATGTTGTCGCGGATCGTCCCGCCGAACAGGGTCGCCTCCTGCGCGACGAGGCCGATCCGCTCGCGCAGGCTCGTCACGGTGACGTCGCGGATGTCGCGGCCGTCGATCCGGATGGCGCCCGCGGAGACGTCCCAGAGGCGGGGAATCAGCCCCACCAGCGTCGTCTTGCCGGAGCCCGACGGTCCGACGAGGGCCAGGCTCTCGCCGGCCGCGATCTCGAGGTCGACGTCGCGCAGCACGGGCCGCTCGGGGTCGTAGCCGAAGGTCACGCCGTCGAGCGTGATCCGCCCCTCCACCGGGCCGATCGGAACGGCGTCCGGGGCGTCGAGGATCGTCGGTCGCGTGTCGATGATCTCGAACACCCGCTCGACGGCGCCCGTTCCCTCGCGGAACTGGCCGTAGAGACCGGCGATCGTCCCCAGGCTCGCGCCGATCGCCACGCCGTAGAGGAGGAAGCCGGTGAGGGTCCCGATGCCCAGCTCGCCGTCGATCACCTGGTGTCCGGTGAACCACAGCAGCGCCGCGATCGAGCCGAACCCCAGGAGGCCCATCACCGCCCCGAAGCCCGCCCGCCAGAGGGCCAGGCGCGACCCGGCGGTGACGACGCCCTGGAGGTCGGCGTCGTAGCGGTGCAGCTCCCAGTCCTCGCGCACGTAGCTCTTGACCACGCGGATCCCGGAGAGCACCTCCTCGGCCGTCGTGGTGCTGCGGGCGATCATGTCCTGGACCTGGGTGCTGACCCGCTGGAGCGGCCGGCCGAAGACGATGGCGACCGCGATGAGCGCCGGCGCGAGGAGCAGGACGACCAGCAGCAGGGTGGGGCTGAGGGTGAAGAGGATGATCACCGAGCCGACGAGCCCGATCACCGACGACAGGAGGCTGGTGATCGTCTGGGTCAGCATCGTGCGGACGAGCGTCACGTCGCTCGAGAGGCGCGAGACGAGCTCGCCCACGCGACGCTGGCCGTGGAAGTCGAGCGACAGGGTGACGAGGCGTCCGTACAGCTCGCCGCGGATCTGGGCCACGACGCGCTCGCCGACCACGCCCAGGAGCCAGGTCTGAACGAAGCTCGCGACCGCCTGGACCAGGAAGAGCCCGATCAGCATCAGGATCAGCCGGTCGAGCCCCGCCGGATCGCCGCCCGCGACGACCTGGCTCGTGATCCCGGCGATCACGAGCGGGAACAGGAGCCCGATGGTGGAGCCCACGAGCAGCCCGACGAGGGCGACGGAGAACGGCGCGAGGTGAGGGCGCAGGTAGCGGAACAGGCGCGACCACGGCACGCCGCCGAAGCCGCGAACCTGGCGGACCACCTCGCCGGCGTCGGCGGGCATGCGGGCGAACTGCTGGGTCACGCGCCGATCATTGCACGCGCCGCCGGGGTGAGCCCGCGGGTCAGGCGGCGGCGGCGTCGCCCTTGGCGTAGTCGCGGAGCTCGGAGGTCGTCGGCAGGATCGGCTCGCCCGTGGCGGGCCACCTTCAGCAGCAGCCAGGCCAGCGGGATGGGCACGAACCAGAAGTAGATCCGGTACAGGAAGACGCCGGCCGTGATGGCGGCCTGGTACTGCGGCCCGGCGATCGCCGAGAAGGCCGAGATGAAGAGGAGCTCCGGCACGCCGGCGCCGCCGGGCGAGAGCGGGATGATCGTGATGCACATCACGAGGGCATAGACGGCGAAGACCTCGCCGGCGGAGAGCGCCTCGGCGGGGACGCCGCAGATGCGGAGGGCGACGAGGAGGACGATGGCCCAGACGAACTGGGAGACGACGGCGATGCCGAGCGCGAGCCCGCCGCGGCGCCGGATGACGAGGCCGAGCTGGTCGCGGAAGCGGTGGATCGCCCCGGCCACGTCCGGGGAGCCGGTGCGCCCGAGGCGGCGCAGGGTCCAGTCGGCGACGCGCTGGCCGGTTCGCCCGATCGAGTTCGCGATCCGCTCGGAGCGCACGATCGCGATGATGAGCCCCGTGACGACGACGAATGCCACCGCGCTGAGGATGGCGACGGTCCACGCGGCTCCCGCGTTGGTGGCGTTGGCCAGGTCGCCGGCGATGGCGAGGGCGGCGATCCCGAAGAGCGGCAGGAACATCCGGCTCAGGATGTTGATGACGCCGTAGAGGGCGATCCCCGACGTTGCCGGCGCGTTGCCGATGCCCCAGCCGCGGACCACGACCCACAGGACGCCCATGTTCCACGGGCCGAACGGGACGCTCGACCCGATGCCGGACGAGGATGAGCCAGGACATCGTTCCGCGGATCCACGACAGGCCCTCGATGAGGGCGCTGAAGATGAGGCCGCTGACGATCCAGGCGAGGGCCCCGAGCCCGGTCATGACGAGGAGCTGCTGGAGCGTGAGGTCCTGGAACGCCGCGATGACGTCGCTGTAGTCGACGTAGCGCGGGAGGATGATCCCGAAGACGACGACGAGGACGCCGATGATCAGGCCCGATCGCATCAGCGCCGCGCGGCGGCTCGGCGGGGCGGCTGCCGACGCTGGATCCGTTCCCTGTCTCGACGGAGACAGGCATCGGCCGCGGCCGTCTCCGCGTCGGGCAGCGGGGTGGCTCCGGCTTGTCGCTCACGTGGCGGCCTCCTCCTGTGCTTGCGGACAGGGTAGCGGTCGGGATCGGCGCGCGCTGGCCCGGCGGGCGACCGGTCGCGGCCGCGCCCCGTGCAGCGAATCGACGTCGCCCGGGTCGCCTGATCGCGCCGGACCGTACAATGGCGGCCGCCAGCACCGCCTTGGAGGAGCCCGCGACCGTGCCGCCGATCACCGAGCTGACCAGGATCGAGCCGATCCACCTTCAGCGCCTGGCGCACCAGGGCGTCTTCACGACCGGGCTGCTCCTCGAGGTGTCCGAGACCGCCGCGCGCCGCCAGACCCTGTCCGACCAGGTGGTCGCCACCACGAACGACGTGCTCGCCTGGCGCGACGAGGCCCTGCTGCTCAACCTCGCCGGCTTCCGCGCCGCCGAGCACGACCTCTTCCGGTACGCCGGGTTCGACGGGCTGCGCTCCCTCCTGGCCGTCGACCTGGACACGTTTCGGGCCAGGCTGGCCCGCGCGGCCGGGCAGCTTCAGGTCGAGCCCCCCAGCGATCTCATGGTCGAGACGTGGTGGGAGCAGGCACGGACGCTCGAGGACGAGTGAGCGGCACCGGCGCCCGCGCACCGGGCCCCGCCGGGCGGCGCCTCGCCGGCGTCGCAGTCGCCCTGGCCGCCGCCCTTGTCATCGTGGGGCTGGCGATCGCCCTGTTCTTCAACCCGCTGTGGGTCTCGTTCGCCCAGGGGCGGGCCGACGCGGCCGCGTACACCGGCTGGACCGCCCCGCAGGTCGACGCGGTCACGCGCGACATCGTGCTCGAGGTCTGGCTCGGGCCGGGCACGTTCGAGCAGGACGTGGCCGGCGAACCGGTGTTCGACGAGCGCGAGCGCGCTCACATGGCGGACGTCCGCGGCGTCGTCCTCGCGTTCTACGCCCTGGTGGCGGCGGCGCGCGGCGATCCTGCGTCGCTGGTCGGCGTCGCGGCGCGCGGCGCGCCGTGGTACTGGCGCGCAGTCCGATCCGGGGCGAAGCTCCTCGCCGTCGGGACGATCGCCGTCGGGAGCGCGTTCCTGCTCTTCTTCGACACCGCGTTCACGATCTTCCACCAGCTCTTCTTCGCCGAGGGGTCGTGGACCTTCGACCCGGCGACGGACCGTCTCGTCCAGCTCTTCCCGTACCAGTTCTGGACGGAGACCTCGGTCGCGATCGCGGTCGTCGTGCTCCTCCTGGCGGTCGGCACCTGGCTCGCGGCCGCACCGGCTGGCGGGGCCGGCGCCGGTGGTCCCGGCCGGGGGCACGGCGCCGTCGACCGGCGATCTGCCCGCCGCGCCGGTCGGCTGACGTGACGCCGCAGCTGCGTCGCATCGGCGGCCTGCTGCTGGCCCCGGCGCTCTGGGCGGCCGGCCTCGGCCTGATCGTGCTCGGGAACATCTTCGGCGGCCTCGCCCTCCTGCTCGCCGGCTCGCTCGCGCGGTTCGCCGTGCGGGCCAACCGGCGCCGGGTCGAGCTCGAGCACGCGATCGACGGGATCACCGTGGGTGAGGTGATGGAGGTGGAGCCCCTGGTGGTGGCCCCGGACGAGACCCTCGGCTCCTTCGGGGAGGCGCTGGATGGTGAGGGTCCGACGACGGTCGCGCGGGTGATTCTCGAGGACCGCCTCGTGGGCCTCGTCGGGGTTCGCGAGCTGCGACGCGTCCCCAGGGAACGGTGGGCCACGACCCACGCATCGGAGGTGATGGCGGGGACCGATGCGCTGCCCGAGCTTGCTCCCGGCGACGCCCTGCGACCCGCCGCGGATCGCCTGGGGGCGTCGGCCGCGCCCGGCTTCCCGGTGCTCGACGAGGGGCGCGTCGCCGGCATCCTGACGCGCCTCGCGGTGGGCCGGGTGCTGGACCAGCGCGCGACCAGATCCGGCGCTGCCCCGAAGGCCGGGGTGCCCGAGGGCGCTGCCCCGCCGGATGGCGAGCGACGATGACCGACCTGCTGCTCGTCGAGGAGGCGCGTGATCGGGTGCTCGCCGCCGTGCCGGCAGCGCTCCCCGCGGAGGTCGTCCCGGTCGTCGCCGCACGCGGACGTGTCCTGGCCGCGCCGGTGGTGGCTGCCACCGACCTGCCGCCCTGGGACAACAGCGCGATGGACGGCTACGCGGTTCGCGAAGCCGACATCGCGGAGGCCGCCGAGGAGACGCCGATCCGCCTCGCCGTGACGGGCGAGGTCGCGGCCGGCCGGGCGCCCGACGTCGTCGTCGAGGCGGGCACTGCCGTGCGCGTCGCCACCGGGGCGCCCCTTCCCCCGGGCGCCGACACGGTCGTGCAGGTGGAGCTGACGACGCCGCTCGATGGGGCCGGCAGGGCCGGCGCCCGCGGTCGGGACGCGGTGGGCCGCGCCCCGGCGTCGGTCCTGGTTCACGCCGCGCTGACGGCGGGCACGAACGTCCGCCGTCGCGGGGGCGACCTGCGGTCGGGAGCGGTCATCCTTGCGCCGGGCCGCGCCCTCGGCCCTGCCGAGATCGCCCTCGTTGCCGGTGCCGGGGTGCCCGCCGTCGAGGTCCACCGTCGGCCCCGGGTCGTCGTCATCTCGACCGGGGACGAGCTCCGGCCGGCCGGGACGGACCTCGGCCCGGCCGGCATCCCGGATTCGAACGGGCCGTCGCTCGTGGCCCTGGGCGCGGCGGCCGGCGCGGATGCGCGCCACCTCGGGATCGCGCCGGACGACCTGGGGACGATGACGCGGATGCTCGCCGAGGCGATCGCCACGGCCGACCTCGTCGTCGTGAGCGGGGGCGTCTCCGTGGGCCCCTACGACGTCGTGAGGCCGGCCTTCGAGGCCGTCGGAACGGTCGACCTGTGGCGCGTCGCCGTGCAGCCGGGCAAGCCGTTCGCGTTCGGGACGGCGAGGCGCCCCGCCGGCGCCGACACCGCCAACCCGGTGCTGCTCCTGGGCCTGCCCGGCAACCCGGTGTCGACGTTCGTCACCTTCGAGCTCTTCGTCCGCCCCGTCCTGCGCCACCTGGCCGGGCGTCCCGCGTGGGACCTCCTCCGGCCCGTCGACCACGCGGTCCTGGAGGATCCCGTCACCACCTCGCCCGGGCGCCGCGGCTTCATCCGCGTGGTGGCCGTGCGAGAGCACCCGGGCGGGCCGCCGCTTCGCGATTCCGCGGGCCGCGCCCGGGTCCGGCTGGCGGGGGAGCAGGGGAGCCACGTGCTCTCCGCCCTGGCGGCCGCCGACGCGTTCGCGGTCGTGCCAGAATCGGTCGACGCGCTCCCCGCCGGGGCGCCCGTCGAGCTGTGGTGGCTCGACCGCCCTTGACCGGTCCCGCGGACGCACCGGGACACCCCGGAGGAGCCATGGACGACCACCAGCCGCGAACCGCGCGCCGCCGCCTCAGCCACGTGGACCGCGGCGGACGCCCGCGCATGGTCGACGTCTCGGACAAGACCCCGACCGCGCGGCGTGCCGTCGCCGAAGCCGAGGTGGTCTGCTCCCAGGAGACGCTCACCCTGGTCATCGACGGGGGCGGACCCAAGGGCGACGTCCTCACGGTGGCCGAGCTCGCGGGGGTGATGGGCGCCAAGCGCACCGCCGACCTGATCCCGCTCTGCCATCCGCTGCCCCTGACGGACGTCGTCGTGCGCATCACGCCTGATCGCGTCGCGTCGGCGTTCCGGATCCACGCGGAGGCGGCCACCACGGCTCCGACCGGGGTCGAGATGGAGGCGCTCACCGCCGCGAGCATCGCCGCCCTGACCCTGTACGACATGGTCAAGGGGGTCGAGAAGGGCGCGGAGATCCGCTCGATCCGCCTCGTGGCCAAGAGCGGCGGGAAGTCCGGCGAGTGGCATCGGCCGGTCGATCCCGCCGAGACGGTGGGTCCCCGTGGGCCCCGGCCACGTGCCGTGCGCGGTCCCGCCCGCACGCGGAGGGATCCGTCGCGGCACGCGGAAGCCGGGGAGCTGACGCTCGTGACGGCTGCCCGCAGCGCGTTCGTCCTCACGGTCTCCGACCGCGGCGCCGCCGGCGACCGGGAGGACACGACGGGTGACGCGGTCGCGGAGCGCCTGGTTGCGCCTGGGGTTCGCCGTCGAGCGCGGGATCGTCCCCGACGAGCGACCGCGCGATCGAGTCGACGCTCGTGGCCGCGTGCGCCCGCCACGCGCTCGTGGTCACCACCGGCGGCACCGGCCTGACGCCGCGCGACGTGACGCCGCAGGCGACGCTGGCGGTGGTCGACTACGAGGTCCCCGGCTTCGCCGAGGCGATGCGCGCCGACGGCCGGGCGAAGACGCCGATGGCGATCCTCTCGCGCGGCGTCGTCGGCGTGCGCGGCCGGACGCTCGTCGTCAACCTGCCGGGCAGCCCGCGCGGAGCGGTCGAGTCGCTGGCCTCGCTCGAGCCGGTCCTCGCGCATGCGCTCGAGACGCTGGCGGGGCCGTTCGACCACGCCGGCTGGCCCGGCACCGGCGCCTGACGCCGTGACCGAGACGCTGGCCCGCGTCCCCTGGTACCCGCTCGCCTTCCCGCTCTTCTACGGCGCCCTGGCCGTCTTCGGGCTGCTCATGGCCCGCCACCTGCGGATCCTCGGCGCGGCGCGCCCGGCCCGACCCTTCGCGAACGTCGGCCGCCGGACGCGGGCGCTGGTGCGGTACGCCCTGCTCCAGACCCGGATGTTCCGCGACGCGCGCGCGGGGGTCATGCACTACGCGGTCTTCGCGGCCTTCTGCCTCCTCTCCGTGGGAGTGGCCAACGCGATCACGTTCGGCCTGCCGGAGGCGGTTCTCGGGGCGCCCCTCGACGGTGCCCTGTGGGCCGCCCTTCTCTTCTGCCGCAACGTGGCCGCGGTCGCCGCGCTGGGCGGCATCGCCTACTTCCTGGTGCGCCGCGTCGTCTCCCGGCCGCCCCGGCTGACGCTCTCGCGGTCGGGCGTGGCGATCCTGCTGCTGATCGGCGGGATCGTGGCGGCCGAGCTGGGGGCGCTGACCTACGAGGCCGCCCTCGACGGGCCGCTCCCTGGCGCGGTGATCACGAACGCCCTCGGCGCGCAGCTCGCCGGCGTCGATCCGGCCGTCCTGCAGGCGCTCTTCGCCCTCCACTGGTGGGCCCACCTCGCGTTCGTCGCCACGTTCCTGGTCTGGCTGCCCACGACGAAGCACCTCCACGTCGTCACGAGCTTCTTCAACGTCTACCTGCGCAAGCTCGACCCGCGCGGGGCGCTCCCGGCGATGGACCTGGAGGCCGAGGACGCCACCTACGGGCTCCGGACGCTGGCGGACCTTGCCTGGAAGGACGTCCTCGACGGCTTCACCTGCACCGAGTGCGGCCGCTGCCAGGACGCCTGTCCGGCCCACTTCACGGGCAAGCCGCTCAACCCGAAGGCGCTGGTCATGGGCGTCCGCCACCTCGCCGACGAGGCGGAGCACGGGCTCCACGTCCTGCCGAACTCGGCCGAGGTCCGCGCCCGCGGCGGCGTCCTCGACGATGCCCTCGTGCCGGCGGCCGTGGCGATCCCGCTCGTGCCGGGCGCCATCAGCGAGGAGGCCGTCTGGGACTGCGTCACCTGCGGCGCGTGCGTGGAGGCCTGCCCGGTCCTCATCGAGCACGTCGACAAGATCGTCGGCATCCGGCGCAACCTGGTGCTCGAGGAAAGCAGCTTCCCGTCCGAGCTGACCGCGGCCTTCCGGGCCATGGAGTCGGCCCAGAACCCGTGGGGCCAGCCCCGGAGCGCCCGGCTCGACTGGACGAAGGGGCTGCCCTTCGAGGTGGCGGTCGCCGCGGACGTCGCCCGCTCGGGGGGCCTCGGCGAGCTCGAGGTCCTCTACTGGGTCGGCTGCGCGGCCGCCTTCGACGAGCGCAACCGGCGCGTCGCCCGGGCCGTGGTGACGTGCCTGCATGCCGCCGGCGTGCGCTTCGCCGTCCTCGGCCAGGAGGAGGCCTGCACGGGCGATCCTGCCCGCCGGATGGGCAACGAGTACGTCTTCCAGGTGCTGGCGAGCCAGAACATCGAGACCCTCCGGAGGTACGGGCCGCCCCGGATCGTCACGGCCTGCCCGCACTGCTTCAACACCCTGTCGAACGAGTACCCGCAGCTGGGCGGCTCGTTCGAGGTCGTCCACCACTCGACGTTCCTCGCCGGGCTGCTGGCTGACGGGCGCCTGGCGACGCTGGTGGGGCCCGACGGGACGTCGGCCCGCCGGATCACCTTCCACGACGCCTGCTACCTGGCCCGCTACAACGGCGTCATCGCCGCGCCGCGCGACGTGCTCGGCGCCGTTCCGGGCCTCGAGCTGGCCGAGATGGAGCGCCGCGGCCGCGGGAGCTTCTGCTGCGGCGCGGGCGGCGGTCGGATGTGGATGGAGGAGAGCAGGGGGACCAGGATCAACGCGGAGCGGGCGCGGGAGGCGCTCGCCACGGGCGCCGAGGCGGTCGCGGTCGGCTGCCCCTTCTGCATGACCATGCTCGGTGATGGCCTGGCGGCCGACGCGGGGAATGCCGCCGGCGTGACCACCCTCGACCTGGCGGAGATCCTGGCACCGGTCGCGGTCGCCGGCCCGGCCGCCGGGCGCGCCGGACGGGAGCTGCCCGTCCTGTCGTGACGCTGCGCCGGGCTACCAGGCCGACGTCTGGGCGTCAGGCAGGTGCCTGCCGCAGCGCAGGCAGCGCGTGTCGGTCCACAGGTTCTCCGTCGCGCACGACGGACAGAGCTTGACCCCTTCGGAGGACATCGCGATCGGGCTCTCGCGGGTGGAGTCGTCGCTCTCGCCCTGCTCACGGCGGATCCGGACGAGCAGGGACAGGAACGCGACCGCGCAGGCTCCGAGGAGGGCAACCAGGAGGAGCTGCTGATCCATCGAAGCGGCCCCAGCGTGACCGGCGCGCCGGTCACCGGGCGGACCCCCGTGGCTCCGCCAGCCTGAGCCTACACCCGCCATCCGGCCCCGCAACGGACCGAATGTCTCCCCGGGACCATCGGGTGTGTACACTCGGCACCGCCGAGCGGGAACGCTCCCGCCGGGACCAGCAGGGAGGCGTCTCGCCCGTGCGGATCGTCGTGCTCGTCAAGCCGGTTCCGGACGCCACCGGCCAGGAGCGGCTGCTGCCGAACGGCCGGCTCGACCGGTCCGCCGCGCCCCCGGTGCTCAACGGCAACGACGAATACACCCTCGAAGCGGCGCTCCAGCTCGCCGAGGCCGCCGGCGGGGACGTCACGCTCGTCGCGATGGGTCCGCCCGGCTCGCAGGACGCGCTGCGCAAGGGGCTCGCGATGGGTGCCGCACGGGCGGTCCTGGTCATCGACGATGCCCTGGAGGGTTCGTGCGCCCTCTCCACCATGCTCGTGCTGGCCGCCGCGCTGCGCTCGGTCGAGCACGACCTCGTGCTGGCCGGGGCCGACAGCGCCGACGGCGGCGGCGGGGTGGTCGGGGCCGGGATCGCCACGCTCCTCGGCCTGCCGCTCGTCTCGGGCGCCGCCGCGATCAGCGCCGCCGGCGACGGGGCGATCCACGTCCGGCGTCTCGCCGGCGCGGGCCAGGAGACGGTCGAGGCGCCCCTGCCGGCGCTCGTCGTGGGGACCCAGCTTCTCGGCGAGCCGCGCTACCCGTCGCTCAAGGGGATCATGGGCGCCCGGGCGAAGGAGATCGCGATCCGGACCCTTGCCGACCTCGGCCTCGACCCGGCCGCGGTCGGCGGAGCGGCCGCCACGACGGTCGTCGTCTGGCAGCGGCCCCCGGTCGCGCGGGCCGCGACCCGCGTCGTCCGGGAGGCGCCGGATGTCGCCGCCCGGGAGATCGTCGAGCTCCTCGTGGAGCGGAGGGCCATCTGATGGCCGGCGGGATCTGGGCCGTCGCCGAGGTGGGTGCCGACGGCCTCCCGACCCGGCTCTCCTGCGAGGCGGCCACGGCCGCCCGGCTCCTGGCCGACGTGGCGGGACGGCCGTCCGCCGCGGTTGTCGTCGCACCGGACCCCGGTCCGGCGGCCTCCGCGCTCGCGGCGTTCGTCCCGCGCGTCGTCGCGGTCCGCTCGGCCGGTGATGCCGCGTCCGCGACCGTGGCCGCGGCGGAGGCCGTGGTCGCGCTCGTCGCCTCGGAGGCTCCCGACGTCCTGCTGCTGGGCGCGACGCCCGACGGCCGCGAGGTGGCCGGGATCCTGGCTGCGCGGCTGGGCCTGGGCGTCCTCGGCAACGCGACGGGGATCGAGTGGCACGCCCTGGACGACGGGGCCCCGGCCGGGCCGCGCGTCGAGATGAGCGTCCTCGGCGGGCGTGCGCTCACCGGATCCGCCTTCACGGGCGGGCGCGGGATCGTCACGCTGCGGCCGGGCGCGATCGCGGCTGCGCCCGCCGGTTCCGCGGGGACGGTCGAAGTGGGCGCCGACGCGCCGCCGCCAGCGACCCGGCGTTCGCGTGGTCGCCCGGGCCGAGGCGGTCGCCCGGGGGGCGAGCATCGAGGAGTCGCCGATCGTCGTGGCCGGGGGTCGCGGGCTCGGCGGCCCGGACGGCGTGGCGCTCCTGGAGGACCTCGCGGACGCGATGGGCGGAGCGGTCGCGGCGACGCGCGCCGCGGTCGACGCGGGCTGGCTCCCGTACGCGGTCCAGGTGGGCCAGACGGGCAAGACGGTCCGGCCGTCCGTCTACGTCGCCGTCGGCATCTCGGGCGCGATCCAGCACCGCGTCGGGATGCAGGACGCTGAGACGATCATCGCGGTGAACCGCGATCCCGACGCCCCGCTCGCCGAGCACGCCGACCTGTACGTCGTGGGCGACCTCTTCGAGGTGGTCCCGGCGCTGACGGCCGCCCTGCGCGCCCGGTCGGCCTGACGGAGCGCCCGTGACCGAGGCCCTCGTCGTCGCGTCGCTCGCGCTGTTCGTCGCCCTCGCGGCGGCGTTCCTGTACGTCCTGCGGCGGGCCGCCCGCGTCGTCGCCCAGACGCGCGAGGACGATACCTTCCGGCGTGACGGGGCGGCCCTCACGGATCGGGCGGCGTCGGCGATGGCGGCCGGGGCCGGTCGGATCGACCGCCTCCGCCGCCGCCAGGATGCGCCGGCCGCCCTCGACGACGTGCTCCCCGGGATGCTCGAGACGCTCGCCGGGCTGCGGGTCGAGGCCGATGCCCTGGCGCCGCCGGCGGCACTGGCGCCGTTCCAGGCGCGCATTGCCGACGAGATCGACCGCGCGTCGCGTGCCGTCGAGGTCGTGCAGCACGGCTGTGCCCTGCTCGCGGCCACCTCGGGGAGGCCGCGCGAGATGGAGGGCGAGACGTCGGTCAAGCGGGGCTACCTCAATCTCATGCATGCTCGCGAGGCGCTGGTCACCCTGGGCGTCGACCTGCGTTCCGGCCGGGTGGACGCCAGCCGCTGGTTCAGCGATCGACCACGCGCCGGCTGACCCGACGCCCGGCGCCTGCCGGCCGCGGGCGCCCGCAGCGCGCGGCGCGATGATGGCCGGTCCGACACCGTATGTCGTGGTATCGTCCCGAGAGACCACTAGATGTAGTGGTGGAGGGCGCAGGAGGACCGGATGCGCTGTCCGACATGCGAGGAGCGCGACACGCGGGTGATCGATTCGCGGGACCTCGACGACGCCGCCACCATCCGGCGGCGGCGCGAGTGCGTGGCCTGCGGTGCGCGGTTCACCACCTACGAGCGGATCGAGGCGGCGCGCCTCGTGGTCGTCAAGCGCGACGGCGCGCGCCAGGAGTTCGACCGCGAGAAGCTCGCCGCCGGACATCCGCAAGGCCCTCACGCGGCGGCCGGTCCCGGACGGCTCGGCCGAGCGCGCGGCCGACGAGATCGAGGCGATCCTCCGCGCGGCGGGTGCGACCGAGGTCGGCTCCTCGCGGATCGGGGAGCTGGCGATGGAGCAGCTCCGGGCGCTCGACCAGATCGCCTACATCCGCTTCGCCAGCGTCTACCAGTCGTTCGAGGACCTCGAGGCGCTCAAGCGCGAGGTCGACTCCCTCTACGCCGAGCGCGAGCCCGAGACGGGCGGGCGGCCATGAGCGTCCTTTCCGACCGCGACATCCGCGGCGGAGCTCGAGGCGGGCAGGATCCGGATCGAGCCGTACGACGCCGCCGACCTCCAGCCGTCGTCGGTGGACCTCCACCTCGATCGCAGCTTCCGGGTCTTCCGCAACAACCGCTACGCGTTCATCGACCCGCGCGAGCCCCAGCCGGACCTGACGGAGCTGCTCGAGGTCCGCGACGACGAGCCGTTCATCCTGCACCCGGGCGAGTTCGTCCTGGGCCAGACGCTCGAGTGGGTGGAGCTGCCGACCGATCTCGTGGCGCGCCTCGAGGGGAAGAGCTCGATGGGCCGCCTCGGGCTCCTGATCCACTCGACCGCCGGCTACGTGGACCCGGGCTGGAAGGGGACGCTGACCCTGGAGCTGAGCAACGTGGCCAACCTGCCGATCGCCCTGTACGCCGGCATGCGGATCGGCCAGATCAGCTTCTTCCGGATGTCGAGCCCCGTGGACCGGCCCTACGGCAGCGCGGAGCTCGGGTCGAAGTACCAGGGCCAGAGCCAGCCGACTGCGTCGGCGTCCCACCGCGACTTCCCCGCCCGCCGCAAGCTGCCCGGGAAGCGCTGAACCGATGGGGCTCAACGACGCCGTCCACTGGTCGGCGGACCTCGGGGCCGGCACCCGGGTCGCCCTGGTCCAGGCCGGCACGTTCCGCTCGGATGCCGGGGCCATCTTCGGGCCGGCGCCGCGCGTGCTGTGGGACCGGCTCGTCGCTGACGAGCTCGACGACCAGCACCGCCTGCTGCAGGCGCTCAACTGCCTGGTCGTGGAGACGCCAGCGGGACGCGTCCTCGTCGAGACGGGCATCGGCGAGCGCCTCGACGAGCGCGGCCGTACCTGGCGCGGCCTGGGCGGGGACCCCGTCGTACCGACCCTGGAACGGGCCGGGTTCGATCCGGCCAGCGTCGACATCGTCGCGCTGAGCCACCTGCACTACGACCACGCCGGCGGCCTCCTGCGGGCCGACGGGACGCGGGCCTTTTCGCGGGCGCGGATCGTCGCCCAGCGCGCGGAGTGGGAGATCGCCCTGTCCGACAACCCGCGAATCGTCGGCTCGTACGACCAGCCGGAGCTTCGCCTGGTACGGGAGTGGGGGACCGAGGGCGCGGCCGACGGCGAGACGGAGCTGGTGCCGGGCGTATCGGTGGTCCCGACGGGCGGGCACACCGCCGGCCACCAGGCGGTCGTGGTCCGTGCGCCGGGACGCACGCTCGCCTTCTTCGGGGACATCGCGATGCGCCCCTGGTCGGCGAACCCCCGCTGGATCCCGGCCTTCGACGACTTCCCTCTCGATTCGGTGGCCCGGAAGGCGACGCTCTTCGCGCGCGCCGCCGAGGAGCGCTGGACCGTGGTCCTGTCCCACGAGCTCCACCATCCCGTGGGGCGGCTGGTCGCCGACCGCGATCGCTTCGCCTGGGAGCCGCTGGTCTAGGGAGCTGCCGTCGGGGCGGACGCGCGTCGGGTTATGGCGTGTCGCTCGGCGAAGCCGACGGTGAGTCCAACGGCAGGGCTGCCGGCGCCTCCAGCCCGAGGAGCGCCAGGTTCGAGGCGACGCTCTCGGGCGTCACCGGGCCCTGGACGATGGATCGGATGACCCCGTTCTCGTCGATGAAGTACTGCGTCGGCAGGCCGAAGACCCGGTAGCGCCGGAAGACGTCGCCGGTCAGGTCGGCCGCGACCGTGTACGGCAGGCCGTACTTCTCGGCATAGGCCCGGACGTCGTCCTCGGTCGCCTCCTGGACGCTGATCCCGACGACGGCGAGACCCTGCGGCGCGTACGCGGCAGCCGTGTCGCGGACGGTCGGGGTCTCGGCCTGGCAGGGCGGGCACCAGCTGGCCCAGAAGTTGATCCAGACAGGCCGCCCCCGCAGGTCCGCCAGGCGCACGGGGTTGCCGTCGAGGTCGCGCAGCGGGGTGGGAGCGCCGTCGGCGCCGGTGATCTCCAGCTCGGGTGCGCGATCGCCGACCCGGAGGCCCTCGCCGGCAGAGCCGATCACGTACTGGGTCGCGCGCGGGTCGGCCGGGGCGGGGCTCTGGCCGGGCGTCACGAGGGGCTGCGTCGCAACGACGAGAACCAGCGCCGCGGCCGAGCACGACGACCAGCGCCGTTGCCAGCTGGCGGCCCGTGAACGGCCCGACGACGCCACGCCGCGTCTCGGGCGGATCGGCGTGGGGGAGGGTCACGCGCGCCTAGATCCCGGGGGCCAGTCGGGAGAACCAGCTCAGCCCCATGAACAGGCCCAGCCCATCCATCAGCATCAGGACACCGATCACGGCCACCAGCATCCCGCCCACGAAGCTGACGGCCCGCCCATGGCGCACGAGCGGCCGCACCACGGCCGGCGCGCGGTCGTACAGGACGCCCATCAGGATGAACGGGATGCCCAGGCCCAGGGTGTAGGCGACGAGGAGGAGGCCCCCCTGGAGGGTGGTCCCGGAGGAAGCCGCCACCGTGAGGATCCCGCCCAGGATGATCCCGATGCACGGGGTCCAGCCGATGGCGAAGACGACGCCCAGGCCGAACGACGAGAGGATCCCCCCGCGCCCACCGACCAGCCGCCCTCCCAGGCGGTTGCCGATCCCCGGCCCCGCGTCGGCGCCCGGCGTGGCGAAGGAAACGGTGCCGGTCTGCTGGGCCATCGCGCCGGCGGCCCCTGCCTCCAGCGGCCGCCAGGTCCGGTCGAGGGCGGGGATCTTCAGGACGCCGGCCAGGTTGAGGCCCATGACGATGAGCAGCATGCCGCCGATCGTGCGGAAGGCCGGCAGGTAGTCGGCGAGGGGCCCTCCGACGAAGGTGGCCGTGATGCCGAGGATCGTGAACACGGCGCCGAAGCCCAGCACGTAGGCGACGGCGTGACGGACGGCGAGCCAGCGCGACGGGATGGCATTCGCCCGGCCGACCACCGCGACCACGGTCAGCTGGCCGATGTAGGCCGGCACCAGCGGCAGGACACAGGGCGACAGGAAGCTGAGCAGCCCCGCAGCAAAGGCAACGACCAGCGTGAGGTCGGACCCCTCCATCAGGCGTAGGCCTCGTCGAGGAAGGCGCGGATCGGTCCCAGGCGGACGGCCAGTAGCAGCCGGCGCCCGTCCACCTCAAGGACCGGCACCTGCTCGAAGAGCTGGCGCTCCACCGCGGGATCCTCGGCGATCCGGCGGACGACCAGCCGCGGCACGGCTCGACCGGCGGCCGCCCGCTGGTCGAGCAGCTGTCCCACGAGCGTCGTCGTGTCCTCGCAGAGGTGGCAGCGATCGGAGCGCCAGAGCACGAGGTCGGGGAGGGGAGGAGCGGGCGCGTCCATCGGCGGGGATTGTACGGCGGGACGGCGCCGGGGCCCGCCGGGCGAAGGCATCCCGCGGATCGGGGGAGGCCGGGGCGACATCCCCGCGCTAGCATGGCCGCAGTCCGCGCGTGTCGCGGGCGGCGAGCATGCGAGGTGCCGGCGATGCCCGAGATCATTCCGCGCTGGGAGTGGCGCACGTTCGGCACCCGCTTCGGTCCCGCCGAGCGGGCGTTCGCGGCATTGACGCCGGGCGCGATCCAGGAGAGCGACGAGATCTACTTCCTCGCCGGAGCAGGCGACAACGTCAAGGTCCGGGCCGACCTCATGGACATCAAGGTGCTCCGCGAGGTCGACGCCGACGGCCTGGAGCGGTGGGAGCCGGTCATGAAGGCCAGCTTCCCCCTGGCTGCTGCCGACGTCGGCACGGTCTTCGCGGCGCTCCGGCTGGCGCCTCCGGCGCTCGGGCGTGCCGCGTACACCCTGGACCAGTTCGTGGAGGAGCTCGCCGGGCCGGGTGCCCCGATGCGGCCGGTCCACGTCCACAAGCGACGCGTCCGCTACACCGTGGGCGGGTGCACCTCCGAGGTCTCGGACGTCGTCGCCGACGGTAAGGCGACGCGCACCATCGCGATCGAGTCCGAGGACGCGGCGGCGGTCATCGCAGCCGTCCGCGACGTCGGCCTCGGCGACTACCTGAACATCAGCTACCCACGCGGCCTGGCGGCGCTGCTCGATGGCGCGCCGCAGCGCTACGCGGTCATCGACGTCGGCACGAACTCCGTGAAGTTCCACGTCGGCGAGCGGGGCGCGACCGGGACCTGGGGTCGGGTCGTGGATCGCGCCGAGCTGACCCGCCTGGGGGAGGGGCTGGAGGCGACCGGCGAGATCGCGCCGGCTGCGCTCGAACGAACGGCGACGGCCATCGCGGCCATGGTCGAGGAGGCAACGGGCGAGGGCGCCCTGGCGATCGCGGCCGTCGGGACCGCCGGCCTGCGGATCGCCCGCAACCGCGACGAGGTGATCGCCGAGATCCGGCACCGCACGGGCGTCCAAATCGACGTGATCCCGGGCGAGGAGGAGAGCCGGCTGGCATACGTCGCCGTCAAGGTGGGTCTCGGCCTCGCGGAGGGCGCGCTGGTCGTCTTCGACACCGGCGGCGGCAGCTCGCAGTTCACGTTCGGCCGGGGCGGCCGGGTGGACGAGCGCTTCAGCGTGGACGTCGGCGCGGTCCGCTACACGGAACGCTTCGGCCTGGCGGGCGCCGTGACGCCCGAGGTGCTGCAGGCTGCCCTGGCGGCGATCTCCACCGACCTGGCACGCCTCGACGGCCGGACGGCGCCGGACGCCCTCGTGGGCATGGGCGGTGCGATCACCAACATGACGGCCGTGAGGCACGGCATGGCAACCTACGACCCCGACATCGTCCAGGGCACCGTGCTGGACCGCGCCGAGATCGACCGGCAGATCCAGCTCTACCGGACCCGTGATGTCGACGCCCGGCGGGCGATCGTCGGCCTGCAGCCCAAGCGTGCCGACGTGATCCTGGCGGGCGCGTGCATCGTGCGGACGATCATGGACAAGCTCGGCCAGGATGCCCTGACGGTCAGCGATCGGGGCCTGCGCCACGGGATCCTGGTGGAGCGCTTCGGCGCCTGAGCGCAACCCGGACGACCCAGCAGGATGGGAATGAGAGGAGCGACCCCGTGGAAACCGACACCGCCTCCGAGGCACCCCGCATCCCGGCCAGCGAGCTGGGGAGACTGCTCGAGCTGATCAAGGGCTCCGACAGCGTCGAGCTGAAGCTGACCATCCCGGCCCCGGACCAGCGGGCAACCATCGGGAGGCTGCCGATGGATCCCGTCGAGGCCCAGCCGCGCCAGGTCTTCTTCTTCGAGACACCCGACCTGCGCCTCAACGAGGCCGGGCTCGTCGTCCGCGCCCGGCGCCGACAGGGTGGTCGCGGCGACACGGTGGTGAAGCTGCGCCCGGTGGTTCCGGCCGACCTGCCGGCCGCCGTCCGCCGCTCGCCCAGCTTCAACGTCGAGGTCGACGCCATGCCCGGAGGCTTCGTCTGCTCCGGGTCGATGAAGGGCCGGGTGACCGGCCAGGAGGTCCGGGACGCCGTTGCGGGGACGATCCCGCTCCGCTCGATCTTCTCGAAGGAGCAGCGCGCGTTCTTCCGCGAGCACGCCCCCGCGGGGATCGACTTCGAGTCGCTGGTCCCCCTGGGCCCGACGTTCATCCTCAAGGCGGTCTTCGAGCCGAAGAGCTTCGGCCGGCCGCTCGTCGCGGAGATGTGGCTCTACCCCGATGGGTCGCGGATCCTCGAGCTGTCCACCAAGTGCCTCCCCGAGGAGACGTTCCAGGTCGCGGCGGAGGCACGAGCCTACCTGGCGAGTCGCGGTGTGCCCGGCGCCGGCCTCCAGCAGACGAAGACGAAGACGGCCCTCGAGTTCTACGCAGCGGAGCTTCGTCAGAAGGAAGCGCCGCCGACCCCGGCTGCCCCCGCGCGCCGGACGCGCACCCGCGCCGCCAGGGCCCCCGCCGCGCCTGGCACTCGAGCACCACGTCCGTAAGGGGCTGGCGGGTGGCGATGCCCCCGCGGGGTGGAAGGCGGGGGTCCGGGCACCCCGCCCGGTCGCGAGCGCGCCCGGGCTGCTCGACGGGTACGATGAGGGCCGCGCCCCCGTAGCTCAGTGGATAGAGCGAGGCCGTCCTAAGGCCTGCGTCGGCGGTTCGAGTCCGTCCGGGGGCGCCAGTTCGTTGCCAAACTAGAGTCGCGCCGCTGCTGACCGATGGCTGGGGCTCAGCAGATCACGACGCCCGGGGGCACCCAGATGACCGGGCAGCGTCGACGATCGCGAACACGCTCTTCCCGTAGGCGTTGCGAGCGCGGAGCAGGATCGTGCCGTGGCCCGCGACGCACTCCCCCTCCCACAGGCTGACCTTGACCGAGCGAGCGTCACCGGCGGCCTTCGCTCGCAACTCGAGCCTCGAGGTGTCGACGGGTGTGCCCGCCACGAAGCAGGGCTTTCCGTTGTTCTCCTTCGTGGACGGCCGCGGGCACTCGAACGTCTCGTAGACGAGGAACTCGTCCGCGTAGCCGGCAGGCGCGGACCATCGCACGCGGTGAAGGAGTGGATGGTTGTCCCCGTTCACGAAGTCCGGCTGCTCGATCTGCTGCAGGCGCGTGTTGGTCGGCCTCGGGGGCTTGACGGCGTAGGTCACCTGGCGGGCCCCGTCGGGCGAGTGGGCGACGGGCACACCGACGCCGGCCACATCGAACGAGAACGTCACGTTGCCCGGCGGCACGCGCAACGCGAGCAGGTTCGCCTTGCAGCTCCACGCTCCGTTCCTGCCAGGCTTCGTCGCCTTGCACGCGGTCTTCTTCGCGGCCCCGGCCCAGTCGGCCGAGAAGACGACCTCGGTGAAAGTGGTCACCCCGTCGCCGGCGGCGGTCGGCCTGGCCGACAGGGTCGTCGTGTACGAGGTCAAGCGTCCACCCGCCTTGGGCTTGACCCACGTTCCGCCCAGCACGAGCGGCTCGGGCGACGGGTCGGTCATCGGCGGCGGCGCGGGCGCCGGAGCAGACGCCGTGGCGTCGGGCGAGGCCGTTCTGGGCGGCGGCGCGGTCGGTGCGTCACTCGCAGCGGTCGGCGCGCTGCTGGTCGGGGACTGCGCAGGGGGAGCGATGGCATCGCACCCACCGACCACGCCTGCGGCCAGGACTAGGATGAGCGTGCTGGCCGCCCACGGGATCCGCATGGTGGCCTCCTGCGAGGGCCGGGGGCGCGCGGCGTGTAGCTCGTCTGCGAGCGACCATTAGACGCAGTTGCGCGGGGCCTTGTTGCGCACCGTTGGCCACCAACGCGGATCCCGCCAGGCCGCGGTTGTACGCTCCCGCTGGGTCTCACCCGACCTCGAGATACCAGTCCAGGACGCTGCGTGGGTATTGGGGGCCCGAGTCCGTCCGGGGGCGCCAGTTCATGCCCAACCAACGAGGGTTGGCGAACCGGACTCCCTGTCAAGTCTGACGTGGAAGTCGCGAGGGCAGGCCGCCCGCCAGGACGCGCTATCCCCGTTGGATCTCGCCGGAACGGATGAGGTCATCGAGGCTCATGCACGCACACGTCAGATGGTCGGTGGGACGGACCTGCCCGGGAACAGTAGCCTGAACTGCTTCGCGTACTGGCGCTTGCCTACGAGGCGCCAGAGCACCTTCACGGAGAGGGGCATGCCCGCGTAGAAGTTCTGGCGGTCCGCCGGCGTGGAGTTCGCAAGCAGCATCCCGAGTTGCGGCAGGAGTCGACTCTTCGGGATCACCCCGACACTGTGGTCGGCCATCGCGGTCCACTCTTCCGTGGTGACCACCCGCTCCGCGACCGGGACGACCTCCACCACTTCACGGCGCAGGTGCACCTTCAGCACATCGAGCATCCGCTCGTAGGCATCGGCCAGCTGTTCGCCGACCGCCGGGTCGGCCGTCGCGCGCCATCGGGCGAGGAGCGGACTCGCCTCCTCGAGCAGCGCCGCGACCTGCGCGTGGTGTGCGCGCATCTGGCCGACGTGCAGCGCGCAGGCGGGAGCGCGCTGCTCGAGCTTGTCCCAGAGGAGTTCGTCCTCGCTCTCGTGATGCGTATGCAGCGTCGCGTCGAGATCGGCGAGCCACTGACCGAGGAACTCGCTGCGCGCCACGTCACCGGCGGGAGCGCCGCGCACCAGTCCGGGCGCCTCTTCGTATCCCCACAGGAACGCATTGTGCAGGATGCGCATGTCGTCGCCGTCGCACAGCTTCGGCCCGTCAGGAACGGGCGGAGCGGTCTCACCGGGCAGGGAGACGTACTCCATGGTCATGAACGGACCTCCTGGGGCGGGATGGCTTGTCCACAAGTCTATGGTCCACGACCGCCATCCGCACTCCCGCCACACGGCCTACTTCTTCCGTTGGCTCGGCGGCAACGCCCGACGACCGCCAACTGTACGGGGGCAGTCCACAAGCCGTTTCGAGGACGCTTCTACGCGACTTCACACTCGATCACGTGCGAGATCGCTCGAGTCCTTGACGCCGGTCCGTACTGCCCGAGGATGGCAGCCGTAGGCGTACCACGCGAGCGGGTCGGCCGCTTTGGCTTCCGAGCCCCGGGCCTCCGCCCGGGGCCGCCAGTTAATGCCCGACCTTCGACTTTGGGCGGGACCGGCCCGCTCGCCGCTCGGTCACCCGGCCGGACCCTCCGGGGGATTCCGCGATCGAGCGTGCGCACCGGAGACGAGGGCGTTGGCGGTGCCTGAGCCTCCGCGCAGCCATCGCAGCCTCCCCTCGACCCGTGCGATGCTACCGGGCGTGGCCGGTCCCCCTGAGAAGCACGAGACACGCATCGACCGCTGGCTGTGCGCGGTCCGCCTCGTCAAGACGCGCCCGACGGCGACGCAGCTGTGTGACGCCGGCCACGTCCTGGTGAACGGGAACACCGCGAAGCCGTCGACGAAGGTCCAGGCCGGCGACCGGGTCGACGCGCTGATCGCCGGCCGCGAGCGCGTCGTCGAGGTGGTGCAGCCGATCGAGTCGCGGGTCGGCGCCGCGGTCGCCGTGACGTGCTACGTGGATCACAGCCCGCCGCCGGTGGTAACGGAAGTCCGGCCGGGGAGTCATGGCTGTCCGGGGCGAGGGCCGGCCGAGCAAGCGCCTCCGCCGGGAGCTGGAGCGCCTTCGCCGGGCTGCTGACGCCTGAACGCGGACCTCCCGCGGCCGCCGGCACGGCATACTCGGGCCATGCCCGACCTGCTCGATGTCCGCCTCCCCGACGGCCGCACGGTCCGCGCTCATGACAGCGGCCCCGGCGACCCGGCGGCGCGCGTGCTGGTGTGGCATCACGGCTCGCCCCAGTCCGGGCGCCTGCTGCAGCCGCTGCTCGATGCCGCGGTGCCCCGCGGCATCCGTCTGGTCTCGCTCGCCCGGCCCGGCTACGGCGGATCCTCCAGGCGGCCCGGGCGGGACGTCGCCTCGATCGCCTTCGAGACCGCGGCCGTGCTCGATGCGCTCGGGATCGAGCGGTTCGCGGCGGCCGGCGCTTCGGGAGGCGGTCCCCACGCCCTTGCGTGCGGCGCGCTCCTGCCGGGCCGCATCACGGCGGTCGCCTGCGTGGCCGGCATCGCCCCGTACACGGACGCCTTCGACTGGTGGGCGGGGATGCAGGCGCCGGGCGGCCTGCGGGCGGCCCTCGACGGTACGGCTGCGCGTGAGCGGTTCGCGGAGACGGACGAGTTCGACCCGGCGTCGTTCATCGAGGCCGATTGGACGGCCCTCGCGGGACGGTGGGCGGACCTCGGCCGGGACGCCGCAGCAGCCGGGGAGGCGTGGCCGATGGGCCTCGTCGACGACGACGTCGCGTTCGTGCGCCCGTGGGGTTTCGGGCTCGGGGACGTGGCGGCGCCGGTGCTGCTGGTGCAGGGCGAGGAGGACCGCGTGGTCCCGTCGGGCCACGCCCGGTGGCTGCACGCGCATCTGCCGGTGTCCGAGCTGCGGCTCCTCCCGGGTGATGGGCACGTGTCGGCCCTCGACGCGGTGCCGGAGCTTCTCGACTGGATCCTCGCGGCGACCTGAGTCGCTGCTCGGGCCGCTACACGGAAACCGCAGCGAGCCGCCGCGTGGTGCCCTGAGCGGGATGGTCATCGCGTTCGACCAGACACATCCAGTTCAGCCAACCTCGAGGTACCAGTCCAGGACGCTGCGTTGCTGCTGGGGGCCCGAGTCCGTCCGGGGGCGCCACGGTGACAGCCACGCGGAGTCGAAGAACGCCTCCGCCGGTCCGTGCGAACCCATCCGACGCGTCCCTACCTCGACCACCAGCCGTGGAGGGATGCCGAGTGCGGCGAATCAGCCGACATACTCGGCGAGGTGCTGGCCGGTGAGGGTGCTGCGGGCGGCGACCAGGTCCGCGGGAAGGCCGGCGAAGACGACCCGCCCGCCATCGTGCCCGGCGCCAGGGCCGAGGTCGATGATCCAGTCGGCATGCGCCATCACCGCGAGGTGGTGCTCGATGACGATCACCGACTTGCCCGCGTCCACCAGCCGGTCGAGCAGCTGGAGCAGGTGCTCGACGTCCGCGAGATGCAGACCCGAGGTCGGTTCGTCGAGAACGTAGATGCCACCGTCGGTGGCCATCTGGATGGCCAGCTTGAGCCGTTGCCGCTCGCCACCGGAGAGCGTGGTGAGCGGCTGGCCGAGGTGCAGGTACCCGAGCCCGACGTCGGCCATCCGGCCCAGGATCGCGCGGGCCGCCGGCGTCTTCGCCTCTCCGGTGCCGAAGAACGCCAGGGCCTCGGTGACCGACATCGCGAGCACCTCGCTGATGTCCCGGCCGGCGAGCCTGTACTCGAGCACGCTGGCGTCGAACCGCTTGCCCTCGCATTCCTCGCACACCGACTCCACGGTCTCCATGAAGCCGAGCTCCGTGTAGATGACGCCGTTGCCGTTGCAGTTCGGGCAGGCGCCCTCGGAGTTGGCGCTGAACAGCGCGGGCTTGACCCCGTTCGCCTTGGCGAACGCCGTGCGGATCGGGTCCAGCAGCCCGGTGTATGTCGCCGGGTTGCTGCGCCGCGAGCCTTTCATCGGCGCCTGGTCGATCGAGACGACCCCCGCGTTCCTCGGCATCGAGCCGTGGATCAGCGAGCTCTTGCCCGAGCCGGCCACGCCGGTGACCACACAGAGCACGCCGAGGGGGACGTCCACGCTCACGTCCTGCAGGTTGTGCTGGGTCGCGTTGCGGATCTCCAGGGTGCCGACGGGCGTGCGGGTCTTCGGCTTGAGCGCGGCGCGGTACCCGAGGTGGCGTCCGGTGAGCGTGTCACTGGCCCGCAGGCCCTCGACCGTCCCCTCGTAGCACACCGTTCCACCGTCGGAGCCCGCGCCGGGGCCGAGGTCGATCACGTGATCGGCGATCACGATCACCTCCGGCTCGTGCTCGACCACCAGCACGGTGTTGCCCTTGTCGCGCAGCCGCAGCAGCAGCTGGTTCATCCGCGTGACGTCATGGGGGTGGAGGCCCGTGGTGGGCTCGTCGAAGACATAGGTGACGTCGGTGAGCGACGACCCGAGGTGGCGGATCATCTTGACGCGCTGCGCCTCGCCGCCCGAGAGCGTGCCTGACGGCCGGTCGAGGGAGAGGTAGCCCAGCCCGATCTCGACGAACGAATCGAGGGTGTGCCGCAGGGCGGCGAGCAGCGGCGCCACCGACGGCTCGTCGAGGCCACGAATCCAGTCGGCCAGGTCGCTGATCTGCATCGCGCAGGCGTCGGCGATGTTGATCCCCGTGATCTTCGACGCCCGGGCCCCCTCGTTGAGCCGGGTGCCCCCGCAGTCCGGGCAGGCGGTGAAGGTGGCCGCCCGGTCCACGAACGCCCGGATGTGCGGCTGCAGCGACTCCACGTCCTTGGCCAGGAACGACTGCCTGATCCGCGGCACCAACCCCTCGTAGGTCATGTTGATGCCCTCGATCTTCATCCGGGTGGGCTCGCGGTAGAGGAAGTCCCGGCGCTCCTGCTCGGTGTAGTCGCGGATGGGCTTGTCGGGGTCGACGAAGCCGGAGGCCGCGTAGAGGCGATAGTTCCACCCGCCCGGGCTGTAGCCGGGGACGGTGATCGCGCCCTCGGCCAGCGACTTGGAGTCGTCGAAGAGCTGGGTGAGGTCGATGTCGGTCACGCTGCCCATGCCTTCGCAGCGCGGGCACATGCCGCCGACAACGGTGTAGGTCTTCCGTTCGGTCCTCCGATCACCGCGCTCGATCGTGATCGCACCAGCCCCTCGGACCGAGGGGATATTGAAGGCGAACGCCTTGGGCGAGCCGATGTGCGGCTGCCCGAGTCGGCTGAAGAGGATGCGCAACATCGCGTTGGCGTCCGTGGCGGTGCCGACGGTGGAGCGGGGGTTGCCCCCCATTCGCTCCTGGTCGACGATGATCGCGGTGGTCAGCCCCTCGAGCACGTCGACGTCGGGCCGCGCCAGCGTCGGCATGAATCCCTGGACGAAGGCGCTGTAGGTCTCGTTGATGAGCCGCTGCGACTCGGCGGCGATGGTGGCGAAGACCAGCGAGCTCTTGCCGGAACCCGAGATGCCGGTGAAGACCGTCAGCCGGCGCTTCGGGATCTCGACGCTCACGTCCTTCAGGTTGTTCTCCCGGGCGCCGTGCACCCGGATCAGGTCGTAGCTGTCGGCAACAAGCATCGGGCCACGGTAGCAGGCAGCGTGCCAGGGTCGCCAGCGGGCAGGGACGGCGGGAAGGGCCTACTCCCGGATTGCGCGGCGCTTCGCCTCGATCTGGGCGCGGTGGGTGTCGATGTGGCCGATCATGACCATCTCGATGGTGTCGGCGAGCGCCTGGGATCGGGCGCGCGGCGGTCGGGTCCGCAGGTTCAGCTGCTCATCCGTGAGCCCCGCGACCAGAGCCGCGACTTCGTCCGCGCGGCGATGCAGGAGCGCGACGGCCTCGTCTGGTGACAGATCGGTGATGAGCCGTCCCCGCTCGAGGACCGGCCGCCGCGACGACGCCGCCCGGCCGATCGTGAGGAGGACGATCCACTCGTGGTAGCCACTGGCCTCGATGACGTGCTCCGCGGGGGATTCTCCCCACCGGCCGTGGGGGCGTCAATGGGCGCCGCGGCCCGGGCCTTCGTGGTGTAATGCGCCGAGACAGGCAGGGATCGTCGCGACCCGGCCCAGAGTTCCTCTTGCGCACGAGGGAGAACCCGATGCCGCTCGTCGAATACCCGGCAGGATCGCCATTTCCGGGTGTGATCGGCCGCACCGCCGATGAGTCGAGCCCGGCGTGGCCAGCCCCCACGCGGGCGCGCACGGGCGCCCCGAACGTCCTCTTCGTCGTCCTCGACGACACCGGCTTCGGCCAGCTCGGCTGCTACGGCAGCCCGATCGAGACGCCGACCTTCGACGCCCTCGCCGCCGATGGCCTGCGCTTCTCCAACATGCACACGACGGCCCTCTGCTCGCCGAGCCGCGCCTGCATCATCACCGGGCGGAATCACCACAGCAACGGCATGGCCTGCATCACCGAGTTCGCCACCGGCTACCCGGGCTACAACGGGATCATGCCGTTCGAGAACGGCATGCTGTCGGAGATGCTGCTCGAGCACGGCTACGGCACGTACATGGTCGGCAAGTGGCACCTCACCCCGAGCGTCTACGAGACGGCCGCCGGCCCGTACGACCGCTGGCCGCTGGGGCGCGGCTTCCAGCGCTTCTACGGCTTCCTCGGCGGGGACACGAGCCAGTGGTACCCCGAGCTCGTCTACGACAACCACCCGGTCGAGCCGCCGAAGACGCCGGAGGAGGGCTACCACCTGACGGAGGACCTGGTCGACAAGTCGATCGAGTTCATCACCGACCTGCGCCAGATCGACCCCGACAAGCCGTTCTACCTGCACCTCTGCTTCGGGGCGACCCACGCGCCGCACCACGTGCCCAAGGAGTGGGCCGACAGGTACGCCGGCCAGTTCGACGACGGCTGGGACGCCTATCGCGAGAAGGTCTTCGCCCGCCAGAAGGAGCTCGGGATCCTGCCGCCCGACGCGGAGCTGTCGCGGCACGACCCCGACGTGCCCGACTGGGCGTCCCTGTCGCCCGAGGCGCGGAAGCTCGCGGCCCGGATGATGGAAGTGTTCGCGGGTTTCCTGAGCCACACCGACCACCACCTCGGCCGGCTGCTCGACTTCCTGCGCGACCAGGGCGTGCTCGACAACACGATCGTCATGGTCATCAGCGACAACGGCGCCAGCGCCGAGGGCGGCCCGGCCGGGACGACCAACGAGGCCCAGTTCTTCAACAACGCCCAGGAGACGCTCGAGGAGAGCCTGGCCGTGATCGACAAGATCGGCGGCCCCGAGCACTTCAACCACTATCCGTGGGGCTGGACCTGGGCCGGCAACACACCGTTCCGGCGCTGGAAGCGCGAGACGTACCGGGGCGGCTCGACGGACCCGTTCATCGTCTCCTGGCCGGCGGGGATCAAGGCCCGTGGCGAGGTCCGCCCGCAGTACGCCCACATCATCGACATGGTGCCGACGGTCCTCGACCTCCTGGGCATCGAGCCGCCGGCCGCGATCCGCGGCGTCACCCAGGCGCCGATCCAGGGCGTGAGCTTCGCCCACGCGCTCGACGACGCCGCCTCGCCCACCCGCCACCACGTCCAGTACTTCGAGATGCTGGGCCATCGGGCGATCTACAAGGACGGCTGGCGAGCCGTCTGCCCGTGGCCCGGTCCCTCGTTCGCCGAGGCCGGCACCGGCTTCGGCAACCCGATCTCGGCCGAGAAGCTCGCGGAGCTCGACGCCACCGGCTGGGAGCTCTATCACATCGACGATGACCCGGCGGAGAACCACGACCTCGCCGCGGAGCACCGCGAGAAGCTCATCGAGCTGATCGGGACCTGGTACGTCGAGGCCGGCAAGTACAACGTCATGCCGGTCGACGGCAGCGGCCTCGCCCGGTTGATGGTCGAGAAGCCCCACGTCTCGTTGCCACGGAACCAGTACACCTACCGGCCCGGCACCCAGTCCATCCCGAACTTCGCCGCACCGCGCCTGCACAACCGGCCGCACAGCATCACCGCGACCGTGGACATCCCCGAGCGCGGCGCCGAGGGCGTCCTGTTCTGCCAGGGAACGGCAGCCGGCGGCTACTCGCTGTACGTCAAGGGCGGCCGGCTCCACTACGTCCACAACTACGTCGCCCGGCAGCGGTTCACCGTGTCCTCGCCCGACCGGCTGCCGGCCGGACGCCACGATCTGCGCTTCGAGTTCGAGCCCACCGGCCAGCCCGACATGCCGCACGGCAGGGGCGCTCCGGGCCGGCTCCAGCTCTACGTCGACGGGGCACTGGTCGCGAGCGCCGACGCCCCGTACACGACGCCGTTCATGTTCAACCCCGGCGGCGTCAGCTGCGGCCACAACCCGGGATCCCCGGTGACCCCGGAGTACGGCAGCCCGTTCGCGTTCACGGGGCACCTCGAGAAGGTCGTCGTGGACGTCAGCGGCGAGCTGATCGTCGACCCGGAGGCGGAGCTCCGGGCCCACATGGCCCGGCAATAGCGGGCCTCGCCGCCTCGCGCGGGGGAGGGTCGAGGCTCCGTGGCACGCTCGACGGACCGAGGGGGAGGGACCGGATGCCGCTCTTCATGGACCGTCACGACGTGCCCGGCATCACCGCCGAGGAGGTCGCGCAGGCCCACCTGACCGATGTCCAGATCGAGCCGAAGCACGGCGTGCAGTTCCTCTCCTACTGGTTCGATCCCGAGACCGGTGCCGTGTTCTGCCTTGCCCGCGCGGCGCGGCCCGAGGACATGCAGGCCGTGCACCGGGAAGGGCATGGCCTCGTCCCCAACGAGATCATCGCCGTCTCCGAGCTGGACGTCGTCCGGTTCCTGGGCAGGATCAACGACCCGGTCGAGGGCACGAAGGCGTTCCGGACCATCCTCTTCACCGACCTCGAGGGCTCCACGGCGCTTCTCCAGGAGGTGGGGGAACCTGCCTACATGGCCCTGCTCGCCGAGCACGACACGATCATCCGGACGTCGCTCATGGCCTCGCGGGGGCGCGAGGTCAAGCACACCGGCGACGGGATCATGGCCTCGTTCGACGACGTGGCCAACGCGCTGGCGTGCTCGCTCGCGATCCAGCAGGGCTTCGAGGCCCGGGCATCCGGGGGACGCACGCCGGAGCTTCGGGTTCGGATCGGGCTCGCGGCCGGCGAACCCGTCGATCACAATGACGACCTGTTCGGGTCGACGGTCCATCTCGCGAGCCGGATCTGCCAGGCGGCCGAGCCAGGGCACATCCTGGCCTCGGATGTCGTCCGCGACCTGGGCACCGAGAAGGGGTTCACGTTCGATCGGGGCCGCGATATGCAGCTGAGCGGGTTCCGGGGCGTGACCCGGGTCTTCGAGCTGGCCCGAGCGGCGACGGAGGGCGATGATGTTCCGACGGCGAGACACCAGCGGCAGCGCCGGCGGCGGGGCGCCGAACGTGTTCCAGGTCCACCAGCAGATGTTCGCGATCGGCGACGACTTCTGGATCGAGAACGGCGCAGGGCAGAAGGCGTACAAGGTGGACGGCAAGGCGCTCCGCCTTCGCAAGACGCTCATCATCGAGTCGCCGGCGGGCAGCCCGATCTACAAGGTCGAGCACAAGCTCGTGACGGTGAAGGACACTTGGAAGATCGAGGACGATGCCGGGACCGCCGCGACGGTGAAGAAGGCGCTGTTCACGCCGTTCCGCGAGCGCTACGCCGTCGAGCTCCGTTCGGGCGGCGAGTGGGACATCAAGGGCAACCTCGTCGACCACGAGTACGAGATCAAGGGGCCGGCCGGCACCGTCGCCCGGGTCGGCAAGAAGTGGTTCCGGGTGCGCGACACCTACGGCGTCGAGGTGGCTCCCGGCCAGGACGCGGCGCTCGTCCTGGCCGTCGTGATCGTCGTGGACCAGGTCTCGCACCCCGCGCGCTGACCGACGCCGTGCCACCGGAGTTCATCTACACGGCGTACCGGCTGGCCCGCCACTACCCGCCGGACCGGACGGTGCTCGAGGACATCTCGATCTCGTTCTACCCGGGCGCCAAGATCGGCGTCATCGGCCCGAACGGCGCCGGCAAGTCCAGCCTCCTGCGGATCATGGCCGGGCTGGACGACGGCTTCACCGGCGAGGCGCGCCTGACGCCCGGCTTCACGGTCGGCTACCTGAGACCAGGAGCCGCGGCTCGATCCCGGCAAGGACGTCAAGGGCAACGTCCTCGACGGCGTGCGCGAGGTCGCAGGCCCTGCTGGACCAGTACGACGCCGTCATGGCGAGGTGGGCCGAGCCGGACGCCGACTACGAGGCTATCGGCGCCGAGCAGGCCACCCTCGAGGACCGGATCGCGGCCGCCGACGCGTGGAACCTGGAGCGCAACGTCGACATCGCCATGGACGCCCTGCGCTGTCCGCCCGACGACGCCGACGTCAGCACCCTGTCCGGCGGCGAGAGACGTCGCGTGGCGCTCTGCCGTCTCCTGCTCCGGCACCCCGACCTGCTCCTGCTCGACGAGCCGACCAACCACCTCGACGCGGAGTCGGTCGAATGGCTGGAGCGGTTCCTCGGCGAGTACGCGGGCACCGTCGTCGCGATCACCCACGACCGCTACTTCCTCGACAACGTCGCGAAGTGGATCCTGGAGCTGGACCGCGGCCGGGGGATCCCGTTCTCCGGCAACTACTCCTCCTGGCTCGAACAGAAGCTGGAGCGCATTGCGCACGAGTCGAAGGCGATCGACGCCCGCCAGCGCACCCTCGCGCGCGAGCTCGCCTGGGTTCGCCTGTCACCCCGGGCGCGGCAGGCCAAGGGCAAGGCCCGCCTGGGCGCCTACGAGCAGCTGCTCGCCGAGGCGCAGAGCGACAAGGGCAGCGCCCGGGACCTGGAGATCGCGATCCCCCCGGGCCCGCGCCTGGGCGACACGGTCATCGAGGTCAGGGATCTGCGCAAGGGGTACGGCGACCGGCTGCTCATCGAGGACCTGACGTTCTCGCTGCCGCGAGCCGGGATCGTCGGCATCATCGGCCCCAACGGCGCGGGCAAGACGACCCTGTTCCGCATGCTCGTCGGCCAGGAGGCGCCGGACGGTGGGACGATCCAGGTCGGCGAGACCGTGCAGCTCGCCTACGTCGACCAGTCCCGCGACGACCTCCGGGCGGACCTGACGGTGTTCCAGGAGATCACCGACGGCGTCGAGGTCGTCAAGGTGGGTCCGCGCGAGGTGCCGGCGCGGGCGTACGTGTCGAGCTTCAACTTCCGGGGCACGGACCAGCAGAAGCTCGTCGGCACGCTGTCGGGCGGGGAGCGCAACCGGGTCCACCTGGCCCGGCTGCTCCAGGCGGGCGGCAACGTCCTGCTCCTCGACGAGCCCACGAACGATCTCGACGTGGACACGCTGCGCGCCCTCGAAGCCGGCCTCGAGTCCTTCCCGGGCTGCGTCGTGGTCATCAGCCACGATCGCTGGTTCCTGGACCGGATCGTGACTCACATCCTGGCCTTCGAAGGCGACAGCCAGGTGCGCTGGTTCGAGGGCAACGTCAGCGACTACGAGGCCTTCCGCCACAGGGAGCTGGGCACGGCTGCCGACCAGCCGCATCGGATCCGGTACAAGCGCCTCGCGGGCTGAAGGCGGCCATTCAGCCCCCAGTCGGCCCTTGACGTGCGCCGATCGGCTCCCCGAGGGTGAAGGCATGGCGAACGACGCGCGGCCCCGGCCCGGAATCGAACGAACGAACGTGGCCCTCGTGGTCAACGGCATCCCACGGAGCCTCGACGTCCCCCCGGGGTGGAGGCTGCTGGACCTGCTTCGCGAGGGCCTCGGCCTCGCCGGGACCAAGGAAGGCTGCGACGACGGGACCTGCGGAACCTGCGTCGTCATGGTCGACGGGAGGGCCGTGCGCGCCTGCCGGACTCCCGCGGGCAGGGCGGCCGGGACGGCGTCCTGACGATCGAGGGCCTCGGGAGCGTCGAGCGACCGCACGCCCTGCAGCAGGCGTTCGTGGCGGCGGATGCCGTCCAGTGCGGGTTCTGCACCCCCGGCATGATCATGGCGGCGGCCGCGCTGCTCGAGCGCAACCCGCGGCCCAGCCGGGGCGAGATCGAGCGCTGGCTCGGCAGCAACCTCTGCCGCTGCACCGGCTACCAGGGCATCGTGGATGCCATCGAGTGGGTGGCCAACGGGCAGGCGGGCTCGCCGCGGCAGTGGCCGTCAGCACCGGAGGGCACGTCGTGGGCACCGGCGGCAGCCGGGCACCTGCGCGCCGACGCGCTGGAGAAGGCCACCGGCAGCGCCGTCTACGCGGCGGACCTCGCCGTCGACGGGATGCTGCACGCCCGGGTGCTGCGCAGCCCGCATCGCGCACGCGGAGATCCTCGGCATCGACACGGACCGCGCGCGCCTGCTGCCGGGCGTCGAGGCGATCCTGACCGCGCGGGACGTCCCGGGCGAGAACAGCTACGGTCGCAAGCTGAAGGACCAGCCCGTCCTGGCCGAATCCAGGGTCCGCCAGGTCGGCGATCCCGTCGCCCTCGTGGTGGCGACATCGCCGGAGGCGGCGGCCGCGGCGCTCTCGGTGATCGAGGTGGAGTACCGCCTGCTTCCCGCCGTGTTGACCCCCGACGACGCGCTGGCGGACGGCGCACCACGGATCCACCCCGACGGCAACCTGCTGGCCGAGAACTGGCTGCGGACCGGCGACGTCGCGGAAGGGTTCGCCCGGGCCGACGTCGTGGTGGAGCGCACCTACACGACCCCGTGGAACGAGCACGCCTACCTGGAGCCAGAGGCCGCGCTGGCCTCCTGGGAGGGCGACACGCTCGTCGTGCGGACGGCGACGCAGTACTCCCACTACCAGCGGGCCGAGATCGCGAGGACGCTGGGCCTGCCGGTCGAGCGCGTTCGCGTCGCCCCCACGGTCGTCGGGGGCGCCTTCGGCGGCAAGACCGAGATCTCGTGCCAGTGCCTGGCGGCGCTGGCCACCGTGCGGACGGGCCGGCCGGTCCGGATCGTCTACAGCCGGGCCGAGTCCTTCGCGTCGACCACGAAGCGCCACCCCTACCGGATCCGGTGCCGGAGCGGCGCCACGCGCGACGGCAAGCTCACCGCCCTCCAGGTCGACATGCTCGCCGACACCGGCGCGTACGCCTCGTTCGGCCCCGGGCTCATGGTCAAGACGTTCGCCTCGGCGACCGGTCCCTACCGCTGGCCGAACGTCGAGCTGCACGGCCGGGTGGTGTTCACGAACAACCCCACGGCCGGCTCCATGCGCGGCCCGGGGACGACGCAGGTCGCGTTCGCCGTCGAGTCGCAGATGGACCTCCTGGCCGAGCGGCTGGGCATGGATCCCCTCGAGCTCCGCTTGAGGAACCGCCTCCGGCAGGGCGACCGGCTCCTGTCGGGCCAGGTCCTCGAGCGCGACCCGGCCTACGCCGCGACGATCGAGGCCGTCCGGCCGCACTGGCTCGAGGCGCTGGAGCGCTGCGCCGGAGTCGGGCGACGGGCCGGGCACCCGGCGACGCGGGGTGGGGGTGGCCTCGATCTGGTACGGCATCGGCGGCGGAGGCGGCGGCCCGATTCCCGGCCAGGACCCTGCCCTCACGGTCGGGCGGGGCCCGGGGCGCGCCGCGCTGGATCTCCTGCCGGACGGGTCGATCTCGCTGCGGACCGGCGCCATGGACCTCGGCCAGGGGTCCGCCACCGCCATGGGCCTGATCGCCGCCGAGGAGCTCGGCGTGCCGCTCGAGCGCGTGGCGGTCCACACGGGAGACACCGCGACATGCCCGGACGCCGGTCCGACGGTGGGCAGCCGGGTGACGTTCTTCGTCGGCAACGCGGTGCAGGAATGCCGCGGCCGATCTCCGGGAGGCGATCCTGGGCACCGCGAGCGGCCTGCTGGCTCGGCCGATCGGCGAGCTCGAGCTCGGCGACGGGCAGGTGCGGGTCCGCGGCGCCGCCGAGGACGGCGTCTCGCTGGCCGAGATCGCCCGGGCCAGGGCCGACGCGAAGCACGCGAACACGTTCGACGGCTACTTCGACGCCGACGTCCCGGCGTACCACGCGAGCGCCGGGCTGGGCGAGCCCTACGCGATGTACGTCACGGGCACGCAGATGGCGGAGGTCGAGGTCGACACGACGACCGGGGCGGTCCGGGTCCTGCGCGTGGTCGCCGCCCACGACGTCGGCAAGCCGGTCTTCCTGGAGGGCGTCGTCGGCCAGATCGAGGGCGGGATCGCGATGGGCGTCGGCTTCGCCCTGACGGAGGAGTTCGTCCCCGGGGAGACGCGGGGCTTCAAGCAGTACCACATCCCGAGAACGAGGGACGTGCCCGAGATGGTCACGATCCTCGTCGGGGGAACCGGGGACCCGCCCGAGCTGCAGGCCAAGGGCGTGGCCGAATGCTCGAACATGGTCGTCGCCCCGGCGATCACGAACGCCATCGCCCATGCGACGGGGCACCGGGTCCTCCAGCTCCCTGCCCGACTCCCGCGGGACTGACGCTGTCGGTCGGCGGCAGCCCGGCTCGGTCCTGCAGCCGGGCGGCGTACCCGCGCCAGAGGTCCTGGGCGCAGGTCAGGCGGGGCTCCCACGGCTTGCCGAAGCTGGCCCAGTGGATGATGCCCGGGTCGCGCACGTCCTCGAGGTCCGGCAGCGCGTTCCAGCGAGGATCGAGGACGCAGCGGTCCGGTCCGACGTACGCGAGGATGGCGTCGTCGTCGTTGAGCCCGTACCGCTCGGCGAACCCCAGGCAGGTGGCCGTGAAGTCGCCGCGGCGCATCTGGTCCAGGTCCATCACGAGCACGCCGGCGTTCAGGGCAGGGTGCCCGTAGCCGTGGCGAACGCCCATCGAGCGCCGCAGCTCCGTGGCCAGCGGCTCATCGAGCGGCCGTCCTGCACGCTGCCATTCGCTCGCCTCGCTGACCTCGGAGTCGCGGGCGCGCGACCGGTCGGCCGCCCAGGTCGGTCCCGGCGAGGCGGCAGACGTCGTCCAGCACCAGGGTGTCGGCGTCGAGGTACACGACACGGTCGACGTCGCCGAGCATGACCGGGAGGAAGAGCCGGTCCATGGTGGGGATCGTGGTCCCGGGCGGGACCCGGCGTGGGTCGCCGGTGCCCGCGTGGGAGATGTGGTCACACGGCAGGACCGTCATCGGCAGCGACGGGAACGCGGCGGCCAGCCACTGGAGGTACGCCTCCGTGATGCCGCGAGCCAGCACCCAGAGCCGTACGGGCCCGGACGCATGGGCCACCATCGATTCGAGCGCCACGGCGGCGGGGAACGCCAGGTCCTCGCCGAAGGCGACTGCCACGTCGGTGATCGTCTCCCGATCGACGGTCTCGTGCGGGCCGAACCGTCGGCTGCCGGCCCTGCTCGTCGCGACGGCCGCGGCCACGTCGACGGTCGTCGGGGTCTCGGCCACCGGGGCCTCGAAGCGGGCCCTGGCCTCGGCCACGCGTTCACGGGTCAGGTCACGCCAGCGGCCGTAGACCTCGCGCTCCTCCGCTCCCGCGGCGACCTGCTCGAAGACCCCGGCGACCAGGTCGCGGATGCCGCTGCGCAGCTCGGACAGCCTGGAGTCGCCCGGGCCCAGGCCGGTCAGGCCCGCGAAGCGCACGTCACCGGGGCTGCCGGTCACGAAGTCCACGGGGACGCCGAGGGAGGTGAGCGGGAGATACGCGTGCAGGCGTCCGGTGACCGCCCGGTCCAGGTCACGCTGGTACGCGGCGAGGGCGGCGTCCGCGGCGCGGATGCCCTCGGTCAGGGACATGTAGCGGTAGGCATCCGACTGGTGGCTGTAGACGCGGACGTCGCTGGCGCCGCCGCCGGCCGATCGACGCGGACGGTCGATCACCCCCACGGCACCGGTGCCGCGATAGGCCGTTTCGCGCGAGGGAAAGAGCCCGTCGACCGTGGTGGTCAGGCAGCCGGTGAAGAACGCATCGATCCCGGCACTGAGGAGCAGGAAGACGGTGTTCCAGTCCCGGCAGCCGACCGGTCCGTACCGGCGGAGGTAGGCCCGGGCTTCGTCGGTGAGCATCTCGAGCCGGTTGACGTGGAACGAGATGAAGAGCGGACGGATGCCGGGGTGGTAGGGGAAGTCGTAGCGCAGCTCGTAGAGCGGGAGCAGGTGCCAGCCGAAGGCGAACATCCAGGTCCCCGGGGGCACGTCGCCGGCGCTGCTGAAGTCGCGGTCGACCACGACGAGGTGCACTGAGCTGTGCCCGCCGGGCAGGCGGAGCTCGGGCGGCACGCGTTCCTGCAGCTCGGTCGCCAGCTCTCCGAGGCCGTCGTCGCCCGAGAACGTCACGCTGCTCAGCCGCGCGAGATTGCCGATCAGGGACAGGGTCTGGATGTAGTCGCCGACGTTGTCCGACGTTCGTGCGTGATACGGCGACTGGTAGTCCATCACGGCGACCGGGACGGACCCGGTCGGGACCGCGGCCGGCCGACGGTCGAGCCATCGCTCGATGAGGGCCAACGAGTGGCGACGGCGTTCGTCCAGGTCGACGGGTGATCGGCGCCGCAGCTCGGCCACCAGCTCTGCAGCCCGCTGACGCTCGCCGAACGCGAGAAACCGACCCGCGAGGTCAACGACGATGCGGGCGTCCATGTCCTCGGTCGGGACCGCGATGGCGAGAGCCCGTTGCCGGGCCGGGGCGGTCCCGGCCGTCAGCGCCGCGTCGACCGCCTCGACCGGGATGTACGTCGCGAGCGCCGCGTCCTCGAGGTCCCGGACCACGTTCCACAGCCGGGCGAACTGCCGGCGTCGGTGCAGGAGAACCGCATGGCCCATGGCCGACGCAGTGCCGCCCCCGGGCAGACGGCCGACGCCCTCCGCCAACGCCCAGGCGGCGTTCCATTCCCCGATGTCGGCCAGGGCCGCCACGCCTCGGCATACCGCCGGTTCCAGGTGCTCGCCCCGGGCGATCGCCTCGGCCAGTCCCGCCTGCGCTCGTTGAAGGCGAGCCTGCCTGATCGCCTCCGGCGCGCTGGCGGGACCAAGGGGCGGCCTGTCGGCGGCAGCACCTGGCCCGAACACGGCCCTGGCCAGGCTCGACCATTCGCCGACGTACCACGAGTCGGGCCGCCGGGCCCCGGCCGTTGCCGTCGGCAGGGCTCCGCGGGCGCGCGTCGCCGCCTCCTTCGAGGCCGGTCGATCGGTCCCGCGACGGAACCCCGCGGCCGCTCGCCTGCGCACCCGGCGCAGTGCGTCACTCCTGGTGTCGGGCCGCCGGAGGTCGGCAAGCAGGCGGCGAATCGCGGCTGTTCGCCTACTCACCGGCCAAGTGTAGTCGGCTGACCTGGAGCGAAGCGGGTCGTCGCGAGACGAGGGCACCGCCGACGAGGAGCGATCAGGGCCGTCGGCCCTTGCGATCGGCCGCCCTGCATGCGACGATCGGTGCCGGAGGTGGACGCAATGACGCGATGGGCGGTGCATCGTCCGGTCGCCGCGGGGCTCCGGGCCCTGCGGTCGTGGCGGCACCGGCACCCGGGCGACACGGTCGCGCTGGACCTCAGCCCGATGGTCGCGCGGCCGTCGATGCTCGTCGGGGGTCACGTTCGGCGCGACGACGGCTGGCCCAGGGGCGTGCAGGAGGACGACGGCGTGCGCTGGCGGTGGGACCCACCGTTGCCGTCCACGAGCACGAACGCCTCCCGCACGTGAGGCGGGGAGCGCGCCTCCCCGGGGGTCCGCATGCGTGAGCCGCTGATCGTCGCGGTGGCCCAGCCGCCGTGCATCCCGTACGACGTGGCGGCGAATGCGGCGACGCATGCGGCGACCGTTCGCTCCGCGCGTGCCCGGGTGGTGGTCTTCCCCGAGCTCTCGCTGACGGGATACGAGCTGGACGCTCCGGCGATCACCGTCGACGACCCGCGCCTGGCGCCCATCGTCGAGGCCTGCGCCGAGACGGGGTCGCTGGCGCTGGTGGGCGCCCCGGTGCAGGGCGAGACAGGCCGGTCGCACATCGCGATGCTGGCCGTCGACGGAGCCGGGGCGACCGTGGCCTACCGCAAGATGTGGCTGGGCGGGAGCGAGCCCGGCCGGTTCGCCCCGGGTGGCGCGCCGGCCGTGCTCGACGTCGACGACTGGCGGCTCGGCCTCGCCATCTGCAGGGACACGGGCGTCCCACGGCACGCCGCCGACACCGCCGCCCTGGGGATCGACGCCTACGTCGCCGGCGTCCTGGAGTCCGCCGCGGATGCAGCCGTGCCGGAGGAGCGCGCCCGTCGCATCGCCGCCGATCACAACGTCTGGGTCGTGGTGGCCAGCTTCGCCGGGTCGACCGGCGGCGGCTATGCCCACGCCGCCGGGTGTTCGGGCATCTGGGCGCCGGACGGGGTCGCGGTCGCGGGGGCCGGTCCGGAGGCAGGCGCCATCGCGCGCGCGACGCTCACGGGCCGAACTTCGTGACCGAGGGCACTGCCCACGCCGTCCGGCGCGGGCGAAGGTCAGGGGCACGTTCCGCGAGGTCGCAGATGGCTGTCCGCGCTCGACTGGTGCTTCTCGCCGCCGTCACGGCCTTCGCGGCTGCCTGCGGCGGCACGTCCGCACCGACCCCGGCCCCCGCAGGGGCCAGCGCAACCCCGGCACCGTCCCTGCCGGTTCAGCAGCCCACGGATCCCTGTGGCGTGGCGGTGACACACCTCGGGGCGCTCACCGCGCGGATGGCGGACGGCCTCGCGCTGCTCCGGAAGCTCGTGATCGCGGCGAGCTTCAACGGCGTCGAGACGGCGGCCGCGATCCGGCGGGTGTCCGCGACGCTGACGACCTACGTCGGACTCGAGCAGACCCTGGAGGGTTGCGACGCCACCGCGGCCCTTGCGCCTCGCGTCGACGAGCTCAGGACCAGGGCCGAGGCGACGCTCGCGGGCTCGCTCTCCGCCAGGATCACGGATGACAAGGTTCACTGGGACGGCGCCGTCGGCCTGCTCGGACTGCTGCCGGAGGTCCTGTCCCTGTCGGGGGACGCCAAGAGCGTCGCCGACGGCCTCGGCATCGACGTGGCCGTCGCGACCGACCCGGGTGCCGCGGCCGCAGGTCGATCGCCGCCGCCCGGCCCGTCGTGGCCCGAGCTGGCCGCCTGGGACAAGGGGTTCTGGCCGCTCGTGACCGGGCATGTCGGGAAGATCCGGGCCGCCACGCAGCAACGGAAGCCCGCGGTGGTCGACGCCGAGGCGGCGAAGCTCGCCGCGGTGGTGGCGACCGGGCGGAAGTGGCTCGCCGGCAGCCAGGCGTGGCCGTGCTACCAGAGCTTCCGGAAGCTCACCGATGACGCCGTCGCGACCTACCGGGACGCCGCAGCCGCCTACGCCAGCAACAAGGATGCCTCGGGCGCGTTCCTCCTCAAGAAGGCCGACGGGATGCTGGCGAAGCTGAACGCGAAGCCGCTCGACCGGTTCGAGGTCCGCTGCATGCTGGATCCGGCCGCTCCCGGGTAGCCAGCACTCGGCGCGCGGACGCACCATCCCGCGCGTGCTCGGCCGCGTGGGTCAGGGGTCGGCCTGACTGGCCGCTCCGCCCGGTCCGAGGCCCTCCCGGCGATAGACCTCCTGGGTGAACTCGACGAGGAGCAGGCGCCCGCGGGCGAGCGCTTGCTCGGCACCTGCCCGCCCCGACGCACCGAAGAAGTCGCGCTCGATCAGCCGCCCGAACCATCGCTGCAGCTTCTCCCAGTCAGCCTCGCCCTCCTCGAGCTCGGCGAAGCGGAATCGCTTCTTGCGCGACTCGCGACGTATCTCGTCCTCGAAGCTCTCGACGCTGTCGAGGATCTCCTCGTACTCGGCATCGCGGGCGGCGTTGAAGCGGGCGACGAGCTCCTCCTCCCAGTCCCGGCTCGGAGACGTCGTCTCGAGGAGGGACGCCTCCCCGCCGGCGCTTCGGATCCGCTGGCCGAGCCGATTGAGCTCGACCCGGAGCTCAGGCCGGTCGGGCACGATGGCGGCCGCCTGCTGGAGATACACCGCCCCGAGCTGGCGCAGCTGCCTCCAGACGTACGTCCGTCGGCCGGACGACTCGGCCCGGATGCGGTAGATGAGGAGCAGCCAGCGCAGCCCTCCCTCCGGTCGCTCCTCCACGGCGTGGACCTCCTTCACGCGCCGACGTCGCGGCGGGCCATGCCCCAGACGCCGATCGCCAGCCCGCCGATCGCGAGCGCCAGGCACGCGACGATGCCCAGCATGTCCCAGGCGCCGACCATCGGCTCCCCCAGGTGTGCCGTGAGCGCGAGCTGCTCGACCCAGTCGGGCAGTCGCAGCACGGGCGCGAGGAAGCCGACGAGGAACGTACCGATCGTCATCGCGAGGACCGCGGGCATCGCGAACGAGGCCCGGGTGACGCCGGCGACGGCCACGCCGATCCCGGCGAGGGCCGCGCCGTAGATGGCGAGGACGAGCGTTCCCGTCGCCGGCGTCACGGGATCCTGCCCGACCGAGGCGACGCCCAGGGCAACGGCGCCGGCCAGGAGCACGGTGACGAGGGCAATCGCCAGCCAGACGGCCACCCCGCTCGCAACCGCCCAGCGCGCTCGCGTGAGTGGCGTCGTCAGCTGGAGCTCCAGCCGGCCGGATGTCTCGTCCGACGACCGCGCGGCGATGAACGTCGCCGCAGCCAGCCCGATGAGCACGAAGCCCATCTCGGCGAAGGCGAGCTGCAGGAACCCCGCCGCGGTCGTGATGTCGATCCCCGGGATGAGGTTGCGGAAGATCTCGGCCATGGCGGGCGAGGTCGAAAGCGCATCGAGCATGGACTTCGAGGCGGCGGCCATCAGGACGCCATAGGTGCCAAGGCCGATGCCCCACGCCAGCGCCGTCGGCAGGAGGTCCCCGAACGACCGTCCGAGAGGCCCACGGACGCCGAGCAGCGCGCGCGGGAGCCCCGGGGTCGGCAGCGAGATCGTCACCCCGACGTCCCGCCGCGCAAACGCCTCGACGCCCACGACGATCAGGCCCACGCAGGCGACGGCGGTGAGAGCGATCCCCGCCCAATCGGATTGCCCGGCAAGGGGAACGTGATCCGCGGTCCACGAGAACCACGTCGAGCCGGCGAGCGTGTCGAACGCCGGCACCACGGTCCGGTAGCTCTGGATGAGGTAGCCGCCGAGCATCAGCGCGCCGGCGATGCCGGCGGCGGCGCCGCGCCCGAGGAAGGGTGCCAGCGCGAAGGCGATCGACCCGGCCATGAGTGCCCTGATCCCGAGGCCGATCGCGAAGGAGGTCGCCGCGAGTGGCGGAATCGCGTCGCCGGGCAGGGAGGCGGACACGGCGCCCGTCGCCCAGGCGAGGACCCCCACGATGGTCACGGCGAGGCCGATCGCCGTCGCATGTCCGGCGACCTTCTCGAGGGCGATCAGGCGCTTCGGGCAGGCCGTCGCGACGGCGAAGTCCAGGCTTCCCCGCCGCGCCTCGCCGGCCAGGGTGGAGGACAGCGCGAGGATGGACCAGAGCCCGGCGAGGAGCGCGAAGTAGGTTCCGTAGTGCCACGAGATGAAGCCGCCGAGCGTGCCGACGTTGATGGGATTCCCGTACATGCCGCGCAGCATCGGTGGCATGTCGCCCGACATCGCCGCGAGCTCGAGCCTGGCGGCGGGCGTGCCGTACGTCGTCGCCATCGTCATGCCGCCCGCCACCGTCATCACGCCGAGGAGTGCCGCGACGACGAGGATGCCCAGGCGCGCGTCGCGAAGCGTCTTGCCGAAGACGCTGCCAAGTCCGTAGAGCCGGCTGCCGACGGGAACGCGGGGGGCAGACGCCGCGACCGGCATGCCCCGGATCTCAGCGGTCATGGTCGATCACTCCGACGGCCCCGTTGGCCGTACTGGGCGAGGAAGGTCTGCTCGAGGCTGGGTTCGCGGGTCTCGAAGTCGACGAGCCCGTGGCCGGCGGCCGCCTCGACGACGGGCGCCATGGAGCCGGTCACGCGCATCTGCAGGCCGCCCTCGACCGCGACCACGTCGGTCACGCCGGGGAGCGACGAGAACGACGACGCCGGGACGGGCGCGGCGAACCGGAGCTCGACCACGTGGTGTGCCAGCCCTCGGAGGGTCTCGACCCGATCGACCGTGACCAGGCGTCCGTCGCGGATGATCGCGACCCGGTCGCACGTCTTCTCGACCTCGCCCAGGATGTGCGACGAGAGGAACGCGGTGCGGCCCTCCGCGACGGTCTCGCGGAGAAGCTGGAAGAACGTCTGCTGGACCAGCGGATCCAGGCCGGAGGTCGGCTCGTCGAGGACGAGCAGGTCGGGCCGATGCTGGAGCGCGATGACCAGGCCCACCTTCTGCTTGTTTCCCTTCGAGTATTCCTTGAACCGTCGCGACGGATCGAGGTCGAAACGGGCGATCAGGTCGGCCTGGTAGAGCGGATCGACGCCGCCCCGAAGGTTGGCGAAGTACTGGATCGTCTGGCTTCCCGTGAGCCGGTCGAAGAGGGCGAACTCGCCCGGCAGGTAGCCGACCCGCCGGTGGATCGCGACGGGATCCGCCGTCGTCTCGATCCCGAACACGCAGGCGCGCCCGGACGTGGGGCGGATCAGGTCCAGGAGGAGCCGGATGGTGGTCGTCTTCCCCGCGCCGTTCGGCCCGAGGAAGCCGTAGATCTCGCCCTGCTCGACCACGAGATCCACGTCGACGATCCCGCGGTGGGGTCCGTAGAACTTGGTGAGCTTGTCGGTCTCGATGACGGACATCTCGCCGCCTCCTCGTCGGGCTGCGCTCCGCGGACCGGGCCACCTCGCAGGCGCAATGCGTCCCTGGCTCGATCTCGGCTCGCCCAGTAGACCGCCGAGTGCGGCCCTCGGACAGAGGCGCACGGACGTGATGGATGTGACTAACGTCACATGATGTGATTGTCACATCCCTTCCGGCCAGGCGTCGCCGAGACCGGGGCGGTCTTCCCGCTGCGGGCGGCCTGACACAGGAGCGGTCGTCCCCGGGCTGCTCAGGCCGTGACGCGCAGGCGGTCGGGGTCGTACATGGGGCGGACCGACGCGCGGGCCGGGTGGCGCGTCCCGGCGACGTCGACCTCGAAGCGAGCCCCGACGACGGCCTCCGTCGGAAGACCGGCCTCGTCCTCGAGCATCGCCAGGCCGACCGCTGCGCCGAGCGTGTGCCCGTACGCCGCGGCACGGACATGCCCGAGCCGTCGCCCGTCGCGGAGGACCGGCTCGCCGCCGTACAGGAGCGGCTCGGGATCCTCGAGGAGCACCTGGACGAGGCGTCGCGTCGGCGGGCCCGGAGTGCGCGAGGCCAGCAGGGCCTCGCGCCCGACGAAGCCGCCGGGCTTGTCCCAGGCGACGGCGAACCCGAGCCCGACATCGAGCGGGGTGTCCGTGTTGTCGATGTCGAGGCCGTAGTCGCGGTAGGCCTTCTCGAGGCGAAGGCTGCCCATCGCGCCCAGGCCGACATTGCGGTAGCCGAGGTCGGCGCCGGCCTCCACGAGGGCGTCGTGGACCGTCAGGGCCATCTCGGCCGGGACGTGGAGCTCCCAGCCCAGCTCGCCGACGTAGGTGACCCGCAGCGCGAGGATCCGGGCGTAGTGCAGGTCGATCTCGCGGGCCGCCAGGTAGGGGAACGCAGGCGCTGGCCAGGTCGGCGCTGGTGAGGCGTTCGAGCAGCTCCCGCGACCGCGGACCCTGGACGGTCAGCAGGACCGTCCCGGAGGTCACGTCGGTGACGGCCACGTGCGCGTCGGCGGGGGCGTGGCGCTCGATCCACGGGGCGATCCGGCGGTGGACGAGGTCCGTGACGACGACGAGGAAGCGGTCCTCCCCGAGCCGGGTGACCGTCAGGTCGGCCTCGATCCCGCCGCGCTCGTTCAGCCATTGCGTGTACACCACCCGCCCGACCGGGACGGCGACGTCGTTCGCCGAGACGAGGTTGAGGACCTGTTCCGCGTCGCGGCCCTGGACCAGGAACTTGGCCATGATCGACATGTCGAGCATGCCGACGGCCTCGCGGACGGCCCGGTGCTCGGCCGCCTGGTACGGGAAGGACGCGTCGCGACCCCAGCCCCGGAGGACCTCCGGGTGCGAGCCGGGCTCGGCGAACCACTCCGGGTACTCCCAGCCCGAGGAGACCGCGAACTGGGCTCCCGCCGCGGCGAGCCGATCGTGGATCACGGAGCGGCGCACGTTGCGCGCGGTCGCCGGGTGCCAGTTCGGCCAGGCGGCGTCCCCGAAGAGGACGCCCAGCTGCTCGACGGCCCGGTCGGCCCGGAAGCGCCGGCTGGTCTCGAAGGCCTGGGTCCGGTCCACCGTCATCCCGATCACGTCGACCGGGGGAACGCCGTCGGCGATCCACTGCGCGGTCAGGCTGCCGACGCCGCCGCTCAGGAGGATGCCCAGCGAGTTCATGCCCGCCGCGACGAAGTACCCGCCCAGCTCGGGCGCCTCGCCCAGCTGCGGCATGACGTCCGGGGTGAAGCTCTCGGGGCCGCAGAACATGGTCCGGATGCCGGCGTCGTGGAGCGACGGGAAGCGATCCATGGCCCGGGCCAGGTACGGGCCGACCCGGTCCCAGTCGGGCGCCAGGCTGGCGAACGCGACGTCGGCCGGGATCCGGTCCAGGGACCACGGTGCTGCCACCGGCTCGAAGAGCCCGACGAGGATGCCGCCGCCCTCCTCGCGATAGTACCCGTAGCGATCAGGGTCCTCGACGACGGGCAGGTCGGGATGGGCCCAGTCGACGGTGTCGGTGATGAGGTAGTAGTGCTCGGCCGCCTGCAGCGGAACCGAGACGCCGGCCATGGCGCCGACCTCGCGGCCCCACATCCCGGCGGCGTTCACGACGTACTCGGCCGCGATCGACCCGTGGTCGGTGACGACGCCGGTGACCCGGCCGCGGGCCGACGTGATGCCGGTGACCGCCACGTGCTCGATGATCCGGACGCCGCCCATCCGGGCGCCCTTCGCGTAGGCCATCGTCAGGTCGGCCGGGTTGACCCGGCCCTCGTCGGCGACGTAGAACGCCGCGAGCACGTCATCGGTCGTGGCCGCGGGCCAGAGCCGCCCGAACTCGGCCGGCGAGAGCTCCTGGTTGTCGACTCCGAAGCCCCGCACGAAGGCCGCCTCGCGCCGGAGCGTCTCGAGGCGTTGCGGCGTCGACGCGAGGTGGAGGTGGCCGATGGCGCGGAAGCCGGTCGCCTGGCCGGTCTCGGCCTCGAGCGACACGCAGAGATCACGGGTGTAGCGGGCCATCCAGAGGAGCGTCTCGGTCGCCATGCCGGCCGACGTGACGAGGCCGGCGGCGTGCCAGGTCGTCCCGGCGGTGAGCTGCCGTCGCTCCAGCAGGACGACGTCGCGCCAGCCGAGCTTCGCCAGGTGGTAGGCGATGCTCGTCCCGATGACGCCGCCGCCCACGATCACCACCCGGGCGTGGTCGGGCAAGGGCTCCCGGACCCGGCCGGATGCCGATTCCGCCGCGGGGTCCATGGCTTCCGTCACCGCGTCTGCCTCCAACCGAATCGACGATGCGCGCGATCGCGCCCGCCGGATGCTAGCCAGCCGACGGAGGACGGCGGCCGCGGGTTGCGCGTGCCGGTGCGCCACCGGGATCCTGGTCGCATGACGACCCGGATCCGCCCGGACGGCTTGTGCGGGGGCCATAGGATTGGCCGCATGACAACCCTGCCGCAGCGCGTGGAGACGGTGGTCGTCGGGGCCGGTCAGGCCGGCCTGACGATGAGCTGGCACCTGCAGCGCGCCGGACGCGACCACGTTCTGCTCGAGCGCCGATCCACCCTCGGCGGCGGCTGGCAGGACCGGTGGGACGAGTTCCGGCTCGTCGGCCCCAGCTGGACCGCCTCGTTCGCCGGCGCCCCGTACGACGGCGACGACCCCGATGGCTTCATGCCGCGCGACGAGATCGTGAGCCGGGTGGCGGGCTACGCGCAGACGATCGGCGCCCCCGTCGTGCTCGACGCCCGGGTCGAGCGCCTCCGCTCCAACGGTGGAGCCGGCTTCGCGCTCGACACCACGCAGGGGCCGGTCCTTGCCCGCGAGGTTGTCGTCGCCACCGGCGGCTTCCACGTCCCGCACGTGCCGGATCTCGCCGCGTCGCTTCCGTCGCGCATCCTCAGCCTGCACGCCCACGCCTATCGGCGCGAGGCCGACCTGCCGGCGGGAGCCGTGCTGATCGTCGGGTCGGGGCAGACGGGCGTGCAGCTGGCCGAGGAGCTCCGGGCGGCGGGCCGGGAGGTGTTTCTCTGCGTCGGGGCGGCGGGCCGGGTCCCCCGACGCTACCGCGGCCGGGACATCTTCTACTGGCTCTGGCAGCTGGCCGAGCGCGGCGAGGAGGTCGGCGTGGCGCTGCCATCGGTCGACACGCTTTCCGACCCGCGCCGCCGGCTCGCCGGCAACCCGGCCCTGTCGGGCCATCGCGGAGGCCACGAGACCGACCTGCGCCAGATCGGCCGCGAGGGCATCACGCTGCTGGGGCGGCTCCGGGCCGTCGACGGCCGTCGGATCGGGCTGGCCGCGGACCTGCACGCGAACCTGGCCTTCGCGGACGGGCTCTTCCTCCAGCGGTTCCGGGCGCCGATCGACGCCTTCATCGCCGCCGCCGGGCTGGCCTGTCCGCCGGCCGCGCCGCCCCTGGCGACTGCCTTCGAGCCCTCGGTGGTCGAGGAGCTCGACCTCGACGCGGCGGGCATCTCATCGGTGCTGTGGACCACGGGCTACCGCCCCGACCTGCGCTGGATCGAGATGCCGGTCACGGACGAGATGGGGTTCCCGCGGCAGGTGCGGGGCGTGTCGGACGTGCCCGGCCTCTCCTTCGTGGGCGCGCTGTGGCAGCACGACCAGCTGTCCGCAACCCTCATCGGGCTGCCGCGCGACGCACGGGTGCTCGCCGGCCGGATGGGCCTGGGTCCCGAGCCGGGCGCCGGCGCCTGAGCCTGCCGGCGACGGGCTGAGGCACGGCCCGAGAGGGTTGGTTCGTGACCACTGCCACTGGCGCGGGCCGGTGATCGGGTCGATGCTGCAGGCGCCACGGGGGGCGATGACACGCGGCCCAGATCCGAGCCGCCGGGGCCGCGCAGAGCCACTGGCGAGACCGACCCGCGGGCGGCGTCTCGGGGAGGGCGTGTCGTGAAGGCATGGGTCATCGTCGTCATCGCCATCGCGACGGGCGTCGTGGGCGCATGGGCCGGGTACTGGCTGGGGCACGCGCTCGGCTGGACCACGAACGCGGTGTGGCCGCTCCAGATCGGCGGCGGCGACCGCGCGATCCTCCTGTCGATCCTGCTGTCGTTCGCGAGCGTGATGGCGGTCGCGGGGCTGCTGGTGGCGCTCCCGTTGCAGCGGGAGCGGCGGCTGCTGGCGACCGGGCGGAAGGCGCACGCCACCGTCCTGAGGGTGTGGCGAACCGGCCTCTCGGCGCGGGATTCGCGCGGCCCGCGTCGCCAGCTGGGGTTCGAGCTCGAGGTGCACTCGGACATCGGCACCGCCTACACGGTGCGCGCCACCGACATGCTCGATGCGGCCGGGCTGGACGCGTTCGTCCCGGGCGTCGAGGTGGACGTGCGGTACGACCCGGCGCACCCGACGCGGGTGGCCGTGGAGGGCCTGGCCGCGCCCTCGCCCGCCTGACGGCGCGGGGGCTGCCGCGACGGAGGAGTCGTCCGGCACGGGGAGCCGTCCGCCGGAGGCCATCGCGACGTTCTCCCGCTCGCTATGCTCAGGGCCGCATGTCCCGTGCGCGACGCGCCCGATGATGCCTCCGGCGACCGTCTACGACGCCGTCGGCGGCATGGCGTTCTTCGAGGCCCTGGTCGCGCGCTTCTACGCGGGTGTCGCGGCCGACCCCATCCTGCGTCCGTTGTACCCGGAGGGGGACCTCGCCGGGGCGACGCGGCGGCTCACGCTCTTCCTGGTGCAGCTCTGGGGCGGCCCGACGACATACTCGCGGGAGCGCGGGCAGCCGCGCCTGCGCATGCGCCACGCGCCGTTCGCGATCGACCCGGCCGCGCGTGATCGATGGCTGCACCACATGCGGGCCGCGCTGGACGCGTCCGACGCGCCCCCCGGGGCCCGCGCCGAGATGCAGGCCTACTTCGAGACCGCCGCGGAGGCCATGCGCAACCGGCCGTGACCCGCCCGGTCGCGGACGCGTACGATCGGCGGATGGATCCCGCCGCCGACGCGTACGAGCTCCTCGATGCCGGCGCCGGCCGTCGCCTCGAGCGGTTCGGCGCGGTGGTCCTCGACCGGCCCGCTCCCGGCGCGACAGCACCTCCCCGGCGGGACCCGACGGCCTGGGGTGCCGCCGACGCGCGATTCGAGCGGCGGCCCGGGGCGTCGGAGGGTGGATGGGCGTCCGCCGAAGCAATCCCGGAGCGCTGGACGATCGACCGTCGGGGGCGTCTCCCTGGAGCTTCGCCCGACACCTGCCGGGCAGGTCGGCCTCTTCCCCGAGCACCGCGACGTGGCGCGCTGGGCGGTGACCAGGCGACCGCCGCGGGACGCACCCTCGGACGCCCGGCGGTGGTGCTGAACCTCTTCGCGTACACGGGGCTGGCGACGTTGCTCCTCGCCCGGGCGGGCGCACGCGTGGCGCACGTCGACGCCTCGAGACCCGCGGTGGCCTGGGCCCGCCGGAACGCGGCCCTCTCCGGGCTCGACGACCGCCCGATCCGCTGGCTCGTGGACGACGCCGCGCGGTTCGTCGCCCGCGAGGTCGCGCCGCGGCCGGCGGTACGACGGCGTGGTCCTCGATCCCCCGACCTACGGCCACGGGCCGGGCGGCGCCACGTGGCGGCTGGAGGAGGACCTGGGGCCGCTCCTCGTCGGCATCCGCGCCGCTCCTCGCCGGACCGGCCACCTTCGTGGCCTGCACCGCCCACGCGACGGGGCTGGCCCGGACGTCCTCGACCGGCTCGTCCGCGAGGGTCTCGACCTGGGGAGCCGCCCCATCGACGTCCGCGAGCTGGTCGCTCGTCGCAGCGAGCGGCGCGCGCCTGCCGACCGGGTGGGCCGCGCTGCTCGGCGCGGACGGGGGAGGGGGATCCCGATGACCGGGCCGGACCGGCCCGCGGCGCCGATCACGAGCACCGCCAACCCGCGCCTGCGGGCCGCCCTGGACCTGCGCGAGCCGGAGCGGGCGTGATCGGCGCCGCCGGCTCCTCGTGGACGGCGTCCGGGAGGTGGGCCGCGCGCTGGACCTCGGTGCGAGATCGTCGAGGCGTTCGTCTCGGCCGAGCCCGCCGACGACGAGACGACCGCGATCATCGGGCCGGCTGGGCGCAGCGCGGGTGTCCCCCTCGTGGAGGTGGCCGGGCCGGCCGAGGCGCGCCTGGCCTACGGGGATCGACGGAGCGGGGTCGTGGCGGTCGTGGCGATGCCCCCGACCGACCTCGCGCCGCCTCGCCACGGCGGTCGCGAACGCCGCGGACCCGCTCCTGGTCGTCGTCGAGGACGCCGGAGAAGCCCGGGAACCTCGGGGCGATCGCCCGGAGCGCCGACGGCGCCGGCGCGACGGCGCTGATCGCGGCCACCGACCGCGGCCCGGCCGCCGACCCGTGGAACCCGAATGCGGTCCGCGCGAGCGTGGGGACGATCCTGGGCCTGCCCCTCGCGGTGGCTCCCACGCGCGAGGTGCTCGGCGTGGCTGCGCGAGCACGGGATCCGCATCGTGGCCGCGCGCGTGCAGGCCGCCACGCGCGTACCACGCGCACGCGACCTGCGGGGTCCCGCTCGCCATCGCCCTCGGCTCCGAGGCGCGCGGCCTCGGGGACGACTGGCTCGCGGAGGATGTCACCGGCGTCCGCCTGCCGATGCTCGGCCGGGCGGACTCGCTCAACGTCGCGGCCGCGGCCGCCGTGCTCCTCTACGAGGCGCGCCGCCAGCGCGACGCGGCCGAGCGGCGAGGCGACCGACGCGGCGAGGTGACCGCGCGGCGCGGTGAGCCCGCGGAGGCCTCGCGCCGGGCCCGCGATCCCGCCGGCGGCGCGTCCGGGGGGCCCGCGGCGACCTCGACCTATACTCCGGGCCATGACCCCCCGTCCGCACGCGGCGGTCCCGGCCGCGTCGATCGCACCGCCTCGCCGCGCTCGCGCGTCGCCGTCGTCGGCCTTGCTCGCGGCGACGCCGCTGGCGCGGCGTTCCCGGGCCGGCGGCCGACCGGTCGGCGCGGATCTTCCTGGGCCAGCCGGCGACCGCTGGATCCCGCCGTCGCCGGCGACGCCGGCAGCGCCGCCGTCATCGCCCAGCTGTTCGAGGGCCTGACGGCCATCGATCCCACGCTGACGCCCCGGCCGGCGCTGGCCGAGCGCTGGGAGCTCCGCGACGACGGCCGCACGGTGGTCTTCACGCTGCGCGACGGGCTGACCTTCTCCGACGGGATCGGCCCTGACCGCAGCGGACGTCCGGCGCAGCTGGCTGCGGGTCGATCGATCCGGCGGCACCCTCGCCCCTCGCGTCGCTCCTCTACGACGTCGAGGGGGCGCGCGCCTACGCCGACGGCAGCGGCAGCGCGGACGCCGTCGGGCTGCGCGCCGACGGGCCGCACCCTCGAGGTGCGCCTGACCCGTCCCGCCGGCGACTTCCCGGCGATCGCGGCGAGCCCCATCGCTCGCCGTCGTCCCGCCCCGCGTCGGCACGGATCCCGCGGCCCTGCAGACCGGGCGCCGACTTCGTCGGGTCCGGCGGCTACCTGCTGGCGGCCGCAGCGACCGACGGCGCTCACCCTGAAGGCCAACCCGCGGTACTGGGCCGGCCCGCCGGCGATCACGGACGTCACCCTCGTCGCGGACATCGGCGGGCGCAGCACCGGTCGACGTCTTCGCCGCGGGCGAGCTGGACTGGGCTCCCGTCGGCGAGTTCGACGCGTCGTGGCTGGCCTACGACCCCGACCTCGGGCCGAGCCTCCGGCAGGTGGGCCGACCTGTCGGTGACCTACTACGGCTTCGAGACGCGCCGCGCGCCGTTCGACGACGCCCGGGTCCGCCGCGCCTTCGCCAGCGCGATCGACTGGACCCGCATCGTCGCGCTCGCGGACGGATCCTCGGCCCTGCCCGCCACCTCGATGGTGCCGCCCGGCATCCCGGGCCGCTCGGACGAGCGCTTCCTGCCCGCCTTCGACCCCGCCGGCGGCGCGCCGGCTCCTCGCCGAGGCCGGCTACGCCGACCCGTCGACCTTCCCCGAGGTGACCCTGGTGACTGCCGGCACCGCCTACGACCAGGCGATCGTCGAGCAGCTCCGCGACGAACCTCGGGGTCACGATCCGCTACGAGGCCCTCGACTTCGCGACGCTCTTCGCCCGGCTCGGAAGCGCAGGACTCGCCCGACATGTGGGCCCTCGCCTGGATCGCCGACTACCCGTCGCCCGAACGACTTCCTGGGGATCCTGCTGGGCTCGGGCCAGCCGAACAACTACGGGCGCTGGTCGAGCCCGGCCTTCGACGCGGCGATCGCGAGGCCGTCGGGACGACCGATGCCGCGACCACGCGGGCCGGCTACGACGCGGCGGAGCGGATCCTGGCGGACGAAGTGCCGGTCGTCCCGGTGAGCTACGGGACCTCCGCGGCGCTCGCGCGCGAGGGGCTCCTGGGCGCCACGACCAACGGCCTCGGGATCCTCCGCCTGGCCGGCCTGGCGTGGGCCGGGCAGTGAGCCGGCTGCTGCGGGCGGCCGCGGCCGCCCTCCTCGTCGTCGGGCTGCTTCCGGGCGGCGTCGCGGCCGCCTCGCCGACCTTCGAGACACCGACCGCCACGGCGACGTTCGGGACGGGCGTCACCTTCACGCAGGCGTTCGAGAGCCCGGTCCCGCTGGCCCGCGTGGAGGTGCTCCTGACGTTCCCGGACAGCCTCGGGCCGTTCGTCGCCCAGGCCGCCGGCGCCACCGCGGCGGGGCCGCGGGAGCTGACGTTCCGCTGGTCGCTCGGCGATGACGGGCACCTGGTGCCCAACACGCCCGATCACGCGCCCGCTGGCGGCTGGTGCCGGAGGACCGGACGCAGGCGCCGGTCAGCCGGGCCGGCCGTCCGGGTCGTCTACGAGGACACCCGCTTCGACTGGCGGACGGTCGCAGGGCGACCTGGTCCGGCTGCACTGGTACGAGGGCTCCGACGCGTTCGGGCGGCGCGCCCTCGAGATCGGCGAGCGGGCGGTCCGGGAGGCCGCGGACTTCCTCGGGGTCACCGAGATCCGATCCGATCGACTTCTACGTCTACGCCGAGCAGGGCGCCTTCTACGACGCGCTTGGCCCCGGCACGCGCGAGAACGTGGGCGGCCAGGCCCACGCGGACATCCGGACGATGTTCGCCCTCATCGGCCCGAACGACGTCGACGGACCCCTGGGTCGGGATCGTCATCCCGCACGAGCTGACCCACCTCGTCTTCGACACCGCCGTCCGCAACCCGTACCACTTCCCGCCGCGCTGGCTCAACGAGGGTGTCGCCATCTACCTGTCCGAGGGGTACACGGCCGTCCGATCGGAGCGGGCTGACCGAGGCCGCCGCGTCCGCCGGGCGGCTCATGCCCCTCCAGGCGCTGGGCGGCCAGTTCCCGACGACGTACGAGCGGTTCGTCCTGGCCTACGCGGAGAGCATCTCGGCGGTCGACTTCCTGGTCCGCCAGAAGGGCACCGACGCGCTGGTCTCGCTGATCAGCAGCTATGCCGACGGCGTCACGCGACGACGAGGCGTTCACTGCCGCCGTCGGGCACCGATCTCGCCGGCTTCGAGAGCGCCTGGCTCGACGATCTCGGCGCCGCGGCGCCCGTCCAGCACGGGCCCCAGCCGGCGCCCGCCGGGCCGCTGCCGCCCGGGCTGGGAGCCGGGGCGTCGCCCGCGGCGCCGGGGGCGACGGTCGCGCCGGGCGCCGCGCCCGTCCCGTCACCGGGCGACGGGCCGTCCGATGCGTCGCCCTGCGGCGCAGGGCTGGCTGCTGATCATCGCGGCGCTGGCGGGGCTCCTCGTCGGCGGGTCGATCGCCTACGTTCGCCGGCGGCGTCGCGGGATCGCGTCCCGCGGCCCCCGGCGGGCCCGGACGGAGCCGCCGGCGTGAGCACGCTCTCGGCGACGCGTCCGGTCGGTCCCGACCTGGCAGGTCACGCTCTTCGTGGCCCTGCTGGCCCTCGGCTTCCTCATCGCGGCCCAGGCGCCGCAGCGAGGCGCCACGCGTCCGCTACACGACCCAGGAACGCGCTCCGCTCGTGGAGACCGTCCTCGCCCTGCAGGCGCAGCAGGACGCCCTCAAGCAGCAGATCCTCGACCTGCGCGCGCCGGATCACCGACCGCGGAGGCGGGGACGGCCGGCAGCACCCAGCAGGTGCGCGATCTCAACGGCGCCCTGCTCGCGGCCCGAGTGGCCGCCGGCATCGTCGCCCTCGAGGGGCCGGGCATCGTCCTCCAGCTCGAGGACTCGCAGGTGCCGGTCCCGCCGGGGGCCTCGGCGGCGGACTACCGGGTCAGCGCCCGCGACCTGCGGAGCGTCGTCGAGGAGCTCTGGCTGGCGGGCGCGGAGGCGATCTCCGTCAACGGCGAGCGGATCGTGCCCGACCGCGGCGATCGTCGACATCGGCGGCTCGGTGCTGGTCAACTCGGCGTACCTGTCCCCGCCGTACCAGGTCGCCGCGATCGGGCCGGCGGACCTGTACGACGACCCTCGCGGCGTCCGCCGGCTTCGTCGACCTCGTCCGGATGCGCGTCGACAGGTTCGGGATCCGGATCTCGTTCGCCCAGCCGGCGACCGTGACCGTCCCGGCCTACGCCGGCTCGGTCACGCTCCGCTACGCCCGTCCACCGGCGCCGAGCCCGACGCCGGAGCCGTGACGATGCGCCAGCCCCGGAGCCAGGTCGCGCTCGCCGTCGTCACCTTCCTGCTCGGCTTCCTCGTCGTGGTCCAGCTGCAGGCCCAGCAGGCCGGGACCGGCCTCGAGACGCAGTCGTCCCAGGACCTCACCCTCCTGGTCGCCAACGTGACGACGCGCAACGACCAGCTGCGCGGCGACGTGTCCGACCTCCAGCGCCAGCTCGACACCATCACCGCGGCACGCGCCGGCGGCGAGACCGCGCTGGGCCAGCTTCGGGCCGACCTGGAGCGGGTCCGCATCTGGGCCGGCATCGACGCCGCCTCTGGCCCCGGGATCCGGGTGCTCCTCTTCGGGGGCGTGCCGGCGGGCGCGGTCTCGGACCTCGTCAACGAGCTGCGCAACGCGGGTGCGGAGGCGATCAGCGTGGGCGGCGTCCGGGTGGTCGCCGGCACCGTCGTGGCGGGCCCGGCCGGCGACCTCTCGGTGGAGAACACCGCGCTGGGCGCCCGGATCGAGATCCTCGCCATCGGGAACCCGCCCGCGCTCACGGGCGCCCTCACGCGCCCCGGGGGGATCGTCGCCCAGCTGCAGGCGACCTACGACGACGCCCAGGTCGAGGTCACGCCGCTCGACATGGTGACGCTGCCGGCGACCGACCGCAGCGTCGTGCCGACGCTCGGGAAGCCCCGGCCGTAGCCCGCCGGTCCGCGCGCAGCGCCCGCGGGGTGCTACCCTCGCCGCCGATGGACGTGCCCCAGCGCGCATGACCGCTCCCGTTCCGTTCCGACTGGGCGATCGCCTCCAGCTCCGCCGTCCGCATCCGTGCGGCGGGCGGACCTGGGACGTGGACCGGCTCGGCGCCGATCTCGGCCTCCGCTGCACCACGTGCGGCCGCCGCGTGCTCGTCGAGCGGCGGACCGTCGAGCGGCGGCTCGTCGACTTCGTCGCTCGCGGCGCCGAGGGCGATCCCCCGTGACGGGCGCGGACACGGTGGTCGCGGCGCCCGAGGGCAGCGCCGCAGCAGTCTTCCGCAATCGCCCGTTCCTGCTCCTGTGGCTGTCGCAGCTCGCCACGCAGGTCGGCGGGAACATGGTGCTCTACGGGCTCACGGTGCTGGTGTTCGACCAGACGGGGTCGACGAGCGCGGTCTCCCTGCTCATCCTGACGTTCCTCGTGCCGGCCGTGCTCTTCAGCGCCCTCGCCGGCGTCTACGTCGACCGGTTCGACCGACGCAAGGTGCTGGTCGTCACCAACCTGGTCCGGGCCGGCCTGTTCCTGCTCCTCGCGCTCTTCGACACCAACATGCTCGTCGTCTACGGCCTGAACATCGCGGTCTCGATCGCCACGACGTTCTTCGCCCCGGCCGAGCTGTCGATGATCCCGCGTGTCGTGCCGAGGCCGCAGCTGACGGCCGCCAACGGCATCTTCCTGCTCACCCTCAACGCCGCGTTCGCCATCGGCTTCGCCCTGCTCGGGCCGCTGCTCGTGATCGCGGCCAGCCCGACGATCCTCATCGTCGTCGTGGCGATCCTCTACCTCGTCGCCGCCGGCTTCTGCTGGACGCTGCCGTCGGCCCCGGCCGGCACGATGCCGCATGACGGCGCGGTCCACGAGGCCGAGGCTGCCGCCGGCACGTTCGTCGAGCAGCTCCGGGAGGGGATCGCGTACGTCCGTGCCAACCCGGTCGTCAGCTGGGCCCTCCTGTACCTGGGGGTCGCCGCGTCGATCGTCGGCGTCCTGGGCGTCCTCGGGCCGGCGTTCGCCCGGGACGTGCTCGGCCTGCGGACCCAGGACTTCGTCATCATCGTGGCGCCCCTCGGCGTCGGCGCAGTGATCGGCGCGCTGGGTGTCAACGCCCTCCGGGGCCAGGTCTCGCGACGCCGGCTCATCGAGACGGGCCTCATCGTCCTGGGGGTCTGCCTGGCCCTGATCTCCATCGCGGGCCCGATCGCCCAGTTCCTCCGTGACGTGAACGACCGGGTGCCGGGGCCCGACATGTCGTCGTTCGTCAGCGTCCTCTCGGTCGTCGTCGCGATCGCGCTCGTGGCGGGGATCGCCTACACGGCGACCGCCATCCCGGCCCAGACCGAGCTCCAGGAAGAGATCCAACCGGCGGTCCGCGGCCGCGTCTTCGGCATCCTCAACATGCTGGTGTCGGTCGGCAGCTTCCTGCCCATCATCCTGGTCGGGTACATCTCCGACGTGGTCGGAACCATGCCCGTCCTGCTCGGAGCCGCGGCCCTCATCTTCGTCGTCGGGATCGCCTCGCTCCTCGCCCGCACGAGCCCGCCGCCGGGGGCCCTCTCCGACGAGCAGGGTGAGTCCGTGGAGGTGTCGCTGCCCGGGCTGGCCGCCGCCAGCCCCGAGGCGATCGTGCCAGCGCCGTCTCCCGGACGAGCCATGACGCGCCGGCCGCGGGTCGCCGTCGTGTTCACCGGCGGGACCATCAGCATGACCGTCGATCCGGTCGCCGGCGGCGCGGTGCCCACGCTCGCCGGTGCCGACCTGCTGGCGGCCGTCCCCGGCCTGGCCGACGCCGCGGAGGTCGTCACGATCGACCTGGGCCGGACGCCGGCGAGCCACTTCTCGTTCGCCGATGTCCTGCGCATCCGGGCCGTGGTCGACGACGCCCTCGCCGACCCGACGATCCGGGGCGTGGTCGTCGTGCAGGGGACCGACACCCTCGAGGAGACCGCGTTCGCCTGGGACCTCTGCCACCGGGACCGGCGGCCGGTCGTCGTGACCGGCGCCATGCGCAACGCCAGCGAGCCCGGCTGGGATGGACCCGCCAACATCCGCGACGCCGTCCGGATCGCGTGCGCCCGGCGGGCGACCGGGGCAGGCGTCCTCGTGGCGCTCGGCGGGCGGATCCACGCCGCTGACGCGGTCGCCAAGCGCCACGCCTCGGCGCTCGATGCCTTCGCCACCCGCGAGGGTCCGCCGCTGGGCCGGGTGGGGGAGCGGGCCGTCCGCCTGCGCGAACGCGGCCCGCGGCGCACCCTGTCCGTCACCCCGGCGCATGCCGTCCTGCCGGTCCAGATCGTCGTGGCGGCGCTGGAGACGGATGGGACGCAGCTGGACGCGGCGGTCCGCGACGGCGCCCGCGGCATCGTGGTGGCGGCAACCGGCTCCGGGAACACCCATCCCGACCTGCTGCGGGCCGCGGTCGCGGCGCAGGCGGCGGGCGTGCCGGTCGTCCTCGCCTCGCGGACCGGGGCGGGGGCCGTGGGAGCCTTCTATGCCTTCCCCGGCGGCGGTGCCACGTGGGTGCGCGCCGGGATCCTCCTCGCGGGTGACCTCACCCCCGTCCAGGCCCGCGTGGCGCTGGCGCTCGGGATGGGCGCCGGCCTGCGCCGGTGACGCCCTCCGGGCGTTGCTGCGGGGAACGCCGGGGAGCTGACACGACGGCTCACGGGGCGCGACCGGCCACGGGTCGGGTCGGCGCCGCTATCCTTGGCGGGAGGTGTCCCGCTACCCATGGAGGAACCGGTTCATGACCATGCCGGACGAGATCCGGAAGCAGGATCTCAACAAGCGGCTCGAGACCGTCGGCTGGGGCCTCTTCCTGATCATGATCGGCGGCTTCGCCCTCGTCAAGGAGGTGCCGGAGGGCACGTGGCTCATCGGGGCGGGCCTGATCATGCTCGGGCCTCAATGCCGTCCGGCTGATGGTCGGGATCCGGGCCAGCTGGTTCACCCTGATCGTCGGGACCATCGCCCTCCTGTCGGGCCTCGGGAGCGTCCTCGGCGTCGACATCCCGGTCGGACCGCTCCTGATCGTCCTGATCGGCCTCGCGATCATCGTCCGGGCCCTGCAGCCCCGCTGGTAGCGGCCCCGGCGGGCCGTCATCCCCGGCGGCCGTCCCTTTCCGGCGGCCGTTCCTTCCGGCGGCCATCCGGCACTTGCCAGCCGGTCGATCATTCAGGTAGCCGGCCGCGTCGGCCGGGTCGTGATGCTGACTCGAGAGGGTGAACCCATGGCCCTGGATCCCACGGATCGCCGATCGCGGCGCGCGCTCCTTGCCTCCGCCGTCGGGGGCGCTGCGGCGGTCGCCGCGGCCCAGCTCGCCAGGCCGCTGTCGGTGGCGGCCGGTGATCCCAACGACGTCGTCATGAACCAGGACAACCCCACGACGGCGTTGACCTCCATCACCCAGGCCACGGCCGGCCTGGGAGCCTTCACCGGTTCGAGCCCCGACGGGGTCGGCGTCCACGGGTCGCTCACGGGCACCGCCAACACCTGGGCCGGTGTCGTCGGGACGTGTGGCGACGTCACCGACTCTGCCTTCGAGGGTGCGTCGCCGCTTGCGCCGCTCGATGCCGGCGTCTACGGGTTCGCGGCCCAGACCGACATCTCGACCGGCATCTGGGGCGAGGCCGCGCAGGGCGGCTATGCCGGCGTCTTCGGCACCGGGCCGACCGGGGTCGAGGGCCAGGGCTCGATCGGCGTCGCGGGATTCGGCGACGACACCGATGCCACGAGCATCGGGGGGCTCTTCATCGGCGAGGCACGGGCGGTCGTCGCGATGAGCGATCTCCGGACCGGCGTCCATGCCCACGTGGGAACCGGATCGCCTCCGGCCGACCTCGCCACCACCGCCCTGTTCGGCTCCGTCACGAGCACGACCCAGGTCGGCCTCGAGGCCCGGGGCCGCGTCCGGTTCCCGAACCGCAGCGGCCGGGTGAAGATGCTGAAGGGCCGCTACTACGTGGACGTCTCCGTCGTCGGCATGACCAGCAGCAACTATGGCTTCGCCACCCTGGCGACCTATCGCTCGGGCCGCTGGGTGGCCGCCGTCGTCTGCTACACGGGCAAGGTCCGGATCTTCGTCAACGGGTCGCTGACGGCGGACACGTACGTCAACTGGATCGTGCTCGGGTAGCCGGCGATGCAGCCCCACGGCCCTCGCGCAATTCGTCGCGCCGCGATCCTCGATCGTCTCGGCATCTCGGCGTCCTTCCAGCCGTCCTCGGAGGCGCGGGCGCGGGCTCGTCGTCGTGCCCGGCTCGCGGCCGGCCACCTCGGCATCGCCTCACGCCCCCTCGCTCCCACGCGGGACCGGGATCCGCGCCGGCGGGCCCGACTCGACCGGCCTTCCGCCGAGTAGACGGACTGCAGCAGCGACCGCCCGGTGCTAGACTTCCGCCTCGCATCGGGCGGTTAGCTCAGTTGGTTAGAGCGCATGCTTGACATGCATGAGGCCAGAGGTTCAAGTCCTCTACCGCCCACCAGAACGCGAACGCGTCGATCGGGACGCGCCGCGCCGGCAACGGAGCACCAGAGAGCGGCGGGCATCGGCTGAGACCCGGCGCGGCCCCGACGGCACGGCACCACCCGTGAGCGGCCGGAGAACCGGCCCGGGATCCGCCCGTTAGCGCGGCCACGAGAGCGCCCGCCGGCCAACGCCGGGCCCGGGCGAAGGCGGGTGGAACCGCGGGAGGCATCGGCCCCTCGTCCTGCACGGACGAGGGGTCTTGCGTGTCCGGAGGAGCAGCCATGAGCGACGAGCAGGCGATCGAGGTCCAGGAGGCGCTCGAGGCGCCCGCGCGCGGGTCCACCGAGGAGCTGCTGGACGCGGGCGCCCACGCCCCGATCGACGCGATGCGCCACTCGGCGGCGCACGTGATGGCGGAGGCGGTCCTGGACCTCTTCCCGGGCGCGAGGCTCGGGATCGGGCCGGCCATCGAGAACGGCTTCTACTACGACTTCGACCTGCCCCGCCCGCTGACCCCGGACGACCTCGCCGCGGTGGAGGCACGCATGGCGGCAAGCATCGCGGCCGGTCACCCGTTCGTCCGCCGCGAGATCCCGTTCGCCGAGGCGCGGGTACGGGCCGTCGAGGCGGGCCAGGGCTACAAGGTCGAGATCCTCGACGACCTCGCCGCGCGGGCCGCGGCGGCCGGGGAGCCAGCCCCGGTCACGACGTACTACGAGCACGGCCCGTTCAGCGACCTGTGCAAGGGCCCGCACGTCGCCACGACCGCCGCCATCGGGCCGTTCCGGCTGCTGTCCGTCGCGGGCGCCTATTGGCGCGGCGACGAGAAGCGGCCGATGCTCCAGCGGATCTACGGGACGGTCTGGGAGTCGCAGGCGGACCTGGACCAGTTCCTGTGGCGCCGGGAAGAGGCCAAGAAGCGCGACCACCGCAAGCTGGGCCTGCGCCTCGACCTGTTCAGCTTCCACGACGTGAGCCCGGGTGCCGCCTTCTGGCATCCGAAAGGCTGGCGCCTGTACCGGACGCTGCAGGACGCGATGCGCGAGCTGCAGGACCGCCGCGGCTACGACGAGGTCTACACGCCGCCGCTCGTCCACCAGAAGCTCTGGGAGCAGTCCGGCCACTGGGATCACTACCGCGACAACATGTTCCTCGTCGAGGCCGAGGAGCAGACCTTCAGCCTCAAGCCGATGAACTGCCCCGAGTCGTCGTTCATCTACCGCAGCCGGCTGCGCTCCTACCGCGACCTGCCGCTGCGCCTGGCCGAGTACGGCGTGCTCCACCGGAAGGAGCTGTCCGGGGTCCTCTCGGGCCTCACGCGGGTGCGCCACTTCGTCACCGACGACGCCCACATCTTCGTCCGCCCGGACCAGATCGCGGCCGAGATCGAGGCCCTGATGGGCGAGATCCGCGAGGCCTACTCGTGGTTCGGCCTGACGCCGACGCTCACCTTCGGCACACGGCCCGACAAGGCGCTCGGGGATCCCGCGGTCTGGGAGGAGACCGAGGCGATCATGCGGGCCGAGCTCGAGCGCTCCGGCCTCGAGTACCGCGTGAAGCCCAAGGACGGCGCCTTCTACGCCCCCAAGATCGACATCCAGATCACCGACGCGCTGGGCCGCGAATGGCAGACGGCGACGATCCAGGTCGACCGGGTCATGCTCCCCGAGCGCTTCGACCTGTGGTACATCGACGAGGCGGGCCGGCAGCAGCGCCCCGTGGCGATCCACCGCGCGATCTACGGCTCGCTGGAGCGGTTCATCGGCGTCCTCACCGAGCACTTCGCCGGGGCCTTCCCGCTCTGGTGCGCGCCCGTGCAGGCCGTGGTGATCCCCATCGCCGACCGCCACCTGGAGCCGGCCCGGCGAGCTCGCGGCCGTCCTCCGGTCCCGCCGCCTGCGGGTGGAGGTGGACGACTCCGACGCCCGGATGCAGAACAAGATCCGCGTCGCCCAGGAGCAGAAGGTCCCGTACATGCTGGTGCTCGGCGACCGGGAGGTCGAGGCCCGCACGGCGGCGCCGCGCACCAGGGCCGGCGAGCAGCAGCCGCCAGAGGCCTGGGAGGCGCTCGCCGATCGGCTGGCCGCCGCCGCCGCGGCACGACGGCCCGACTGAGCGCCGTCCGCCGACGGGGCCTCTCCGTGCCCCGCGGCGAGCGCGGCGGGCGATCCCCGGGCAGGGCGGCGGCTTGCTCCCGGCCGAGGTGATTGTGCTATCCTCCGCCGGCGAACCGCGCCCGGTTCGCGCGTGCGCTTGCACGCCGTTCCCGGGTGCTCGGTGAGCTCGATAGCGCGAAGGGGCCGACCATAAGCCGAGAGCTGCGTGTCAACCAGATGATCCGGATCCCACAGGTCCGGGTGATCGACGAGGATGGGAACCAGATGGGTGTGATGCTCACGCTGGACGCCCTCCGCCTGGCACAGGAGCGCGGCTACGACCTCGTCGAGGTTGCTCCGACGGCCTCGCCGCCCGTGACCCGACTTCTCGACTACGGCCAGTACAAGTACGAGCTGGCCAAGCGCGAGAAGGAGGCGAAGCGGAAGTCCCGGTCCGTGGAGTTCAAGGAGATCCGCCTGAAGCCGAAGATCGGCCAGGGCGACTTCGACACCAAGGTGCGCCGGGCGATCGAGTTCCTCGAGGAGGGTGACCGCATCAAGGTCGCCGTCCAGTTCCGCGGTCGCGAGCTGACGCACCCGCACCTCGGGCGGGAGCTGCTCACCAAGTTCGCCGACCAGGTGAAGGACCACGGGGTCCTCGAGCGAGCACCGCTCCTCGAGGGCAAGTCGATGCATATCACGATCGCGTCGACCCACAAGCCGAAGCCGCGCGACGCCGGGGTGGGGGAGAAGCCCTCCACCGACAGGGTCGCCGCGGACGAGGCGGAGGGAGCCGCTCCGGCGGTCGCGGTCGACGCGGCGGGCCCAGCGCCCGCGAGCATGGGAGAGTGAGGCCGGCGTGCCGAAGCTGAAGTCGCACAAGGGCAGCCAGAAGCGGATCGGGGTCACCGGCAGCGGGAAGCCGATCCGCGTCAAGTCCTGGCGGGGCCACCACCTCGAGCTGAAGTCGTCGCGGCGAACGCGGCGCTACGCCGGGAAGTCGCTCATCGGGCCGGAGCACGCCGACCAGGTCGCGCGGCTCCTCCCGTATCTCAAGAAGGGCTGATCCATGGCTCGCGTCAAGCGGGGCGTCACCGCCCACCGCCGCCACAAGCGGCTTCTGAATGCGGCCGAGGGTCGCAAGGGGACTCGCAGCAGGCTCGTCAAGCCCGCGCGCGAGGCGCTCCTGCACGCCCTCGCCTACGCCACGCGCGACCGGAAGGTCCGCAAGCGCAACATGCGCGAGCTCTGGATCATCCGGATCAACGCGGCGTCGCGCGCCCACGGCGTGAACTACCGAGACTTCGTCAGCGGCCTCAAGAAGGCCGACGTCGCCCTCGACCGGAAGATCCTCGCCGACATCGCGGTCCGCGACGACGCGACGTTCGGACGTATCGTCGAGGTCGCGCGCGGCGCCTGACGGCAAGGTCGGGCGGCCGCCCGGCCCATCCACCGCAGCGGGACCCTCGCGCGCTCGGCGCCGCGAGGGTCCGTGATTCCCGGGCCAGCACTGGAGGCGCCGCTCCCGACCGTGGACCTCGCGACTCTCACCGCCCAGCTGCGCGACCTCGGCGACGAGGCGCTGCCGCTGATCGCGGCCGCTCCCGACCTGGCGGCGCTGGACGACCTCGACCTGCACTACCTGGGGCGCAAGAGCGGGGCGCTGTCGGTCCTCATGCGCGGGATCGGCGGGCTGCCGGTGGAGGACCGGCCGCGAGTGGGGGTCGTCGTCAACGAGGTCCGCGCCGCGGTGGAGACGGCCCTCGCCGACGCGCGCGTCCGGGCGGGCAACGCGGCCCTCGCCGCGCGGCTGGCCGCCGAGACGGTGGACGTCACCGCCCCGGCCCGGATCATCCCGCGGGGAGCGCCGCACCCGATCGTGGAGACGATCGAGCGGATCACCCAGGTCTTCGGCCAGTTCGGGTTCGTCACGTACGAGGGCCCGGAGGTCGAGACGGACGTCACCAACTTCCAGATGCTCAACATCCCGCCCGACCATCCGGCGCGCGACCTGTGGGACACCCTCTACGTCGACCTGGACGGGGGCCTGCTGCGGACCCACACCTCGCCCGGGCAGATCCGGGTCATGCACGCCGAGCGACCGCCGATCCGGGCCCTGCTGCCGGGCAGGTGCTTCCGCTACGAGGCGACCGATGCCTCGCACGCGTCGGAGTTCTTCCAGGTCGAGGGCCTCATGGTGGACGAGGGCACGAACCTGGCGGACCTCAAGGGCCAGCTCGTCGAGTTCGCCCACGCGATGTTCGGCGAGGGGACGACGACCCGGTTCCGGCCCGGCTACTACCCGTTCACGGAGCCGTCGGTCGCCTTCGACATCGGCTGCCTCGTGTGCGGCGGACCCGGCTGCCCCGCCTGCGGCCGGACCGGCTGGGTGACCATCCTCGGCGCCGGCATGGTCCACCCGGTGGTGCTGCAGTACGGCGGGATCGACCCGGAGCGCTACCAGGGCTTCGCCTTCGGGATGGGCGTCGAGCGGATCGCGATGCTGCGCCACGGGATCGCCGACCTCCGGGTCTTCCTGGAGGGCGACCTGCGCTTCCTCGAGCAGTTCCGATGAGAGTCCCGCTCGCCTGGCTCCGCGACTACGTCGACGTCCAGATGACGCCCGAGCAGCTGGCCGACCGGCTGACGCTCCTGGGGATGGAGGTCAAGGGGCTCGAGCGCTGGGGCGCCGACTGGCGCAATGTCGTCACCGGTGAGCTCCTCGAGGTCAGGCGCCACCCGCGCGCCGATCGCCTCTCGCTCACCCGGGTGCGGGTCGGCGACGAGGTGCTCGACATCGTGTGCGGGGCGACGAACATCGCCGCCGGCCAGCGGGTGCCGGTCGCCCTTCCCGGTGCGGTTCTGCCCGGCAACCGGGCCATCGAACGGACCGAGAAGATGGGCGTCGTCAGCAACGGGATGCTCTGCTCGGGTGACGAGCTGCGCCTCACCGGCGACGCCGACGGCATCCTGATCCTCCCCGCCGACACGCCCCTGGGCGTCCCGCTGGCCGACCTGTACGGGGACGTCGTGCTCGACGTCGACGTCAAGCCCAACCGGGGCGACGCGCTCTGCCTCGTCGGCCTCGCGCGCGAGGTGGCGGCAGTCACCGGGGCGCCGGTTCGCTTCCCGGAGGTCGCCCTCGTCGAGGGGCCGGGTGCGACGACAGCGGAGCGCCTCGCGGTCGCCGTGGACGACCCGGGGCTCTGCTCGCGGTTCGTGGGGCGCTGGATCGCCGGCGTGGCGGTGGGGTCCTCTCCGGACGCGGTCCAGATGCGCCTCCTGGCGGCCGGGATGCGGCCGGTCAGCAACGTGGTGGACGCCACGAACTACGTCATGCTGGAGCTGGGCAAGCCCACCCATGCCTTCGACGGCGCGGCCGTCGCGCCGGACGGCACCGGCCGGGCCGGCCTGCTGGTTCGTCTCGCCGCGCCCGGCGAGCGCCTCGAGACGCTCGACCACGTCGACCGCGAGCTCGCTCCCGACACGCTGCTCATCGCCGACGCCCGGGGACCGCTGGCCATCGCCGGCGTGATGGGCGGTGCAACGTCCGAGGTCGGCGACGCGACGACCCAGGTCATCGTGGAATCGGCCATCTTCGATCCCGTCAGCATCCGCCGGACGGCCTTCCGCTACGCGCTCCGCTCGGAGGCGAGCCTGCGCTTCGAGAAGGGCCAGGAGGCACGCCTGGCCCGCATCGGCGCCGACCGCGTCGCCGCGCTGATCGCCGCCTGGGCGGGCGGCGTCGTGGCCGGCGGCCGGGTCGATACGGCGCCGGTCGAGGCCGGCGAGATCCACGTCGCCTTCCGGCCGGCCCGCGTCAACCGGCTGCTCGGGACGGCGTTCACCGACGCCGAGCAGGCCGACCTTCTTCACCGGGTGGCGATCGACGTCCGGCCGGCACCCGCCGGTGCCTCCGTGGTCGTCGCCGCCGGCGAGAAACCCATGCTGGTGGATGCCGCCGAGCCCGCGCTGGTCGCCCTCGTCCCGACGTGGCGTCGCGACCTCCTCATCGAGGCGGACATCACCGAGGAGATCGCCCGCGTGCGCGGATACGACGCGGTCCCCACCAAGACGCCGGACACGGCGATGCCGCACTTCCGGCCCGACCCGCTGGAGCGCCGCGACGCGCTCCGCCGCGCCCTGGTCGGCGCCGGGCTCACCGAGGTGCTGACCCCGGCGCTGGTGCCCGAGGGCCAGGCGGCCCGCCTCGGCTGGCCGATCGCGGCCGCCGACGGCGTTGCCGGGGCCGGGGCGTCGGCGGGGTCGCCCATCCGCGTCCGCAACCCGCTGTCCGAGCGCCACGCGGTGCTGCGGTCAGGCGTCGTCGGGAGCCTGCTCGACGTCGCCGCGCTCAACGAGCGCCACGGCCGTCGCGACGTCGCGGTCTTCGAGATCGGGAAGGGCTATGCCCGCAACCCCGACGGGACGCCGGCGGAGTGGTGGCGCCTGGCCTTCCTGCTCGCCGGGGACGCCGTCGCGGCGTCGTGGAGCGTGCCGTCGCGGCCGTTCGACGTCGAGGACGCCAAGGCGGTGGCGGCGCTCGTCGCGCGGGTCACCGGCGCCGCCGAGCCGGCGTTCCCCGCGTACGGCGGCGGCGCCCCGCTCCATCCGGGCCGGGCGGCGCTGGTCTCCTCGCCCGGGTAGCGTCGCGGGACTCGTGGGCGAGCTCCACCCCGACACCCTCGCGGCCTGGGACCTGAGGGCCGAGCGAGTCCTCGTCGGGGAGCTGGCGGTCGACGGCCTGGCGGACGGCCAATTGGCGACCGTGCGGGTCTCGGCGCCGCATCGCCACGCCTCGGCCGAGCGCGACCTGGCGGTCGTCGTCCCGGAGAGCACGGCCGCCGGCGACGTGGCGGCGACGCTGCGTGCTGCGGGCGCCGGCCTCGTCCGCACGCTGGCCCTCTTCGACGTCTATCGCGGCGCTCCGCTGGGCGCGTCGGAGAAGAGCCTCGCCTGGCGGCTGGAGATCCGCGGCGACGAGCGGCCCCTCGACGAGGGCGAGCTGGAGGCGCTGATGGCACGCTTGGTGGAGGCCGTGGCCGCGGCCCACGGGGGGCGCGTCCGCGCCTGAGCCGCGCGCCCCGGTGCGGGAACGCGCCACCCGAGGTTGCGGCGAGCGTAAGCGGCAGCGTACAGTGATCGCGCGTCGCAGGGGGAATGCGGCGAAACGGAGCAGAGGGCATCCGCGCGGGTGCCCGGAACCGGAGGCTGCGTGGACGTCGTCGAGTTCATCGAGGGACTCAACCTCTTCGACATCCTGGTCGTGTTCTTCGTCGCGGGCTTCTTCGTCGTCGGCTACATCCAGGGCACGCTCCGTCGCCTGCTCGGCCTCGCGATCACCCTGGTGTCGCTGCTCCTGGCCATGAACCTGCGCGACCCCCTGGGCAACTGGCTGGCCCAGTACTGGACCCAGCTGCCGAAGTCGTACGTCTACATGCTGGCCTTCCTGCTCAGCTTCCTGACGATCTACATCGCCGGCTCGATCACCGTCCAGACGTTCTACAAGCGGACGCCCCTGTTCGCCAGGGCGACGGTGCTCGACGAGCTCCTCGGCGGGATCCTCGGCGCGCTCCAGGCGCTCCTGATGGTGGGGACGATGATCCTCATCCTCGACTCGTACTACTACTTCGCGGACCTCGCCGACCCCGACGAGATCGACCTGCTGCGCAACATCTACAACATCTACAACCCCTCCCAGATCGCGGAGCTGTTCCGGACGTCGTTGATCCCGCTCTTCTTCGCGCTGTTCGGCTGGATCATCCCTGCCGACCTGCGCGAGCCATACGGCTGAGCCGCGACGCCGACCTCCGGGATCTCGTCCGGGAGCCCGTCGTCGCGGCGGCTCGCGGGCTGCTGGGGGCCATCCTCGTGCGCGAGGCAGCCGGCACTCGACGTGCCGGCCGGATCGTGGAGGTCGAGGCCTACGCCGGGCCCGAGGACCGAGCCTCCCACGCGCGCTTCGGTCCCGCCTCGCGGGCCGCCACGATGTTCGGGGCGGCGGGGCGCGCCTACGTGTACGGTGTCTACGGCATGCACACCTGCCTGAACGTCGTCGTCGGCCCGCCGGGAGACCCGGCGGCGGTGCTCCTCCGCGCTGCGGCTCCGATCGAGGGCGCCGAGGCGATGCGCGCGGCGCGCCTGGAGCGGACCATCGCCACGCGGCGCAGCGACGGTCGAGATCCCGCCCTGGCGGCCGCCCGGCTCGGGCGGGTGCCGGAGGCGCGCCTGGCCGTGGGGCCGGGCAACCTGGCCGCTGCCTTCGGGGTGACCCGCGACGACGACGGCGTCGACCTGCTCGATCCGACCGGGAGCCTGCGCCTGGAGCCGCGGCGGGCCGGAGAGCCGCCGCCCGCGATCGTGGCGACCGCCCGGGTCGGGGTCGCCTACGCGGGGCCGGGCTGGGCCGAGCGCCGCTGGCGCTTCGTGATCGATCCGGCGGGAGCCGGCAGGCGCACCCGCTGATGGACGCCAAGTCGATCGCCCTCCTCGAGTTCCCGCTCGTCCGCGAGCGCCTGGCCGCCGCGACCGGCTTCCCGCCCGGCCGGCGCCTGGCCGAGGCCCTCCTGCCGGTCGCGGATCCGCTCCTCGTCGAGATGGCCCTCGAGGAGACCAGCCAGGTGCGGGCCCTCCTGGCCGAGCATCCGAGCGCCGGGATCGGCGGCGCCCACGACATCGGGCCCGCCATCCAGCGGGCCGCCCGCGGCGGGCGCCTCGACGCGGCCCAGTTCGCCGCCATCGCCCAGACCATCGAGGCGGCCGCGCGGCTCCGGGACGTCCTCGCCGCGGATCGCCGGCCGCTCCTCCACGAGCTGTCGCGCGCGCTCCATCCGCTTCCGGCGCTGCGCTCCACCCTGGAGCGCAGCTTCGACCCGACGGGGGAGTTGCTCGACACCGCCTCGCCGCGGCTGGGGTCGCTGCGCCGGGCGACACGGATCGCCTACGAGCGGCTCCGCTCGCGGCTGGAGCAGCTCGTCCACTCGAGCGAGATGGGCGCCGCGCTGCAGGACCCGATCGTGACCATCCGGAACGGGCGCTACGTCGTGCCGGTCCGCGCCGACGCGCGGAGCAAGGTCAAGGGGATCGTGCACGACGCCTCCGGGAGCGGCCAGACGCTGTTCGTGGAGCCCCTGGTCGCCGTCGAGCTCGGGAACGCCTGGCGCGAGGCCCAGCTGGCCGAGGCTGCCGAGATCGAGCGGATCCTCGACGAGCTGTCGGCGCTGGTGGGCAGCCAGGCCGAGCCGCTCCGCGAGACCCTCGACGCCCTGGCCCGCTTCGACCTGTGGAGCGCGAAGGCGCGCCTGGCCGAGGAGATGGACGCCGTGCGGGCGGAGACGGCCGCACGCCCGGAGATCAGCCTCAAGGGTGCCCGCCACCCCGGCCTCGCCGGCCGGGTGATCCCCATCGACGTCGAGCTCGGAGCGGACTTCCGGGCCCTCGTGGTGACGGGCCCGAACACGGGAGGCAAGACCGTCACCCTGCGGACGATCGGGCTCCTGATGCTCATGCACCAGGCCGGCCTCCACGTTCCTGCCGACCCCGGCAGCCGGCTCCCGGTCCTGCGCGACGTCTTCGCGGACATCGGCGACGAGCAGTCCGTCGCCCAGAGCCTCTCGACCTTCTCGGGCCACATGCGCTCGATCGTCAGGATCGCGGCGGCCGCCGGCCCGGCCATGCTCGTCCTCCTTGACGAGCTCGGCGCGGGCACGGATCCCACCGAGGGCTCCGCGCTGGCCCAGGCCCTGCTCGACCACTTCCTGCGGAGCGGGGCCCTCGTGGCCGCCACGACGCACTACGCCGAGCTGAAGGTCTACGCCCACACCACGCCGGAGGCGCGGAACGCGTCCGTCGAGTTCGACCTCGAGACGCTCTCGCCGACCTACCACCTGCGCACCGGGCTCCCCGGCGGCAGCCAGGCCTTCGCCATCGCCGAGCGGCTCGGCCTCCCGACGGCCATCGTCGACGACGCGCGGTCCCGTCTCACGGAGGGCCAGCAGGCGTTCGAGGAGACGCTGGCATCGATCCGCGCCACCGACCTCGCGGCCCGCGAGGCGCTCGATCGCGCCCGGGCGGCCGAGCTGCGGGCCGCGGACGCGCAACGGGCCGCGGACGAGGAGCGCCGCCGGGCGCGTCGCGAGCGCGACGAGGCGGTGACGGCCGCCCGCACCGACGCGGAGCGCCTCGTCGAGGACCTCCGCGCCGACATCCGGGGCGCCCGGCGCCGTCTCGAGCGCGAGACCGTGACGGCTCCGGCGCTCGACGAGGTGATGGAGCGTGCCGAGGAGCGGCTGGGCCGGCTGCCGGCCCCGACCCCCGCAGCGCCTGCGACGCCGCCGCCGGCGCCCGTGGCGTGGCAGGTCGGGGCACGGGCGCGCAGCCGAACCGGCGGTTGGGAGGGCCGCATCGTGGCCCTGGAGCGCGGCGGGAAGCGGGCGACCCTCGAGGTCGGCGGCATGCGCGTGACCGCCGCCACCGACGAGCTGGAGCCGCCCGCCACGTCCGCCGCCGACGACGGACGGCCTGCCCGCGCGCGGCCGTCCGAGGAGGCGGCGTCGGGGATCACCCGGCTGCGGCTGGACCGGGCCCGGACGATCGCCTCGTCGCTGGACGTGCGCGGCGCGCGGGTGGACGAGGCCCTCGAGGTCGTCGAGCGCTACCTGGAGGACGCCTCGCTGGCCGGCCTTGAACGGGCCACCGTCATCCACGGCCTGGGCACCGGCGCCCTGCGGGATGCCGTGCGCGCCGCGGCGGCGGCTCATCCGCTCGTGCGCGCCGTCCGCCCCGGCGAACGGGGCGAGGGCGGGGACGGGGCGACCGTCGTCAGCTTCTAGGGCGCCGGGGTCGGCTCCGTGGAGGGCAGCGGCTCGGTCGGCAGCGGGCTGTCGGTCGGCGCCGGTGTCGGCGTCGCCACCGGGATCGTGCAGACCTTCGTCGGTGCGAACGGGGCGCCCCAGGACCTGCCGTACGGGTTCCAGACGCCGTTCTCGTAGAAGTAGGTCGTGCCGCGGCCACCACGCGCCGCGCGACTGATCCAGCCCCGGTTGTACTTGCCCCAGGACGGGAACTCGGTCTCGACCCTCGAGAGGTTCAGGTAGCCGCGAACGATCCTGGGGCCCGCGCAGCCCTCCTGCCAGCGGCCGCCGGTGGCCTTGTCGACCTCGATGCCCACCTTGGTGTTGTCGACCTCGTGGGGGACGGTGTCCTCGATGAACCATTCCTTCACCGTCTTGGTGGTGAACGGGCCGGGCTTCATCCCGCTGAAGGCATCCACCGACACCTGGACGACCCCCGGCGGCTTGCGGAACGACGCGATCGGTGTGCCCTTGCTGGCCTGGGTCAGGAAGGCCTGCCACAGCGAAGCCGCCGATTCGAGGGCAAAGACCGGGTTCGTCGGCACCGAGTTGTCGCTGTTGCCCATCCAGGCGCCGACGACGAGGGCGGGCGCCTTGGGGTCCTTCGGCGGGGCGAGGAACCCGACGGCCGTGAGGTCCTGGGTCAGGTCCGTGGTGCCGGTCTTGAGCGCGGCGGGCCGGCGGCGGCTGCCGTCCTTGATGGCGCGCAGGCTCCAGAACGGGTTCTGCGCAGGATTCGTGTTGGAGGCCAGGATGTCGGTCACGATGAATGCCGCCTGGGCGCTGACGACGCGCTTCCCGGTCGCCTTGCCGCTCGTCAGCGGCCAGATCTTCTCGCCCGCCGGATTGCGCACCTCGAGGATCGTCGTCCGCGGGACGAGGACGCCGGCGTTGGCGATCGCGCCGTAGGCGCTGATGAGGTCGATCATGTGGACCTCGACGGTGCCGATCGCGATCGAGGCGCCGCCCGGGTTCGACGCCGCCTGCCAGCGGATCCCGAAGTCCCTGGAGCGCTCGAAGACGCGATCCGGGCCGATCCGGACGGCGGCCTTGATGGCCGGGATGTTCAGCGACACGCTGATCGCCTGGCGCAGGCGGAGGGGGCCGCGCTCGAGGCGATCGGCGTCGGCGGGCTTCCAGCCGCCGCCGAAGTCGGTGACGACGTCCATGAACAGCGTGGCGGCGGTCAGCGTCCGGTCCTCGATGCCGATGATGTAGTTGATCGGCTTGAAGGCGGAGCCCGGCTGGCGCCAGCCGTCCTCGAGGACGTCGAACTGGGGCTGGAACCTGCGGTTGCCCTTCAGGTAGAAGCCGGCGCTGCCCGCGTAGGCGTAGACCTGGCCCGTGCGGTAGTCCACCGCGGCGAGGGCCGCGTTCTGGATGCCCCGCCCCTTCATGTTCCGGATCCACTGCTGGTACGGGACGCCGAGCCGCTTGAGGTAGCCCGCCGTGTCCTTGTTGCTCGGCGCCCGGGCGCCGGCCTCGGTCCACCGCTCGGCCATCCGCTGGAGCCGCCAGTCGAGGGTCGTGACCACCCGGTAGCCGCCGGTATCGACCGCCGGACAGCTGCTGGCGGCTTCCTCCCCGCACAGGATCCGCCCCAGCTCGTTGCGGACCTGGAGAGAGAAGTGTGGCGCCAGCATCCGCTTGTTGGCGGGCGGCGTGAGGATGACGGGCTCTTCCATCGCCTTGTCGTAGTCCTCGGCGCTGTACGTGCCGGCGGTGAGGACCGAACGGGTCTTCATCAGCTCGAGGATCCGGTTGCGCCGCTGCACGATGGGCGAGTCGGCCGGGACGACGAGGCGCGTCTTGCCGTCGGCGAGCTCCTCCTCGACCGCGTTCCGCATGAGGTCGTAGGGCGTGGGCGACTGGGGGATGCCGGCCAGGATCGCGGCCTGGGCGAGGGTCAGCTTGTCGAGCGTCACGCCCCAGTAGCTGCGGGCCGCCGCGGCGATCCCGTAGCTGTTGTTGCCGTAGAAGTTGTCGTTCAGGTAGGCGGTGATGATCTGCTTCTTGCCGTCCTGGCCGGGATACGCCTGGGTCAGCCGGATCGACTGGATGATCTCGCGGATCTTGCGCTCGTAGGTCGTGGTGAAGGCCGACTCGGGAAGAAGGCGGTTGCGCACGAGCTGCTGGGTGATCGTCGAGGCACCGCGGGACCTGCCCGACAGGGTGTCGACCGCGGCGGCGATGATGCCCACCGGGTCGAAGCCGGCGTTCTCCCAGAACGTCTTGTCCTCGATGGACGTCGTCGCGTCGATGACGACCGGGGCGATCTCGTCGAATGTCACCACGTCGCGGCGCTCGCGGGCGAAGGTGGCGAGCAGGACCTTGCCGGCCCGGTCGTAGACCCGGGTCTCCTCGTCGAACTTGATGTTCAGGGCTTCTTCGGGCTGGGGGAGGCCCTGGCTGTAGTACGAGAAGGCGCTCACCGCCCCGGCGAAGCCGACGAGGCCGGCGATGAGGAACGAGGCGAAGAGGAAGAGCGGGATGGCGATCGCGACGCCGGCGACGGCGCGCTTGCCGGTCGAAGGCTGCCGGCCGCCGTTGCGGCGACGGCGCTGCCGTCGCGCGAGGCTGGTCTGCATGGCGTCGGTCACGATAGCATAGCGGTCATGGATTCCCGTTCGGTGCCCCCGGGTTGCTTCGACGCGTGCGCCCTGCCGCATGTGACGCCGTGAGCGCGACACGGCTCTCCGACCTGCTGGCCGACCTCCGCTGGCGAGGGCTGGTCCACGACGTCACGGACGGCCTCGAGGAGCGCCTCGCGACGAACGAGCCGATCCGCGCCTACAACGGGTTCGATCCGACGTTCCACTCGCTCCACGTCGGGCACCTGGTGCCGATCTACGGCCTGATGCGCCTCCAGCGCGCCGGCGGGAAGCCGGTCGCCCTCGTCGGCGGCGCGACCGGGATGATCGGCGACCCGTCCGGGCGCTCCAGCGAGCGCCCGCTCCTGGACCGCGCCGCCGTGCAGGCGAACGTGCACGCCATCCGCGACCAGCTGGCGCACTATCTCGACTTCGCCCCGGGGCAGAGCCAGGCGCTGGTCGTCAACAACCTGGACTGGCTCGGCGAGGCGCGGCTGCTCGACTTCCTGCGCGACGTCGGGAAGCACTTCACCGTGCCGTACATGCTGGACAAGGACTCCGTCCAGGCGCGGATGGCGAAGGGCCTCTCGTTCACCGAGTTCAGCTACATGCTCCTGCAGGCGGCCGACTTCGCCCACCTGCAGCGGTCGCACGGCGTCGAGCTGCAGTGCGGCGGCGCCGACCAGTGGGGCAACATCACGGCCGGCCTGGAGCTGATCCGGCGAACCGCCCGGCACGCCGCGGGCGAGCCGCGAGGCCGCCCACGGGCTGGCCTACCCGCTGCTCCTCTCGGCGTCAGGGGCGAAGTTCGGCAAGAGCGAGGCCGGCGAATTCGATCTGGCTCGACGGTGGCCTGACGTCCCCGTACCGCTTCTACCAGTACTGGGTCGACACGGATGACCGCGACGTGGGCGTCTACCTGCGCTGGTTCACCCTCTTCGGCCACGAGCGGATCGCCGAGCTGGAGGCGGAGCACGCCGCCGCCCCGGAACGCCGGGTCGCCCAGCAGGCCCTCGCCCGCGACATCACCGAGCTGACCCATGGCCGCGGCGCGGCCGAGCGGGTCATGCGGGTCAGCCAGGTCCTCTTCGGCGGCGACCCGACGAGCGCCGACGCCCAGACGCTGGCGGACCTGGCCAGCGAGATCCCGTCGGCGCCCTGGCCCGAGACCGACACGCCCGTCGACGTCCTGGCGATTCTCGTCGCGGCGGGCGCGGCGTCGTCGAGGGGGGCGGCGCGCCGGCTCGTCGAACAGGGGGGCGTCCACGTGAACGGGACGCCCGTCCGGGACCCGGCCGCCGTCTTCACGGCAGACGACCTCCTCGCCGACCGGTACCTGCTCGTGCGCCGCGGGAAGCGCGACCAGCGGATCCTGGTGCGGGGGCTCGGAAGGGGATGACGGTGGCGACACGCGGGCACGTGCAGGTCATCTCGGGCTGCATGTTCAGCGGCAAGACGGACGAGCTGCTGCGCAATCTCCGGCGAGCCGAGATCGCCCGTCGGCGGATCCTCCTCGTGCGCCCGGCGCTGGACGACCGCACGGAGCTGGAGGTGGTCCGCAGCCGCTCGGGGGCCGCGTTCCAGTCCACGGCGGTCGTCGATCCGGGCGAGATCGAGACGCTGGCCAAGGACGCCTGGGCCGACGTCATCGCGATCGAGGAGGCGCAGTTCTTCGGGGACGGCCTGGTGGAGGTGGTCGAGCGGCTGGCAGGCGCCGGTCGGACGGTCCTCTGCTGCGGCCTCAACACCGACTTCCGCGGGCGGCCCTTCGGACCGATGCCGCGGCTCATGGCGATCGCCGACGGCGTGACCTCGCTCTCGGCGATCTGCACGGTCTGCGGCGAGGAGGCCACCCGGACCCAGCGGCTGATCGACGGGCGCCCGGCTGGAGCCGACGAGCCGGTCGTCGTCGTGGGCGGCCTGGCGATCGACACCCCGACCCCGCAGCGCGAGACCTACGAGGCCCGCTGCCGGGCGCATCACGAGCTGCCCTGAGGTCCTCGCCGGCCCGTCGGCCGGCAGCGAGGCACCGACCCTCCGGGCGGTCGGAGAACGCCGCTGCGGCCCCCGGCCCGCTCAGCCGTCGTGGCGGGCGCGCAACCGTCCCAGGACGGCGACAGGCGGCAGGCCGCGCTCGGCCAGCAGCACGAGGGCGTGGTAGAGGAGGTCGGCGACCTCCCCGGCGAGCGCCTCGCGCGTCGCGGCGCGGTCGGCCGCGGCGGCCTCGGCGGCCGCGTCGTCCTTGGCGGCCATCAGCACCTCGACCGCCTCTTCGGCGACCTTGCGCGCGGGCCCGTCCACGCCCGCCGCCAGGAGCCGCGCCGTGTACGAGCCCTCGGGACGGGTCGCGGCCCGGGCCTCGATGGTCGCCCAGAGCGTCTCCAGCCAGGCGAAGCCCTCGCCCTCGTCGTCGCCCGGCGCGGTCGGATGGGGGGCCGGCAGGGGCGGCATCGCCGGCGGCAGTGCCGTCGGGATCGAAGCAGCTCCGCTCGCCGCGATGGCAGGTGGGCCCGGCCGGCTCGACGCGCGCCAGGAGCGCGTCCCCGTCGCAGTCGAGGGCCAGGTCCACCAGCCGCAGGGTGTTGCCGCTCGTCTCGCCCTTGCGCCACAGGACCCCGCGCGACCGCGAGTGGAAGTGGACCTCGCCCGTCGCCAGCGTCGCGGCAAGCGCCTCGGCGTCCGTCCAGGCGACCATCAGCACCCGGCCGTCGGCAGCGTCCTGGACGACGACCGGGACCAGGCCGGTCGCGTCGTAGCGGACGGCGGCGGGCTCGCCCGGCGGGCCGGCGGGGGAGGGGAGCCGCGGATCGCTCACGCCGCTGCCTCCGGCAGCTGCCGCACCGGCAGCCCGGCCGCCGCCATGGCCGCCTTCACGTCCGCGATGGAGTGCTGGCGCCGGTGGAAGATCGAGGCGGCGAGCACGGCGGAGGCGCCGCCCGTCGCGGACCGCCGCCACGAAGTCCGCCGGGCCGGCCGCGCCGCCCGACGCGACCACCGGCACGGGCACGCGGTCGGCGATGGCCCGCAGCAGCGCGGTGTCGTAGCCGGACTGGGTGCCGTCGCGGTCGATCGAGGTGACCAGCAGCTCGCCGGCGCCGAGGTCGACGATGCGCTCGGCCCATGCCACGGCGTCGAGGGCCGTGCCTTCGCGGCCGCCCTTCACGACGACCTCCCAGGCCGGCGGCTCGTCGGGCGGGAGCGCGCGACGCCGGGCATCGATGGCCACGACGACGGCCTGCGACCCGAACCGCCGTGCACAGCGCCGCACGAGGTCGGGGGTGGCGACGGCCGCCGTGTTGAGCGACACCTTGTCGGCCCCCGCCCGCAGCACGTCGCGCATCTCGTTGACGGTCCGCACGCCGCCCCCGACGGTGAGGGGCACGAAGGCGCGCCGCGCCGTCCGCTCCACGATCTCGCGCAGCGTGGCCCGGCCCTCCGGGGCGGCCGTGATGTCGAGGAAGACGATCTCGTCGGCGCCCTCGCGGGCATACCGCTCGGCGAGCTCGGGCGGGTCGCCCTCGTCGACCAGGTCGACGAAGCGCGTCCCCTTGACGACGCGGCCGTCCGCGACGTCCAGGCAGGGGATCACGCGCACCGCGAGCATCAGGCCGCGCTCCCGGAGGCCGAGCCGGCGGGCGAACGGCAGCGGCGAGGTCCGGCGCCGGTCGGCTCGCCCCGGGGCGATCGCCCGCCGCCAGCGCCACGAAGCCGGCGAGGAGCCGGAGCCCGTCGGGGCCGCTCCGCTCCGGGTGGAACTGGACGCCGGCGAGGCGGCCGCGCGCGACGGCGCTGACGAAGTCGGGGCCGTGGTCGGTCACGGCGAGGGTGATCGCCCCGGCCTCCGCGCCCGCCGGCCGCGGCGCGAAGGAGTGGACGAAGTAGAACGGGGCCCCGGCGGCGATGCCCGCGAAGAGCGGGTGGTCCCGGGTCCGGCGCACGGCGTTCCACCCGATGTGGGGCAGGCGCGGCGCGTCCACGCAGCCGGACCGTCCGGCCCGGCAGGATCCCGAGCGTGACGGCGCCGTCCTCGTCGCTGCCCTCGAAGAGGAGCTGCATGCCGAGGCAGATGCCGAGGAACGGGCGATCCGCCGGCGATCCAGTCGCGGATCGGCCCGACGAGGTCGCGCCGGGCCAGGCGCGCCATGGCGGGGCCCGCCGCCCCGACGCCCGGCACGATGAGGCCGGCCGCCCCAGCCAGGTCCGCGCCGCGGCGGGCGATCACGACCTCGGCGCCGGCGGCCCGCAACGCCTGGTCGATGCTCACGAGGTTGCCGGCGCCGTAGTCGACGACGGCGATCCGCGTCACCCGAGGCTGCCCTTCGTCGACGCCACCCCGACGCGACGCGGATCCGGCGCGACCGCGGCGCGCAGCGCGCGGGCCAGGGCCTTGAAGGCGGCCTCGGCCACGTGGTGGTCGTTGCGGCCGGTCGCCCGCAGGTGCAGGGTGATGCCGGCCGTGCGGGCGAACGCCTCGAGCGCGTGGTCGACGAGCTGGGTCGGGAGCGCGCCGATCCGCTCCCCGCGGAACGGGACGTCGAGCACGGCGTACGGACGCCCGCCGACGTCGACGACGGCCGTCGCGAGCGCCTCGTCCATGGGCACGGACGCCTCGCCGAAGCGGGCGATGCCGGCCCGGTCGCCGAGCGCCTCGGCGACGGCGGCGCCCGAGGACGAGGGCGACGTCCTCGACGGTGTGGTGCTCGTCGACCTCGAGGTCGCCGGCCGCCGTGACCTCCAGGTCGAAGAGCCCGTGGTGGGCGAAGGAGGCCAGGAGGTGGTCGAAGAAGCCGACCCCGGTGGCGACGGCGGCGCGTGCCGCTGCCGTCGAGGTCGAGGGTGATCGTGATGTCGGTCTCCCGGGTCCGCCGGCGACACGTGACGCGGCGCCCGTCGCGGGCCGGTCACGGCGAGGCTGCCGAGCGGCGTCGTCATGGCTGCTGCTCCTGGTCCGGGAGGGAGGCTGGCGGCGAGGCTGCGCCTGCGACGCGGCAGGACGGCCGGCGAGCGCCGCCAGCAGGAGGTCGTCCTGCGCCTCGTCGCGGACGGTGAAGCGGAGGTGGCCGGCCAGCGGATGGTCGGCCCCGAACGTCCGCGGCACGAGGCCGCGCGCGAGGAGGCTCTTCGCGCGAGCGCGTGCGCCGCGGGCCGGGCTCCCGAGGTCGACGAGCAGGAAGTTCGTCACCGACGGCGCCGGCGCCAGGCCCGAGGCGGCGAGGCCGGCGGCGAGGCGGTCGCGCTCGCGCCCGACGCGCGCCACGTTCGCGGCCAGCACGTCGGGGTCGCGCAGGGCGGCGGTCACGACGGCGACCGAGGGGATCGGCCACCGACCCGGGCGGCCGGTACGGCTCCACCGTCGGCGAGCAGCTCGCGCCGCGCGACGGCGAAGCCCGACGCGCATGCCCGGCGAGGGCATAGGCCTTCGAGGCGGTGCGCACGACGACGAGCCGCGGGTAGGCGTCGCGCAGCCCCAGCAGCGACCGCCCGACGAACTCGGCGTACGCCTCGTCGAGGACCACCACCGGCGGCGGGCGGCCGTCCGGCGGCGGCATCCGCGAGGAGCCCGTCGAGCAGCCGCTCGATCGCGCCGTCGGGCTCCGGGAGCCCGGTCGGGTTGTTCGGGCTGCAGAGCCAGACCAGCGACGCGCCCCGGGCGGCGGCGCGCGTGGCGGCGACGTCGACCGCGTAGCCCTCGGCCGCCGGCCGGCGCGGGACGGGCACCGGCCGGGCGCCGCGCTGCTCGGTGAGGACGCGGTACATCGCGTAGGTCGGGGTCGGGATCGACGGCCGACCCGCCCGGCGGGAGGAAGGCCTTCGCGACGAGGTCGAGGATCTCGTCGGCCCCCGCGCCGACCAGCAGCTCGTCGGTGGCGACGCCGTAGCGCGCCGCGGCGGCCGCCACCAGCGCCCGGTAGTCGGACGGCGGGTACTCGGAGATCGCGCGCCCGTACTCGCCGCCCCGCAGCAGGCGCAGGGCCAGCTCCGGCGGGGCGGGGGAGGTGTTGAGGTCGAAGCGGACGACCTGCTCGAGCGGGCACGCCGTAGCGCTCCGCGACCTGCTCGTCGGTCGCCTCCCAGGCGTAGGCGGTCGGCCGGGTCGGGCACGGCCAGTGCTCGCCGGCGTCGGGCTCATGCGACGAGCTTCTCGATCGGAAGGACGAGGATCCCCGACGCGCCGGCCGCCTTGAGCCGCGGCAGGAGGCCCCAGACGTCGTCGGATCCGACGACGGCGTGGATGGCGATCATGCCGGCGTGCGCCAGGGGGATCACCGACGGGCTCTCGAGGCCCGGCAGGAGCGCCTCCAGCTCGGCCAGGCGCTCGGCCGGCGCGTTCATCATCACGTACTTGCGGCGGCGCCCCTCGAGGACGGCGCCGAGCATCGTGACGAGGCGCTCGACGTCCGTCGGCGCGCTCGCGGAGCGCGTCGCGGGTTGCCGACGAGGATGGCCTCCGACGGCCAGCAGGTCGCCGATCGGGCGCAGCCCGTTGGTGGCCATCGTCGCGCCGGTCGAGACGAGGTCGACGATCGCCTCGGCGAGCCCGAGGCGCGGCGCGACCTCGACGGCGCCCGAGAGCGGGATCACCTCGACGTCGATGGCCCGCTCGGCGAACCAGCGGCGGGTCGCGCGCGGGTGCGAGGTGGCGACGCGGAGGCCGGCGAGCTCCTCGATCGCGCGCTGCGGGGCGTCCTCCGGGACGGCGGCCGCGAGCCGGCAGCGACCGTAGCCCAGCGCGGCGGACGATCGGCAGGTCGACCTCGGACTCGGCGAGCAGGTCGCCGCCGGTGATCCCGAGGTCGGCGACGGCGTCGCGGACGAACTCGACGACGTCGTTCGTGCGCACGAAGAGGATGTCGAGGTCGACGTTCTCGACCGGGCTCACGAGGCTCCGGTCGCGCTCCTCGAAGACGAGGCCGGCATCGTGGAGCAGGTGCAGCGTGGGCTCGACCAGCCGCCCCTTGTTCGGGACGGCGAGGGTCATGCGGCGCTCGGTCATCGCCGATCGGCCGGCGTGGTGGACGGGCGCCTCCGGGTAGACCGTGCCGCGCGCCCGGGCCTTCTCGAGCGCCGCCGCGTAGCCGCCCTCGCCGTGGTGCAGCCAGGAGGCGATCCGGGTGATCGTGGCGGTGCTGGCGCCGGTCCGCCGCGAGATCTCGGAGTAGTGGAGCCCGTCGGCCAGGAGTCGCACGACGGCCCAGCGCTGGGCGAGGTCGCGCAGCTCGCCGAGGGTGCAGAGGTCGCGCAGGAAGGCGGCCGCCTCGTCGCGATCCTCGAGGGCGAGGAGCGCGTCCAGCAGGGCGTCGGTGTCCGGGCTGCGCCAGTCGTCGGGGCGGGACTGCATGGTTCGGAAGCCTCGTCACACGGTGGAGTAGCGTATTAGCGTGCTACAACGCTATCATGCTGCCATGACATCGCGCAAGCACGACGCGCGCCCCTTCGACCTGCTGCCGGCGATCGACCTGCGCGGCGGCCACGTCGTGCGGCTCCTCCGCGGCGACTTCGACCGCGAGACGGTCTACGCCGACGACCCCGTGGCGGTCGCTGCGCGCTTCGTCGAGGAGGGGGCGCGATGGCTGCACGTCGTGGACCTCGACGGCGCCCGCGATCCGGCGGCCCGCCAGCTCGACGTGGTCGCGGCGATCGTGGCCGGGGTGGGGGAGCGGGCGCGCGTCGAGGTCGCCGGTGGCCTCCGCACCGACGCGGCGGTCGACGAGGTGCTCCGAGCGGGCGCGGCGCGCGCCGTCGTCGGCACCGCCGCCCTCGCAGATCCCGGCGTTCGCCGCGCCGCCTGGTCGCGGCCCACGGCGCGGATCGCGATCGCCGTCGCGCTCGACGTGCGCGACGGGCTGGCCGTCGGCCATGGCTGGCGCCCGGGGGCATCGGGCGTGCCGGTGGAGGAGGCGCTGACGCGCCTGGCCGACGCCGGCGTGACGACGTTCGAGGTCACCGCGATCGACCGGGACGGCACGCTCGGCGGCCCGGACCTCGATCTGCTGGCCCGCCTGGTGGCCCAGGGGATGGGCGCGATCATCGCCTCCGCCGGGATCGCGACGCTCGACGACCTGCGGGTCGTCCGCGATCTCGGCTGTGCCGGCGCGATCGTGGGGCGCGCCCTCTACGAGGGCCGACTCAGCCTGCCGGAGGCCATCGCGGAAGCGGCGGGGTCAGGGGAGGGTGTTGGGTGAGGCCGTGCGGCGCATCCGCCGACCCCTCGTTTCGTCCGGCTGCTCCGGCTCCCTGCGATCCGACGTCGTCGGGGCACGTCCTGGCGCAGAGCCAGATGCCGAACGGGATGACGGCCGTCCGTTCGACGCCCTCGATCTCGTAGGTCACGTCGATCCCGGGCCCCCGGACACGTCGCCCGACGACCAGGACACCTGGACGGCGAACTCGTTGAGCGTCGCGCCGACGTCCGGGTCCGCCATCTGCTCCTGGTCGGGCAGACGACGCTCACCTTCTGGATCCCACCCGGGTCGAACCCGCCACCGATCTCCGCGAGCGGGATCATCTCCACGCCGACCCCGTTCAGCCCGCGGGCAAAGGGGTTGGGTCTGACCCCGAAGGCCTCGACCCGAATGTCGCCGGTCGGCTCGTGCAGTGGCGACCCGCGTGATCGTGGCACTGCCGGCGAGGTCAGGCAGAGCGACATCGAGCCGACGCTGCGCGGCTCGCCGTAGGCCACGTTGCTCATGGCAACGCTCAGCTGTGTTGTCGGTGGGCATGCGAAGCGCAGGTTGCGCCCCACCGCACGCTGCGCAACCTAGCCCGCTGAGCAGGACGAGCAGGATGAGGTTCCTCATCGGTCTCGCTCCGCAAGAGCGCAGCCGCAGACGCTCGGGTCTTGCCCCACACGCTGCGCGGCCCGAGACGTTCCGATCGCGGTGACGGACGTAGCGACCGCCATCGGCGTCAGTGGCCGGCCGCCTCGAGCTCCTTCTTGTGGGCCTCGATCACCTTCTCGGCGATCTGGGACGGGACGTCCTCGTAGTGGTCGAGCGTCGCGGTGAACGTGCCCCGGCCGCCGGTCAGCGAGCGCAGCTCGGTGGCGTAGCTGAACAGCTCCGCCTGCGGGCACCTGGGCGGAGATCACCTGCATGCCGTCGCCGGTGACGTCCATGCCCATGACGCGCCCGCGCCGGCCGTTGAGGTCGCGGTTGACGTCGCCCATGAACCGCTCCGGAACGCGGATCTCCACGTTCATGATCGGCTCCTGGAGGACCGGCTTGCAGTCCATGACGCCCTTCTTGAGGGCCATCGCGGCGGCGAGCTGGAACGAGAGGTCGTTGGAGTCGACCGTGTGGAACGAGCCGTCGTAGAGGGTCGCCTTGAAGTCGATGAGCGGGTAGCCGGCGAGGATCCCCTCGGCGGCCGCCGCGCGGACGCCCTTCTCCACGCCCGGGAAGAAGTTCTTGGGCACCGTGCCGCCGACGACGTGCTCGGCGAACGCGACCCCGCCCTCGGGGTTCGGCTCGATCGTCAGCCAGACGTGGCCGAACATCCCGTGGCCGCCGGTCTGCTTCTTGTACTTGCCCTCGACCTGGGTCGTGCCGCGGATCGTCTCGCGGTACGGGATCTTCGGCGTGTGCGTCGCGATCGCCGAGCCGAACTTGCGCTTCAGGCGCTCGGTGATGACGGCGATCTGGGTCTCGCCCATCGTCACGAGCAGCTGCTCGCCGGTGGCGCTGCGCTCGACGCGGGCCGTCGGCTCCTCCTCGAGCATCCGCTGGAGGGCCGGGCCCATCTTGTCGAGGTCGGCCTTCGTCTGCGGCTCGATCGCCACGACGAGCGTGGGGTTCGGGTAGACGGGGCGGTCGAGGACGAAGCGGGCGCTCCTTCGTCGAGAGGGTGTCGCCGGTGGCCGTCGCGCTCAGCTTGGCGACGGCGCCGATCTCGCCGGCCTTCAGCTCGCCGACCGGCTCCTGCTCCTTGCCGTGGAGGCGGAGCAGCTGGCCGATCGCGCTCGTCCTCGCCCTTCTCGGCGTTCCAGGCGTGGGACTGGCTGCGCAGCGTCCCGGACAGGACGCGCAGGTAGGTGAGCCGCCCGACGAACGGGTCGGCGGTGGTCTTGAAGACGCGGACCAGGAGCGGGCCGCCGGCGTCGGGCGCCACCTCGACCGGGTCGCCCGACTTCGGCTCGCGGGCGACGCGTCGGCGGCTCCTCGGCCGGCGTCGGCAGGTAGCGCACGATCGCGTCGAGGAGGCCGCGCAGGCCGATGCCCTTCGTGGCGCTGGCGACGAGCACCGGCGCCAGGATCGAGTCGCGGACGCCCCGGTGGAGGCACGCGTCGAGCTCCGCGTCGGTGATCTCCTCGCCCTCGAGGTACTTGGTCAGGACGTCGTCGTCGGCCTCGGCGGCGGCTTCGAGGAGCTGATCGCGGCGCGTCGCGACCTCCGCCTCGAGCTCGGCCGGGATCGGGATCTCGACCTCCTGCTTGCCGTCCCAGCGGTAGGCCGTGCGGTGGACCAGGTCGACGTACCCGCTGAAGGTGTCGGCCTTCCCGATGGCCAGCTGGAGCGGCGCGATCTTCGTGCCGAAGGCGTCGCGCAGCACGTCGAGGACGGCCGCGGGATCCGCGTTCTCGCGGTCGCACTTGTTGATCACGAAGAGGGCCGCGGTGCGGTTGCGGCGGCCCAGCGCGACCGCGTTCTCCGTGCCCGCCTCGACGCCGCCGGTCGCGTCGACGCAGATCAGGGCCGAGTCGACCGCCTGGAAGCCCGAGACGACCTCGGCGACGAAGTCGGGGTAGCCCGGGCGTGTCGATCAGCGTGACGAGGTTGCCCTCGTCGTCGAGCGATGCGACCGCGAGGGAGAGCGACATGTGCCGCTTCTGCTCCTCGGGCTCGAAGTCCGTGGTGGTCGTCCCGTCCTCCACCCGGCCCTGGCGGTTGATCGCCCCGGTCCGGAAGAGGAGTGCCTCGGTCAGCGTCGTCTTGCCGGCACCGGCGTGCCCGGCGATGACGACGCTGCGGAGGTGGGGGGTGTCGACGCTCTTCGTGGTCATTCGCTCGACTGGACCTCGTAGGGCGGGCTGGGCGCCCGCGGCGGGACGTGGCCAAGCCGGGCCCGGCAGCGCTTCGGATCAGGCCGGGCCCGGCGTTCTGAGCATGATAGTCCGCTATACTCCGGCCCGATGTCCGGTCACTCCAAGTGGTCCCAGATCAAGCGCCAGAAGGGCGCCAACGACGTCAAGCGCGGCGCCATCTTCACGAAGATGGGGCGCGAGATCGCCGTCGCGGCACGTTCCGGCGGCGGCGACCCTGACGGCAACTTCCGCCTCCGCCTCGCGATCGAGAAGGCCCGTGCCGCCAACATGCCGGCCGACACGATCAAGCGCGCCATCGAGAAGGCGACCGGCGGCGGCGACGCCGTGCAGTACGAGGAGATCCTCTACGAGGGCTACGGCCCGGGAGGCGTCGCCCTCCTCGTCGAGGTCGCGACGGACAACCGGAACCGCTCGGCCGCGGAGGTCCGCTCGATCCTCACCAAGGCCGGCGGCCAGCTGGCCGGCTCGGGCGCCGTCGCCTGGCAGTTCGAGCAGCGCGGCGTGATCTCGGTCCCGCGTGCCGGGATCGACCCCGACGAGGTGGCCCTGCTGGCCATCGACGCCGGGGCGAGCGACGTCGAGACCTCCACGGACCCGCTCGAGATCTACACCGAGCCGAGCGACCTCGAGGCCGTCCGCGGGGCCCTCGAAGGCGCCGGCGTGGCGATCGAGTCCGGCGAGGTGGCGATGATCGCGAAGCAGACCGTGGCGGTCGACGCCGGCCGGGCGCGCCAGAACCTGCGCCTCCTGGAGCACCTCGAGGACCTCGAGGACGTCCAGCGCGTCACCAGCAACCTCGAGCTGACCGACGAGATCCTGGCCGAGGTCGCCGGGTGATCGTCCTCGGGATCGACCCGGGGACGGCCTCGCTGGGCTACGGGCTCGTCGACCGGACCGGGAGCCGCCTGCGGGCGATCGACTTCGGCGTCTTCCACACGGGCGCCGACCTGCCGCTGCCCGAGCGGCTCCTCGCGATCCACACGTTCCTGCAGGACCTGATCGAGCTGCACGGCCCGACCTACCTCGGCGTCGAGCGGATCTTCCACTCGCGCAACGTCCAGACCGCCCTCGCCGTGGGCCACGCGCGGGGCGTCGTGCTGCTCGCGGCGGCCGCCCACCAGCTGGAGATCCGCGAGGCGACTCCCTCGGAGATCAAGATCGCGGTGACCGGCTACGGCGCCGCCGACAAGGGCCAGGTCGGCCGGATGGTCCAGGCGATCCTGGGCCTGCCCGAGCCGCCCCATCCGGACGACGCGGCCGACGCGCTGGCGGTCGCCATCTGGACGGCGAACCGGGAGCGCGCCGGGGAGCGCATCAACGCCGGCCTGCTCGACCGGGCGGCGGTCGCCCCGCGGACTGCAGGGGAGACCCCGTACGAGCGGGCCGTCCGCGACGCCCTCTCGCGCGAGGAGCGGATGCTCGAGGAGTGGGACGGCATGCCGTTCAGCACCGGCGCGACCCGGGGCGTCCGGGCCGCCGCCCGCCGACCCCGCGGGGCGCCGCGAACCGGCCGCGCCGGATGATCGCCTCCGTCGACGGGATCGTCGCGGGCGTCGCCGCGGACAGCCTCGTCCTGGAGGCCGGCGGGATCGGCTACCGGATCTACGTCGCCCCGGCGGTGATCGCGACGGCCGAGCCCGGCAAGCGCCTCAAGCTCCACACCCACCACCTGGTCCGCGAGGACGTGCAGGCGCTGTACGGCTTCCGCACGATCGACGAGCTGGGCTTCTTCGGGCTGCTCCTGACGGTCACCGGCGTCGGCCCCAAGGTGGCGCTCGCGATCCTGGGCAGCCGCCCCGTCGCCGAGCTCCAGCTGGCGATCCTCGCCGGCGACGAGGTCGTCCTGACCTCGATCAGCGGCGTCGGCAAGCGGCTGGCGGGCCGGATCATCCTCGAGCTCAGGGAGAAGGTCGCGGCGGCCGGCTCGGCCGCGGCCGTGAGCGGCGGGCCCCGCGGCACCGGCGGCCCGACGGAGGGCGAGGTCGTGGCGGCCCTCCTGGCGCTCGGCTACACGCAGGCCGAGGCCCGCGAGGCCGCCCGAGCCGCCGGCGCCGCGGCCCCCGGCGCGACGCTGGAGGACCGGGTCAAGGCCGCCCTGCGGGCGATCTCCGGCGGCGCCGGCTGACGCTCCGCGACGCGGCGCTGAGCAGCCCCGCCGGCGATCGAACATCCGTGCGAAAGGAGTGCCCGGCATGGTAGACTCCCGCCGATGAGCGACCCGACCGGATTCCTCGCTGCCGGCCTCGTCGACGAGACCGAGGTGGCGATCGAGCACTCGCTCCGGCCGCGCAGCCTGGACGAGTATCTCGGCCAGCGCGAGGTGAAGGCGGGCCTCTCGGTCCTGCTGACCGCGGCGCGCCAGCGGGGCGAGGCCGCGGACCACGTCCTCCTGCACGGCCCGCCCGGCCTCGGCAAGACCACGCTCGCCACGATCATCGCCCGCGAGCTCGGCGTGAACGTCCGCTACACGTCCGGCCCGGCCATCGAGCGGGCAGGGGACCTGGCCGCCATCCTGACCTCGCTCGACGAGCGCGACGTCCTCTTCATCGACGAGATCCACCGCCTCAACCGGGCCGTCGAGGAGATCCTGTACCCGGCGATGGAGGACTACGCCCTCGACGTCATGATCGGGAAGGGCCCCTCGGCCCGGTCGCTGCGGCTCACGCTGCGCCCCTTCACGATCGTCGGGGCGACGACCCGCGCCGGGCGCATCAGCGGCCCGCTGCGCGACCGCTTCGGGGCCGTCTACCGGCTGGACTTCTACGCCGACGAGGATCTCGTCGCGATCGTCCGGCGCTCGGCCCGGATCCTCGGGATCGAGGTCACCGACGATGCCGCGGTCGCCATCGCCGGGCGCGGCCGGGCCACGCCCCGGATCGTCAACCGGCTGCTCAAGCGCGTCAGGGACCACGCCGAGGTCCACGGCGACGGGCGCGTCGACCTGGCCGTCGGTGGAAGAGGCGATGGGCGTCCTCGAGATCGACGCGATCGGCCTCGACGCGACCGATCGCCGGCTCCTCGCGGCGATCGTCCAGAAGTTCGGCGGCGGTCCCGTGGGCGTCGCGGCGCTGGGTGCGGTGCTCGCCGAGGAGGTCGAGACGGTCGAGGACGTCTACGAGCCGTTCCTGCTGCGGATCGGCTTCCTCGACCGGACGCCCCAGGGGCGCGTGGCGACCGATCGCGCCCGGGCCCATCTCGCGAGCCTCGGCTACGACCTGCCCCCGAAGCGCTCGGACCGCGAGCCGTCCCTGTGGGAGGCCGGCATCGGGCCCGGACCGGGCACGCCGGACCTGGACGAGGCGACCCCGCGACGTGCGACGGGCGCGACGCCCGACGGGGACGACGCGACACCCGACGTCACCCTCGGCCTGCCGGAGGCCTGAGCCAGCCCGTGCCGGGTGCCGCCCGCTTCGACGTCCTCGTGCCCCCGCCCGCCGACGGCTCGACACGAGCGCGCGCTGGGACGCCTGGAGCTGCCGCACGGGACGGTGGAGACGCCGATGTTCATGCCGGTCGGGACGAACGCCACCGTCAAGGCGCTCCACCCGGACGATCTCGAGGAGGTCGGCGCCGAGATCATCCTGGCCAACACGTACCACCTCTACCTGCGGCCCGGGCACGAGCGGATCGAGCGCCTCGGCGGCCTCCACCGGTTCATGGGCTGGGACCGCCCGATCCTCACCGACTCGGGTGGCTTCCAGGTCGTCTCGCTCGGCGATCTCAACGCCATCGACGACGACGGGGTCACCTTCCGCAGCCACCACGACGGCTCGTCGCACCGCTTCACGCCGGAGACCTCCATCGCGATCCAGGAGGCGCTCGGAGCCGACGTCGCCGTCGCCTTCGACCAGCCGGTCCCGCCATCCTCGACCGATCCGCGGGACGTGGCGATCGCCACGGAGCGGACGCACCGCTGGGCGGAGCGCTCGCTGGCCGCCCACCGGCGACCGGACCAGGCCCTCTTCGGCGTGATCCAGGGCGGCCTGGACCCCGACCTGCGGCGGCGCTCGACGGCGCTCATCGCCGGCCTCCCCTTCGACGGCCTCAACATCGGCGGCCTCGCCGGGGACGAGACGCCGGCCGAGCGCGCGGCGGTCCTCGACGTCGTCGTGCCGCTGCTGGCCGGCGACCCGCGGGTGCGCTACCTGATGGGCCTCGGCTCGCCGCTCGACCTCCTCGAGGCGGTCCACCAGGGGATCGACCTGTTCGACTCGGTGCTGCCGGCGCGGGTCGCGCGCAACGCCCAGGTCTGGGTCCCGGGCGGGCGGCTCAACCTCCGCAACGAGCAGTTCCGCGACGACCCGCGGCCCATCCAGGAGGGCTGCCGGCTGCCTGGCCTGCCGGCGCTTCTCGCGGGCCTACCTGGCCCACCTCTTCCGGGCCGGCGAGCTGCTGGCGTACCGGCTGGCGACTTGTCACAACCTCACCTTCACCCTAGACTTCATGGCCGAGATCCGGGCCGCGCTGCGCGCCGGGACCTTTCCTCAGCGCCTTCCGGAGCTGCGCTCGCTGGCGAGCCGGCGAGGCCGCGATGAAGCGGCAGTGCAGCTCGCGTGAAGGACCAGGCGCTACCCTCGAGTTCCGCGGAGGCGTTCGACGATGGGATCCCGAGACCGACCTCACCGCGAAGGCAAGAAGAAGGCCAAGGCCGCCGAGCCGAAGCCGAGCCTGTCGCCGTATCTCGAACCCCCGCAGAGCGTCGAGGTGATCAAGCCGAAGCGCAAGCCGCGGACGGTCGTCGAGGACGAAGGCGAAGGCTGACATCCGGGGCGGACGCGGAAACGTCCGCTCCCCCGGTGCCGTGGGCACGGACAGGAGCGTGACGAGATGGCGTTGACGAGCGACCGACGGGTCGAGCAGGCGACCGAGAAGGCCGGCAGCGAGCGGGGCAAGGCGGTCGAGGCCGCGATCCTCGCGATCGAGAAGCAGTTCGGGCGCGGCTCGATCATGCGCCTCGGGTCGGCCGAGCGGCAGCAGGTCGACTTCATCCCGACGGGCTCCATCGCCCTCGACCTCGCCCTCGGCGTCGGCGGCATCCCGCGCGGCCGGATCACCGAGGTCTTCGGCCCGGAGTCGTCGGGCAAGACGACCCTCTGCCAGCACGTCATCGCCGAGGCCCAGCGCAAGGGCGGCGTGGCCGCCTTCATCGACGTCGAGCACGCCCTGGACCCCGGCTACGCCCGCGCCTGCGGCGTCAACGTGGACGAGCTCCTCGTGAGCCAGCCGGACACCGGCGAGCAGGCCCTCGAGATCACCGAGACCCTCATCCGCTCGGGCGGGATCGACGTCGTCGTCGTCGACTCCGTCGCGGCCCTCGTGCCGCGGGCCGAGATCGAGGGCGAGATGGGCGACTCGTTCGTCGGCATCCAGGCCCGGCTCATGAGCCAGGCCCTGCGCAAGCTGACGGGCGCCGTCAGCCGCTCGAACACCTCGCTCGTCTTCACGAACCAGCTGCGCGAGAAGATCGGGGTCATGTTCGGCAACCCGGAGGTCACGCCGGGCGGTCGCGCCCTGAAGTTCTACGCGTCGGTCCGGCTCGACATCCGGCGCGTCGAGACGATCAAGACCGGGACCGAGTCGGTCGGCAACCGGGTCCGGGTCAAGGTGGTCAAGAACAAGGTCGCGCCGCCCTTCCGCGTGGCCGAGTTCGACGTCATGTACGGCGAGGGGATCAGCCGCGAGGGCGGCCTCCTCGACGTCGGCGTGGCGATGGACGTCGTCACCAAGACGGGCGCCTGGTTCACCTTCGGCGAGACGCGCCTGGGCCAGGGCCGCGAGGCCGCCAAGGTCTTCCTCCGCGAGAATCCGGCCATCGCCACCGAGATCGAGACCCGGATCCGGGCCGGGATGTCGAGCGCGGAGATCCCGGTCGAGGGAATCGAAGAGGCCGAGTAGTCGCGAGGGGGCACCGATGACGCTCGCCGGCGGGTTCGTCCTGGCCCACGCCCTCGTGGCGGTGGTCTTCGTCGCCGGCCTCATCGGCCGCTGGATCGTCCTCGCTGCCGCCGAGCGGGCGACCGACCTGCCGGCCATGCGCACGCTGACGGCGGCCGCCGGCCCGTTCGAGCGGCTCGTGATCGTCGGGTCTGTGCTGGTCCTCGTGCTGGGGATCGGGGCCGCGCTGGCCCAGGGCCGGCCGATCCTGGGGCCGCTCCAGGGCGGCCGGGTCGACTGGCTGTTCGTGGCGCTGCTCCTCTACCTCTCGATGTTGCCGCTCATCCCGCTCGTCTTCGTGCCGCGGGGCCGCGCGTTCGAGGCGACGCTCGCGGAGGCCACCGCGCGGGGCGTCGTGACGCCCGAGCTCGCGGCCGCGTGGCGCGACCCGGTCGTGCGCGGGGCGCACTGGTACGAGCTCGTGGCGGTGACGGCGATCCTCGTCCTCATGCTCGCCAAGCCGTTCTGAGCGACGTGGAGCCGGCGAGCGGCGCCGGGCAGGGCGCGTCGACGCGGCGGGATTCCCGCCGTCCGGCCGAGACCCGCTCGGAGCGGCGCGCCCGGCGCGCCGCCGTCGACGACCCCGCCGTCGTCCTCGAGGCGGCGGCCCGCTTCCTCGAGGTCCGGCCGCGCTCCGTCGCCGAGGTCCGCCGCCGGCTCCGCGACGCCGGCTACCGGCCGGAGCTCGTCGAGGGCGCCGTCGAGCGCATGCTGACCCTGGGCTACCTCGACGACGCGGCGTTCGCCCGGACCTGGGTGGAGTCGCGCGACCGGGCCCGGCCGCGCGGCGCGCGGGCCCTGCGGGACGAGCTGCGCCGCAAGGGCGTCGCGCCGGCCGACATCGAGGCCGCGCTCGCGGTCCGCGAGGCGACGGCGGCCGGCGAGCGGCGACGAGGATCCGTCGGCCGGGCCGGAGGACGGCGCCCGCGCCGGCTCGCGGGTCTCCGACGAGGACGCCGCCGAACGGCTCCTCGCCCGGCGCGGCGGGGCCGTGCTGCGCGAGCGCGACCCGCGCAAGCGCCGGGCGAAGGCGTACGCGCTGCTCGCGCGCAACGGCTTCGACCCGGAGGTGTGCGCGGCGGGTCGCCGCGGCGTGGCTGGCGGAGGGGGAGCCCGAGCCCGACCCGTAGCGGAGCCCGACCCGTAGCGGACATCCCCCGGCGGAACCCGCCCCGCCGAGACCCCCGTTTGACCCTCTCGGCGCCCGGCCGTACCCTACGCGCAACCCGGTCGAGTTCCCGGCCGGTCGCGACGCACCTTCCATCCGGCGAGCCCACGCCGGCCTCCGGCCCCGCCCGCAATTGGCGGCACCGACCCGGCGATCGCCGACTTCCGCGAGATACCCGCGGCCGCGCCCCGGCCGCACGGGAGGCGAGAGCACACCATGGACAACCCCGTCGTCGTGGCGGTGGCCCTCGTAGCGGCCATCGTCGGCGGCCTGGCCGTCGGCTTCCTGGCCCGCGGCGTTCTGGGCCACCCAGTCCATGCGGACCGCGCAGGACAAGGCGGCCCGGATCGTGGCCGAGGCCCGGACCCAGCAGAAGGAGCTGATCCTCGAGGCCAAGGACGAGAAGCTCAAGCTGCAGCGCGAGGCCGAGGACGAGGCGCGCGCCAAGCGCACCGAGCTGTCGGCGCTGGAGCGCCGCCTCCTCACCCGCGACGAGCAGCTCGACCAGCGCACCGACATGCTGGAGCAGCGCGACCGGAAGCTCCTCGAGAAGGAGCGCGAGGTCGAGCGCGGCCGGGAGGAGATCACCCAGGCGCGGGCCGAGCAGGTCATCGCGCTCGAGCGGATCTCCGACATGACCGCCGACGAGGCGAAGGCCCAGCTCCTCGAGGCCGTGCGCGCGGAGGCCGAGAACGACGCGGTCCGCCTGGCCCGCCAGATCGAGCGCAAGGCCCGCGACGAGGCCCAGGACAAGGCCCGCGAGGTGATCGTGACCGCGATCCAGCGGGTCGCCGCCGACCACACGGCCGAGCACACGGTGTCGGTGGTCCACCTTCCCGTCGGACGAGATGAAGGGCCGGATCATCGGCCGCGAGGGGCGCAACATCCGGGCCCTCGAGCAGGCCACCGGGGTCGACCTGATCATCGACGACACGCCGGAGACCGTGGTCCTCTCGGGCTTCGACCCGGTCCGCCGCGAGATCGCCCGGATCGCCCTCACCAAGCTGATGGCCGACGGCCGGATCCACCCGGGCCGGATCGAGGAGGTCGTCGCCAAGGCGCGCGCCGAGGTCGACCTCGTGATCCGCCAGGCCGGCGAGACGGCCGCCTACGACGCCGGCGTGCCCGGCCTGCCGATGGAGATCCTGCGCCTCCTCGGCCGCCTGAAGTTCCGCACCAGCTACGGCCAGAACGTCCTCAACCACGTCGTCGAGACGAGCCGGCTGGCGGCGGTCATCGCCGCCGAGCTCGGGGCGGACGTGCAGGCGGCCAAGATGGGCGGCCTGCTCCACGACATCGGCAAGGCGGTCGACCACGAGGTCGAGGGGCCGCACGCGGCGATCGGGGCCCAGATCGCGCAGCGCCACAACCTCTCGTTCAAGGTCATGAACAGCATCGCCGCCCACCACCAGGAGGTCGAGTACGCCTGCGTCGAGGCGCCGATCGTGCAGGTGGCCGACGCCATCAGCGCCTCGCGGCCGGGCGCCCGCGGCGAGTCGGTGGAGATGTACGTCAAGCGGCTCGAGGACCTCCAGGCGATCGCGACAGCTTCCCGGGCGTCGACCGGACGTTCGCCGTCCAGGCCGGCCGCGAGGTCCGGATCCTCGTCCGCCCGGAGGAGATCGACGACCTCTCGGCGACCCGCCTCGCCCGCGACATCGTGCGCAAGATCGAGGAGTCGCTGACGCTATCCCGGCCAGATCAAGGTGACCGTGATCCGCGAGACGCGGTCCGTCGAGTACGCGAAGTAGGGGAGGGGTGACCGACCTCGGGCGCCCCGGGCGTGCCGGATCCTGATGATCGGCGACGTCATCGGGAAGCCCGGCCGCGAGGCCATCGAGCGGATCCTGCCCGAGCTGCGCGCCGAGGGCATCGACTTCGTCACGGCCAACGGCGAGAACCTCGCCGGCGGCATGGGCCTGACCACCGGGACGGCCGCCAGCCTCTTCGCGGCCGGCGTCGACGTCATCACGTCGGGCAACCACATCTGGGACAAGCGCGAGATCTACCCGGCGCTCGAGACGCGACGAGCGGATCCTGCGCCCCCACAACTACGGCACCGACGGCGTGCCCGGGCGCGGCTGGGGCGTCTACGAGGCGGCCGACGGCACGGACGTCGCGGTGCATCAACTTCCAGGGCCGCACCTACATGATCCCGATCGAGAACCCGTTCACCGACGCCGACCGGCTGCTCGACGAGGGGGCGGACGCCCTGCCGCCGGTGCGCCTCGTCGACTTCCACTGCGAGGTCACGAGCGAGAAGAACGCCTTCGGGCTCCACCTCGACGGGCGGGTCAGCGCGGTGGTCGGGACCCACACCCACGTCCCGACGGCGGACGAGCGGATCCTGCCGAAGGGCACGGCGTACCAGAGCGACCTCGGGATGACGGGGCCGCTGCACTCGGTCATCGGGTTCGACCCGGCGACGGTGCTGCCGCGCTTCATGAACGGGCTGCCGACGCGCTTCGAGGTCGGCGGCTGGCCGGTGGTCTTCAACGCCCTCCGGATCGACGTCGACCCGGCCACCGGGCGCGCCCTCGCCGTCGAGCGGCTCCGTCGGATCGTGGAGCACGCCTGATGCCCCGCGGCCGCCGGGCACCGGCCGAGGGACGTCTCGTGCCGCCGACGCCGACCCGGGCCGACTTCCACGCCCACACCCTCCGCTCCGACGGGCTGCTGCTGCCCGCCGAGCTCGTCGCCGCCGCCGCGGCGGCCGGCGTGCAGACCCTGGCCATCGCCGACCACGACACGCTGGCCGGGTACCGGGAGCTGGGCGCGCCGGGCGCGGCGCCGTTGCCGGCGGGCCTCGAGGTGATCCCGGCGGTCGAGATCAACGCGACGGCCGGCGACGTCGCGGACCTGCCCGACGACGAGCTCCACTTCGTCGGCCTCGGGGTGGACCCGGCCGACGACGCGCTCGAGGCGCTCCTCGACCGCCAGCGGGGCGCCCGCCGGCGCCGGTTCGAGCGGATGCTCGAGCGGCTGCGCGAGATCGGGCTGCCGGTCGACGCCCAGCTCGAGGGGATCGACCGGTCGGACGAGGAGTCGCTGGGCCGGCCGACGATCGCCCGGGCACTGGTGGAGGCCGGCTGGGCGTCGACCGTCCAGGACGCCTTCGTGCGGATCGTCGGCCACGGCAGGCCGGGCTACGTGCGGCGCGAGGGGATGGGACCGGTCGAGGCCATCGCCGCGATCCGCGGCGCCGGCGGGCTTCCCGTGCTGGCCCACTTCGCGGCGGCGCTGGGCCTGCCGGGGGTCATCGACGAGATGATCGCGGCAGGCCTGCGCGGGATCGAGGTCCACCACCGCAGCTTCGACGCGGCGACCGTGGAGGCGATGCGGGACGTGGCCGCGCGCCACGGCCTCGTCGCCTCGGGCGGCACCGACTTCCACGGCGACGAGGGCACCTACGCCGAGGCGATCGCCGAGACGTGGGTCCCCGACGACGTGGCCGCGCGGCTGGTGGGCCTGCTCCGCGAGCGTCGCCCGCGACGGGAGCGCCGGCGTGACGGCGCGCGAGCTGCCGGTCCTCGAGATCGTGCCGCCGTCTCCGGGACCGGGGGGACCCCGCCCGGCCGCCACGGCCGCCGACGAGCGGGTCGCCCAGTTCCGGCCCGAGGACCAGGCGCTGCCGCGGTTCTGGGTCTGGACGCTGGGCTGCCAGATGAACCGGAGCGACTCGGAGGAGATGGCGGGGCGCCTGCTCGCGGCCGGCTGCGCCGAGGCGGGGTCGATGGAGGCGGCCGACCTCGTCGTCATCAACACGTGCGCCATCCGCGAGGCGGCCGAGGCGAAGGTCGTCGGGCGACAGGGCGTCCTGCGCGCCCTCAAGGCCGCGAACCCCGGCATGCGGGTGGTCCTGACGGGCTGCGCCGTCCGCGAGCGCGACCGGGCCGGCCTCGCCCGGAAGTTCCCGGCCGTCGACCTGTTCCTGCGCCCCGACGAGGAGCCGGAGCTCGTCGAGCGGCTCGGCCTCGCCTCGGCCCAGGGCCCCGTCGGCCTCGGCCCGGCGACGGCGGCGACCACGCTCGTGAAGGGGGTCCCGGTCTCCGCCGCCGACCACCTGGCCGGGTCCCGCGCGGCGGCCGTCGACCTGGGCGCCGTGCGCCGCGAATCCGGCACGGCCGCCTGGCTCCCGATCATCTACGGCTGCGACAAGACCTGCACCTACTGCATCGTGCCGTTCAGCCGCGGCCCGGAGCGCAGCCGTCCCTTCGACGAGGTGGTCGACGAGGCTCGGGCGCTCGCGGCGGCCGGCTACCTCGAGGTGACGCTCCTCGGCCAGAACGTGAACAGCTACGGCCACGACCTGCCGCCCGAGGCGCGCTTCGCCCACGCCGGCGAGGAGCGCCGGGCCGGGCGACGGCTCGACCGGAGCGGCCGGCCCGACCTGGCCGAGCTGATCCGGGCGATCGACGCGATCCGGGACGCGGCGGGCACGCCGGCGCTCCCGCGCCTGCGCTTCGTCACCTCCCATCCCTGGGATCTCTCGGACCGGCTCATCGAGGCGATGGCCTCCTGTCCGTCGGTCTGCGAGGCGCTCCACCTGCCGGTCCAGTCGGGCGACGACGCGGTGCTCCGCCGGATGGGGCGCCAGTACTCGATCGCGCACTACACGGAGCGGCTGGCGCGGATCCGGGAGGCCGTGCCCGGGATCGCCATCAGCACCGACGTCATCGTCGGCTTCTGCGGCGAGACCGAGGACCAGCTCGAGGCGACCCTCGACCTGCTCCGCGCCGTGCGCTTCGACCAGGTCTTCGCGGCGGCCTACTCGCCGCGCCCCGGGACCCCGGCGACCCGCCTGCCGGACGACGTCCCGGCCGCGGTCAAGCGCGAGCGCCTCAACCGCCTGCTCGCGCTCCAGGAGGGGATCGGCTTCGAGCGCAACCGGGAGCGGATCGGGAGCACGGCCTCGGTCCTCGTCGACGCCGTCGCGCGCGCCCGGGCCCACGACCACGAGGACGAGGCGCCGCGAGGAGCGGGCCGGGACGCCGCTCACGCTGGCCGGCGAGGACCCGTTCGCCGCCGCCCTGCCGGCCGGCTGGGTGCGCCTCTTCGGCCGCTCGCGCCAGAACAAGCTGGTCCATCTCCCGGGTCCCCCGGAGCTCGTCGGGCGCATCGTCGACGCCCGCATCGTCGGCGCCGGGCCGTACAGCCTGCGCGGCGTCCCGGCGTAGGGGAGGGGGGAGGGCCACGGACCCGGCGGCCATGTCTCCGGCCCGGCCCCCGCTCGTCGTCGTCGGCGGCCCGACGGCGACCGGCAAGACCGCCCTCGGCATCGAGCTGGCCCTCGCGATCGCCGCGACCGGCCGACCCGCCGAGGTGATCTCCGCCGACTCGCGCCAGGTCTTCCGCGGCATGGACGTCGGGACGGCGAAGCCCACGCTCGCGGAGCGCCGCGGCGTGCCCCACCACGGCCTGGATCTCGTGGATCCCGACGCGGCCTTCTCGGTCGCCGACTTCGTGGAGCACGCGGACGGGGTCCTCGCGGATCTCGCCGCCCGCGATGGCGTCGCCGTCCTCGTCGGCGGCACCGGCTTCTGGATCCGGGCCGTCGCCGCGGGGATCGCCCTCGACGACCTGCCGTGGGATCCGGGCGTCCGCGCCGCCCTCGAGGCCGATCTCGCCCGCGACGGCGTCGCGCCGCTGGCGGACCGGCTCCGGCGAGCCGCCCCCGTCCTCGCCGCGGCCACCGACCTGCGCAACCCGCGGCGCGTCGTGCGGGCGCTCGAGATCGCGACGCTGCGCGGCGACGGGCCGCTGCCCGCGCCCCGCGGCTATCCCGGGCGCCTCCTGCGGATCGGCCTCGACGTCCCCGACCACGCCGTCCACCGGGCCTGGATCGCGCAGCGGGCCGCGGCCCAGCTCGACGGGGGGATCCTGCCGGAGGCGGCGTCCCTGCGCGCCCGCTTCGACCCCGGCCTGCCGGCCTTCTCCGCGATCGGCTACCGCGAGGCGTGGGACCTCCTCGACGGGCGCCTGGACCGCGCCGGCTACCTGGAGGTCAACGTGCGCCGCAACGTGGCGTTCGCCCGCCGCCAGCGGACCTGGTTCCGCCGCGAGCCGGTCGAGCTCGCCCTCGACGCGGCCGACGAGCGCGCCACCGCCGGCCGCGCGTCGCCGCGGCGCGCGCCTTCGTGGCCGCCTGAGCCGCACGGTATCCTGCCCGCATGCCCCGAGCCACCACGACGATCGACCTCGCGCCGCCCATCGAGAAGGTCTTCCTCGTCGCCGTCGACACCGGCGAGGACCCCGGCTGGAACGCCCAGGACAGCCTCGCCGAGCTGGCCTCCCTCGCGGAGACGGCCGGCGCCGACGTCGTCGGCGCCGAGTGGCAGAACCGCCGCCACGTCGACCCGAACTGGTACGTCGGCAAGGGCAAGGCGGAGGAGCTCCTGTCGGCGAAGGCCGAGACCGGCTACGACGTGCTCATCGCCGACGACGAGCTCTCGCCCGGCCAGCAGCGGGCCCTCGAGGAGCTGCTCAAGGTCAAGGTCATCGACCGGAGCCGGCTCATCCTCGACATCTTCGCCCAGCACGCCCGGACGCACGAGGGCCGCCTCCAGGTCGAGCTGGCGCAGCTGGAGTACCAGCTGCCGCGCCTGACCCGGATGTGGACCCACCTGTCGCGCACCGGCGGCGGGATCGGCACCCGGGGCCCCGGCGAGACCCAGCTCGAGACCGACCGGCGCCTCATCCGCGAGCGGATCAAGAAGATGAAGGTGCGCGTCGAGGACGTGCGCCAGCAGCGGGCCACCGCCGCGCGCGGCCGCGACCGGCGCCTGGTGCCGACGGTCTCGATCGTGGGCTACACGAACGCCGGCAAGTCGACCCTGCTCAACTCGCTCGTCGGCAGCGAGGTGACCCTCGCCGAGGACAAGCTCTTCGCGACGCTCGACCCGACGAGCCGGCAGGTGAAGCTGGGCGACGGGCAGACGGCGATCCTGACCGACACGGTCGGCTTCATCCACAAGCTGCCCCACCAGCTCGTCGACGCCTTCCGGGCGACCCTCGAGGAGGTGACCCGGGCCGACGTCCTCGTCGAGATCGTCGACGCGTCGGACGGCCACTTCGCGGAGCACCGGGCGACCGTCCAGGCCGTCCTCGACGAGCTGGGCGCGGGCGACAAGCCGCGCCTGGTGGCCTTCAACAAGGCCGACCTCCTGGGCGCCGACGGCGGCGAACGGCGGCCCCCGCGCCCATCGTCGCCGGGAGCGTCCTCGTCTCGGCGCTGACCGGCTTCGGGCTCGACGCGCTGCGCACCGAGCTCGGCGCCCTGCTGGCCTCGCTCTGGGAGGACGTCGACGTCGCCGTCCCGTACGCCGCCGGCGAGCTCCTCGCCCGCGTCCGCGAGCGCGGGGCGGTCGAGCTGGAGTACGGCGAACGCGACGTCCACGTGCGCGGCCGGGTCGCGCCGGCCCTCGCCGGCGAGCTGCGCGCCGCCGCCGGGCGCTGGGCCGAGACGCTCCGCGACGCCGCCGCGACGTGACCTGCCGGCCGGAGCTGCTCGACCCGGGCCTGCCCGGCCCGTTCCGCCTGCTCCCGTCGCCCCGCCGGGTCGTCGTCGCCAAGCGCAAGCACGGGGATCGGCACGACCGGTGGCGCTGGGAGGGCGACCTCGTCGGCACCGCCGGCCGCGGCTGGCGCGTCGTCCGCCACGTGCGCTCCCTCGACGTCCGCACCGGGGCCGACGACGAGGAGACCCTGCCCGACTCGGAGGTCACCCTCCGCTGGCTGGGCAGCCGCGCTCCGGCCACCGTCGTGGTCAAGCTCGACGACGCGGCGCGCATCCTGCGAGGTGAAGGTCGACGCCGCGCTCCCGGTGCCGTTCCGCGCCGGCCGCTTCCTCTTCGTCGACCTGGACGTGGACGTGGTGCGCGACTGGGACGGCGTCGTCGGCGTCCGCGACTGGGACGTCTTCGAGGCGCGGGTCGAGTCGCTCGGCTACACGGAGGCCTCCCGGGCGGTCGCGACGGCGGGGGAGGCCTTCGGGCTCCGGCTCCTGGCGGCCTGGTCGCCGACGCTGGAGCGGGACGTCGCGGCCATCCTGGCCCTGACCGGCACGCAGGTCGGCCCGGCGTGAGCGACGGGGGCCCCTGGCTGCGGCGTGCCGGCCGGCTCGACGCCGGGGGAGGGGAGACCGTCCTCTGGTCGGTCGCCGAGGGCCGCCGCGGGCGGCGCTGGCGCTCGATCCGCCGGGATGCCACCCACCGGCTGGTCTCGGACCTGCTGGTCGAGGTGGACCCGGGCGGACGCTGGACGCGCCTGGAGCTGGCGACCGCGCGCGGGATCCTGACCCTTCACCCGGAGCCCGACGGCGCGGCCGTGCACGGGAACGTGGTCACGCCCGATGGCGTGGTGCCGCTGGCGTTCGCCTGGTCGCCCGGGCATCGCCTCGTGGTCGCGGGGGAGCCGGTGGCGGCGGCTGCCCTCGGGATCACGGACGCGCTCGGCGTCACGGATGCCGCGTCGCGCGCGCCCGGACCGGGCCTCGTCGTGGGGCGCGACCTCGGGGTCACGGCGGCGGCCGCCGTCGAGCCGATGAGCGCGCCGCCGGGCGGCCTGCCCGGGCCGTCGTGGCCCCTGGAGGCCTGAACGGGGGAGGGGACGACCGGCGGGGAGGCCGCGGGCCCCGCTCGCCGGCCGTCCCGGGGACGCCCTACGGGGCCGCGAGGAACCAGACGCCGTTGAGGCCCTGGCCCGTCGTGTCGCCGGCCTTCTTGTCGCCGCCGAAGTAGTACAGCGGCGCGCCCTTGTACGTGACCTGGGTGGTGCCGTCGGTGCGCGCCGTGGTGCCGAACGTCCCGCTGACCCCGTCGCCGCCGGTCGCGGTCTCGCCCGCGCCGACGAGGAGCGGGGGCCAGGCCGTCGCGCAGCCCTCGTAGCACGACGACGTGCTGCCGCTGTCGTTCTTGAAGGTGTAGAGGGCCAGGCCGTCCTTGCCCGCCAGGTACTTCCCGTCGCTCGCGCTGGTCGCGACCGTCACCTCGTTGCCGCCGGCGGCTGCCGTCGCGGCCGGCGTTGCCGACGGCGCGGCGGTCACTGCCGGCGTCGGCGTCGCGCCGCCGCCGCAGGCCGCGAGCGCGAGCAGCGCCGCCGACGCCAGGACGGCCACCCGGCCCAGAGATGCTCTCCCGTGATCCATGGGGCTGGATCCTCCTGCGTGCCGGTCACCGCCACCCCACCCGTGCACGGCACCCCGACACGGGTGGTACGCCGGGATGCCGGCGCCGGATCCCCAGCCGGAAAGCCGATCCGCTGCCTCTCGTGTTGTAGTATGCTACAATCATGCAGGAGCAGTACCGACGCACGCGAAGAGGGGAGCCGATGACGCCTGACGGTCCCGGAAGCGGCCCGCCGCACCGGCCGCAACCCGGAGACGATCCGGCGCTGGATCCGGGAGGGCAAGCTGCGCGTCCCGCAAGGTCGGCACGCAGCACATGATCGAGGAACATGACCTCGACGTCCTCATCGCGCCGGATGGTGCACACCACGCCAGAGAAGCCGTGGCGCCGTATCTCCCTGCGACCCGGGACCAGCCAACCCGCAGCGCCGATCCCTGGCTGCCGATGATCGTCGGGCGGATCGTTCGACTCGTGGATCCCGTGAAGATCGTGCTGTTCGGTTCTCGCGCAAGGGAGGACGGCCGGGAGGACAGTGACTACGACCTGCTGGTGATCGTCGAGGAGGTCGCGAACCGTCGTGCGATGAGCATCGCCATCCGTCGATCCTTCGAGGACCTGCCGGTGGCGGCGGACGTCGTGGTGGCCACGACCGCAGGAGGCCGACGGCCGCACTCCCGGTCGTCCAGCTGGCGTGGTCTACTGGGCGCTCCAGGAGGGACGGGTCGCCTATGACCGCGGCCATGTCGCCTGAGCCGGCGGTCTGGTGGCTTCGCGCCGCGCTCGGGGACCTCGCCGCCGCACGTGCGCTGATGGACGTCGCAGGGGTGCCGCCTCGCCAGGCCGCCTACCTGGCGCAGCAGGCGGCCGAGAAGGCCGTGAAGGCGACGATCGCCCTCCAGGGCAACGAGCCTCCCATGAGGCACGACCTGCTCTTCCTGCTCGACCGTAGTCCGGGCGAAGCGCGCCTTCGGGACATCCGGCGTCGACCTCGTCGCCCTGTCGGGCGCGCAGACGGCCGCCCGCTATCCCCAGCTCGATGACCCCCCATACGACGCGGGGGAGGTCGAACAGCTGGTCACGGACGCCTCGCGCCTCGTCGCGGCGGTCCAGGACTACTTCGATCGACTCGGTCTCGCCGGCACGGACCTGGCGCCCCTGTAGCCGCTCACGCCGCGGTGGCTGATCGCCATCTGCGTCGCGACCGCCGACCGCGCCTCTGTGGACATGGCTGCTATCATCGCTATCAGAGGTGACGAGATGAGCCAGCTGATCGTGCGCAATGTCGGGCAGGAGATCGTGGGAGCGCTCAAGCGGCGCGCGGCCCGGCACGGCCGCTCGGCGGAAGCCGAGCATCGCGAGATCCTGCAGGCGGCCCTCCGCGAGGATCGTCGAGCGCGCGTCGTTCAAGGCCGCGCTGGCGATCGATGCCCGATGTCGGCGCCGACGAAGACTTCGCGTTCGAGCGCGACCTCCCTCGGCCGTCCCTGTGAGCTGGCTGTCCGACGATCGTCGGGGCGGGGCGCCGCACCTCTGCGCTATCATCGCGCCATGCGACGCGTGATCGGCCGGCACCTCCACGAGGTGGACGTCGGCTAACTCCTCGAGCTGGCGGCCCGCCGCGGGCGGACCATCGTCGACCTGGGAACGGGCGACGGTGGTGCCGTCGTGCGTCTTGCCCGGGCGCAGCCGCGGGTCCTCGTCGTCGGCATCGACGCCGACGCTGGCGCCATGCGCGAGCGCTCCGCCGCCGCGGCCCGCCGGGCGGATCGGGGAGGGCTGCCGAATGCCCTCTTCCTCGCCGCCGGCGCCGAGTGCCTGCCGCCCGATCTCGCGGCTTTCGCCGACGAGCTGCGCGTCACGCTGCCTGGGGATCGCTGCTCCGCGGCGCCATCGCCCCGGAGGCGTGGTTCCTGGAGCTCCTGGTTCGACTCCTGCGGCCCGGCGGCAGGGCCGAGCTCGTGCTCTCGACGGGTCCCCGCGAGGCTGCGACGGGGATTCCGCCCCTCGACGCCAGGGCAGCGGACGCCGTCGCCGACGCCTACGCCCGCGCTGGCTTCCGGTCGCTCGAGGTCTCTCCGCTCACGGCCGCCGACGTCGCCAACCTCGGCTCATCCTGGGCGCGCCGCCTCGGCATCCCGGATACAAGGATCAGTACGGTGTGGAGGGCAAGCTGGTCTTGCTCACCTTTGGCTTGCTGTCCCCCAACAAGGGCATCGAAGTCGTGCTGCAAGCGCTGCCCGACCTCGTCAGGGAGTTTCCCGAGCTCGTCTACGTGGTACTGGGGGCCACGCACCCGAACGTGGTTCGCGACCAAGGCGAAGCCTACCGCCTGAGCCTGATACGGCTGACCCAGGACCTCGGCGTGCAGAAGCACGTGGTCTTCTACGATCGATTCGTCGAGCTGGACGAACTGCTGCGGTTCATCGGTGCCGCCGACATCTACATCACACCGTACCTGAACCCGAAGCAGGTCACGTCGGGTACGCTCGCCTACGCGTTTGGGTGCGGCAAGCCGGTGATCTCCACGCCGTACTGGCACGCCGAGGAGTTGCTGGCCGATGACCACGGTGTGTTGGTTCCCTTTGGTGACCCGAGCGCGATCGTGCGCGAGACCCGGGCACTGCTGACCGACAGTGCCCGCCGCCACAGGATGCGCAAGCGCGGCTACCTGCTCGGGCGAGAGATGGTCTGGAGCAACGTTGCCCATCGCTACACGGAGTCCTTCATCGCCGCCCGGCGCGGCCGCAGCGCCCTTCCGCGCGGCCAGCCCAGCATCAAGACCCTGGAACAACGCCGCCAGCCGCTTCCGCGGATCCGGCTGGATCATCTGGTCAGAATGACGGACACGACTGGCCTCCTGCAGCATGCAACCTTCGTCGTGCCGAAGCTGGCCGAAGGATACTGCACGGACGACAACGCTCGCGCGCTGCTGTTGACCGTGCTCCTGGAAGAGTCAGGCCAGGACTCACCCGAGGTGCAGCGGCTGGCTACCACGTATGCCTCTTTCGTGGACTACGCTTTCGACCCAGAACAGCGCCGGTTTCATAACTTCATGGGTTTCAATCGCTGCTGGCTGGAAACCTCCAGCGCGGACGATGCGCACGGGCGTGCGCTCTGGGCCCTGGGCGCGTGCGTTGGGCGGTCGCGACGGCGTGGGCTGCAACGCTGGGCAGTGCGCCTGTTTGGCGACAGCGTTGCCTCTGTTCTGGCAGTGACGCATCCGCGAGGCTGGGCCTTTGCACTGCTGGGTATTCACGAGTACTTCCGGCGTCTCCATGGCGATAGCGCGGTCGAGCGGTTGCGTTCGGAGCTGACTGGCCGGTTGCTGGAGTCGTACGACCAGAACGCATCGAGCGACTGGCCCTGGTTCGGGGACCGCCTCACCTATGACAACGCGACGTTGCCCCACGCCCTGATTCTGAGCGGGCGCTTCGGAGAGCAACCTCGGGCGTTGCAGGTCGGGCTCGAAGCCCTGGCTTGGCTGGTCAAGGAGCAAAAAGCCGAGTCCGGGCATTTTCGCCCCGTCGGGTCGAATGGCTTCTTCGTGCGGGGCCAAAGGCGGGCGAATTTCGACCAGCAGCCTCTGGAGGCTCACTCCACCGTGTCCGCGTGCGTCGAAGCCTACGCCGCAACCCGCGATGACTTCTGGCTCGACGAGGCGCGGCGGGCCTTCGACTGGTTTCTGGGCCGCAACGATCTGCGCCTGCCGGTACACGACCCGACCACGGGCGGCTGCCGCGACGGCTTGACCATAGACCGTGTCAACGAGAATCAGGGGGCGGAATCCACGCTTGCCTACCTTCTCTCCCTCGCGGAGCTGACTCTCCTGGAGACCTCGCTGAGTGCTTTCAGAGACCCCGGGGAAATCGACCGACCCGAGACGAGCCCGGTCCAATCGACATGAACCTGCCATGCTGGTGAAACGAACCTCCCTGGTGCTCTACCCGGACCAAAGCCGGGTGCTGATCCGTCCCTTTTGGCCAGCCAGCCAAGAACAGACGAAGAACATCGTCGCACGCGTCATGGCTCTGCCCGAGCAGGACGTGGCGGCCGGGCTCGAGCGGATCCTCGAGCAGTTCCACGGACGGCATCGCCGGCTACGCGAGTTCCTCCTCAGTCGATTCGACCAAGTGGAGCGATACCTGCCATTGGAGTCGGCTCTGTCGGATAGCCGAAAAGTACTGATGGGAGCGTACTTCACGCAGGAGTATGCGCTCGAGTCCGCGGCGCTGTTCAATCCTTCCATGGTCTGGCATCCGCACCAAGGCGATCTACCCGCGGGGGAGCGCCGCTTCATCCTCAGTCTGCGAGCCGCGGGTGAGGGACACGTCTCCTCGATCGCTTTTCGCGCCGGGGTGGTCGACACCGAGGGCCAGATCCGGCTCGAACCGGCGGTACCGTTCGTCACTGCCGCGGAAACGACGCGGAATCCCAGCTACGAGCGGCGTCTGTTCGAACGAAAGCTGTTCGAGCTGGGACTGCACAACGAGTTCTCCGTCCAAGTCATGGCGGGACTGGGTGAGTCGTTTGCGTGGAGTGACCTGCAGGCTCGTCTCAAGTCGGTAGAACGCGAGTATCGAGAGCAGCTCAGGCCCGACCCAAGCACTGCGTCCGGCATTCGCGCGCTGGCGGAATCCAACTATGAAGTCAGCTATCCTGCCGACCAGGACCTGTCCGGGCGCGTCATTTTCCCGTATTCTCCGGCCGAAGCGAATGGGATCGAGGATGCGCGCTTCGTGGAGTTCTGCCACGACGACGGTCGCACGGTCTACTACGCGACGTATACGGCGTACGACGGGAAGGTGATCCTACCCCAGTTTCTGGAGACGGCCGACTTCATTCGATTCAAGATCAGCACGTTGAACGGATCGGGCGTCTCGAACAAGGGCATGGCGCTCTTTCCTCGCAAACTGGACGGGAGCTATGTCATGATCTCCCGCCAGGACAACGAGAACATCTACCTGATGTTCTCGGACAACCTGCACTTCTGGTACGAGAAAAAGCTACTGCTGCGGCCCGCACAGGCCTGGGAGTTCGTGCAACTCGGCAACTGCGGTTCGCCCATCGAGACGGAGGCCGGGTGGTTGGTCCTCACGCATGGCGTTGGTGCCATGCGCAAGTACTGTATGGGAGCCGTGCTGCTCGACCGTCACGATCCCGCTCGGTTAATCGGTCGCCTTCGCGAGCCACTCCTGTCGCCCACCGAGCACGAACGCCGGGGATATGTGCCCAACGTCGTGTACAGCTGCGGAGGACAGGTGCACGGACGGCTTCTGATCATTCCGTATGGCATCAGTGACTACGCCACCACGTTTGCCATCGTCGATCTCGAGCAGCTACTGGACGCTTTGTCCGGCGCGTAGGCCGAAAGGCCAGAGCGGACACAGACGGTCGAGCGGTCGGACGCCAAGCACGCTGGCATCGTCGCGTCGTTCCTATGCGTCTCGCCAGGCCGGATCGCGACGAAGCACGGCGCTCAGCACAGCTGTGAGGTCGTTCAAGGTGAACGGTTTGGCAAGCACCGCAGCGAACCCGTGCTCCGTGTGCCGCGCCATGATGGGCGATTGTGCATCGCCGCTGTAGACGATGACGGGTACCTCGCGGTCGAATTCCCGCAAGCGGCCGAGCGCTGCCGTAGCTTCCGGCCCTCCCGGAATCGTCAGGTCGAAGAACAGCGCGTCGTATCCATCGGCGCTTGCCAGAGCGGCTCGGACGCGGCCCAGCATCTCGTCGCAGGTGGCGGCAGTATCGGTGCGGTACCCGAGTTTCTCGAGCAGCCGCGCCGTCGTCGTTCTGACGCCCTGGTCGTCATCCAGCACGAGCAGCCGCGCCCGGCTTCGCGTCAGCGAGTCCGGACTCGGCCTCGGCGCGGGTTGCTGCGCCTGGGAGCATGGAAGCCGCACCACGACGCGAGTACCCCGACCCGGCTCGGAGTCGATGGCGAGCGTCCCGCCGTGCCGTTGAACGATCGAATAGCTGATCGTGAGACCGAGCCCGTGACCCTCCGGCTTGGTGGTGAAGTAGGGTTCGAGCACCCGGTCGAGACGTTCCCTGGGAATCCCGACACCGCCGTCTTGCACCGCGATCTCGACCGAATCCGGTACTCCCTCGCAACCCGCAGCGCGCCGCACCAGGACCCGCACCGTGCCTCCCCCGCCCATGGACTGCGTGGCGTTGAGCACGAGATTGTGCACGACCTGCCGCAGTTGCTCGGCGTCCGCGTCGACCAGCGGCAGTCCCGATTCGACCTCGGCTTCACAGCGGCAAGCCGAGCCGTGGCTGGCGAGTGCTGCAGCCTCGGTGACGAGTTCGCCCAGCGCGGTGGGAACCCGTACCGGCGCACCGCCTTTGGTGAAGGTCAGCAGTTGCCGGGTGAGCCCGCGGGCACTCAAGACTGCCCGTTCCATTGCCCCGAGGATGCTCCCGCCTTCACCCCCTGGATTCGAATGGACCCGCAGCCACGACAACCCGGCCAGGATCACGGTGAGATAGTTGTTGAAGTCATGAGCGATTCCTCCGGCTAGCACGCCTATGGATTCCAGGCGCTGATGCCGCTCGAGCTCGAGGGCCAGCCGTTTCTCGTCGGTGATGTCGAGGTTCAGGCCAACCACGCCATAGCTTTTCTGTCCATCCCGGACCGGGGCCAGAATGTTGAGATACTGCCGTTCCTCGCCGTTCAAGCAGTACGTGACCTCCTCGCGCACCACCTCGCCGGCCAGCGCCCGGGCATTGTTCGCTTCCCAGACGCTCAGCACCTCCGGCTCCACGCCCATTTCCTGGGGAAGCTTGCCCACGGCCGCTCCCCAGCGCTTGCAGAGGGTCGAGTTGGCGAGCGTGCAGCGTCCTTCGGGGTCGCGTACCCACAGGTCGAAGGGAAGGCTCTCGATCAGGGTTTCGAGCAGGATCTCACGCTGCCGCAGTCGATCGGCGATTTCGCGGCGCTCGGTAACGTCCTGCACGATCCAGGCGACGCTCGCCACCGGTTCCCGGGAGACCAGTGCCGTGGACCCCTCGAACGCACGCCGGCCGCTGGGGGACGCCAGTTCGTAGTCGACCGGCTGACGCTGGCCGGTCTCGATGGTCTTCCGGACGGCTTCGAGCACGATCGTGCGCGCCTCCTCCTCGGGAAGAACTTCCTCGAGCTGACCTTTGGCGCGGGGACGCGGGAACGCGGAATCCTCCGTGGAGCCGACCACATCGACCCGTCCCGCCACCGGATCGAACAGGAAAACCGTGGGTGGGAGCACGTGGCTGACCCCCATCATGGAACCGACGAGCGGGTCGAAGCCCAACTCGTCCGGTGCTCGCGTTTCCTCCGACACCTGGGGCTGAGACGTCTCGTCGGTGCTCTTGGGCATTGGCAGCACCAGTTTAGCGGTCAACCAAGCCCGTCCGCGAACCGAATCCTGATGTGCCCGGTGTGTGCGACGATTCTTGAGTGATCTCCATGGGTTCGCCGCGAATGTGCCCCGCTCGCCGGGGGGTTGCACCGAATCACGCGCTCCCGCGGGCGGCCCGGGAGCCTGGCGGAACTTTGCGGTGAATACCGCCGACAGATCCTCTCCCAGCATGGTTTCTGGCGGCACACTCCGCTGGCGCATTCGTACCTTGCGCACAGGCGGCGCCCACGGGCAGATCGAGCTGGGGGCCGCATACTCCGGGCGAAGTACCATTCGATTGATCGTCCGGAGTGTTGCAGCTTCCGGAGGAGCCGTCCGGCGCGCCGCAAGTCGTCGACCCGCTTGAAAGAAAGCGCCTCCGAGGCCAGACTCATAGGTCAACCAATGAGCCGCAGGAGCTTGGCACCGATCGTCATTCTCTTCGTCACCGGATGCGCGGAGAGCCAGCAGTACTCACGGCCGGGGGTCCACCCCTACTTGGACCTACCTGTCTCACGCGAACAGCCGCCGAACGAGGAAGCCCACGAGCGGGACGGCGAACGAAACGCAACGCGGCCCCCTGCACAGGCCGCGGAAGCCAAGCAACAGAAGCGGATTCGCTGGGACTCGGACCCGAAGCAGCGCGATAAAGACCCATTGCGCCAGGAATGCACGGACACCAGGGAGGCGAGAGAGCAGGACAGGCTCCAAGCGCAAAGGGCGCTCGACCAGTACCACGCCGACCAAGACCGCGTGATGCCTTGGTTCAACCAGCATTGCCGCCTCGTCGAAGTCATGGTGACGCGCAAGGTGGGGGACCGCTTCGAGTCGAACCCGGAACCGGCCTTGCGGTGCGACACCGACGTGGGACGGCCAAAAGGACTCACCGAGCAGTTCGTTGCCGAGCACCAGGCGGCTATCACCACACCCGAAACCTTCTACAACCGGGACTTGCGGGAGCTTCACGACTCCTGTGGCCGCTACGACGGGGAAGAGCAGCCTGAATGAAAGGGGTCATGGGGGGCGCTGGGGTTGCGAGGCCATCGTGGGGCAGAGTCAGCGCCAGCGTGCGACGAGCGGCGGCAACACGGTCTCCGACATCTGCGCGAGGTGGGCGATGTGATCGCCCTTCCCGTTGCCGGTGCACCCGAGGACGGTCAGGCCGCCCTGGCGTACCTCGCTCGTGACGGAGAGCCAACGGCGCTCGCCCGTCGGGAAGGCGAAAACGGCGGCCCGGAGCTTCACCGGCGGCGGTGAGCTCGCGGGGTTGGTGACCGCGTGCCGCTCGATCCCGAGGGCCGCGAGGAGCGCGTTCGCGGTCTGCGTGGTGCTGGCGTAGTCCTCCGTCTCGATGGTCGAGTGGGTGATCACCATCAGCTTCTCGCCGGCGACCGCGCGCCGCGCGAAGTTCACGAACGGCTTGATATGCGGTGGGGTACACCTCGGTCTTGCTCCCGGGCACGAAGCCCGCGTGCATGCTGTCCATCAGGAGGACGGCGTCCACGCGATCGAGCCGGCTGCGGCTGGAGAGGATCTGGGCGACGGCCCCGTGCCCGGCGCTCCAGGACGCCAGCGCAATCCGGCGGATCCGCGGAGTCTTGAGCCCGAGCCGCGCCTCCGCGGTCGCCTCGATCGAGCCGAGGAGCTGGTCGAACGCAGACTGATTCTGGAGCGGCTTCGAGTACTTGTCCGACGCCTCGCCGTAGTTGACGATGAGGACGAGCGCGTTCACCTTCGCGGCGGCGACGCTCTGCTCCACGAGCTCGGTGTTGCCGTGGTAGTGGATGACGAGGTCGAACCCCCCGTCCGGCGCGGAGAAATCGGGGGGCGCGTAGAGCACACCGTGGCCGACGCTTGCGCGCGCGCCGCGCTCGACACGGGCGTCGGCTCCGCCTGCCAGTGGCTCCGCCGAGGCCGCCGCCGACGCGCTCGCGCGCGGAGCCGCTCGCGGTGCTCGCTGCCAGCAGCGGCCGGGTCACCTCGGAGACGCCCCAGGTGAGAGCGATCGTCGTCGCGACCGCCACGAACGCCACCCCACCGACCCAGATCAGCGCCGAACCCGGCAGTTGGCTGGTGCCCCGGCGGCTGCCGAGGCGCGACACGAGCCGCAGCGCGCCGAAGACGGCGAGCGTGGTAGCGACGGTGCCTGCGAGCACGCCGAGCACTAGGCGCATCGTGCCGGCCGCAATCGCCATCGTGCCGAGGAGCACCACGACGAGCGCGAGCGCGAATGAAACCGCGACCTGCCGCATGACGAGCGAGGCCTCGGCGAGCCCCGGCGGGAGCACGGAGAGTCGCCGCGCCAGATCCCCCACCTGGTAGAAGGTCGTGCGCTGTTGGCGCATGGCGAGCATCAGCGACTCGCGGATCGGGCGACCTTCGTACTCGGAGCGCCGCATTCCGAGCGGCAGCGGCGTCGGCTCCACGGGACCCAGCCCGGCGGTAGCGCCTCCGGCAACGGGGGCGGTCACGACGCGGGCGGAGGCAAGGCTCTCGGGCGGCGGCTCGGCGGGGAGCTGCGCTCTGCGCTCGCCACCGTCGAGGTCGCCGCCCACGCGACCGCCATCCGCCCCACCGCCAGGACCGAAGCTTTTGGGCGTGCCGAAGAAGCGCGTGCCGTGGGACCCACCAGGGCCGTTGCCTTGCTTGTCACTCATCGGGCCGGACCCAGAGTATACGCGCAATCGGCGCTGGCGGGCTGGGCACATTCCTTGCTTGTTCGCAGGGACACATGCGGGCGCCCGGGCGCGACCCGGTGGGACCACGTGCTAGCCTGCGTTCGGTGCCTTGTTTCGCCCCGGAGGTCCCCTTGGACAACGATTCCACCAACGCGCGCCCGCCATCCTGGTACCCCATCCTGGCGTCGCTGGCCCTGTTCGGCTGTGGCGACACTGCGTCCCCGCAGGAGGCAACTGGCGGGTATGCCGGCAGCCATGCCTCGGGGGGTGCCGCTTCGAACCAGGGAGGCACCGTGAGTCGCGGTGGGTCGAGCGCAGGCGCCGGGCCGGTGTACTGTGAAAGCATGCGCGACTACCCGTGCATCGACGGATGCACGTGTAGCGTGGGCTTCAACCTGTGCGATGACGCCGGGTTTCGCACGATCACCTGCCACGCCGCCGCGTGTCGCTGTGAGATCGATGGCAGCGAAACGTCCACCTTCCAGGGAACCTTCTGTGGAGCACCCTCGTTCCAGTCGGCTAGCGAGTCCTGTGGTTGGCCACTGACGAACGATCCGTCGTCGCGTGCGACGGAGGTCCTAGAGTGCGAAATGGGGCCGCCGCCCCTGACCGGATCGGTCGACTGTCAGCAGAGTTTCGCTTGCCCGGATGGCATCGAGCGCTCGGTCTCGTGCGCAGGCTCCGCTTGCACTTGCACCACGGCCGGTCAGACCACAGGGCAATTCCAGGCTGACTTTTGCGCGGCCTACTTCCTTCAGGACAATCTCGGCAACCAGTATTGCGGCTGGAAGCTCGTGGGCTTCTGACCCGACCAACAGGGCATGGAACGGGACCAAGAGCTCTCCAACCGGCGGAACGGCGCTTCCAGCTCGCCCGTGGTGTCCCAGGTAGAGGGGATTGCCAGCATCGTCGGACGCGCGACTTCAACCCCCGTCGGGCCTTCCGGCCAAATCCAATACTTTCCGGAGACTGCGGCCGACCAGCGAGGCCGCCCCGAACGGAGACGATTTCAGCCTCGTGACCGCATCGCTTCCGGGTGGCACTGTGTTGCCGAACTCGGGACAATGCCCCGCACAGGCAGACCAGTGTCGGACCGAAATCGAATCGAGGACGCCGAATCCACCCAACCCGCCGAGGGGGACTTGGCGGCCCACCCCGCTGCCGATTCGCCGCCCGAACAGTCGCCGAGCGATCCTGCGAACGCTCAGGGGTCTACCCGCCGTTCGAGTATTCGCCCGCTGCCCAGCTGGCGCTCCGACCAGCGAACGCCTGAGCGGCGCCCGCAAGCCATGGTCGTCGTCCGCTCGGGCGACGGCGAGCGTTCGCCGACCAGCGACGCTGGCTGGCACGATCCTCCAGTCAACGGGCAGCTTGGCCACGACTGGACGCTCCCTGGCGATGCTCCTCTCGACTTGACGGGAGACAACCGGCCTACGCTGCTGGGGGTGGCTCCTCCGGACGTACCTTCCGAGTTTCAGAACGACACCACGACCCTCGAGGCGAACGGCTGCGTGACCGCGGAGCGCGCCGCGGTTCGTCACGCAGAGCCGGTCGTGTCAAGAGCCGCTAGCGTGCTGCGATCGCGCTGGACTGTCGCTGCGGTGGGGGGCCTTCTGGGCTCCGTGGTGACGTTGGCAGTCGTGCAGAGGCGCGGCACGGCGGAATCCACGGAAGCCGCGCCGCGCAGCGACGCGAAGACGTTGGCTCCGCTCGTAGCGTCTGCCGCCGTGCTGCCGCCAACGCAACCCGTGGCATCCGCGGTCTCGCCCCAGCCACCTGCAGATGCGGCTCCGGCCGTGCCGGAGGTGACCCGGGTCATGCTCGAGGTGTTTCCTCCCAACGCGAAGGTGACGTTTCCCGGCGGTGGTTGGACGGGTCCGGTCGGGGAGGTCGACGTCCCGCGCGGACAGCGCGTGGTGCTTCAGATTGCCCGCAAGGGCTACGCGGCTCGGCGGTTGGTGCTGGACGGCACGAAGCGCAAGTTGTTCGTCGGCCTGGTCAAGCAGCGATCAGAGTAGTCGGATCACGCGGAAGAGGGACTGCGAGACGTTGTTGGTGTCGAGGTAGGAGGCGAAGAAGCTGTGGTGCTTGTTGACCTGGGCTTTCATGCTGGCGCTCGGAGTACTCGACCAATCACCGGCGTGCGCGTAGTCGACCGCCATGTTCATGACGACGCGCCAAGCCAGCCCGTCCGCGCGCTATGATCACGCGATGGCCGACGACAGCGCTCGCGGCAAGGTTGTCCTGTTCGGGGGCCAGGGAAGCAGCGTCTACGGCGACACCTGGGAGTATCCGAGCCCTTAGGGGTGACCTGGTGCGCCCTGTCCTCAGTCGCTCTGGTACTCGACAGCACCCGAGTCGCATGCGCCGACTCGGCTCGCTCCGACTTGGTCGGTCGTGGGGCAGTCCAGGGCGTAGTCGATGGCGGGGCTACCCGCACCGAGCGCCAGGGTAGGCGTCGGGCCGCCGTTGTCACCGAGCTCGCCGAGCAAGGGATCGGCGAAGAGAATTCCCGTGACGCAGGACATGTCAGCGTTGCCGTTGTTCTTGGTTGCAGGCCATTGGATGTTGCCGCCGCCGTCGGTGAAGCTTTCGTGGCAGGCGACGGCGCTGTATGCGTTGTCCGTGAGATTGTCGGAGAAGACGGTGTTCTTCAGGGTGACGCTGCCGCTCTGACCCTTGAAGATGGCCGGCGCGTAGTCGGCCTTGTTCCGGGCAAAGGTGCAATTCGTGGCGTAAAGAGGGCTGTTGCTGGCGAAGATGGCCCCCGCGTTGCCCTGGGCCTGGTTGTTGTAGAAGGTGGAGTTCGACGCGTTCACCACCGTGCCCGCCGATGACTTCATCTGGATCGCCGCCCCGTGCCCCTGCAGCGCCGTGTTGTTCGAGAAAGTCGAGTTGGTGAGGTACATGGGTACCGCCCCATGGTACAGGCCACCCGAGCCTGCCGGGCTGCCGGTGAACGAGTTCCGGTCGAAGTGGCAGCGGTCGATGTACGACGTCGTTCCCTGGTAGAAGTACCCGAACACTGCACTGCCGTGTTGCTTGGCGCCGTTGTTGTAGAACACCGAGCCGCAGAGGTGGAAGTCGCCGGCGGGTCCCACGTCCTCGTAGGCCATGCCGTCGATGTACAGTCCCCCACCATTGCCATACTGCCCGCCGCTCTCGTTGTAGCTGGTCGCCTCGTTGTCACGAAAAACCGTGTTCACCACGGTGAGTGTGGAGCCGCGGTTCAGCATGCCGCCGCCGTTCGAGGCGCTGTTACCGACAAACTCGAGACCCCGAGACGATCACCTGGGAGAGTCCTCCCGCAAAGATGGCGCCACCCCCGATCTCGCCCTCGTTCTGGGCAGCGTGGTTGTTCACCAGGGTGACGTCGATGACCCGCAAAGTACCGTACCAAGGGTGGTGAATGGCGCCGCCGGACTGGTCGGTGCGGCCATCACGTAGCGTGATACGCTGCACGACGAGCTCCGACCAGTTCGCCAGATTCAGTATCCGATCGACCCCGCCGCCGCTCAACGTGATGACGCCATTGCCGTCGATCATCAGCTTGCCGTCGACCTCGAGCGCCCGGGAAAGCGTGATCGTGTGCGCTGGCGCTGCCGCAGTCGAAGAGCACCGTGCCGCCCTCGTCGAGGGCGGTCAGTGACGCTACGGCTGCTCTCAGCGCGTCCTCCGTGCAGCTCTCGGGCGTGCCATTGCCGATGGTCTGCGTCGTGCCCAATGGCTGCAGCGGCTCGAGGGCGTCGGTGCATCCGCTGTTCTCGATGACCGTGGGGCCTGCGGCGCTGCCGCCCATGCCGGTGTTATTGCCGCCGCCCACGGCGCTACTCCCACCGGGGCCGCCACTGCCGCCGGTACCACCCCCCGGGTCTGTCTCCCCCGCCATTGCAGCCGATCGATACGACTGCGACCAAGACCGGCACGAACAGGTGGAGCGTCTTCATCTCTGCGTCCCTCGAGGCAAGGCCAACCACGATTGTCGCACGATCATCGATTCGGAGCACTGCCTGCCGACTGCGGCGGTTTTCCTGGAGCGATTCTCGAGGATACACCTGTCGCGGACTTCGCCGCCCTTGCGCCTGTACCCTGGCGGAGAGGGTGGGATTCGCACCCACGGCGGGCTCGTGCCCCGCCCGCTGGCGCGGCCAGCGCGCCACGCCCGAGTCCCCGGCGCTCGGCAGAGACCTGGGAGTGGGGAGGAACGGACTTCACTCAGCGCTGGCCCACCACCAGCCCGACCGCGCGCGCCGATCACGCGATGCCCTACGACAACGCGCGCGGCAAGGTTGTCCTGTTCGGGGGCCGGGGAGGCGGCGTCTACGGCGACACGGAAGTGACGTGCGAGATTCTTGCCGCGAGTCTGGGCACAACGTGTAGCAGCAAAGCGCCGGGTCTTGCACGGCCCGTGTCCGCTCGGCGGCCGTTTTCGGCGAATTCGCGCATCGCGGGTCACCGACGCCCGTGCCGTGTCTCGCAGGACCAATTGTCATGGGTCCCGTCTCCGATGTATAGGCACTGCCGTGACTCTCAGATCCCACCCTCGACTGCCTGCCAGACTCGCGATTGCCCTCTGCCTCGCCATGCTCGCAGGCTCCTGCCTTCGCCCCCCGGATTCGCAGACGGCTGCCGCTGGGCATGACGCCACCGCGGCTTCGGTCGAGCAACGTCCGCGCGAGTTTGTGCACACATCCGCGCAACTACTCAAGGCGGCCGTCCTTGGCTGGAATCTCGGCAACAGTCTGGACGTCCCCGAGGGCGAGACCGCGTGGGGTAACCCGAGAGTGACGCCGGAGCTGATGAGCGGCGTGGCGAAGGCCGGTTTCGGCCTGGTGCGCATTCCGATCACCTGGGCGAAACATATGGGGTCCGCGCCGGACCATGTCATCGAGGCGCCCTGGCTCGAGCGTGTGGACGAGGTGGTGGGTTACGCCCGTGCTGCCGGTCTCTACGCCATCATCAACGTCCACCATGACGGCGCCGACAACTTCAAGGGGGTGCAATGGCTCACGCTCAAAGACGCGGCGGGGAATACGACGGAGGCGAACAATGCCGTCGTAAAGACGCGCTTCATTGCCGTGTGGACCCAGATCGCGAAGCACTTCTCTGGCTACGGAGAGGAGCTGCTATTCGAGTCGATGAACGAGATTCACGATGGCTACGGTACTCCCGATCCGCGCCACATGGCGTTCATCAACGAACTCAATCAGGTGTTCGTGAAAGTGGTTCGGGGCTCGGGTGGCAACAATGCCAAGCGCCACCTGGTGGTGCCTGGTTACAACACGAACATCGACCACACTGTCACTGGCTTCAAGCTGCCGACCGACTCCGTGCCGAATCGGCTGATTCTCTCGGTGCACTACTATGACCCGTACCTGTTTGCGCTGATGGGTAAGACGAACACCTGGGGCCGCGCCTCGCCGGGAAGGGACGATTGGGGCCAGGAAGATTTCGTGGTGAAGCAGTTCGACAAGCTCAAGTCCGAGCTTCATCGACAAGGGCGTCCCCGTGCTGCTCGGCGAGTACGGTGCGACCCACCAAGCGGGCTTCGAGGACTACTCGACGTTACTACGTGGAATACGTCACCAAAGCAGCAGTCGACCGCGGAATCTTGCCGGTCTACTGGGACAACGGCGGTCAGGGCAGCGGGGGAGAGAAGTTCGGAATCATCGATCGAAACACGCAGAGCGCGCTCTACCCGGACCTCGTGCAGGCCTTGCGACGCGCCGCCACGAGCTCGTACTCGCTCAGCCAGATCGCATTGCCCAAACCGTCCCCCTGACGAGTGAGCTCACTGGGGGGGCACCAAGCAGTTCCGCCCTGGCTCGGCGCCGTGCTCGCACGTGCTCGGCCGCCGGGAGCCGCTGGGCTTTTTTGACGAACGAAGTCCTTGCTCATGCGCATCCAGACGGTGCGCGTGGAGTTCGCGTGGCTGCTCGGGCGGCTCGCCCTGGCCGACACGGAATGGCCGGGGGGTCTCGGCATCGTGAGCCACGATCGGGAGTTATTGCGCCGGATCGGAGCAGTCAGGTGGCTGGAGCTTGGATTCCCAGGGACCCTTTGCGGTCTCAGCGCGTGCACGCCACGTACGCCGTTTCCCCGTCCGTGAACAGCCGCGCCTGGTACCAGTACGGGCCGCAGCCGTAGCCGGACGAGACGACCCTACATTGGACGCCGTAGTGGCTCTGCAGGCTACAGAAGGCCCGAGCCTCGTCGTAGGCGTGGTAGTGGTGGTGGTAGCAGTCGTGGTCGTAGCAGGCTTGTGCCGTGCCCAACCCAACCAGACCGAAGAATCCCAGAGCAGCCAACCCGATGATGTGTTTGATGTGTTTCATGTACCGGGATACGGCGCCCGATCCCGGAGGCTCCCCCGGGTGAAATGCGGAGAAATGCCGGGCTGGATGACCTGCCGATCGACCTCACGCTGCAACGAGTCCGAAGTAGACCTACGTCGAGCTGGTCCCGGGCACGCAGCCGAACGCCAACTCCATTCTGGCGGACCGATTGGACTCTATCAGCTGGCAGGTGATCGGGCAGATATGGATCTGCGTGTTGGTGGCGTCCGTGAACTGCCAGCCGCGATCGCAATTGGCGTCCTTGTTGGGCAGGATGAGGTACGAGTTGCCCTGACCATCGCCGTAGATCGGGTAGATCTTGGTTGGGGTCGATCACTTGCCCGGGAGGGCCTGTCGGCACGGTGTAGTCACAGGCCCCACACCGGCGTGGCGAGGCTGCTCAGTGCCGCCCACAAGGCGGTGTACTGGGTCAACTCGTGGTGGCAGTAGGTCCCACGCGGATCGACCGTGCTGCCGTTGGGCGTTCCGGACACGGGAGTGCACCCCCACGGGGCGGTGCCTCCGGCCTCCGCCAAGCAGCGAGAGCTCGTACATGGGATCGTAGGGAGCCCCCTGTGGGTCATCGCTGCCCGGTACGCCGACCACGAAGGTCCTGACACCGGTAGCCGTCGTCTGGGCCGATACGGTGCTGATGAACTGGTCGTACTCGGCCTGGCTGATGGAGGGGTTGCCGCGGCCGAGGGTGCATCCGTCGCGGTTGACGGTTGGCACTCCGTCGGTCAAAAGAACGACGTAGCGATCCACGAGCTCGGTGCTCGGGGTGCTCAGGATGGTATCGAGCCCGAACGTCCACGCTGCTTGGGTCGGTGCGTAGCTACAGGTAGTGCGCGCCTGGATGGCATTGGCCAACAGGGTCTGCTGATTGGCGTCGTTCGGGGCGACCGGCACGGCCTCCTGCCCCTGGTAGCAGTCGCCGGATTCGTTGCGGCAGTAGAAGCTCAAGCCGATAGCCCAGCCGCTCGGAAGAGAGGCCAATGCCTGCGGCAAGAGCTCCTGTATCATCGCCCACTTCGATCGGCCCTGAGTGGAGGGGGTCGCCTGGGTCAAGGAATCGTTGGTGTCGACCACGAGCGCCAGTACTGGGGGCCGGGATCCCGGGTCCACCGTGAGACCTTCGCAAGCGGTCGCCATCAGACTGGCCACCTCCGTCTGCGAAAGCTTTTGCGTGCCGTCGGGAGTCGACGAGGCGGGAGGGTAGCCGGCGCTGCCGCCGCTCGAGCTGGTCGGCGTGGTGCCGTCCGACTTGTCGGAACCACAGCCGCCGGCGACCAGCGCTAGAGCGACGGCCATGATGCTGACGAGTTTAGCTTCCGTCATGGTGATCTCCCCGAACAGATGCCTGGCTTGGCTGGTGGGCTCGCTCGCGGCACCAGGCAGCGTGACCCGTCAACGCGCAACCCACCGACACCTACTAGTATACCGCCCGTCACAGGTGAGCGGCCAGGGCGGCGAGGATCGCCAGCCTGCAACCGCAGCACCCCGCCGGGCAGTGCGCCCTCGCGCCGAACCTTGGCGGAGAGGGTGGTTCGGCCGCACCCACACGTTCCGTGCTCGGCCTGCTGGCCTGCGGGCGCCCTAAGTCCTGCCTCCCGCTGGCGTCGGGCTCGGCAGGAGGCACCCGCTGGGGAACGGAGATGGCATCGGCCGTTCTGGCCGCCGCGCCTCGGAGGCTCTTTCAACGGACCTGGATCTGTGACAATGCCTGGCAACGACTTGGCCCCGGTGTTCTCGACAGCACCACCGCCGTTGGCGAAAAGGAGCGTAGCGTGCGATACCGACTGACTGGCTTGCTCGATTCGTGGCTCCTGGCCGCGAGCCTCGCCACGGCGAGTTGCGACGAAGCCGCGGACTCGTCGGCCTTGGGCCCAGCGACGGGAAACGGCCCGCCAACGACGACCGTGTCGGGCACCGCCGGATGGCTGTCTCGCTACTGGGATTGCTGCAAGCCTGCTTGCGGGTGGAGTGCGAACGTCAACAGCGGCAGTCCCATGGCCAGCTGCGACCAGCAGAACCAGAGCCTGGGCACCAACTACACGGCGCGCAGCGCCTGCGACAGCGGCGGGACCGCCTACATGTGCTGGGGGTTGGTCCCCTGGGAGGTGAGCAGCACGCTGTCCTATGGGTTCGTGGCCGCGTCGGGCGGCAACTACACCTGTGGTCGCTGCTTCCAGTTGCAGTTCCCCGGCACTTCCCACAACGGCAATAGCTCATCGACACTCGGTTTGAGCGGCAAGACGATGGTCGTTCAGGTCATCAACAACGGTGGCGTTGGCAGCGACCAGTTCGATCTGATGGTGCCGGGCGGGGGCGTGGGCGCCCTGAATGCCTGCTCCACCCAGTGGGGCACCACCGACCTGGGCGCGCAGTATGGCGGATTTCTCGCCGGTTGCAGCGGCAACACCTCTTGCGTCCAGCAGAAATGTCAGACGGTTTTTGCGGGCAAGCCCGACCTCTTGGCAGGCTGCACCTGGTTTCTCGGCTGGTTTGGTGCTGCGGACAACCCGAATGTAGGAGTCCAGCAGGTTGCCTGTCCGCCGGAGATCATCGCCAAGTCGGGATTGCAGGGCTGAGCGGCCACGGCGGGCGGCGGGGACCCTTTGCGGTCTCCCGCCCACCAACCAACAGGCCCAACCAGCTCAGCGCGTGCACGCCACGTACGCCGTTTCCCCGTCCGTGAACAGCCGCGCCTGGTACCAGTACGGGCCGCAGCCGTAGCCGGACGAGACGACCCTACATTGGACTCCGTAGTGGCTCTGCAGGCTACAGAAGGCCCGAGCCTCGTCGTAGGCGTGGTAGTGGTGGTGGTAGCAGTCGTGGTCGTAGCAGGCTTGTGCCGTGCCCAACCCAACCAGACCGAAGAATCCCAGAGCAGCCAACCCGATGATGTGTTTGATGTGTTTCATGTACCGGGATACGGCGCGCCACCCCGGAGGCTGCCCGGGGTGAAATACGGAGAAATGTCGCGCCCGGAGGCGCCAGCCTTCAGGTCGCGGTGAACTCTGCGGACAACGCCTGCGTTTCGGGGACCAGCTCGGGATCGTCGGGCCAATGCCCTGGGGTTGCGGGCCGGATTCTGGCTCGCTTGCGGGCCTGATTGCGTTGGTCGCTTCACGCATGACGTCGTATAGTCGGCCCGTTAGGCGGAGCGGCATGGCGGTACTCACTTTTTCCGGCAGGTGTGTCGTGAGGTCTTCGATCCGGCAGATCGGCCCAGCGCTATTGCTCTTGGCTCTACTGACCACCGGGTGCACTCCAGAACCGAGCACGGACGGTGGCACCGGCGGAGGTCAAAGCTGGCAAGGGGGCACTGGGCCTGCCGGTTCCGGCGGGGTTGCAGGGCCAACGACAGGCGGCCTCGGTGGCGCTGCGGCGGGCAGCGCAGGCATCGGCGGCGCGCCTCCCTGCGTCGCCAGCAAGGAGCAGGCTCGATACCGTGAACGCGAGGTCTTCCTTGCCACTGACGCCGACTGGCACGAGGTCTTGGTCGCCATTCCGGTCGCCATATGGACCGAACCCGTTGGCCATATCACGCAGTATCCGTTGCTCGTCGTTCACGATGAAAGCGGCTCCGGCCGCGGTTTCGATGCCGACTCGGTAGCGCTGTTCTTGAAGCAATACGGCCCTGCCCGGGTGAGCACGTTGTCTTCTCTTCCGGCCGCCCTCGAGGACCGCCTGCACGCCGACTACGAGACCACCCCCGCCAGCGCGCCGCTGGCATATTGGTCGTGCTGGCCTCGGGTGGTCGTGGTTGCCGACGACTACGCCCTCGGTCTGTTGGCGGCGCCCTATGCGTCCTTGCTCAACGCTCCGCTGATCATCGAGAACCATGACGACCAGCTTGATCTCCGCGACAAGCAGGTGGTCTGTGTGGGCGTCGACCGTCCCGAATGCGACGAGCTGCTCGACCGTACTGAGCTGGAGAAGCGGTATCTAGAGTCCACCGGCACGGACCGAGCAATCCTGGCCCGCCCGGCGTTCGACCGCGTCGTCCAGGAGGCGCAGAGCAATACCCTTTCTCCCCTGCCCACGGAACGGCTTTTCGCCAACACGGCGCTCGGCGCGCCGATCCTGGCCGCGGCCAAGCACGAGCTGCTGCTGCTTTCGTCGGGCGATGGCGTGGACGAGGTCGATGCCGAGCTCGATGCCGAACTCGCGGCTCTCGGCGTATCGCCCCGATACCTCACCCTGGTCGCCTCCCCGCTCGAAATCGAGCAAACGACGCTGTTGGCCGACAACCGCCGATGGTCGATCGACAACACTCGCTACGGCAACCTGGACCACGATGCATTTGGGTTCGCAGAAGCGAAGGTCGGCAGGATCTACGGGTTTAGCACCAGCGACGTTTCTGCCTACGTCGCGCGCGCCATCTTCCACCCCGACATGCCGCGCGGCAAGGGCTGCTTGTTCATCGGCCAAGTCGGGGGTGGCGATGAACGGGACGCCGCGGCGTTCGCGCAGCTGTTCGCGCTGGCGGGCTACCCCGCATCTTTCAAGACCACGACCGACCCGGTGAGGCCGGAGGACTGGCGCGACCAGGCTCTCATCCAGCATGTCGCCCATGGCTCGACCGCCGGTGCCGCGATTGGTTCGGGGGAGATTCCCGAGCTGTCGAACACGATCGTGTTCAACAGCTCGTGCGACGTCTGCGCCTTCGACAAGCTGTCGACCGGAAGCTACGGTAGCCTCTTCTGTCTGCATCTCCTGAGGCAAGGCGCGCTCGGGGTGACGGCTTCGGTGGATCTGGACGGATACAACTGGAGCTCCACCCGACTGAACCGCGTCCTCTCCGAAGACCTGGGCGCCGTCTTCAAGACGCAGCAGAACCTCGACCATGCCCGAAACAAGTGGTACGTCGAGAAGCTCGAGGGCAGCCACGATTACTCGGGTCTGCAGGCCGACATTCAGTTCTTGCTGGGAGATCCCACCGTCCGCCCCCAGTTCGGAGCCGTCATGCTGCCCGCGTCGACCCAAACCATCGGCGCGCAGGACGGCGGCATCGCGGTCCGGCTCGACGTCGTCAGCCACAACGTGGCCGCCGAGGGCGATGTCTTCTCCATTCTGGAGGGAACCGATGACCCTTCGCCAGCTGCCAAGTACTCGCATTGCTTCGTCAGAGTCGGGCCGATGACGCTGCCGTCCGCCTTTTCCGTCTCGTCCCCGGACGTCGACCCCGTCTTCTTCGGGGGAATCCTGGCGGTGGCGACCCAGACGGACCTCGACGGCTCGTTCGTCTACTTGCTGCTGGAGAAAGACCTCAGCGCCAATCCCCTGAATACCACCGCGTCGAACCGGATCGAGGTCCAGTTCACGCCCTAGCACGGGCCCGTCCGCCGCCGGACTGTCCTCGCCAAAAACCCATCCGAGGCGAAATTAGGCGACCTCGCGGACGTAGCGATGGTGCAGACCGCCGACCTCCGGCAGTTCGACGACCCTCCCAACCCGGGTGGATGGATGGCCCGGGGCTCGGGTGCATCGCCCTCCAGCGACAGGTGCCCAAGCAGCTTGCGGTGCGCCCTGGTGGATCGATCACACAAGGTGCCAAGATGATTCCCGGAGAGCATTCGTTTCGACTTCGATCCGACCGGGCAACCGGCATGCCTGCAATGTAGCACCAGCACTGGAATCCCCGGGGTCCCAGCTGCTAGGCTTTCGCCCGGCACCGGGGACGATCACCATGCCGGATCCGAGCCAAGTTCCCGCGGGGCAGACCACGAACCCCGCTTATACGCCGGCATCTTCGCCCGCGGCCGCGATGACGGGTGTGCGCTGGCTTTACCCGCTGAAAGGGGCTCGTCTGACGTGGCTGGTCCGGGTCAAAACCCTGTTCGGCCGGGGGGAGGACTGCGACGAACGGCTGCCGGGCTCGGAGACCTCGCGTCACCACGCCGAGATCCGGCGGGACGGACCGATCCACATCGTGCGGGATCTCGGTAGTAGAAACGGGGTCTTTGCCAACGGGGTTCGCGTGGGGGAGGCGGTGCTGTCGACGGGGGACGTGCTTCGGTTGGGCGACTGCATCGGTGTGGTGGTTCGAGGCAGCGCAGAGACAGATTCTCTTGGCCCTTCGGAGTTCACCAGCGAACACGGTCTGGTTGCCGGACCAGTACTCGGACCTGTGCTGTCGCTCGCGAGACAGAGCGCCGCGATTGGTCTCCCCATCGTGATCCAAGGTGAAACCGGTACGGGCAAGGAGCTGGTCGCGCGTGCGATTCACGCTTGGAGCGGCCGGCCAGGCCCATTCGTGGCCATCAATTGCGCGGCCCTGACCCAGTCGCTCGCGGAGGCGGAGCTGTTCGGCCACCGCAAGGGGGCTTTTACCGGCGCCGATCGGGAGGCCCTCGGTTACTTTCGGGCAGCTGATGGAGGAACCCTCTTGTTGGACGAGATCTGCGATCTCCCGCCGGCGGTCCAGGCCAAGCTGCTCCGGGCGATAGAACGAAGCGAGGTGGTTCCGGTCGGCGAATCACGCCCGGTAGCAGTGGAGGTCCGAATATTGACGGCTACCCAGGTGCCGTTGCGGGATCGAGTGGACCAGGGGCTATTTCGCGCTGACCTCGAGGCGCGTCTGACCGGCGTGGTGATCCCCCTGCCTCCATTGCGGCAGCGGATCGCAGAATTACCGTGGCTGTTCGACTGGTTCCTGCGCAAGCACTCCGGCGGCTGTTCGCTGGCGGTCGAGGCGCGTCTGGTGGAAGACCTTTGCCTCTACAGTTGGCCGCGCAACGTGCGCGAGCTCGAGCTGTTGGCTCGGCAGCTGGCGGGACTCCATGGGCACGAGCCACGGCTGCGGCGCTCGCTGTTGCCCTCCCACGTTCGAGTGCTCAGGGCTGGCTCTTCATCCGCTGGTGACGATCCGCCACCCGAAGGTCAAGGAGCCAGGGACGCCCGTGATCTGGCGACCCTGGTGCGAGGGTTGCGCGTCCTGGGCGGTAACGTCTCTCGCGCTGCTGCCGAGGCAGGGATCTCCCGCCAGCGCGCCTATCGGTTGTTGGCAGCCCATCCGGAGATTGATCCTGCACTCTATCGGCGAACCCACAGGAGCGACGAGTCCGACGAATCGGAGAGCGAAACGCCATGACGCCGGACGAAGACGCGCTCGCACCCATCATCATGCCGATCGCCCCCGGAGAGGTCGTCGCCGACAAGTACCGGATCGTGCGTCGGCTCGGCCAGGGCGGGATGGGGGCCGTGTTCGAAGCGCAGCACACGCTGCTCGAGCGACGGTTCGCGATCAAGTTTCTTCGCCCGCAGCTCGCCGGCAGCGCCGACATGCTGACGCGGTTCCGCCGCGAAGCCCTGGCCGCCGGTCGCGTGGAGCACGACCACGTGGTGGCAGTGACCGACTTCGGCGTCTTGCCGACGGGGGTACCCTACCTGGTGATGGAGTACCTGGCGGGTGAGCCCTTGTCCGCGCTGCTCCAGCGAGAAGGCCCACTCACCGTCCCGCGAGCGGTGTCGCTGGTGGTTCAGGCCTGCAGCGGCGTGATGGCGGCTCACGCCCAAGGCGTGGTGCACCGAGATCTCAAGCCAGACAACCTTTTCGTGTGCCTGCGCGGGGGGCGCGAACACGTCAAGGTTGTCGACTTCGGCATCGCCAAGCTGAAATGGGACTCCGCCTGCGGTACGACCATCACCAGGACCGGAGCAAGCCTGGGAACACCGCACTACATGTCTCCGGAACAGGCCCGCGGAGAGAGCTCCCTCGATCAACGTACCGACGTCTACTCTCTGGGTGCCGTGCTGTACGAATGCCTGTGTGGAAGGCGGCCCCACCCCGGAAACACCTACAACGGAATCCTGTTTCACATCCTCACCCGGCAACCAGTGCCTCTGGCCGAGCAAGAGCCCATGGTGCCGCCGGGGCTCGCGTCGGTAGTGGAGCGAGCGATGGCCCCCGCGGTGGGCGATCGCTACGGCCGGATTTCCGAGCTATGGCATGCTCTTCTTCCCTACGCACCCGTGAGCTACGGGCTGGAGCTTGACCAGGGTGGATACTCGGAAAATCCGCACCTCCCCACAGCGGCTTCACCGTCTTCGCTTGGTGCCGAGCAGGGTGCACAGTGGGAGGGCTCGCTTCGGCCGGTGCTCACGTTGGATGCGGTCGTGCCACGCAGCCCGCGACCTGCTCGAAGAACTGCCGTCGCTCTTCGCCGGTGGGCCGTGCCGGCTGGCGGTGTGATGTTGCTGGTGGCTCTGGGGCTCGGGATCCGGCAGCCGTACGTCGGCCAAGCTCGGGAGGCAGCCCCAGCCTCCTCTATGACCGAGCCGGCGGCGAGCTCACCGGCTGCCGCGCAGAGCGTGGCAAGAATCGATTTGCCCCCACCGCACGCCAGCGCGTCGCCCAGTCCGTCGAGCGATGCTGCGCAGCATCCTGAAGGGGCCAACTCCCCGTCCGGGGCAGCGAGCTCCGGTATCAAGCCTCGCTACCCAACGAGCCCCGCCGGCCAGACGCCGCGAACACCGAAACCGGTGAAGGGCATCGGCTCGAGCGCAGCTTCACCACGGGGCGGAGTCGCGCGTGCCGTCCTCCCGGGAGCGTACGACGAGAGGAACCCGTACCAGTGACCGGAATACGTGGGTACGATTCTTGCCTAGGACGGCTGGCGATGGAGCCTCGTCGAATCATCCGTGGAGCGCTGCAGCGCGCGGGGCTGGCTCTGTGCCTTCTGCTCACGTTGCCCCGACCGGCGTTGGCCACGCCGAAGGAAGAGGCCGCGCAGCACTTCGCTCACGCCATGGAACTGGTTCGTGAAGGGCGCATCCAGGAGGGGCTGGACGAGTTCGTGCGCGCCTACGAGCTGCTCCCGCACTACGCGGTACTCTACAACATCGGTCGGGCGCACGCGGACCTCGGTCAGCCGGTGCAGGCGGTGGAAACTCTCCGCCGCTATCTCGAGCTCGGTGGGCAGGAAATTCGCTCGGACCGCAGGGAAAACGTCGAGCAAGATGTCGAGCGACTCGAGTCGAGCATCGCGACCATCGACGTGCGCGTCGCGGTCGCGGGCGCCCGAGTCGAGCTGGACGGCGAGTTCAGCAGGGCGTCTCGCCGCTCGGCGCTCCGCTCCGCGCCAACCCCGGCGTGCACCAGGTATCCGCCTTCCAGCGACGGATACCGCACCGCGAGCCGAGCAGGTGACCATGGCCGCCGGGCAGCAGCTGACCGTGTCGCTGGCGCTGCAGCCGTCCGCGATGACCGAGCCGGGCACGGTGGGTCACGCGGGGTTGGGGCTGAGGCAGACGACACCCCCGGGACGAACGGCCAGATCGCTCCGGGGTCGAGGCTGCGAGCAAACCCGGTGGACGCGCGCTCGAAAGGGCAGGTCCAGCGCGCGGCTGCCCTGGCAGTGGGCGGCGCGGGACTAGTGGCAGGCGGCATGGGAGCGGGTTTTGCGTTCCACGCCTGGTCCAAGGAGCGCGAGGCCCGACGGGAATGCGGGGTTGGCGGTGACTCACTGGCATGTACTCCTCGTGGGCTCGAGGCGAACCAGGCCGCGCTCGATGCGTCCTCGCGTGCCGGAGTCGCGGCCCGTGATAGGAGGGACTCTGATCGCGACTGCAGCATTGCTCTGGCTCACTGCTCCATCCGCCGCTCGCACGCGCGCGCAGCTCAGCGTAGACAGCGAGCTCGGGCCTCGATGGACGCTCCGGTCAGATCGACGTGAAGGGGGCTTGGTGACAGATGCAGCCCGGCAGCCGACACGTTGGGTGGTGGGCGGCTTCGGTCTTGATGCTGATGTCGATGACGTGAGCGGATCCCCGGTGCTCGAGGCCAAACCCAAATACACCAAGGCCGGTAATCGTATCCCGGACGCGGTCGAGCGCTGCGCCGCCGGCTGGGCCTGTTTCGACACGGGCGTTCCCTGGTGCGGACGGAGCGTGCGGATTGGGTGGGTGAACTACAACCGCGGGCCCGGATGCTACCTGGAGTCCATGTCGCATGGGCTCGAGGGGGCGATGGACCATGAGGTCGCTCCGGCCATGACCGAGTGGTTCATGCCGTTCGCCGGTTTTGACCTCGACCGACGTTACACGCTCCCCTTCGCCAACTTCTACGGTCTGGAGTGCCGGAGCTCGGACTCCGACTGCGTGCGCCACCCCACGACGACCCGCATGGAAGCCTCGTATCTCGGGACTTGGTACACTGTCGATCCGTTCGACCCGTTCTGCGGCAGCGCCGTCTTCCCGCCGAACGCGCGGGGTGTTTACGACCAATCCAACCCGGCCGAGGTCCTCACCTCCTGCCTGGGGTACGGTCGTCACGCGGGCCCCGGAGGCGCTGACCAGACGGCACTGGTGTCAAGAGCCAACTGGGCAGGCTATGAGACCCTCGCTTCGGACTGCACGGGTGCGTTCCTCGTCTGGTGGTGGCAGAACATGCCCGCCCACGGGAGCGGGCAGACCTTCGCGGACGGACGCTGGATGAAGTCGGTCTGGCCGTTCCTCTACTACTGATGGGCGGGCCCAGCCGCCGCGCTGACCGTGACCCTCAGCGCAGCGTTGTCCGTGAGCTGTATTGCGGCGGACGACCGCCGGACAAAAACCGGACAGTCCAGCGCGAGAAGCGGCCGCCCCGCGTGGCAAGAACGGCGCATGAACCTTGCGGATGCCAGCTTCTCTCGACGGGCGAACCTTCGGGCCGTGCCCGAAGACGCGCCACGGCAAGGCGTGGATATTGCAGTCGCGGGCCATTTTACCCTTGGCACCAGAGAGTGCCGTCACGGCTTGCGTGGGAGGGTGTACGTGGCAAAAACCAGACGAATACTGGCCTTGATCCCCTGGCTCCACACCATGGCTTGTGGTGGGCAGACGGTCTCCGACGGAGATTACGCCCATGGCCGCGGCGCGTCTGCCGCCCGTGCCGGCGGCAACGCACCGAGCGGGGCGGCAGACGCTGCGAACGGAGGCGCTGGCAATCGCGAAGCGGCCGGCGGGGTGCCGACTGGCCCCGGGGGGACCGGCATGGACGACGGGGGGACCAGTGCGGCGCTCGGAGGAGCACCGAGCGGAGGCGACAGCGGGCACTGCTCCGGCGGCACGTCGAACCCCGGCCTGATCGACGACATGGAGCACGGAAACGGGCAGATCCTGAACCGCGAGGGCCGGGTGGGGGTCTGGTACGCCTTCAACGATACGCCTGGTCGGACGGCGAGCGGCACGCAATGGCCCGCGCCCACCACGCCGGGAGTTACCATTCCTACCTCGGTGATCGACGGTGGACGAGGCTGCAGCACGCGCGCCATGCGCTCCTACGGCGGCGGGTTCGACTACTGGGGCGCGGGTATCGGTTTCGACCTCGGGTTCGACGGGCAGACCTACCGAACCTATGACGCCAGCGCCTATGCGGGGATCACCTTCTGGGCGCGGGGGCAGCCGGAAACCATCATGCAAGTGCGCATTAGCACCGCGGCGACCACCCGGGCCGAATGGGGCGGAACCTGCCCGAAAGAGCCCTGTCCGCTTCCCCATCAGACCACGCTCGTCTTCGGCTCCCAGTGGACCCAGTACTGGATCCCCTTTTCCACTCTGCACCAGGAGATCTATAACGGCGCAGCGAGCTTCCAGTCGAACCAGCTGACCAACGTCCAATTCCTCGTTCCGCTTCCCTTCCCAAGGGTGTCGCTGTGGCCTTACGACACGATCCAGAGCTTCGATTTCTGGGTAGATGACGTGGCCTTTTACGCCGATCCTCCGCCTTGTTGCACTGCCTTGCCGGCCTGTCAGGGGGTCATCGAATTCCCGGACAGCAAGCTAGAACGGTCGGTTCGCGAAGCCGCCAATCGGCCCGCCGGCGATCTCACCTGCCAGGATGCCTGTACCCTTCACGTGCTTGCCACTTACGGCCAGGAGCTCGCGGGCGTCGAATGCCTGGCGAATCTCAGCATCTTGTCGATCTTGGGCGGTTCCGACCCAGCCATCACCGAGCTTGGCCCGCTCTCGCACTTGGTTCACCTCACGCGCCTCCAGGTGAGCGATGGCGACATCAGCGAACTTGGTCCGCTCGCCGGTTTGACGAACCTGACCATTCTGGCGCTCCCGTACCAAAGCATCACCGATGTCGGCCCGCTAGCGAGCTTGACGAACTTGACGAAGCTCCACCTCGGATTCAACCAACTCGGCGACGTCAGCCCGTTATTGGCATTGCCTCGCCTCGGTCGGCTGGATGTGACGTCGAACCCCGTCTGCTGCAACGATCCGACGCTGACGGTCCTGAGGCAGCGCGGGGTTTCGGTCAATTGTGATAGCTGCAGCTGACGAGTGCGCTGCTCGAGCCGATCGCGACTTGCAGGCGGACGCACCGAACCAGGCGCATAGGACCCTGGCCGATTCCCTCTTCTCTCGACGGGCGAACCTTCGGGCAGCGCCCGGGCACTACTCGTCCGCACCAACCCAACTCCACACGGCGTGTGGTGGGGTCCACCAAGGGCCAGTCCGGCATGGATATTGCCAATGATCGGAGCCGGCGAGACGGGCCGGATGGTCCATTGCCATTTGAACAGGAGGTTAGTCCTATGAGATCGGCACGAAGTCTGGTGAGAGCAGTGGTCGCATGGTTGTCAGTCGGTGGCTTGGCGTGTTCGGGTTCGGCCGGCGACGGAGAGGAGATCAGGGTCGCCCCCTCCGAGCTCGTGGTCAACCAGGCCGACGTTTTTGGCTTCGAAGATCCGGCGCAATGGAATTCCACCGTCGCGCTGTCCTCGAGCACGACTCACACGCAAGCAAGCACGTCGCTCGGCGTCAAGGCGAAGGGCAATACCGAAGTCACCAGCGTGGCGCTGCCATCGCTGACCGGAGTTACGAGCAAGCTCGGCTTCGACCTGCTGCTGCCCACCGCGCAGCCGAACCCATTCTGGTACGGTCTCGTTCAGGTCCTGGTGTCGGTTCCGAGCAAGGGAATCAATAACCTGTTCCTCGGCCAACAGGAGCTGACAGGCAAGCCGCTCAACCAGTTCCTACCGGTCGAGTTCACCCTGCCACCTAGCCTGGTGTCCACGCTCGAGGCGGGCGGCTACTCGGATTTCCAGCTGAAGATCGTCGCAAACGTCCCCTCCGATGCGACGGGAACGTATCTGTTCGACAATCTGCGCTTCCTGCCGAGCTCGGTCGGAGCGGCCGACCTCGTGGAGACGGACATCCTCTCGCGTTGGACGTGGGGTTGGTCGAGTCCGTCCAACACCCCGCCCAACACCACGCTCTCCGTCCTCGGCGCGGGCCAGACCTATCTGGGTCAGGCGGCGCTCCGCGCCGTCACCGACGCGAGCGGCGATTTCTGGCTGCGCTACAGCGCGCCTTCGCCCATCGATCTCGGGACGAACGAGGCTCTGCGCATGGCGTTGCGGGCGCTCAACACGACCCCAGGTGGATGGCAGGTGGGGCCCGTGATCGTCATCGAGGATGCGACCGGCGCACGTATGACGCTGAGCCCGGAAGGCATCCCGTTGCCCAGGGACGGAATCACCTGGTACGACTTCCGGGTGCCGCTGGCGGGAAGGATCGACTGGACACTCTCGGGAGCCATCGACCTGCACCGCATCACTGCCATCGAGGTGCACGTAGACACGTACGACGCTGGCTTCACGCTGGACCTGGACGCGGTCGCGTTCACCGCGCTGATCGATGCCTGTACCGGCGCACCCGTGTCGATCACGCCGTCGGCTACTGCGCGCGCCACCACCGCGACGGTGACGTATCCGCCGGTCCCGGACGCCATCGGGTACGACGTCTATCGCACTCCGACCAGCGGAGCGCCCCGGTACGTGAATCGGACGCGAGGGACGGTCTTCGAAGACTCGGGCCTGAACCTGAACACGACCTACCGCTACGAGGTACGGGCGGTCATGCCGGGCGGCTGCGAGAGCGGCGCCGGGGCCACCACGGTCACCACCCGCGCGAGCGCTGCGGGACTGACGCGCGTTCCGACCCTGAACGTGCTGGTGCCGATCTACATCAACCCGCAAAGTCCCTATACCTCCACCGACATCGCGGAGATCAAGGCGGGGATCGAGCTCGCTCGGCAGTTTTACTTCCGCAACACCCGCGGTCGCCTGAACCTCGCGCTCGACTTCATGGAGATCGACGCCCCGACCCCGCCGACGACGGACGGCAACATGACCTACGTCGGGCCACGATCTCGGGCCGCGGGGTATCGCCGACAATCAGTACGACGCGGTCCACGTCGTGGCGCAAAACGTCGACTGTCAAGGAGGCACGAAGCTCCTCGGTCGCACGGCAGGCTCGTTCGGGCGTGCGCTGCCCCGTCCCTTACCCCTCCAACGCCCCCGACGTGAACCAGCCCGCAGCCTGGAGCTTCACCCACGAGTTCCAGCACGCCTTCGACCTGGTGATCGCCCAGAACTCCGGTCAGGACCTGATCTCATGGCCATCCGCCAGACGTATACCAGGGGCTGCCGTACACGGGTCCCGTCATCGACGCCGGCGTGGAATACGACTGGGAGCGGGCGACTCTGCGCATGTTCACGGCTTACGACACGCTGGCGGCGCCGTTCAACGAGTACCTCGAGGTCGAGGACCCGGATGGCGATGGCATGGCGAGCAGCGATGCGCGTCTGGCCATGGACGAGGCACGCTTCGGTTCGCGTGCCGACCTCGCGGACACGGATGGTGACGGCCTCGATGATCTCGCGGAGTACTCGGCCGGCAGGTTCGGCCTCCTCGAACCCGGTCGTCGCGGACACCGACGGCGACGGCCAGAGCGACGGCGTGGACCCCACTCCGCGCCAGGCGATCGCGGCCAGCATGACCGCGCCACCCCGGCGATCGACGGCGTCCGCGACGCGGGCTACACGTTGTTCCGCAACGGCGTCGAGTTCAGCAACGTCGCGGGGTTCACCGCGGCGACGTATATCGCGTACGACGCAAACGCCCTGTACGTCTACGTCGAGGAGTCGCAGAGCGCGACCATGTTCCTCGCCATCGACGGCAGCGGCGCCAACGGCTTCTGGGCGGGTGACGACACCTATGCCTTCGAGCCTGATCCGCCGAACAGGGGCTGCTCAACTGGACCGGCCCGCCACGGAGGCGGACGCGGGAGTGCCCGTCGACGGGTCGTCGTTCAGCGACCCGCACGGTCGGAACGGCACGACCATCATGGAGGCGAAGATCCCGCGCACTGGTCTCGGCCAGGGCTACGGCTGGACCGGGTCGGCGACCAACGGTTTCCCGACCGCGGTCGGGAGCGTGCTGGGGCTCCGGATCTGGTTCGCCAGCTTCGGGAGGACCGGTCTCTTCGGGGCGCCCTGGGCGACCCAGAACGAGTACTTCCACTTCGACGACGTGACCCTGCGCTACGGCCCGGACTCATCAGCGGCTGAGCCGCGGATCCGTTCGGATCCGCGGCTTGCCCCCGTTGTCCGCGAATACGCGTATCGCTCACCGCCGCGGCAAGCAGCGAAACCCA
>CAWEYP010000021.1:0-133815 GCA_963813305.1 uncultured Chloroflexia bacterium
GTGGGAGGAGGACTCCAGCACGGCGCCGAGCACCTGGTCACGCAGGGTGCCGCCCGGGAGCACCTCGGCCCGTGAGGCCTTGGTGCCCGACCGCGCCGCGAACGCCGTCGGTCCGTTGGCCCGCCCGGTCGATCGGCCTAGACTGACGGCATGAGCGGCCCCTTCGAGATGGCGACGAATCTGCGCGCCGTGCCCATGACGCTGTACACGGATCAGCTCATCGTCAGGGGGACGATCCAGACGACGCAGCACCGCGTGACCGACATCCTCAACCAGGCCCCGGAGCCGTACCTGGTGCTGGAGGACGTGAGCCTCGAGGACTACGGCCCCGCCGGGACGCCGACTCGAGCCGCGTTCGCCCAGGTCAACCTCGCCTCGGTGCTCTTCGCGGTGTCGCTGACGACCGTCGAGCCGATCCGCGAGCTGCGGACTCCGAAGGTGAGTGAGCGGGCCCTGCTGTCGATCCCGCCGTTCCGGGTGGTGGGCTACGTCCACCTGCTCCCGGCGCGAGGCCTTCGCGCCGGCCTGGCCGACCTGCACGGCGCTTCATCCCCATGACGGACGCCGTTCCTGGGCCGACCGATTGGGCGAGAGCTACCAGACCGTGGCGTTCGTCGCCATCAACCATGCGCGGGCGCAGGTCTTCGCACCGTTCCCCGACCCCGATCCATGGGTCGGCGCGAGCCGCGGGCCGGCCGCCCCTCGACGGATCCCACGCCCGCAGGACGTGCCAGTGGACGCCGCGGTTGGCGTCGAAGGCGTCGCCGGAGCCGGGGCGGATCATCAGGCCGACGAACGCCCGCGTGTTGGTCTCGTCCTCGCTGAACGAGGTCCGTGTGACGAGGCTCGACGACGCCAGGCGATCCAGCGAGTGGCACTTCTGGCAGGTGTCCGTCGTGCTGGGCAGCGCGTCGTGGTCGGGGGCGGGATCGGCTGCGGGTAGAGGCCAGTGAGCACCTGGATCAGCTGTCGGGTGCCGTTCAGCTTGGCCTTGACCCAGCCGGTCACGCCCGGCTCGACGTGGCACTCGCCGCAGGTGACGTCGCGATGCGGACCCGACTCGTAGGCCACGAGCTCCGGGCCGATCTGGGGGGCAGCGCCCGGAGAAGTCCGCGGTCTCGGTCCAGTGGACCAGGGTGACGCTGGTCCAGATCCCGGCGAACGCGAAGGCGCCGACCACGAGGAGCAGCGCGAAGATGCCGCGCCGGGTCCGGGGAACGTGGAAGCGGAAGCGCGACGCGCCCGCGCAGACCCTTCCCCGGGGCTCCTCGAACTCGGCGCCAGTGGCCCCGGAGCCGACGTCTGTCTCGGCGGCCGGCTCGGAAGGGGCCTCCGCTTCGGCGGCCGGCGCCGGGGTGGCGTCGACGGGCTCCTCGGCAGGGCCGCGCGTTCCGGGCTCGGTCATCGGTTGGGCTCCGTCAGCCGTTGACGAGCTGCTGGACCAGCTGCTCCATGTCGGACGGCGTGAGCCGGCCGATCCGGACGTCCTGGATCATGCCGTCGCGCCCGACGAAGAAGTGGATGGGGATGCCGTAGGTCCGGGTACAGGTCGGCGATCGTGCCCTGCGGGTCCGCGACCATCGGGAAGGTGAAGCCGACCCGCGTCGCGTAGTCCGACACGGCCGCCGGTCCTCCTCGATGAAGACGCCGAGGACCGCCAGGCCCTGGGGCCGGTACTTCGCGTACGTCGCCTGGAGGTCCGTCGCCTCGGCCCGGCAGTCGGGGCACCAGCTGGCCCCGAAGGTCAGCCAGGTGGGCTGGCCCTTGAGGGCCGCCATCGAGACCGCCGTGCCGTCGATCGCCGTCGCCTGGAAGTCCGGCGGGGCGTCGCCGACCCGTGGCGGGGCGCCGGCGGGCGCTTCGCCCGCCCGGACGTTGGAGCCGCCCGAGGGCTGGTCCACGAACCACGCCGCGGCGATCACGACGATCGCGACCACGGCCAGCACCAGGATCGTCCGCAGCCGTCCCGCGCCGAGGCCGGCCGGCCGCGACGCGGGCACCGGCAGCGCATCCATGGTCATCTCCCGTCGTTCGTCCGGTGGGGCCTCAGCCCAGGCCGCCGTAGCTGTGGAGCCCGCCGAAGAAGTAGTTCCCGAAGTAGGTGAGGAGCGTCGCGCCGAAGCCGACGAGCAGCAGGATCGCCGCGTTGCGGCCGCGCCAGCCGCGCATGACCCGGGCGTGGAGGTAGGCCCCGTAGATGAACCAGGTCACCAGCGAGGCCGTCTCCTTCGGGTCCGGCCCCAAGGGCCGACCCATGCGACGTCGGCCCAGAGGGCGCCGAGGACAATGGTGAGGGTGAGGAACGGGAAGCCCACGACGATCGCGCGGTAGCCGATCTCGTCGAGGATCGCCGGCTTGGGGAGGCCCCACCGGCCGGACTCGGGCTGGATCAGGAACAGGAGGGCGGCCGCGAAGGCGATCGTGAACGAGCCGTAGGCCACGATCGCGGTGGCGACGTGGACCGACAGGAGGAGGTTGTTCTGGAGGGCGGGGACGAGCGGCTCGATCCCGGAGCCGCCGGCGAACCAGATGGCGTAGAGGAGCAGCGCCAGCGCGGCGGGAAGGGCCAGGAGGCCGAGGACGCGCTGGTGGTACTTGCGCTCGAACCACAGGTAGGAGCCCAGGATACCCCGAGGCGAAGGCGATCGAGAACTCGTACATGTTGGAGAAGGGGCCGTGGCCGGCGCGACGGTCCGGAAGACCAGGCTGGCACCGAGCAGGATGAAGCCCAGCCACGCGAGAAGCGTGGCGTAGGTCCCGATCGACGCGGTGCGCGGCCCGGAGACGTAGCCGACCTGGCCGGTCGACATCGGGACGCCCGCGGCGGCAAGCCGCGCGGCCCGCACGCCCGAGACGGCGTAGAGGATGTAGGCGCCGAGGGCGAGGGCCGTTGCCAGGATCCCCGCGACCAGGGCGTAGACCGCCCTGACCTTTTCCATGGACCCGCTCTGGCTCCTCGGCGCCTGGGCTGCCATCTCGGCCTGGCCAATGTCGGTGACGATCGCGGTGAACTCGGCGTCGAGGCCGCTGTCGCGGCGACCGACCGAGGCGTGGCGCGCATGGACAGGCACATAGAGCTCCCCCCGTCGGGACGGGCGACGAGACGGCCCCACACGCGCCGGTAGGGGACGTAGAGGCGCACGGCGAAGCCGGCGACGAGGAGGAAGCAGCCCAGCCAGACGATCGGCGTCCCCGGGTCGTTGGCGACGCTGAGGCCCGTGTACTTGGCCTCGCGGTCGAAGGTGAAGGTCATGCCCTCGATCGTCGTCGCGACGCCCTGGTCGATCGACTTCTGGACGACGGGGTCGCCGGTGTCGGCCTTGTAGAGCTCGATGGCGACCTGGCCCGGCTTGACGCTCGGGTCGTTCGGCTCGGTCGTGGCGACGACCCAGACGGCGAGGTTCTGGTCCGGGAGGGTGAAGCTGCCATCCTGTTGCCACCGTTGCTCGACTCCCAGGCGAGCGGCACGCCGTCGGCGAAGAGTACCTTCCCGTCGACGTCCTTCACGGAGACGATCGCGGCCGGCCCGAAGAAGGCCTGGAAGTAGGAGACGCCCGCGTAGCGCAGCGGTTCGTCGACCCGCACCAGCTGGCGGGCGACCTCCTTGCCGTCCTGCATGACGGAGATGTCGCTCACGTAGTCGAGGGGCTGGCCCGTGGTGGGGCTGTAGGTGTCCTTGAAGGAGTTGAGGGTGATCGTCGCCCCCTGCTCAGCCTTCGGGATGGCGGAGGTCGAGCCCTCCGTCAGCATGAACTGCCCATCGCGGAAGCCGTACATGGAGCCGATCATCGCGCCGGCCAGGATCACGACCACGGCGGCGTGGGCGACGAGGCCGGACCACGGCGCCCAGCGGTTGCGGTCGAGGTACAGGTGGACCGTGCCGTCGTCCTCGATGAGCGTCCGGTAGTGGTGCCGCCTGAAGACGGCCCGGGTCACCTCCAGCGTCGCCTCGGGGAGCGGTGGAAGGTCATCGCCTCGAGCTGGGGCGCGTGCTCGAAGAACGCCGGCCCGACGTCGACGTGCGGCTTCCTGACCATCCGCCACGTGCCCGGGATCCGCTGCACCGTGCAGGCGATAAGGGAGGCGGCCAGCAGGGCCCCGATCGCGCGGATCCGAACGACCGAGGTGAAGATCGTGGAGACCTGGAGCTGATCGGCGAAGGCGACGTCGCCCTGGCCAACGCCGCGCCACCGCCTGCACGCTACCTGCTGTTCAACGCCTCGCGCGCGGGCGCCGACGACCATGTTCGACGGTCTACGTGCTGAAGCCATCGACCAGCGCCAGCTTCATGGAGGTGAGGAAGTGCCCGAGAGCTGGTCGAGCCCTGTGGAGTCGACGCCGCCGGTCGCTCGGTTGCTTCGGTGACGCCATCGTGGCCTGCTCGGTATCGGCGTCTGCGTCGGGGTCATCGGCGCGCCTCGTCAGCCACGCCGAAGCCGCGGCAGAGCGCCGCGAGACGCGCGAGCAGGTTGGTGGCCACGAGGAAGCCGAGGACGACGAGCATCGTCCCGCTCACGAGCGAGACGGCACGGTGGTGGCGCCCGACCCAGCCGAGCCGGTGGGCCACCCACGTCGCGCCCATCGCGACGGCGAGAACGGCACGGCGAGGCCGGCCGCGTAGGCAAGGAGGAAGGCGGTCCCGGAGGCCACGCTGGCCGTGGTCGTGGCCAGGCCGATGATCCCGCCCAGGATCGGGCCGATGCAGGGGCTCCACCCGGCGGCGAACACGACGCCGAAGCCGAGCGAGCGCCCGTAGCCGGGCGGATCCCTGACGCCGCGCCCGGTCCGGGTCCGCCGAGGGCGACGGTGCGACCCCGGAGAAGCTGCCGCCGCCGGCTCCGCCGAAGGCGGGCATCGGGCGCGTGTCGCGCCAGAGGGCCCGCAGGTTGATCACGCCGGCCACCTGCAGCCCGAGGACCATCAGGACGACCCCGCCCAGCACCCGCAGGTACTGCATGCTGTCGGCCAGGACGTAGCCGATCAGGCCGATGGAGGCCCAGACGGCGACGAAGACGAGCGTGAAGCCGACGACGAACGCGACCCCGTGCAGGGTGCTCCGGCGGCGGTCGAGCTCGCCGGTCGCGCCCACCATGTACCCGATGTAGGCGGGCACGAGGGGCAGGCAGCAGGGCGAGGCGAAGGAGACGACGCCGGCGACGAACGCCACGGCGAGCGCGATCCCGAGCCCCGCGTCGAGAGTCATGGCTGCGGGGTCACGGCCGGGCGGGCGACGCCGCCGGGGCCGCGGAGGGGGCGGTAGAGGCGGGAGCCCCGCTGGCCGCCGGGGACGCGGCGGGGCTGCCGCGGGGCCGCCTGCGGGGGCGGCACCCGGCGGCCGGCGAGAAGCTGGCCAGGGCGCAGGTGGGCCTTGACCGTCTTCGCGAGCTGCTGTTCGGCGAGAGCTCGACGACCTTCCCCCATTCGCGCTGGACGCCGGCCATGTCGGCGGGCTGCTCGTTGAGGTAGAGGAAGCCGAGGTCGTAGTGGGCCTCGACGTTGTTCTCGTCGATGGCCACGGCCTGGTTCCAGGCCTTCTCGGCGGCGGCCAGGTCGCCCTGGTTGAAGGCGGTCGCGCCGAGGGCCAGGAAGCCGCGGACGTTCGCCGGCTCGAGCTCGGTCACCTTGGTGAACCAGTTGCCGGCCGTCGTGAAGTCACCGATCTTGTAGTACTCGTCGCCGAGGCTCATCAGGGAATCGGCGTCCTTCGGGTTGACCTGGATCTTCGCCATCAGCTCACCGACCCTTACCTGGTCGAGGACGGGGGCGCTGGCGCTGGGCGCGGGGCTGGTGCCCGCGCCGATCGCGGCGAGGCTCGGACTGCCGCCGCCGAAGCCGACGACGGCGACGATGGCGATGGCCGCGACGGTGGCGCCCACCAGGGCAAGGTTGCGGAACGCCTTCGAGGCGAGGATGCCGCCGCACGGCGCCCTGGTCGTACTGCGGCTTCGGCGCCGCGGCCTTCCGGGCTGCCGTCGCAGCCGCGCGCTGCTCCGCGGTTCCGACGATGTCGGGGTTCGCATCGGGGTCGACCTCGGCCAGGAGGGCGTCGATCTCGTCGTCGCTGACGATCCGCCTGCCGTCCTCGTCGTGGCGCGGGGTCTCCGTGGCCGGCCGGGCCGCCGCGGCGGGGACGGCCGCGGCGGCTGCCGGCACAGGAGTGTCCCGGTGGGCCGGAGGTGTCGCCGGCCCACCGGGAAGGACGGCCGGCCGTGCACCCGCCCCGACGAGGGCGACGGCGCGGGCGAGCGCGGCCGGGTCCGTAAGAAGTGCGTACGCCTCGTCGGCGCCGGCGGCCTGGGTGCGGGCCCAGGAGCGCAGGTTGCGCGGCGCGCTGGCGAGGTACGCGCAGACCGTCTCGTGGGCGGCCGCGATGTCCTCGCGCGAGGCGGACGGGGCGAGCCCGAGACGTGCCAGGAGCTCGCGCTCCAGCTTCTCGGGGCTCGTGAGCTTGCCTGTGGCGTTCGACGCGGTCATCGCGCCGCTCCCGCCGGACACGCCGAGTCGGCGCGTGCTCGTGCTCTGGTCATTCGGGTTGCCCTCGTTTCCTGGCCCGGGTCCATGCCCGGCCTGTGACACCTGCCTCGAAGTGTCGTCACGAGAGGCGGCTTCTCCCATCCGCCGGGCGGCACAAATGCGCGCGCGCGCATGGGTTCACCCGATAGGGGAGCGATCTCGCGCCTGTACCGATCGATACAGCGGCCGGGCAGCGCCCGGGCCGACGCGCCTAATAGCCCTCGCGGTCGTGGGCCTGGCCGTGGCAGGTCAGCGTGCAGCTGCCGTCGGTCGTGGCGCCCTCGGGGACGAACTCGACGACCCCGTTCCAGCCCGTGACGTTGGGCGCGAAGTTGACGAGCCGGGGGTTCGACCGGTCACCCTCGTTGACCGCCAGCGCGGTGCCGTGGACCCGGAAGTGGCACTCCGCGCAGATCGCGTTGCCCTGGCCGGCGCCCGGCGTGTCGATGTCGGTGCTGGTGTTGCTGCCCTTGTTGGCCAGCCGCGAGACATGGAGGTCGTGGTCGAGGAAGGCGGTGCCGTCGTACGTGCTGTTGCGGAACGGCGCCTCGGCGTGGCAGACGTAGCACAGCGCGAAGTCCGCGGCGGCGTAGGCCTCGTAGCGCCCCTTCAGCTCCCGGTCCCGGTAGCCCTGGATCAGGAGGCCGCGGAACTGGCTGGTGTGCGGCGCCAGGTCGGAGCCGGCGGCCGGCGGCGTGGTCGCGTCGAACTTCCGCGGGTCGCCGTGGCAGTTCACGCAGCGGACCGTCGCAGTCCGTCGTGAAGTTCCACTGCTTGTACGGCGACGTTCCCGCCAGGCTGCCCGCCATCTGCGCCGTGGCGTTCGTGCCGGCCGCCTCGACGGGGTGGTACGAGGACGTCGAGGGGTTGAGCTCGATGCCCTTGTCGAGGGCCTGGCGGGACGGTGGCTGGCCGGCGTTGGACGGGAGCGTGGTGAAGCCCGAGTGGCACTTCAGGCAGATCTGGTACTCCCGCGTCGGCGCTGATCCGACCGTCCCGTTCAGGAACGTGTAGGTCGGGGCCGAGCCGGCCGCGCCGTTGGCGACGGAGACGCCGGACACGGCCGTCTGCTGGCCGGCGACCGTCCAGCCGTCGCTGAGCTGCGTCGAGGCCGTCGACGAGGCGATGTGCGAGTTGTGGCAGTCGCCGCACTCGCTGTGCCGGTTGGAGACGCCGCCGAACTCGTCGTTGCCGGCCAGCGAGTGGGTGTTGGGCACGGTGGGCGCCGTGGCGGCGTCGTGGCGGTAGTAGCTCCGCGGTCGCGGCGTCGTTGGCGGGCACGGCGGGATTCGTGAACTGCGCCTGCGTGTCCAGGTTCGAGCCGGAGCCATCGTGGCAGGTGAAGCACAGCGCGGCCTGCGGCGCTCCCTGGGCCAGGAGGTTCTCGTTCTGGGCGATGTGCGACCGGTGACAGGCGGCGCACGTGTCGGCGACGAGCGTCGTGTCCAGGACGTGGGGCGAGTTGAACGGCGCGTCGAGCGACCCCGCCGCCGCCGGGCGTCGTCGGGATCGCGACGGTGAGGCGGTACGTGGGCGTCCCACCCGACTCCGGCCAACCCGCCGCGACCGGCGGCCGGGCCACGAGCGGGAAGTCGACCTCGCTGAGCCCGGCCGGCTTCACGTCGATCGGTGGTCCGACCCGCACGCCGTTCCGCTGGCCCGGCGAGAGCTCGAGGGCGGGCCGCGGCCCGCTGCGCACGACCGCCACGGCGGCGCCACGGATCGACGACCCCTCGTCGAGGAGGCGCAGCTGGAACGTTTCGCCGAACGGGAGGTCAAGCGAGGCCCGAACCGTGAACTCGACCTCCGTGTACGTGTCGCCGGCCAGCGCGAGGGTCGGCGCGTCCGCGTCGCCCATCGAGCCGCCTCCCGGAGACCGGTCGCTGGGTGGCGTCGTCGGTGTCGTTCTCGCGCAGGTCGCGAACCGCGATCGTCTCCACGTCCGGCCCTGGCAGGGTCCCCTGGCCGCCGAGTCGTGCGGCGCCACTCCGCGCCGAGGTAGAACGGCGCCGCCACCGTGCCGTCCGTCGGCAGGTCGACGCAGGCACCGCTGCCGAGCGGGCCGGTACTGGAGCCGGGGCACCAGGCTCGTCGCGAGCGTGTCGGCGTTGCGGACCTGGAACCGGACCCGGAACGTGTCGTAGGGGAGGATCCCCTCGAGGTCCGCGCCCGGCGCGAGGTAGGTCGGGAGCTGGCTGATCTCGTTGACCCGCGCGTAGGCACGACGTGCTCGACGACGATCTCGGGGGCGACGCGCACGGCGGTCTCGGCCGAGGCGGCGGTGCCGCCGGCGTGCGCCAGCCGCGCCTCGAAGCGGGCGTCGAAGGCCGGCTCGCCGGCGACGGACAGGGCCGGAGCGCGAAGGATGAAGGGCGGCCGAGGCACGGGCGTCTGCAGGCGGTCGCCCTGCGACCACTCGACGCGGCTCGGCGTCCAGGTTCACGGTTCCGCCGCCGTCGTCGACGACGAGCCAGCCGACGGGGAGGTCGACGACGAGGCGGACGCCACGGGCAGCGTCCTCGAGGTGCCCGCTCGACCGACAGGGCGACGAGCGGAGCCGGGATCCACGCGATGGCGCCCGCTCGCCGGCGCGTCCGTCGCGATGTCGAGCGTGGCCCGGATCTCGGTCGGCGCCGGGGTGGGCGTCGCGTCGGGGGTCGGGCTCGGGGTCGGGCTTGGACCGGGCTCGCCCGTCGGGGCCGGGGTCGGGGTGGGGTGACGCCGGGATCGGGCGTCGGCGCGGGCGTCGGATCCGGAGTCGGGTCGGGACGCCCACGTACCGCCTCGCCGTCGCGATCCCGACGACGCCCGGAGTGCCCGGGTCGCTCGACGCGCCGTTCGATTCGCCCCACGTCCTGGACACGACGCTGGTCGCCGACACCTGCGCCGCATGTCACCGGTCGCACGTCGCCCAGAACGAGAACCTTCTGGCCCAGGGTGCTGCAGGCCGCGCTGTGCTTCACCTGCCACGATGGCTCGGGCTCGAACCTGGACACGCAGGCGCAGTTCACGAATCCCGCCGTGCCGGCCAACGACGCCGCGACCCGGAGCTACTACCGCCACGACGCGGCCACGGCGCCCACCGTGCCCAACACCCACTCGCTGGCCGGCAACGACGAGTTCGGCGGCGTCTCCAACCGGCACAGCGAGTGCGGCGACTGCCACAACTCGCACATCGCCTCGTCGACGGCCTCGACGCAGCTCAGCGACGGCTGGACGGTCGCCGGCCAGCAGACGGCCGTGTCCGGCGTCTCCGTCGCCAACGGCGCGGCAGGCTCGGCCCCGACCTACACGTTCCTGAACGGGACGGTCGGATCAGCGCCGACGCGGGAGTACCAGATCTGCCTGAAGTGCCACTCGGGCTTCACCACCCTCCCGTCCAGCGCCGGCCAGCCACCGTCCCGCCAGGCCCTCGACAAGGGCATCGAGCTCAACCCCTCGACGTCCTCGTACCACCCCGTCGAGGCGGCCGGCACCAACGCGACGGCACAGATGGCGGGCAGCCTGGCGGGAACGTCGCCGTACAAGCTGTGGAACTTCACGACGGACTCGACGGTCCGCTGCGTGAACTGCCACGGCGACCCGGGGAAGTTCGACGCGACCACGCCGCCGGCCGCCGGCTCCGACCTGGCGCCGCACACCAGCCAGTTCCGCAGCCTCCTGATCCAGGGCTACCGGGACCGGGAGCTGAAGGGGCGCTACGAGGCCTATGCCGCCGCGGACTTCGCGCTGTGCTACGTCTGCCACGCCGAGGCGCCGTTCCGCAACAGCACGTACGACGGCGACCGCCTTCCTCGACCACGACCTCCATGTCTCGCGGCTGGCCAACAAGGGCAGCAACACCAGCACCGACATCGACACGCCGGGCGCCGGCCAGGGCAACGCGATCTGCGCGGAGTGCCACTTCCGGGTCCACGGCACCGCGCTGGCGGTCAACGAGGGTGACCGGTCGAACCCCCGGCTCGTCAACTTCGCGCCCAACGTCACGGGCTGGAACGGGGTCGTCGAGTTCGTCCCCGAGGGCGCCACGACCGACGGCAGCTGCACGCTGACCTGCCACGGCCAGGCCCACGACCGCGAGGGCTATTAGGCGCGTCGGCCCGGGCGCTGCCCGGCCGCTGTATCGATCGATACAGGCGCGAGATCGCTCCCCTATCGGGTGAACCCATGCGCGCGCGCGCATTTGTGCCGCCCGGCGGATGGGAGAAGCCGCCTCTCGTGACGACACTTCGAGGCAGGTGTCACAGGCCGGGCATGGACCCGGGCCAGGAAACGAGGGCAACCCGAATGACCAGAGCACGAGCACGCGCCGACTCGGCGCGTCCGGCGGGAGCGGCGCGATGACCGCGTCGAACGCCACAGGCAAGCTCACGAGCCCCGAGAAGCTGGAGCGCGAGCTCCTGGCACGTCTCGGGCTCGCCCCGTCCGCCTCGCGCGAGGACATCGCGGCCGCCCACGAGACGGTCTGCGCGTACCTCGCCAGCGCGCCGCGCAACCTGCGCTCCTGGGCCCGCACCCAGGCCGCCGGCGCCGACGAGGCGTACGCACTTCTTACGGACCCGGCCGCGCTCGCCCGCGCCGTCGCCCTCGTCGGGGCGGGTGCACGGCCGGCCGTCCTTCCCGGTGGGCCGGCGACACCTCCGGCCCACCGGGACACTCCTGCGCCGGCAGCCGCCGCGGCCGTCCCCGCCGCGGCGGCCCGGCCGGCCACGGAGACCCCGCGCCACGACGAGGACGGCAGGCGGATCGTCAGCGACGACGAGATCGACGCCCTCCTGGCCGAGGTCGACCCCGATGCGAACCCCGACATCGTCGGAACCGCGGAGCAGCGCGCGGCTGCGACGGCAGCCCGGAAGGCCGCGGCGTCGAAGCCGCAGTACGACCAGGGCGCCGTGGGCGGCATCCTCGCCTCGAAGGCGTTCCGCAACCTTGCCCTGGTGGGCGCCACCGTCGCGGCCATCGCCATCGTCGCCGTCGTCGGCTTCGGCGGCGGCAGTCCGAGCCTCGCCGCGATCGGCGCGGGCACCAGCCCCGCGCCCAGCGCCAGCGCCCCCGTCCTCGACCAGGCAAGGGTCGGCGAGCTGATGGCGAAGATCCAGGTCAACCCGAAGGACGCCGATTCCCTGATGAGCCTCGGCGACGAGTACTACAAGATCGGTGACTTCACGACGGCCGGCAACTGGTTCACCAAGGTGACCGAGCTCGAGCCGGCGAACGTCCGCGGCTTCCTGGCCCTCGGCGCGACCGCCTTCAACCAGGGCGACCTGGCCGCCGCCGAGAAGGCCTGGAACCAGGCCGTGGCCATCGACGAGAACAACGTCGAGGCCCACTACGACCTCGGCTTCCTCTACCTCAACCAGCAGCCCGCCGACATGGCCGGGGTGCAGCGCGAATGGGGCAAGGTCGTGGAGCTCTCGCCGGACAGCGAGATCGCCAAGACGGTGAAGGCCCACCTGACCGCCCTCGCCAGCTTCTCGCCGGTCCCAAGTGGCGCCCCCGCGGGCAGCCCCGCCGCGTCCCCCGCCGCGTCCCCGGCGGCCAGCGGGGCTCCCGCCTCTACCGCCCCCTCCGCGGCCCCGGCGGCCTCGCCCGCCCCGGCCGGGACCCCGCAGCCATGACCCTCGACGCGGGGCTCGGGATCGGCCTCGCCGTGGCGTTCGTCGCCGGCGTGGTCTCCTTCGCCTCGCCCTGCTGCCTGCCGCTCGTGCCCGCCTACATCGGGTACATGGTGGGCGCGACCGGCGAGCTGGACCGCCGCCGGAGCACCCTGCACGGGGTCGCCTTCGTCATCGGCTTCACGCTCGTGTTCGTCGCCGTCTGGGCCTCCATCGGCCTCATCGGCTACGTCCTGGCCGACAGCATGCAGTACCTGCGCGTGCTGGGAGGGGTCGTCCTGATGGTCCTCGGGCTGCAGGTGGCCGGCGTGATCAACCTGCGGGCGCTCTGGCGCGACACGCGCCCGATGCCGGCCTTCGGCGGAGCCGGCGGCGGCAGCTTCTCCGGGGGCGGCACCGTCGCCCTCGGCGGACCCGGCACCGGGCAGCGGCGTCGGATCGCCCGGCTACGGGCGCTCGCTCGGCTTCGGCGTCGTGTTCGCCGCCGGGTGGAGCCCCTGCATCGGCCCGATCCTGGGCGGGATCATCGGCCTGGCCACGACCACGGCCAGCGTCGCCTCCGGGACCGCCCTCCTCCTTGCCTACGCGGCCGGCCTCGCCGTGCCGTTCCTCGCCGTCGCGATGGGCGCGACGTGGGTGGCCCACCGGCTCGGCTGGGTCGGGCGCCACCACCGTGCCGTCTCGCTCGTGAGCGGGACCATGCTCGTCGTCCTCGGCTTCCTCATGGCCACCAACCTGCTCGCGCGTCTCGCGGCGCTCTCCGCGCCGCTCGGCGGCTGACGGAGGCGCACGATGACCCAGACCACGCAGAGCCAGATCTCGGCCGGCGCCGTCGCGGCGCCCGACGCGACCGAGCGACCCGGCAGCATCGACTCCGGGCTCGACCGGCTCTGGCACTTCCTCACCTCCATGAAGCTGGCGCTCGTCCTGATGCTCGCCTTCGCGGCGCTGACGCTGGTCGGGACGCTGGTCATCCAGGCGCCGCCAGGCGTGATGGACGACCCCGAGTCGCGGGCGCAGTGGCTGGCCGGCATCCGCCCGCGGCCGGTCCTCGGCCCCCTCGCCGACGTCCTGGATCGGCTCCAGGTCTTCACGATCTTCACCTCGGTCTGGATCCGCGCGATCGGGGCCCTGCTGGCCGCCTCGCTTGATCGCCTGCACGGTGCAGCGGATCCCGGGCACGTGGCGGAGCGTCAGCGAAGCCGCACGTGAACGTGGGCCAGGCGTTCTTCGAGCACGCGCCCCAGCACGAGGCGATGATCTTCCACCGCTCGCCCGAGGCGACGCTGGAGGTGACCCGGGCCGTCTTCAGGCGGCACCACTACCGGACGCTCACCGAGGACGACGGCACGGTCCACCTGTACTTCGACCGCAACCGCTGGGCGCCGTGGTCCGGCCTCGTCGCCCACGCCGCCGTGGTCGTGATCCTGGCCGGCGCGATGGTCGGCTCCATGTTCGGCTTCCGGGACGGCCAGTTCATGCTGACCGAGGGCTCGACCTCCGCCATCCCGAAGGTCGCGGGCGCGACGATCACCCTCAACTCCTTCAAGGACACCTACAGCCCCACGACGGGCCAGCCGCTCGACTACGTGAGCGACATCTCCGTCATGCAGGACGGCAGCGAGGTGGCCCGCCAGCTGGTCCGGGTCAACGAGCCGCTGCGCTACGCGGGCGTCTCCTTCTACCAGTCCTTCTTCGGGCCGGCCGCGATCGTCTCCGTGAAGGACGCCGACGGGAAGGTGCTCTTCGCCGACGGCGTGCCGCTCGCCTGGGAGTCGAGCAACGGCGGCAACAAGGTCGGCAGCTTCACGCTCCCGGACCAGAACCTCGCCGTCTGGGTCGTCGCCACGACGGGCCCGAACGACCCGAGCGTCAAGCCGGGCCAGGTCGCCATCGAGCTCTACAAGGCCGACACCGGCGATCCCGTCGTCCAGAAGTCGATCGACCAGGGCGTCGCGACGACGATCGAGGGCATGACCTTCACCTTCGACCGCGAGGCCAAGTACACGGGCCTCAGCGTCGCCAACGACCCGGGGACACCGATCGTCTGGCTGGGCTGCTTCCTCCTCGTCGCCGGCTTCGCCGTGCGCCTCTACGTCCCCTACCGGCGCGTGTGGGGCCGCCTCGTCGCCCGTCCCGACGGCGGGAGCTCGCTCTCCATCGCCTCGGTCGGGCGGACGCGACAGCGGCTTCGACGCCGAGTTCACCGCGATCGTCACCGACATTCGCCAGGCCATGACGGCCCAGGCGCAGAGCTAGGAGCGGTTCCATGGAAAAGATGGCGGTCTACACGCTCGGTCGCGGGGATCGGGCGACGGCCCTCGCCCTCGGCGCCTACATCCTCTACGCCGTCTCCGGGCGTGCGGGCCGCGCGACTCGCCGCCGCGGGCGTCCCGATGTCGACCGGCCAGGTCGGCTACGTCTCCGGCCCGCGCACCGCGTCGATCGGGACCTACGCCACGCTGCTGGCGTGGCTGGGCTTCGTCCTGCTCGGCGCGAGCCTGGTCTTCCGGACCATCGCGACCGGCCACGGCCCCTTCTCCAACATGTACGAGTTCTCGATCGCCTTCGCGTGGGGGATCCTGGGTTCCTACCTCTGGTTCGAGCGCAAGTACCACCAGCGCGTCCTCGGCCTGCTGGCCATCCCTGCCGCGCTGGCGCTCCTCCTCTACGCCGTATGGTTCGCCGGCGGCTCCGGGATCGAGCCGCTCGTCCCCGCCCTCCAGAACAACCTCCTCCTGTCGGTCCACGTCGCCACGGCGATCGTCGCCTACGGCTCGTTCACGATCGCCTTCGCCGCCGCCCTCCTGTTCCTCGTCCAGCCCGAGTCGGGCCGGTGGGGCCTCCCCAAGCCGGCGATCCTCGACGAGATCGGCTACCGCGCGATCGTCGTCGGCTTCCCGTTCCTGACCCTCACGATCGTCCTCGGCGCCCTCTGGGCCGACGTGGCGTGGGGTCGCTACTGGGGCTGGGACCCGAAGGAGACGGCCTCGCTGGTGACCTGGTTCATCTACGGCGCCTACCTCCACGCCCGCGTCATGCGCGGCTGGCGCGGCCGCAACGCGGCGATCCTGCTGCTCGTCGGCTTCGGCGCCACGCTCCTCACCTACTTCGGCAACTACTTCTTCGGCGGGCTCCACAGCTACGGCGGCCTGGGCTGAGCCGCGACCCGGACGAACGACGGGAGATGATCATGGATGCCGTGCAGGTTCCCGCGTCGCGGCCGACCGGCCTCGGCGCGGGCCGGCTGCGGACGATCCTGGTGCTGGCCGTGGTCGCGATCCTCGTGATCGCCGCGGCGTGGTTCGTGGACCAGCCCTCGGGCGGCTCCAATGTCCGCGCCGGCGAGGCGCCCGCCGGCGCCCCGCCACGGGTCGGCGACGCCCCGCCGGACTTCGAGGCGACGGCGATCGACGGGACGGCGGTCTCGATGGCCGCCCTCAAGGGCCAGCCCACCTGGCTGACCTTCGGGGCCAGCTGGTGCCCGGACTGCCGGGCCGAGGCGACCGACCTCCAGGCGACGTACGCGAAGTACCGGCCCCAGGGCCTGGCGGTCCTCGGCGTCTTCATCGAGGAGGACCAGGCGGCCGTGTCGGACTACGCGACGCGGGTCGGCTTCACCTTCCCGATGGTCGCGGACCCGCAGGGCACGATCGCCGACCTGTACCGGACCTACGGCATCCCCATCCACTTCTTCGTCGGGCGCGACGGCATGATCCAGGACGTCCGGATCGGCCGGCTGACGCCGTCCGACATGGAGCAGCTGGTCCAGCAGCTCGTCAACGGCTGACGGAGTCCAACGCGATGACCGAGCCCGGAACGCGCGGCCCTGCCGACGAGCCGGTCGACGCCACCCCGGCGGCGGCTGCCGAGACCGAGGCGACGCCCACGGCCGGGCCCGATCCGGGAGCGACGCGGCCGCCGACACAGACACCCGCCGACGCCGGGCCCACAGGCGCCGAGCTCGCGGAGGAGCCCCGCAAGGGTCTGCGCGGGCGGGTCCTCAGCTTCCGCTTCCGCCTTCCGCGAACCCGGCGCGGCATCTTCGCGCTGCTCCTCGTGGTGGGCGCCTTCGCGTTCGCCGGGATCTGGACCAGCGTCACCCTGGTCCACTGGACCGAGACCGCGGACTTCTGCGGGCGCTGCCACCAGATGGGCCCGGAGCTCGCGGCCTACGAGTCGGGTCCGCATCGCGACGTCACCTGCGGCGAGTGCCACGTCGAGCCCGGGCGTGACCGGCTGGGTCAAGGCCAAGCTGAACGGCACCCGACAGCTGATCCAGGTGCTCACTGGCCTCTACCCGCAGCCGATCCCGCCCCCGGACCACGACGCGCTGCCCAGCACGACGGACACCTGCCAGAAGTGCCACTCGCTCGATCGCCTGGCGTCGTCGAGCCTCGTCACACGGACCTCGTTCAGCGAGGACGAGACCAACACGCGGGCGTTCGTCGGCCTGATGATCCGCCCCGGCTCCGGCGACGCCTTCGACACCAACCGCGGCGTCCACTGGCACGTCCTGCGCAACGTCGAGTTCCGGACGCCCGACGAGAACGCGGAGAAGATCGACTACGTCGCCGAGACGATGCCCGACGGGACGGTCGAGGAGTACATCGCCCAGGACAAGATCAAGATCGCGGAGGACGTCCAGCCCGAGATCGACGAGATCAGGGCCGCCGAGAAGCCGCGCACGATGGACTGCATCCAGTGCCACAACCGCGTGGGACACCCGATCCCGAACCCGCGCCACGGCCTGGACAACGACCTCATGAACGATCGGATCGACCCGGCGCTCCCCTACATCAAGCGCGAGGGGATGCGGATCCTGTGGAACGGCTACCCGGACGAGGAGGCCGCCTTCGCCGAGGTCGAGAAGCTCGACGACTTCTACGCGCTCGAGTACCCGGCCGTCGCAGAGACATCGGCGACCGAGATCGACCAGGCGATCACGCAGATCAAGCTCCTGTACAAGCTGACCGCGACGCCGGAGATGAAGGCCACCTACTCCTCGTACCCGGACTTCATGGGCCACTGGGACTTCCCGGGTTGCTTCCGCTGCCACGACGGGGGTCACTTCCGCGTCGAGGACGGGAAGGTCACAACGGAGGTCATCCCGTACACCTGCGACACCTGCCACACGTGGCCCCAGATCGGGGGCGCGGTGGCCAGCCTGCCCCTCGGGCAGCCTCCGGTGACCCACGAGGATTCGCTCTACGTGTTCGGCCACAAGGACGTGGCGACGTCGGTCGACCCGGGCAGCCAGAGCTGCGGCGAATGCCACGCCCGAGACTACTGCGCGAACTGCCACGAGACCGGCGCGGTCAACGTGGAGCACGACGCGATGTCGACGAACCACGCGGCCGTGATCCGTGAGTTCGGGAACCAGGCCTGCGCCTACTGCCACCAGCCGGTCTACTGCGCCCGCTGCCACGCCGAGCCGGTGCTCCCGGTGACGACGATCACCCAGGCCGGCGTTCCCGGCGCGGCGCCCCCGGGGATCCGCTGGCCCCTCATCGCGACCGGCCCGTCCGTGACCGGCCGCGACGCCCCGTGACGCGGGCGGCCTGACGGATCAGCCGGCGGGCGTGGGATCCGTCGAGGGGGCGGCCGGCCCGCGGCTCGCGCCGACCCATGGATCGGGGTCGGGGAACGGTGCGAAGACCTGCGCCCGCGCATGGTTGATGGCGACGAACGCCACGGTCTGGTAGCTCTCGCCCAATCGGTCGGCCCAGAAGGTCGCGTCCGTCACGGGAATGAAGGCGCCGTGCAGGTCGGCGAGGCCGGCGCGAAGGCCTCGCGCCGGGAGCAGGTGGACGTAGCCCACCACCCGGAACGGCGGGATCGACAGCAGGGCCCGCTCACTCACCTTCGGAGTCCGCAGCTCGCGGATCGGCTCGACGGTCGTCAGCGACACCGCGAAGAGCACCGAGGCGAGGTTGACCTGGGCGAACGCGGCTCGAGTCGGCGTCCCGGCGGGGCCGTAGTCCTCGAGGCTCACGTCCTCCAGCACCAGGTACGGCTCCGGGGCCTGGTTGAGGATGTCGGTCACGCGGTGCTGCGTCGTCTGGATCGTCCCCCTGACGATGAGCTGATCCGTGTACAGCGTCATGGGCACGGCGCGCAGATTCGTCGCCATCTCGAAGGGCCCGCTCATGCGCGTCAGTCTAGGCCGATCGACCGGGCGGGCCAACGGACCGACGGCGTTCGCGGCGCGGTCGGGCACCAAGGCCTCACGGGCCGAGACGCTCCCGGGCGGCACCCTGCGTGACCAGGTGCTCGGCGCCGTGCTGGAGCTCCTTCCACAGCCGCGCCACCGTCGCGAGCGTGTCGATCTCGGCCGCCGACTTGTCGTCGCGGACGCGAGCGATCCTCGGGAAGCGCAGGGCGAATCCGGAGGCGTGGCGCGCCGAGCGCATGATCACGTCGAAGGCGACCTCCACGACGATCGCCGGCTCGACGACGCGGTACCTGCCCTGCCGCGAGATGGTGTGCGCCTCGAACCAGCGGGTCAGCTCGGCGATCTCCGCGTCGGTCAGGCCGGAGTAGGCCTTGCCGATCGTGACGAGGTCGCCGGTCGCCTCGTCGCGGACCGCGAACGTGTAGTCGGACAGGACGCCGTGGCGCTTGCCGTGCCCGACCTCCACGCCGACGACCGCGCAGTCGAGCGTCGCGAGGGCCTTCTTCATCTTCAGCCAGCCGTAGCCGCGGCGGCCCGGGGAGTAGGAGCTGGCCGGATCCTTGACCATGAGGCCCTCGTTCCGGCGAGCCCGCGCCCCGGCGAAGATCCGCTCGAGCTCCTCGACCGACGCGGCCGTCGCCAGGCGGCTCAGGGCGAACCGCTCCGGGCCGGCCGCCGCCAGCCCGAGCCTCTCGAGGCGAACGCGCCGGTCCCGGAGCGGGACGTCGAGCAGCGGCTCGGTCGTGCCGCCGCGCGGGCCGGCGGCCAGGACGTCGAACGCGACGAACGCGACCGGGACCTCGTCGAGCACCGCCGCCGACGGGGCCTTCCGCCCCAGCCGCTTCTGGAGGGCGAGGAACGGGAGAACCCCGCCATCCCGGAACGCGAGCAGCTCGCCGTCCAGGATCCCGTCCCAGGGTAGGTCGCGGGCCGCCTCGACGACCTCGGGGAACTGCCCCGACACGTCGTGGAGGTCACGCGAGAAGAGCCGGACCTCGTCCCCGCGCCGGTGCAGCTGGGCGCGGATGCCATCGTACTTGTCCTCGATCCAGACCTCCGGCCCGAGGCGGGCGATGATCTCGGCGGCGTCCTCGGCCGGCGACGCGAGCATGAAGCGCAGCGGGTGGAAGAGGCACAGCCGCGCGCTCGCCAGCCGATCGTCGCGGGCCAGGCGTCGCGGCCTCGCCGACGTCCCCCGTGAGCATCACGGCGCGCGCCACCTGGCTGGCGCGGACGGCCGAAGGCGGCGGCGATCGCCGCCTCCACGAGACCTTCCCGCAGCCCGATCCGCAGCTCGCCGCCGAGGATCTTGACGACGTAGGTCGCGGTCAGCGGGTCGCAGCCCCGCAGCAGCTTCTCGAAGATGGCCGCCTTCGCGGCCGGGCCCCCGAGCGCCCTCGATGGCGGCGAAGGCCGCGGCAACCGACGGGACCGTCGGGCCGGAGCCGGGTCGCGTCGACAGCCGGCGGGAGGTCGACAGCCGGCGGCGGGTCCTGGCCCGCCGCATCGCGCACCAGGGCGTCGCGCGCGGCCAGGACGTCGCCGACGGCCCGGCCGAGGTCGGAGTGGCGATCGTAGGCAGCGCCGAGCTCCGCCCGCGAGACGCCGGCCACGCGCGTGACCGACTCGGCGAGCGTTGCCCAGCCCAGGCCGAGGGCGCGGCCGTCGGACTCGGCAAAGGCGCGCCCCGAGAAGAACACGACGGCCGGCGCGAGGGCGTCCGGAGCCACCGACCCAAGGTAGGCCGCAAGGAGCAGCGTCTTCTCCGAGGTTCTCGTCGTGGCGGCGATCCGCTCGGCGACCTCGCTCCACCGGCGCATGGGCGGGATGGTATACGCTCGCCCCGATGCGGTCCCGCAACTGGTTTCCCGATGCGATCGAAGGGCGGACGATCGTCCTGCGGCGCCACGCCGCGCGCAACGTGGCGGCGTTCACGCGCTGGTACGCCGATCCCGAGGTCGCCCACCTGACGCGCTACCAGGACGGCCCGATGCGCCCGGACGAGGTCCGCCGCTTCTTCGAGGCGCGTGTCGCCGGCGCCGGCTCGCTGGCCCTCGCGATCCACCTGCGCGAGTCGGACCGGCTGATCGGAACCTGCGCCTTCAGCCAGCTCGACGGCGACAACGGCTCGGCGATGTTCCACATCACGATCGGCGAGCACGACTGCTGGGGTCGCGGCTACGGCACGGAAGCCACGGCGCTCATGCTCGAGCACGCCTTCGGGACCCTGGGGCTCCACCGGGTCGGCCTGGCGGTCTTCGCCTTCAACGAGCGAGCGATCCGCTCGTATCGCAAGGTCGGCTTCGTGGTCGAGGGCCGGTCGCGCGAGGCGATCTGGCGCAACGGCCGATTCTTCGACGAGATCCAGATGAGCGTCCTGGAGCACGAATGGCGCGAGATCCGCGGCCGCATCCTGGGCCTCCAGCCGGCCGGCCCGACCCGCCGCAGGTCGGGATCGCCGAGTCGGCCGTCGCGTCGCCCGGCGCGGACGTGGGCTGATGGCGAGCACCGGCCCGGCGGCGGACGCGGCGCGGGCCGACTTCCGCGCCCACGTCGAGGCGAAGGGCCACGCGGTCGAGAACGCCCGGGCCGCGGCGGCACGGGCTCGAGGCGGCCTTCGCGGCCGGAGCGCTGGCACGGACGCCCGCCCTGGACCAGATGCTGGCCGATCTCGCCGCGGCCCTGGACGCCGACCGCGACGCCGGCGAGAAGCTCGGCGGCAAGTCGGCCGAGGCGGCCCGCTTCATCCTCCGCGCGATCTCGCGCGAGATCGAGAACGCGTAGCCCGCGCCGACGCGCCCGGCGTCGGCCGCGCCGGCGCCGCGCGGCGACCTACGGCTCGGACGACCGTCACGTCGGTGGCCGGGCCGAAGGACAGGCCGGCGCCGGGGCCCGGGCTGGCGTTCGGGTCGAGGGATGCGCCGGGGTTCGCGACCCGCCCGCCCGGCGTCACCGCCACCGTGCTCCCGACGGTGACGTCGCCCGCCGAGGCGGCGGTCGCCTTGTGGTACGCCGTGTCGGCGTCGAGCGGGATCGTCACGCTCGACCCGGAGGCGAGCTTGATGGTGATTGAATCGGCCGAGATCGCCGTGACCTCACCCGAGAGGTTGATCCCACCGAAGCCCTGCCGGCCGGGGAACCCCTGGCCATCGCCGGGGACCTGGCCCGCCGGCGCCGGGAACTGGCCGTTCCCGGTCCGGCCGGTGGAGGCAGTCGCGGCGGGCGCTGTCAGTCGCCCGGCGGCGAAGGCGATGCCGCCGACGGCGATCGCCGCGGCAAGCGCCAGCAGGAGCGACGTCCCGCGACCGCTCGACGACGTCGGCTTCGCGATGACGTCCGCAAGGGGCCCGTTCGTGGCTGTCACCGGAGCGGACGCGGCGGTGACCGGGGCCGGCGCGGCGACGGGCGCGGCGGGCGTCGGCTCGGCCGGGGCCGGGTCATGGCGAGGCGCATTCGCCTCGGTGGGGCGTCCAGGTTCGGTCACGTGCGATCTCCTTACTCGTAGCGAAGCGCGGTGATGGGGTCGAGGCGGGCGGCCTGGCGAGCCGGCCAGACGCCGAAGACGACGCCGACGGCGAGGCTGAAGCCGACCGCGACGACGACCGTGAGAGGGCTGAACTGGAATCCCCAGCCGGCGATCGTGCCGATCAGGGCGGACGCCGCCACGCCGACGGCAATCCCGATCAGGCCGCCCAGGAGCGACAGGACGAGAGCCTCGACGAGGAACTGGAGCAGGATGTCGGAGCCACGGGCGCCGATCGCCTTGCGGATCCCGATCTCTCGCGTCCGCTCCCGGACGCTGACGAGCATGATGTTCATGATCCCGATCCCCCCGACCAGGAGTGAGATCGAGGCGATGCCGCCCAGGAGCAGGGTCAGAAGGCCTGTCACGGAGGAGAAGGTGTCGAGCAGCTGCGCCTGGTCGGAGATGTTGAAGTCGTCGTTGGTGCCACTCGTGCCGTGGAGCTGCTGCAGGAGGGCCGTCATGCGGGCTTTCGCGAGCGTGATCGCGTCGGCCGAGGAGACGCTGACGGCGATCGAGCGAACCTTGGTGCCGGCGACGAAGTAGCGTTGGGCCGTCGAGATCGGGATGAGCACCTGGTCGTCCTGGCTCGTCCCGCTCGAGGTCCCCTTCGCCTGCAGGATCCCGACGACCCGGAACGGGATTCCCCCGACCAGGATGTCCGTGCCGATCGCATCCTGCCCCAGGCCGAGATCATCCGCGGTCGTCGACCCGAGGACGGCGACGCGCAGCGAGCTGTCGTTGGCGACCGTGGTCAGGAATGAGCCCTGCCAGACCGAGTAGGTCCGAACATCGAGGTAGTCCGCCGTCGTCCCGACGATCGAGGTCGTGGTGTTCTTCGTGCCGGCCACCACCACTGCCTGCGTCGAGACCGACGGGGCGACCGCCGCGATCTCGACCAGCTGGGCGATCGCCCTGGCGTCCGCGAGGGTGAGCGTGGTCGCCGACCCGGCGCCCTGGCGGACGAAGCCGCTCGTGGCCGAGCCGGGCTGGACGGTGAGCAGGTTCGTGCCGAGGCTCTGGATGCGATCGGTGATCCCGCTCGTCGCCCCCTGGGCGACCGAGACGAGGGCGACGATCGAGCCGACGCCGATGATCACGCCGAGCATCGTCAACAGGGCTCGCAGCCGAGCTGCCGCCAGGCGCGAGACCGCGAGCTGGACGAGCTCCAGGTACCTCATTCGAGGAGCCTCCCGTCGCGCACGTGCACCTGCCGCGTGGCCGCCACCGCGACGTCGGAGTCGTGGGTGATGAGCACGATCGTCGTGCCAGCGGCGTTCAGCTCGTGAAGAAGCCGCAGCACCTCGAGGCCGGAGGCCGAATCCAGGTTGCCGGTCGGCTCGTCGGCGAGGATCAGCACTGGCCGTGTCACGAGGGCCCGCGCGATCGCCACCCGCTGTTGCTGGCCGCCCGAGAGCTCGGACGGCTCGTGGTCCAGGCGATCGCCCAGCCCGAGCCGCTCGAGCGCCGCCCGTGCGCGCTCCAGCCGCTCGTGGCGCGCCACGCCCTGGTACAGGAGGGGCGTGGCCACGTTCTCGAGGGCCGAGGTCCGCGGCAGCAGGTTGAAGGACTGGAAGACGAAGCCGATGGCACGGCTCCGGACCCTCGCCAGGTCGTCGTCGTCGAGGGTCTCGACCGAGGTCCCGGCGAGGTGGTACGTGCCGGAGGTCGGCCGGTCCAGGCAGCCGATGACGTTCATCAGGGTCGACTTGCCGCTCCCCGACGGGCCCACGACGGCCAGGAAGTCGCCGGCGCGGACGTCGAGGTCGACGCCTCGCAGGGCCGCGACCTCCAGCCGCCCGGTCGAGTAGACCCGGGTGATCCCGCGCAGCTCGATGACCGGCGACCCGTCGGACGGGAGCCAGGTGCCGGCCGCCTCGGGATCGGGCGGCGCGATCGGCGGCGACGCCGGAAGGCCGGCGTCGGTCGGCTCGATCACGGCTGGCGTCCCGGGAAGCCGCCGCCCGGGATCCCGATGCCCCCGTCGATCCCCGGGAGCCGCGTCGTGGTGGTGGACGAGCTGCTGCTGGTGCGGTCGCTCGCGGTGCCGGTAACCACGGCCGTGCCCTCGCTGATGCCGCCCTTGATCTCGGCGAGCGACGAGGTGATGAGCCCGACCTCGACGACCACCGATGTCGGCTGGCCGGAGGCATCGAGCACGCGGACCGTGTACGAGCCGTCCGTCGTGGTGGTGAGCGCGATCGCCGGGACGGCGAGCACGTCGCTCGCGGATGCCGTCGTGATCGCGATCTCGGCGCTCATCCCCGGCACCGTTCCAGCCGGAGCCCCGGGCAGCGAGAGACGATCCCGTAGCTGACGACGCCGGAGCTCGAGGCCGCGGGCGTCTGGTCGATGCGCGCGACCTTGCCCGTGACTTCCTCCGCGAGCGCCGTGATCGTGACCGTCGCGTCCTGCCCCAGGGCGATGCTCGGGAGGTCCGACTCGGTCACCGAGGCCGTGACCTGGAGGTCGTTCGAGCGGACCGTGATGGCGGCCCCGGACGGGGCGGCGAGCCCGGTGCGTCACGTTGACGGCGACGACGACGCCGGCCACCGGGCTGACGAGCGACGTGTAGCGGAGGGCGGCCTTCGCCGTCGTCACGGCCTGCTGCGCCTGGGCGACGGCGGCCTTGTCGGTGGCGATCGTCGCCGCGTCGGCCTTCGCCGTCTTCTGCTGGTAGGCGTACTTCGCCGACTGCACGCTGAGCGACGCCTGGCTGATCTGGTTCGCAGCCTGCGTGTTCGACTGGCTCACCTGCAGCTTGAGGCTGGCCAGCGAGGACGTCGCCTGGATCCACGCCGACCGGGCCTGGTCGATCGACGCTCTGGGCTGACGGCCCGCCTTCGCCTTCGCGTAGGCCGCGTGCGTCCGCGTCACGTCTGCCTGCGCCTGGCGCAGCTTGAGGTTGTTCTGGGCGACCGTGCTCGAGTAGGACGACCGGGCCTGGCTGAGCGACTGGCTCGCCTGGGTTACCTGCAACCTGGCCGACGCCTTCTCGGCGGCGGTCAGGCCCTTGCGATCGCTGGCGAGGCGTGCCTGGGCCGACGCGAGGTTCGCCTCGGCGACCGCGACGTCGAGGGCCGCGCTCGACGCGTCGGCCGTCGCGAGGACGTCGCCGGCTGCGACGACCTGGCCGGCGGCCACGTCGACGGAGGTGACGGTCCACGAGGTGCCCCCGCCCGTGGTCGCGCCGGTCGAGGAGCTCGACGTCGACGTCGAGCTGGTCGCCACGGTCGGCGCACTGCCGAAGGCGAGCGTGTAGGTCGTGGCGGCTCCAACGGTCCCGGTGGCGGCCACCTGGTCGAGCACGTCGGTGACGGTCGCCTGGCTCGTGAGGTACTGCGTCGCGGTCGTCCCGCCGATGCTCGGGCCGATGACCGCGAAGGCAGCGGCCCCGATCCCGACCACGACGAGGAGGCCAGCGCCGATCGTCTTCCAGCGCATCGATGGTCCGTCCCGTTCATGTCACGCGCGGCGCGAGGTGGGCAGCCGCGTCCGAGCCGACCATGGTCGACCTGGAACCTGAAGCGGGCCTGAAGACGGACGCGACGATGCGGGCGACCGGCGGCCCCCCTGCCGGCCACGGCGAGGGCTCCATCAGCTCGACGGAATTCCCTCTTGACTCTCGACCCGGCCCGAGGGTTCACCATCTGCTCCATGGCCGTCGACCCTATCCTCTCCACGTCCCCCGGACCGTCGCCCGGGCGCCAGCTGCTCTCCATCGGCCGGTTCGCGCGGCTCTCCGGGCTGTCGATCGGCGCGCTGCGCCACTACGACGAGATGGACCTGCTCCGCCCGGCGTGGGTCGACCCGTCGACCGGCTACCGGTCGTATGCCCAGGACCAGCTGGAGCGGGCCCGGCTCATCGCCCGGCTGCGCGACCTCGAGATGCCGACTCGACGAGGTGCGGGCCGCCGTCGAGGCCGACGACCCGGCCGAGCGCCGGCGCCTGCTGACCGTCCACCGCGCCCGCGTCGAGGCGCGGACCTATCGCCTGCAGCGTGTCCTCCACGCGCTGCTCCACCTGTCCGCCGAGGAGGGGACTCCCATGCCCGAGCCGCCGCTTCCGCCCGAGATCGATCCCACCACCCGTCGCGCGCTGGCGGCCGGGCTGTACAACCGCTGCTGGAAGCTCCTGGAGATCCCCGACCGGTCGCCTGAGCAGGATGCGGAGCTCATCCACTGCGCCCACGCGTCGCGCTACCACTGGGGCGAGATCGTCGACACGCCGGCGCGCCTCTGGCGGGGCGAGTGGATGTGCGCCCGCGTCTACTCGGTGCTGGGCCGGGCCGAGCCGGCGCTGTGGCACGCGCGGCGGGCGGTGACGCTCGTCGAGGCCGGCGGTGACGCCGTCGAGGACTGGGACGCGCCGGCCGTCTACGAGGCGATGGCGCGTGCGTCGTTCGTCGCCGGCGACGCGGTCGAAGGTGCCGCCTGGAAGTTGAAGGCAGCCCAGCTCGCGGCCGCGATCGTCGACAAGGACGACCGTGACATCGTGGAGCAGGATCTCGCGACGCTCCCCGGTTGACCAGCCAGCGAAGCCGGTCGCCGGCGCCCTATGGCGTCGAGACCTTCGAGCGTCTCATCGGGGAGGTCAAGCCGCTTGTCGACCGGGGTTAGCTCGCCGCGAGCGGACATCTCACCCGACCCGCGATCACCGAGAGGCGCGACGGAAGGCCAGGCGGCCCTCGCGTCGCAAGCAGCTCGAACAGATCGTCACTCCGGGATGACGAGGGCCGGCGAGAGCGAAGGAGACGAATGGTCGTGATCCATCGGCTCCTGTGCGCAACGACGCTGTGCTTCGTGGCCGGGGTCGTGGCTGGTTGCACAGCCAAGCCGGGTGAGCGGCTTGCCGATCACATCCGGGCTGCAGACTCCCCCCTCGTCCGCGAGGTCTTCTTCCGAGACGACTGGCTCGACGGACCCGAGGCGATCATCTATCTCCGACCGGGCGTCACCCAGGCGCAGGCCGAACAGCTATGGTGCGAGGTCATCGAGCCTGCGGGCGGCAGCCATTTCGCGGGCGACACCGCCACCACCGTCTGGGACGACTCGGGATGGATGCCGATGGCGCTGGCCACCGATTGTGACGCCACGTCACGATCGCCATCACCCTAGACGCTCCGTACGTTGTTGCGCACCGATCCGTCGGGTAAGTCTACGCGCACGGACCATCGTCCGGGCGATTTCGATCGCGGTCGACACCCCCAGCCGGCCGGCCGGCGTCCGGCGCAAGGGCCCCGGGCCGTCGGCGCGGCACCCGGCCACGCGTGGGTTTCGGGTAGGGTGTGCCGAACCAGCACGAGGAGATCCGCCGACGATGCCCGACCAGGCAGCGGGCCGCGCCGCCACCGTCGAGTTCGAGCACGTCACCAAGCGCTACGGGCGGCGCCAGCCCAAGGACGGCGCGCCTGGCGCCGTGAACGACCTGTCGCTCGCGGTGCCGGCCGGGAAGATCTGCGTGCTCGTCGGGCCGTCCGGGTGCGGGAAGACCACCTCGCTCAAGATGGTCAACCGGCTGATCGAGCCGACGTCGGGCCGGATCCTGATCGACGGCACCGACGCCGCCGCCCGCGACGTGACGGACCTGCGGCGGAGCATCGGCTACGTGATCCAGCAGGTCGGCCTCTTCCCGCACCAGTCCATCGCCGAGAACGTGGCCACGGTGCCCCGGCTGCTCGGCTGGCCCGCGCCGCGGCAGCGCGAGCGCGCCGAGGAGCTGCTCCAGCTCGTCGGGCTCGACCCGGCCACGTACGGGGCGCGCTTCCCGATCGAGCTCTCGGGGGGCGAGCGCCAGCGCGTCGGGGTTGCCCGGGCGCTCGCCGCCGACCCGCCGATCATGCTCATGGACGAGCCCTTCGGCGCCGTCGACCCGATCGTCCGGGAGCGCCTCCAGGACGAGTTCCTGCGCCTCCAGGAGACGCTCGCGAAGACGATCCTGTTCGTCACCCACGACATCGACGAGGCGATCAAGATGGGCGACCTCGTCGCCGTCCTGCAGGAGGGCGGCGTGCTGGCCCAGTTCGGGCCACCGGCCGAGATCCTGGCCGGCCCGGCGACGCCGTTCGTCGCCCGCTTCGTCGGCAGCGACCGGGGGCTCAAGCGGCTCAGCCTGCGCCGGGTGGACGACCTGGAGCTCCTGCCGCCCGTGACGGCACGCGTCTCCGATACGGGCTCCCCGGAGACGCTCCGGGCCCTGGCGGGCTCCTTCCCGTGGCTCCTGCTCGTCGACGAGCGTGGGCGCCCGGCCGGCTGGATCGCGCGGGGCGACATCGGCGCCGGGGTTCCGCTGGCCGACGCACCGACCGTTCCGGCTGTGCCCCTGCTGGATCGGCGCGCGACCCTCAAGGACGCGCTCTCGATCCTCCTCGACGCCGACGTGCACGCCGGGATCGTGGTGGACCGCGAGCAGCGCGTCCTGGGCCTCGTCACGGTGGCCGGGATCGCGGCGCTCCTGCGCGAGACCGCAGGCCCGGACCGCGAGCCGGGCGTGGAGGCGAACCCGGCGACGGGCATGCCGGACGCACGCCCGGCCCAGGACGCCCGCCCGTGAACGTCCGCTGGGACTGGATCGCCGGCAACCTCGACGAGATCGCCGCGGCGACCCTCGAGCACCTCGAGCTGACCCTGATCGCGGTCGTCGTCGGCTTCGGGCTGAGCCTGGTCCTGGCCCTCGGGATCTACCGCTGGCGGCGCCTCTACGGGCCGGTCGCGGGGATCGCCGGCCTGCTGTACACGATCCCCAGCCTGGCCCTCTTCGCCGTCCTGGTGCCCTTCACCGGCCTCTCGGTGCTGACGGCCGAGATCGGGCTGGTGAGCTACACGCTCCTGATCCTGGTGCGCGGGATCGTCTCCGGGCTCGACGGGGTGCCGGGCGACGCTGTGGAGGCCGCCACCGGGATGGGCTACACCAACCGGCAGCGCCTCTCCCGCGTGGAGCTGCCGCTGGCGGTCCCGGTGATCGTGACCTCGGTCCGCCTCGCGACCGTCACGACGATCGGGCTGGTGATGGTGACCGCGCTTATCGGGGAGGGAGGCCTCGGCCAGCTCATGCTGCGCGGCTTCAACCGGGGCTTCCCGACCATGGTCTACGTCGGCGTGGTCATGTCGGTCGTGCTGGCGGTCGCCCTCGACCTCGGGCTCGTCGGGCTCCAGCGCCTCCTGACGCCGTGGTCCCGGACGCGGACGGCCTGAGCGATGGAGATCCTGGGCAGCGGCATCGGGTGGATCCTGGATCCGGCCCACTGGAGCGGGTCCGACGGGATCCCCACCCGCCTGCTGGAGCACGTCGCGCTCGCCGGCGCGGCCCTGCTGGTGGCGGTTCTGATCGCGGTGCCGGTCGGGCTCTACACGGGGCACACCGGCCGGTGGGGCACGGCCGTCATGAACGTCGCCAGCATCGGCCGCGCCGTCCCCTCGTACGCGCTCCTGCTGGTCTTCTTCACCTGGACCGGCGCCCTCGGGGCCCCGACCACGCTTCCGACGCTCGTCCTGCTCGCGATCCCGCCCCTCCTCGCCTCCGTCCACGTCGCGATCAGCGAGGTGGACCGGGACATGGTCGAGGCGGGCCGCGGCATGGGGATGCGCGAGGCGCAGGTGCTCCGCCGGGTCGAGGTGCCGATCGGCATGCCCCTGATCCTCGTCGGCGCCCGGACCGCGGCCGTGCAGGTGGTGGCGACCGCGACCCTCGGCGCGCTGGTGGCCGGCGGCGGCCTGGGCCGCTACATCGTGGACGGCTTCGCCCTGCGGGGGCCGGAGGGGACCGCGCGCCTCGTGGCCGGGGCCATCCTCGTGGGCCTGCTGGCCGTCGTCACCGAGCGGACCTTCACCACCATCGAGCACTGGACGTCCACGCCGGGTGTCGCCGCCGCCTCGATCCCGCTGGAGACTGCCCCGCGCGCCGGGTTCGGCATGTAGGTCGCGGAGCTCGGGCCTGGAAATGGCCGGATCACGCTCCGCTGGTATGGTTGGCCCTCGCGCCCATCGGGGGAGCGCGGACACAGGAAGGAGGACCCATGCGGACCATCCGCAGGGCTGCCCTCGGGGCGACGCTGCTGGCGCTGATCGTTGGCGCCTGCTCGTCGGGTGGGAGCAGCCCAACGCCGGCGGCCTCGGCCCCGGCATCCGCAACGCCGGCTCCGTCGGAGAGCGCGGCAACCAGCCCATCCGGGGCGACGCTCGCGAGCACCCTCGTGCTCGGCGGGCCGCCCGAGTGCCCGCAGCGCCCGTTCTGCGCCGTGGGCCTGGAGAAGACCTACGGCCTCACGTTCAAGGAGTTCAAGCCGCTCGACGCGGGCGGCCCGATCACGGTCGAGGCCGTCAAGAACGGCCAGGTCGACGTCGGGCTCCTGTTCACGTCGGACCCGTCGATCGCCGCCAACGGCTTCGTCCTGCTGGCCGACGACAAGCAGCTTCAGCTCGCCGACAACCTCGTGCCGATCCTCCGGCAGGAGGTCCTCGACGCCACCCCGGCCGTCGCGGACCTGCTGAACGGCTGGACCGCCAAGATCACCCAGGAGGTCCTCACGGACCTCAACAGGCAGGTCATCGGTCGACCAGGAGGACCCCAAGGACGTCGCCCAGGCCTGGCTGGCGGCCAACGGGCTCACCACCGGGACGATCGGCTCCGGCAGGACGGTCACCGTCGGCGAGACCAACTTCTACGAGCAGGAGGTCCTCGGCGAGGTCTTCGCCCAGGTCCTCGAGGCCAACGGGTTCACGGTCACCCGGAAGACGAACATCGGCAACCGCGAGATCGTCTTCCCGGCCCTCGAGGCCGGGGAGATCGACATCGTCGTGGAGTACGCCGCGACCGTGCTCGAGTTCGTCAACGGAAGCGCCGGCGAGGCGTCGACCGACGCCGCCGCGACCGTCGCCAAGCTCAGGGAGCGCCTCGTGGCCAAGGGCCTCACCGCCCTCGCCCCGGCGCCCGCCACCGACCAGAACGGCTTCGTCGTCACCAGGGCGACGGCTGACATGTACGGGCTCACGAAGCTCAGCGACCTGGCGAACCCGTTGCCGTAGGGCAACCGGGCGGCGCCACAGCGCGCCGTCGTCATCGCTCCGACACCCGCGGACGGCGTCCCGCCGCGGGTGTCGTGCCGTCCGGGGACAGTCAGGCCGTGGCCGCCGCGCGGGCAGGGCGGCCACGCGTCACGAGGTAGGCGGCAACGCCCCCCGCCGTCGTCACGGCCAGGATGACGGCGTGCACCAGCAGCGCCAGGGCGAACGCGTCGTCCGCAGGCACGCCGACCGCCTTGCCGATCTCGACCGCCGCCAGCTCGAACGTGCCGATGTACCCGGGGCCGGCGGGAATCGCCGTGACGAGGGAGACGCCCGCGGCGAGCAGCGCCGCCTGGCCCCAGGTCAGCTCCACGCCGATCGCCTGGCCGGCGAGCGCGAAGGCGACGATCGTGGCCGCCCACGCGGCCACCGACCAGCCGATCGCCTCCGCCATCGTCCGCGGCCGGCCCGCGACCGCGAGCCCGCCACGGAGCCGGGACGCGGCCCGGACCACCGCCGGCCAGCGCTCCACCGCGGCCGCGACGCGGTCGGCGTACGGCAGCCGGTGGGCGACCAGCGCCAGCGCCAGCGCGGCGACGAGGAACCCGGTGAGCGCGAGCCCCAGGAGGACGGCGCTGGCCACGATGCCCCGCACCGAGAGGATCACGATCGCCGCCGAGGCGATCGTGACCAGCACGCCGGTGTCCACGACGCGCTCCACGACGACGGTGCCGAGGACGCTGGCCCGCGACACGCCGGTCCGGTCCCCCAGGTGGTGACTCCGCACGAGCTCGCCGAGGCGTGCCGGGAGGATGTTGTTGGCGAGATAGCCGACGAGGAGCGACGCAGCGACGGTCCGAAGCCGGAGCCGCGCGACCGGCGCCAGCAGGCCGCGCCAGCGCAGCGCCCGGAGCATAAGGTCAAGAACGATGCAGGCCACCGTTGCCGCGACGAGGGCGGGCAGTGCCCCGCGCAGGACCTCCCAGGCCGCCTCGACGTCGACCTGGCGGACGACGAGGACGATCGCGATCGCGGAGATCGCGAGGCCGAGGAGGGCCCGGAGGAGGGGACTGCTCACCCGTCGACGCCGGGCTTGCCCGGCTTGCCGGGCGCCCGGGGAGCGCGCGGCGTCAGCTTCGGGGACGGGCGCACCCGGATCCGGTGGAGGGCAAAGCGGGCGCAGACCCGGAGCGTCGAGAGGCCGTAGACGATGCTGCGACGCAGCCCCACGGAGCTGGCCTCCGCGAAGTAGCGCGTCGGCACCGCGATCTCGCCGATCGCCATCCCGGCTGCGACCGCCTGGGCCACCAGCTCCTGGTCGAACACGAAGTCGTCCGAGTTCCGCTGATACGGGATCGTCTCGAGCAGGTGCCGCGAGTAGGCGCGGAAGCCCGTGTGGTACTCGGAGAGACGAAGGCCGAAGACGAAGTTCTCGAGCCCGGTCAGGAAGCGATTGCTGATGTACTTCCAGCGCGGCATCCCGCCGGCCAGGGGGTCGCCGAGGAACCGGCTGCCGAGCATCAGGTCCATCTCGCCCCGCAGGATCGGCTCGACGAGCGCCGGGATCCGGGTGGCGTCGTACTGGTAGTCGGGGTGGAGCATCACGACGACGTCGGCGCCGGCCGCCAGCGCGGCGTCATAGCAGGTCTTCTGGTTGCCGCCGTAGCCGCGGTTCTGGCGATGGACGATGACCTCGAGGCCCAGCCTGCGGGCGATCTCGACGGTCTGGTCGCGGGAGACGTCGTCGACGAGGATGACCCGGTCGACCAGCTCGTGGGGCACGTCCGCGTACGTCCGTTCCAGGGTGAGGGCGGCGTTGTACGCGGGCATGACGATGACGAGGCGGCGCCCCCCGGAGGGAGCACCGCTCGCGTCGAGACGAGGCATGTCGCGAAGGGTACCGGGTCGCGGGGCCGGGATGACGATCCCCCGATGGTCCGCCCGGGGACGGACGCTCGGCGTCCGAGCGCGATGTTCCCCCGGAGACTCGTTTTGGACGACAATGCGGGCCCGCGCTAGGAGACACCGATGTTCGACCGCCTCTTCGGCGCCCGCACGGACGACCCGGACACCGTGAAGCGCACGCCTCCGGGCCAGTACCTCACCGAGAAGTTCCCCGTGCTCCACTACGGCACGGTGCCGTCGGTCGACCTAGCGACGTGGGACTTCAAGGTCTTCGGTCTCGTGGAGTCACCCCTCACGCTGACCTGGGAGCAGCTCCGGGCGCTGCCGCGCGCGCGGCAGACCGTCGACATCCACTGCGTGACCCGCTGGTCGAAGCTCGACACGACCTGGGAGGGCGTCCCGATCCGGGCGATCCTCGACCTGGCCGGCGTCCGGCCCGAGGCGACCCACGTCCTGGCCCACTGCGAGCAGGGCTACACGACCAACATGCCCCTCGACGTGCTGGACGACGCTGACGTCATGCTCGCCGACACGTACGACGGGAAGCCGCTCGACCCCGAGCACGGCTACCCGCTCCGCCTCCTGGTCCCCAAGCGCTACTTCTGGAAGAGCGCGAAGTGGGTCCGTGGCCTCGAGCTGCTGGACCACGACATCCGCGGCTTCTGGGAGCGCTACGGCTACCACAACGACGCCGATCCCTGGCAGGAAGAGCGCTTCAGCGAGTAGGCGCCCGCCCGCCTTCGACTAGCGCTCGATCCGCGTCCCGGCGGCCGGCAGGTACGCCGGGGGGCCCATCCCGGCAGGAACGTGGTCGTCCGGCTCCGGCGTGCCGGCCACCAGGCCGACGGGCACGACCCCGGCCCAGGCAGGCCACGCCTCGTCCCCGGGCTCGTCGTGGACGCCGGTGGCCCGGATCTTCGCGGAGGCCTCGGCCAGGTCGGTCCAGAGGACGGTCGTCGCCCTGACCTCGTCCGAGGTCGCCGGCCGGAGCTCGGCCCAGCGACCGGGGTAGAGGTGCTCGACGAAGGCCTCGAGCGCGGCGAGCGCCTCCGCCTCGTCCTCGACCGCGCGGGCGCGACCAAGGACCATGACCGAGCGGAAGTTCATCGAGTGGTCGGTGCCCGAGCGCGCGAGGACCAGGCCGTCGAGGATCGTCGCGGTGATGCAGACCGGGGCCCCGCCCTTCGTCTCGCGGACCATGCGGCTCCCGGCCGAGCCGTGCCAGTAGAGCCGATCGCCCTGCCGCCAGATCGCGGTCGGCGTGGCATAAGGCTGACCGTCGAGCACCCAGCCGACGTGCCCGACGAGCGCGGCGTCGAGGATCGCGTCGATGGTCGCCCGGTCGTACCGGCCACGATCGGGCTTCCTGCGGAGCCGGACGCGGTCGCTCGCGGGCAGGTCGGGCCCTGTCGAGCTGGGGCCGTCCGTCATCGGTCATCTCCTTCCGTCATGGTGCCGATCGGCTCAGCCGTCGAGGGTCGCGAGGAATGCCGATGTCCGCGCCAGGCCCTCGCCCAGGACGACGTGGCTGTTGGCGTATCCGACGCGCAGGTAGCCCTCCATGTCCATCACGCTGCCAGGCACGAAGAGCACGCCCTCGGCCTCGAGCAGTCGCTCGCACAGCGACTGGGACGGGAGGCCCGACTCGTAGCGGAGCAGGGCGGTCGTCCCGCTGCGTGGCTTGACGTACGAGATCCGGGGCTCCCCGGCCACCCACGCGTCCAGGGTCGCCAGGTTCTCCCGGACGATCGCCCGGTTCCGCTCGAGGAGCGCATCGCGCGCCTCGAGAGCGATCGACGCGAGGAGGTCGTCGACCATGCCGACGCTGATCACCGAGTAGTCCCGGTGCCGGCTGACGCCGTCGAGGACCTCGCGGGGGGCGGTGACCCAGCCGAGCCGCAGCCCGGCGAGCGAGAACGCCTTGGACATGCTGCCGATGCCGACCGTCCGTTCGTAGAGGTCGACGAGCGACGCGCTCGTGCCGGTCCCTTCCTGGTCGATGCCGCGGTAGACCTCGTCCGCCACGATCCACGCGCCCTCGTGCCGTGCGATCGCCACGATGTCGCGAAGTGCGGCCTCGTCGAGGAGCGCGCCGGTGGGGTTGTTCGGGTTGACGACGGCGATCACGTCAGCCCCGGCGGCGAGCGAGCGCAGCTCGTCGAGGTCCGGCAGCCATCCGCGCTCCTCCCGAAGGCGGAGGAGGCGGACCTCGGCCCCGAGGCTCTCCGGGATCGACGTGTGCTGCTGGTACGTCGGGACGATGGAGACGACGACGTCGCCCGGCTCGACCAGCGCCTCGTAGACGAGGTGGTTGGCGCCGATCGCTCCGTGGGCGACGAGCACATCGCCGGGCGTCACGGTCTCGTACAGCGCCGCGATCGCCGCGCGGAGGCGGTCCGTCCCCTCGATCGCGCCGTAGGTCAGGCGCATCGGCAGCAGCTGCTCCATGAGGGCACCGGGGTCGATGCCCGCGAGGCCCAGCAGCGCGTCCACGGTGAGCGACTCCACGCAGGTCTCGGCCAGGTTGTACCGGCACCGGGCCTCCCACCGGTTCATCCAGATCTCGACGCCGAAGTCCCTGATGCGCATCGCGCCATGATGCATCACGGAGCGACGCGATCCTTCGCGATCGGGGCTTCAGCCAGCCGCGAGCGTCACCGACGGCCGCGCGCCGCGGTCTCCGCGAGCCGCACCGCGACGATCCTCTCCACGAGGGCGACAGGGATCGGCGCATCGACGCGGAACCGGATCGTGCCCTTCCCCGCCAGGTAGGGCCTCAGCTCCTCCCCGAGTGCCTCGACGACGGCGTCGCTCGCCGGGAAGAGGCTGTAGTGGGCCTTGAACGCCGCGCAGGACACGAGGAACTGGCCGTTCGTCCGGAACGCCGGCATCTGGTAGGCGATCGACTCCGTCGCCTCGGGCGCGGCCGCCCTGATCGCCCGCCGGAGCTCCTCGAGGACGGCGCGCCGCTCGTCGGGCAGGGCCGCCATGTAGTCGTCGACGGTGGTCGGTGAAGCCATGCCGTTCTCCCTCCCTGGACGACAGGTGTTCGCGGGATGATTCCACGTCCGACGCGCCGGCGCGGGCCGAGCCAGCCAGCGCATCGCCAGCCGGCGCGACGCCGCGGTGCGTGCCGTGAGTCGTGAGCGACTCGATTGAGAGCCTTCTGAGCGTGGCGGATCCGCGAGACGCGCACCTTCGTGGCCCGCGGGCAGCGCGCGACGGGCTCGAGCGTCAGGTGGTCGGCAGCGGGATGAACGGCCCGAGCGCGGCCGAGACGGCCACGAAGACCGGCAGGCCGAAGTCGACCTGGACCTCGCAGGTGGAGATCCGTTCCACGCCACCCGGTGCGCCGAACTCGAAGACGATCTCCTGGCCGTCGAAGGCGGTCGGGCACTCGCCGGTGAACGGACGGCTCCGGAGGGCGGTGAAGTCGGTCGACGCGATGGCCGCGGCGAGTGCCGCGAGCTGGGCGGGCGGCACGACGCCGAGCTCGTTCGGCGGCTTGGCCGCCAGGTGGACGCGTCCGTTGCGCTCGAGGATGGCGGTCGTCCCGCACGCGCCCGCCGGGCACTCGCCCCCGCGGATCTCGACCGTGACGAGCGGTCCCTGAGCCGTCGCGACGAGCCCCGGCCCCGCGCACGCAGCCGCGAGGACCGCGACGAGACCGATCGCGACGAACGACGCGAGACGGGCCCGAACATGCATACCCCGTGGACGAACGGCGATCGCCCGCGGTTCCGCCGTACGACCCGGGGGCGGAGGCCGCGCAGGCCATCGGCCGCGTACCATGCGCTTCCACCGCGCGAAGGGGGTTCCGATGACGAAGCTCACGCCGTTCCTCTGGTTCGACGACAACCTCGAGGAGGCGCTCGCCTTCTACACGTCGGTGTTCGAGGATTCGGCGATCGTGGAGGTGAGCCGGACGGGCGACGCGCCGACGGATCCCGTCTTCTCGGCGACGTTCCGCATCCTCGGCCAGGAGCTCCGCGCCATCAACGGGGGGCCGCACTTCCGGTTCACCGAGGCGATCTCGCTTTTCGTCGACTGCGAGGACCAGGCCGAGGTGGACTACCTGTGGGACCGGCTCATCGAGGGCGGCGAGCCCAGCCAGTGTGGCTGGCTCAAGGACCGCTTCGGCCTCTCGTGGCAGATCATCCCGCGGCGCCTGATGGAGCTCCTCGGGGATCCGGACCCGGCGGCCGCGGCGCGCGTCCAGGACGCGATGCTCGCGATGGGGAAGATCGACGTCGCCGGCCTGGAGGATGCGCGGGCCGAGCCGGCCTGACCGCGGCGATCGCCGCGTCGCCTCCCGGCGGCGGCGCCATTCGCGCGGCGGCGGTACGATCCTCCCCCACCCGACGACCACACCGGCGCCAGCTGCTCATCGCGGCGGCGCTCGCCAACCTCCCCCAAGCCAGGTGCCCCATGTCGAACCGCCTCCGCCTCCTCGTGCCCGTCCTCGCCTTCGCGTTTGCCGTCGCCGCCTGCGGCGGGTCGTCGTCACCGACGCCGAGCCCGACCGCGACACCCACCGCGTCGCCCACCGCCGAGCCAACGTCCGCCCCGACCGGCGCCGCCATCTGCGGCGATGCGGCGGCCTTCCGGGCGTCGATGCTTGCGCTGACGGAGCTCAAGCTCCTCGAGGTGGGCACGAGCGGCGTCAAGGCCGCGCTCGCGGACGTCTCGACGAGCGCCCAGGCGCTCCTCCTCTCGGGCAAGGACCTGCTCGCAGGGCCGATCGCCAACCTCGTGGCCTCGGTGAAGGCGCTCGAGACGACGCTCACCGGGCTCGGCGACCAGCAGGGGCTGGGCGCCGCACTCGTGGCAGTTCGGGCCGCCATCGAGAACATCAAGTCGGCCGCAGCCGATGTCGAGGCGGCGCTCGGGACAACCTGCCCGGCCCAGTAGCCGATCACCGGCGGGGAGGTTCGCGCGGTGACGCCCGCGGCCGCGCCGGTCGTGCACGTCGACGCCGCGGCTCCGCGATCAGGCGAGGTCGGAGCCCGGGCGCGGCCACGGCCGGCGATCCCGTTCGGCGGCAGGCGTCAGGCGGGCGGCGCCTCCGTGAGGTCGGCCGGCACGGCAGTCGCTTCCTCCGCCGTCACGATCGCGTCGACCGTCGCATCGATCGAGGCCTCCACCTCGGCGATCTCGAACGCGATCTCCGCCTGCACCTCGCCGTCGAGGGAGACGATGGCCGGAGCGACGTCCGCGTGCTCCGTGGGAAGCGCGGCCGCTTCCTCGGCGAGGATCTCGGTCGAGGAGTGAAGCTGCGCGGCCGCGGCCGCGTCGGCTTCCAGCTCTGCCTCGGAGACCCGCTCGATCGAGAACGAGATCCCGGGCGGCAACGAGGCGGTGACCTGGATCTCGCCGATCCGGTAGACCGAGCCCTTCCGTCGGAGGCGGGCGTTGGCCTTCTCCTGCAGCGCCGTGGCCTTGATGATCACGTCCGCGAGGATCCCCGGGTCGATCCGCTCGACCATGGTCCGGGCACCCCGGCCGGCCGACGCAAGGCCGCTCTTGACCTTGGCCTGGGTCGCCGGGTCCTGGGCCTTCGCGGCAACGGCCCCGGCCGCCTTCACCGACGCGTCGGCGGCCTTCGACGACGCGTCGGCGGCCGACTTCCCGGCCGAGGAGAGCCCGCTCTTGACCTTCTCCTGCGTCTCGGGGTCGTGGGCCTTCGCCGAGACGGCGCTGGCGGCCTTGGCCGAGGCCTCGGCGGCGTCGCGGGCGACCTCGCTCGCCTTCTCCTTCGCCTTCTGCAGGAAGCTCACGCCGCCCTCCGCTCCAGCCGACCGCCCGACCCGCCACGCGTGCCGGGACGCCCGCCACGCTACGGGGGCACGCGCCCCTGCGTCAAGGCATTGGCGCGCGGAGGCGACGCCAGCTCCGTCGAAGGGCGGGGAGCCGCGGATGCGGCGCGCGCAGATGCGGACGCGACGACGCCGCCGGGGATGCCGGCGGCGTCGAGAGGCTGCACGACCGGCCGGGCGACTCCCGGCACTCGATCAGTGGTGGCAGGCACCCGGGCTGCCGGCCGACTCGGCCGTCTTGAAGGACGAGCCGCAGCCGCAGGCGGCGACCGCGTTCGGGTTGTTCACGGTGAAGCCGGCGCCCATCAGGGTGTCGACGTAGTCGATCTGCGAGCCCCGGAGGAGATCGATGCTCTTGGTGTCGACGTACACCTTGATCCCCGAGGACTCCAGGACCTGGTCCTCGGCGGTGGGCGCGTCCTCGATCATCATCCCGTAGCGGAAGCCGGAGCAACCGCCGGAGTAGACGTAGACGCGCAGGCCGACGTTCGGATTCGGCTCGTCGGCCGTGATCTCCCGGAGCTTGCCGGCAGCGGCGTCGGTGAGGCTCAGGAAGGTCGGGCCGTTGTCGATCATGGGGGTCGCGTCCTCCTTGGGACGAGGGGGGATGGCGTCTGGCTGATCGTAGGTGGTCGGCGAGATTTCGACAAGCGCACCGGCGAAAACCCGGAGACCGCCTCGCTGCTCGTGTCGGGCGCGCGACCGGTCAGCGCCCGAAGCGCCGAGCCCGTTGCTGGTAGGTGCGGATGGCGCGCAGGAAGTCGATCTCGCGGAACGCCGGCCAGTAGGCGTCGCAGAAGTAGAACTCGCTGTACGCGCTCTGCCAGGGCAGGAAGCCCGAGAGGCGGACCTCGCCCGAGGTCCGGATGATCAGCTCCGGGTCGGACGAGCCGCGCGTGTACAGCTGGTCGGCCAGGACGTCGGCGGTCAGGGCGTCCGCGAGGGCGTCCGGCGGCGTTCCGTCTGCGAGCAGGCCGCGGACGGCGGCCCGGGCGGCCTCGACCAGCTCGTCGCGCCCCGAGTACCCGAGGGCGAGCGTGACCCGCAGGCCCGGAGCGACCGCGCGTCTCCGCCTCGCCGCGCTCGGCCGCCTCGCGAAGCCGCTCGGGGAGGAGATCTCGCCGCCCGATGACCTGGAGGCTCATCCCCAGGCGGTGCGCCCGGTCGCGCTCGGCCAGGGCTTCGAGCGTCTCCCGGGCGATCTCGGTGATCGCCTCGACCTCCTCGGCGGAGCGGTCGAGGTTCTCCAGCGACAGCGCCCACAGGGTCACCTCGCGGATCCCCAGCGACGAGCACCAGCCCAGCAGCTCCACCGCCTTGTCGGCACCCTGGCTGTGGCCGGCCCGGACCTCGCGGAGTCCCAGCTGGCGGGCCCAGCGGCGGTTCCCGTCCATGATCAGGGCGACGTGCGCCGGGACCGGGTGGGCCAGGACCTGGGCCCGCAGGCGCGCAGCGTAGGTGCGATAGACCGGGGCGAGCGCCGCGTCCCGCGCCAGCCGGCCGAGCGCCCGGGCGCGGCGCAGGTATCCGGCGCTGCCGCCGACCGCGATGGCGACGGGAGGTGCTGCGGGCTGCGGATCGCGGGACACGGCATCCTCCGGCATCGATCGTCGAGCGCAGCCTAGACCCGCGGGCCCGGCGGCGTGTGACGGCGCTCAGCCATCGACCCGCTCCACCACGGTGGCGATTCCCTGGCCGACGCCGATGCACATCGAGGCGAGGCCATAGCGGCCGCCGGTGCGCTCCAGCTCGTGGACCAGCATCGTCACGAGGCGCGCCCCGGAGGCCCCGAGCGGATGCCCCAGGGCGATGGCGCCGCCGTTCGGGTTGACGATCGCCGGGTCGAGGCCGAGCTCGTCGATGCAGGCGACCGACTGCGACGCGAACGCCTCGTTGAGCTCGACGACGTCGAGGGCGTCCACGGCGAGACCCGCCCGGTCGAGGGCCTTGCGGATCGCCGGCACCGGGCCGATCCCCATGACACGCGGATCGACACCGGCGACCGCGGTCGCCAGGACGCGGGCCATCGGCCGGAGGCCCAGCGCCCGGCCGTGGTCGGCCTCGACCAGCAGCGCGGCGGCGGCGCCGTCGTTGATCCCGGAGGCGTTGCCGGCCGTGACGGTGCCGCCCGCGCGGAACGCGGGCTTCAGCTTCGCGAGGGCCTCGGCCGTCGTGTCCGGCCGGGGGTGCTCGTCGCGCGCCACGAGGACCGGGTCGCCCTTCCGCTGCGGGATGGGCACGGCCACGAGCTGGCCGTCGAAGCGGCCACCCTCGATCGCGGCGGCGGCGCGGCGCTGGCTCTCGAGGGCGAACGCGTCCTGACGCTCCCGGCTCACCTTCCACTCGTCGGCGACGCACTCCGCGGTCTCCCCCAGCGAGATCGCCGGGTAGGCCGCGTCGAGGAGGGGGTTCACGAAGCGCCAGCCGAGCGTGCTGTCGACGAGCTCGCGGCCGCCGCGCTCGAACGGGCCCTCGGGCTTCAGCATCACGTACGGCGCCCGCGTCATCGATTCGACGCCGCCGGCCACGAACACGTCGCCGTCGCCGACCGCGATCGCATGGGCGGCCGAGTTGATCGCCTGCATGCCACTCCCGCAGAGGCGGTTCACGGTCAGCCCGCCGACCTCCACCGGGTAGCCGGCCAGCAGGAGGGCCATCCGCGCGACGTCCCGGTTGTCCTCGCCCGCCTGGTTGGCGCAGCCGAGGATGACGTCCTCGACGGCGGCTGGGTCGACCCCGGTGCGGTCGACGATCGCCCGCAGCACGAGGGCCGCGAGGTCGTCCGGGCGAACGGCGGCAAGGGCGCCGCTGTAGCGCCCGATCGGCGTCCGGACGGCATCGACGATCCACGCCTCTCGGAGCGGACGGCGGAGGTCTCGGGTCATGGTCGTGATTCTAGGCCTGCCGGGCACGGCCGCGGCGGGTGCCGTCGAACGTGCCGGTGCCTGCCCGCACAGGCCGGCGCCAGCGGCGGGCGGGACCTCCACGAAATCACGGCGGCCGGCTCCAGGATCGGAGCCGGCCGCCGCAGCGTGGCCGGTGAGAGTCGGGCGGCCGGCCCTCAGGCAAAGGCCGGCCGCCCTCCGTCTCGGGGACGGCGAGGTATGGGGCGACTACCGCCGGCGGCGAGCCTTCGTAGTCGCGGGGGTGAGCAGGAGGGTCATCGCGAGGAGGCCGGCGATCGCCATGAGGACGATGCGCCAGCTGTCGCCGCCCGGCGTCCCGTTGACCGGGAGCGTCGAGGTCGGCGGAGGGGTGACGCGCGGGGTGGCCGTCTCGCCGGCAACCTCGCCGCTCTCGTTGACGAACGTGCAGGTGACGATCTCGCCGGCGTTGATGACGATGCCGGCGATGGTGGCGCCTTCGAGATCGACGGTGCCGCGCTCGTCACCGACCGCCGTCGGCCGGAGCTCGACGCTCGCCGTCACCGTGCAGGCGGCGTCGACCAGCGTGAAGTCCTCCTGGACGACCTCGGCGAGGTCGACGGAGACCGGACCGTCGAGCTGGGTGAACGTGTGGGCCACGAGCCCGTCGGCGTCGGTGACGAGCGTCTCGTCGAGGTCGTCGCCGGCCGCGAAGGACCAGCCCTCGCCGGGGACCAGGGTCTGCTCGTCGCCCGGGTCGATGTCGAGGAGCTTCCTGATCACGAGGGCCGTCGGGGGCGGTGCGTACACCGTCGCCGAGTCGGCGACCGGGGCGGTCTCCGCGCTGTCGGCGGTGGCGATGTTCTCGGTCCACCACGGGTTCGCGGCATCCGTGTAGGCGCAGGTGAAGCTGGCACCGACGGCGAGCGTCGCCGGGATGGTGCAGCCCTCCTCGATGAGGTCGAAGAGGCTGTCCGACAGGCTCACGCCCGTGAGCGTGACGTTGCCGGTGTTGGAGACGACGATCTGGTAGTGGACCGTCTCGCCGACCGTCGTGGTGAGCTCGGGGACGAAGTCGCCGTCGGCCGAGAGGCTCACGCCCTTGGTCAGCGCGAGGACGGGGTTCTGGACCGCGGGCACCGTCGCCGAGTCGTCGACCGAGGGCGTCTCGGTGCTGTCGGCGGAGGCCGTGTTGTCGACCGTGCCGGCGTCGACGTCGGCCTGGGTGGCCGCGTACGTGCCGGTGCAGCTGATCGATGCGTTGGGTTCGAGCGTCGCCGGCTGGGCCGGGGTGCAGGAGAGCGCCCCGAGCTTCGGGTCGCTGACCGTCACGTTGTGGAGCGTCACGTTGCCGATGTTGGTCGCGACGATCGTGTAGTGCAGGATGTCGCCGGCAGCATCGTAGCTGGCCGTGTCGGCCGTCTTCACGATGCCGAGGGCGGGGCCCTGGACCGCGGGCACCGTCGCCGAGTCGTTCACGGACGGGGTCTCGGTGCTGTCGGCGGTGGCCGTGTTGTCGACCTTGCCGGCGTCCACGTCGGGCTGGCTGGCCGTGTACGTAGCCGGTGCAGGTCATGCTCGCCTCGGGGGCGAGGGTCGCACCCTGGGCCGGGTCGCACACGAGGGCGCCCAGCTTCGGGTCGCTGACGGTCACGTTGTGGAGCGTGACGTTGCCGATGTTGGTCGCGACGATCGTGTAGGCGAGGACGTCGCCCGCCTCGTTGTAGCTGGCGGTGTCGGCCTGCTTGTCGATCCCGAGCGCGGGCGACTGCACGCCCGGCACCGTCGCCGAGTCGTTCACCGACGGCGTCTCGGTGCTGTCGGCGGTGGCGGTGTTGTCGACCTTGCCGGCGTCGACGTCGGCCTGGCTGGCCGTGTACGAGCCGGTGCAGGACATGCTTGCGTTGGGCGCGAGCGTCGCCGGCTGGGCCGGGACGCACACGAGGGCGCCCAGCTTCGGGTCGCTGATCGGTCACGTTGTGGAGCGTGACGTTGCCGATGTTGGTCGCGACGATCGTGTAGGCGAGGAGGTCGCCGGCCTCGTCGAAGCTCGCGGTGTCGGCGGTCTTCACGATCCCGAGCGCCGGCGCCTGGACGGCGGGCACGGTGGCCGTGTCGTTGACCGGCGGCGTCTCGGTGCTGTCGGCGGTGGCGTGTTGTCGACCTTGCCGGCGTCGACGTCGGCCTGGCTGGCCACGTAGTCGCCCGTGCAGGTCATGCTGGCTCCCGGGGCCAGGGTCGCACCCTGGGCGGGCGCACAGGAGAGAGCGCCCAGCTTCGGGTCGCTGACGGTCACGTTGTGCAGCGTGACGTTGCCGCTGTTGGTGGCCACGATCGTGTAGGCGAGGACGTCGCCGGCCTCGTTGTAGCTGGCCGTGTCCGCCTGCTTGTCGATCCCGAGCGCCGGCGACTGCACGCCCGGCACCGTCGCCGAGTCGTTGACGGACGGCGTCTCGGTGCTGTCGGCGGTGGCCGTGTTGTCGACCTTGCCGGCGTCGAGGTCGGCCTGGGTGGCCGTGTACGAGCCGGTGCAGCTGAGGCTGGCACCGGGTGCCAGCGTCGCGGGCTGGCTCGGCGTGCAGGAGAGCGCCCCGAGCTTCGGGTCGGCGATCGTCACGTTGTGGAGCGTGACGTTGCCCTGGTTCGTCGCGACGAGCGTGTAGGCGAGCACGTCGCCCACCGCGTCGAAGCTGGCCGTCGTGGCCGTCTTGTCGAGGACCAGGACCGGGACCGCCGGCGTGGGCGTCGGGGTCGGGGTGGGCGTGGGCGTGGGCGTCGGCGTCGGGGTCGGGCGTCGGCGTCGGCGTGGCGCATCCGACCGAGATCAGGAGCGCCGGGACGAGCGACGCGAAGTTGGCGATCTGGGTGTACTCCCCGCCGCCGATCCGGCTCATCACGTTCTGGACCCAGACCTGGTCGTTGGCCGCGCTGAAGGGGAGGCCGCTGTCCGGGCTCCCGACGTAGATGGCCTTGACGACCCAGCCCGCGGCGCGGGCGGCGTTGGCGGCGGTGATGGCCGCGTTGGCGCCGGCCAGCCAGCCGTTGGGGTCGGCCGGGTAGTTGGTGTTGATGTTGGCGTTGCTCCACGGGACGTTCGGCGAGCCGTCGGTGACGACGAACAGGACGTTCGGGGGATCCGCGCGGTTGTTGGCCACGTTGCCGGACGCGGTCGAGATGCCGGCGCCGGTCGGCGTCCGACCCGTCGGCGTCGTCTGGGCCATCGTCGTGACGGCGCTCTTGAACGTGGCTGCGGAGACGAACCCGCTCGAGATCGTGGCGGCCGTCGTCCCGTTGAAGCGGGCGCCGGCGTAGCGGCCGTCGCCCGTCGCCTGGAAGGCGTCGACGAAGCCATTGATGCCATTGCGCTCGGCCAGGTTGGCCCCTGCCGACTCGATGGAGCCGGAGCGGTCGATGGCGAAGCCGAAGTCGGCCTGGTAGCAGACGTTGCCCGTGAGGGCGGGGTTCGTGGTGCCGGCGACCATGTTCCCCAGCGTCGGCTGGAGCGGCGCGTCGGCCTGGACGGTGAGATCTCCCGAGCCGCCCTCGGGCGGCCCGGCGGCGGCAACCCCGGCGGTGCCGGGGCCGACGAGGGACAGGGTGACCATCAGGGCGACACCAAGCCACCCCATGGCGCGGAGCCCAACCGGGTGCCGCCTGCGCGATGCCTGAGCCATGAAACGTACCCCCGAGACTGGGCGGCTGGATCGCCGCGGATCAGGACTGGGCCACCTCCGGGACGATGGTCCTGGGTGGACTGGGACCATCGTTGCGTCCGCCTCCACGGGTGTCCAGACCCGTCCGCCGAGGGGTCACCGACCTCAACCGCAGGGGACCGCACCGCACCGCCCAGCGCGGTGCCGGATCGCACCGGGAACCCCGGACGATGGTCCTGGGACCACCGGTCGATGGCCGCGTGAGGCCGGTCGCGCCAGAGTGGCGGGCACCGGATCGCCGGAGGCCACGACGGTCGACGTGCGGGTCCAACGAGGCTGGTCCAGGCGGATCGCGCCGCGGCCTCGATCCAGTACCACCGGCAGGAGCGCGAAGGAAACAGGTACCGCTTCGTGCCAGCTGTCAACGATGCAATGTACGGCTCAAGGTTGGCGGCAGAGCCTGCCGTCGCCGCGCCCACCGTGAGCGCCGGCCGAGCCTGGGAGATCCGAGCATGTGGCTGATCAGCAATACGAGGGGCGTCCGTTCCGACGGGGAGCGTCGGAACGCGGGCCAGACCCTCGTCGAGTTCGCGCTGGTCTTCCCGATCTTCCTGCTCCTGACGTTCGCGATCATCGAGTTCGCGTTCGTCTTCAGCGCCATGCTCGGGATCTCGTTCGCCACCCGCGACGCGGCGCTGCTCGCCGCCGAGGCCGGCAACGCCACGGGCGCCGACTGCGTCATCATCAAGACGGTCGACCAGGCTGTGGGCCCGCCGGCCAACGACAACGCGATCCAGTCGGTCGTCATCTACCGGGCCACCCAGAGCGGCGTCGAGATGTCGGGCGTCGAGAACACGTGGACCCGCGGCAGCTCCACGGCCTGCCCGGACGGGACGACGATCCCCTACACCCGGCAGACGAACGGCTACCCCGAGACGAGCCGATGCAACGTGCTGGCCGGCTGCGGGTCGGGCCACGACGGCCTGGACACCATCGGGGTCCGCGTCAACTACGTCCACCGGTGGGTCACGCCGCTCGGAGGCTTCGGCGGCAGCGGGTTCGGCGGCCAGGGGGGCTCCGGCTTCGACCTGACCCAGTCGAACTCGATGCGCATGGAGCCGATCCTGTGATCCGTCGACGAGCGCGCGAGGGCGAGCGCGGCCAGGGCCTCGTGGAGTTCTCGCTCCTGGTGCCGGTCTTCACCCTCCTGCTGCTTGCGATGCTCGAGTTCGGGTTCGTGTTCGACCACCTGCTCACCATCCAGTACTCCACGCGCGAGGGCGCGCGCGTCGGCGCGGCGCTGGCGAGCGGGGGAACGTCGCTCGACTGCAACGACGTCGACCAGTACGTCATCGCGGCCGTCACCCGTGTCCTGCAGTCTCGCGGCTCGCGCATCAGCATCGCCGAGGTCCCGACGATCCGGATCTACAAGGCGGGCGTCAACGGCACCCAGGACACCTCGTACCCGAACGCGTACAACGTGTGGAGCTACGCGCCGGGCGCCGGCCCCCTGGTCGACGGACGCCGGCTCGACTACCGGCTGACGTCGACGGGCTGGTCCGCCTGCGGCCGGAACAACGGCGCGAACCCCGACTCGATCGGGGTCTCGCTGGCCTACACCTACCGCCTCCAGACGGCCATCGGCAGCGTCCTCGGCTTCTTCGGCGGCAGCATGTCGAACATCACGATCTCGGACAAGACCGTGATGTCCCTCAACCCGACGGACTGACCGATGACCCACCGAGCCGGCTCTCCTCCCGACCGGACGCCACGCCCGGCCCCCGAACCCGGGACGCCCCGCCGCGCCGAGCGCGGCCAGGTGCTCGCGATCTTCGTGGGCGGGATCGTCCTGTTCATGCTCCTGCTCGCCGTGGTCCTCGACGTCTCCTGGTACTACGCCAACACGCTGCGGGTGCAGCGCGCGGCGGATGCCGCGGCCCTCGCCGGCGCCGTCTACCTCCCCGGAGACCGCACGACGGCGTTCGCCAGCGCCCGGGCCGAGGCCCGCAAGAACGGCTACATCGACGGCACGAACGCCGTGGTCACGCCCTCGCAGAACGCGACCAACCCTCGCCAGCTGGACGTCACGGTCACCGCCGACGTCGGCACCTACTTCATGCGGGTCATCGGGATCTCCTCGATCCGGGCCGCGCGCACGTCGAAGGCCGAGTACGTGCTCCCGGTGCCGATGGGCAGCCCCCAGAACTACTACGGGATCGGGTTCTACCAGGGTGTCGTGCCGGGCACGACGACCACGGTCGAACGGCGACACGGGCTGGCTGCCGGTCACGGCGTCGAAGGGCACCAACCCCTGGACCACCCCGGCGAACGCCGCGGCTCCCACCCCGGCCCCCAACACGACGCCGAACGCCGGGTCCAACAACCTGTATGCCACGACGACCTCGTCGGGGACCACCACCCGGGGCGCCTGGGGCGACGTCGGGCTGAGCTTCCCGGCCGGCGCCACGATTCGCGGGATCGAGGTCGGCTTCGAGGCAAGCCGCACGGGGACCAGCGCGACCTGCACGCTCCGGGTCGACCTCTCCTACAACAACGGGTCGAACTACACGTCGGGCAGCGGGACCGGCCTCAAGACGACCGCCGCGCTCGGCTCCAGCGACCCGGTCGCGCCGTATCTCGTGGTCGGGACGGCGACCGACCTGTGGGGGCGCGCCAGCTGGGCCACTGGTGACTTCACCAACACCAACCTGCGGGTCCGGGTCTACAACGTGACGGCGACCAACTGCGGCACCGTCCGGATGGACCTGATCCGGGTTCGGGTGAGCTACTCGACGACGGTCACGACGCCCACGACGTACCCGGTCCTCTCCGTGCCCGACCCGGCCGGCGGGACGCTCCCCACCCAGGGCTTCTGGGGGGCGATCTTCACCTCGGGCGGCATCCGCGAGAACGGTGACCGCTACGCACCGCAGTACATCGGCGGCAACAACCCCCCCGACGGGACGAACGGCGGCCCGAACCCGGACTACGACGTCAACGGCTACGACTACACCGTCGAGGTGGGCGCCAGCGGCGAGGTCCGCCTCTTCGACCCGATCTTCTGTGGGACGGGACAGAACCTGAGCGGTGGGTGGTTCGGGACCGGCGACCACTGGACGGACGACGGGACGGGCGGCGGCACCTCCATCGGCCCCGTGGCGGCCCGGTTCCGCCTCTACGACACGGCCGGCACCCCGTACACCACGAGTGACGACAGCCAGGTCGGCAGCGACCTGACCTACGACCCGGGAACGAGGACGCTCGGGGACCTCTCGGGCTCCTTCGGCACGCCCCAGAACAACACCGATCCGAACCGCCTGGATTGCGCGGCCAACGCCGCCCACAACCGGTGGGTGGCCCCCAGCGGCTGGAACGGGCTCGCGGCCGGAACCTACCGCCTCAACGTCAACACCAGCTTCGATGCCGAGAACCGGACGCTCGGAGCCGAAAACCTCTTCTCGATCTGGGTGACCGGCAGCGGGCGGGCGCGGGTCTACGGCGGGGGCCGGATGGCCGCCTACACCAACCTCGACGACACCGGCGCCGGCGGCGCCCAGACCTTCTACTTCTCGCAGATCGAGGACGTCCACGCCGGCAAGACGATGGTCATCACCCTGTTCGACCCGGGCGAGGCCAGCGCCGACTCCTACCTGCGCTTCCTGACGCCATATGGCGGCTCGTACGACTACGCCACGTTCAACTGGAGCTCCAACGACGGGCGCTCGGGCACCGGCGTGACGTCGATCCAGACCGCGACGAACAGCGGGTCGCTCTTCAACAACCGGATCATCACGATCGAGATCCCGCTGCCCGCCGACTACGGCGCCGGCGGCCTCGATCCGAACGGCCTCGGCGAGGACGGCTGGTGGCTCGTGGAGTACGACGTTCGCGCCGGCAACGACACGACCACCTGGGAGGTCGAGATCCGCGGCAACCCGGTGCACCTCAAGGTGCCGTAGCCGCATCGCGCGCTCACGATGGAAGCGCCCGGTCGCCTCGGCGGCCGGGCGCTTCTGGTTGTCCCGATGCCTCGTCGCGGGTCAGCCGCCAACGGAATCCCGGGCGTGCGAATCGTCAACACCGCAAGGTGGGGCTCAAGGTTCGCGGCCAACACTGCCCCCCTTCGCGGTCGCCGACGGCATCGCGAGTACCTGGGGAGGCCGAGCATGTTGAAGATCCGGCGCCGGCGGGGAGCCCGCCCCGCCAGTCGCGGACAGTCGCTGGTCGAGTTCGCGCTCGTCTTCCCGCTGTTCATCCTTCTGCTCGCGGGGATGATCGACTTCGGGATGGGCCTCTACTCGTACATGACGATCATCAACGCCGCGCGGGACGGGGCGCGCCTGGCGGCAACCAACTGCAACTCGACCGACTGTGGATCGGCCGTCCGCGCCCGCGTCACCAGTGCGGCCGGCGGGCTCGCCCCGAGCGTGACCGTCACCTGCACGCCCCATGCGGCGAACTGCAGCGACGCGGTGAAGGGTGACAGCGTCACCGTGACCGCGCAGTACACGTACCGGATGCTCTGGCCGCTCTCGTTCGGGACGCAGATCCCGATGACGTCCTCCGTCACGTTCATGGTCGAGTAGGGGGCTCAAATGAAGCTGCGCGGACCCCGCGGAATCGTCAACCTGGCCCGCCCCGGTCGGCGCCGGGACGGTGAGCCCGGCCAGATCCTGGTCCTGTTCGCCCTCGTCATCGTGCTCTTGATGGTCCTGGCGTCCGTCGTCATCGACGTCGGCCTCTTCCGCACCGACGGCGCACGCCTGCAGAACGCCCTCGACGCGGCCGCCCTCGCGGCGGCGCAGAAGCTGCCCGCAAACGCCTCCAACGTCGCCGTTGCGAGGACGACGGCCGAGAACTTCACGCAGCAGAACTTCCCGGGGATCGCGACGCCGGGGACCTCGTTCATCTGCCTCGTCGGGGTCGACTCGAACGGGAACCCTCGTGTCGCCGACATGCCCGGCGTCTGCAACGTCTCGTTCGCGGCCAACGACTCGAGGTGGCGCTGCACGGGTGTCGTGTGCTGGGCCCCGTGCGACCCGGTCGCGATCGCCACCGACGTCTGCAACACGATCATCGTCTCGGATAACGCGACGCGGCAGTACACCTTCGGGAGGGCGGTCGGGATCACACAGGCGAACACCGGCACGAAGGTCGCCGCGGCCTGCGTCGGGCCATGCGGCGCGCCGGCGATCGTCCCGGTCGACGTGGTCGTGATCCTGGACCGGACCGGGAGCATGGACGCCGCGAATTCTGTCGCCAACCTGCGGGATGGCGGCCGGGCGGTCCTGTCGGCCTTCAACCCCGACCTCCAGCGCGTGGCGCTCGGGTTCACCGGGCCGACGTCGCTCTACAATCTCACAAACGGCAGCTACGGGAGCAGACCCTCGTCGCAGCCCACCGCCACCTGCACCAACCCCAACACGGTGCACGCGCTCGCCCTGGATCCCGGCTCCACGATGCCGGGCCCGGTCCCGACCCACGTCGGCACTCCGACCTCGGCAACCAACACGTCGACCCCGCCGGCCAGCAACAACGGGGTGGACATCCCGAAGCCCGCGGGCACGGCGAACGGCGACTTCCTGCTGGCCACGATCGTCGTCGACGGCGGCACCAACACGAGCATCACGCCGCCGACCGGCTGGACGCTCGTCCGGCGGACCAACAACTCGACCGACATCGGCGTGGCGACCTACTACCGGTTCGCCGGCGCCTCGGAAGGGTCAAGCTACCTCTTCCGGGTCACCAGCTCGGTCCGCGCCGTCGGCGGGATCGTCCGGTACACGGGCGTGAACACGGGCACCCCCATCGACGTCTCGGGCCCGACCACCAACCCGGCCAACGGCAGCTCCACGAACCTCACGGCTGCCGCGATCTCGACGAACACCACCAACACGGCGCTCGTGGCGGCCTACGGGTCGGACACGAGGACCTCGTTCTCCGCAATGTCGGCCGGGTTCGCCGAGCGCATCGACCAGCAGCACCCCAACGCCGCCGGCCCCACCGTCGGGGTCGGGACCAGCAGCCAGGCCTCCACCGGCTCGACCGGCACGGAGGGCGCGACGACTGCCAACGCGGCCCGGTGGGTCGCCCAGCTGCATCGCCCTGCGGGGCGTGCCGGGCCCTGCCGACGTCTACGGGACGAACGTCAACACCGACATGGACCAGTGGGTCCCCATCGGCTTCTCCGGCACCGACACGGACGCGCCGCTCCTGGGCACCAATGGCACGTACAACGAAGCCTATGCCACCGGCACGCCGCCCAACGCCGTCCCCGTGAACGGCTCGCACATCGTCCAGGCCATCGGCTGCTTCGATGTCTCGAGCACCGGCACCAACCTGGCCCGGCCGCTCTACATGGCGACGCGGTACCTGGCGGACCACGGCCGTCCGGGCGTCAAGCAGGGCATCATCCTGGAGACCGACGGCGCCCCGAACGACACCACTGGCGACAACAGCACTGGTCCCGGCAGCGACTACACCAACGCGGGCGTCCTCGCAGCGGCCTCGGCGGCGAAGACCGCCGGCATCGAAGTCTTCACCATCGGCTACGGTGACGCCACCAGCGACGTCGGCCTGCGGAACCTCCTCGCCAACATGGCCACCGGCCCCATCGTGGGGAGCAACGGCTGTGGCGCGACGGAGAACGGCGACGGAGACCACTTCTTCTGCCAGCCTGAGGGCGGCGACCTGGCCGACGTGCTGCGCGCCGCGGCGGTCCAGCTGGTCGGCGGCAGCAAGCTCGTCCAGCTGTATCCCCAGCCGATCGTCTCGAGCGTCAGCCCGTCCGGCGGCGCCAGGGCCGGCGGCACGACCGTCACGATCACGGGCAAGTACTTCGACGAGACGTACTCGGTGACCTTCGGCGGGACCCCGGCACAGTCCTTCTCGGTCATCAGCGACACCACCATCACGGCAGTCTCGCCGGCGGGAACGGCGAACGCGACGGTCGACATCCGGGTCTCGACACCCGGAGGCTCGTCGAAGATCACCGGGGTGGACCAGTTCACGTACGGGCCATAGCCTTCGGCCCGCAACCGCGACAGGCAAGCAACGGCCGGGGCGCACCAGCGCCCCGGCCGTTCTTCGTGTCCGGTGGCACGTCGGCCCTCGCGCGGTGCCTCGCGCCTGCCCCGGCGGCGCCGCGAATCCCGGGGGGCCGCGTCAGGCTGGGGCGGCCGGGTCGAAGGGCGTCAGGCGACCGTCGCGCAGCTCGAAGAGGCGGCGATCGATCTCCTCGTCGGAGTCGCCGGCGTACTCGAGGACGAAGTCGGCGAAGAGCGGCGCGAACTCCTGGTCCTCGGCGTGGAGGCAGCCGGCCACGAGAAGGTGGCGGGCGGGCAGCCCGACGAGGACGCGGTCGCCCGGGCCGCCGAGCTCCTTCTCCAGGTAGGCGATCGCATCCGGGAGCAGGATCCTGCTCGCGTCCCAGCCGTCGCCGGTGTCGGACGAGATGACGTGGCGATGATCGGCTGCCTCGATCGACCAGGGCGCCGCCGTGGACCACGCCTCGAGGTTCCGGAAGGCGGCGTCGCGCAGGGTCGCCGGGGAGACGCCCCAGGCGGCGAGGTGGTCGCCGTTGGCAAGGACGTCGAAGCCACCGGCGGCGAGCGCGTAGCCAACCAGCAGGTCGGCCGGACCGTCGTCGAGCAGCGGGTCCACGTTGCCGGCCGCGCTGGACGGCGTGTCGAGCGTCGAGAGGTGAAGGCCGTGGCTCCCGGCGGGCCGCAGGACCGGGTAGATGATCGGCGCGGCCGCCTCCCACGAGTGCTCGGCGGTCAGCGAGATGGGGGACGCGGCGGGCACCTCTCCAGGGGGGAACTCCGAGGTGGCGTCGGCCACGGTCGCGACCGCGGCGGCGTCGTCGATGGGCGCTGCGTCGTCTGTCATCGCAACGCCTAGGATGCGGCATCCGGCGGCGGGTTGGAAGCCCCCGTCGCACGCCATCTGGGCTCGCGGCGGTCGAGGAAGGCCCGCATCCCCTCCTCCTGGTCCGGTGTCCCGAAGAGCGACCGGAAGAGGGTCCGCTCGATGGCGAGGCCCTCGCCGAGCGGAACCTCGAAGGCGGCTCGCACGGCCGCGACGGCGGCGCGAACCGCCTCCACCGGCTGGGCTGCCACCGCGGCCGCGAGATCCAGGGCGGCGCCAAGCGTCTCGGCGGGCGGGACGACGCGGGTGACGAGACCGAGGCGCTCGGCCTCCGGCGCCGGTACCCGGCATCCGGTCAGGACGAGCTCCATGGTCCGCGCCTTCCCGATCGCCCGGGCGAGCCGCTGGGTCCCGCCGGCGCCGGGGATCACGCCAAGGTTGATCTCGGGCTGGCCGAACGTCGCGTCGTCCGCGGCCACGATCATGTCGCAGGCGAGGGCCAGCTCGGCGCCGCCGCCGAGGGCGTAGCCGCGCACGGCCGCGATCGTCGGCGTCGCGACCGCCGCCACGCGGTCCCAGCCGCGGAACCCCGGGGAGGTGGCAAGGCTGTCGGGCGTCTGCGCCGCCAGCTCGGCGACGTCGGCGCCCGCCGCGAAGGCGCGGGTGCCGGCCCCGGTGATGACGATCGCCCGGCAGGCCGGATCGGCATCCAGCGCCTCCACGACCTCGGCCAGCCGGAGCAGGAGGGCGAAGCTGAGGGCGTTGAGCGCCCGGGCCCGGTTGAGGGTCACGAGCGCCACGCCGGGGAGCGGCTCCGGCGGGTCGATCGGCTTCCCGTCGGGGCCGCGCCGGCCCGCGGGGTGCTCCAGCAGGATGAGGTCCTCGGTGTCCTCGCGGGAGGCCTGCTCGACCACGTCCACCCTCCAGTCGTGCCGGCTCGGCCGGCGCTGTCGCCTGCCAGTATCCACGCCGTGACGGCCGCCGATCACTCTCCCGCGCGGCGCGCGGCGACCGCGGCCGTCGATCGGTAGAAGCCGGTGAGCCCCTCGCAGGAACAGGCCGGGCCGCTTCGCCGGGACCTCGTGGTCGCAGTCCGGGACGACGAACAGGCGCCCGTCCGGCAGCTGCCGCGCGAGGGCGACCGCCTGCGGGACCGGGACGACCGGGTCGCGGTCGCCGACCACCACCAGGGCGGGTGCATCGACCCGGTGGAGCTGGGCCGGCGTCGGCGGCTCCTGGTTGGCCACGAGGTCGACGATCGCCGGCATCAGCCGCCGCCAGCCTCCGGCGCCCTGGGCCGGGTCGTGGCGCCGGGCGAGGGCGGCGGCCCAGGCGGCGTCCTGGCGCTCGATCCGCGCGACGTCCGCGAGATGCCGGATCACGCTGGTCCGCGGCTCCCGCTCCGTCGCCGCCCCCACCAGGACCAGCGTCCGCACGCGCTCCGGCCGACGGGCGGCGGCGGCCAGCGCGGTGGCCGCCCCCATCGAGAAGCCGAGCAGGTGGAAGGTGACCAGGCCGAGCGCGTCGACGAACGCCTCGAGGTCGGCGACGAGGTCGTCGAGTCGCAGGCCGCGCGACGCGTCCCACGCGGTCCGGGCGTGGCCGCGGGCGTCAGGCAGGTGGCACCGGAACGACCCGGCGAGGCGCGGCAGCTGGGCCCCGAAGTCCTCGCGGCCGGTCGACGACGCGCCGTGCAGGAGCACCAGCGGCGGCCCGGCGCCGACCACGTCGTACCCGACCCGGAGGCCGTTGGCCTCGACGAAGCGCCGGTCCTTCTCGTCGATTCGCACGAGGCGGAGTGTAGGCGGCGCGGCGTCTCCATCGCCCTCTTCCACCTGGTGGGCGACGGCGTCCGCCCTGGCCACGGCCGTCCGCCAGATATGCGTCAACCGCATGTGTGGCAGGATCGGCGAGACCATCGCCGAACGGGACGCGGGTCGGCGGAACCGTCGCCGAACGGGGCGCGTGACGGCGCCGAACGGGACGCTAGAATGCCCGCCATGGCTTCGACCCCCTCCCCCTGGGACCGCGCGTCGACGGCGCCCGTCGCCGCGGACGGACGCCGCGTTCCCGAGATCGCGCAGCTCGCCCCGGGCGTGCCCGACCTGGCGACACTGTTCGCCTTCGCCCGCGACGCGGAGCTGCGCTTCGCGACGCTGCGGCTCCGCCTCGAGGAGCGCGTCGGGATCGCCCGCGGTGAGACCCTCCGGGTCCACGAGGTGCTGGTCCGGCACCCCGGCCGGGCCCGGGTGACCACGATCCGGCCGGATCGACCCGCGCCGTCGAACCACGACATCTGGCTCGGCGACGGCGAGACGGTCCGCATCTACCGGTCGGGACATCGCCTGGCGACCGCGCGGCCGGCGCGGGCGGCGCTCGTGGGGCTCGGCGATCGGGACCTGCCGGGGACGGCGCGGCCCTACGTGCCCGTGACGGCGCTCCCGGCCAACTCCCTGCCCGAGACGTTCGTCCACCCGGGCGGCTACTGCCAGAACGTCCTCGCCACGGGTGCCTGCACCGTGACCGGGACCGGGCTCGTCGCGGAGCGCGAGGCGGTCTTCGTGACCGCCGACCACCCGCGCTCGGTCGAGATTGCCGGCGACCGGCCGGATCACCGGATCGAGATCGCGATCGATCGCGAGACGGGCGTCCTCCTGCTCCTCGTCGAGTCGTTCGGCGACATCGTCACGCGCCGTGTCGAGGCAGTCGAGCTGACCCCGGACGCCGCGATCCCCGACGCGGCCTTCTCGGTGGCGATCCCGTCCGACGCCTCGATGATCTACTAGGCGCGGGGGCGTCCGCTGCCTCGCCCTCGCGCTGACGGCCCCGGTGCGGGCCTGAGCCGAAGCCGGGGTGTCCGGCGGGCGATGGCGGAGACTCGGGGATAATCGCGACGTGCCCCCGTTCTTCGATGCACCGCTCGGCGAGGAGCTCCGGTTCATCCTGAACCTGGGCGTCGCCGTGCTGGCCGCCCTTCTCGGCGGCGCCATCGCCGCCCGCCTGCGCCAGCCGACGGTCGTCGGCTACCTGCTGGCCGGGATCGTCATCGGCCCGTTCACGCCCGGGTTCGTGGGTGACCAGGGGCAGATCACCGCCCTCGCCGACGTCGGTGTCGTGCTCCTGCTCTTCGCCCTTGGCGTCCAGTTCCCGCTCCGCGAGCTGGTCGCCGTGCGCGGCGTGGCGGTTGGCGCCGCCATCCTGCAGATCGCGGCGACGACGGCGATCGGCGCGGTCGCGGCGGCCGCGCTCGGGTTCGACCCGCGCAGCGCCATCGTGATGGGGGTAACGCTGGCGATCTCGTCGACGATCGTGGTCGTCAAGATCCTCGTCGAGCGCGGCGAGCTGGAGGCGGCCCACGGCCGGGCCCTGGTGGGCTGGATGATCGTCCAGGACCTGGCGACCATCGTCGTGGCTGCCTCGCTGCCGGCGCTCGCCGGCGGTGACCCGCTCGGCCCGCTGCTGCTGGCGGCAGGCCGGGTCGCGCTCTTCCTCGGTCTCGCCTACGTCATCGGGACGCGCCTGCTCCCGGCGGGCTTCCGCCTCGTGGCCCGGCTCGGCTCGTCCGAGCTCTTCCTCCTGGCGGTGATCGGCACGGCCCTGGTCGCTGCGGTCACGTCGTCCGCCGTCTTCGGCCTGGGCCTCGCCCTGGGGGCGTTCGTGGCCGGGCTGCTCATCGCCGAGTCGGAGCTCTCCTACCAGGCCGTGGCGGAGATCGTCCCGTTCCGCGACCTGTTCGCCGTCCTCTTCTTCGTCTCCGTCGGGATGCTGGTTGACCCTGCCAGCATCGCCGCCCAGGCGGGCCTCGTGCTCGTGTTCGTCCTCGTCGCGGTTGTCGCGAAGGGCCTGCTGGCCACCGGCCTGGCGCGCCTGTTCGGCCTCCCGGCGCGCTCGGCGATCCTCCTGGGAGCGATCCTCGCGCAGGTCGGCGAGTTCAGCTTCATCCTCGCCGAGGAGGCGCTGGGCCTCGGGATCCTGGCCAAGCAGGCGTACGACGTGCTCCTGGGCACTGCGGTCGTCTCGATCATCCTCACGCCGTTTGCCGTACGAGGGGCGGACCGGCTCGTCGGCGTGCTGGAGCGGCGTCGGCGCGGCGGCGCTCCCGTCCGACGGCGTGCCGGCGGACGGCGACCTGGATCCGGTCGGCGGGCGCGGCAGCGGCCACGGGGCGCGGGCCGCGTACACCTCGGATGGCCGGCCGCACGTCGTGGTCCTCGGCGCGGGTCGGGTCGGGCTGCTCGTGACCCGCGCGGTCCGGACGCGCGGCTTCGGCTGCGTGGTCGTGGACCGCGACCGACGGCGCCTCGAGGAAGCTGCCCGCCTCGGCGCCCAGACCGTCTACGGCGACGCCGCCAGCCGGACGATCCTGGAGCGGGTCGGGCTCCACGAGGCGAGGCTGCTCGTCGTCGCGGTCGCCGACCCGTTCGCCACCCGGCTCGCCACGGAGCGGGCGCTCGCCCTGAACCCCCATCTCGAGGTGACGGCGCGGGCGCGCGGCGCCCGGAGCCGGGCGACCCTCCGCACCGCCGGGGTCCGGCGCATCGCGGATCCCGAGGTGGAGGCGGGCGTGGAGCTGGCGCGGCATGCCCTGCAACGGATGGGCGTCTCCGGCACGGAGCTCGCGGCGATCGCGTCGGGGCTGCGGCGGTCGCAGTACGGACCGGACCCCGGGCCGCGGCGCGCGCCGTCATCTCCCGCCGACTGAGCCCGCCTCACCGCCCGGCCAGCGGCTGGTCTCGGTCCGGTCAAAGCCCTGTCTGAATCCGGTCGGGGCCTGGTCTCGATCCGGTCAGGTCCCCGCGCCGAAGACGACCACGCGCCGGGCGCCGTCCCCGCGCCGCATGGCCGCGAACGCCTCGGCGAGATCGTCGAGGCGGATCCGCTCCTCGACCAGCCGGCCGATCGGGAGGCGTCCCGCGACGGCGTGGCGGGCCAGCTCCGGGAAGGTCTCGGCGGGAATCGCCGACCCGTAGTTGCTGCCAAGGAGGCGGATGCCCCGCTCGACGAACGCGTACACGTCGACCCCCGCCCGAACGCCCTGGGGCGTCATGCCCACGAGCGTGACCGTGCCGCCCGGGCGCACGAGGTCGAGGGCGAGCTCCGCCGTCGCCGCGAGGCCGATCGCCTCGACGGCGTGGTCGGCTCCGCCGGGGAGCAGCTCGGTGATCGCGGCACGCGTCGCGTCGGCGTCCCCGGCGAGGATGGCGTCCGTGGCCCCGATCGTGCGCGCGAGGTCCAGCTTGGCAGGGACGCGGTCGATCGCGACCACGCGGGAGGCGCCGACCAGGGCGGCACCCATGACCGCGGAGAGCCCGACCCCGCCGAGGCCGATCACGACCACGGTCTCGCCGGCACGGACGCCGGCCGTCCGGGTGACGGCGCCGACGCCGGTCGTGACCGCGCAGCCGACCAGGGCGGCCTCGTCGGCCGGCAGCGCGGGGTCGATGGGGATCGCCGCCTCCGCGGCCACCACCTGGTGCGTCGCCAGCGTACCGATCCCCGAGTAGACGCCGATCGGCGTCCCGTCGGGCCGGCGCAGGCGGACGTCGGCCGGGGAGCGGCGGTGGTCGTTCCCGCGCGGGTCGCTGCACAGGAAGCCCTCGCCGCGCAGGCAGGCTGGGCAGGCGCCGCATGGCGCGGTCCAGGCGAGGACCACCAGGTCACCCGGACGGGGGCCTCGGTCGCGCGCATCCCGGTCGCGCGCATCCGTGCCGCGCCGGCCGCGCCCGTCGGTGTCGGCGGCGTCGGCCCTCGAACCGTCCTCGCCCGCTCCGGGCCCGACCGCCTCGACGATCCCGGCTCCTTCGTGACCCATCACGACCGGGACCGGCCGGGCCCAGTCCCCGTCGAGGACGTGGAGGTCCGAGTGACAGACGCCCGAGGCCAGGATCCGAACCCGCACCTCGCCCGGGCCCGGCGGATCCAGGAGGAGCTCCTCCACCCGGAACCCGCGGTCGGGCCCGAGGAAGACCGCGCCGCGCACCGGGATCGGTCGCGAGCCCGGTGCTCCCGGGGCGCCGCTCATCGGTCGTCGCTCATCGGTTGTCACTCATCGGTCGTCGCTCATCGGTTGTCACTCATCGGTCGCCGGGCTCCAGGTCGGGACGGACGCGGCGGACCCAGTCGCGCAGCGCCCACTCGGTGGTCCGGAACGCGATCTCCGTCCACGGAATGGCATCGGGCGCGAAGGGCCGGACCTCGATGGCCTCGGCCGTGGGGGTCGGCGTCCCGCCCACGATCTCCCCGACGAACGCGATCACGACGATCGCGGCCTCCGGGCGGGTGTAGAGCCCGACGATCTCGCGCGGCTCCACGATCAGGCCGGTCTCCTCGAGCGTCTCGCGGACGGCGCCGTCGTGGACCGTTTCGTCGATCTCCATGAAGCCGCCCGGCTGCGCCCACAGGCCGCGCCCGGGCTCGGTCCCCCGCCGCAGCAGCATCACCTCGCCGTCGGCGGTGATCGGCAGGGTGGTCACGACGAGGCGCGGGTTCACGTAGGCGATGTGGCCGCAGGCGGCGCAGGCCAGCCGCTCGCGGTCCTCGCCGGGCAGCGTCCCGAGGCGCAGTGCGCCACCGCACCGCGAGCAGTAGTTGAGGGTTGCCGCCAGCCATGCCGGCACGCCCCGACCCGCCGCCGGGTCGAAGGCCGACGAGCGGAAGGTCGGATCGGGTGCGGCGCGGAGGTCGGACAGGCCGTGCGGGAACTCCTGGCGCTCGCCGTGGCTCATGGGGCGATCATCCATCCTCTGCCCCGGGCCCGTGCACTGCCCATGGCGTTCACGCGTCGGGCGCGCGAGGCCCGCGAGGTCCGGGCGCTCACGCGGTCAGGACCAGCCACGCCGCCCCGAGGAGCATCGCGTACAGGATCACGGCCACGGCCACCCAGGCCAGCCGGAAGAGGCCCTTCGTCCGGTCGACGGGCATCCACGCCCACGCCGAGCGCCAGATCCTGACGATCGCGTCCGCGTTGGCGACCGCCAGCAGTGGCGCGGCCACGAGCACGCACAGCTTGATCAGGGGGCTGCCGAGCGGGGTGCCCAGCTCCAGGGCGGTGATCGCCACCGCGCCCAGGACCAGGGCCGGCGCCGACAGCAGCACGTAGTGCTTCTGGAGGGGCGTCGGTTTCGACTCCGGCACGCTGCGCGGCGGGAGGCCGGCCAGGCTCGGCGGCACGACAGGGACCCGGACCGGCTGGCGGTCCAGGGCGGGCATCCCCTGCTCGAAGCGCTCGTCCTCCACGGCGGGAGTGTATCTGGGCTTCGCAGCCGTCCGCCCGAGCGTCGGAACGGGGCCTGCGCCGACGGACGAGCCTTCCGTCGCGATTGCCCTACGCTCCGCGTAGCGATCACGCGGAGATGCGACCGGCGACGGTCAGGCGCGACGGTCAGGCGCGACGGCCAGGCGCGCCGGCGAGGAAGAGGTCCCATGGCGAAGATCGGCTACGCGGCGATGCTCGAGCAGTTCCATCCGACCGACCTGCTCGACTGGTGCGCCCAGGCAGAGGCGGCCGGCTTCTCGGCCGGTTTCATGGTCTCCGAGCACTTCCACCCCTGGACACCCGAGCAGGGCCAGGCCGCGTTCGCCTGGAGCTTCATGGGCGCCCTCGGGACGCGCACGTCGCTGCCGTTCGGGACCGCCGTGACGTGCCCCGGCTTCCGCTACCACCCGGCGGTCATCGCGCACGCCGCGGCCACCCTGGGCGCCATGTTCCCGGGTCGCTTCTGGCTGGGCCTGGGCGCCGGCGAGGCGCTCAACGAGCACATCCTGGGCGGCGAGTGGCCCGAGATCGGGACGCGCTCGGCGATGCTGTTCGAGGCGATCGAGGTCATCTCAAAGCTCTTCTCGGGCAACGTCGTGCGCCACAGGGGCGACCACTTCCGGCTGGAGTCGGCGAAGCTCTACACCCGGCCCGAGCAGCCGGTGCCGATCTACGTCGCCACCGCCGGCCCGCTCAACGCGAAGAAGACCGGCCGGTTCGCCGACGGCATGATCACGGTCGGGGCCGCCGACGAGAAGATCGGCATGCTGTGGGGCAGGTTCGAGGAGGGGGCCCGCGAGGCCGGCAAGGACCCGGCGGGGATGCCCAAGCTGCTCCAGGTCCACGTCAGCTGGGCGCCCACCGACGACGAGGCCACGGAGAACGCGGTCCGCGAGTGGCCGAACGGCGGGATGCCGTTCCCGAAGCAGGACATCCGAAACCCGGAGGACTTCGCGGCCATGGCGAAGCTGGTCCGGCCGGAGGACTTCAGCAACCGCGTCCTGATCTCGTCCGACCTCGCCGTCCACGCTGCCAACATCCAGCACTACGTCGACATGGGCTTCGACGAGGTCCACGTCCACAACGTGGGGCGCAACCAGGCCGAGTTCGTCGAGGTCTTCGGGAACGAGGTCCTCCCCCGGCTGCGCCTGGGCGCCTGAGGCCGGCCGGATCGGTACCGGATCGCGCGGAAGCGCCGCATGACCGGTCTGATCGATCCCGCGACGGCCGTCGCATGACCGATCGCGCCGACCTCGTCGTCGTCGGCGGCGGGATCGTCGGCCTTGCCACCGCGTACCGGCTGCTGGAGGCGCGCCCCGGCCTGCGGCTGGTCGTCCTGGAGAAGGAGGAGCGCCTCGCGGCGCACCAGACCGGGCGCAACAGCGGCGTGATCCACTCGCCGAACACCTACGCCCCGGGATCGCTCAAGGCTCGCCTCTGCGCCGAGGGCATGCGCGCGGCCCTCGCCTTCGCCGACGAGCACGGCATCCCCTACGAGATCTGCGGTGAGCTGATCGTGGCGACCGAGGAGAACGAGCTCCCCCGCCTGGCCGCGATCGCCGAGCGGGCGAGCGCCAACGGGGTCGCGCTCCGCGAGCTTGGACCGGACGAGATGCGCGAGGTCGAGCCGGAGGTTCGCGGCCTGCGCGGGCTTCACGTCCCCGGCACCGGGATCATCGACTGGGGGCGCTTCGCGCTGGCCCTCGCGGACGCAGTCCGGGCGTCGCGGCGGCGAGATCCGCACCGGTGCCGAGGTGACCGCCATCGCGGGCACGCCCGACGGCCTGGTCCTCCAGACCACCGCCGGAACGGTCGCCACCCGCGACCTGGTCACCTGCGCCGGCCTCCACGCCGATCGACTCGCGGCGATGACCGGGCACGCCGGCGGGATCCGGATCATCCCGTTCCGCGGCGACTACGCCGTCCTGCGTCCCGAGGCCCGGCACTTCTGCCGGACCCTCATCTACCCGGTCGCGGACCCGCGCTTCCCATTCCTGGGTGTCCACCTGACGCGCCGGATCGACGGGGAGGTCTGGGCCGGCCCGAACGCCGTTCTTGCGTACGCCCGGGAGGGCTACCGGCGCCGCGACGTCGACGTCCGGCGAGGTGGCCGGGATCCTGGGCGACCGCGGCTTCCTCCGCCTCGCCGGGCGCTACTGGCAGACCGGCGCCGCCGAGCTGCTGCGCGACCTCTCGCTGCGCCGCTTCCTCGCGGGCCCTGCAGCGGTACACGCCCCGGCTGACCCTGGCCGACCTCGCCTGGGGACCGTCCGGGATCCGGGCGCAGGCGCTGCGGCGGAACGGTACTCTCGTCGAGGACTTCGCGATCGCCGGCGGGCCCCACGTCCTGCACGTGGTGAACGCTCCCAGCCCGGCGGCCACCGCGAGCCTGGCGATCGGGCGAGAGCTGGCGACGATGGCCGTCGAGCGGTTCGCGATCTGAAGGAGGGAACGCATGACACATCTCAGCGCAGAGGAGCTTGCCGCCGGCCTGGACGCGATTCGCCGCTCACCGGCGACCGACGGGTCCGTCGAGATGATCGTCCGGCGCCCTGGCGAGGACGCTCGCGAGGTCCTCGAGGTGGGTGAGCTGACGCCCGACGAGGGCCTGGTCGGCGACGACTGGAAGGCGCGTGGCAGCCGCTCGACCCCCGACGGATCGGCCAACCCGGACTGCCAGCTGACGCTCATGAACGCCCGCGCGGTCGACCTCCTGGCGGGCGGCGACCGCGCCGCCTGGCCGCTGGCCGGCGACCAGCTCTACGTCGACCTCGACCTGTCGATCGAGAACCTGCCGCCGGGAACGCGCCTGGCGGTCGGCGACGCCGTCGTCGAGGTGACCGAGCCGCCCCACACGGGCTGCGCCAAGTTCTCGGCGCGGTTCGGGAGCGACGCGCTGCGCTTCGTCAACTCCCCGGAGGGCCGGGCGCTCCGCCTGCGGGGAATGAATGCGCGGGTCGTCGAGCCCGGGACGGTTCGGCGCGGGGACGCAGCACGCAGGATCTGACCGCGACCGGACGATGCCGCCACCCTCCCGACGGTGCCGGATATGTCTCGGCCGCATGCCTGGCGAACGCTCGGGCACGCGTGCTGTCATCCATGCGACGGAGTCATGCCCTGACCCGTCCGGCGCCCGCGGAACTGTCATTCATGACTCGGACGCATCGGGATCCAACATGCGCGGCGCCGGTATGCGACCCGGTCATTTCCGGCGTGATCTGGTGGCCGCCGAGTCGACGGGTCGTGCTCGGCCGAGGGGCGACCGTGGCACCAGCGTCCGGGTCGCTCCTGCCACGCATGCGGCCCACTTCTGCGCGGCAGGAACGCCGAAGCGCAGCAGGAACAGCGCGCGCGCCCCCCGCGCCGCTCTACGCCGCTCCACGCCCCCCACCGCCGCTCCACTCCACCCGCCCGGGCAGTCCGGCACTTGCCGAGCCGGCCCCCGAACCGTCACGCTGCCGGGACGCCCGCGCGCCCCGACACTCCCGCCACGGCCACCCCGCCCATTCGGAGGACCGTCCATGACAGACCCGACCCCCACCGACCTCCCGCTGGGCCCCGGGCTCCCCGACGCCGTCCGCGCCACCCTCGAGAAGGCCGACGCCGCCGACGCCAGGGAGCACCTCGCCAGGGACGTCGTCGGCTGGCTGACCACGGTCGCGGCCGACGGTCGTCCTCAGACGTCCGTCATCTCGTTCCTCTGGGACGGCGACACGATCCTCTTCTACAGCCGCCCGGACACTCCGAAGGTCCGCAACATCGCCGCCCGCCCCTTCGTGTCGTTTCACCTCAACTGCGACCCGTACGGCGACCACATCGTCGTCGTGGAGGGTCGCGCCCGGGTGGTGCCCAACGAGCTGCGCTCCGACGTCCACCCGGCGTATGCGGCCAAGTACCACGCGCCCCTCGAGCACTGGGGCATGGACGAGCGCCAGACCGCGGACGAGTTCTCGCTTCCGATTCGAATCCATCCGGAGCGCGTGCGCCTCGGGTGACACGGGAGGGCACCATGCCTGCGCGCGACAGCGACAGCCGTTCGAGCGACCGGTCGACCGCGCCGGCGAGCTGGCCGGCAAGCCCGGGCGTCATCCGCTTCCTGGAGGTCGCGCCGGTCCGCGGCGGTGATGGTGGACGGCGACGGCCAGCCCGGCGAGGCCACGTTCGGGGCCCGGATGCCCGGCCTGTACACGACCGCCTACTCGCTCCGCTTCGCCCTCAAGCGGCGCGGCGTGGAGCGCCGGGTCGGGATGCTCGAGGGCCTCTTCTGGACGGCCGACGGGACGATCGACCTCGACGTCATCCTGGGGCCCGCCCGCGGGACCTGGCGCTGGACGCTGTTCATCTCGCTGCCCGACGAGGCGACCGACGAGGAGCTCGCCGAGGCCCTCGCGAAGGGCCGGTCGAAGGTGGCGCCGGAGATCGCGGAGAACCTCCGCATCGAGACGCTGGCCGAGGGCGCCGTGGCCCAGGTGCTCTACCTGGGGCCGTACTCCGAGGAGCGCGCGACGATCGAGCGTCTCCACGCGGCGATCGGGGTCGCCGGCCTCCGCCCGCGTGGCCGCCACCACGAGCTCTACCTGGGCGACCCGGGCCGATCCGCTCCCGAGAAGCTCAGGACGCTGATTCGCCACCCGGTCGAGCCGGCCTGACGTCACCGCGGCCGACCCACGCCCATGTCGGAGCATCTGTCCGTGCGGCGTTATCCGTCAGCCTCCGCTGACGCAGAACTCGTTGCCCTCCGGGTCGGCCAGGACCGTCCACGAGAAGTCGTCGAGGCTGCGCTCGGCGAGGACGGTGGCGCCCAGGCCGACCAGGCGCGCCACCTCGTCGGCCATGACGTCGGCCTGGAAGTCGAGGTGGACCCGGTTCTTGACGGTCTTCGGCTCGGGGACCTTCTGGAAGAGCAGCGGCGGGAGGCCCGGCTCGCGCGCCGGCGGGACGAGCGCCACGTACTGCTCGTTCACCTCGCTCCGCTCGTAGCCGAGGGCCGCGGCCCAGAAGTCGACGACGCGCCCATGATCGGCGCAGTCGATGACGACCTCGGTCACGCGCAGGCCGGACGCGCCATCGCGCCTTCCATCGCCCATCTCGACTCCTCCGTTCAGATGCCCAGGAACCGCTCGACGAGGCGGTAGCGCCAGGTGAGCCCCAGCAGGACGGTCCAGGCGACGACCGCGCCCGCCACGATCGCCAGCTCGGGGAGGCCCAGCTCCTGGAGCGCGAAGATCGCCCGGCCGGCCGGGATCACCAGCAGGACGATGTACGCGACGGCAAGCCCGACCGCCAGCAGCGCCGGGCGCCGGTCGGTCGTCCGCGGCTCGATGACCGCGAAGAGCCTGGTCGGCGGCTCGACGAAGACGACGAGCATGATGCCGGCGAACACCAGGAACGACGTCACGTTGGACTGGCCGACCTTGATCGCGACCGCCAGGGCGTCCGCGCCGACGGTCCCGCCGGTCACCTCGGTGAGACCAGCCTCCAGGAAGAGCGTCCCGTAGAGGACGGCCAGGCCGACCAGGCTGGAGAGGGCGGCCGCCGGGACGACGAAGCGGGCGAGCGTGCGCCCCAGCGACTCGTGGGTCCGCTGGCCGGGCTGCGCCCAGATCGCGAGCATCGCCGTCGGGATGCCGACCGTGAAGAGGGTCAGGGCCGAGCCGTTCCGCAGGTCGATCGGGAAGAGCCCGATGACCAGCGAGGTCACGATGAGGAGCCCCACGGTCATGATCCGGGTCAGGAAGAGGCGCAGGATGTCCTGCATCCCGTTGAGGATCCGCTGGCCCTCCTCGACGGCCGGCGCGAGCGCCGCGAAGGAGTCCTCGGTGAGGACGATGTCCGCCACGCCGCGCGCCGCCTGGCTGCCGCTCTGCATGGCGATCCCCAGGTTCGCCTTCTTGAGCGAGAGGACGTCGTTCACGCCGTCGCCGATCATCGCGACGTAGTGGCCGCGGCCGCGCAGCGCGTCGACCAGGCGCTCCTTCTGGGCCGGCGTGATCCGCCCGAACACCGTGCGTCTCCTCGGCGACGGCGGCCAGGGTCGCGTCGTCGAGCGCCTCGAGCTCGGGCCCGGAGACGAAGCGGATCACCGGTCCCAGGCCGGCCTGCCGGGCGAGCGCCGCGACGGTCTCCGGGTCGTCGCCCGAGATGATCTTGGGCGTCACTCCGGCCGCGATGAAGCGGGCCAGCGTGGAGGCGGCGTCCTGGCGCAGCTCGTCGCGCAGCACGACGAGGCCCAGCACCTGCATCCCGACGGGGAGCTGCGCCGCGTCGCCCTCGCCGGTCAGCGCGGCCGGGTCCGGGTGCCCGGCCGCCACCAGGACGCGCAGGCCCTGCGAAGCGTAGGCGTCGATGCGCTGGCGCAGCGCGCCCCAGCCGGCACCGGCGGCGATCGTCGTCGTCCATCCCCGCCAGCGACGGCCGCAGGTACTCCGCGGCGCCCATGGCGATCACGCCCCGGGGCCCCTCCGCGCCCCGGAACCCCTCCGCTCCCGCCGCCCCCGCCGCGCCCTCCGCGGCACGCGCGGCGAAGGCGACGGCGCTCCACTTGCGGGCCGAGGAGAACGGGACGTCGGCCGCGAGCGGCAGCGCCTCGGCGGGGCAGGCGGCGGCGATCGCCTCCGCGGTCTTGTTGCGGACGGCGGCGCTGGCGACCACGGCCCCCAGGGTCGCCCGCAGGTCCTCCTCGCTGCCGGCCAGGGAAACGACCTCGTCGACGACCAGGCGGTTCGCGGTGAGCGTGCCGGTCTTGTCCAGGCACAGGACGTCCACGTTGCTCAGGGACTCGATCGCGTTCGCCTGCTGGACCAGCGCCCCGTAGCGGACGATCCGCACGGCACCCAGGGCGTAGGCGATGGCGATCGAGACGAAGAGCCCGTTGGGGACGAGCCCGACGAGGAGCGCCGCCTCGCCGACCGTCTGCCCGGCCCCCACGAGCTTGAGGACGTTGTTGAGGAGCAGCACGATCTCCAGGTAGACGACGACCGCGAGCGCCACCCGGATCACCAGGTTGATCTCGCTCTGGAGCGGGGTCAGCACGCGGCGGAAGGTCCGCGCGCCGGCCGTGATCCTGTTCGCCAGGCTGGCGCTGCCGACCGCGGCGACGACGAAGCTGCCGCCGCCGTTGACGACGAAGCTCCCGGAGTAGACCGGGTCGCCGGGACGCTTCGGGACGAGGTCCGACTCGCCGGTCAGCTGCGACTCGTCGGCCTCCAGCGAGCCGTCCACCAGGTGTCCGTCGAGGACCACCTGGTCGCCGGCGCCCACGCGGAGCAGGTCGCCGACGACGAGGTCCTCGGGCGGCACCGCGCGCTCGGTGCCCTCGCGGACGAGCGTGGCCGTGGGCCTCGTCAGGAGCGCGATCCGGTCGAGGGTGCGCTTGGCGCGCACCTCCTGGGCCACGCTGACGACGATGTTCGTGCCGATGACGCCGATCGAGACGAGGGCGTCCAGCGGCCGGCCCACGATCACGAGCATGACGCCCAGCACGAAGATGACGTTGTTGATGAACGTGAAGACGTTCTCGCGCAGGATCTGGACGTAGGTCCGGCTGGTGGCGGGCGGCGCGGGGTTGCCGAGCCCGGCCGCGCGGCGGCTGGCGGCCTCGGCGTCGGTCAGGCCGGACGACGGCGTCGGCGGGAGGCCGGCGGTCGGGCCGGCGGGCGGCGCGGCCGGGGCTGGGACGGCTTCTGCCATCCGCGGAGCCTAGCGCCAGGTGCGGGCTTCGTCCGGGTAGAGCCGCACGCGGCGGTACGGCTCGCGGCCGCGCGAGCGAGAGACGACGTTCGCCCGCTCGGCCATCTGGTGCTGGAGCCGCCGGATGTAGGCGTTCTGCGGCGCCAGCTCCACCGGCTGGGCCTCGCGGCCGACCAGGCCGATCGCCTCCTCGGTCTCGCGCAGGGCCGCCTCGCGCGGGTCCACCTCCAGGGAGAAGATCGAGGTCAGGCTCGCCTGCATCTGGACGATCGTGTTGGCCTTGAGGACGTAGACCGGCAGGGCCCGGTCCTCGGCCTCGCGGATCATCGGCCCCTTCTGGCGATACTCGCTGCGCAGGGTCATCACGACGTCGGCCTCGTCGACCAGGCGGGCCACGATCACCGGCAGCTGGAGCTCCTTGACCGCCTGCTCCAGGCGCTTGCGGCTGATCCCGTGGGGGTAGACCCGCAGGGTGGGCAGGATCCCCGTCTCCACCCGCAGCGCCGGGCCGTCCTCGTCGACGGCCGCAGCGATGGCGCGGTCGGCCAGGCGCTCGTCGTCGGCGACGAGGTCGGCCACGTTCGCGGGGCCGGTCCCCTCCTCCGCCTTGAACGCCTCGAGCGCCCGTGACGCCTGGTCGCGCCACTGCTGCTGGCGCTCCCACTCGCGGATCTCTCGCGCGCGCACCTCCGACGCGGTCTCGGTCGTGGCGGCGCGCTCCACGGGCCCCCGGTCGGCGATGTCGCCGGCGACGAACGGCGCCTCGGCCGCGGGCGTGCGCGAGCCGGCCGCGCGGGACGCGGCGGCGCGTGAGCCGGCCGGCCCGCCATTGCCTCCGCCGCCGCCCGGGCCGCCGGGCCCGGAGGGTCCGCCGCGGTCGTCGAGCCGGGCGATGCGTTCGCCGGGCATCGTCCGCCCGCCCGCCTCACCGGCCCGGCCGCGCGACTCGCGCCAGCCGCCCGAGGCGCCGGGGCGGTAGCCGGGTCGTGCGACGCCCGCCGGATCCCAGGGCGTGGTGCGGTAGTCGCTGCTGCCGCGCCAGCCGGGCTCGGGCCGCCATCCACCGCCGCCGGACCCGACCAGCCCGGAGAACCGCTCGCGGCCCAGCTGCTCGCGCGGCGACGGCCGCGGCCGCGACTGCGACTTGTGGACGCCGGCCTCGTCCTTCCAGCGCTGCTCCGGCAGCGACGGGGTCGCCGCGCAGCATCGCGTCGACGGTCTCCGAGACGTCGGCGTGGACCATGACCCGCTCGCGGTCCTGGATCTCGACGATCACGTCGAATGTCGGCGGCGCCTTACGCTCCAGGACGCTCTTCTGGGTCCGCCGCCGGCGCGCCTCCTCGTCGCCGAGGGTGACGCTCTGGATCCCGCCGATGAGGTCCGACAGCGTCGGGTTGAGCATGAGGTTGTCGAGGTTGTTGCCGTGCGCCGTCCCGATCAGCTGGACGCCCCGCTCGGCGATGGTTCGGGCGGCCTGGGCCTCCAGCTCGGTCCCGATCTCGTCGATGACGATGACCTGCGGCATGTGGTTCTCCACCGCCTCGATCATCACCTCGTGCTGCAGCGCGGGCGTGCGCACCTGCATGCGGCGCGCCTTGCCGATCGCCGGGTGCGGGATGTCGCCGTCGCCGGCGATCTCGTTGCTCGTGTCGACGACGACCACCCGCTTGCCCAGGTCGTCGGCCAGCACGCGGGCGGCCTCGCGGAGCATCGTCGTCTTGCCGATGCCGGGGCGGCCCATGATGAGGATCGACTTCCCGGTCTCGATGAAGTCGCCGATGATCTCGATCGTGCCGTAGACGGCCCGCCCGATCCGGCAGGTCAGTCCGACGATCTTGCCGTTGCGGTTCCGGATGGCGCTGATCCGGTGGAGCGTCCGCTCGATGCCCGCCCGGTTGTCGTCGCCGAACGAGCCGATCTTCTCGACGACGTCGGCGATGTCCTTCTCGGTGACCTCGCGGTCGAGGAGGATGACCTCGCTCTCCGGGAAGCGCGCCTCGGGCCGGCGGCCGAGGTCCATGACGACCTCGATCAGCGTCCGAGCGCTCGGGCAGCGCGTGGATCGCCTCGACGATCTCCGGCGGGAGCGCGCCCAGGAGCGCGTCGAGGTCGTCGATCGATTCCCGGTAGCGTCGATCGGTCACGGGTGGTGTCCTCAGCGGATGGCCGGCACCAGGGCCGGCTCGGCGACGCGGACGAGCGTCTCCTTCATCAGGAGCGTGACGGTCGCGATCGTGCTGAAGCCCTCCTCTTCCAGGCGATGTTCGAGGGGCGATTCGTAGGTGCGGACGGGGGCGATGACGCCGTGGTCGTGGCCGTGGTCGCGCCGTTCGGCGCGGGCCGAGATCACGCCGAGCCCGAAGCGGACGAGCGGTCCGGCGTCGGCGCCGGGCCGGACGAGGATCCGCAGGTAGTGCGGCTGGTCCTCCTTGGCGACGCCGACCTGGACGAAGCCGATCGCAGCCGTCGGGTCGGGTGCGCCCTCGGGCGCCTCCTGGAGGAACGTCTCGACGTCCGCGAAGCGGAGGATCGGCGTGAGGCTGGAGCGCGGCATGAGCGAGCCGCTCCCCGGCAGCTCCCAGTCGGCGATCCGGTTCATCTCCAGGCGCTGCACCGGCGCCGGGGTGACCGAGCTGTAGAGGCGGAACAGGGCGACGGCGTCGGTCTGGCCGGCGGGCCGGATCCCGAGGCGGCCGGCCTCGTCCTCGGTCAGCGGCTCGGGCAGCGCGAGCGAGGACGGCCGGAAGCAGATCATCTCGTCGCCGTAGCGGGCGAAGCCGGCCTGCATGAAGAGCTCCACGTTGCCGTCCGCGTCGGCGCAGGCGACGTGGAAGCGGGTCGCGCCGCGCTTCGCCACGTCGCGCAGGCAGGCCTGCACCAGGCGGTAGCGGATGTCGCCCGCGTCGCCCAGCCCGACCGCGTCGAGCTCGACGATCGTCCACTCGTCGCGGTGGCCGTCGCGCTCCACGCGGATGAGGCCGCCGAGATGGCCCTCCTCCTCGTGGACGTAGAGCCGGTCGTGCGGCCGGAACGCGCCGAGCGGCAGGCGGAAAAGCGTGAAGACGCCGATCGGGGGGCCGGCCAGCGGAAGCCCCAGCGAGCGGGCGCCGGAGTCGTCGGCCTGGGCCAGGCGGGACAGCTCGCCGAGCGCGGACAGGTCGGTGAGGCGTGCCGGGCGCACCTTGCCCGCACGACCCTGCGAGGCGCCGTGCTGGCCGGTCACGCGTCCGGCCTCGAACGGCGGAGCGGGTGGGGCCGCCGCCCGGACCCCTCGCCCGGGTCGGCGTGCTCGGCGGCCATCGTGGCCACCAGGCGGTGGAAGCGCGTCTCGCCGGCCAGCTCGGGATGGAAGGCCGTGGCGATGACGTTGCCCTGGCGGACGGCGACGATGCGCCCGTCGTCGAGGCGGGCCAGGACGTCGACCTCCGGCCCGACCTCGTCGATGATCGGGGCGCGGATGAAGATCGCGTGCACCGGGCGCTCGCCGAGGATCGGCACGTCGAGGTCGGTCTCGAACGAGTCGAGCTGGCGGCCGAAGGCGTTCCGCTCGACGATCACGTCGAGCAGCGGCAGGACCGGCTCCTCGCCGCCCGCGATCGACTTGCTCAGGACGATCATCCCGGCGCAGGTGCCGAAGATCGGGGCGCCGGAGCGGGCGAGGTCCAGGATCGGCTCGGCCAGGCCCCAGCGTCGGACCAGGCGGCGCATCGTCGTGCTCTCGCCGCCCGGCAGGATCAGCCCCTGGACCTCGAGCAGGTCCTCCGGCAGGCGCACCTCGACGCCCTCGACGCCGATGGCGCCGAGCGTCGCCACGTGCTCGCGGAAGGCGCCCTGCAGCGCCAGCACGCCGATCTTCACCGGGGAGCTCCTGCGCGCCCTGCGCGCCGGGTCGTCGCTACCAGCCCCGCACCGCGAGGCGCTCGCCCTCCGGGATCGCCTCCAGCGCGATGCCGCGCATGGGCGCGCCCAGCCCCTTGGAGACCTCGGCCAGGATCTTCGGGTTGTCGAAGTGGGTGGTCGCCTGGACGATCGCGTTCGCCGTGCGCGCCGGGTCCTCGCTCTTGAAGATCCCGGAGCCGACGAAGACGCCGTCGGCGCCCAGCTGCATCGCCAGGGCCGCGTCGGCGGGGGTCGCGATGCCGCCGGCCACGAAGTTGACGACGGGGAGCCTGCCGGCGGCCGCGACGTCCCGGACGAGCTCCAGCGGCGCCCGCAGCTCCTTGGCGGCGACGAAGAGCTCGTCGTCGCGCATCGAGGCGAGCCGGCGCAGCTCGGCGTTGACGGTCCGGATGTGGCGCACGGCCTCGACGATGTTGCCGGTGCCGGCCTCGCCCTTCGTCCGGATCATCGCGGCGCCCTCGGAGATCCGCCGGAGCGCCTCGCCGAGGTCGCGGCAGCCGCACACGAAGGGCACCTTGAAGGCGTGCTTGTCGATGTGGTTCGTCTCGTCGGCCGGCGTCAGCACCTCGGACTCGTCGATGTAGTCGACGCCGAGCGCCTCGAGGATCTGGGCCTCCACGAAGTGCCCGATGCGGGCCTTGGCCATGACCGGGATGCTGACCGCGGCCATGATCCCCTCGATCATGCCGGGATCGCTCATCCGGGCCACGCCGCCGGCCGCGCGGATGTCGGCCGGCACGCGCTCGAGCGCCATGACGGCGACGGCGCCGGCGTCCTCGGCGATCTTTGCGTGCTCGGGGGTGACGACGTCCATGATGACGCCGCCCTTGAGCATCTGGGCAAGCCCCTTCTTGGTCGCCCAGGTGGAGGTCTCGACGGTCATGTGGGTCTGTGTTCCCTGGTGTCTGGGCAGGTACCTTGGCGCGACCGGCAGCGGGGTCATGCCCGCACGGGTCACGCCGTCGCCCGCGCGCGTGCTCCGAGTATAGCGGAGGGGTCGGCGAGGCCCGGAAGGGGTGTCCTCGTCGCGGAACCCGTCCGGCTGCTGGTGGGGGCAGTGCGCCGACCGATAGGCTTGGCGGATGCGCCGCCCCGACTCGCGTAACGCCGCCGTGATGCCCGCCGCCCTCGCGGCCCTCTCCACCGAGATCGCCGCCTGCCGCGCCTGCCCGCGCCTGGTCGCCTGGCGCGAAGCCGCCGCCGCGAACCCGCCGGCCCGCTTCCGCGGCGAGACGTACTGGGCGGCGCCCGGTCCCCGGCTTCGGCGACCCGGCGGCGCGGATCCTGCTCCTGGGGCTCGCCCCGGCCAAGGACGGCGGCAACCGGACCGGCCGCGTCTTCACCGGCGACCGGAGCGGCGACTTCCTGTTCGCCGCACTCCACCGCGCCGGGCTCGCCAACCAGCCCATCTCCATCCGCCGCGACGACGGCCTGGAGCTCCGCGGCGTCTACGTCGCCGCCGCCGTCCGCTGCGCGCCGCCGGACAACAGGCCGCTCCCCGACGAGCGCGACCGCTGCGCGCCGTACCTCCACCGCGAGCTCGCGCTCCTCGGGGACCTCCGGGTGATCGTCGCCCTCGGCGCGTTCGCCTGGGAGGCCGCGCTTCGGGCCGTCGAGGCGACCAGCGGACCGCTGCCCCGTCCGCTGCCCCGCTTCGGCCACGGCGCCGAGGCGCCGGCCGGCCCGTACTCGCTCCTCGGCACCTACCACCCGAGCCAGCAGAACACGTTCACGGGACGCCTGACGCCGGCGATGCTCGACGCGGTCCTCGTCCGGGCGCGCGAGCTGGCGACGAGCGACCAGGCCTGAGCGAAAGGCCGGTCCGCCCGACCCGCTCGCCGCTCCCGGCGGGCCATTCGGCCCCCCACTCGGTGACAGCAGGCCCCTGTACTCCTATATGGTAGACACATATATACTGTCGATGAATATAAGACGTCCACACATATGAGAAGCCGCCGGCCCGGCACGCGACGAGAGGAGGCGCACGGACGGTGTTCAACCCCGCGGACGACATCGACGCGATCCAGGCCTCGCTCCTGCGGACGCTGGCCAGCGCCCACCGCCTGCGGATCATCCACCGGCTCGGGAATGGGCCCTGCGAGGTCAACGAGATCTCCCGCGACCTCGGCCTGAGCCAGGCGGCCACGTCGCAGCACCTCGCGGCGATGCGCTCGGTCGGCCTCGTCGAGGCCGTCCGGGACGGCCGCACGATGCGCTACGAGCTCTGCGACCCCGAGATCCTCGAGGCCTGCAGCCTCATGCGCGGGGCGCTCGTCCGCCGCCTCTCGCGGCTCGGCGACCTCGCCGCGACGGCGAGCCAGCCGGCCGCACCCATCCCTCCAGCAAGGTAGGCAACCCGTGAGCGACAGCCTGTCGATCGTCCTGTTCTCCGGCACGGAGGACAAGCTCCACGCCGCGGCCACGATCGCCGTCGGGGCCGTCGCCATGGACCGCCCGGTCAACATCCTGCTCATGTACTGGGCCCTCGACGCGTTCCGGGCCGACCGCATCGCCAACGACCACGGGCTCGCCTACGACGCCGCCCGCCCGCGCTTCAACGAGCCGGTGGAGCGCGTCGGCGACATCCCGTGGCTGGAGACGTTCCGCATGGCCAAGGAGATCGGCGAGATCAGCATCCTCGCCTGCTCCGGCTCGCTCGAGGTCCTCGGCATCGACGTCACCACGCTCGATCCGCTGGTGGACTCGTCCGGCGGCATCGCCACGTTCCTCCTGGCCGCCGAGGGCGGCCAGATCCTCTTCATCTGAGGGCGCCGCAGCGCGTCGAAAGGAGCACCCGATCGTGGCCGACACCGAGAAGCTCGTCTTCATGGTCCTGCACGGGCCGAGCCACCCCGAGCACGCGACGATCCCGTTCGTGATGGCGGGGGCGCCCTCGCCTCGGACGTCGAGGTCGTCCTGGGCTTCCAGGCCGACGGCGTCGAGCTCGTCGCGCACGGGCGGCGCGGACGCCGTCGAGGCACCCGGGTTCCCGCCGCTCAAGAAGCTCATGGACGACGTCCGCGAGCTCGGCGGGAAGCTGCTCGTCTGCGGGCCGTGCCTCAAGAGCCGCGGGATCACCGCGGACGACCTCGTCGACGGCGCCGAGGTCGTCGCCGCCGGCCGCTTCGTCGCCGAGATCACGTCGGCAACCAACAGCCTCGTCTACTGACCCGCCGACAGCCGACACAAGGAGAACGCAGCCATGACCGCGACCATGACCGAGCTCGAGACCATCACCGCCGCCAAGGTCATCGACGCCCGCGGCGCCGCCTGCCCCGGCCCGCTCCTCGAGGCCAAGAAGGCGATGCCGGGCGTGCCGGTCGGCTCCGTCGTCGAGATCTGGTCGAGCGACCCCGTCACCAAGACCGACATCGGCGCCTGGTCGAACAAGGTCGGCCACGAGTTCCTCGGCGTGCTCGAGGCCGACGGCTACGACCGCGTCTTCGTCCGCCGCCAGAAGTAGTCGTCCCATCGCCGGACGCCGGCGAGGCGCCGCCCACCGCGGACCTCGCCGGGCGCCGCCGCGACCCACGGAGCACGCGTCCGATGACCGCTCCCGCCGCCCCCGAGCCCGCGGCGCCGCCGAAGGCGTTCGAGCCCCGGATCCTCGTCTTCTCGACGAACAACATCTCGGACCCCGGCATCGACCTGGCCGGCAGCTCGCACATGCACTACTCGCCGGGCGTGATGGTCATGAGCATGCCCTGCACCAGCGGGATCAAGCCGGCGTGGATCGCGTACGCCATCGAGCAGGGGTTCGACGGGGTGTTCGTCGCCTCGGACGGCGACGAGTGCGCCTACCTGCCCGACTGCGCGGAGCGCGCCTCGCACATCATGGCGCAGGCGCAGGCGCTCCTGAAGGCGGCCGGCCACTCGCCCCAGCGGCTGAAGATGGCGGCCATCTGCTCCGTCTGCGCGGAGCCCTTCACGAAGCACGTCCAGCAGTTCGCGAAGGCGCTCGTCGCCCTCGGACCGTCGGCGGCGAGGTGAGCCATGGACTATGACGTGCTCGTCGTCGGCAGCGGCATCGGGGGGATGGAGTCCGCCCTGAAGCTCGGCGACATGGGCTACAAGGTCCTCGTCGTGGAGAAGGACGCCAGCGTCGGCGGGAAGATGATCCTGCTGAGCAAGGTCTTCCCCACCCTCGACTGCGCCAGCTGCATCTCGACGCCGAAGATGGCGGCCACGATCCACCACGACAACATCACGGCCTTCACCTACAGCGAGGTCGAGGGCATCGAGACGCAACGGCGACGGGCAGCTTCCACGCCCGGATCCGCCGCAAGGCCCGCTTCGTCGACGAGGTCGCCTGCACCGGCTGCCAGCTGTGCGAGACCGCCTGCACCGTCGCGGTCCCCGACCAGTTCAACGCCGACATGATCCCCCGGCGGGCGGCCTACATCGCCTTCCCCCAGGCCGTGCCCAAGAAGGCGGTCATCGACCGCGGCGGCAGCTCGCCCTGCTCGTTCGCCTGCCCGGCCGGCATCCAGGCCCACGGCTACGTGTCGCTGATCCGCAGCGGCGAGTACGAGAAGGCCTTCCAGCTGGTGCTGGAGGCGACGCCCCTCGCCGGCACGCTGGGGCGGGCCTGCTACGCGCCGTGCGAGGGCGAGTGCACCCGCGGCGAGCTGGAGGGAACGCTTCCGATCCGCCGGCTCAAGCGCTTCGCCGACGACTGGCACCACGAGCACTTCGACGGCCCCGGCGTGACGGTGGCGCCCCCGAACGGGAAGCGCGTCGCGATCGTCGGCTCCGGCCCGGCCGGCCTGACGGCCGCCTGGCAGCTGGCCCGCTCCGGGCTACGGCGTCAAGATCTTCGAGGCGGCCCCGGAGCCCGGCGGCTTCCTGCGCCTCGCCATCCCGGCCTACCGGCTGCCGGCCGAGGTCGTGGAGAAGGACATCAAGAACGTCACCGACATCGGCGTCGAGATCGTCACCAACAGCCCCGTCGGCGACCTCGCCGCGCTGCGGCGCGACGGGTTCGACGCGGTCCTCGTGGCGACCGGCACGCCGCGGTCGACGCGCCTCGGCGTCCCCGGCGAGGAGACCACCGGCGTCCTCGGCGGCGTCGAGTTCCTGCGCGACGTCCGCCTCGACCAGGCGGCCGACCTCGAGGGCAGGCGGGTCGTGGTCGTCGGCGGCGGCAACGTGGCGATGGACGCCGCGCGGACCGCCCGGCGCCTCGGGCGCGGCGAGCGTCACGGTCGCCTACCGGCGCGGCCGCGAGGAGATGCCGGCCCACCGGGCCGAGATCGACGACGCCGAGCGCGAGGGCGTGCGGTTCGCCTTCCTCGTCGCGCCGGTCGAGGTGGCCGCGGACCAGACCGGCGTCGTGCGCGGCCTGCGCTGCACGAAGATGGCCCTGGGCGCCCCGGACTCGTCCGGACGCCGACGGCCCGAGCCGATCCCCGGCAGCGAGTTCACCATCGACTGCGACGTCGTCATCGCGGCGATCGGCATGGCGCCCGACACGCGCGCCTTCGCCGACGTCGTCCCGACCGACCGGAACGGCACGCTCATCGCCGACCCGGCGACCCTCCAGACCGGCGCCGACGGCATCTTCGCCGCCGGCGACGTCGTCACCGGGCCGTCGGACATCACCCGCGCCGTCGGCGAGGGCCGCCGGGCCGCGTTCATGATCGATCGCTGGCTCACCGGCGGCACGCTGTCCGGCTTCGACGACCGGCTGCCGGTCGTCGACAAGCAGCAGGTCGTGGCCCGCCAGCGCAGCTACTCGCTCCTCGTGGCGCCGCCGGCCCACGGTGCCTCCGACCCCGCTCCGCGCGACTTCGACGAGATCGAGCCGCCGATGACGGAGGCGGAGGCGCACGAGGGCGCGGCGCGCTGCATGGACTGCGCCGTCTGCTCCGAGTGCGAGGAGTGCGTGAAGGCCTGCCCGGTCCCCGGCTGCATCGACCTGCATGCACGCGACGAGGAGCTCGAGGTCGACGTCGACGCGGTCGTCCTGGCGACCGGCTTCAACCTCTTCCCGGCCGACCTCAAGCCCGAGTACGGCTACGGCGTCTTCAAGAACGTGATCACGGGGATGCAGATGGACCGCCTCCTGGCGCCCACCCGCCCCTACAACACGATCCTGCGCCCGGGCGACGGCAAGGTCCCCGACCGGATCGCCTACGTCATGTGCACCGGGTCGCGCGACGAGCAGGTCGGCAACCCGCTCTGCTCGCGGTTCTGCTGCATGTACTCCGTCAAGCAGAACCAGCTGATCATGGGCGCCCTGCCCCTGGCCGACGTGACGGTCCACTACATGGACATCCGCGCCGCCGGCAAGAAGTACGACGAGTTCTACGAGCAGGCCCGCGCGATGGGCGCGAACTACGTCAAGGGCCGCGTGGCGAAGATCACCGAGCAGCCCGACGGCAACCTCGTCCTGCACTACGAGGACATCGAGCACGGCGGGACGCTCGTCGAGGCGGAGTACGACATGGTCGTCCTGGCGGTCGGCGTGCAGCCGAACAGCACCGCGACGGCGCTCTTCCCGGAGGGAGCGCTCTCGCTCGACGAGTTCCGCTACATCGCCGAGATGGACGAGGACGTCAACCCCGGCCTCACGAGCATCCCCGGCGTCTACGTCGCCGGGGCCGCCTCGGGGGCCAAGGACATCGCCGAATCGATCCTGCACGCCGGCGCCACGGTGGCGCAGGTCTCGGCCCACCTCGAGCGAGCCCGTCTCGAGAAGGTGGCGGTGCCGGCATGAGCGGAACGCCGCGCGGGGATGACGCTCTCGCTGGCGCCCGCTCGGATCGCCCAGGCGGGCGGAAAGTCGGGGTCTACGTCTGCCACTGCGGCGGCAACATCTCCGACTACGTCGACGTCGAGCGGGTCGCCTCCGAGGCGCTCGGCGAGGAGGCCGTCGTCGTCGCCCGGTCGCCCATGTTCGCCTGCTCCGAGGCCGGCCAGCAGGAGATCGCCGAGGACATCGAGAAGTTCGGCCTCGACGGCCTCGTCGTGGCCTCCTGCTCGCCGAAGCTCCACACCTACACGTTCCGGGGCGTCGCCGCCCGGGGCGGCGTGAACCCGTACGAGTACACCCAGGTCAACGTCCGCGAGCAGTGCTCGTGGGTCCACACGGACGACGAGGACGCGGCGACCGACAAGGCCATGGGCCTCGTCCGCGCCGGGATCGCCCGGACGCGGCTCTCCACGCCGCTCGAGCCGATCGTGGTCGAGACGACGCCGAGGACGCTGGTCGTCGGCGGCGGGATCGCCGGCCTGCGGGCCGCGATCGGCCTTGCCGACATCGGCCTCCAGGTGGTCCTGGTGGAGCGCGAGCTGACGCTCGGCGGCTGGGTCGGCCGGTTCGGCGAGATGTACCCCCACGGCAAGAACGGCCGCGAGCTCATCGACATGCTGGTGGCCGAGGTGAAGCGGCGCCCGGCGATCACGGTCCTGACCGGGGCCGAGATGGTCGCCAAGTCCGGCAGCTTCGGCAACTACGCCGTCGACGTCCGCATCGGCGGACCCGAGGCCGAGTCGATCCAGGTCCTCGTCGGCTCGATCGTCGTCGCCACGGGGTTCGACGCCTACCAGCCGGAGATCGGGGAGCTCGGCTACGGCATCGACGGCGTGCTGACGCTGCCCGAGTACAAGGAGCTGCTCGACGGCGCCACGGGGCCGTTGACGTACCGCGGGCGACCCGTCCGGAGCATCGCCTACGTCTACTGCGTCGGCAGCCGCCAGCCGGCCGACGGGAACGGCGCCAACGAGTACTGCTCGCGCTACTGCTGCACGGCGGCCGTCCACGCGTCGGTCCAGGCGTCGCAGCTCGACCCGGCGGTCCGCCAGTTCCACCTCTACCGCGACATGCGGACCTACGGCAAGTACGAGACGCTCTACACCGAGTCGCGCAAGGCCGGCTCGGTCTACCTCCGGTTCCCGGACGACGAGCCGCCCGCGGTGGCGGCGGGCAAGCACGGCCGGCTGGTCGTCACGGTCCGCGACCTCCTGACGGGCGGCGAGGAGCTCGCGATCCCGGCCGACCTCCTCGTGCTGGTCACGGGCATGGTCCCCCGCAGGAACGAGGAGCTGGTCGGGACGCTCAAGCTGCCGCTGGGCAGCGACGGCTTCTTCAACGAGATCCACCCCAAGCTGCGCCCGGTGGAGACCGTCGTCGACGGTGTCCTCATCGCCGGCACCTGCCAGGGCCCAAGAGCTCCGCGGAGAGCGTCGCCTCCGGCCTGGCCGCCGTGACCCAGAGCGCAGCCGTGCTGCGCAAGGGCTACGCCGAGCTGGACCCGCTCGTCGCCGTCGTCGACGCCGACGCCTGCACGGCCTGCGGGAAGTGCCTCACGGCCTGCCCGTACGACGCCATCTCCATGGCGGCGGCCGCGACCGGCGCGCGAGGTCGCGGTCATCAGCCCGACCGGCTGCAAGGGCTGCGGCGGCTGCGTCCCGGTCTGCCCGGACGACGCGATCGACCTGCTCGGCTACACGGACGCCCAGGTCCGGGCCCAGATCGACAGCCTGCTGGAGGTGCCGGTCGCATGAGCGCCGCGAGTCGCGAAGTCCGCGAGGTCGTCCGCGAGGAGATGGCCATGCACGGCCGGATCCTCGAGGCGTTGAAGGAAGGGCCGCGCACCGTTCCCGAGATCGCCGAGGCCATCGGCTGCCCCACCCACGAGGTCGTCTTCTGGGTCATGGGCATGCGCCGCTACGGCTGGCTGAGCGAGATCAAGGGATCCGCCGACGACGGCTACTTCCGGTACCAGGCAGAGGAGCGAGCATGACCGCGCTGGCCGACGTCGGCCTCTACCCCGAGCTGCAGCAGTACGGCGCCACCGACATGAGCGCCTGCTTCTCCTGCGGCAACTGCACCGCGATCTGCCCGCTCTCCGAGAACGACGCGACCTTCCCGCGCCGGATGATCCGCTACGCCCAGGTCGGGATGAAGGACGCCCTCCTCTCCAGCAAGGAGCTCTGGAGCTGCTACCACTGCGGCGAGTGCTCGGACAGCTGCCCCACCGAAGCGGACCCGGGCGAGTTCATGGCGGCGGCGCGGCGCTACGCGATCGCGAGCTACGACGTGACCGGGCTGGCCCGGCTGATGTACCTCTGGCCGGCCCTGGGCACGGCCTTCGCGCTGGCGCTGGCGGCCTTCTTCGCGCTCTTCATGTACACGGCGCACGGCCCGCGAAGCTCCGAGACGCTGGCGATCTTCGAGTTCATCCCGGCGCAGCTCATCCACGACATGGGGATCATCGTCATGATCCTCGTCTTCGCCGCCGGGTTGATCGGGGTCGCTCGCATGGCACGCCGTGTCGCCCACCGCGAGGGCGTCGGCCTGCGGACGGTCTTCGGGAGCCGGGCGGCCCTGGCCCGCTCGGGGCGGGCGCTGTGGAGCTCGATCGGGCGCGAGTCGCTGGGCCAGGCCCGCTATCGTGCCGAGTGCGAGACCGAGAAGGCGAGCGTCGCCTGGTATCGCCGCCGCTGGTTCGTCCACGCGATGGTTCTCTGGGGCTTCCTGGGCCTGCTCGCCGCGACGATGCTGGACTGGGGCCTGGACATCCTCGGGATCAAGGCGACGGGGACGCCGGTACCGATCTGGTATCCCGTTCGCCTCCTGGGGACCGTCGCCGGCCTGATGCTCGTCTACGGCACCACCGTGATGATCATCGACCGCGTCCGGGCCGCGAGCTCGTCCGTGGCCCGTTCGGCGACCGCGGACTGGACGCTCCTGGCCCTCCTGTGGATCACCGGGGTCACCGGCTTCGTCCTCGAGCTCGCGCTGTACCTGCCGGAGCCGCCGGCCTGGGGCTACTGGTTCTTCCTGTTCCACGTCGCCATCGCCATGGAGCTGGTCCTGCTGGCTCCGTTCATGAAGCTGGCCCACGCGGTCTACCGTCCCGTGGGGCTCTTCTTCGTCGCGCTCGCCCGGGAACCCCGCGAGGGGACCGGTGGATCGAATGGCTGACCGACCAGCCGAGGAGGTTCCGATGACATCCAGCCTGAAGTCCGTGGCCCACGAGCACCACGAACGGCTCATGCACCTCGTCGACGAGATGCCGGCCGTCGGGAAGCTGCTCCTCGAGGCCCCGATGGCGGACCTGAAGCCGCGCCTGGTGGAGCTGGACGGGTGGCTCACCGGCCTCCTGATCCCGCACCTCGAGGCGGCCGAGGCCACGCTCTACCCCGAGCTGGAGCGGATGCTCCAGAACCGGCACTCGATGGCGCCGATGCGCCGCGAGCACGAGGAGATCCGGCGCCTCGTGGCCGACTTCTCCCGGCTGCTGAAGGGCCTCGGTGACCAGCGACCCCACGTCGGAAAGACGGTGGCCCTGCGCCGCGTCCTGTTCCGGCTCTACGCCCTGCTGGAGATCCACCTCGTCGAGGAGGAGGTCTTCATCCCGATCATCAACCACGGCGTGACCGACGAGGCCGCCGAGGTGATGGCCGCCGCCATGAAGCACTCGGGCATCCCCGAAGCCTGATCCCGCCGCGGCCGGACGGGCGGGCCGTCGGCAGGCGCGCCATCGGGCCGCTATCCTCCGGAGGCAGATGAATGCCTCGCGCAGACAGGTGACGACCGACACCGAGGAGACCGCCGGGGCGGCGACGGATGCGCTCGCCTCCGACCACGACGACGCCGGGGTCCCGGTCCATCGCGGCTGGGCGCCGCTGGGCGGGCGGCACCGCTGGATGGAGCCGTTCGTCCTCGTCGTGCTCGCCACGACGGGTGCCCACGGCTACGCCATCACCGGCGAGCTCGAGGAGATGGGCATCACCGCCGGGACGGTCGACGTGGGGCAGGTCTACCGGATCCTGCGCGACCTCGAGGCAGCCGGGCTCGTCACGTCGGCCTGGTCGAACGAGCCGGTGGGCCCCCAGCGGCGCGAGTACGAGCTGACGGCCGCCGGGTACGCGGCCCTCGACGAGTGGGCCGCCGTGATGAAGGAGCGGGCACGCCTCATCGGCGAGTTCGACGGGCGCTACCTGGACGCGGTCGCCCGGCAGCGCCATCCGCGCGCCTGACCCTCACCGTCGGCCCCTGGCGGCGCGCCGCCCCGGCGAGCCGTGCGCGATTCCCTACAGCGGCTCCGCCATCGCGTGCTCGATGCCGCGCGCCAGCTCGTCCTTCTCGGCGTCCGACAGGTTGCGGTCCAGGACCCGCAGGTAGAGCTCCTCCTCGGCCAGGTGCACCCGGAGCATCGCGTGGAGCCGGTAGAGCGCCCGGCGGAGGCCGATCGCCTCGGCCGGTCCCAGGCGGCCGGACGTCACGACGTCGTGGTACTGGCCCGTGGATTCGATCAGCCGCCGCAGCTCCGCGTGCTCGCGGCGCATGGGGGCCATCGAGTGGCGGCCCTCCATGAGGCGGTCCAGCTGGCCGTAGAGGGTCGTCTCGATCGCCTCCATGTGCGGCAGGAGCTGGCCGACGATGAACCGATGCTCGGTCTCGCAGTCCGCCAGGAACGCTGGCGTGATCCCGTCGTCGATCATCGCGGCCAGCCGCGCCAGCTGGTCAACGTGCGGAATGAGCCGGTCGTGGTGCTCGTGGGCGGCCTGCGCCAGGGGATCCATCCCCGCGATGGTACGCCCGCGGCCGCGGGCGCCGTCACGGACCGGGGGCTGCGTCGGGCGCGAGGCATGGCTGTCTCGACCGGCTCAGCGCCGCGTCGCCCGGGCGAGTCCGCCGAGGAGTGCCACCGCCGGCCGGACGGCCCCCGGCGGCAGGCGCCCGAGGGCGTCTGCGAGGGCCGCGACGTCGTCGGGCGGCAGGGCCCCGACGAGACGAACGAGGCGCTGGATCGAGGCGTCGGGAAGGGCGCCGGCGACCGTGAAGAGCGCCTCGAGCTCGCGCGGTTCAAGGGCGGGCACGACGCCGAGCGCGCGGTCGAAGGCGCGGAGGAAGCCGTCGAAGCGCTCCAGCCACGTCGCGAGGTCGCGCAGGTCCCGATCATCCGGTGACGCCGCGGACGACGCGCCCGCGTCGTCGGCAAGGATGGCAATGGCCGCGACGACCGGGTCTGCCTCTGTCGCCTTCCGTTCCGCGATCACCCGGCCGAACCACGCCCAGTCGTCCTCGAGAACCCGGTACGCAACGCCCACGGGTCCGCGCGAGCGGACTCGTCGGCCCTCGACGCGCTCGGCCAGGCCCAGCTCGACGGTCCGCTCGAGCGCGAGGGTCGCCGCGCGATGGCTCAGCCCGAGCGCCTCGCGGATCTCGCGCTCCGTCCGTGGTCCCCGGCACGCAAGGAGGTAGCCGTGGGCCCGGGCCACGGCCGGTGGCACGCCCCACGCCGCGCCCATGGTTCCCCACGCCTCCGCCACCCGCAACCGCAGGCCTTCGATCGACGGTGGTGGAGTGTCGGGCTGCTGACGCTTCAACATGATGCTTGACAGTAGCATGTTTGACGTGCATTAATCATGCTAGTAATCAGTAGCACGAAAAGGAGAGCCGGTGCGCCAGCTGGACGCCGTCACCGGAGCCTATGGGTTCACCGGGCGGGTGATCGCTCGCCAGCTCCTGGATCGAGGGCGCCGCGTCGTCACCCTGACCAACCGGGTCGCACCGAGCGCGTCGTTGGCGTCGCTGGTCCCGGCCAGGTCGATCGACTTCGGCCGCCCCGACCTGATCTGCTCGTCCCTCCGCGACGTCGACACCCTCTACGCGACGCACTGGGTCCGCTTCGATCGCGGAGCCGTATCGTTCGATCGAGCCGTCGTCGAGAACGCCGTCCTCTTCGAGGCGGCCCGACAGGCAGGCGTGCGCCGGATCGTGCACGTGAGCGTCACCGGCGCGGATGCGCGCTCGTCCCTGCCCTACTTCCGCGGCAAGGGACGGGTCGAGGATGCACTGGGGGCGAGCGGCGTCCCGCACGCGATCGTGCGGCCGGCGCTCGTCTTCGGCCCCGGCGACATCCTCGTGAACAACATCGCGTACCTGCTCCGCCGGCTTCCCGTGTTCGGGATCCCGGGCGACGGCCGCTACCGCGTGCAGCCGGTCCACGTCGACGACCTCGCGGCGCTCTGCATCCGGGCCGCGGCGGGCGAGACGCCCATGACCATCGACGCAGTCGGCCCGGAGGTGATGTCCTACCGGCACCTCGTCGCGTCGATCGGAGCCGCGGTTGGGAGCCGGGCCCGCCTGGTCAACCTGCCGGTCCCCGTCGTCGCGACAACCGCGCTCGTCATCGGGCGGCTGGTCCGTGACATCACCCTGACGCGCGACGAGATCGTCGGGCTCATGGCCGGCCTGCTGGTGTCCGACGGCGCCGCGACGTGCCCGACCAGGTTCGGCGACTGGGTCGACGTCGAAGGGCCGGGCCTCGGGCGTCGCTACGCGTCGGAGCTGGCGCGCCACTACGTGGAGCCAGGCGACGTCCCGGGAGCACTCGCCGGCGTTGTCGGCGAGTGAGGACGCGGATCCTGGGGGGCGCCATCGCGGTCGCAGTCGTCGTGGGCGAGGGCCAGGTCGCGCCGGGCGACCGCGTCGAGGTGAAGCCGGCGGCAATCGAACGCTAGAGCCGCGCGAAGCGGACGCCGAACAGGTCACGGAGCGTCCGCTCGCCGGCCGTCGCGGCGATCGCGACGCGCGCCGCCGGCTCGGAGGCGGCTTCGCCGGTGGAGATCGGCACGAGCCGAATGCCGTGCTCCCCGATCCGGGTCTCGCGCTCGCCGGGGACCGGTCCCGGTCCCGGCGGGACGACGACCCCGATGATCCGGGCGTACGCCTCGGCGGCCGCCGTCGGGTCCGGCACCACGAGCTCGACCCCGACGAGGCGAGCGTAGCCCCCGAACGGGTGGACGAACGCGCCGCGCGCCCGCCGGGCCCCCTCGTCCCACTCGGCGCCGGTCAGCTCGTGCTCGATGATGAACGGTGGCTCGGACGGACCCACCGCCGGCGGGAAGGCGACCTGCCAGGCAACGACCTCGCCGTCCGGTCGCGTCCGCGAGCCCGCCGCCGCGTCCGAGATCGGAGACCCGGCGGCCCGCAGCGCACCCACCTCGCGACGGGCTCCGTCGGTCGCCAGGGCATAGGTGACCAGCCCGGGGGTCCCCGCGTCGAGCGCCCGGACCGCGGCTGCGCCGATCGGGTTGGCCAGGGCGCGCTCGCGGTCCCAGACCCCGATCAGCTCGAGGTAGGCGTCGCCGAGGAAGACCAGCCGGTTGTGCGTCCCGGTGTCGTGCCGTCCGCCCCCCGTGGCGGCCAACCCCAGCCCGGCCTCCAGCGACGCGGCGGCCGCGTCCGGATCGTCGACGGCGATGACGAGATGGTCGATCCCCAGCAGCATGGCGGGAGGGTACGCGCCGGGGCGGCGCTCGCGCTCGGTCCGGCGGTCTGCGCTGGCCACGGCCGACCCGCGCGGCTAGGATGCCCGGCATGCCGGACGGCCGCCTCCCGTCGCAGCTCGCGATCCGCCGCGCCCGACCGGGCGAGGGCGAGCAGCTCGGGAACCTGTGGCTGGCATCCCGGGCTGCGCACATGGCGTCGATCCGTAATGCGCACACCGACGACGAGGTCCGGGCCTGGTTCCGGACGGTCGTCGCGCAGCGGGACGAGGTGTGGGTCGCCGCCGACACCCGCGATGGGAGCGACGGCGGAGGCGCGGAGGCGATCGTCGGGTTCCTCGTCCTTGCCGAGGGCGACGACGGCCCGGCGGGGCCGGGCGAGCTCGAGCAGCTCTACCTCGCGCCGGGCTGGACCGGGCGCGGCGTCGGGAGCCTCCTCGTCGCCCTCGCAAAGCTGCGCCACCCGGCCGGTCTCGCGTTGTACACGTTCGCCGTGAACGCCGACGCTCGCCGCTTCTACGAGCGGCATGGCTTCGTGGCGATCGCGTTCGGCGACGGGAGCCTGAACGAGGAGGGCGACCCGGACGTCCGGTACGCCTGGCGCCCTGGCGGCGGATCGTGAGGTCGGAACGGGCCACCTGATCGGGGACCATCGGCCCCTCCACCCGATCCCGCAGGTTTCGGTACCCTGCACGTCATGCTCGCCTGGTTCGCCTTCTGGATCGTCGTCGCCGTCGTCACCTTCGGGGTGGCGATGTTCGCCATCCGCGCGCGCGGGGTCCACCCGGGGCTGATCCTCGCGGCCCTCGACACGTTCGGGCTCGTCGTCGCCTCGTACCTCTCGATCGTCGAGCTCTCCGGCAACGTCCCGGTCTGCGGCCCGCTCCACGGCTGCGAGGAGGTGGCCAAGAGCGAGTACGCCTGGATCGGGCCGATCCCGGTGGCCGTCTTCGGCGTCGCGCTGTCGCTCATCCTCCTGGCCGCCGCCCTCGGCTGGTGGAAGACCGGGCGATCGGCGGCTGCTCGCGGTGCACTACGGGCTGAGCCTCCTCGGCGTGACCTTCGAGGCCTGGTTCATGTTCGCCCAGGTCTTCCTGATCGAGGCCGTCTGCGTCTGGTGCACGGCGTACGGGGTCAGCCTGATCCTGCGGTTCGTGATCGCGCTCATCGTCTGGCTACGCCGCGACAAGGTGGCCGAGGGCACGGCCTGGTAGCTCGCCGCACGTCGGCGGCTTCCCGCACGCGGAACGGCCTGCCGCCGCCTCCTGCTACGATCGCGCCACCATGGACGGTGTCGTGCTCGTGCTGAACCAGAACTACGAGCCGCTGAACGTCTGCAACCTGCCCCGCGCCTTCCGGCTCCTCTTCGGCGCGAAGGCAGAGGTCGTCGAGTACGACCACCAGACGATCAGGACGCCGCGTGCCGCGTTCCGCGCCCCGTCCGTGATCCGGCTCCAGCATCACGTGCGGCGCCCGCGCCCCCGGGTCCGCCTGAGCCGCCGCGAGGTCTTCGCCCGCGACGCGCACACCTGCCAGTACTGCGGGCGCCAGGGCCACGACATGACCCTCGACCACGTCGTCCCGCGCCATCGCGGCGGGAGCCACACGTGGGACAACCTGGTCACCGCGTGCAAGGTCTGCAACCACCGCAAGGGCGGCCGGACCCCGGAGGAGGCGCGCATCCGCCTCCTGCGCGCGCCGTTCGAGCCGCGGAGCGACGTCTACTCGCTCTTCACGCCGTACCTCGCGGACGAGCGCAACGGGGCGTGGCGGGGCTACCTCTTCCTGGGCCCGAACTGACGGCCGGCGAGCCGCGCCCGAACGTCCCGCAGGTGGGCGCGCCGGTGCGCCCGGACCAGGTCCCGGACGGCATTCGCTCGATCGCGGGCGTGCTCCGGGGCGCCGGCCACGAGGCGCACCTGGTCGGCGGCTGCGTGCGTGACCTGCTGCGCGGCGTCCCGCCGCTCGACTGGGATGTCGCCACCGACGCCCGGCCGGATCGCCTGCTCGCCCTCTTCCCGGGCGCGCGGTACGAGAACCGCTTCGGGACGGTGGCGGTGCCGCTCTCCGACGGGACCCACGAGGTCACGACGTTCCGCCACGACGGGACGTACTCCGACCATCGCCGGCCCGACGACGTCACCTTCGGCGACACCCTGGACGAGGACCTCGCGCGGCGCGACTTCACGGTGAACGCCCTCGCCATCCCGCTCGATGCCGACGGGAAGCCGGGCTCCGTCGTCGACCGCTTCGAGGGCCGCGCCGACCTGGCCGCCGGCGTGCTGCGCGCGGTCGGTGACCCGGCGACGCGCTTCCGGGAGGACGCCCTGCGCATGCTCCGGGCGGTCCGCTTCGCCGCGACGCTGGGGTTCGACGTGGAGCCCCGGACGCTCGACGCGATCACGGCCGAGGCGTCGCTCGCCGCCCACGTCTCGGGGGAGCGGACCTTCGCCGAGCTGGTGCGACTGCTCGGCGCGGAGCGGCCGTCGGTGGGCCTGCGGCTGGCGGAGGAGACCGGCCTGCTCGCGGTCGTCGCGCCCGAGCTGGCTCGCCAGTGGGGGATCCCGCAGGCGAAGGTCCCCGGCGAGGACCTCTGGGACCACACCTGCCGGACGGTCGACGCGGCCTCCCCCGCGCTCGTCGACGGCCTGCCCCAGGCGCGATTCGCGGCCCTGCTCCACGACATCGGCAAGCCGGCCACCTTCGCCGACGGCCACTTCGTGGGGCACGACACGGTCGGGGCGCAGCTCGCGACGACCTGGCTGGAGGGGCTCCGCGCGCCTCGGTCCCTCACGGCCCGCGTGGCCGCCCTGGTCCGCCACCACATGTTCCAGTACTCGGCCGAGTGGACCGACGCCGCGGTCCGGCGCTTCATCCGGCGGGTCGGCCTCGCCGACCTCGACGCGCTCCTCGACCTGCGGGCGGCCGACAACGTCGGGAGCGGCCTCGCCGAAGACGCCGACGGCCTCGAGGAGCTCCGGGCCCGCTGCCACGCGCAGGTCGCGGCGCACGCCGCGTTCGACCGGTCCGACCTTGCGCTCGACGGCGACGACCTCATGCGCGGTCTCGGGATGGCGCCCGGGCCGGCCGTGGGGAGGCTGCTCGACGAGCTGCTCGAGCGGGTCCTCGTCGACCCGATGCTCAACGAGCGCACGCGGCTCCTCGCCCTCGCGCGGGAGATCGCGGCGGGCGGAGCGGACGCCGGGGTCCCGGACGACGAGATGCCGTCCGCGGACGACCGCCCATGATCGAGCTGCTGCTGGCCGCCGAGAACGCCCTCGCCCTGGGCCTCCTCGACCAGGCCGAGCGAACCTTCCGCCAGGTCCTCGACGCCGACCCCCACAACGGGATCGCGGCGGTCGGACTGTCGCGCGTCGCCCTCGAACGCGGGGACGACGCGGGCGCGCTCGCGCTGGCCCGGGCGGCCCTCGAGATCGACCCAGAGAACGCCACGGCGCACCGGATGATCGATCGGCTCGAGGAGGTCGCGGGCTATCGCGCGGCCGAGGAGGCGACGGCGGCTGCTCGGCCACTACCGACGCCCGGCGGCCCGGGCGCAGTCGTCGACCCTGAGTCGATGATTCGTGCGTCCGAGCCCTTCCGAGCGGCCGAGGAGCCACCCCCGCCGGTCGTCGCAGCCGCGACCACGATCGCTCCAGCCAGGGTTGAGCACGACGCAGCAGACGAGAGGATCGAGGCGCCCCCTGACCGATCCCAGCTGACGGCCTCGACTCACGAAAGATCGCCGGAGGGTCGACGAACGAGCCCGCCGGGCGAGCCGGCGGCGGTCGGCCAGCCGGGGTTGGCCGCCGAGCCGTCCGTCGCCCCGGCCGTCGAGCCCACGCCGGCCGTCTCCCCGGCGCCGCCTGTCGAGCCCACGCCCGCCGCCGAGCCGATGGCGCCGCCTGTCGAGCCCACGCCCGCCGCCGAGCCGATGCCAGAGCCCGGCGAGCCCAAGCCCGCGGCCGAGCCGATGCCCCCAGCGGAAGCGCCGACGCCCCAGCCCGGACCACCGCCGACGATCCCGGTGCCGGCTCCACCCTCCACCATCCGTTCGACACCGGCCCCGAGCAGGCCGGCCCCCGCGCGCCCGGGGCTGCTGCGGCGCCTGATCCGGAGATCGTGATGCGCGTGCTCGTCACCGGCGGCGCCGGCTACGTGGGTTCCGTCTCCGTCGAGGCGCTCGTGGCCGCCGGCCACGATGTGGTCGTCCTCGACGACCTGGGCACGGGCCACCGCGCGGCGGTCGTCGCCGGCGCGCGGCTCGTGGTCGGCAGCTACGGCGATGCTGCGGCGATGCGAGATCTCCTCGTTGCGGTGCCGATCGACGCCGTCCTGCACTGCGCCGCGCGCTCGCTCGTCGGGGAGTCGATCGCCGACCCGGCGCTCTACTACCGCGAGAACGTCGCGGGGGGCGTGACGCTCCTCGAGGCGCTCCGGGAAGCTGGCGTGCGGCGCCTGGTCTTCAGCTCCACCGCGGCCGTCTACGGCGCACCGACGGTGATCCCCATTCGCGAGGACGCCGCGCTCGCGCCGATCAACACCGTACGGCGAGACGAAGCGGACCTTCGAGGGCGCGCTGCGCTGGTACGCCGGCGCCTACGACCTGCGCAGCGTCAGCCTCCGCTACTTCAACGTGGCCGGCGCCTCCGCGCGCAACGGCGAGGTCCACGAGCCCGAGACGCACCTCATCCCGAACGTCCTCGCTGCCGTCGAGGGCCGCGGCGAGCTGACGGTCTACGGGACCGACTACCCGACGGCCGACGGGACCTGCATCCGCGACTACATCCACGTCGAGGACCTGGCGCGGGCGCACCTGCTCGCGCTCGAGGCGACGGCTCCCGACGACGCCCGCACCGGCGACGTGGACGGTGGCGCCGTGGCGCTCGCCCTGAACCTGGGCAACGGCGACGGCTTCAGCGTGCGCGAGGTGCTCGCCGCGGCCGGAGGCCGCGACGGGCCTCCCCGTCCCCCACGCGATCGGTCCGCGGCGTGCCGGCGACCCGCCGGCGCTGGTCGCGGATGCAGGACGCGCGCGGGAGGTCCTCGGCTGGGAGCCGGCGCATCCGGATCTCGGCGAGATCGTCGCCTCGGCCTGGGCCTGGCGCCGGGCGCACCCGGCCGGCTACGGCGCATGAGGCGCCGACTGGCGTCGGGCGCCCCCGGCCGGCGACGCCGCCTCGGGCAACCGAAATGAAACGCAAGCGGCCCCAGCACGGTACTGACCCGGCGGCACGCCTCGCCTACCGTCCGAGCATCGGGGTGGTGTCCCCCGCGGCCCCCGCCGCGCCACCGACTCTGCCGGGCCACCAACGAGCGAGGACGCCGACAAGATGACCGCCATCGACCTGATCCAGCCCACCTACAGCCGCGGCCCGGGGTCTCCCGCCGCCACCGCGACCCGTGTCAGCGGCGAGACGGTCGTGTGCGACGCCTGCGGCTGCCGCCTCGCCACCCGCGAGTCCGCGGATGACGCCGGCTTCACCGGCACCCGCCGGTGGTACCACTTCGCCGGGTCCGCCGGGCATGACGCGCGCGGCTGCGCCGTCGCCTGCGTCGACGCCGCGCACACCATCGCCTGATCCTGCGGCCCGCCCGGGCCGCCCGCACGTCGCGTCCACGAGAACGCCCCGGCGCCCGGCCGGGGCGTTCTTCGCTCTCCGGTGCCCGGGTCAGGCGGCCGGCGACTCCGCGTCGAGCGCGGCGGCGTCCGCTGAGCCGGCCCAGCGGTCGCTGACCGGCCGGATCAGCAGGTAGCCGATGATCATCGTTCCCAGCAGCGTCAGGACCGCGATCTGGTACGCCCCGTTCCCCAGCGTGCCGAAGAGCAGGAAGACCGTGACGCCGTAGAGCGTCTGGCCGACGACCTGGGAGCCCTTCCCGACCAGCCCGTACAGGCCGAAGAACTCGCCGATCCGCGCGGGCGGCGAGAGGCGCAGCATGAACACGCGGTCGGCCACCTGGACCCCGCCGAGGCCGCTCCCGACGATGGCCCCGGCGATGACGAAGAGCCCGATGCCCACCGGCGTCCCGGGCAGGCTCAGCGCCACGACGCCGATCAGCAGGCCGACAGCCCAGCTGGCGAGCACCCACAGGAGCGTTCGTCGCGGGCCGAACCGGTCGACGAGGCGGCCCCAGCCGAAGCTCGCCGTGATGGCAACGACCGTCAGCAGCACGCTCACCATGAGGTACTGCTGCTCGGTGAGGCCCATCGCCCGGACGGCGACCACGCTCATCACGACGATGATCGTGTTGACGGCGTCGGAGTAGAAGAACCGGCCGAGGAGGAAGCGCCCGAGCCCCGGCACCGCGCGGGCGTGGTCGATCGTCCGGCCGATCTGGGTGAACGAGGCGCGCGCGTCGGCCCAGGTGAACGCCGGCGCGCCGGTCCCGCGCTCCCTGACGTACAGGAAGATCGGGACGGCGAACACGGCGAAGAGCGCCATCGAGATCGGGAAGTACGCGGCGACCGGCGGGTCGAGCACGATCAGGAGCAGGGCGATCACGATCGTGCCCATGTAGCCGACGCCGACGCCGATGCCCGACAGCTTGCCTCGCGTCACGGGGTACGAGACGGTCGACAGCGTCGCGTCGTAGTAGATCAGCGCGGCCTGGTAGCTGAAGTTGGCGATCGTGAACAGGATGGCGCCCATGACGGCGGCGCTGACACCGATCACGGCCGCCGGGATGATCGTCAGGATCGTGAAGAAGAGCAGGAATGGGAGCCGACGTCCGCCCCGGTCGCTGAGGGCACCGAGCGGCGGCGAGACAAGCGCGTTGATGCCGACCGAGACGACGATGCAGATCGTCTGGACGAGCTGGCCCAGGTCCTGGCCGAAGTTCTGGGGCTCGGTCAGCCACAGGCCGATCGCGGTGGAGACCACCGCGTAGCTGAAGATCGTGTTGGCGAAGTCGTACAGGGCCCACGCCGCCGGGACGCGGGCGCGGCCCGACGGCGACAGGCCCGCGACGCGGGCGACCACGCCCCTGCGCTGCTCGACGGCTGGCGGAGCCGGGTCGGGCGCGGCGTCGTCGGGCATGGCCGCGATCGTACCGGTGCGCGGCCGTGCCGGGAAGCCCGTTCCCGGACGACCCGATCGCGACGTTTCCCGGCCGTTCCGGCACGAATTCGCGCTGTAGGATCAACTGAGTGTCACCCTCTCGGGTGTCCGGCGGCTTGGCTCGTAGGCTCTGCTGCCCACCGACGGGTGTGGCCTCCATGGGATCTGCCGGCCGCCGGACATGGATCGGACCGACCGGTGTGACTTCATAGGAGCGTGGCAACCGCCCCCACTCAGGCGTGTCCACCGGCCGGTCCGGAGTGTCACCCCTGATCAGGAGGCGACGGAAGGACATGATCGTCATCGGCGTCGATTCGCACAAGCGCACGCACACCGCGGTGGCGGCCGACGGCAACGGCCGCAAGCTCGGCGAGGTCACGGTCGGCGACGACGAGCGCCGGCCACCTCGAGCTCGTCCGCTGGGCGGCCCGGTTCCCGGACCGCCGGTTCGCGCTCGAGGACACCCGCCACCTGTCCCGCCGCCTGGCGGCCGACCTGCTGCGCGCCGGCGAGGCGGTCGCCTGGGTGCCGACCAGGCTGATGGCCGGCGCCCGCCGGCATGGCCGCGAGCAGGGCAAGAGCGATCCCGATCGACGCCCTCGCGGTCGCCCGGGCGGCGCTCGCGAACCCGGACCTGCCGGTCGCCACGCTCGAGGGCGCGGAGCGCGAGCTGCGGCTCCTGGTCGACCACCGCGAGGACCTCGTCGCCGAGCGGACCCGGGCGCAGAACCGCCTGCGCTGGCACCTCCACGAGCTCGACCCCGGCAACGAGCCCGGCCCCCGGAGCCTCGACCGGGCCGTCGTCCTGCGGGCGCTCGACGAGCGCCTCGCGGGCGTCCCGGGCACCGTCGCCCGGATCGCCCGCGAGCTCGTCGGCCGGATCCGCGAGCTGACCCGCACGATCGACGCCCTCGAGCGCGAGATCACGCGGCTCGTCCGCGAGGTCGCCCCGACCCTGCTCGCCCTGCCCGGCTGCGGCCCGCTCTCGGCGGCCAAGCTCGTCGGCGAGGTCGCCGGCATCGGCCGCTTCCGCTCGGCCGCCGCCTTCGCCCGCCACAACGGCTCGGCACCGCTGCCGGTCTGGTCGGGCAACGACGAGCGCCACCGGCTGTCGCGCAAGGGCAACCGCCAGGTCAACGTCGCCCTCCACCGGATCGCCATCACCCAGATGCGGATCGACGAGCGAGGCCGGGCCTACTACGAGCACCGTCGCGCCGCGGCGACACGAAGACCGAGGCGATCCGTGCCCTCAAGCGCCGGATCAGCGACGAGGTCTACCGCCGGATGCGCCACGATGAGCGCCTCCGGGCGACCCCGCGGGCAGCCCTCGCGGCGGCCGCTTGACATAGGAGCATCCCATGCAGAAGGATCCCCGCACGTGGCGCCCGCAGGCCTTCGGCCGACGCAAGCCGAAGGAGCTTCTGCGACCCCGTCGTCGAGCCGGCCTGGGACGGCGTCCGCGTGCTCGCCCACGTCGTGCGAGGCGATGTCCGGCTGGTCGACGCGGACGGCATCGACCTGGCGAGCGATCACCCGGAGATCGCCGGCGAGCTCGCATCGGCGGCCCTGGCCGAGGCAGTGGTCGTCGACGGCTACCTCACCGACCAGGCCCTGCGCACGAGCATCGGGGCCGACTTCGAGACCAACGAGGCGCCCGGCATGGGCGAGCACATGACCCAGCTCTTCCTGGGCAACCGGGCGGCCGGATACGTCGGCGGGCGCGCCCAGATCCCCGGCCGATCCACGGCGCGATCCATCAGCCAGGCCGAAGCGACCGCCGCGGCCGAGCCCGTCCCGATCGCCCTCGTCGCCATCGACCTCCTCGCGCTCGATGACGAGGTGCTCCTCGAGGTCCCGCTCCTGGAGCGCAAGCGTCTCCTGGAGAGCGTCCTCCCGGAGGGGCCCCGGGTCCGCCGGACGCCCTTCGTCCGCGAGCCTGCCACGAGCTTCATCGTGACTTGGCGCGCGTTCGGCTTCGGTGGCCTCGCCTACAAGGAGGCGAACAGCCGCTACCGACCCGGCGCCCCCAACGAGGACTGGTCGCTCATCCCGATGCCGCGCCGGTGAGGCCCCGGCAGGCCGGCCCCGGTGGTCGGCCGCCCCGGCAGGCCGCCCCGCCAGGCCGCCCCCGGCGACACGGGCGCCGCCCGTGGTAGGGTGGATCCGATGGCCTCCTCCGTCCTGACGCCGGCGATCACCGCGGAGATCGAACGTCTCGGCCGGGTCGACCTCGTCGTCGGGATCCCGAGCTTCAAGAACGCGACCACGATCGGCCATGTCGTGCGCGCCGCGCAGGCCGGCCTGGTCCAGTACTTCGCCGACCTCCGACCGTTGCTCGTCAACTCCGACGCCGGGTCGCCCGACGGGACCCAGCGGGTGGTCGCCGAGACGGAGCCCCCCGACTACGTCGAACGGATCCTCCTGGTCCGCCCGACGAACCGTCTCGAGCGCCTCACCCTGACCTACCCTGAGCTCGACGGGATCGGCGGCAAGGGCGCCGCCCTGCGAACCATCTTCGAGATCGCGGCGCGGCTCGACGCGCGGGCCCTGGTCGTGGTCGACTCCGACCTCCGGTCGATCACCCCGGAGTGGATCGAGCTGCTGGCCGGCCCCATCCTCAAGGGCGGCTTCGACTACGTCACGCCGCTCTACGCCCGCCACAAGTACGACGGCACGATCACGAACACGGTCACCTACCCGCTGACCCGCGCCCTGTACGGGCGGCGCATCCGGCAGCCGATCGGCGGCGACTTCGGCGTCTCGGGCGATCTCGTCCGGCACTACCTGGCCCAGGAGGACTGGACGCCGGAGGTCAGCAAGTTCGGGATCGACATCTGGATGACGACGCACGCCCTGGTCGGGGGCTTCGCCGTCTGCGAGACCCGGCTCGGCGCCAAGGTCCACGACCCGAAGGACCCCTCGGCCGACCTCGGGCCGATGTTCCGGCAGGTGGTCGGGACGATCCTGGGGCTCGCCGGCCGCCACCCCGACTCCTGGCTCGACATCCGGGGCAGCCACGAGGTCCCGGCCTACGGCTTCGAACGCTGGGTCGAGCCGAGCCCGCTGCAGGTCAACACGCTGCGCCTCCTCTCGGAGTTCGGGGCGGGGCACCTCACCCTGGCCGAGACCTGGCGGGCGATGCTCGCCCCGGGCCACGCGGCCGCGGCGGAGGAGCTGGCCCTCGAAGCGGCGCGGCTGGCCGAGCGCGCTTCCCAGAGGCTGGGGCTCGGCGGTGCCGAGAGCGGCACGAACGGCGTCACCACGGACGAGATGAGCGACGCCGTCGGCGGCTTCCACTTCCCCGACGAGCTGTGGGCCGGCATCGTCTACGACCTCGTGGTCGCCGCCCGCTTCGGCGCGATCCCGATGGAGCGGCTGGTCGCGGCGCTGGTCCCGCTCTACTTCGGTCGCGTCGGCAGTCTCGTGGTCGAGTGTCGCAACCTGGCCCAGGGCGATGCCGACGAGCGGGTGGAGCGCCAGGCGCGAGCCTTCGAGCTGCGCAAGCCGTACCTCGTCGAGCGCTGGCGCGCCGCCGAGGACGCCGCAGCCGCGGCCGACCGCGAGGGAGAGGGAGCGTGAGCCGGCGGGCGCCGCTGCCGGTCCGGGTCCTCATCCCCGTCGCCAACCCGGCGACCGCCGAGGACCTCGTGCGGATCGGCGCGGACATCATGGACCCGCGCGCCGGCGAGCTGACGGCGCTCGGGATCGTGGAGGTGCCGGAGGACGTCGCCCTGTCCGACGGTGCCACGCAGGCCCGCCAGGCCCGGCGGCTCCTCCAGAAGGTCCTGGACTACGCACCGCAGGGCACCCGGATCCGGCCGCTGGTGCGGATCGGCAGGCGCGCGTCCGAGGGCATCGTCGAGGCCGCCCGCGAGCTCGACGCGGACCTGCTGATCTTCGGCTGGGGCGGCCGGCCGGCCGACGGGCGCGCCACGGGCACGGGCCCGGTCTTCTCGCACACCATCGACGCCGTCGTCCGCGAGCCGCCGTGCGACATCGCGGTCGTCAAGCAGCGGCCCTTCGGCGAGATCCGGCGGATCCTCGTGCCGGTCCGCGGCGGGCCTCACGCGGAGTTGGCGCTCGAGTTCGCGGACGCGCTCGCGCGCCGCCACGACGCCCGGATCGTGGTCCTCCACGTCATCCCGCCGGGCGTCACGAGCATGGTCCGCGCCCAGGCCGAGCACGCCCTCGCCACGTTCCTGAAGCAGCACGCGCGGGGCCATGCCGACGGCCTCCTGCGCGAGGCCCCGAACGTGCGCAACGCGATCCTCCGCGAGGCGGAGGCGTCGGACCTGGTCATCATGGGCGCGTCCGCGATCCCGGAGGGAACGACCGCCGACGCATTCCTCTTCGGCGCGCTCCCCGAGGCGATCGCGGCCCGGGCGAAGCCGCCGGTGATCGTGGTCAAGACCCAGGAGCGGATCGGGCGGGCCACCTTCGAGGCGCTGGCCGGGCGGGCCGAGTCGCTGGCGGCGGCCGACCGGGCGGCCGAGGAGTCGCGGGCGATCCCGGCGCGCGTCGAGCGCTGGTTCGGCGAGTCGAACTTCCACCACGCCGAGTACCGCAACCTGAAACGGCTGGTGGAGCTGAAAGAGCAGCAGGGCCTTACGGTCAGCCTGGTCTTACCGACGCTCGACGAAGAGGCGACGATCGGCGAGATCGTCGCCCGGGCCCGGCGGGTCCTCGTCGAGGGCGTACCCCTGGTCGACGAGCTGCTCGTCATCGACTCCGCCTCGACCGACCGGACGCGGGAGATCGCCGAGGCCGAGGGTGCCCGGGTCGTGCAGCACCAGGACGTGCTGCCGCGCTACGGGTCGTACCGGGGCAAGGGCGAGGCGCTCTGGAAGAGCCTGTTCGAGACGAGCGGCGACCTGGTCGCCTGGTGCGACACCGACGTGCGCAACTGGCATCCGCGGATGGCCTACGGAACGCTGGGCCCGCTGCTCGCGGAGCCCCGCATCCAGTACGTGAAGGGCTACTACCAGCGCCCGATCGTCGAGGGCGGCGTGCTCAAGGAGGGCGGCGGCGGGCGCGTGACGGAGCTCGTGGCACGGCCGCTCATCAACCTCTTCTTCCCCGATCTGTCCGGCTTCATCCAGCCCCTGGCCGGGGAGTACGCGGGCCGGCGGAGCCTGCTGGAGGCGATCCCCTTCTTCACGGGCTACGCCGTCGAGATCGGCCACCTGATCGACATCTCCGAGCGAGCCGGCCTCGACGGGCTCGGCCAGGTCGACCTCGAGCGGCGGATCCACCGCAACCAGGAGCTTGAGGGGCTCTCCCGGATGAGCTTCGTCATCCTCCAGGCGGTCATGAAGCGACTGGAGGAGCGGCGGCGCGCCCGCCTCTTCGCGGAGCTGGGCTCGACGATGAAGCTGCCGCGTTTCGGCGACGACCACCTGGGCCTCGAGGTCATCGAGCTCGCCGATCGTGAGCGCCCGCCGATGATCCGGATCCCCGAGTACCTGGAGCGCCGCGCCGGCGGAGCCGCCGAGTGAGCGCGGCCGGTCCGGGATCGGCCGAGCCGGCTGGTCGCGGCCGGCCGCTGGCGATCCTCGTGGCCCCGGATTCCTTCAAGGGCTCGCTCACGTCGGTCGAGGTCGCCCGCGCCCTTGCCGCGGGCTGGCTGGCCGCGCGTCCCGGCGACGAGATCCGCCTTGCGCCCCTCGCGGACGGGGGCGAGGGCACGGCGGTCGCGATCGACGCCGCCGGCGGCTGGGAATGGCGGGCAGCGGCGGCCCACGACCCGCTGGGGCGCGCGATCGACGTGCGCTGGCTGGCCTCCGCCGACGGCACGCGCGCCGTCGTGGAGCTCGCCGCGGCGTCGGGGCTCTCGCGCCTCGCGGCGGCGGAGCGCGACCCGGCGGGAGCCTCCACGTACGGCACCGGCGAGGTGCTGCGGGCCGTCCTCGACGCGGGGATCCGGCGAATCGACCTCGGCGTCGGCGGGAGCGCCACGACGGACGGCGGCCTCGGGATCCTCGCGGCCCTTGGCCTCGGGCATGTCGGTGGACCCCGCGCTCGAGGTCCACCTCGACGAGCTCGACCCGCGCCTCGCGGAGGTCGACCTGCGGATCGCCTCGGACGTCACGAACCCGCTGCTGGGCCCCACCGGGGCCGCCGCCGTCTACGGCCCGCAGAAGGGCGCCAGCGCGGTGGACGTGCGGAACCTCGACGCCGCCCTCGGCCACTGGGCCGACGCGCTGGAGGCGGCGACCGGCCGGGACGAGCGCAACACGCCCGGCGCGGGTGCCGCCGGCGGGACGGTCTTCGGCCTCGCCTGCCTCCGCGACCGGTTCCGCTCCTTCGCGATCGTGCCGGGGATCGACCTCGTGATGGAAGCCACGGGCTTCGCCGCGAAGCTCTCCGGCGCCGACCTCGTCGTCACCGGGGAGGGCCGGATCGACGGCCAGACGGCGTTCGGCAAGACCGCCCTCGGGGTCGCACGTCGGGCCCGCGGCGCCGGCGTCCCGTGCATCGCGGTCGGCGGCGGCGTGGAGCCCGACGGCATCGCGGCCCTGGCCGACGTCGGGGCGCTGGCCGTCCCCGTCGTCGAGCACCCGCAGTCCGTCGAGGAGGCGATGGCCGCCGGCCCGGCACCCCTCCAACGCTGCGGGGAGCGCCTGGCGCGCCTGGTCGGGCTGGGGATGACCCGGTGAGCCCTCGCGCGACGACCGCGGCCGGTCCCGGCCGCGCGACGACCCGCAGGCGCCCTCGCCGGAAGCCCGACCCCGCGAGGACCTGGGCCCGATCGCTGGAGCGCCGCCGCCCGGGCCTCGTGCCGTTCGTGCTGGCCGAGCTCGCGGCCCTCTACGGCACCCCGCGTCGCGACACGCGCCTCGACCCGATCTCGGAGCTGGTCCTCACCATCCTGTCCCAGAACACCGCCGACGTGAACTCCGAGCGCGCGTTCGAGGCCCTTCGAGCCGCCTACCCCACCGACGGCCCGGTCACCGTCCACCGCGTCGTCGCAGCCGACGGCACGGAGGCACCCCCGGAGGGCTGGGGCGGACGCGGGCTCGACCCCGGCTCGGCACCCGACTGGGATGCCCTCGAGCACGCCCCGCTCGAGGAGCTCATGGAGGTGATCCGGCCCGGCGGCCTCGCCCCGCAGAAGGCGCCGCGGATCCAGAACGCCTTGCGCCACGTCCGTGAGGCCACCGGTGGCGCGGGCTACGACCTGGGATTCCTCGGCGAGATGGAGCCCCGCGCCGCGCGCGACTGGCTGACCCAGGTGCCGGGGATCGGGAAGAAGACCGCCTCGATCGTCCTCCTGTTCTGCTTCGGCCTGCCGCTCATGCCGGTGGACACGCACGTGGACCGGGTGAGCCGGCGGATCGGCCTGGTCCCGCCGAAGGCCGGGCCGGACGAGCAGCACGAGATCTACTGGCACCTCCTCGCGCCCGAGGAGGTGCACCCGGCGCACGTGCTGCTGATCCAGCACGGCCGGAGGACCTGTGACGCCCGGAGGCCCGCCTGCGACCGCTGCCCGATCGCGCCCCGCTGCCGCTTCCTCGATTCGAAGGCGCCGTAGGCAGGCCTCGCTGCCGGGATTCCGCCTGGCGGCCGCCGCACACCGCGGCGTGCGCGCTATCCTCGCCCCATGATGATCGGCGGCGGGCCGGCGGGGCAGGAGCGACCGGCGCGACTCCTCCTCGTCGACGACGACGCGAACCTGCTGGTCGTGCTCGCGGAGCAGCTCCGCGACGACGGCTACGACGTGGCGACCGCCCGCGACGGCGAGGAGGCGCTGCGCCGCCTGGAGGCCGGCTGGCCGGACCTTGTCCTGCTCGACATGATGATGCCCCGCCGCGACGGCCTCTCCCTGGCCCGCGAGATCAAGATGCGGGCCGACCTCCCGATCATCGTCCTCTCGGCGATCGACATCGCCGATTCGAAGGCCCTCCTCCTCGACGAGGTGGCCGAGGACTACATCACCAAGCCGTACCACTACCCGGAGCTGCGGGCCCGCGTGAATCGCGTGCTGCGCCGGCTCGGTGATCGCCTGCCCGGGGCAGCGCCTTACCCTCGGCCCGGCCCTCATCCTGGAGCTGCACCGGCGCTCGGCCACGGTCAACGGGACCGAAGTCGCCCTGACGCCGACCGAGTCGCGCCTGCTCTACGCCCTCGCGGCGAACATCGGCCAGACGGTGACCACGGAGACGCTGGTCCAGCGCGGCTGGGCCGACACGGAGGACGCCGACCCGTCCTACGTCTGGGTCACGATGCGCCGCCTGCGGACGAAGCTCGAGGCCGATCCCAACCGGCCGCGCCACCTGATCACCGTGCGCGGCATCGGCTATCGCCTCGAGGCGGTGGTGCCGTGAGCCCGGGCAGCCTGGGGGCGCGGATCACCCTGGGAGTGATGATCGCGGCGATCCTCCCGGTCACCGTGTTCGGGACCATCCTCCTGATCCTGAACCAGGGCACGGATCTCGTCGCCGTGGTCCTGCTCGGGATCGTGGGCGGAGCCCTGGTGGGACTCGTCGTGGGGGGGATCCTCGTGGGGGAGGTCACGCGTCCCCTCCGGCTCCTCGCCGACAGACTCGATCGCATCAGGGCCGGCGAGCGGGCCGATGCGCTCCCGCCACTTGCCGACGACGAGCTCGGCCGGCTCGCCGAGCGCCAGGAGGACCTGGCCGTCGATCTCGCCCGACGGAACCGGCAGGTTGCCCGGGCGGTCGACGCCATCACCGCCTGGTCCTCCGCGGCGGGAGCGACGGCGCTCCTGGAGCGGGCCGCGTCTGATGCCCGCGACGGGCTCGGGCTGACCGACGCCCGAATCGTCCTGGGCGACCCGCGCGCCATCGAGTTCGAGGAGCGCATCCCCGGCGAGCCCCAGCCGGTGCGCGCCGATCTCCGCACCGGCCGCGAGGTGGCGGGCAGCCTCATCGGCCACGCCCCGGCCATGGTGCGCTGGGAGCCGGCCGACCAGGACCTGCTCGAGCTGTTCGCGGCGAGCGTCGCGGTCGCCCTTCGCGACGCCGACCTCCTCGAGCAGGTCGAAGCCCAGAACGAGCGGCTCCGGACCCTCGATGTCGAGAAGGACGACTTCCTGCGCGGCGTCTCCCACAACCTCCAGACGCCACTGGCGCGGATCCGGGCCAACGCGGATCAGCTCGCCTCCGAGCAGGCCGCCGCGGGTGCCGCGGACCGGCGCCTCGCGATCATCTCGGAGCAGAGCGATCGCCTCTCGCGGATGGTCCGCCAGCTCCTCACCGTGAGCCGGCTCGATTCTGGCGTCCTGCACCCGGTCGCGGAGGTCTTCGCCATGGCGCCGAGGATCCGGCGCACCTGGGAGGCCCTGGGGGCCGGCCACGTCCCCTTCGAGCTCGTCGACGAGGCCGGCGGCTGGCTGGCGGTGGCGGACCCGGACCAGGTCGACCAGGTGCTGTGGGCGCTCCTCGACAACGCGGTCAAGTACGGGCGAGGCACCCCGGTGCACATCCGGATCGGGATCGACCCGGGCGCGAGCCGCGTGTCGATGACGGTGCAGGACGGCGGCCCGGGGATCCCCGCCGACGATCGCGAGCAGCTGTTCGAACGGTACGCGCGAGGCGGCCGCTCGGAGGACCGGGACGGCACGGGTCTCGGCCTCTACGTGGGACGGGCGCTCGCCCGCGCGAACGGCGGCGACCTGGAGCTCGCTGAGGACACCGGATCGGGGGCGGCCTTCACGCTCGTGCTCCCCGGCGAGGCACCCACCGAGGGCTGACCGCGGGGGTCAGGCCGCCTCGGGGAGCTCGGCGAGGATCTCGGCAGCCGCCTCCTGCGGACGGGCGGCCGGTGCGCGGCGTGTCCAGATGATGCCTCGCGGGTCCCCGGCGATCAGGCGGCAGCAGCGGCACCGATGATCGGCCCGAGCACGGGGCTGATGCCGAGGAACGCGGCGAGCAGCGCCCCACAGTACCAACCGGCGCAGAACCACAGGAAGACCGCGAGGATGCGCTTCTTCATGCCCGGAGAATGCCTCGCTCCATGATGCTGTCGCCAGCCGCTCGTTCGTACTAGCCGGTACCGTGGACCACCGCCTTGAGGACCGTGCGTGCGCCGGTGCCATGCGGGCGCCGGTGCCATGCGGGCGCCGCCGTACTGCGTGCGTCCGGGCACCACCGCAATGTGACTCGCAAGGTCGGGCGGCAATCCTCGTTCGGATCGTGCGGCTCGGTTCTGCATCGGCCGCGTGGCGGGCCCCGTGGGAAAGGGGCGTCGTCGGCGATCACACAACGTGGGGCTCGCGCAGTAGCGTATCGGTCTCCCCGGCGCTGCTGTTGATCCCACCCGACGCACCGGCGCCGGGTAGCGACGAGGCGGGCACTCCGCAGAGCTCGGTCTCGGGGGCCGTCCGGCGGAGAGCCCGCCTCTCGCATGTCTGCTGTGCGGCGGCCACGGCCCCGGCGGCCGCAGGCAGCGCGGTCGCGTGGTCACCGGGCCGCGTGGTCGCCATCGTCACGATGGCCGCAGTCACGATGGCCGCCGGGCGGCCGCGGGAGTACGCTTGAGGCCGGCGCGGATCCGTCGCAACCCGCAGACCGGCTGGAGGCTCCACCCGTGACAACCGAGGACGCTCGAACCCAGGTCGATCCGCTCGCCACGCCGCGGACCGTCCGGATCGTCCGCCGCTTCGAGGCGTCCCGCTCGCGCGTGTTTCGCCGCCTGGCAGACCCCGAGGAGATGGTCCGCTGGTTCGCCGAGGAGGTCCGCGGCTCGCTGGGCGTCGGCACCAGGACCACCCTCGTGTTTCCGGATTCGCGAACGTGGTGGGACACCGTGGTGTCCGAGAACGACAAGGTCTTCGAGTTCCGCTGGCCCTGGCTGCCGGACGACAGCTACCAGACGACCGTCGGATCGAGCTCAAGCCCCTCGGATACGGCACCGAACTCACGCTAACCGACGGCCCGTTCGACCTCCGCATCCCGGCGTCCTCGACGCCTACGCCGAGGCGAACGAGGGCTGGGGCGAGGCGCTTGCCTGGCTCCGCGGGCTGGGTCGACTTCTCCGTCGAGCTGCGGCCGCGCCGCTAGCGACGCACGGGGCAGCCCTCGCGGAGCCTGCCACTACCGCGCCCGGCCGAACGCCGTGCCGAGGAGGCGCCGGAAGCTTGGCGCCTGGCCGTACATCAGCACGCCCGCACTGTAGACCCGGCCCGCCGCCCACAGGCAGATGACGATGCTGACCACGAGGATGCCCGCGGCGAGCGCCACCTCGGGCGCGCCGGCCTCCCCGGCGATGACCCGCGACAGCATCACGTACGGGGCTGGTGAACGGGAAATACGAGAGGAAGACGACCCAGGGCGCGTCGGCGGGGATCAGGCCGATCGTGGCAGTAGACGCCGACCAGGTAGGCCAGCGTCCCGATCAGCGACATCGGGGCGACGACGTTGTTGACGTCCTCCATCCGCGACACCATCGAGCCCGCCGCCGCGTAGAGCGTGGAGTAGAGCAGGTAGCCGAGGACGAAGAAGACGACGAACGCCCCGAGGACGCCCGGCGTCAGGGCCTTGCGGCAGCTCCAGGGTCCGATGGCGACGCGCCGAGGATGCGCCTCGGCGATCACTCCCTGGAGGGCGAAGGCGACGAAGGCCGGCATGGCCGCGGCCAGCAGCTGGACCAGGCCCAGCCCGCCGACGCCGATCACCTTCCCACCCAGGAGCTGGAACGGCGTGGCCGCGTGATGACGATCTCCATCACCCGGCTGCTCTTCTCCTCCGCCGCGCTGGTGGCCACCCACTGCCCGTAGAGGACGATCGCGAGGAGCAGGAAGATCACCAGCATCTGGCCGACGATGGCGGCGGCGGCCAGCTCCGCGGACGTCGTGGGCTCGTCGGTGCCGCTCGGGACCGGCTCCTCGACCTCGACGTCCGGCGGTGCGAAGAGGGCGGCCTGGTCGCCCGGGGCCACGCCGAGACGGTCCAGGCGATCCGCGACGGCGAGCGAGTACGACGCCTGGCGGAGGAGCTCGGGCGTCCGGCGACCGGCAGGGTCGTTCGAGATGACGATGAACGAGAGGTCCGGGCCGGGCGTCCGCTCGATCACGAGGGCGGCGCTGAGGTCGCCTTTGTCGACGGCCGTGCGGGCGGCAGCCTCGTCGGGGACGGCGACGACCTCGTAGTCGCTCTCGCCGTCGGTGGCGCTCGCGTTGAGCTGGAGGGAGAGCCGCGCCACCGGGTCGAAGGTGAGATCCGGGTCGGTGGCCGCGTCGACGACGCCGATCTTCTCGGCACCCTCGCCCTCCAGCCAGCGAATCCCGATCGGGGCAAGCGCGAGCGCCGCGCCGGCGACCGCGAGGAGGATCGTGCCGAAGAGGAACGACCGGGTGTGCGCCCGGACGTTGAACTCGCGGCGGGCGACCGACTGGATGTTGCGGACGGTGGCGTTCATCGGGCTGGCCCTTCGTCCGAGGCACGCGCCGCGCCCGGCGCGTCCGGGACGCCGGCCAGCGAGACGTCCTCGCGGGTGGACTTGCCGACCCGCTCGACGAAGATCTGCTCGATCGACGGATCGGCGATCTCGAACAGCGTTACCCGCTCGCCCCGGGCGAGCGCCGCCTGGAGGATCCCCTCGGGATCCGTGCTCCCGAAGACCTCGACCTCCGTGTAGTCACGACCCGGACGAACGACGGCCACGCCTTCCATGTCGGCCAGCCACGGGAGATCCGGGTCGCCGTCGGTGGCCAGCCGGACCACCTGCTTGCCGGTCGAGCGCTTGACGTCGCGGGTCGGCCCCGACGCGACGAGGCGGCCTGCGTCGATGATCGCCACCGCGTCGCAGAGCTCCTCGGCCATGTCCATCTGGTGGGTGCTGAAGATCAGCGTCTTGCCGCGGTCGCGCATCTCGAGGAAGGCCGCCTTGAGGAGCGCCACGTTGACCGGGTCGAGCCCCGTGAAGGGCTCGTCCATGATCAGGACCTCGGGGTCGTGGAGGGTCGCCGCGATGAACTGGATCTTCTGCTGGTTACCCTTGGACAGCTGCTCGGCCCGGCGGTCGGCGTACTCGGGGACCCGAAAGCGCGCCAGCCAGGTCCGGACCTCCTTCTCGGCGGTCTTGCGCGGCACGCCGTAGAGGCCGGCGAAGAAGACCAGCTGGTCGAGCACCTTCATCCGGGGGTAGAGCCCGCGCTCCTCCGGCAGGTAGCCGAAGGTGCGGCGGGGGAGCTCTGTCGACGGGCGGCCCTTCCACGTCACCGTCCCGCCGTCGGCGCGGAGGATGTCGAGGACGATTCGCATCGCCGTCGTCTTCCCGGCGCCGTTCGCGCCGAGGAACCCGAACACCTGGCCGGGATCGACGCTGAAGCTGATGCCGTCGAGGGCCCGGACCTCCCCGAACGACTTCTGCAGGTCGGTGATGACGAGGCTCATGCGCGCGGCAACTCCCTGTGGCGTGGCGTCCCGCCAGCGTACCGCCGCCGGTGCCGGATCGTCAGGGACGGATGGCCCCGATCGATCCTGCACTCTGACCCGGAGGGAGGGTCAAGCGGCCCCTCCGCCGGGGGGCCTCACTCCCCTCCTGCGGCCACCTCGTCGAGGGTGCGCGAGATCCGGGCGAGGCCTTCGGCGAGCTCTGCGGGAGGCGGCCACCCGAAGCCGAGCCGGAAGAACGAGCGCGGCCGCTCGAACCAGTGACCCGGGCCGACGGCCGTGGCGTGGCGCCCGGCGAGGACCCGGTGGAAGGCGTCGGGATCCACCCCGGCGTCGGGGCGGATCCACGGGAAGCCGACCACGCCGCCGCGCGGCTCCACCCACGCGATGCGCGGCTCGGCCGCCAGCCAGGCGCGGACCGCCGCCAGCCCCGCGACGATCCCATCGAGGATGGCCGGCAGGAGCTCGGCCCGACGCTCGAGGGCACGGGCCGCGATCTGCTCGTCGACGAGCGAGCCCGTGATGTGGATCTGCTCCTTCGCCGCCAGCAGGGTCGTCATGAGCTCCCGGTCGCGGGTGGTCAGCCAGCCGGTCCGGATCCCCGGCAGCCCGTAGGTCTTCGACATCCCCGACACGCCGATGGCGCGCGGCGAGAGCGTCGCCGCCGGCGGGAGCGGCCCCCCGTAGGTCATCTCGCGGTAGGTCTCATCCACGAGGAGGCGCGCCGTCGGGTGCGCCTCGACGAGGGCGACGATCCGGCGCAGAACGGCCTCGTCGACGAGCGCGCCCGTCGGGTTGTGCGGGTTGGTGATCGAGACGAGGCGCGTCCGCGGGGACATCAGCGCCGCGAGGGCATCAGGGTCGGTCGCCCAGCCCTCCTCCGGCTGCAGGTCGAGGATCCGGACGTCGGCCCCGATCGCGCGCGGCGTCTCCAGGTTCGTGGCGTAGTTGGGCCGCACGACGACGATCTCGTCGCCGGGCTCCAGCAGGGCGGTGGCCACGATGAAGAGGGCTCCGGCGGCGCCGACCGTTGCCAGCACGTCGTCCGGCCCCAGCGGCACCGCGTCCGGCGGCAGGGCGCGGCCGCCGTCGGCGGCGACCAGCTCCCGGAGCGCCACCAGCCCGCGGTGGTCGCCGTAGCGGAGCATGAGGCCGGCGAGATCGACGCTCGAGGTCGTCGAGATTGGCGTCGGCGATCGAGCTCTCGGCGAGGTTGCAGGCGATCGCGCCGTAGCCCACCTCCTCGGGCGATTCGACCTCGATGGGCATCCGCCGGTAGCGCATGCCCGGAATGCTACGCGGCGGGCCCCTTGGCGGTGGCATCAGGCGATCCCTCCGCGATGAGACCGGCCGGGTGCTGGAACGGACTGCCGAAGACCGCCGCCCGCGGGCGGCGAGGGCGTCGCATGACGTGGTCTTCGCCCACCCGTTCGTACTACCGCGTTGCGCGATCCGGGGGTTCGCGGCGGCCCGACGAACCCGTACGCTACGTGCCCACCGAGCCGAGGGAGGCCCCGAAGGCGGGACCGGCGCGGCGGCAGCGACGGGAGGGGCGCGTGACGGATCTGTCCGGCGGGGTCGGGCATGGCAGCCCGGCCACGTCCAGCATGCCGGGCGCCGAACCGGCGCCTGCGGCCACGCCCAGCGTGCCGGGCGCCGAACCGGCGCCGCGGCCACGCCCAGCGTGCCGGCCGCCGAACCGGCGCCGGCAGCCACGCCCGCCGAGGTCGCGCCGGCCTCCGTCGCGGTTGCGCCGGTGATGCCCCCGGCAGGTGCCGTCGCGTCCCGGTCGCCCCGGTCGTGGCGCCCGTGCCGCCGCCCATCGACCCGGCCGCCCTTGCCGCGGGCCTCGTGACTCGGTCCGGCTCGTGGTTCGCCGGCCTGGATCCGCACGGCTGGCGCACGACGATCGTCGCCGCGGTGCTGATGATCGGTGGCGTCTTCGGGGTCAACCTCGTGAACGCGGCGGTCCCGCTGCCCGCCGAGACCGGCACCGTGGACCCGGGTCCCGGGATCCCGGTCGGGCCGACGCCCGGGCCGGGGGATCCGACGCCCGTCCCGGGCCAGCCGACGGCCGCGCCGAACGACCCCGGGCCGGTCCAGCCGGGGGCCGGCGTGGAGATCGGGTCCGGCGTGGTCGCCTACCCGCCCGCGGGCTGGACGGTGATCGGGTCGGAGCCGGGACAGACGGTCCTCCAGAAGGCCGGCGTGGTCATGATCATCGGTGCCCTGCCGTGGACCGACACGCCGCTGGCACTCGCGACGGCGTACCGCGACGCGTTCTTCGCCAGCGGTGAGCTGACGGCCAACGAGCCGACGTCGGGCGAGATGGGGAGCGGCATTCCCGCGGTCGCGTTCGCGTACTCGGGGATCCTCCAGGGGACGCAGGTCGACGGCGCGATGTTCGTCGGCGCGACCGGCCAGACCGGCATCATCGTCAACGTGTTCGGCGCCAGCGGCACGCTCCAGGGGGTGGGTGGCGACATCGACACGATCCTCTCCACGATCCAGGCGACGGGAGGCTAGCCGTGACCGCACAGCCGGGCATCTTCGGAGAGGGCGTCCCGCCGCGCTGGGGCTACCAGACATCGTTCTGGCAGCGCCGCCAGCCGGCGTTCTGGCTCTTCGTCGCGACCCTGATCCTCACGGGCTTCATGGCCCTCGGGCAGCAGCTGGAGATGATCCAGGTCGCCCCGGAGGCGTGGTTCGTCACGCTGATCCTGCTCCTCCCGTATGCGATCCCCGTCGTCCTGGTCATCTACCTGATGGACATGTACGAGCGGGAGCCGATCAGCATCCTCGGCGCTGCGCTCCTGTGGGGCGGGGTCGCTGCGACCACCCTCTCGATCTACACGAACACGCCGCTGGCAGAGCTGATCTTCAAGGTCACCGCGAACCCGACGTTCACCTCCGAATGGAGCGCGGCGCTCACGGCGCCGTTCGTGGAAGAGGGGTTCAAGGCGATCGGGGTGATCCTTCTCGTGTCGCTGGCACGGGCCGAGATGGACGACATCCTCGACGGCTTCATCTGGGGAGCGATGGTCGGGCTGGGCTTCCTCCTCGTCGAGGACGTCTTCTACTTCGTCCGGGCGTTCGTCCAGGCCGGCGGCTCGTACGACGGTCTCTTCCAGATCTTCCTGATCCGGATCGTCGGCGCCGGTCCGTACAGCCACTTCCTGTACACGGGCCTGATCGGGATGGGTGTGGCCTACTACGTCACTCGTCCCGATCTCCCATGGGGCCGCCGCCTGGCGGTCGGGATCGCCCTGTGCGCAGCCGGTGTCGGGGCCCACTTCTTCTGGAACTCGCCGCTGCTCGCCGAGCTGCTGGGAGACGGCGGGATCTTCAACTGGCTGCTCTACGTCACCGCCAAGGGCCTGCCGATGCTGATCGGGCTCCTGGTCCTGATCCGGCTGGCCCGGCGGCGCGAGCGGGGCTGGTTCGAGCGGATGACGGTCGGCCAGGTGGACGACGGAACGATCACGGCCGAGGAGATGCGCGAGCTCGGCGGCCTCCGGGCGCGCTGGCGTGCCCGGAGAGCATCGGCGCGGACGAGGGGCGCTGCCGGCGGCAAGCTGAAGGGGCTCATCCAGCGCCAGCAGATCAACCTGGCGATGGTCGCGAGCCGCGTGGGATCCGCCGACCATCCGGACGTGGTGAAGCAGCGCGACCTCATCCGCGCCCTGAAGGACCAGTACGCGGCGCTCCCGGCGATCGGCCTCGGGGCGGCCATGCCTGTCCCGGCACAACCTGTCCCGGCACAACCTGTCCCGGCACGGCCGGTCGCAGCCCAGCCGGCGGTCTCGCAGCCGGTCGCGGCCGCGCCACCCCCACCTCCCCCACCGCCCCCGGCGTGGCTCCCGACCCACCTCGTCCCCATCGAGGGGATGGCGGCCTGGGCCGCGCCTGACCCGACGCGGGCCCCCATGGTCTCGCTGGCAGGCCGGCTCGAGCTGGTCGTCGTCGAGCGGGCCGGGGACTGGGCGCGCGTCGCGGCCGTCAACGGCTGGAACGGCTGGGTGGACGGTCGGAGACTGGTGCCGGGGCCGTAGCGGGGCGTCGGTCGCCGCGCGCCGGCCCCGCTACGATCCGCGGATGGACGAGGCATCGCTGATCGAGGCCATCCGCGGGTCGGTCGTCGGCGACGACGAGGCGGTCGCCGGACCGTTCGGCGTGCGCCGGGTCACCTACGCCGACTACACGGCGTCGGGACGAAGCCTCGCCTTCATCGAGGACTACCTGCGCGACGCGGTCCTGCCGCTCTACGCCAACACGCACACGGAGTCCTCGGGGACGGGGCTCCAGACGACGCGCTTCCGGGCCGAGGCGCGACGGATCGTGCGGGAGGCCGTCGGTGCCACCGACCAGCACGTCGTCCTGTTCGTCGGCTCCGGCTCCACCGGCGCGATCGACCGGCTCGTCCACGTGCTGGGGCTGCGCCTGCCGGCGGAGCTCGACGAGCGCTACGACCTCGCGGCGCGGATCCCGGCGGCCGAGCGTCCGGTCGTCTTCATCGGCCCCTACGAGCACCACAGCAACGAGCTGCCCTGGCGCGAGTCGATCGCCGACGTCGTGACGATCCCCGAGGACGCCGACGGCCGGATCGACCTGGCCCGCCTGGAGCGCGGGCTGCTGGCCCATGCCGACCGGCCGCTCAGGATCGGCAGCTTCTCCGCCGCCTCCAACGTGACCGGGATCCTGTCCGACACCCGCGCGATCTCGGTCCTGCTCCACCGGCATGGCGCGCTCTCGTTCTGGGACTTCGCCGCGGCGGCGCCGTACGTCGAGGTCGAGATGGCGCCGCGGCGCCCCGCGGCCGACGGGTCGGCCGACGATGCCGCCCTCGACACGAAGGACGCCATCTTCATCTCGCCCCACAAGCTCATCGGCGGACCCGGGACGCCGGGGATCCTGGTGGCCCGGCGCGATCTCTTCCGCAACCGGGTCCCGACGGTGCCGGGAGGCGGCACGGTCGCCTACGTCAACCCGACGGAGCACGTCTACCTGGACGACGTCGAGCACCGCGAGGAGGGTGGCACGCCGGCGATCATCGAATCGATCCGGGCCGGGCTCGTCTTCCAGCTCAAGGAGGCGGTCGGCGTGCCCGCGATCCGGGCCCGCGAGGAGGACTTCATCCACCGCGCGATCGAGCGCTGGCAGGCCAACCCGTCCCTGGAGATCCTGGGCAACCCGGCCCTGCCGCGCCTGTCGATCGTCTCGTTCGTCGTTCGCCACCGGGGCCGGTATCTCCACCACAACTACGTGGTCGCGCTGCTCAACGACCTGTTCGGCATCCAGGCCCGCGGCGGCTGCTCCTGCGCCGGGCCCTACGGCCACCGCCTGCTGGGGATCGACATCGAGCAGTCGCACGCCTTCGAGCGGGAGATCGCCCGCGGCTGCGAGGGCATCAAGCCCGGCTGGGTGCGCGTGAACTTCAACTACTTCATCAGCGAGGCGGTCTTCGACTTCGTCGTCGAGGCCGTCGACCTCGTCGCCCGCGAGGGCTGGCGCCTCCTGCCGCAGTACCGCTTCGACCCGCTCACCGGCCTGTGGGCCCACCGCGGCGGCGCGCCCGAGCCACCGCTCTCGCTCCTCGACGTCCGCTACGTCGACGGGGAGATGCGCTACGCGGCCCACCGGCATCGCGAGCCCGAGGCGCGGCTGGCCGACTACCTCGCCGAGGCCCGGGCGATCCTGGCGGCCCCGCCGCCGACACCATCGGGGGTGGCGGGACCCCTCGCCGTTGGTGCAGACTTCGAGCACCTGCGCTGGTTCTGGCTCCCGGCAGAGGCCGCGGACGAGCTCGCCGCCGGAGGAGGAAACGCCTGATGTGCTGTCTCTTCGCGGTCCTGGTGCTCCTGGGACCCCGGATCGGCATCCTGATCTGGTGGCTGGCCGACCAGGTGCGCTGGAACGCCGCCTTCGACACGTTCCTCTTGCCGCTCCTCGGCTTCCTGTTCGTGCCGTGGACGACGCTGATCTACGTCGCCGTCTTCCCCGGCGGAATCGACGGCTTCGACTGGGTCTGGCTGGGGATCGGCCTGATGGCCGACATCATGTCGTACGCCGGCGGTGGCTACACGAACCGCGACCGGTTCACGGGCTACTCCAGCACACGCTGACGCGGGGCACGGCCGGCGGCTGACGCGGGAGGGGACTCGGCTGACCGCGTGCGTCGCGGACGCAGGCCAATCTCTCGGAGGGTGGGATGTACCGGAGCTCGACGATGGGCCGGCGGGGCGGCCGGATCCTGGTGATGGTCGCCGTCCTGGAGCTGGCCCTCGCGGCGGGCTTCTGGCTCTTCCTGGGCGACCTGCCATACGCCGGCGATGGCATGCGGCTCACGGCGGCGATCCTCGGCGTCGTCGGGGTTGATCCTCCTGGTCGTCGGCCTGCTCTGGATGCGCGGCGCGGCGAAGAAGGACCGGATCAGCACGTCCGGCGTCGCCGGGACCGGGCAGATCATGGGCCTGACCCAGACCGGGATGCTGGTGAACGACCAGCCGCAGATCGAGCTGGACCTGCTGGTGACGATCCCGGGCCGCTCGCCGTACCGGGCAAAGGTCAAGGAGATCGTCCCGCTGGTCATGCTGAACCGGCTGCAGGGGACGCTTCCGGTGCGCGTCGACCCGGCCGAGCCGGAGACGGTCGTCGTCCAGTGGGACCAGCCGAACCTGGTCATCGGCGCGCCCGCCTACGATCCCTATGCGGGCAGTGGCCCGGGCTCGGCGTCCGACGAGACGCTCGGCCAGGTGGCCACGGCGATGGCATCGACAGGCACCGGCGCCGCGCCGGTCTTCGGCCAGGCCGCCCAGGCCGGCTACACGGTGGAGCAGCTGCGAGCCTACCTGCGCGCCAACGGGATCTCCGGCACGGCCCGGATCGACCGCCTCGACGACAGCGGCCAGACGGTGGGCGACGAGCGCCTCTTCACGATGACGACCACCGTGAGCATCCCGGGCCGGCCGACGTTCACGACGGGCCCGTCGGCGGCGATGGTCCCGCTCGAGAAGGTCGGCCGGGTGGCGGTCGGCGTGGCCCTGCCGGTCAAGGTCGCCCCCGACAACGAGAACATGGTCATGTTCGAGTGGGACCGCATCTGACGAGCGGCACGCGCCGGCCACCACCTATCGACCGGCATCCCCCGATCGGTCCGGGCGGGCGGAAAAGTCGGATCGGCGGGCACATTGAGCCGCCTTCTGCCCGCGTCTACCGTTCGGTCCAGTCGGGCCCCTGGGTGTCGGGGCCCGCCGAGGATCGGACGACCCGCGCGTCCCGCGCGACCCGCGTCGCGAGCGCCGCCCGACGGAGAAGAGGGCCATGGAGCCGAACGTCGTCCTCCCGCTCACGTCGTCCCTGCTGAGCTTCGTCTTCGCCCTGTTCCTGCTGGACCAGTGGCTGGAGCGCCGCAAGCCCTACCAGCTGATCTGGACGCTGGGCATGGTCTGGTACGGAATCGCGGCCGGAACAGAGTTCGTGGGCGCGGCATTCGGGTGGAGCGAGCCGCTCTACCGCGCCTGGTACCTCACCGGGGCGGTCTGGGTCGCCGGGTGGCTGGGCCTCGGGACGATGTACCTCCTGGCCCGGACCCGGTTCGGGTACGCCGCCGCGATCGCCGTGCTCCTCGCGGGCGTCTTCACGTTCCTCGCCTGGCGCAAGAACGACTACCCGGACAGCGGGGTCTCGCCGTACCTGTACCTGCTCATCGCCGTCGTCGCCGCCGTGGCGATCGGTGTGGCGGCGTACCGGCAGGGTCGATGGGCCAGCATTGCCGGCGGGCTGATCGTGGCCGGGACGCTGGTCTCGATCCCGATGGTCGTCCTCGCGCCGCTGGCGGCGCCCGGGTACGCCCTGGATCCGGCGACCGGGATCCCCACCGGCGAGCTCTTCCCCGGCTACGTCCGGCTCCTGACGCCGTTCTTCAACGTCACCGGCGGGATCGCCCTCGTCTTCGGCGCCCTGTACTCCACCGCCGTCGCCCTGAGGCGCCGCGAGATGACCAGCCGCGTGCCGGCCACGATCCTCCTCGCGATCGGCGGCTTCGCGCCGTCCCTGACCGGGAGCCTCGCCCGCTTCGGCATGACGGAGGCGTTCTACGTCGGCGAGCTGCTCGGGGTCCTCTTCCTGTTCGCCGGCTTCCTCGTCTCGATCGAGGTCTTCCGCGAGCTCCGGATCCCCTTCACCCACGTCGTGCTGCACACGCGGCGCGGACCGGCGTAGGGGCGGCCGAGGCACCCGCCGGGAGAAGCGCCGGGCCCGACCGGTGAATCCGGGCTGGGGCGGGCTACGGCGTGGTGCCCACCTTGTAGCTCAGGCTGATCGTGCCCGTGCTGTTCTGCATCTCCAGGTTGGAGCCGTTGATCGTGTACGTCGCGAGCTTCGGCAGGATGGCCAGGTAGGCGGCGTCGACCGGCCCCGCCGCTCCAGTGCAGGCCATCGCCGTCGCCGCCACGTCGGTGATCGCGATCGAGGCACCGTCGAGCGCGTAGTCCGCGCCGTACGTGTTGCACCCGGCGTTCCCGGAGAGCCTAGCGCCGCTGAACACCGCCGTCACGACGACGCCCTTGGGGATCCGCACGATGGCGCCCGCCGCGCCGACGTACTGGGTCAGCTGCCAGCTGGTTCCTTCGAGCGGGACGGCCGCAGCCGGGGGCGTGCCGGCGGGCGAGGCGCCGCCGGACGTGCAGGCGGCGAGGGCGAGCGCGACGATCGCGAGGAGGGCCAGCACGGGACGCCCCCGGCGGGTGCTCGTTGCGCTGGTGGCGATGCGATGGTCCATGTCCAGCTGCTCCCAGGGGAACCCGACGCCGTCCCGGCCGGCCCGCGGGCCGGCCGGGGATACCCGACCAGCGCTACGGGAGCGTCGAGCGGTACTCCACCTGCAGCGAGCCGTCGGCGTCGCGGAGCTGGAGGTGGTCGCCCGCGAACGCGAAGCTCGCAACCTTGTCGAGGGCCGCGAAGTAGTTCGCCTCCTGCTTCGAGATCGCCTCGTCCGCGCACGCCTTCTTGGTCGACATGAGCGGCCCGAAGTCGAGGGCCGACCCGTCGGTGGTGTACGTCCCGTTGAAGTTGTTGCAGCCACCGGAACCCGCCACCGTGCCGTCCTCGGCGAAGACCGCGGTGACCGTGGAGCCGGCGACGACGCTCGCTGCCCCGCCCGTGCCGTTGTTGATCGTGGTGGCGACCCAGCGCGTCTTCGCCAGGGCGGGCGCCTCGGCCGACGCGTAGCGCAGGCCCACCTTGCCCTCGGCGGTCTTCAGCTCGAGCGTGTCGCCGCTGATCGCGTACGTGGCGACCTTCTCCAGCGCGGCCACGTACGCCTGCTCGAGGGCCATCTGGGGCGCGGGGCAGGCCATCGCCGTCATCGCCGGTGTGCTGATCGTGAGCTTGTCGCCGTCGAGGGTGTAGGCGGCGTTGTACTGGTTGCAGCCCGCGTTGCCGGCGACGGTGCCGGCGCTGAAGGTCGCCGTGGCGGCAAGCCCCTCCGGCACCGGCAGCGAGCCGCCCTCGGGCCCGACGTAGTCGGTGAGCTGCCATGCCGTCCCTTCGAGCGGGAGTGACGCGACACGGGCAGAGGCGGACGGCGAGCCGCCGGAGGTGCAGGCTGTCACGGCGATCAACGCGGCGACAGCCAGGGCGGCGAGAGCAGCGGCGCGGCGGGCGATCCCAGCGCCACGGGCGGTTCGGCGTTCCACGCGGGTCTCCTTGCTGAGGCGGCCTGAACGCGTCGGGCCGCTGGTTGATGTCGTCGTTCCCCGGCCGAGTGTACCGAGCCGGGGCTCGTTCGGCTGGGCGCGCCACGGCACGGCAACCCGTCGATCCCGGCAGGGGCCGCCGCGGCGGCGCCGGTCCGGCAGCTGCGGAAGATCAGCGGACGGTCAGCCAGTAGCAGCGCGTTCGGACGTTGCCGGCCGCGTCCCAGGCCGTCCAGCGGACCAGGTGCTGCCCCCGGCGGAGCCACGACGGCGAGACCCAGGCGCTGCGTGCGGCACGAACCCCGGCCAGCGTCCAGCCGCGGTAGAGGCGACCGTCGACACGGATCTCCAGGCGGGCCAGCGCCCGGCCGTCCGTCGCCGTCGCGCCGAGCGTGCGCCCGGTGCCGGAGCGCACGACGCTGATCCCGGTGAAGCCGGCGATGGCCGGCGCGGACGAGTCGGGCGTCGGTGCCGGTGTTGGCGTCGGGGTCGGGGTCGGGGTCGGGGTCGGCGTCGGGGTCGGGCTGCCCGCAGGCCCACCCAGGGCGAAGACGCACGCGTAGTAGCGCTGCTCCGTCGCCGGCGAGCCAGGAGCCGCACCCGAACCGGTCGTAGGAGTTGAGGATGTTCGTCCGGTGGCCCAAGCTCTGCATGAAGCCGCGCTCGGCGACCTCGACCGTCTTCGGCGTCGCGGTCGTCCCCGCACAGCCCGTGCCGTCGAGCGCGCAGCCGTAGGCGTAGGACGACGTCCTCCGTGCCGTACGTGTTCGCGGCGATGTTCTCGCCGCGCATCGAGCGGTAGCCAAGGACCTGGCTCATCACGTCGAGGACGCTCATGTCCGAGCCCCCGGCCGCGAGGCAGCCGGCGACGTAATGGCTGAAGTAGGACGCGATCGGCCATGTCGGCGGCCCGGCCGCGGAGGTCCAGCGCCGGGTTCGTGGGGCAGGTCCAGGCGAGGTCGCGGGCGAAGGAGGCGAGGGTCGGATCGATGGCCAGCGGCGCCTTCCCGAGGGCGTCGCGATCGACGTTGGTGAGCCGCATCAGCTCGTCGCCGTACGGGTCGGCGGGCGCGGCGCCCGCGGGTCCCGGAAGGACGAGGACGGAAGCGAGGATGGCGATGGCCGCGACCGCGAGGGCAAGGGTGCGCCACGGCCGCGCAGGGCGCCGCGGAGCGAGAACGGCAGGGGAGGACGGGCGGTCGGCGGCCATCGGCGCCATGCTGCCGGGCGGCCACCCCGGCGCCAATCGCCCGTGCGTTCGGCGCGGCCCGAACGAAGGGGCTGTGCGGTGGCGCACCGCCCTGACGGTGACCGGGACGGCGCGTGATGGCCGGCGCGGATTCGGCCGGCGCGGCCGACGGGCGCTACCGGGCGCCGACGGTCACGTCCAGCCCGGCGGCCAGGCCCTCGCCCCACGCCCGGGCGCGGGCGAGCTCCCCGTCGAGGAGGCGGTCGAAGAGCGGGCCGGTCGGGCCGCCGACCAGGAAGCTCTCCGGCTCGTCGACGACGCGGAAGCCGAGTCCCCGGAGACGCTTGGCGGCGCCCTTGGAGGCCGACCCCCAGAGGATCTCCGGGCCCTTGATGCGCGTGTCGAAGGTCGCGACGGCGGTGCGGTCCGTGCCGCTCCGGATCGTCTCGAGCCACTCGCGGATGCCGTTCCCCTTCGACACCAGGCGGTCGCCGGCTCGCTTCGCAGAGTCAGCCCGCGACTCGGGCTTCGACATGCCGTGGGCGTGGGTCGGGCCGCCGACGACGAGCAGGGTGATGTCCTCGTGGATCACCAGCGGTGCGCTGCCGACTTCCACCATCTCGACCGGCATCCGGGGCGTGATCCCCTCGGCGATCGCCGCGGCGACGTCCCGGGTGTTGCCGAACATGGATTCGTAGACGACCAGCGCTCGCATCAACGTGCCCCCTGCGGAGTCCAACGCCTGCACCGTGGCCCGCGGCCGGCGAGCCGCGCCAGAGCCGAGCGGCCCCAGATCGCGCGACCACCGGCAGTCGCGAGGCTACCGGCAGTCGCGAGGCTACCGGCAGTCGCGCGGTCACCGCTCCCCGTCGACTCGTCAGGCGGCTCCGGCCCGGATTGCCGGGCGGTCGAGGCGCACGGCCTGCAGGCCGAGCACGACCCAGCCGAGCGGGAAGGCGAGGAACCCGGCGATGAAGACCGGCTGGAGCCACTCGCCCAGGCCCATGGAGCCGACAAACGACAGGAGCGCGAGGATCGACGCGATCGCGAGGAATGCGGCGCCGGAGCGCGGGAGAGCCCGGGTCCGGAGCGTGATGACCGCGAACAGGAGAGAGCCGGCCACGGTGGTCAGCAGGCCGACGAAGAAGAAGCTCCAGCCGGCCCAATCGCCGACCAGCGGGCGGTCCGGGAACAGTGCCATGGCGATCAGGCCGAACGTCATCACGGCGCCGCCGATCGCCGGCAGGAGGAACGCCGCCCAGACCAGGGCCGGGTGCGTGCGGGCCTGGAACGCGCTGAGGCCGGTCAGCCCGACGAGCAGCAGGACCAGGCCGGCGAAGAAGAACCAGAAGCCCGGGTCGGAATCGGCCGGATCCAGGCCAGACCAGACCCACCCGGTGAGGATGAGGGCGCCGCCGATGGCGGCGGCGAAGCCTCCGATGCGAAGCGACATGGAGAACCCCCTTCGGTGTTCGGACCAGGAGCCCAGCCCCCGCAGGTGGAGGTGGGCGTCGAGCGCGCCGAGGAGGACGTCGGCAACGTCGAACGGGCCCAGCGGCTGCTCCGCGAGGAGCGCCGCGAACTCGTCACCGTAGCGCGTCCGCCAGCCGGCGGGATAGAGGCGGAGGAGCAGGGCGATCATGGGACGCGCCGCCCTGTCAGCCCGGTGACTGGCCGAGGCGGCGCAGGCCGAGCTCGGCGAAGGCCGACAGCTCGCGGAGCTGCTCGGCCACGGTGGTGGCGCCCAGCGCCGTCAGGCGGTACGGCCGGCGCCGGTCCACGGGCGGGAGGGCCTCGATGAACCCGCGCTCCTCGAGCCTTGCCAGCGCGGCGTAGAGGGTCCCGGGACCCATCGGCCGGCCGGTCCCCTGCTCGACGTCGGCCATGATGGCGTAGCCGTGCTTGGGGCCGTCGGACAGGCTGACCAGGATCAGGAGGGCGGGCTCGGCGAACCGTCCGAGCTCCGGGAGCGGCGTGACCATGCGGGTGACCTTCTTTCGACTGACGATATATCGTGGCGCGATATATACGGGACGGGCGCGCGGATGTCAAGCCCCGTGGCGAACCGGGTGAGCGGGCCCGGGCGAAGGTCGCGACCGCCCCGCCTCGGCGGGCGGCGCTACCCGGCGTCGGGTGCGCGAAGCTCCACCTCGAGGGCGCCGTCGGCGGCTCGCAGGCGGAGCCGGCCCTCTCGGACGGACCACGTCGCGACGCGGCCGAGCGCCGCGAAGCAGGCAGCCTCCTGCTCTCCCACGCCCTCGGGCGCGAGGCAGGCCCGCAGCGTCGCGGTGAGCGGGCCGATTGCCAGGGCGTCGCCCTCGACCGTGTACGGGCCGGTGAACTGGTTGCACCCGCCGGAGCCCGAGACTCGCCCGTCGTCCCCGAAGACCGCGAACACCTCGGCGCCCTCGAGGGCGCTGACGACCCCACCGCGTCCGTTGTTGATGGCCGTCGCGACCCATCGGGTGCCGCTCAGGCGTTGCGCGGGTGCCGCGCGGAACCGCAGCAGGACCCGGCCGTCGGTGCCCGACAGCTCCAGGATCTCGCCGCGGATGACGTACGCCTCGATGTCGCCGAGCGCCGCGACGAACGCCCGCTCCACCGCGTCCCGGGCCGGCTCGCAGGCCATCATCGTGGTCGCGAGCGGGCCGACCGAGAGCGCCGGGCCGTCGGCGACGTACGTCGCGTGGTAGCGGTTGCAGCCCGTAGTGCCGGCGACCCGCCCGTCGACGAAGACGGCCGTCGCGAGGACGTCCGCCGGGACCGCCACCAGGTCGCCGTCGGGCGCCCGGATGGTGGGCCAGACGCCACTCGATTCCGCACCAGGTGCGCGAGCGCCTCGGGCGGCTCGGCGGGCCGGTTCGGCTGCTGGGCGTCCATCTCGGCTCCCTCCGTCACCTGGAGGTCCTCGCCACGGCTCGCGGGGCGTGGCCGGCTGCCGCGATCGTAGCCGATGCCCGGCCTCCGACGGGTCGTGGGTAGTGCCTCCGGACGGTCAACCCGCGGGTCGTCTGCCTCGCTGCGGCTCGACGTTGTTGCGGAGCAGGCTCGCGAAGCCCCGCGAGGACGGGAACGCCTCGAGCAGCATGACCAGGCCGACCGTCAACGGGACCGCGAGGAGCGCGCCGGCCGGGCCGAGGATCCACGCCCACACGATGACCGCGATGAAGACCACCAGCGGGCTCAGGTTGAGCTCGCTCCCCATGGCCACCGGCTGGAGGAGCTGGTCCTGGGCGAGGTTGATGACGGTGTAGCCGACGATCACGACAGCCGCCGCCCCCGGCCCGCTGTCGAGGAAGGCGAGGATCGTCGGCGGGATGACGGCGATGATGGTGCCGATGTTCGGGATGAAGCTGGCGGCGAACACGAGGATCGCCCACAGGATGGGGAACGGAACGCCGAGCACGACCAGGAGCGCGAATGAGAGCACCGCGGCGAACAGGCCGAGCTTGGCGCGCACGACGAGGTAGCGCCGCAGGTCGGTGGCGAACTGCTGCGTGCCGAGCAGGAGCGCATGCTGCTCGCCGAAGGCCGCAGCCGCCCGCGCCCGGAAGGACGCCCCGCCGGCGAGCGCGTAGATCATGGTCAGGGCGAGCACGAACAGAGCGCCGCCGGCCTCGGAGACGGCCGACGCCACCGGCTTGACGATCCCGGAGATCCTCTCGGGCGAGACGATCGCCGTCAGGGCGCCGGGATCCACGCCGATCGGGAGCTGCGAGAGGAGATCGCGCAGCGCCGCGAGGGCCGCGCTCAGGCGGCTCTCGTACCTGGGGACCTGGACCACGAGCTCGCCCACCGAGAGCGCGGCGATGCAGGCCGCAAGGACAACGACGGCGAGGACGACCACGATCGCTCCCGCCAGGGCGAATGCGTGCCGCATGCCACGCCGCTCGAGCGCGCCGACCATCGGCCAGGCGGTGAGGGCGATGAAGAGCCCGAACATCACCGGGACGATGAGCGAAGCCACCTCGCGGAGGCCGAGCGCCCCGACGAGGACGAGCACGAGGCCGCCGATCGCCGTGAGCGGACCGGCGGACCGGATCAGCCGGTTCGCGCCGGACACATCGTCGCGGCGACATCTGACGGCTTGGCCCGAACGTTCTTCATCGCTGCCGGGCATCGGTCGCCCTCCCTATGGTCTGTCGGCTGAGCCGAGATCGATGAGCCCTGGGAGCGGCGTTGCCGCCGCTCCCAGGGCGCTCCTGCCTTGTCCATTCGGTCGTGCGTGCATGCAGCCCTCGTGGACAAGGGAGGTTCGGATGCGGGTCAGTGCGCGGCCGCGCGGTTGGCGAGCTCGCGCAGATCCACGTCGATGCCGTGGAGCCGATACGCGAGGCCGAGGCTCGAGACCCCGAACACGACGGACCAGAGCCCGACAAGCCACACCAGCGAGACCAGCCCAGCGCCCGGGGAGGCGACGAGCAGCGCGCCGAAGACGATCGAGGCCACCCCGCCGATCGCCATCCAGAGCTCGTTGTCGAGCTCGCGCCGGAGCGCGATGGCGGCGATGACCTGGAACGTGCCCGTCGCGATCGCCCAGACGGCCACGAGGTACAGGAGAGACATGGCCGTCAGGTCCGGCCACACGAAGGTGACGACGCCGGCGACGATGCCGAGGACGCCCATGATCCCCACGGCCCATCCGTGGCGCCGTGCGACCGCGTCGCCGCGGGCGAGCGCGACGAGCAGGGACACGCCGTCGACGAGGACGTAGGCGCCGAACAGGAAGACGAGCACCGTGAGGGTCGCCTCCGGCCAGATGAAGGCGAGGGCGCCGAACACGATCGCGGCGACGCCGCGGACAGCGAAGACCCACCAGTCGCGGGCCACCAAACCAAGCATGAGAACCTTCTCCTTTCGATTGAACCTTGGATGTGGATGAAGCGTCCGATCCGCCCGGATGAGCGGTCGTCACACGATCCGACCGATTCCCCTCCGTGCGGTCTGTCTCGCCCGGCGAGGCCGGTGCACGGTCGCTCGATCCCGCGCGCGCAGGGCCGATCGCGCCACGGGCCGCGGCGGCGGTTGGACTGACGCCCCGCATTCGCGTGAGCGACAAGGGAAGGGGCCGTCGCCCTTGGCCTGGCGATCGCGCTGGCCGTCGGAATCGGCATCAGCCGGATCGACATCGGAGCCCACCCGTTGTCCGATGTCATCGGTGGCTACCTGGCCGGGGCGCTGTGGCTCCTGCTCCTGGTCGCTGCGTGGGGCCCTCGTCTCACGGCAGGGGCTGGGGGGGCGCCGCGACGCCGCGCCTGGGGATGGGGAAGTGCGGCCCGTGCCGTCCCGACGCGCTTGGTGGCGGTGGTGGGTCCGGGGCGACGACCGTGAGGACCCCCGGTCGGATCTCGAAGACGACCGGGGTCGTTCCCAGGTCCACGGCGTCGGCACGCGCCGCGAGCGGTCGTCCGCTCGTGACACGGACCCAGCCGGCCCGCTCGGTGAGCGAGCGCCGTTCCTGGGGGCGGCGACCGCGGACGATGCTGGAAACGTATCGGAGCAGTTCCCTCTTCGTGTAGTGCAGGAACACGCGCACGTCGAACAGGCCGTCGTCGAGCAGGGCTTCGGGTGCGACGGCAATCCCCGGGCCCATGAAAGGCCCATTGGCCACCGCCACGACGACCGCCTTCGCCGTGATCGTGCGGTCGCCGTCCAGCTCGATGCGCATCTCGGAGGGTCGATAGCGGAACGCTGCCACGATGGATCGGACGATCGCCCCGTAGTCGCCCCTGTCCACCAGGGGCAGCTCCCGCGTCGCGGCGGCGTGCATGCCGACCGAGCCGGCCTCGTAGAAGATGCGGTCGCCGACCTGCCCGACGTCGATCGAGCGCACATGGCCGTCGGCGAGGATCCGTGCCGCCTCCTCGAGGTCCCGCGTCATGCCCAACATCCGCGGGATGTTCATGACGCTTCCCAGCGGAAGGATCCCCAGCGCGGTGCGCGTGCCGATCAGCTGCCGCCCGACCAGCCCGATCGTCCCGTCGCCACCGGCCGCGACGACCACGTCATACCCACGACGAACGGCGTCGGTGACTGCCTCGGCGGCCTCCGATTCGGAGCCCGGCTCGATCAGCTCGTCGCCCAGGCCGTGACGATGGAGCAGTCCGAGCAGCATCGTGCGAGACGAGTAGTTCGTCCGGACACCGCCCTTGCGTCCGGCGGTGGGGTTCCACACGACCCGGATCCGCCGCGCGTCCGCACTCGGACGCTCCGCGATCATTCGAGCACCCGACGGGACTTGAGGCGCCGATACGCGACCAGCAGGGCGGCGACGTAGCTCGAGCCCAACAGGTAGGATGCAAGCACGTCACTCGGCCAGTGGTGTCCGAGGTAGATCCGACTGGGGCCGACCGCGGCGATCAGGGTCGCCAGCGCCCCAACGACGAGTCGTCGGAGCAGCAGCGGCCTGATCAGCTGGTTGGCCATGATGGCCATCCAGCCGTAGATCCCCACGTACGACAGCACGTGCCCGCTCGGGAGGCTGGAACCTCCGAGCGGAGCGGCGACGACCCGGACGTCCTTGCCTGCGACCGGGCGCGGTCGCCGCGTGAAGGACTTGACGATCGTCGACAGGAGCGCAGCTCCCCAGGCGGCGAGCTGGAAGACCGCCTCGAGCCGGAAGCGCGCGATCCACAGGACGGCCGCGTAGGTGGGGGGCAGGATGCGGCTCTGGGGCGGGAACCCGAACCACGAGACCACGACCATGGCCCGCTCGATCCACGGGCCACGAATCGCCTGCAGTCGCACCATGATCGCCTTGTCGATCGCTTCGACGCGCTTCCCGTGGACGAGTGCCGTGAGCCCGGCGAAACCTGCGATGCCACCGATGAAGACGCCGATCGCGAGGCGCGTCGGGGGCGCGGCCCTGGACGGCGAGCGCCGGGTGCGCCTCTCCTTGGCCAGGAGCATCAGACAGTACCTCCACCTGACGACAAGTCCGGACACGCATAGACGGCGGGGCCACCGGAGGCTCGACGCACCCCGGTGGCCCCGTCAGGCTCGCGCCTGGTCAGGGCTTGAGCGCCTCGACCGTGGTCTGGACCGACTCCTTCGCGAGCCGGCGGGCCTCCTCGAGCTTCGCCTTCCGCGCCTCGTGCGACGCCTTCAGCTCAGTCGTGCGAGCCTCGATCTGCTGCCGCTTGCTGTCACGCGCCTTGGCCTGCTGCTCGCGGAGCGTGGCGAGGCGCGCCTCGAACTCGGCCTCCTGCTGATCGATCACCTTGCCGATGCGACCGTCCAGGGCCTCCAGCTTGCGCCGCTGCCCGTCGATCGCCTTCTGCACGTTCGCCTTCGCCTCGGCCGAGGACTTCCGAAGCTCGGCGCGGAGCTGATCGAGCTCCATCCGCGCGGCGTCGGTCTCGCGAATCAGCTCCGTGTCGATCACCTCGCCCGGGAGGCGACGGAACGTCGTCCCGCCCAGCGCCCCGAGGCGGGCGTCGATCGGCGTCACCCACATCTCGTCGATGTCGGCGACGATGGCGGCCTTGCCCGGGGTGAGCGAGGCTCCGACCTCTTCGACGAAGTCCATGCTCACGCCGGACTTGAACAGGTCGTACATGAGCCCGCCGAAGCCGCCGATGTACGCGCCCACCGCGACGCCGGCAGGGCCGCCGAGCAGGCCGACGAGGCCGCCGGTGACGATGCCCACGAGGGTGCCGATCGGGCCGCGGTCCGCCGCCTGGCGGACGGACACGGTCCCCGAGGGGTCCTTCGCGATCACGGTCGACGCGTACACGGTGACGTCACCGTCCCGATGCAGGTCCTTGAGGGCGGTCAGCCCTTCGAACGCCATCATCTCGGTCTCGAACACCGAGACCAGGATCTTGTTTCCCATTTCCTGTGGCTCCTTCTTCTCACGTCGCAGTGGTTCGCGACCATCGAGTGGAGCCTCCCGCCCACCCGGATGAGCGTGCGTCGTCCGATCCGATCGATTCGGCCCCTGGTCTGTCGGGCCCCTGTCCGCCCCCAGCCCGCGGCCCGGGAAGTGGCGGAGCAACACGGGAGGGCGCCGCTCGGCGGCCGGTCGGTCAGAGGCGCGCCCGTCGCCACCTCGGGCGGCCGCGGCAGGGCCGTCAGCGACGTCGAGATCGAGGCGGATCACCGTCTGCTTCGGGCCGGGGGTCGACCGACGAACCTCGAGCAGCTCGAGTCCGAGCGCCTCGATCGTGGCGAGGACGCCGTGGAGCGCTGCCTGGTCGGGCAGCGTGCCGTCGAGCACGGTCTCGCCTCGGGCCATCTGCGGGTGGAACCCGGGGAAGGCGGCGAGCAACCTGTCGCTCAGGACCCCGCGAATGCGGATCCGATAGCGCGCGAGCGTGGCGTGTCCGTCCATGGCAGCACCGTGGCGGCGTGGCGGATGAGCGCGCATCCACCGGATCGTGTGAGCCGCTCCCGGACCGGCAGGCTAGCGGTGGCCCCGGGAGGTCGGCCCGAGCAGCCCGAGCTCCCGCGCGCGCTCGACCGCCTCCGTGCGCCGATGCGCGTCGAGCTTCTCGTAGATGTGGCGCATGTGGGTCTTCACGGTGCTGGTCGAGACGAACAGCTCGGCCGCGATCTCGGGCGCGGACAGGTTGCTGGGGAGGTAGCGGAGCACCCGCAGCTCGCTCTCGCTGAGCGCCTCGATGAGCTCCGGAGGCTCGCCGCTCCGCGCCCGCAGTGGCGACCCGGCGAGGACGTCGAGGACGTTCGCGAGAAGGGTGGCGTGCGCGGTGCGGTCCCGCGGGTGGCGCGCCAGGAGATCGGGCGCCGGCGCGATGAGGAACGGCAGGATGAGCGCCTCCGGCTCGGCGCGGTCGAGCGCCCGCTCGACGTCTTCCTCTGCCGCCCTGGCATCCCCGAGCGCGTCGTGCGCGAGGGCGTCGAGGAGGAGGGCGTCGACGATCGAGAAGTCGCGCACGATCGGTGTCGTGCCCGCGAGCACGGGCGCGAGGACCTCGATGGCACCTCGAGCGTCGCCCTCTGCCAGGTGGATCGAGGCAGCCCCCGCACGCGCCTCCGCGTACTCGCGCTCGACGTTGGACGCCGTTGCCAGCGCGGCTCGAGCCGCCGGCACGTCACCCATGCGGACCAGCGTCTGCATCTGGAGCCCGCGGGCCTGGTTCGCCAGGGGATCGGGCGTCACCATGACGGATTGGAGCCGTTGCACGTCGACGAATGCGGCGACGGCCTTCGCGAGGCGCCCCTGTCCGAGGTGGAGGATCCCTCGCAGGTAGCAGACGGTCAGCTCCTTGGCGGGCTCGGCGTTCGGTCGAAGCGCCTGCTCGGCGCGATCCAGCCACGGCTGCGCGTCGTCGAACCGGCCCTGCCAGACATCGATCTCGCCCATCGTCGCCAGCACCATGGGGACCACCGGCTCGGACATCCACCCGCGCTTCTCCAGGATCTCGAGGGTCTGCGCCGCGAGCTCCCGCTGCCTTGTCAGGGAATGCCGTCCGGCCGCCGCGGCGAGATGGCCGAGGCAGCCCTGCTCCAGGTAGGGTCGCCCGTTCCTGCGGGCAAGCTCCAGGGCTTCCTGGAGGTGCCGCTCGGCATCGTCGCCGGCGCCCGCCCAGAGCTCGACGATGCCGAGGGTCATGAGCCCGACGGCTCGCACGTCGTTCGCTGCCGCGATGTCGCGCACGGTCGCGGCCTCGACGGGCTCGAGCATCGGCCGCACCTCGCTCAAGGCGGCTTCGTAGTCTCCGCGCCAGCGCGCGAGGGTCAACCGCGCCGTCGCGAGCATCGCCGCGAAGCTGTGTCGGCGTTCTTCGGGCACCTCCGACGCATGGCGCTCGGCCACGGCGATGTACGCGGCCGCCGTGTCGAGCGAAGGCCGGATCACCTCCCCATACGCGAGGAACGCGGCCAGCTCCGGATTCGCGAGCGCGTCCTGGGGGAACGGCTCGAGGAGCGCCCTCATCGTCGCGAAGCTGCCGTCGAGGGCGATGCTGAAGCCGTATCGCCCGATGAGGTCCCCGGCCAACCGCCAGTCCGTGGCGGCTTGCGCATGCTTGATCGCATCGATCACGAGACCGTGCTCGGCGTACCACTCGGCCGCGGCGTGGTGCAGACCCCTGATGGCATCGGGCTCGCTGCGCCGAAGCTCCAGGAGCAGGAGATCCGCGAACAGCGGGTGGTAGCGGAACCACGAGCGCTCAGGGTCGACCGCAACGACGAACGCGTTCGCGTCCTCCAGCTGGAGGAGCGTCCGCTCCGAGCCGCTCGCGCCGGTGAGGCGATCCGCGAGCGGGCCGCAGACCCGCTCCAGGATCGATGTGCGGAGCAGGAGCTGCCTGACCCCTTCGGGCTGGCGCTCGAGGACCTCGGCGAGCAGGTAGTCCGCCACGGTCCGCTCGCTGCCGGCGAACTCGACGACGAACCGCTCGGGGTCAGGGTGACCGGCGAGCGACATCGCCGCGAGCCGCAGGCCCGCGGCCCACCCCTCGGTCCGCGCCAGGAGCATGGCGGCGGCTTCGGCGGAGAGCTCGACCCCGGATGCGTCAAGGAGCTGCCGCGCCTCCTCGGCCGAAAGCCGGAGGTCGACGGCGCGGAGCTCGGTCAGCCCGCCGGCCAGGCGGAGGCGATGGAGTCCCAGGGAGGGGTCATGGCGGGTGGCAAGGACCACGTACAGCAACCGCGGCCGCCGCGCGAGCAGGAGCTCCAGCTGCGCCTGCGCATCCGGCGAGGCCAGCTCGTGCAGATCGTCGATCACGAGCACGACCGGCTCATCGAGCGCCTCGAGGTCCGAGACGAGACGCCGCACCAGCCCTTCGCCGTCGAACTCCGGCGTCGGCGCGAGCTTCTGCACTCCGTCCCCGCCGGCCGCGGAGCGCAACCCCTCGACGATCGACAGCCAGAAGTGCTGGGCGTCGCGCTCGCGGCGGTCCACGAGCACCCAGGCCGTCCGTGCGCGGAGACCGGCCTGATCGATCCACGAGCGGAGCAGCACGGTCTTCCCGCTGCCGGGCGGCGCCGAGATGAGCGTCACCCCCGCGGGCACTCCCGCAGACAGGCGCGCGTACAGCGCACTGCGTGCCACGACGCCGGGGGCACGGACGGCGACTGTCTCCTCTGGTCCGCCCATGCCGCCATCGTTGCACGCGGGTGGCGCGACAGCAACGGTCGCGAGCGGAACGGAGCGGTTCGTTGGCGTGTCGAGCAGGGAGCCAGGACGGGGAGGCGGTCCATGATCGCAAGGGCGGACATGGCCGGCACCGCTCAGCTCTCTCCCTTCGAGCGCGTCGGGGGTTCCCCGACGACGCGCTCGTGGACCCCGCGGGCGAGCTCGTGGATCTCGCGAGTCAGCTCCGTGTTGAGCCTCAACTCCCGCTCCCCCTCGAGGAATTCGTGATCGGCCTTCGCCTGCTGGAACGCCGCTTGGCGGTTCTGCCCGATCATCACGAAGCACGACAGGAAGATGGCCTCGAGCGAGACCGCCAGCGTCAGCCTCGGCCATGGACTCGGCTCGAGCACGACCATCCAGAACCCGAACAGGAACACATGGAGGTACACGAACGGCATCGAACCGGCGAACGCAGTGATGCGGTCGGCGATCCGGAGCTGGAAGCTGACGGCCCGCTCGGCGTCGAGCCGATTGACGACCGGGTGATGCGCTGGGAGTACGGTCACGGCTATCCCTACCTTCAGTTGACGATGATCACGACCCCGAGGGTCCACCACGATCGGATGAGCAGCCGTCGTCCGATCCGTCCGATCCGGCCGCGATCGTCGAGCTCCTCCAGGCCGGCCGCACCTCGAGCAGGCCGGTTGCAGAGGCCTGGGGTCCTCCGCCGGTCGCGGAAGGTGATCGCGACGAGCAGTCGCCAGGGCCGGGTTGGAGGGTCGCCGTCCGCGACTGACGCGCGCTCCCTCAGCTCGAGGTCGGCGTCGGGGCCACGTCAGGGCCGCTGAGCAGCTCGCCCCAGTGACCCCGCCGCATCACGATGAGCAGCACCCACCCGATGGGGATCGGGGCGAGCCACTGGGCGATCCGGAACAGCACCACGGCGGCGGTGAGCTGCTCGGTCATCCCCGACCCGGCCACGCTCGACAGGATGCCGATGTAGGCGACCTCGGCGACGCCGACGGCGCCCGGCGTGATCGGAACCAGCGACACGATCCCGACGACCGCCATCGCCGCCAGCACGGCCGACGGCGGGAGGACATCGGGGCCTATCCCGACGCACCAGAGGGCAGCCTCGAGCACGACGAACCACGCGAGCTTGCCGACCACGGCCGCGGCGAACCCCCGCCGGCCGTGCTGCGTGAGCATGGCCTTCGAGCGCTCGCGAAGGTCCAGCACTCCCTCGACGATGCCCGTTGGCGGCGCCTTCCGGAAGAGCTTCCGATCCACCGGGCCATCCGGTCGAGCCAGCCGCCCAGCCTCCGCGCGAGGCGCTCCGAGCGCACGATGGAGACCAGCAGGACCGCCGCGGCGACCAGCACGATCAGGCCGATCAGCGCCAGCAGGAGCGCACGCGACTGGGTCGGGTGACCGGTGACGAACAGGCCGGCGGTGGCGATGACCGGCAGTGCGAAGTAGGCGAACGTCTCGAACAGGGCTGCCAAGGCGATCCCGGCGCTCGCGACGTCGGTGGGGATCGACCACTGGCGGTACAGGACGAACCGCGTGGCGACGTCGGTCGGCCCGGGCACGGTGCTGACGACCGCGCGTGCGGCCAGGTCCGACCCGACCGCGTGCGGCCAGGAAAGCGCGGGGAGGAGAACGCGGGAAGGGCCGGCGCTGGCGACGTAGGCGACGATGCTGGTGCCCCCGAGCAGCGCGAGCTGCCCGGGGGTCAGCGCCGCGAGCGCCGCGCGAACGGCGTCGTAGTCGACCAGTCGCGGCAGCACGCCCCCGAACACGAACACGAACAGACCGACGAGCACGATTGCGCGACGCACGATCGCTCCGCGACTCAGGGCCGGCTGGGCCGGCGTCGCGACCGGCGCGCTCGAGATCGCCCCCCCAGGTGCTGCGTCCGGCATGGCGTGAGAACCATAGAGCGCGCAACCCTCTCCGCGTCGCGAAAAACGGGCGCCGGGCGGTGGATCGTGCACGGCAGGCTGGTTGGCCAAGCCCGTCGGCCCCAGCTCCGGGGCCGGCGGCCCTGGGTCGCCGCTGATGCGGGACAACCGCGTGCTACATGCTGCGGGGTCGACCCAGGAGGTAACCCTGCCCGGTCGTCAGCCCCGAGACCCTCGAGGGCACGTCGCTCGGCGCTCGTCTCGATCCCTTCCGCGATGAGCGTCGTGCCGAGCGCCTGCGAGAAGTGGAGGAGGCCCGCGACGAGCGCCTGTCGAGCCGGGTCGTCGGCGACGTTCGCGATGAGCGCCCGATCGAGCTTCACGAAATGCGGACGGAGCTCGAGGATGTGCCGCAGGCTCGCATAGCCCGCCCCGGCATCATCGATGGCCCATCGAACACGGGTCGCCATGTGCGAGATCGAGTCTCGCAACGCCTCATAGTCGTCGACTGGTTCGCGCTCCGTGATCTCGAGGACGATCGGTCGGTCTCTGCCCGCACTGCTGAGCAGGGTCGTCGAGGTGCAGCCGCTGGTTGATCAGGGCAGGCGAGACATTGACGCTGAGCAGCGCGTCGCCTGGCAGGCTCGTTGCACCGTCGAGGGCGGCGCGGAGGGTGGCGAGCTCGAGATCGAGACCGAATCCCACGGCCGAGGCCTCGGCGAACCGAACCTCAGGACGGCTGCCGTCGGCGAACCGCGATAGCGCCTCATACCCCAGGATCTGACCGTCGCGCAGGCGGACGATCGGTTGGTACACCGGCCGGAATGCGCCATCTCGGATGAGCCGTTCGATGGTGTCACGGACGGCGGCGGCGTGGGCGCGGTCAGCGAACTGCGGCCCCAGGACCGCCGACGCGACATCTGCAAGCTCGCCGATCGGAGCGAGGTACCGCTCCAGCCTGGTCACGCCGCCGACGTCGGTCCCCGCCACGAGCAGCCCCACCAGGACACCTCGATGGTGGATCGGCGCGAGGGCCAGCGCCGTGATGCCGGCGGCATCGATCGGATGGCCGGCGAGGGCCCAGCGCCGACCGGGTCGACCCATGGTCCCTCTCGGGCGCGCCGCCGGATCGACCGCAGGAGCGTGCTTCCAGGCCGCGGCCCGGTGAAGTCGATGACGTCGTATCCCTTCGTTGCGATCGGGTACCACATGTCGCCCGGGCCGAGCGCGATCACGCGGGCGAACGCGATGTCGTCGATCTCCGTGAGCGCCTCGGCCGACCCCTGGCCTTCGCTTCGATGCCCTCGGATGCTTCCAGGCGCGAGATCGTCGCCACGATGTCCGCCCGATGGCGGACCTCGCGGGCGAGGTCGCCATCGAGCGAGCGCTCGCGCGTGACGTCGCGCCCGATCGCAACGACGTTGGCGACCCGACCGTCAGCATCGCGGACCGGCGAGACGACGAGATCGATGGCCACCGCTGATCCGGTGTCCGGGCTGATGGCTACGTCGGCGCCCGACCACGTCCCGCCCTCGCCGACGATCCGCGAGACCTCGTCCGCCCGAACGGCGTCCTGGTCCAGTCACCCCAGTCAGGTGCCTGCCGACGAGCTCGGCCCGTGGACGACCGACATGGCGCGCAGCGGCGAGGTTGGCATACACGATCCGGCCGTGCTGGTCGGCGATCATGATCGTCTCCGCCGCCTGGTCGATGGCCGCGCGCAGTGTCGCCGCGGCGACGGACGCGCCTGGAATGGGGGTGCTCGCCGCGTCGGCCGCGCGATCTGGATGGGACAGTTCTTGCGGACCGGAGCGAGGACGTGGGGACAATGGACTCCGATCCGGCGAACGTGCTTGAACCAGCTGGCTCAGAGTCTGTCGCCGGGCGCACCAGGACGCCATCAACGCAGCGTCCGTTCAGGCAGACGTTGCGTCCGTCTTCGAGAGCAGCGCCAGGAGCTCGGCCTGGGATAGAGGACACCGAAACGATCGAAGATCGCCGAGAGGTGGTTACGGACCGTTGACTGGGACAGGAAGAGCTCCTTGGCGATGGTCGGCACCCGCTCGCCGCCGACGATCCGGCGCAGGATGTCCCACTGCCTGGGCGTGAGGGCCGCCGCTTCTGAACGTCGGCTCAGGGCGCGCGCCGGGATCGAACCGAGATGAAGCAGGATTCCGCTCGCCTCGACCTCGGCCGCGATCCGCCAGAGATGTCGCTCGAGTTCCGAGACCCGTGCCGGGCTCGATGGGAGGCTCAGCAGGAAGAGCTGATCGGGCGACCCCACCAGCGAGGTCAGCACACACGTCAGGGTGACCACCGGGCCCGGCTGGCTGGCGACCTCCACGGGCAGCGCGAACGACACCCCCTCGTACGATGGCCCCCGGTGGGTGGCCACCCGCGGGATGTCGGGGCTGAGTGCCATACCGGCGAGTCGCGTGCCGACAAGGTCCCGCACGGATGCCGAGCGGGTTGTCGGGCTCGACGCTGGCATAGCGCACGTCGAACTCGGCGCTCGCGATGCCGACGGAGACGATGTGCTCCAGGAAGCCTTCACGGCCCCCGCGGGGCCCTGGTGTTGGGCATCTGGTTGCAGATAGGCCACGAATGCAAATCGTCGGCCCCCCAGCTCAATGACCCTCGTCCATGCCCAGGTCATCCAGGTCGAGGCAGACCCGGGGATCCGACGGTGGGCTGGATAGAAGTCGATGGTTCCCGACTGCATCGACTCGAGGGCCGCTGCCGCCTCGTCTCGCTCGGTCGGGTCCACGAGGTCCACGGCAGGAGTCCCGACAACTGACTCGGTGGCGGGCCGACCGAGCACGCTCAGCGCGCGGGCGTGATCGCTCGGACCTTGAGGCTTATCGAGATCGACGAGGAGGGCGGCCAGCCTCACGCTGCTCCAGGCACGCTGGAGGTCGGCATCAAGGGGCTGGCTGTCACCGCGCGACTCGAGGTGACTTGCCTGAGCCGTCGCGGCGAACCGGCGTGCCGTGGCTCGCCATTCCCTCCCTCACACGCGTTGGTCGGCACCAGGGCCCCCCCGCAGCCCGGTCCGAGGCATCGAGTGTACGCCGCGATCCCAACCGGAATCCTCGTCGAGCCGGAGGCGCCCATCGCGCGGGAAGGCTGAGCCATGGCTGGTCATGCGACAAATCTGGGACCACGCCGAGGGGCGCCTGGCGCCGTACTCGCTGAGCCTCAAGCACAGTTGGGCGGTCCACGCCCTCGACGCGCCGAGGCCGGTGGGCATGCAGCACGGACTCGCTGCCGCTGTTCGAGCGTTGTGCGACCGGTCTGCGCGTGGTGCGGCCTGTTCGTTCCAGCGGGCGAGTGGTCCGATGTTCGTGAGCAGCACCTATAATCGTGTGGCGCCGACATAGCTCAGCGGTAGAGCAGCTGTCTCATAAGCCGCTGCCGCGCTTCTAGCCACCTTAGCTCAGTGGTAGAGCAGCGGTTTCGTAAACCGCAGGTCTGGGGTTCAAGTCCCTGAGGCGGCTCCAGGTCCCCGCGTCCCGCGCGCACCAGCCAGCAGGTCAGACTGCC
>CAWEYP010000022.1:0-110282 GCA_963813305.1 uncultured Chloroflexia bacterium
TAGACCGGTGTAGCCTCACGCCGTGGACGCGATCGACGCGGGGCTGACCCAGCCACTTCGGACCGACCGGCCTGCGGCGCTTCGGCGCGGCGCGGGGAGACGACGTCGTCCGGGCGCTGAGGACGTCGGGCTGCCGTCGATGCCGGCGAGATCTTCGGGTTCCTGGTCCCAACGAGCCGGCAAGGCACGTGCATCCGCCTCCTCCTGGGTTCGACCATCCGCGGCAGGATCGGCCAGGGTGCTCGGCCTCGACGCCTGGCATGACGGCGTGGCCATCGCGGCCGGGTCGGCTACCTGCCGGGGGAGATCGCTCTGTACGACGCCATGACCGGGATCGACCTCCTGGATTACCTGGGGGCGTTCTACGGCGGGGCCGCCGTGCTGCGCGGCGGCTCCTCGACGGGCTCGAGGACTCGCCGCGGGAGGACGTGCTCGCCCCGTCCCTGCGACTACAGCCGGGGCATGCGCCAGACTGGGGATCGTGCAGGCGCTTCGCACGTACCCAAGCTGGCGATCTCGACGAGCCGTCGGAGGGCCTCGATCCGCTCGATGCAGCGGGCGTTCTACGAGTCCTCGACGACGTGCGTGCCGCTGGGCGGACGGTCTTCCTCTTCGCCCACATCCTCTCGGAGGTGGAGCGGGTCTGCTGACCGGGTCGCCATCGTCCGCCACGGCGCCTCGTCGCCCTCGAGGAGATCGGCGCCCTCCTCGCTCGCCGTCGCCGGACGGTCGAGATGCGCGTCGTCGCCGGCGAGGTGCCATCGCTGGCCGGCGTCCCCGGCGTCAGCGAGGTGGTCGTCGTCGATGGGCACCTCCGCTGCCAGCAGCTCGAGGGCGATGCCCGGCCTTCCTGGCGGCTCATCGCCGGGTCGCCCGTCACCGACCTGACGATCGAGCCGGCCCGCCTCGAGGAGGCATTCCTGGCAGTTCTACGCCGACGGGGCGGAGCTCCCCATCGCGGCGGCGGGCGGCGTGGCCGGCAGCCGCCCGGGCCGGAGTGGCGGACCGATGAGCGCGATCCTCCTCCGCCGGACCCTCGGTGCCACCGGTGGCGCCTCGCCGGGCGGTGGCCGCCGGCCTGCCACGTGGGGGTTCCTGCTCCCGGTCCATCTACGCGACGTTCGGCGCCGACTTCCGGCAGCTGGTCGAGGCGGCTACTTCAGCCTGACCTCTTCGACGCCTTCGGCGGCCTTCGGCGGCGGCAGCGTTCTTCGACCCTGACGGCTCGGTCGCCCTCGGCTTCCTGCACCCGATCCCGATCGCCTCGTCGCGATCCTGGTGATCGGGGCCATCGGTTGCCGCCCTGCCGGGGAGCGCCAGCGCGGCACGCTCAGGTCCTCTCGCCCGCCCGATCTGCGGCGCCGCGTCTACGGACGGCCCTGGTGGCCGACGCTGGTGTTCGTCCTCGCGGCCCTCGCCGCGAACCTTGCCGGCGTCGTCGCGGGGGCGGTCCTCTTCGACGTCGCCGACGAGCTGGAGCCGGCCCGCCTGCTGCTGGTGTGGGCGAACGCCGTCCTCCTCTTCGCCGCCCTCGGAACGCTGGCGCTGGCCGCCTCGTCTCGTCGACCGGGTCGCCGTCGGCCCTCGCGAGCGACCTCGCGTTCGCCATCGTGTCGTACGCGGTGGAGCTCCTCGGCGCGCTCTGGCCAGCATGGCCGGCGGCGGCCGTGGTCGCTCTTCCACTACTTCCAGCCGGCGAAGATCCTCGCTGGCGACGCGAGCCGCTGCGGACGCCGCTGTCCTGGCCGGGGTGGCGCGGCCGCGCGTCGCCTACCGCTGTGGCTCTTCCGCCGCGACTCACCGCCCGAGCTGAGCGGGGACGCGGCGCGGCGCAGCGACCGCCGCCGCGGGAGTGCTACGGGCGCCGCTGACGATGGCGCCGGCGTGACGGATGCGCCGGCGTACGGATGGCGCCGGCGTGACGGCGGGCGAGGGGCTCGTCGACGGGCCGGCGGAGGCATCGCCGGCGTGCGGCTGGCCGGGGGGCGCGGAGGTCGAAGGCGGCGCGGGGGTTGCCGATCCGCCCGGCGACGGCGAGGCCGCCGGGACGCGCACGGCCTCCACCGCGTCGCGCAGCGGCGGCCAGGTCTGGTTGAAGCCGGTCAGGACGCGCTCGCCACCGGGTCCGCGCAGGCGAAGGGTGGGCGTCGAGGAGACGCCGACGTTGCGCCCGGCGAGCGTCTCGTCGGCGACGGCCTTGGCGACCGCGGGGTCGTCGAGGCAGGCCTCGAAGGCGGCCTGGTCCGGCACGCCCGCGATCTCGGCGATCTGGACGAGGTTCTCGCGGACGAAGCGGCCCTGGTTCTCGCCCTGCTGGAACGTGTAGAGGGCGTCGTGGTACCGCAGCTGGGCCGCCGGCTCCTGGGCGCCGGCGCACCGGGCGGCGACCGCGGCGTCCGTCGACTCCTGGCCGAGGAACGTGAAGTCGCGGTAGACGATCCGGGCGATCCCGGGCATCACGTACTCGCGCTCGAGGGCGCCGCCGAAGAGGAGGTCCTCGAGGCGGCAGTAGGGGCACTGGTAGTCGGCCCAGACCTCGATCGTGACGGGGGCATCGACGTTCCCGACGACGTTGCCGGCGGGCGCCTCCGACGGTGCCGGGCTGGGGGACGGCGACGGCGAGGGAGCACCGAGGCCTCCAGTTGCGAGCGCCAGGGCGCCCGCGCCGATGACGATCCCGAGGAGCGCCATGCCGAGGTAGCCCAGGATCGCGGCGGGGCCGCGGCCCGACGGGGCGGCCGGCGCGGCCTCCGCGCCGGCGGGCTCCACGGGCGCGACCGGCACCGGGGTGGCTGCCTCGTCGGCCGGCGGCCGGTCCGGGACCGCCGCGCCATCGGACGGCGAGGCGGCCTTGAGCGACGGGGCCGGTTCGGACGGTGCGACCGGCGCCACGTCCGACACCACACCGGGCGCTGCGGCCGCCTCGGGCGCCGGGGCCGGCTCGGGCGGCGGCGCGGGAGGCGGGGGTGCCGGCGGCTCGCGGTCGGGTCGGGTCGGTTCGGTCATCGGGGTCCCTGCGCTCGGTGGCCCGAACGGGCCCGGCTGATGGCCTCCAAGAGTACCGGGAGAAGGCGGGACGCGCCTCGGGGTCCGGGTGGCGTCGCCGGCTCACCGCACCGGACCGCACCGAAGCCGACGCACGGTGACCCGCGGCACCGGAAGATGGTCCCCCCGGACCTCCCGGCAGTCCCATTCGAGCCCCGGTCGCGTGTAGAGTGCCGGTGCGGTCGTGCGAGGCCGCCGGCAGGGGCACCGCCGGGCAGAGCGCACAACCGGAAAGAGCGAAGGAACCTCGTGTCGTCGGACCAGATCACCTACGTCCTCGTGGCGCTCGTCGTCACGGGGGTCGCCATCCTTCTCCTGCTTGCGGGCGCGCTGGCGGCGCGCCGCGGCCGGACCGGCGACAGCCGCGCCGTGCCCGCCACCGGCCCCGATCTCCAGGTCGCCGCGCCGCCCCCGCCACCCGCGCCGGCGCCCGCGCTCCTGCAGCCGACGCCGTGGCCGGCGCCCACGCCGCTCCCCGCCGCGCCCGTGCCGCCGACGATGCCGGACGTCGTCGCGGCCCCGCCGGTGACGACTGCGCCGGTCCCGGAGCATCCCTCGTCGCCGGACGTCGACCAGGGCCATGACGATGCCGTCGTCACGTCCGCCGACCTGGAAGCCGCCGCCCGGCGCGTGCACGACCCGCGCGAGCAGGAGGTCATCGAGGGCTTCCTCTCCATCTCGCCCCGCCGCCGCGAGACCGCCGCCTTCGACTCGACGCCGGGGCCCACCGTCACGGCGCCGGTCGAGGCCGCCGTTGGCACCGCCGTCGGCGTCGCGGCGCCCACCGAGGGCGTGCCGCCTGACCCGTACATCGACGACGTCACGGGCCTCAAATCGCGGGCGGCCTGGGACCGCGCCCTCGCCGAGGAGAACGCACGCTATGTCCGCTACCGGCGGCCCGTCGGGGTCGTGGTGGCGGAGCTCGACGGACTCGGCCGCTTCGAACGCGAGTTCGGGGCGGAAGCGGCCAGGCGCATCCTCACCGCAGTCGGGGGCGCGATGCGCCGCGGCGCCCGGCGCACCGACCGGGTCGCCCACGTCGGCGGTGGGCGCTTCCTCGTGCTGCTGCCCGAGACCGACGAGATCCAGGCGATCAACTACGTGGAGCGCGTGCGCACGGAATGCGAGCGCTGGCTCATGGCCGGCGCGGTGGCCCTCCACGTGGCCATGGGCTGGGCGAGCCCCAGCGCCGTCGGCGAGCTGGACACCGCCCTTCGGACGGCCGAAGAACGGATGTACGCCGAGCGGCGCCGGGCTGCCCGCGCCGGAGCCGCCGACTCCGACGCATCTCGCTGACGGGGGCGCCGGTCGGGTGGCGAGTGCCCCGCCGGCCCGCCGCGCCCTCGTCGGGCTTCGCGCGCGCGCCCGCTAGACGACGGGTGGCGTGAGGAGAACCGGCAGGCCGAGCTTGTTCCCGTAGTGGGGGCGGTAGCGCTCCACGTTGTAGGCGTGCTCGACGTCCACGATCCGGGCCCCGGGCTCCGGGATCGGGCAGTAGCTGTACCGCCCATCGCGGATCGCCGTCATCTGGCCGGTCTTCCCGTCGACCACGAGCTCCATGGCGACGTTGGCGAACGTGATCGCCACGACCTGGTCGAAGGCGTCCGGCTCGCCGGACCGGAGGTCGTAGGTGAGCTCCGAGTTCACGGTCTCGATCCTCGTCCGGCGCTTGATCTCGTCGGCCAGGAACTCGCCGATGCTGGACTTGTGGCGATGCCCGTAGGCGTCGGCCTCGCCCACCTCCTGGAGCTCCATCCCCTCCGGGAGCGCCCCCTCCGAGGCGATGACGAACGAATACCGGCTCGGGTTGTTCTGGCGATCCTCGACGAGCAGGTCGACCAGGTGCTGGAGGTCGAAGCGGTACTCCGGGATGACGCACCGCGCGGACGTGACGTAGGCCGTGTAGAGCGCGGTGAAGCCGGCATTGCGGCCGAAGATCCGGAAGACGCCGATCCGCTCGTGCGAGCCGAGGGTGGTCCGCTGCCGGTTGATGGCGTCCTTGGCCCGCGTGATGGCCGTCGAGAACCCGATGCAGTACTCGGTGCCCCTGACGTCGTTGTCCATCGTCTTGGGGATGGCGATGATCTGGACGCCGGCGTCGGCCAGGACCTTCGAGTACGACAGGGTGTCGTCGCCGCCGATCGAGATCAGCGTGTGGATCCCGAGTCGCTCGAGGTTCTCGAGGACGACGGGCGTGAAGTCATACAGGTCCTCGCCGGTCTGCAGCGAGGGCAGCCGGTCGGCCGGGACGACGGCCGGCAGCCTGCCCGCGCGCATCTTCCGGGGGTTGGTCCGGCTCGAGTGGAGGAACGTGCCGCCGGTGCGGTCGATCGTCCGCGTGTTCATGCGGTCGAGCGGACGGACGTACTCGGGGTCGAGGTCCGGTCCCGGCCGCATGTGGGTGAGCGCCTCCCAGCCGCGGCGGAGGCCGATCACGTCGTAGCCGAGCTCCGTGGACCGGTAGGTGACACTCTTGATGACCGAGTTGAGGCCGGGAACGTCGCCGCCCCCGGTCAGGATGCCGATGCGTGGACGGGACATGAACACGTGCTCCCTCGGGGGATCCCTGCTTCACGACGGGACGGGCCAGCTGAACAGCGCCATGGTACCGGCGCGCGGCCCGTCCGGGGGCCGGGCCGATGACCGGGTCACCCGCGGTGGTGCACTCGGGCTGCCTTGTGGCGGTGCGCCGGGATGGGTCCCTCCCCGCGGGCGTGGATCGGGCGCGGCGGGGTTGCCGGATCGGGCAGGAAGTCCTCGACCACCTCGACCGGGATCGAGCGGCGCAGGAGGCGCTGGATCGCCCGCAGCAGGTCCACCTCGTCGGGGCAGGCCAGGCTGATCGCGATGCCGCTCGCACCGGCCCGGCCGGTGCGCCCGATGCGGTGGACGTAGTCCTCGGCCTTGGTGGGAAGCTCGAAGTTGACGACGACGGGGAGCTCCTCGATGTCGAGGCCGCGCGAGGCGACGTCGGTGGCGACCAGGATCTCGACCTCGCCCGCCTTGAAGTCGGCCAGGGCCCGGATCCGCTCGGCCTGCGTACGGTCCGAGTGGATCGCCGTCGCCGCGTAGCCGTGGCGGTCCAGGTCGGACGCGAGGCGCCGCGCCGCGAGCTTCGTCCGGGTGAAGACCAGGAGCTGGTGGAGGTCGTGGGCGTCGACCAGGTGCTCCAGCAGCTCGAGCTTGAGCTCCCGGTCGACCGGGTAGAGGACCTCGCGGATCTCGGACGGCGACGCGTTGCGGGCGGCGACCTCGACCGTGGCCGGGTCGTGCAGGAACTCCTTGGAGAGGCGCCGGATCTCGCTCGAGAACGTCGCCGAGAAGAGGAGCGTCTGGCGCCGCTCGGGGAGGAGCGCCAGGATCCGGCGGATGTCGGGGATGAACCCCATGTCCAGCATCCGATCGCCCTCGTCGAGGACGAGGATCTCGACCTGGCCCAGGTTCGCCGCCCGCTGGCCCACGAGGTCGAGGAGGCGCCCGGGCGTCGCGACCAGCAACTCGACGCCGCCCCGGAGCTCCTTGATCTGCGGGTCCAGCTGCACCCCGCCGAAGACCACGGCGGACCGGAGCGGCACGTGCCGGCCGTACGCCGCGGCCATCTCGGCCACCTGCATCGCCAGCTCGCGGGTCGGTGTCAGGACGAGCGCTCGGACCGGGTGGCGCGCCGGCGAGAAGGAAGTGTTCGCATGCGGCAGGAGGCGTTGGAAGATGGGCAGGACGAAGGCCGCCGTCTTGCCGGTGCCCGTCTGGGCGGCGCCCATCAGGTCACGACCCTCGAGCACGAGCGGGATCGCCTGCGTCTGGATGGGCGTTGGGGCGGTGTAGCCCTGGTCGGACACCGCGCGGAGGAGTTCGGCCGACAGGCCGAGGCTTTCGAAGGTCACGTCCGCGCAGCATAATCGATACAGCCCGCGACACCTGCAGGCCGAAGGAGAGAGCGATGCCCAGGCAGAAGTCGGACCCGTCGGCCGGGAGCGCCGGCTCCTCCAAGGCGCGGGCGCGCGAGGGTCGCAACCGCCGACCGGAGCGGGATGCGCTGCTGATCCCCGCCACGGCGCTCGACGTGGGGCACGGCACGCCCATCGGCGAGCAGGACAATTCGAAGCTGGCCAAGAAGGCCTACGAGGCGGAGCTGCGCCGGCTCAACGTCGAGCTCGTGAAGTGGCAGGAGTGGATCAAGGACCAGGGCCTCAAGGTCGTGGCGCTCTTCGAGGGCCGCGACGCGGCCGGCAAGGGCGGGGCGATCAAGCGGATCATGGAGCCCCTCAACCCGCGCTCGGCGCGGGTCGTCGCCCTGCCGGCGCCGACCGAGCGCGAGAAGACCCAGTGGTACTTCCAGCGCTACATCACGCACCTGCCGGCCGCCGGCGAGATCGTCCTCTTCGACCGCAGCTGGTACAACCGCGCCGGCGTCGAGCGGGTGATGGGCTTCTGCACCGAGGACGAGTACCAGGAGTTCCTGCGCTCCTGCCCGGAGTTCGAGCGGATGCTCGTCCGGAGCGGGATCATCCTCATCAAGTACTGGTTCAGCGTGTCCGACGCCGAGCAGGAGCGGCGCTTCCAGGATCGTCTCGACGACCCGACGAAGCGCTGGAAGCTGTCGCCGATGGACGTCGAGAGCCGCTCCCGGTGGATCGACTACAGCAAGGCCAAGGACGAGATGTTCGCCCACACGGACATCAAGCAGGCGCCGTGGTGGGTGGTCCGGTCCGACAACAAGAAGCGCGCCCGCCTCAACGTGATCAGCCACCTGCTCTCGCTCATCCCGTACGAGGACCTCACGCCGGAGCCGATCGTCCTGCCGGATCGCCAGCGCGACACCGGCTACGTGCGCCCGCCGATGGAGGACCAGACCTTCATCCCCGAGCCGTTCTGAGGGCCGCCCGCACCCGGTGCCCCGGTCGGCGCGCTATCCTCCCGGCGCGCCCGCCGGGCGCCACGGAGGTGCGGGCCAGCGATGACGGACCAGGGGCGCGACGACGAGCGGGCCGTCCCCGAGGAGGAGCGCTCGGCGCTGCTCACCGCCTGCGGCCGGCTGCTCGGCACGGTCGGGCTGCTGATCGTCGTCGTCCTGCTGCCGGCGACCTTCCTCGTCGTGGCTGCCAACATGGGCCTCGTGGACGCTCCGGGCTGGTCCAGCGGCGACACGACCGTCTTCGGCTTCTTCCTGGTCGTCGTCCCGGCCGGCCTTGCCCTCGCGACCGTCCACTTCCTGCTCGGGGGCCTCGTCCTGGCCCGGCGGCTCTGGCCGCTCGTGGTGGCGGTGCTGCTCCTGTTCGCGGTCGTGACCCTCTTCCCGCTCGGCCTCCGGATCAGCTGGCCGTTCCTGGGTCTCACCCTGCTGTACACGTCGACGCTGATCCTCGCCGTGGTCCGCCACCGCGAGTTCGAGTGAGCGGTCGCGGCACGCGCGCGCTCGACATCGTCCGGGCGGCCGGGGTGCGCCCACGTGATCCACGAGTACGAGGCTCCCGGCCCGCCATCGGCCCGCGATCGCGACCGTCGCCCGCAGTACGGTCTCGAAGCCGCCGCGGCGCTTGGCCTCGACCCGGGGCGCGTCTTCAAGACGCTCGTCGCGACCGTCGACGGGAGGCTCGCGGCGGCCATCGTGCCCGTCGCCAACGAGCTCGACCTCAAGGCGCTCGCGGCCGCGCTCGACGGCCGGAGGGCGGCCCTGGCCGACCCCGTCGAAGCCGAGCGGGCTACCGGCTACGTCGTCGGCGGCATCAGCCCGCTGGGCATGCGGCGCCGGCTGCCGACCGTGCTCGATCGCTCGGCGGCGGACTTCGCCACGGTCTTCGTGAGCGGCGGGCGGCGCGGTCTCCAGCTGGAGCTGGCGCCGGCCGACCTCGCCCGGCTCACGCTGGCGACGGAGGCTCCGATCGCTCGCCGCGACTGAGCCGCCCCCGCGTGCCGGCCACGGCGCCCGAGCCACGTCAGCGTGGCGGCGGCGCGGCGCAGCCAGCGCGTCAGGGAACCAGCACCGCCGTCCCGGCGAGGGTCCCGGCTGCCAGCCGCCGGAGGGCCGCGTCCCCTCGGCGAGCGGCAGCACCTCGGTCTCCGTCCGGACCGGGATCGCGGACGCGAGCTCGAGGAAGGCGCGGGCGTCGTCGCGGGTGTAGTTGGCGACGCTGCGGAGGCTGCGCTCCCACCACAGGAGGTCGTAGTCGAAGGCCGGGATCCCGTCCAGGTGGATCGCGTTGACGGCCACCGTGCCGCCGCGATCCACTGCCCGCAGCGCCGCCACGACGACGCTGCCGGCCGGCGCGAAGGTCACGGCCGCGTCCAGCGGGGTCGGGCGGCAGGTCGTCGTAGCCGCCGACCGACGTCGCCCCCAGCGCCAGGGCACGCTCCTGCTCGCGGACGGAGCGCGTGGCGACATGGATCTCGCAGCCCCAGTGGCACGCGACCTGGATCGCGAGCGATGCCGAGGCGCCGAAGCCGTACAGCCCGAGCCGGCCGCCGGGCCGGATCCCGGAGACGACGAGCGAGCGATACCCGATCACGCCGCCGCACAGGAGCGGCGCGGCGGCCTGGTCGTCGAAGCCGCCGGGGACACGCAGCACGAAGTCGGCCCGTGCGACCACCCGCTCGGCGAAGCCCCCGTCGCGATCCCAGGCGGTGAAGCGGGCAGCCGGACAGAGGTTCTCCCGGCCGCTCGCGCAGGCACGGCACATGCCGCACGTTCCGCGCGAGCCAGCCGACGGCGGCTCGATCGCCGGGCGACCAGCTCGGCGACCCCGTCACCGACGGCCTCCACCCGGCCGACGACCTGGTGCCCCGGGATCGTCGGCAGGCGATGGGCCGCGAGGTCGCCCTCGACCAGCTGCAGGTCGGTGCGACAGACCGCGCACGCGCCCACCCGGATGAGCAGCTCTCCCGGGCCCGGGGTCGGGTCGGGGACATCGCGCAGCCGGAGCGGCTCGCCCTCGGCGAGCGGGCCCGGGCGCTCCAGGACCAGCGCGCGCATCATGCCGCTCCTCTGCCTCGGTCAGCGTACGCTGACGCTTCCGATCCCGCCGCGGACCTCGATCTCCACGCGGTTGGGTGCGGCGTCGAAGTCCGGCGACTCCCAGGCGCTGCCGGAGGAGGCTCGCGGGAAGCGGGAGGCGTCGACGTCGCTGGAGCCCAGCGCGATCGAGGAGCGGATCCGGGCCGCGACGCCGTCGGGCACGCGGAAGCGGATCGCGGCCGCGCCGCCCTCGGCGTCGACCCGGGTGAAGCCCGCGGCGGCCGGCAGCGTGACGCGCGTCTCGCTGGCACCGGTCCGCAGGCGCAGCTCCGTCAGCCGCAGCGTCGAGAGATCGAGCTCCGCGTCGGCCGCGCCCGATTCGACCCGCAGGCGGAGGGGAACCTCGGCGGTGACCCCCATCGTCCAGGCGTACGGCGCGCGGTCCCAGCTCCAGCCCGACGGCGGGGCCGGGGGCGAGAGGCGTGCCCGGCCCGGACCGCCGCCTCGCTCCACCTTCACGCCGCCGGCGTAGTCGCCGTCGAGCAGCAGGTCCGGGCCCGCCGCGGCGAGGCGCAGGCGGCCCGCCCCGAAGGTCACCATGACCTCGGCGTCGGAGGCGCCGTCCAGGGGCACGGCGAGCTGCTCGGGAGCCAGCGCGGCCCAGCCGGCTCCGGCGCTTGCCTGGTCGCCTGCCGCGCCGGCGGCGCCGCGGGCGACGACGTCGGGGCCGCGCCATGGTCCCGGGATGAACGCCCCGACGAGAACGACGATGCCGATCCCGACGAGGATCAGCGGAACGGCCGCGCCCGTCAGGTCGCCGAAGGCGCCGTCCGACAGGTCGAGGACTCCCTCGAAGAAGAGGAAGCCGACCAGGAAGAGGACGAGCCCGTGAGCGAGGGCACCGAGCCCGCCGCGGACCAAGTCGCCGCGCGCCGGTGAAGGTCCCGTAGACGGTCAGGCCGAGGCCGACGCCGCCGGGGCCACGAGGGCCCACGCGTAGGCCCACGTCTGGCCCAGCGTCGTGGCCTCCTGGACGGCCAGGACGACCCGACCATGGTGACGATGCCGCCGGCCACGGCCATCCCGCTGCCGCCCGGCCCGCCCACCGCGATCGCACCCAGGATGAGTGCGATCCCGGGCGCGATGATCCAGATCGGCCAGCCGGCGTCGAACCCCGTCGCCTGGACGAGCAGGGCGAGGCCGCCGAGCAGGATCAGCGCGAGGCCGATGATGATCCCGCCTCGCCGCGGGGATGCCGGTCCGGTCATCAGGTTGCCCTCCCTCGGCCGCAACGAGTCGGCCGTGCTCGAGATGGTGCAGCGCGCCGGCCGCGTCGTCCAGACCCGGGCGCGATCGGCCGGCGCCGATCAGCGCGCCCGGTCGGCGGCCTCGTCCCCGGCGCCCGCCTGGGCCCGGGTCAGCAGGTCGGCGGCGATCCCTCGAGCCCACGAGCGGATCCGGCCGAAGTCGCGCCAGTCGCCGGCCAGGCCGGCGCTGGCCATGATCCGGGCCTCCAGCCCGTCGTCGTCCGGGTCGACCCGGCCGCCGAAGGTGGTCGTATGGGCGCCGACCTGGTCGGCCAGGTCGGCGACGTCGTCGGGCTGGGGCAAGCGTTCGGGGACGGGCGGTCGCCGACCCGACCCGCCACCGGCCCCGACGAGAAGAGCCACGTCGGGATCGCGGCCAGCGTCGCCCGCTCCCGGCGCAGCAGCTCGAGGGCGGCATCGTCCCAGCGCCCAAGGTAGAGCGCGCTCCCGATCACCGCGGCGTCGAAGCCATCCATGCGGTCGACGGCCCGCGCCTCCTGAGCGTCGCGACGCACCCGGCTGCGGCGAGCTCTGCCGCGATCGAGGCGGCGATCTCCGCCGTCGATTCGTGGCGAGTCGCATAGGCGACAAGCACGCGGGGTGGGGGCATCCGGGGCTCCTGGCAGGCGACGCTCGGAGACAGGATGGAGGCCGAGGCGGCCCGCGCGGCAGAGACCTCCGGCCCGCGCGGGCAGGCCATCCCGCCGGTTGTCGCCCGGGCGCTAGGCTTCCGGGCGGAGGTCCCGTGTCCAGCAGCGCTCCCGCCCCTCCGTTCCTGCTCGTCGCCAGCGGCGCCTCGCGCCTCGCCGACCCGGCGCGGCGCGGTGCGATCGTCGTCGCCGCCACGGCGGCGATCGCGGCCCGCACCGGCTCTGAGCCAGAGGTCCGCGTGACGGCCAGCCCCGCCGAAGGGCGAGCCGCCACGCGCGAGGCCATCGCGGCCGGAGCGCCGCTCGTCGTGGTGGCCGGTGGCGACGGGAGCGTCCGGTCCGCGGCGGCCGCTCTCGGAGGCAGCGACGTCCGCCTGGGGATCGTCCCGGCGGGCACCGGGAACCTCCTGGCGGCCGCCCTCGGGATCCGCGCCGGCCCGATCGCGCCATCGCCGCCTTGGCAACGGCCCGCGAGCGGGCGATCGACGTGGGACGCGCGTGGGTCGGTCCGTCCACGACGCCGATCCCATTCGTCGTGGCCGCCGGCGTTGGCTTCGATGCCCGGGTGATGGCGGCCACGACCGACCGCCGGAAGCGTTCGCTGGGGATCGCCGCCTACTTCGCCACTGCGACGGCGGTGGCCGTCCGGATCCGCCCGTTCGCCGTGCGCCTTGTCGTCGACGGCGTCGTCCACGAGACGGACGCCCTGGTCGTTCTCGTGGCGAACACCGGGGAGCTCGTGCCGGGACTCCTGGGGCCGCGCCTGCCGCTCGTCCCCGACGATGGGCTGCTCGACGTGCTGGTCGCCCGCGGCCGTGGCCCGGCCGGCGGTTCGCGCGCGGCGCTCGAGCTGCTTCTCGGACGCGGCGTGCACGCGGCGATCGGGCCGTACGCCGCCCGGTTCACCGCCCGTCACGTCGAGGTCGTGGTGGACCCGGGCGAGCCGATCGAGGTGGACGGCGACGTCGTGGGGGCGGGGCACCTCGTCGCCGACCTCGTCCCGGGCGCCGTCCGCATCCTCGTGCCGGGCCTGACGCGCGGCGCCCCGGCCCCAACGCCTGCATGCCCGTCGTCCGCCCGTCACGGCGTCCGGCCCCATCCGGCCGGGCCGAGACGCCCGCCGCGCTACCATCGCCTGCCGAGGCCGCTCGAGAGAGGAGCACCCCATGACGACCCCGACGCCCCCCGCCAGCCTGCCGTTCACCGGTCAGCCCGAAGCCGATGCCCTCCTGGCCGCCGACCCGCTGGCCCTCCTCATCGGGTTCGCGCTCGACCAGCAGGTGACCGTCCAGAAGGCGTTCGCGGGTCCCCTCGAGCTGCGCCGCCGGATCGGGACCCTCGACGCCACCGCGATCGCGGCCCTGGACCCCGACGTGCTCCAGGCCGCCTTCCGCGAGCGGCCGGCGCTCCATCGCTTCCCCGGCGCGATGGCGGCCCGCGTCCAGGAGCTGTGCGCCGTCGTCGTCGCCGACTTCGACGGCAACGCCGCTCGCGTCTGGACGGAGGCCCGCGACGGCGCCGACCTTGAGAAGCGCCTGCGGGCGCTGCCGGGGATCGGCGAGATGAAGGCGAAGACGCTCGTCGGCCTGCTCGGGAAGCGATTCGGGGTGCGGCCCGCCGGCTGGGAGGCGGTGGCCCCGACGTATCCGACCCTGGCCGACGTCGATTCTGCCGAGGCCCTTGCCCGCTACCAGGAAGAGAAGCGCGCCTGGAAGGCGAGCCAGAAGGCCGAAGCGCCGCCCATAGCGAACCTCGGGCCCCGCGAGACGCCCCGGCGCGGGAACGTGGGAGGTGCTCGAACGCACCGGACGAACGTCCTGGGTATCGACGGCATAGGTACCCCCGGGAGTAATCTATCCGTCCGCGGATGTTGGGGCTGCCGGGCGCCGGAGGGGGCGTCGTGGACCCACCCGCCCGAAGACCGGTCCGAGGTTCCGCGCGATGGCGAAGGTCCCAGTCCTGCGCTCCGGTTGGAAGATCGACCCGGCCGAGCTTGCCGTTGCCCAGGAACGCACGGAGGCGCGGCTGACCGACCTGTTCACGCATCGGGCCGCCCCCGCCGGCCGCCGGCCCGGGCCACACCCTCCGATCGTCGTCGACGGCGTCGAGCTCATCGGTGACACACAGGAGCCGCTCAACCTGGTGGACGACGACCCGACCCTGGTCGATCCGCCCGCCGACGAGCGCTCCGACGTGGCACCGGAGCCTCCCGTCGCGGACCTCGTCGGCGTCGTCGACTCCCCCGGCATCGATCTCGTCAGCGTCATGGTTCCGCCACCGTCGCCGAGAGGGCGGGTGGGCGTCATGCCCTGGCCCGACCCCGCGCCGATCGTGGCGCACCCCATGCAGCTCACCCTCGCCGACGGCCCGGTCGCCGCACCGGTGAGCGAAGCCGTGCCGGACCCCGACGCGTTCGCCGACGAGGCCGAGCCGTGGACGGCGGCCACCATCGACCCCGAGCCGTGGATGGCGGCCACCGTCGAGTCCGAGCCGGCGCTCGTGAGCGAGGCAATCGTCGAGTCTGAGCCGTGGATGGAGGACACCGTCGAGCCCGAGCCGATGGTGGAGGCAATCGACGAGTCTGAGCCGATCCTCGCGAGCGACGCGGCCGCGACCGTTCTTCCGACCGAGCCCGAGCCGTTCGAGGAGGTTGTCGCCGGACCCGGCCTGTTCGAGGATCCGGTGATCGTGGCGGACCCGGCGGTCGCCATCGAGCTGCCCGCCCCCCTGGCACGCATCGCCGCCGAGCCGGCGCCCCACGCGTCGATCATCGAGATGCCCGAGGTCGAGCCCGTCGTCGCAGCGACGTCGCGCCCGCCGCGGGTCATGAAGACGGGGGCCACTCCGTCGAAGGCAGGGAAGTCGCGGTCGCGGGCCGCCACGCCGAGGCGCGCCACGCGAAAGCCCGCCACGGCCGCTGGTCCGGCCCCCGTCAAGCCCGCCACGGCCGCTGGCCCGGCCCCCATCAAGCCCGCCACGGCCGCTGGTCCGGCCCCCGTGAAGCCCGCCACGCCGAAGCCCGCCACGGCCGGCCCGCCCGTCCCGGCCTCGGTCAAGCCGGCCACGGCCTCGGTCAGGCCCGCCACGGTCCCGGCACCCGTCAAGGCCGGCGGCTCGGCCGCCCCGGCTGCGCGGCGACCGACGGCCGGCCCGCCCGCCCCGGCCAGGGTCAGGCCCGCCACCCCGAAGCCAGCCACGGTCGCCGGCCTGGCCACGGCCAAGGCTGCCTCGGTCAAGCCCGCCACGGCCGCGGCACCCACCCCGGCCCCCGTCAAGGCCGGCGGTTCGGCCGCCCCAGCCGCGCGACGACCAACGGCGGGCCCACCCGTTCCGGCCGCGGCATCCGCCAACACCGCGGGGCCGGCCTCGGCACCCGTCGCTGCAGCTGACCCGGCCGCCCCAGTCCCGGCCGCGGCATCCGCCAACACCGCGGGGCCGGCCTCGGCACCCGTCGCTGCCGCTGACCCGACCGCTCCTGTCCCGGTCTCGGCACCCGTCAAGGCCGCCGGCCCGGCGGCTCCCGCCGCTCGACGACCGGCCGCGCCAGCCGCGCGACGGCCAATGGCGGGCCCACCCGCCCCGACATCGGCACCCGTCAAGGCCGCCGGTCCGACCGCTCGCGTCCCAGCCTCGGCGCCGGCCGCGGTCGTCGTCGCTGCGGCGTGCCCGTACTGCGCCCTGCTGCTGCAGCCGCCGCCCACGTCGAGCCGGCGCTGCCCGCGCTGTCGCCAGCAGATCGTGGTGAAGCACATCGACGGCCGTACCGCCTACCTCACCGAGGCGGCCATCGCGATCTTCGAGGCCGAGCGTCGGAAGGAGTCCGACGTCGGGCGTCTCACGCGGGAGCGGGAACGGTGGCTCAAGCTCGCCGTCGCGGCCGGGGCGCCGGCTCAGAGGGCGAGCCGGCTCGGCGCGGCGCGCCTCTCGCAGGAGGTGGTGGACGAATCCCGCCAGCTCTACCTGGGGACCGTGGATCGCACGTTCGCGGCCGCGAAGCGCGACCGTCGCTGGGAGGAGGCAGCGAGGATCCGGCGCGAGCAGGCGATCGCCCTCCACCGGCTCGCCGGCTCGCCGCAGCCGCCTCCCGACGACCTGCTTGCGATCTACCAGGAGGGCGTTGCCGCCGAGCTTCGAGGCCTCGCGGAGATCGTGCGCGACGCTGAGCTTGTCAGCGCCATGTGCTGTGACCCTTGCCGGGCCGACAACGGCCGGATCGCGCAGATCACCAAGGAGCTGGCCGCGCCGCAGATGCCCCACCAGGGGTGCCCCAAGGTCTTCTGCCGCTGCACCTGGGATCTCGCGACACGCGATCGCGAGCTCGTCCTGCGGTACCTCCGCCGCCGCCCTCGCCCCGCCGCCCGGTCCGCCGCCAGGACCTAGCGGCCGCCGCCGCGCACCGAGCGCGGGGACAGGCCGAGCAGGCTCGCTCCGGTCGCGGCGTCGAACAGTTGCGCGGTGGCCGCGATCCGGGATAAGGAATCGAAAGGTAGCGGAGTCTTTACCACTTCCTCGCTCGTCCGCACACCCCGGACGGGTCACGATCGGGTCCGACAGCCCCGGCATACGGCGCTTCGCAGGTTGCGACGCGGCCCGGGCAGAAGGAACCCAGATGGACGATCCCCAGACCTCCCCCGCGTCCCCGGACGCGCCGCAGTCGCTCCCGGCCGCGCAGCCCCCCGTCGGCCAGCCCGCGGTCCCGCAGGCGCCCGTTGCGCAGCCCCCCGCCGAGGCCGCGACAGAGCCCGCGACCCAGCCGGTCGTGTGGACGCCGGCCAGCTACCAGGCGCCCCTTGATCCCCCGATGCCGGCGCCGTCGACGCCAGCGCGGTCCGAGCGCCGCACCGTCGGCCCGGCCTTCGTGCTGAGCGCCGTCCTCGCGACGGCCGTCCTCGCCTCGGGCGGGACGTATGTCGCGGTCACGGCCGCGAATGGGGGCCGCGCCGCGGCAACCCAGGCGCCGTTCGTCCCCGCGGCTGTCGAGTCGACCCCCGCCCCCGCCGCAGGCGCCCCGGCGACCCCGGCCGCCCCCGCGACCCCCGCCGCCCCGGCCCCGGCCGCGGGCGACACCTCCGTCGTCGAGATCGTCAAGGCCGTCAGCCCGGCCGTCGTCACGATCGTGGCCGAGGGCGCAACGGCCACCGACCCGACCACCGGCCAGACCGGCCAGGGAACGGCGACCGGCTCCGGTGTCATCTTTGACGCCAACGGCCTCATTCTCACCAACCACCACGTCGTCGACGGCAATCCGTCGAAGCTCACCGTCCACCTCAAGGACGGCCGCTCCCTTGACGCCACGATCTACGGGATCGACACGATGACCGACCTGGCCATCGTCAAGGTCAAGGAGACCGGGCTTCCGACCGCCCCGATCGGCGACTCGTCGACCATCCAGGTGGGCCAGCAGGCGATCGCCATCGGCAGCCCCCTGGGCGAGTTCACCGACTCGGTCACGAGCGGCATCATCTCGGCCATCGGTCGGACGATCGACGTCGACGGTGGCACCCTCACCAACCTCATCCAGACAGACACCGCGATCAACCCGGGCAACAGCGGCGGTCCGCTCCTCGACCCGAGCGGCAAGGTCATCGGCATCAACACCGCCGTGGCCGGCTCGGCGCAGGGCATCGGCTTCGCGATCCCCATCGACATCGCCCGCCCGCTGCTCGCCCAGGCCTCGGCCGGCCAGCAGCTCGCACGCCCGTGGCTGGGCATCCGCTTCGAGACCATCACGCCCACCATCAAGTCGGAGGCCAACCTCCCGGTCGACAACGGCGCCTGGATCCCGACGGCCGCGGCGCTGAGCCAGGGGACAACCGGCCAAGGGCAGAACCCCAACGCCACGCCCGACCCGAACTCGCAGGATCCCTTCGGCGGGCTCCTCCCGCTCCTGCCGGGCCAGGATCCGAACGGCCGGAGCGGCGCCGCGACCGGGTCGCAGGACCCGATCGTGGCGGGCAGCCCGGCAGCCCAGGCCGGCCTCGCCGCGGGCGACATCATCACCGCGGTCGACGGGGCGGCGCTCGACGCGACGCATCCGCTCGACCTGGTCATGAGCCAGTACGCCCCCGGCAAGACCGTCACCCTCGATATCCTCCGGGGCGGCCAGGCGACCAAGGTCAGCGTCACCCTTGGGACGCGGCCCTCCAGCCTGTAGCACCCCGCCCGTCCTGGTCCAGTGCCCGAGGGGGGCCGTCGCTCGGCGACGGCCCCCCCTCGCCGCGTCGCGGGCACATGGCGCAATAGGTGTACCGTGTGCGGCCCGGGACGGGCAGCAGCCCCCCGGAACGCGGTGTGGGGGGTTCCATGTTCTTCGCGAAGCGCCTTGCCGTCCTGCTCGCCCTGGCGGCGACGCTGATCCTTGCCGGCTGCGGGGGCGGCGCGTCGGCGGCTCCGTCGGGCCCTGCGGGCTCCGCCGCTCCCGGGCAGCCCGTCGGCGACACCCGCGGCGGTCGAATCGAGCGCGACGCCCGGCGACGCGTCGGCCCAGTTCGGTGGCGACATCTGCTCGGCGCTGACGAAGGCCGACATCGAGGGCGCCAGCTACACGCAGGGCAAGGCCGTCTTCGACAGCACCGACACGCAGAAGGACGCCGACACCGGCGCCGCGGTCGTGTGCCAGTACCTGGTCACCTTCGACGGGGGCATCGCGGTCGTGGCTCACTCGGTCAGCCTCATGGATGCCGACGAGTTCGCGACCCACGATGACGCCTCGATCATGGAGCCGGCCGTCGCCGTGCCCGACATCGGCACGGAGGCCTACCTGGTGGCGTACGCCCCCGGCCTGTACGAGGTCTGGGTCCACGGCCCGCACGGGTACTTCAAGGTGGGCGGCCAGTCGAAGGAGTCCGACATCGCCCTGGCGAAGGCCGCGGTCGGCCGCAACTAGGCCGGTGCCTGGGCCAGGCCACCCGCGGGAGCTATTCGAAGCACCACCCGCGGTCCAGGAGGGCGTCGCGCTCGTCCTTCGTCAAGGCCATCACGAACGCGGTCTGGTCGAAGGCCTTGAAGAACGCGAGCTGGCGCCCGGAAGGGGCGACCAGCCCGTTGATCGGCGTCGCGATCCGAGGGTCGATCCAGTCCTCGAGATACTCGGGCTCGAGCACGTGAGCGGTCCCTCCCATCTCGAAAGCAACCTTCACCGGCCCGGCGTCGGACTGCCACGTCTCCTCGATGGCAGTCGGTGCAAACGCCCCCGCCGAGATCGCGGCCCACTCCTCGAGCGTGGACTTGTAGACCCCATTGCCGGGGCCGACGTCGGCCTCGAGGTCGCGCCACCATACCCGAGTGACATCCTGTTCGGCGACGAGGAGCTCGAGCAGCGGCTCGTCGGGGACCTGGTCGCCCCACGCGTCCGCGATCGCAGTCTCGATCTCGGCGCCGAGCGCCGCATCCGACAGGGCCGCCCGATCGGCGAACAGGCCGATCCGGCGCAGGGCGGCTGCTCGTTGGGTGACCGACTCGTCCGGCCGCAGCGCAACCGTGCAGGCTCCCCCATCCTCGGTGGCCGGCCGGGGCACGTCGACGCGCGTCGCGCCGAGGCCCGGGAACTCCACGACGTCATCCGGCCCGGCGCCCGATCCTCCGCAGGCGCCGAGCAGCATCGCCGCTGCCATCAGGGCAGCCATCATCCCCTTCGTCATCGGTCTCCCGACGTGGAACGGGCGCCCGCTGGTGCCGGCCTGCCCGGGCTGCGGTGACATGCCGACCAGCCTAGCAGGGTAAATTCGGCCGATGGGCTTCGACGTTGCCGCCGAGGCGTACGACCAGTACATGGGCAGGTACTCGCGGCTGCTCTCGCCGCAGATGGCGGATCTCGCCGGGGTGCGCCGCGGCCAGCGGGTGCTGGACGTCGGCTGCGGCCCCGGCGCCCTCACTGCCGAGCTGGTCACGCGCCTGGGGGCCGCGGCCGTCGCGGCCGTCGACCCATCGGAGCCCTTCGTCGCCGCTGCCCGCGACCGTCACCCCGGCGTCGAGGTGCTGCGGGCGTCCGCCGAGCAGCTGCCGTTCGCCGACCGGACGTTCGACGCGGCGCTCGCGCAGCTCGTCGTCCACTTCATGTCGGATCCGGTGGCGGGCCTGGTCGAGATGGCGCGCGTGACCCGGCCGGGCGGGGTGGTCGTCGCCTGCGTCTGGGACCACGCGGGGGACCGGGCCCGCTGAGCTGGTTCTGGCAGGCAGCCCGGATGCTCGACCCTGGGGTTCACGACGAATCGCAGCTGGCGGGCGCACGCGAGGGCCACCTCGCCGAGCTGTTCGAGACCGCGGAGCTGCACGCGATCGAGGAGACGGCCATCTCGGCTCGCGTCGAGCACACGACCTTCGAGGCGTGGTGGGAGCCGTTCACGCGCGGCGTCGGTCCCGGCGGTTCCCACGTGGCCGGCCTCGACGACGAACGCCGGGCCGAGCTGCGCGAAACGTGCCGAGCGATGCTCCCCTCGGCACCGTTCGTGATCACCGCCGTGGCCTGGGCGGCTCGCGGCGTCGTGTGACGCGGAGGCCCATGCCGCAACACCCGGTGGCCGCGTCGGCGGCGTCAAGCCCGGCTCAGGCCCGGCGCCCCGACGAACCCACTTCTGCGGCCGAGGGCTCGGCCAGGGGTGGCTCGTTGGCGCGGATCAGCTTGATGCCGGCATTCCGACGCAACGGACGTCGGACGCGCGAACCTTGCGGGACGGCTGGCGGCGCGGTCCCAGCGTCGGACCCGGCCGTCCGACGGCGCCGGTCACGTTTCGCCCCTAGAAAATCGACCCGAGTCCCGCGTGGCCGCGGAGGTCGCGGGGCGGTGCCTGGCAGGGGCGGTGCGAGGGAGGACCATGACCGTCATCGACTGGCTGCTCGACGCCGATCCCTCGATCCGCTGGCAGGTGATGCGCGATCTCGCGCACGAGCCGGCGGACGTCGTCGCCGTGGAGCGGTCGAGGGTCGCGACCGAGGGCTGGGGTGCCCGGCTCCTCGCCCGCCAGGGGCCGGACGGCGAGTGGGGCGGCAGGCCGTGGTCGCACGACTGGACGGACACGTTTCACGTCCTTGAGCTCCTGCGGCGGCTCGGCCTCGATCCCGCGAGCGAGCAGGCCCGGCGGGCCGCCGGCCTGGTCCGCGAGCACGTCACCTGGAGGGATCCCGAGTTCGAGACCCCGTGGGCCGACAATCCGTTCTTCGACGGCGAGGTCGAGCCGTGCATCAACGGCAACACCGTCGCGACCGGCTCGTACTTCCGGGAAGACATGACGCCGCTCGTCGACCGGCTCCTCGGCGAGCAGCTCCCGGACGGTGGCTGGAACTGCGAGGTCGAGAACGGCGCGACGGTGTCCTCGATGGAAACGACGATCAGCGTCCTCGAGGGCCTGCTCGAGCACGAGCGGGCGACCGGCGGCTCGGCCAGGGTGGGGAGGCCCGCCGCCGGGGCGAGGCGTACCTGCTCGAGCGCCGGCTGTTCCGCCGGAAGTCGACCGGCGAGGTGATCGACCCCGGCTGGCTCCGCTTCGCGTTCCCGCACTGGTATCACTACGACATCCTCCGGGCGCTGGACTACCTGCGCGATGCCGGAGTCGAGCCCGACGAGCGCGTCGCCGAGGCGATCGGGGTCGTCGAGGGCCATCGCGATCCCGACGGACGGTGGCCGCTCCAGAGCGTCCACGCCGGCGAGGCCTACTTCCAGATGGAGGACGGCGGGGGCGAGCCGAGCCGGTGGAACACGCTCCGCGCGCTGCGCGTGCTCGACTGGTACGCGAAGGGCGGGTAGGCGCGCACCCCGGCCGCCGCCGGCTCGCTCGCCCGGCTATCGCAACGGAATGGCCTGCCCGTTCGCATCCTCCACGACCCGAGCCCAGAGGTCGGCGGCGAGCGAGACTGTCAGCTCGCGAATGGCGGAGTGCGCATAGCGGAATGGGGCAGGGCAGCGTCTCGACCGTGACCCCGGACCTGGGTCGCCATCTCCGCGACACCGGTGACGCGCGTCCAGCTGCACGGGGCGACGCCGACCTTCACGGCGATGAGGCGCTGGTCGACCACCCGCGTAGGAGACCATGTTGGGCGCGACCATGAGTCTGGACCGCAGAGGACGCAGGGCGATCAGGACGCCGAGGGCGACCGCGAGCCAGAGCTTCCGGGGAACCCGCGTCGACAGCGTCGGCTCCATCCGGACGGCCCTCGTCAGTCCCATTCACCGTGGCGACGTCGGCCTCGTTGCCCGCCGCGTCGGCCAGCGTCCACCAGGCCGGCGCGACTGGTCGCGGACCATGCGCCCGCCCGCGGCGAGCGCGGCCGCGACCCGCGCCTCCGCCTGCTCGTAGGGCACCCACACGGCGACGTGGATCGCCCCGCCGCCGTCCGGACGCGGCTCGTCCATCGCCTCGAACCAGAACGCCGGCCCGCGACCGCGCGGGTCGACGAGGTCCTCGTCGGGGCTGTCGCCGCGCGGCTCGTAGCCGAGCACGGCCCGCCAGAACGGCATCACCTCGGCGGTGACCGGCGCGCCCGGGATGACGAGCAGGCTCTGGACCGCGGACGGGTCGGCGGGGAGGCCCTGCTCGCGCGCCAGCGCCGAGATCTGCCGGGCCAGCTCGACGTCGCGCTGGCTCATGCCGTAGTAGTCGTCGGTGATCGTGATGAGCCGGACGGTCACGCCGTCGTGTCGCACGTCGATGTCGGGGTGGTGGTCGTCGAGGCCGGCCAGCTCGCCGATGCGCGCCCACGAGCCTGGCGCTCGCCGCGAACGACCCGGTCCGGAAGAAGGCGCAGGCGCCGTCGCCCACCACGCGCCAGTCCTCGGCGCCCTCGGACTCGTGGAACTGCCGCGCGCTGATCTGGTCGCTCATCCTTGAACCTGCCTTCTCCGCGTTGGCGACGTGTGCACGGGCTCCTGACTCGCGACCTCCGCCGCGCCCGACCTGGCACGCGACGCCCGTCCCGTGGTCGGAGCCGTCCAGGTGGGTATCTCCGACAGATCGCATTATCGCCGGGCTCCCTGGAGCACGGCGTCTGCTTGCACTGGCGACGCCGCGCGGTGGCCGTGACAGCCGCCGCAACGATGTCTATCGTCCTGCGCTATAGCGCGTCGCGATATATCAGCGAGATTGCAGTGCGTGATGCTCGCGCACAAGGTGCCCGCTCGCTGTTCGCCCTCACGGGAATCGCCTCTTTCGTGTATTGGCTGGCGGCGCGCCCCTCGTCCGAGATGACCGCCTCGATGACGGAGTGGCCGTGTGTGCCCCCGAGGCCGATCGGGCACGCCACGCCCGTCCAGTGGTCCGGGCCGCAGCCCCGGGGGTTCTCCTACAGGCCAGCGTACTGCCCGCCCGGGGGGCATCGCGCTGGCGAGGGCGGGCGGGCTGTCCGTGGAGGGGTCGGTATTCCTCGTGTTCGCGCCGCCGCTCGTGTAGCATCGCGAACCCGCCGCCGCGATCGACGCCCACCCGCACCGGAGGCCCCGACGCATGCGCATCTACCTCGCCGCGCCGCTGTTCACCACCGGCGAGCGCGACTTCAACGCCGCCGTCGGCGCGCGTCTCCGCGAGGCGGGACACGAGGTCTTCCTCCCGCAGGACCAGGAGCACGACGCCTTCAACCCGGCGAGGACCTTCCGCAACGACGTGGACCACGTGGACTGGTCAAACGTCGTCGTCGGGATCGTGGATGGGCCGGACCCCGACAGCGGCACTGCCTGGGAGGTCGGCTACGCGTATGCGAAGGGGACGCCGATCATCCTGCTCCGTACGGACTTCCGCGAGTGGGGCGGGCGGACGGGCGGAGTGCCCTACAACCTCATGCTGACCCAGTCCGCCACAGCGCGCATCGAGCTCGCGGTCCCGACCGTGGACGTCGCCGCCGGGGCGCTCATCGAGGCCCTCGCGCGCCTCTCTGGATGACCGGGCCAGCCTGAGTAGCGTCACGCCGGTGGCGTGGGCCGGCAACGTCCCCGGGGGTCAGCCCGGTCAAGGTACTGCTGGAGCCTTCCGCCTCGGTGACTCCCAAGCCCCCAGTAGACTTGACGGATGCTGGCCCCGATAGCCCTGACATCCAGCCTACGATGAGTCGATGACGTCCCTGCTTCGAGTGCTCGTCGAACAGCCCACGAGGGGCAAGCGCTGGGTCGCCGTCGCGGCGGACTGGCCGGGTCTCGAACGAGGCGGCAAGAGCGAGGATGAGGCGGTCGAGAAGCTCGCCAGCTACGTGCCGCGATACCTCCCGGTCGCGCAGCGCGTCCGGCTGGGCTCGGAGCTGGCGACCCAGACCGACCTCCACATCATCGGCCGGTACCCGGGAGTCGGCTCGACCGACTTCTGGGGCATTTCGTTCGCGCCCTCGCCGCTCGACCGCGAGCCGTTCGACGTGCCGACCTTCGACCGCCAGGTGCGGCTGCTGCGCGCGGCATGGGCCGAGTTCGACGAGACGGCCGCCCGGGTCTCGGCGGAGCTCCGGCCGGGTGTCCGGCACGGCGGCCGCTCCCGCGACCAGATCGTTCGGCACGTCCTGGCGACCGAGGGTGGCGACTTCTCGAAGCGCGTCAAGGCGAGGTCCGAGCTGGAGGACCTGCTGACGCCGGGCGGGCTCGCTGATCACCGCGACCGCTTCGTCGAGGCGATGCGCACCTGGTACGCGGAGGGCAAGCCGCTCGGCAATTGGACGATCCCGTACCTGCTCCGTCACACGGCGTACCACGTGCTCGACCACACCTGGGAGATGCAGGACCGGGACCTGACGGACGACGCCTCCGTGGGATGACGGCTACGGCACGACCGGCGGATAGTCGCCGGCGATGTCTATCGGCATGCGCCCGTCTTGGGGACACGATTCGCCCGGTCGGAATTCGGGCCCGCTCGTCGGCACGCGGTGCGCCCTCAGTCGACCTACTGCAGCGGCGTGGCCGCGAACACCATCGGGCAGCTTCGCGTCGGTCGCGTGGTTCGGCAATAACCCCGACTTCCGGTTCTGTGTTTCATCTTCGGCCTGATGGCCGGCGCGTCACTGCCGGTTCGTGTCGGCATCACCGCTGTGGCGATGCTGCCATTGGCCCTGTTCTACTGTTTCACCCTCGACCTGCTGCCGGACCAGAAGCGCACCTAGCCGTCAGTCGATGTACTGCAGCGGCGTCACGACGAAGTCGTCCGGCAGCTTCACGCCGGTCGCGTGGATCGGGCAGTAGCCGCCGGGGTTCTTGTCCAGGTACTGCTGGTGGTACTCCTCGGCGTAGTAGAAGGGCGGGGCGTCGACGATCTCCGTCGTGATCGTGCCGTAGCCGGCCTTCGCGAGGACCGCCTGGTAGGCGTCGCGTGACGCCTCGGCGGCCGCGCGCTGCTCCGCGTCGAAGACGTGGATCGCGGACCGGTACTGGGTGCCCTGGTCGTTGCCCTGGCGCATGCCCTGCGTCGGGTCGTGGTGCTCCCAGAAGATGCGGAGCAGGTCCTCGTAGGACACGACGGCCGGGTCGAAGACGACCCGGACCACCTCCGCGTGGCCGGTCCGCCCGAGCAGACCTCGCCGTAGGTCGGGTTCGGGGTGAAGCCGCCCGGCGTAGCCGACGGCGGTCGAGATCACGCCCGGCGTCTGCCAGAACGTCTTCTCGGCGCCCCAGAAGCAGCCCAGGCCGAAGACCGCCAGCTGCGCACCGTCGGGCAGCGGGCCGTCGAGCGGCGTGCCGAGTACCGTGTGGCGCTTCGGGACCGGCGATCGGCTCCGGGCGGCCGGGCAGGGCGTCGGCCGGGGACGGGAGGGCTGGCTTCGCCGGGTCGGCGAACAGGAAGTCGAGGATGCCCATGGGACGCGCTCCGTGCTGCGGTGTCTGCACATGGTATTCGCACGACCGTGACGCGCCGATGGGCGAGCCTGGCCGCATTCCGCGCGGTGGCGGCGCAGCCTGCCGCACCCCGGGCTCTGCCATTCGTGCGTGCACGACCGACGCGCGGCTCGCCCCGCCGGCTCGCCCGCAGCTCGCGTGAACGACCGTGCGTCCACCTGACGGACCCGTCCTCTCAGTCGAAGTCGAAGATCCCGCGGCCCGCCGAGAACTGCAGGACGAGCCCGCAGCCTCTTGCAGATCTTGAGGACGAGCTTGTGGCTCGTGAGGCCCCAGCGCGAGTCCATCCGCCCCTTCTGCTGGTCGAACTGCGTGCCGCCGCAGAGCGGGCACTTGAGGACGGGCTTCGCGGCTTCCTCGGCGCGTTCCCAGGTCATCTCGAGCTCCTTTCGCGTGCTGCCGGACGCGGTCGGCACGGCGGATCCCCGCGGTCGGCCCGGGCGCGAGGACGAGCGTCGCGAAGAGGTGCTCCAGCGTCGCGGCCGGGTCGCCGGTCAGGCCGGTGTGGGCCTCGGACGGCTGGATGATCGTCGACGACGGGGCGACCAGCCAGTGGTAGCGCTCGGCCTGGGAGAGGGCGGCGATCGGGCCGCCCGCCGGATCGCCGGCGGCGATCCGCTCGATCGCCTGCAGGTGCAGCCGGACCTCCGCCGGGTCGCAGGCGGGGTCGAGCGCGCGCAGGCGGTCCTCGTCGAGCGCGACGCGGGCGCCGAGGAACCGCTTCGGCCGGCACAGCAGGACGATCCCGGCGTTCATCGACTCGCCGCGCTCGACGCGCGGGACGACGCGCACGATCGCGTAGGCGAACGGGTGGCGCGCGGGCTCAGGCGCCGGTGCGGGCACGCTCGGCCTCCTCCACGAACGCCCGCGGGGCGGCCAGCCGCCGCCGCAGGTAGTCGACGTACGCGGCCCGATTGTCGTCCACCGAGGCGAACGCCGGGTCGCCGTCGAGCCAGGCCGCCGGAACGGCGCCGACCAGGTCCCGCAGCAGGTCGTCGGTGACGAGGGGCGCCAGCCGGGCGTCGGCGTCGACGATGGAGCCGGCGAACGGCAGCAGGACGTGGTCGCGGACCTGGGCGAACGGCCGCCGCGCGTGCTCCGGGATCGCCCAGCGCATCCTCCCAGCGGTGCTGCATGTAGAGCGCCGCGCCGTGGTCGATGCCGTAGAGCCGCCGATGCCAGACCAGCAGGTTCGGGTTGCGCGGCGTCCGGTCGACGTTGAGGGTGAGGGCGTCGAGCCAGACGAACGCCGCCGCGAGCTCCGGATCCGGCGCCGGTCCCACCGCGGGCGCGAAGCCGAGGGCGCCCGGCAGGAAGTCGACGCCGAGGTTCGTCCCCGGCGAGCGGTCCAGCAGCTCCTTGACCTCCCAGTGCGGCTCGCCGGCCGCGAACCGGGCGTCGAGCTCGACGAGGACGAGCTCGGGGACGGGAAGCCCCAGCGCCCGGGCCAGCTCGCCGACGATCACCTCGGCGACGAGCGCCTTCGGACCCTGGCCCGCGCCGTGGAACTTGACGACGTAGAGGCCGTCGTCGTCCGCCTCGCACAGGCCGGGCAGCGAGCCGCCCTCGCGGAACGGGGTCACGTAGCGGGTGGCGGCGACGGTGCGGAGCATCGGGGGGAGTGTACGGGGCGGGCGGCCGCGTGCGATGCTGCCGGCAGCTGTGAGATAGTTGCACACGCAACAACTCGAGCGGAGCCGGAGCCACCCATGGACCCCGCCATCCACGCCGCGCTCGATCGCGGCGGCGTCATCGACATCACCACGACCGGTCGCCGGACCGGCGAGCCACGCCGCATCGAGATCGTCTTCCACAACGTCGACGGACGCATCGTCATCTCCGGCATGCCGAGGCGCGACCGGACCCGGGCCTGGATCCACAACCTGGGGGCCGACCCGAACCTGACGGTCCACCTCAAGCACGGCGTGGTCGCCGACCTGCCGGCGACCGCCCGCATCGTGACCGACGAGGCGGAGCGCCGCGACCTGCTGGTCCACGTCGCCCGCAACTGGAACCGGACCGACCTCGACGCGATGGTCGCCTGGAGCCCCCTGATCGAGGTGACGATCCCGGGGTACTCCCGGGAAGCTCGAGGCAGCGTGCGCCAGAGCGCCTGAGCCGCGACGCGTCCCGGTCAGCGCCGCCGGCGGGCGGTCGGCTCGAATCGGCAACGCCGGCCGGCGCGGCCGCGATGGCCTAGCGACCTTCGCCCGGTGGCCTGCCGCGCCGCAGCCGAGCCCGCAGGCGGGCGGGGAGCACGCGGCGCCCGATGGCCCGGAGCCGTGCCCAGTCCTCGATGTCGACGTCACGCGCGATCCCCAGCCGGTCGCGCAGGATCTCCTCGCGGTGACGCGCTCGTGCGAGGTCCGTCTCGAGCCGGGCCACGCGGCTCTCCAGCTGCTCGATACGTCGCTGCCGCCCGTACGACATCCAGTCGGGCATCGCCCGCTCGCGCACCGCGGCCCCGGGTCCGGCGTAGGCCTCCACGAGGCGGACTGCGATCCGGTCGGCGTCGTGGACATCCGCCACGAACGGCCGCCCGAGCGCGGCCAGCCGGCGACGCTCGTCGACGTTGGCGACGAGCGTCCGCATGGCGTCGGAGAACGTGGTCGGGTCGACGTGGACGACGGGGGCGTCCGGGTGCGTCCGCCGGACGTCCTCGGAGAGGTTCGCCGACCGCAACCCGGCTGCAGGCCATCGCTTCAAGGGAGACGATCCCGTACGAACCCGCGATGACGTTGTCCACCAGGATGTCGGCCGCGGCGATCTCGGCCCGCACGGCCTCGTGGGGCAGGCCCTCGAGGAGACGCAGGTCGAACATGACACCCTCCGCGGCGAGGCCATCGAGCGCCGCGAGGATCAGCTCGGTGCCCTTCGTCCCGCGCCGCGTCGGTGCGTGCACGATGACCGGCCGCACGCGCTGCGCCGGTGCCTGCTCCGGCCACGCGGCGAGGTCGATGATCGCGTGGGAGATACTCCGCCTGGGGAAGGAAGTGAAGGTAGTTGACCGACACGACGAAGAGCCGGTCGGCGTAGGTCCGGATGACTTCCAGGGCCTTCTCAGTCCGGTCGTCCTCGGCCGGGGCCGCGGTGACCCGGAGGGGGCTCCAGGGGTGGACCTCGTCGTGGATCCGCGCGATCCGCACGTCGGTGCCGTGAAAGGTGAAGAAGACGCGCTTGCCGAGCGCCCGGTACAGCGGGAGGTCCCAGAAGGGCGGCAGCCCGCTCCACGCAGCGCGGAACGAGCGTCTGGGCGAAGTGGAAGTGGAGGACGTCGAAGCGATCGATCGCCTCCAGCACGGCCGCCCAGGCGACGCGGGGATCATGCGCCGGCGTAGTCGAGCACGCGGTCGGCCGGGAAGCCGAACGCGACTCGGCCGGTCCTCCCAGACTTCCACGTGGTGGCCCAGGCGGCGCAGGGCGGCCGGCGACATCGCCGGCCTGGTTGGCGACGTTGCGCGGCGCGTGGAGGATCCGGAGTGCCGCCCCCGGGCCGGTTTCGGTCACGTCGCGATGGTAGTGCGCGGTGCTCCGGCGACGCCGCGCAGGCTGTCAGTCGCCCAGGCAGGTCCCGACGTGGCGCGCCGTGGTGACCCAGTCGCTGTCGAGCGGGACGACCCTGCGCTTGCCGGCGACTTCCTCGAGCGGCACGGCCTCCGTGCCGTGGCCGCGCGCGGCGACCATGACCCCGAACGTGCCGGCCTGGACCAGGTCCGCGGCCGCGCTGCCCAGGCGGGTGGCCAGGAGCCGGTCGACCGGCGACGGCGTGCCGCCGCGCTGGATGTAGCCCAGGATCGAGACGCGGGACTCCAGGCCGGTCAGCTGCTCCAGCTGGTGGGCCAGGCGGAGGGTGTTCCCGATGTGCTGCGTCTCGAGAAGCGCGATCTCGGCGCTGGCCGTCTCGCGCTCGGCCGGGTCCTTCGCCCGCTCCGCCCGCGCCTCCGCGGCCGCCAGGGCCTTGGCGTCCTCGACGTTCCTGGCACCCTCGGCGACGGCCACGATGCTGAAGTTGGTGCCGCGCCGGTTCCGACGCCGGATCGCGGTGGCGATGCTGGCGACCCGGTAGGGGATCTCCGGGATCAGGATCACGTCGGCGCCCCCGGCCAGCCCGGCGCCCAGGGTCAGCCAGCCCGCCCGGTGCCCCATCACCTCGGCCACGATGATCCGGTGGTGGCTGTGGGCCGTGCTGTGGAGCCGGTCGATCGCCTCGGTCGCGATCTCGAGCGCGGTGGCGAAGCCGAAGGTGGCGTCGGTCATCGCCACGTCGTTGTCGATCGTCTTCGGCAGCGTGACGACGTTGAGGCCCGCCTTCGCCAGGCGCAGGGCGCTCTTCTGGGTCCCGCCGCCGCCCAGGCAGACCAGGGCGTCGAGGCCCGCCTTGCGGTACGTGGCGACGATCGCGTCGGTCATGTCGCGGATCTCGCCGTCGACCAGCATCTTGTGGGGCTTGTCGCGGCTGGTCCCGAGAATGGTCCCGCCGATGGTGAGGATCCCGGACAGGGTCCGCTTGTCGAGCCGGACGCGCTTGTCCTCGGCCAGGCCCCGGAAGCCGTCCCGGAAGCCGACGACCTCCATGTCGTAGGTGCCGATCGCGGCCTTGCCGAAGCCGCGGATCGCGGCGTTCAGGCCCGGGCTGTCGCCGCCGGCGGTGAGGATCCCGACGCGTCGAGGGGTGGGCACGGCGTGATGGTACGCCGCCGGCCGGGCACGGCGGTGACCCGGGGCACGGGGGATCGCACGAGTCGCCATCGTGAGTACATTCCTGACACGAACTGGCAGCAATGAATGCCATCATCTCCTTCCAGAAAGGTACGGAAGGGGGCAGCCCGGATGTTCAACCTGATCGTGATCGAGACCGTCCACCGAGAGCGCGAGCGGGAGATCCACGAGGAGGTGCGCCGGCGCCGGCTGGTCGCCGATGCGGCCGCCGCCCGCGACCTCGCAGCGGGTCCGACCGCCGGGCCCGACCGGCGGGACAATCGCCACGGTCAGCCCGCCCGGCTGGCGACCCCGTAGCGCTCCGCCAGCCCGCGAGCGGTCCGCGCCAGCCGCTCGCGGAGCTCCGGCGGGGCCAGCGCCTCGGCCCGGCCACCCAGCCGCAGCAGGTCGAGGTACGCGAACTCCATCGACTCGTGACGGAAGCGGACGGTCTCCCACCCGCTCTCGTCCGGCCGGCCCACCCGGCGGATCGTGGCGGCGGCGGTCGGGCCGATCGCTCGCTCCAGGGCCTCCCGGCCGTCGGGCTCGACCCGCGCGATCACCTCCACCGGCGCCTGGGCCTCCTCGAAGCGGGCCGTCGACGCGGCCCAGAAGGCCGCCAGGTCGAAGGCGGCCGGCCGTTCGAACGCGTCGCCCAGGACGGCGTCCTCGATGCGCGAGACCCGGAACGTGCGCGGCTCGCCCTTCGAGATCGCCACCATGTACCAGGCGCCGCCCTTGAGGACGAGGCCCAGCGGCGCCAGGCGGCGCCGTTCGACGCGCTCCTCGCGGCGATACGTCACCTCCACCTCGCGGCCCTCCCAGACGGCCGACGCGAGGAGCTCCAGGCTCGGCAGCGGCTCGGACTGCTGGAACCAGCCGGGCGCGTCCAGGTGGAACCGCGACTGGATCCGGGCGGCGCGGGCCCGCAGCTCCGGCGGCAGCGCGGCGAGGACCTTGAGGCGGGCGGCGGCAACCACCGTGCCGAGGCCCAGCTCCGCGGCGGGTCCGGGCAGCCCGGACAGGAAGAGCGCCTCGGCCTCGTCCGTGGTCAGCCCGGTCAGGCGGGTCCGGTAGCCGTCGACGAGGCGGACGCCGCCGGCCGGGCCGCGCTCGGCATAGATCGGGACGCCGGCCTGGGCGAGCGCCTCGACGTCGCGGTAGATGGTCCTGACCGAGACCTCCAGCTCGTCCGCCAGCTGGGCCCCGGTCTGGGGCCCGCGCGACTGGAGGAGCAGCAGGAGGTTGACCAGGCGGCTCGCACGCATCGCGGCCAGCATACGCCCATACATGACGAGAGGTGTCATGTATGCATGCGACGGTCGTCGCGTTGCGCCCGTACCAGGGGGATCCGTCATGCCGTCGGTCGCCGATCTCGTCGAACCCGGGGCGCTCGACCGCCTCGCCGCCGCCCCGACGCTCGCCGCGGGCCGGAGGCTCGCCTCCGATGATCACGTCCACCTCACCATCGTCGGGCCGCTCACCGTCGCCGCCCGCGTCGACGGGCCGGGGCGTCCCGCGACGGCACTCTCGGCGACGGGCGAGACGCTCCACTGGTCGTGCACCTGCCCCGAGGGGCGCTCCGGCGCCTTCTGCGCCCACCTCGTCGCCACCGCGCAGGTCGCCTGGGATCGATCCGAGTCCTCGCTCGTCTGACGGCTCGCCCGGGGCGGTCGGCGTCGTCGTCAGCCCGCGGCCGTCGCCTCGACCTCCAGGCGCCGCACGAACGCGAGCCGGCCCGGCCACGCGAACGGCGTCGCGGTCCCGTCGACGAACCCGCCGGCGGCCGCGACCTCGCCCAGCGGCGGTGCCTTCGTCTCGAGCCGCCCCCATCGGTCCGGCAGGTCGTAGACGATCACCCGGCCGCCGGGCCGCAGGACGCGCCGGATCTCCGCGAAGCCGGCGGCGGCGTCCGGCCAGTGGTGGACCGAGAACGAGCTGGTGACGAGGTCGAACGAGGCGTCGGGGAAGGGGAGCGCCGCGACGTCCCCGACGACGAAGGCGAGTCGGTCGTCGAGCCGCTCGCGCCGGGCGCGCACGGCGGCGCGCTCCACCATCGCGGGGTCGATGTCCAGGCCGGTCAGGCGAAGCCCGGCGTGCCGGCGAGCCAGCTCGACGGCGAGGCCGCCCGGCCCCGGCCCGATCTCCAGCACCTCCGGCGCGGCGAGGGCCGCCACGCTTCGCGCCAGGTCGTCGGCCATCCGCCGGTACAGGTCGCCCAGCAGCCACCCGAAGGTGCGGTCATAGATCTGGGCGCTCGGCGCCGAGCAGGTGGCCCAGCCGCCGTGCCCGGCGTCGTCGCCGGCGGCACCACGATGGTGCCTCAGCACCCGCCGACCGACGAACGCCGCGGTGGCGGCCAGCCCCGCCAGACCCCGCCAGGCTCAGGGCCCTTCGTCTGCCCATGCTCGGCATCGTACGCGGGTCCGCCTCAGCCCAGGCCCATGATGAAGGCGACCCCGGTCTCGGCGTCGACGTAGATCCAGGCGTGGGAGATCTCCCTGGTCAGCTTCACCGACCAGACGGTGCGCCCCGGCAGCCGGGGATCCCTGCTCACGATGAGCGTGGCCTCGTCGACGGTGGTCCCGGCGCCCTGGCCCCACATCGCGACCGCGGCCCGAATCGCGGTATCGCGGTCCACGAGGACGGCACCCGTGGTCCCCGGCCGTGGACGAGTGTCGGTGAAGCCGAAGACGGCGCCCGTCCGCGGGTTCACGGAGACCTGCCGCTCGTCGTCGAGCAGGATTCCGTTCTCGGTCCGCGTCCAGGAGACCCGGTCCGTCCCATGAGTCGGCACCGCGCCGGCAGGGGCGGGCTCGGACTCTCGCAACCGTTCAAGACCGCAGGTCCATTGAACACTCGAGGCCTCCTGGGCGCCCGGGAGGCCGCGCGATGGCTCTCCACCCAGGCACCCGCGCGGCAGCCTCTTCCGATCCGAACGTGACCGCGGCGTCGCCGCTGGTCGACGAGGCGACGGCTCGCTGGATTCCGGCCCACGAGCCGGCGCCGCGAGCGGGGGTGTTGAATGGATGTGCAATCTCGCGCCTTCGACCCCGCGACTGCCCGGCGACCGCGGGTCGGCCACTCGGCGCCAGGCGCCTGCGGCCGGACCCGCGCCCTCCCTCGAGACACGACGAGGCCGGGCCTCGTGGCCCGGCCTCGGTTCAGTGACGCGGGAGGGGATCAGCTGCAGCCGCTGGTGGAGCCGCAGTTGAGGCACTTGTAGCAGCTGCCGTTGCGGACCATGATCGAGCCGCATTCCATGCAGGACGGGGCGTCCTCCTGGATCTTGAAGGCGGTGCGCTCGGCGCCGAGCGAGGCCGCCAGGGCCGATGCTGCGGAGCTCTTCCCGTTGCCGTTGCCGTTGCCGTTGCCGCTGGCGTGCCCGTTCTTGGCGGGCGCCACGACCGGCAGGTCCGCCTTCGCCGAGACGGGCGGCGGAGCGGCCTGGGCCGACGCCGTCGCGACCGCCGTCGCCGTGGTCGCCGGCGGCTCGTTCGCCTCGTCGATCGCGATCGGGCCTTCCTCGGCCTCCGGGGCATAGGCGGCCGCCGTCGCGCCGCCGAACGCGAAGGGCGCGGCCGGGACCACGTTGCCGCGGTCCTGGATCCCGAGCGCCGCCCGGTCGTCGCCGGTGAGGAAGCGGCTCCCGAGCCAGCGGAAGATGTAGTCGACGATCGACTTGGCGATCGGGATCTCGCTGTTGCCGGTGAAGCCGGACGGCTCGAACCGGACGTGGGAGAACTTGTTCACCAGGTCGCGCAGCGGCACGCCGTACTGCATGGCCAGGCTGATGGCGGTGGCGTAGGTGTCCATCAGGCCGGAGACCGTGGACCCCTCCTTGGCCATCTTCAGGAAGATCTCGCCCGGCTGGCCGTCGGGGTAGAGGCCGACCGTGATGTAGCCCTCGTGGCCGGCGATGTCGAACTTGTGGGTGACCGCGGTCCGCTCCGACGGCAGGCGCCGGCGATGCGGCTTGGTCGCCTCGGCCTGGGCCGCGGCGAGCTGCTTCCGCAGCTCCACGACCACGTCGCCGGCGGCCTTCGTCTCGTCGTCGCTCTTGAGCTTGCTCGTGCTGAGCGGCTGGCTCCGCTTGCTGTTGTCGCGGTAGATGGCGATCGCCTTGAGGCCCAGCTTCCAGCCCTCGAGGTAGATCTGCTCGATCTCCTCGACGGTGGCCGCCTCCGGCATGTTGACGGTCTTGCTGATCGCGCCGGAGAGGAACGGCTGGACCGCGGCCATCATCCGGACGTGGCCCATCGGCAGGATGGAACGGACCCCGTTGCGGGGCTTGAAGGCGCAGTCGAAGACCGTGAGGTGGTCGGGGTTGAGGCCGGGGGCGCCCTCGATCGTCTCCCGCTCGTCGACGAAGGCGACGATCTCCTCGACCTGGGTCGGCGTGTAGCCGAGCCGCCGGAGGGCGCCGGGGACCGTGTTGTTGACGATCTTGAGGTAGCCCTCGCCGACGAGCTTCTTGTACTTGATGAGCGCGATGTCGGGCTCGATGCCCGTGGTATCGCAATCCATCATGAACGCGATGGTCCCCGTGGGCGCGAGGAGACTTGTCTGTGCGTTGCGGTAGCCGTGCTGCTCGCCGAGCTCGTAGGTCTCGTCCCACAGCTCGCGGGCCGTGGCCAGGAGCGGGGCGGGGACGCCGTCGGCCGGGATCCGCCGGGCGGCATCGCGGTGCATGCCGATCACCTTCATGAACGGCTCGCGGTTCTTCTCGAACTCGATGAAGGGGCCGCCGTGGTCGCGGGCGATGACGGCGCTCTGGCGGTATGCCTCGGCGGTCATGATCGACGTGAGGGCGGCCGCATACGCCTGCCCGGCGGGCGAGTCGTAGGCCAGGCCCCGGCTCATGAGGAGCGCGCCGAGGTTGGCGTAGCCCAGGCCGAGCGGCCGGAAGCGGTGGGAGTTCTCCTCGATCTTCGGCGTCGGGATAGCTCGCGTTGTCGACGAGGATCTCCTGGGCCGTGATCGTCACCCGGCAGGCGTGCCGGTAGGCATCGACGTCGATCTCGCCGTCCTCGCCGACGAACGTCATGAGGTTGACCGACGCCAAGTTGCAGCTGGTGTCATTCAGGAAGGAAAACTCACTGCAATTGTGAACAACGAGGCCATTTGCGACGAAATGGCTGGTCGCCCGTTCGGTCAGGTCGAAGACATCCTCGTCGCCGAGCGGCGTTATGGAGGCGACCAGGTCGGTCATGTCCTCGCGGTAGGTCCCGACCGTGGCGTTCAGGGCGGCAAGCGCCGCCGCCTTCGGGCTCTCGCCCATGAAGCCGATCTCGCGCTCGAACGCCCGGCGGGATGTCCGGGTGATCCGCAGTGAATGCATCTCGCGGACCGGGTACGCCTTCATCCCGCCCCGGCCGTCGGGGAGCATCGCCTCGAAGTGCCCGCCGCGGCGGTTCTCGTAGAGCTTCGCTTTGACGCCGAACGCCAGGAGCAGGCGCTGCACCTGGACGAGGAGCTCCAGCGACGTCGAGTCCAGCCCGACGTACTGGCTCTTGCTGCCTGCGTCCACCACCGTGCCGTCGGCCGTGAAGAGGCCCCGAAGGACGCCGGCGAGCGACGCCCGGCTCAGGCCGTGGACCGCCGGCTTGAGCCGCTTCGCGTCGCTGCCCTCGTCGAGGACCGCGTACTGCATGAACTGCTCGATGACCGGCCGCGATGCGAAGGCCAGCCGCGAGCCGGTCGGGCTGGACGACACGTGGACGCCGTCATTGCGGCCGACCGAGCCGACCGCCTTGCGGAGCTGCTTCTGCTCGTTGATCTCGCCAACGACCGCCTCGAGGACGGCGGCCTCGTCGCGGTGCATCGTCAGGATGATCATCGGGCGCTCGCGGCGCTCCTCCGACGCCCAGGTGAGGCAGCCGTCGCCGACCGCCAGGCCGATGGCCTCCGCGAGCCGCGGCGCGATCGTCTCGCGCCCGAACCCGGGGCCCTGGAGGGCGATCTCGTCGGCCGTCGTCAGCTCACGGACGGGGACGTCGCCGCGCTGCGTCGCCACCTTGTGGTCGGCCGTGATCCGGACGCGGTAGCCGGCCCGGGTCTTCAGCTCGAAAACGGGCTTGCGACCGGTCGGGAAGATGCGATCGACCCGATGGGGTCTGCCGTCCGAGCCGATCACGTTGGCCCGCTCGCCGACCATCGACTCGATTGACCGCCAGCCCTCGTCGGTCGCGACGAGCGTGTCACCCGTGACGCAGGGGTTCGTCGCGTACTGGCGATCCGAGTTGGAGACCGGGTTCCAGTCGTTGATCGTCGTGTCGTACTGGATGCCGGGGTCGCCGCAGACGTGGGCCGCCTCGGCCATGCGGCGGAAGATGTCGCGGGCGCGGTGGGTGTCCATCGGCGCGCCGCCGACGACGGCGTGGGTCGTCCAGTCGGCGTCGCTCTCGACCGCCTGCATGAACGAGTCGGTCACCCGGACCGAGTGGTTGGCGTTCTGGAAGAAGACGCTGCCGTAGGCCTCCCCGGTGAAGGAGGGGTCGTAGCCCTGCTCGATGAGGGCCCAGGCCTTCTCCTCCTCGTGCTTCTTGCTGTCGACGAAGTCGAGGATGTCCGGGTGGTCGACGTCGAGGATGACCATCTTGGCCGCGCGCCGGGTCTTTCCTCCGGAGTTGTGGGAGACGATCCCGTTCGAGACGAAGGCGTGGACGCCCGGGACGGTGAAGTCATAGGTCAGGGCCTGGCCGGCGTCGGCGACGGAGACGACCTCGTCCCAGAGGTACTCGTCGTCGAGGACGCGCCCGATCGTACCGCCCAGCGCAGGGGACAAGTGGGGCACCGTGCCGGTCAGATCGGGGATCGCCCGCGCGCGTGCGTACGAGACGTTGTCGCCCGCCCGGTTGAAGATCCCGAAGCCCGTCATCACCATCTCGCCGCTCGTTGTCCGGGCCCAGCCGTTCGGGCCCGCCAGCAGCGATCGGAGCGCGGGCACGAGACCGGGGATGACGTCGAGGTTCGGACGCCCGTCTGCCGGCCCGCTGGCGAGGCCAGCCGCGGCCTGGCGCTTGCGGGGCGTCACGAGATACGGCCGAATCAGGCGGGCAAGGCGCCCTGCCTCGGCGCCGAGGAAGGCCAGGCGCTCGTAGCCGTTGATGGTGGAACGGCGCCCGACCACCCCCAGGTTGAGTGCGATCAGCTGGATCTCCTCGGCGAGCCGCGGGGACGCGGTCGCGATCTCGATGCGGGAGGTGCCCAGGTGAGCATCGCCCTCGGCGTACGCTGCCAGGAACTCGAGCACGAGGGACCGTGGAGATCGACGGATCGCGAGCGGGATGCCCTTGGCTGCGGATCGGCCGGCCGGCAGGCCGCAGAACGCGAGGAACTGGAGGGCGCCCCGCCAGCTGAGCGCGACAGACTCGGTCCGCACGCCCGTGGTGGGGTTGATCCGGCCGCGGACCTGGCCGCTCGGATCGACGCCGAAGACGGCCTCCACGCAATGGCAGTAATCCGCCATCACCTCGGGATCCGCCGAGCTGAAGCGGAACCGCTCGTGCTCCACGGACCCTTCGGCAACGAGGTAGCCGAGGAGGCGGGCGAGCTCTGGTGTCATCTCCGGCGGGTAGCGCAACGGGCGGCGCTCGACCACGAGGTCCGAGTCGAACTGATCGAGCGCGGGCGCCTGCGCCGGCCACAACTCTCGATGGCGCTCGACGGCGACGCGGTCGCCGGGCCGCAGGTCGGCCAGCCGGGTCCAGCGGAGCTCGAATGGCGACGCGAGGGTGAGGACCGGATGCTCGTGCGTGCCGCTCAGCTCGAGGCCCGTGCGGAGCGTCGCCCTGCGGACATCCGCGAGCGGGCTGCGGTAGACGTGCGAGATGCGCGTCGGGCCGGCCGGCGTGTTGAGGGTGAGGGTGTCGTCCGCGACGAAGCCGACCGGGCCGTCGGCCTCGATGGCCTCGTCGATGCGCAGGAGCCCGCCACCGGTCGTGACGTAGGTGTCGGCCGTCAAGCACTTGACGACGCCGGCGAAGGCGTCGTAGCCCTTCATGAAGCTGACCGGGCCGCTGGCCGTGCCGCCGCCCGCCATCTTCTCGCGGCTGGAGCGGATCGTGGACAGGTTGCTGCCGGCGCCGGAGCCGAACTTGAAGAGCATCGCCTCGGTCTTGGCCAGGTCCATGATGCTGGTCATGGAGTCCTGGACCGAGTTGATGAAGCAGTTGTGGACGGCGACGTTGTTCGAGAGGTATTCGCCGGACTCGGTCTGGATGTCGTACACCGGTTCGACGCCGAGGTCTTCGATCGCGACGATCTCCTCCTCGCGGATGTTGGGCACGGACTTGAGATCGCGCAGCCCCAGCGAGGCGAGCAGTCGGGCCTGCTTATCGCGCCCGACGAACCCGACGAGCTCGGCGAAGCGAGCTCGTTCGGACCCGTAGCCGACCTGGACCTCGAACATGTCCCGGCGGTCCGGCCGCGGGTCGGCCTTGCGGAGTCGTCGCGAGTAGATGCCGATCGAGTTGAGGAGGAGCTGGACGTCCTCCGTCCACCGCTCTCCGATGACCGCGAAGCCGATCCGGCCCGACTCGTTGCCGTTCGCGCGCTGGACAGTCACGAAGCCGTCTGCCTGGAAGACGCTGCGAAGGTACGCGGAGACCTCGTCGTACGACGCGGTCCACAGGCGGGCGGGGACCCGGATCTCGGTCCCACGGGCCAGCAGATCCCAGCGCTCCACGAACTCGCGCACGACCTCGCCGTAGGCACGGATGCGCCGCACACGGATCGACTTCGTCGCGGCGTCCCGGACCTTGACATGGACGTGCGGCAGCGCGACATCCAGGTTGCCCATCACCCACTGGTATTCGTCGTCGTTCGCGACCTGGAACTCGATCGTCAGCGACCGGTTCGTCCCGTGGTCGTACTGGCCCACGTATCCGTCGGCCTGCAGCCAGCCGGCGAGCGCCGCCTCGGCGCGCAGGATCTCGCTCTCGTGGCCGATCGTGGCCGGCCCATCCATCGGCCCGTGCTCGACCGCCGGGGCGCCTGCGCCTGCCGCGACCGGAGCCGGGACGAAGGCCGGGGCGGCGACCCGCGCTCGATGGGGGTGCAGGTGCATCCGCATGCCTGACTTCGAGCTGGTCGACCCGCAGCCACTCGGGGGCCGTCCGGCGGGCCCGGACGGCCCTCACCACGTGATCCGGGGTGGCCTCCACGAAGTTGCCGTTCGCGAGGCGAATCCGGCGGACCGGCTTCAGTCCGTTGTGCTTGACGGCGACGATCCGGGTCACGCCGCTCGGGTCGTAGACCTCGCGGCCGATCGCGCCTCTCGTCGACCAGCCGGCCGATCGGGATCATCCCTTCCGGGGTCGAGACGAGCGCTCGCCACGGCTGGCAGGCCGAGCACTGTGGACGCGGCTCGATGCCGACGTTGAACCAGACCGGCGAGTTGAAGCTCATCTTCTGGTGCACGAGCAGGTGGGTCAGCTCGGCCTGGAAGGTGGCCAGGTCCTCCTTCGTCGCGAAGTAGTGCTGCGTCTCGGCCCAGGCGGCGATCGTGGTGACGACCCGGTCGATCAGCTGGCGGACGCTGGTCTCCCGCTCCGGGGTGTTGAGGTGGCCGCGGAAGTACTTGCTGACGACGACGTTGGTGGCGAGCTGGCTCCAGAACGCCGGGACCTCGACGTCCTTCTGCTCGAAGACGAGCTTGCCGGACTCGTTGCCGATCGCCGCGGTCCGGACCTCCCAGGGGATCTCGTCGTAGGGATGCACGCCGGGGCGCGTCCAGCGCCGCTCGAACGTGAGGCCGCGGGTCCCCTCCCCGGTGAAGCGGAGGGCGGCCATGGCGGCCGCAGCGGCGTCGTCGGCGCGGGCCCGCAGGGCGGTGGCCTCGGCGAAGGCGGCGTCGGTGCGGGCGGCGATCGCCTCGGCGCTGCCGGCCGGCCGCGCGCCTGCGCGGGGCGATCCGGCTCCGGCATGCTTGCCGCGGGGCCTGGCGGGCTTGGCGTCCTGCGGGACGACTGGGACGACGTCGTGTACGGCTCGAGCCATGCTGCGCCTGCTCCTCTGCCGGGCCGACGGCTCGCCGCCCCGGTCCCTTCCCCCGGCGTCGCGCGCCGGGTCGTGCTCGTGGCGGTCCGCCCGCCCCTCCATCCGAGTGCTCCTCGCGGCCGGCGGGTCGCGGGTGGTGTGCCCGTCCTGCCGGTTCCGGTGTAGCTGCGCCGTCGTCGCTGGCTGCGATCCGCGGCGCCTGCGGCTGCCCTCCGCCGGGCCGGTCCCAGGCCGTCCCGGATGGCTCCCGAGGCGGCCCGCCCGGTCGAAGGCGGTCCCCGTACTGTACCGCCCGGCCCGGGCCGGAGTCAACCCCAAACCACAAGATGTTGTGGTCGGTCAGCACCGTGCACAACAACATGTTGTGGATCGGCCCGTTTCGTGGCATCGAGCGTGGAGAACGTCCGGGCGGCCTGTGGACGGCTCGCGGGCCCGCGTGGACAAACGGCCGGGGAACGGTGGACGAGGCGAGGACAGGCTGTGGACACGCCAGGCATACAGAACGCGTGTTCGGTTGCCGTACGGGCACCCGGCTCGGGCTCGCGCCCGGCCTGACCTCGCCGCCGGGACGGCGAACCTAGAGCCCGCTGTAGCTGTGCAGGCCGGGGAACCAGAGGTTGCCCGAGTAGGTCACGAGGACCATCAGGAAGCCGACCACCAGGACGAGCGCCGCCGGCCGTCCGCGCCAGCCGCGCTGGTTGCGGAGGTGGAGGTAGACCGCGTAGACGAGCCACGTCACGAGGGCGCTCGTCTCCTTCGGGTCCCAGCCCCAGTAGCGCGACCAGGCGATGCTGGCCCACCAGCTGCCGAGCACGATCATCGTGGCGAAGACCGGGAACCCGACGATGACCGCGCGGTAGGCGACCGTGTCGAGGACCTCCCGGGACGGCAGCCAGGCGAACCGTTCGACCGTCCGCCCGTCCGGCAGGCGCCGGTCCTGGACAAGGTAGGCCAGGCCCGCCGCGAAGCTCATGGCCAGGATCCCGTAGCTGAGCATCGCCATGCCCACGTGGATGGTGAGGAGGGGCGGGTTCTGGAGCGCGGGGACCAGCGCCTCGATCTCCTTGGGGAGGGTCCAGCTGAACAGGACCAGGCCCAGCGCCACCCCGAGCGGGATGAAGCCGATCGAGCGGATGGGGTAGCGCCGCTCGAGGAGCAGGTAGCCGGCGCTGATCCCGAACGCGAAGGCGACGGTGAACTCGAACATGTTGCCCCATGGCCCGCGCCCGACGACGATCCCGCGGAGGACCAGCGCCAGGGCCAGCGAGATGCCGGCCGCCCAGGCCAGGCCGATCGCGAAGGGCCCGGCCGCGCTGCGCGGACCCGCCCCCGTGTCGTCCGCCGGCGTCGCGGCGACCTCGGCCGCGAAGCTGCCGCCGACGGCCCCGGCGAACGCCGGGCTCGTCCGCGGGGCAAGCGCGATGGCGAGGCGGCGCCCGCTCGCGAGGAGGGTCGCGTGCGCCACGTGCGCGGCAAAGGCTCCCACCAGCAGGAGAGCGGCGACGACGTACAGGTAGTAGGACGCGGTGGCCACGGGTCTGCCCCCTCAGCGCGACGTTCTGCGGTGCCCGCTCAGGCGAGCGCGGCGCCGCCCGGCGGCGGCCCGGCGGGCGGCGCCACCGTCATGGCCTGCCTGACGTTCAGGACCAGCCCGCAGTTCCCGCACACCGGGACCTGGGCGAAGCGCTCGACGCGGCACATCGGGCAGATGACCGCGAGGTCCTCGCCGTCGTCGGTGCGGGCGGTCCCGCTCGGATAGACCAGGCCGGTCCGCAGCGAGAACGGGAGGCCGATCGGTGCCACCGGAGCCCCGCCCGCGTCGAGCTCCAGCGGCCGGGCGCCGAGCTCCCAGCGAACCTTCGGCCGCGGCTTCGTGATCCCGAAGACCGTCCAGCCGCCGGCGACCGCCGCCAGGTAGAGAAGCACCAGGGGCAGGAGCAGCAGCGGGATGAGCGCGACGAGCGCGCTCCACTCGGGGCTGAGGATGCCCGCCAGGACGTCGAGCAAGCCGCTCCACGCCTGCTGGACCGTCGCGCCGATGTCTCCGGTCATGCGCGGCATTCTAGCCGGGCGCCGCGCGACGGGACACCGCCGGTCTCACGGGAGACAACAGGTCTCACGGGAGACCTTGCGCTGCGCGGGACAATGCCGCCAGGGAGGCGCCCGCCTCCAGGAGGTGCGCCCCATGTACGGCACGATCGCCCGTCTCCATCCCCGTCCCGGCCGCGTCGAGGACCTCGCTGCGCTCCAGGAACGCTGGCGCGCCGGCGACGACGAGATGCCCGAGGGCTACCGCGCGGCGTGGATCTTCATGCCCGACGAGAACCCCTACGACCGGCCGACGGTCTTCCTCGTCGCGGTCTTCGAGGACCGGCCGACGTACATCGCCAACGCCGAGAGCCCGGAGCAGGATGCGCGCTACCAGGAGATGCGCGCGCTCCTCGAGGACGACCCCGCCTGGATGGACGGCTTCTTCTTCGGCGCCTGACGCCGGCCCGTCAGGGGGCGGGGGTCGCGGGCGGGGCGGACGGGGGGTGCGCCGCAGTCTTGATGTCGTGGCACAGGAGGCAGGTCGAGTCCGCCCGCAGGGCGTGATCGATCGGCAGGTTGCCGGCCTCGGCCGCCACGTGACAGCTGCGGCACGCGAGCGGGTTGTCGGCCGGGTGGGGGTACTCGGGCGGCGGGGACGCGGTGGGCTTGTGGCACAGCCAGCACTCGTCCTGGTTCCGGCCGACCATGCTCGTCGGGAGATGGGCGTAGCTGCCGTGGCAGTCGAGGCACTGCTGGTCCTGGAACCGGGAGTGCGGCTGGGTGATCGGCGGCCCATCGGGCGGCACCTTGTGGCAGTTGAGGCACTCCTCCTCGGGGATGCCGTCGTGGCCGGGCGCGGTGCGGCCGAGACGCTCGCCGGTGTGGCAGACGGCGCAGCGGCCCCAGCCCTCGATCGGGTGGCCGACGGCCGGGATCGGCTTCAGGCCGGCCGAGCCGCCCGTCTCGTGGCAGAGCAGGCAGCTGCTGCTCGTCGGGATGTGCGCGAGGCCCATGCTCATGAGCTGCGGCGACCCTGACGGCGCCGGCGTCGCCTCGGACTGGTCGGGATGGCCGGCCGGGGACTTCTGCAGGGTGTAGACGGCGAACGCACCGACCAGGACGGCGACGACCACGAAGTTGGCGACGATCAGCAGCCTGATCAGGCGGTCCATGCCCTTCATGCAGTGGTCCCGGTTAACACACGGGCCGGCCCGACGGGCGTCGGTCGCACCAGCGTCACGGCCGCGAGCCGGCCCAGCTCGGCGAGCGTCGTCGCCAGCGCGGCCGGGATGGCTGCCTGCACGACGTCGGTCGGCGCAAGCCCGGCGTCGATCGTCTGCGGCTGGATTCCCACCAGCGCCACCGCTGCCGGCATGACGCCGACGAGATCGGCCATCGCCAGCAGGCCGGCAACGCCGTCTCCGGGTCGCGCCGGCCCGGCAGGGGCCTGCCGCAGCGCGTCGCCGTCGATCGACCCGACGGCGCCGGGCGCGCGACCCAGGTCGGCAGCGTCGACGAACAGGACGGCGCGGGACGCGTCGATCTCGGGCAGCAGCTCGAGGCACAGAGTGCCGCCGTCGACGAGCCGGGTGCCCGCGGGCAGGGCGACCTCGCCGCGGCCGGCAAGGCCGCGGAGCGCCTCGACGACGTGGACCCCGACGCCGTCGTCCCGGAGGAGCACGTTGCCGATGCCGATGACCACGACCGGCCCGTCCGGGCTGCTCACTCGACGCGCTCCAGGAGCTCCGGCCCGCCGTCGCGCGACTCGAGCACCTCTTCGCGCGTCGGGAACTTGTAGCCGCTGACGATGCTCGAGATGAGGCCGTTCTTCTCGATGTGGTCGACGAGGATGCAGCTGTAGACGTGGAACAGCGCGATGGCCAGGATGGCCCACATCGAGAGGTGGTGGACCAGGCGGATCGCCTGCGGCCCCACGAGCTCGCGCAGCCAGCCGAACCCCGTTGCGCCCGGTTCCGACCCGATGAGCCCGTCGAGGGCGAACCCGGTCACGGTCTCGACGAGGAGCAGGGCAAACAGCGCGAGGTACGCCGTGGCGGCCAGCTGGTTGTGGCCCAGGACCTTGGGGATCTCCTTCCGCACGAAGGCGTAGAACCCGGCCTGGCGGAAGAGCTCGGTCGCCTGGAACCGCGACGTCGGGATGAAGGCGGACCAGCGGGCGAAGCGGTTGCCGGCCAGCAGCCACCAGGTCCTGATCAGGCCCGACACCAGGAACACGATGGCCGTCGCCATGTGGATCGTCCGGACCGTGGTCATGACGTTGCCGCCCGGCGGGATCAGGAACGGGTCGGCGATGTAGCCACCGGTGAGGCTCAGGACGACGATGCAGCCGGCCGTCAGCCAGTGGGTGATCCGGACGGGAGCCTGCCAGACGTACAGGCGGACGCGCTCCTCGGCCGCGTGCCCGGGCGCGGCCACGTGGGCCGGAAGCGTGCCCGGGATCGGCTCGCCGACGGCGGTCACCGCGTGCCTCCTCGGGCGACCCGGATCTCCACGGGGCCTCCGGCGCCGGGGCGGTGCGCGTGGACCGCGCAGGCCGGGCAGGGATCGAACGAGTGGACGGTGCGCAGCACCTCGAGGGGCCGCGCGGGATCGGTGACCGGCGTCCCAACCAGGGCCTCCTCGCAGGCGCCGCGGGTCCCGGCCGCGTCGCGGGGCGAGGCGTTCCAGGTGGTCGCGTCGACGATCTGGTACTCCTCGATCCGGCGGTCGCGGATCGTCACCCAGTGGCCGACGGCGCCGCGCGGCGACTCGCCGAGCGACCAGCCACGAGCGACCGAGGGCCACGTGCCGGGATCCCACGCCGTGACGTCGGCGACAGCGACGTCGCCGGTGGCGAGGTTGGCGGTGAGGTCGCCGTGCCAGTCGGCCAGCCGGTCCACCACCACCTGCGTCTCGATCGCCCGGGCAAGGGTCCGGCCCATCGTGCTGAAGAGGGCCCCGCGCTCGAGGCCGAGCGTGCCGATCACGCGGTCGACGGCGGTCCGGATCGAGCCTCGGCCCTCGACGTAGCCGGCGAGGACCCGGGCGAGCGGCCCGACCTCGACCGGCTCCCCCTCGTAGCGGGGCGCCTTCAGCCAGCTGTAGCGCTCGGCGCCCTCGAGGGTCGTGACCGGCGGCTTCGGGCCGCCGTAGCGCGGCTTCGTCGCACCGTCCCACGGATGGAGGGCCGCGCCGTCCCCGGAGTCGTAGGTGTAGTGCGAGCTGGCGACCGTCTCGGCGACGCCGATCTGGTCCACCGGCTCCACCATGCTCATCTCGCGCCCGACGCGGCCGCGGGGCAGGAAGAGCTCGGGCGCCCGGGTGTCGTCCTCGGGGAACTCGCCGAAGGCCAGGTAGGAGTCGCCGCCGCCGCCGATCGCCGTCCACTCCGGGTACGCCCGGGCCAGCAGCAGGGCGTCGGGGACGTAGACCTGCTCGATGAAGGTCCGGGCCTCGGCGATCAAGTCCGCGATCACGGCGAGCCCGCGGTCCGAGAGCGGTGCTGGCGAGTTGCGCTCGATCTGCTGCGGGTGCTCGCCGGGAAGCGCGCGGTTGGGTCCGCCCCAGGTCGGCGCCAGGGCCATCCCCCCGACCACGAACGTCTGCGGGTGCGGGCTCTTGCCCCCGAGCAGCGTGTGGATGCGCATGAACCGGCGTTGCCAGTCGAGCGCCTCGAGGTAGTGGGCCATGACGAGCAGGCTCGCCTCGGCGGAGAGCGTGTAGGCGGGATGGCCCCAGTCGCCGTTGGCGAAGGGCCCCAGCTGGTGCGACGCGACGAGCCTGGCGAGGCGGGCCTGCACCTCGGCGAAGTGGGTCGCGCTGGATTCGGGCCAGTTGCTGATCGAGGACGCGAGGCTGGCGGTCGCCGTCGGCGACGCTCGAGGGCCGCCATCACGTCGACCCAGTCGAGCGCCTGGCGGTGGTAGAAGTGGACGACGTGGTCCGCGACGAGCTGGGTCCCCGCCACGAGGTTCCGGATCAGGCGCGCGTTTCGCGGGATCGTCAGGCCAAGGGCGTTCTCGACGGCCCGCACCGAGGCCAGCGCGTGGACGCCCGTGCAGGTGCCGCAAACCCGCTGGGCCAGGAGCCACGCTTCGCGCGGGTCGCGGCCCCGGAGGATGTTCTCCATCCCGCGGAACATCGTGCCCGAGCTCCAGGCGTCGCGGACGCTGCCGTTGACGACGTCGACCTCGACGCGGAGGTGGCCGCCGACGCGGGTGACCGGGTCGATCGCGATGCGGCTCACGTCAGTCGACCTCCGCCGCGCCCGCGGCGTCGGGGGCATCGATCGGCGGTGGCGCCTCCACCGGGTTCGGCGCCTCGACCGGGATCGCCGGCGGTGTCTCGCCCGGTCCCGTGGCATCGACCGGGACAGCCGGCGGTGTCTCGTCCGGTGCGGTGGCCTCCATCGGCGCGGGCACCTCCACGGGCGCGGGCGCCTCCACGGGCGCGGGCGGCTCAACCGGGGTCGCGACCGCGACCGCTGCCGGGACCGGGGCCAGCTCCGCGGTCACGTCCGCGCCCGAAGCGACCGGCACCGCCCCGGCGGCCGCCGCACGGCGCGTCGCCGCACCCGTGCGCCGCGCGCGAACGTAGCTCGCGCCGCCGTGCACGACCGTGACCGCGGCGATCCCGCCGACAAGCGCGACGCCGACCTGGTCGACCGTGATGTTCGGGACGAAGGGGATCGGCGCCGGGAGGCGCGCGTAGGCCGGGCCCATCGCGTCCCAGAAGCCCGGCATCGTGCAGCCGATGCAGCCGTGACCTGCGCGCACGGCCCAGCTCGTGCCCTCGGCGTACTGCTGGGTGGGGCAGTTGGCGAAGACCTCGGGCCCCTTGCAGCCCATCTTGTAGAGGCACCAGCCCTTCTGGGCGCCCTCGTCGCCCCACGAGGTCACGAACTGGCCGAACTCGAACGCGGCGCGCCGCTCGCACTGGTTGTGGATCAGGCCGCCGTAGGCGAACAGCGGTCGGCCGCGGCCGTCGATGGGGGGGAGCCGCTTGAAGGTCAGGTAGTGGACGATCGTCGCGGCCAGGTTGTCGACGTTGAGCGGGCAGCCCGGGAGGGCCACGAGCTGGCCGCCCGACACGATCCGGCCGATCCCGACCGCGCCGGTCTCGCCGCCCGACGCGGCCGGCGCGCCGCCGTCGAAGGCGCACGACCCGACCGCGATCGTCGCGACCGCGCCGGCGCAGACCTCGCGCACGATGTCGGCGAAGACGCGGCCCCCGACCATGCAGTGGACGCCGTCCTCGGCGGTCGGGATCGCGCCCTCGACGACGGCGAGGTACCCGTTCGGGTAGGTGGCCATCGCGTCGATGAGCGAGCGCTCGGCGGCCGTGCCCGACGCGGCCATGAGCGTGCTCGTGGTACTCGACCGACAGGGAGTCGACCAGCAGCTCGGCGATCGTCGGGTCCGAGGCGCGCAGGAAGGCGGCCGTGTTCCCCGAGCAGGCCTGGCCGCGCAGCCAGACGACGGGGAGCCGGGGTGCCGCGGCAACGGCGGCGGCGATCCGCGGTGCGAAGGACGGCGGGAGCGCGAGGGTGGCCGCCATCGCGGCCGAGAACTTCAGGAACGACCGTCGCGACACGCCTCGGTCGAGGAGCGCGGCGAGGAGGCCGTCATCAAGCCTGATCATGCGGGACGTCACTCTCGGTTGGTGGCCGCCGCCGTCGCGCGGGACGCGAGCGCACGGTCTGCTGCCGGGACGCGCCTCGACTATGCGCGCGGCCGGACCCCTCCGCACCCGCCACAGGTCACGGCCACGGGAGCCCAACGGCATCAACGATGGCCCGGCCGGATGGCCCCCGACGCACGACCCAGCGGCCGCCCGGGCGCCCCTCGGCCGCTCGCCGCGGGCGTCAGGCTCCAGGGCCGGAGCGGCTCCAGGAACTCGGCAATCAGCGCGGCCAGCTCGGCCGGACGCTCCATCCCGATCATGTGGGCGACGTCCGGCAGGAGCTACGGCGCGGGCGTTCGGCGCATGGGCCTCCAGGTGCTGTGCCGTCTCGGCGACGTCGGAGACGTCGAGCGCGCCGGCGACGGCGAGCACCGGGCAGCGCAGGTCGGCCAGGCGCTCGGCGGCCGGCGGGGCGAGCAGGATCGGGCCGGCCGAAGACGTGACCCGGCGGCGGAGAGCACGGCGCCCGTCTCGCGGACCTGCCCGGCGATCCAGGCCGGCGCCCGGCCCGGCGGCTGGCCGGGCCCGTCGACCCAGACCCGCGTGTTCGAGGGCGACGATCGCCTCGAGGTCCTTGCGGCTCGGCCTCCTCGAGCCGCTCCTTCTCCTCGAACAGCGGCGAGCTCCGTCGGGGGTCGGGTGGCCCTCGAAGCCGCCCAGGCCGGCGCCGACGCCGACGACGGCGACGACGCGGTCGGGGAACTCGACCGCCGTGTCGAAGGCGATCTGGCCGCCCCGGCTGTTGCCGACGAGCGCCGCCCGGCCGATCCCGAGGGCGTCGAGGACGGCGACGAGGTCGGCACGGTTCGAGTAAGTCGACGTCCTCGGTCGTCGAGCGGCCCCAGCCGCGGGCGTCGTAGCGGACGGCCCGGTAGCCGCCCGCGACGAGGTGCGGGACGAAGGCGTCCCAGGCGCGCAGGTCGACGATCCCCGCGTGCAGCAGGACGACCGGCGGGCCGTCTCCCTCGTCGACGACGAAGAGCCGGCCCCCCGGCACGTCGATGAAGCGTTCCATGCTGCCCCCTTCGCGCGACCGGTCGCTGCCGATCAGGTCGGGACGCTGGCTCCCGGCTCGCGCTCCTCGATCGGCCCAGTGGATGCCCCAGCGGTCCATCGCGGCCATGTACGGGTCGGGATCGAGCTCCTCGGGCACGTAGACGCCGGCGCCGCCCCACTCGCCGCGGGCCAGCAGCTCGAGGCCGAGGACCGGGTTGAAGCCGGTCTGCCAGCGCGACGGCCTGGAGCCCGAAGTTGGCCCAGGATTCCTCGCCGACCGTCTTCTGGTAGAGGTAGACCTCGCGCGGCGCGCCGTCCTTGCGGCCGATGGCCCACGTCCCGACGATCGCCCGGCCCTTCATCCGCTCGCCGACCTTGGCCGGGTCGGGCGTGAGCGCCATGACCACGTCGCGCGGGGCGACCTGGACGCCCTTCACCGTGATCGGCTTCGTCGAGTCGAGGCCGACCGCGTGGAGGACCTTCAGGATGTTGATGAAGTCGGCGCCGAGGGCGTACTTGAAGGTCGCCTTCCTGACGCCGGGGATCCCGCGCGGGATGAGGACGACCTCCTCGTGCTCGACGTTGACGCACTCCACCGGGCCGATCCCCTCCGGGAAGACGAAGGCCTCGGGGCCCGAGAACGGCTCGGTCGTGTAGTGGCCGCCGCGCGCCGTGTCCCAGATCAGCGGCGGGTTGAGGCACTCCTCGATCGTGGTCCAGATGCTGAAGACGGTGGCGAAGGCGTAGCCCTCGATGTAGAGGTCGCCGCCGTCGCGCACGTGGAGCTCGTCGATCTCGTCGAAGAGGTGCTTGCGGGCGTAGGCCGCGAACAGGTCGGTCAGGCCGGGGTCCATCCCCAGGCCCAGGATCGCCAGGCGGCCCGCGGCCTTCCACGCCTCGTGCCTCGGGAACTGGTAGTCGCCCGAGCTTGACGCCCGGGCGTCGTGAACGGGCTGGTCGGGTGCGGCTCCGACAGGCTGACCGCCATGTCCATGTAGTCGACGCCGGCGGCGAAGGCGCCGTCGAAGATCGTCGGGACGAAGCGCGGATCGGCGCCGTTGACGACGATGTCGACCCCGTGCTCGCGCGCCAGCTGGGTCACCAGCTCCGGCTTGCCGGCGTCGACGAAGGCCGCCGGGAACCGGGCGGTCGCCGGCGCGTCGGCCGGTCCTCCTCCCAGTCGCGCCTGGACCAGGCGCGCCCGCTCGACGTCGTAGTCCGCGAGGACCATCGTGTCGAGCCACGGGGCGTCGGCACTGAGCTTGGCGATCGCCTCACCCACCGTCCCCACGCCGACGAGGAGCACCTTGAGCTGCTTCACGGGAGACCTCCGCGACTGGCGCGAGTGCGTGGACGCGTGCGCCTAGCGTGCCACGCGCACGCCGCGAGCGGTAGGGCCGTTCCGCCGGGCGAGCGGCTGGGTCGCTGGTCGCGTCCTCGGCGCCCCGTTCGGCGGCCGAGCGTCAGGCGGGACGCCGGCCGCGCTTCGGGTTGCCGGTCTTCTTCGTCGCGCCGCGCCCGGGCTTCCAGCGCGGCCCGTCGTCGCCGTCGCCCGTCCCGCGGAGCCCGCCGGACCCGGCGAGTGCGGGCGGCCGCGGCCGGCCGGCGGCCGGGGCCTCCAGCCGCTGCCGGGAGAGGCGCTCCGCCAGCCACGAGGTGCGGGCGGTGCGGGCTCCCGCGGCGCGCAGGCTGGCCGCCGAGGGCGATGTCGTCGGTCACGACGAGGGCCCCGCCGGGGTGCGCTGGCGGCCAGGTCGCCGAGGAGCGCGTCGGCCGAGCGGCGGCCCGGAGTAGCGCACCTCGATCCCGGACGTCAGGCGCCGGTCGGATCCCGCCGGGCGCCGGGCCGCCGTCGAGCACGAGGGTGACGGCGACCCCGGGCGGGACCAGCGCCCGCAGGCGGCCGGTCACGGCGACGGCGGGGAGGGGCCCGCCGGTGCGGGCGAGCGCGTGGAGCAGGTTCGTGCCGTCGATGAGCAGGCGCGTCGCACCGGCGAGCGGATCGGCGATGGGGCGGGACATGCAGGGATGGTACGTCCGACGGCCGTCCGGGCTACGATTCGCCGCGATGCTCCTCCTCGTCGACCTCGACGGCGTCGTCTATCGCGGCGCCGCGCCGATCCCGGGCGTTGCCGCCGTGCTGGCCGACCGCGCCGCCCACGGCGACACCGTCGTCTACGTGACCAACAACTCCATGCACTATCGGGCCGACTACGTGACGCGGCTCGCGGGCCTGGGCGCGCCGGTCAGCGCCGACCGGGTGGTCAGCTCGGCGCGGGCGACGGCGCTCTACCTGGCCGACCCGGCCTGGACCCGCCCGGTCCGGCGGGTGCTGGCGGTCGGCGCCGGCGGCCTCGAGCGCGAGTGCCGCGACGCCGGGCTCGACGTGGTCACGGCCGCCCACGCCGCGACGCGCCAGGCCCAGGAGGGTCTCGACGGCTGGGAGGCCGCCGGGCATCCCGACGCGGTCGTCGTCGGGCTCGACCCGCAGTTCACGTACCAGAAGCTGGCCGTCGCCGTGGACTGTGTGCATCACGGCGCACGGTTCGTCGCCACGAACAGAGATCCCGTCTTCCCGACCGAGCGCGGGTCGCGACCGGGGGCCGGGTCCATCGTGGCGGCCGTCGAGGCCGGAGCCCAGGTGTCGCCCGTCTCGATCGGCAAGCCCGGACCGCTCCTCCTCGAGATGGCGATCCGGGTCGCCGGGCTGACCCGCGACGACGCGGTGATGATCGGCGACGGCCTGGCGACGGACCTCGCGGCGGCCAACGGCCTGGGGATCCCGTGCGTCCTGATGCTCACGGGCGTGACGAGCCGGGCGCAGGCGGAGGCGCTGCCCGCCGCCGAGCGCCCGGCGGCGGTGGCCGCGCGACGCGGGCGAGCTGGCGCTGGCGCTGGCGCGGCTCGAGGGGCGACGCCTCGCCCTGGCCGGGCACCGTGGCGCGTGCGAACTCCTTGCGAGATCGCCGCACAATGGCGCCACCACATCCGGCCGGCGTGCTCCGGCACGACCGACCCGCCCGAGGGATGCCGAGCCATGTCCACCGTCCTCGTCACCGGGGCCTCCGGCTTCGTCGGGAGCCACGTCATCCCCGAGCTCCTCGGAGGCGGCCACCGCGTGGTGGCCCTGGTCCGCTCGCCGGCGGCAGGGGAGACCGTCCTCGCGGCGGCTCTCCGCGGCCCACGCCGCCGACGTGGAGCTGCGCACCGGCGACGTGACCGCCCCGGAGACCCTGCCGGCCGCGCTCGCCGGGCGTCGACGCCGTCGTCCACCTCGTCGCGCTCCCGCGCGACTGGAACGGCGGGAAGGACCTCCTCCGGGTCAACTTCGGGGGCACGCAGAACCTCCTCGCCGCGATGGGCGCTGCCGGCGTGAGCCGGCTCGTCCACCTCGGTGCCCTCGGCGTGGAGGACCGCGAGGAGCTCAACTACGCGAAGAGCAAGGCCCGCGCCGAGCAGGCCGTCCGCGACAGCGGCCTCGACTGGACGATCCTCAAGCCGTCGCTCCAGTTCGGCCCGCGCGACGGCTTCTTCAACATCGTCGCCGACCTCGTGCGGATCCCGGCCCCCGTCGTCCCGGTGCCGGGCAACGGCAGGAGCCGGTTCCAGCCGATCCATGCCGGCGACGTCGCGCTGTGCGTGCGCCTCTCGCTGGAGCGCCCCGAGACGATCGGCCAGGCCTACGAGATCGGCGGCCCGCGGACGTGGACCTACCGCGAGATCACCGAGGAGGTGGCGCGGGCCGTCCGCAGGCGACGAGTCATCGTCCCCGTGCCGGTGCCCCTCATCCGCCTGGTGGCCGGCACGATGGAGGCGCTCCGCCTCCGGTTCTTCCCCGTCGCGACCGACCAGCTCCGCCAGCTCGCCCTCGACAACGTCGGCCCGCTCGACGGCGTCCATCGCGCCTTCGGCTTCGTTCCGCGCAAAATGGAGGGCGAGCTCCTGTACCTGCGCTTCCCGAGGAAGAGGCAGGAGCCGGCGCCCGCCGCCCGCGGCGGGTGGACGGAGGTGACGTGATCCGGCGGAACGCGGTCGTGGTCGCGTGGGTCGCGGCGGCGGCCATCCTGGCCCTCGGGGCGGCCGGGATCGTGACCGCGCTCGACCACCTGCCCGGCGGTCCCGGGCGCCCGGAGCTGACCTGGTCGGCCGATCGAGCCGTCGCGCCGACCTCGACGCCGCCGTGGTCGACCTCCAGGCGCTCGCCGACGCCGTCGGGGTCCTGAGCGACGATGGCCGCACGGCGCTCGCCGCCCTGGTCGCGCGCGACACCGCGGGCCTGGACACGGCGATTGCCGCCGGGACCACCCAGCTGGACGCCGTCGACGCTGCGGCCGCGAGGCTCGAGGCCGACCTCGCGCGACATCCCCCTCGACGCCCCCGACCGGACGATCCGCTACTCGGCGGCGACGATCGCCCGGTACGACGAGCTCGCCGGGGCGGCAATCCGCGGTCGAGCCCCTGCGACCGGCGTGGGAGCGCCTGGCGGCGGGCGTCGTGCCGGCCGTCGAGCTGACGACGCATCTCCTGGACCACGACCAGATCGCCGGCGAGGCGATCAAGTTCGGTGGCGCCGGGAAGTACCCCCAGGCGATCGCCCGGATCGCGAAGGCGTCGGCTGAGCTCGAGGCGGCCGGTGCCATCCGCGACCGCCTCGCCGCCACGGTGGACGTCACCACGCTGGACCAGTGGATCGAGCGCAACGCGGCCTATGACACGGCGCTGCGCGACCTGTGGGACGCCCTGCGCCGATCCCGCGGCCGCGTGACCGACGCGGTACGCGAGGCGGCAGCGCGCGAGCGCGTTGCGAAGGACCAGCTGCCGCCCGACGCGCGCGCCCTGGTGGTGATCCTCGGCGACGTTGCGCGCGGTGGCCTCAACCAGGCCGTGATCGCGATCGAGGAGGCGCGCGGCACGCTCCTCGACGCATCGACGCGGGCCGCCGCGCCGGCAAGCCCGACGGTGGAAGCGTCGCCGGCGCCCTCCGCCCCGGCGCCCTCCGCCCCGGCTCCATCCGCCCCGACGCCCTGACCGCGGCTAGACTGCCAGCAGTCCCCGGCCCGCGCGCCGGCTCGTCGCGCCACGAGAGCCCACAGGAGCCCCAACTCGCATGCACCTGCAGGTCGTCACCGACCAGCCCTGGGACGTCGCTGCCGACGTCCTCGTCGTCCCCGTCGCCCCGGATCCCTCCTTCGAGGGGCCGCTGGGCGAGCTCGATCGCCGGAGCGGCGGCGAGCTGCGCGCGCTTGCCGCGTTCGGCGAGCTGACCGGCAAGCGATTCGCCACCGCGGTGGCCGCCTCCGGCGAGCTCCCGGCCGGCCGGCTGCTGGCCGTCGGCACCGGCCCGCTGGCCGAGCTTGACCGCGAGACGGTGGTCCACCTGGGGGCGACGGCCGAGCGGCGGCTCGCGGGGCGCCCGGTCCGGACGCTCGCGATCTGGCTGGGAGACCTCGTCACCCTGCGCGACGGCGGTGCGGCCGCCGTCGCCGAGCTCCTCGCCCGCGGCGTGGTCGAGGGTGCCTTCGATCCGGCGACGCTCTACCGGGCGGCACCCGAGGACGTCCCGCCGGCCCTCGAGGAGCTGATCCTCGTCGCGCCCGGAGCGCGATGCGACCGCCCTCGCCGCGGCCGCCGAGCGCGGCGTGATCATCGGGGAGGGCGCCAACCTCACCCGCCGGCTCGCGAACCGCGCCGCGAACGACGTCAGCCCCGAGGTGCTGGCCGACGAGGCGCGTGCCATCGCCGAGGCCAACGGGCTCTGGATCGACGTCATCGACGAGGTCCGCGCCGCCGAGCTCGGCATGGGCATGTTCCTCGCCGTCGGCCGCGGCAGCGCCAACCCGCCGCGGATGATCGTCGTCCGGTCGGGCGGGGAGGGTGAGAAGGACGCCCTGGGCCGCCACCTGGCGCTCGTCGGCAAGGGCGTCTGCTTCGATTCCGGGGGGATCTCCATCAAGCCGGGCGACCGGATGGAGGAGATGAAGATGGACAAGACGGGGGCATGCACCGTGCTGGCCGTGGCCGCGACCGTCGCCCGCCTGGCTCCCGGCACGCCGCTCCTCGCCGTCGCCCCGGCCGTGGAGAACATGCCCGGGCCCTACTCGACCCGCCCGGGCGACATCGTGACCGCCCTCAACGGCAAGACGGTGGACATCATCAACACCGACGCGGAGGGGCGCCTCATCCTGGGCGACGCGATGACCTACGCCGAGCGCCTCGGCGCCACGCACGTCGTCGACGTCGCCACGCTCACCGGCGCCGTGGCGCGCGCCCTCGGCCACCTGGTGGCCGGCGGGTTCGGCGCTCCCCAGGCCTGGTACGACGAGGTGGCCGCCGCCGCCACCCGGGCCGGCGAGCGCCTCTGGCAGCTGCCCCTGGTCGAGGAGTACTGGCAGGAGATGGACAGCTGGTACGCGGACATGGCCAACACGGGCTCGTCGGCGGAGGGCGGCCTGGTCCGCAGCGCCCTCTTCCTGCGCCAGTTCGTCACGGTGCCGTGGGTCCACCTCGACATCGCGGGCACGGCCGCCTTCCGCAAGGCGCTGCCGTGGGCCGCCCGCGGGGCGACCGGCGCGTCGACGGCGACCCTGGTCGAGCTCGCCCTCGCCGGGGCCCGCTAGCGCGTGGAGCCCGCCGTCCTGGCCGTCGTCCTCGGCCTGCTCGGTGCCGCCTGGGGGCTCGCGGCCGACCGGATCGGGGCCCGCTGGCCCGTCCACGAGGCCGAGCTCGACGAGTCCGGCGCGGAGATCCGGCCCGCCGGCTGGGTCCGGCCGGTCGACTGGCGGACCCCGGTGGTCGTGGTCCTCGGCGGCGTGTCGTTGGGCGCGCTCGCCCTGCGCTTCGACGAGCCGGGCCCCCTCGCGATCTTCGGCGCCTTCTTCGCCGCTCTGACCCTGCTCCTTGCCACGGACCTCGACCAGCGGCTCCTGCCCGACGTGATCACCCTGCCGGCGATCCCGCTTGCGCTGCTGGTCGGCGTGGCCGGGCTCAACCCGCTCGTCCCGCCCGACGCCCTCCCGGGGGCGCTCCTCGCGGCCGTCGCGATCCCGGCCTTCCTCTTCGTCGTCGCGATTCCGTTCGGGGCCGGCGCGATCGGGCTCGGCGACCTCAAGCTGCTGGCGTCCGTGGGGCTCCTGACCGGCCTCGCGCGGGCCGTGGCAGGGGTCGTCGTCGGCGCCCTGGCGGCCGGCGTGGTGCTCGCCCTGCTGCTCGTGGCTCGCCGGATCACCCTCCGGACGTACGTGCCCTTCGGGCCGTTTCTCATCGTCGGCGCGTACTGGGCGGTCCTGTCCGTCGGGTGACCCGGTCGTCCGGGTGGCACGTTCACGAGCGGGGAGTAGAATGCCGGGCAGCCGGGTCGTCCCGAGGCGTGCCCCTTCGGACGGCGACGCACCGGCGGGAAGGACACCGCCATGGCGTGCCGGGAACGCGCCCAACGGAGCACCGCTCGCACGATGACGACGCCAGCCTGATGCGCCGCCACGCCGCACCCCGCGCCCCGGGGTGGACGCCGCGCCGCTCGCGCCTTGCCCTCCCGGGCCGCCCCCGGGCCGTTTCCGCGCGCCTGCTGGCCTTCGCGCTCGTCCTCCCCCTGCTCGTCGGGATCGCCGGGCCGCCGTCGGCGCGGGGCGACGAGCTGTCCGACGCGATCGCCCGCCAGAAGGCCCTCGCGGCGCGGGTCAAGGAGCAGCGCGAGCAGGTCGCGAAGATCCGCGCGCTGCAGGGCGGCCTGGCGCAGGAGATCGCCTCGACCCAGACCGCGCTCGCCGGGATCAACACGAACCTGGCGCAGACGAAGACCCGGATCACGAAGATCTCCGGCCAGATCGCGAAGGTCCGGGCGGCCTACAACGACCTGGTGGCGCAGGTGGCGCTTCTCGACCGGCAGGTCGTCGCGATCGAGGAGGAGCAGGCCGAGAAGGCAACGGAGCTGCGCGAGCGCAAGGCGCTGCTCGCGGCCCGCGTCCGGGAGGCCTACCGGACCGACCGGACCCCGCTGCTGCAGACCGTGCTCTCGGCCGGCACGTTCACGGACCTGCTGGAGGACGTCGGCTCGTACCTGGACCTCGGCGCCCAGGATCGCGACCTGGCGAGCCAGATCGAAGCGGACGCCCGCACGCTGGACGCGCTCCGCGGGCTGCTGCTGGAGACCCGGGTGGCCCGGGAGGACCTGCGCAAGGAGACGCTGGCCCAGAAGCGCCAGCTCGACGCCCGGCTGAAGGACCTGCGCGCCGCGAAGGCTCGGCTCGCGGAGCTCCAGAAGGAGACGGCGCGCCAGCTCGCCATCCAGCGGGCCAATTACGCCCGGATGGCGCTGAACAAGGGCGCCCTCGCGGCGGCGATCGCCCGCGACGTGGCCGCCCAGCGGAAGCTGTCGAAGCAGATCGCGGCGCTCGTGGCCCGCCAGCGCGACCTCGGCAACATCCCGTCCGAGTACAACGGGACGCTGCGCTGGCCGATGTCCGCCACCGTCACCCAGGAGTTCGGCTGCACCGGCTTCTCGTGGGAGCCGCCCGTCGGCAGCTGCGCCCACTTCCACCAGGGCATCGACATGGCGGCCCCGAAGTACACCCCGATCAAGGCCGCCGGCGACGGCGTCGTCGTCTTCGCGGGCCCGAACCCGTACGACCCCTACCCGAAGGCCTGGATCGTCATCATCGCCCACAGCGAATCGCTGCAGACCTGGTACGCCCACGTCGACAACGGCATCCGGGCGCCGCGGGTCGCGGCGGGCGACCGGGTGAGGGCGGGGCAGGTGATCGCCTACGTCGGCATGACCGGCCGGACGACCGGGCCGCATCTCCACTGGGCGGTGATGTTCAACGGGAGCTTCGCCAACCCGCGCCTGTTCGTCTGACGTCCTCGACGCCCGGCCCGGACGGCCCGATCCCGCGTGGTAGCATCGGGCCCGGAGCCACTCCGACCACTTCCAAGCCCGACGGCGCGTGAGGACGGCCGATGAAGCGGACCTTTGCGGTGATCCTGGCCGGTGGCGAGGGGGCACGCCTCTCCATCCTGTCGGAGAAGCGGGCGAAGCCCGCCGTCCCCTTCGGCGGCAAGTTCCGGATCATCGACTTCGCCCTGTCGAACTGCGTCAACTCCGACATCGACAACGTCGCGGTGCTCACGCAGTACAACCCGCGTTCGCTCTCCGACCACATCGGCTCGGGGCGGCCGTGGGACCTCGACCGGACCGTCGGCGGCGTCCGCATCCTGCCGCCGTACATCGGGCGCGGCAAGACCAGCGAGTGGTACCGCGGCACGGCGGACGCCGTCCTCCAGAACATGTCGGTGGTGGACCAGGCGCCGGGCGACGCGGTCGTCGTCCTGGCCGGCGACCACGTCTACAAGATGGACTACTCGCCGTTCGTCGCCTTCCACCGCCAGCGCCGGGCCGATGCCACCATCGCCGTCCGCCGCGTGCCGCTCGCCGAGGCGAGTCGGATGGGGATCCTGGCGATGGACGAGACGGGCCGGATCACCGAGTTCCAGGAGAAGCCCAGGCAGCCCAAGTCCGACCTCGCCAGCATGGGCGTCTACGTCTTCAGCAAGCGCGCCTTCCACCGCTGGCTCGACGCGGACCACCCGGACTTCGGCGGCGACGTGATCCCGGCCATGCTCGACGGTGGAGCCCGGGTCTACGGCTACCGCTTCGACGGCTACTGGCAGGACGTCGGCACGATCCACAGCTACTGGGAGGCCAACATGGCCCTCCTCGAGGATCGTCCGCAGCTGGACCTCTACGACAAGGAGTGGCTGATCCACACCCGGTCGGAGGAGCGCGCGCCGGCCAAGATCGGGGCGACCGCCCAGGTCCACCGCAGCCTGATCAGCCACGGCTGCCAGATCGAGGGGATGGTCGTGAACTCCGTCCTCTCGCCGGGCGTCGTCGTCGGGGTCGGCGCGGTCGTGCGCGACTCGATCCTCATGTTCGACACGGTGGTCCGGTCGGGCGCGGTCATCGACCGCGCGATCCTCGACAAGGAGGTCACGGTCGGGCCGGGCGCGATCGTCGGGGAGGGGGGCGACCTGACGGTCGCGAACCGCCTCACGCCCAGCCACCTGAACACGGGGATCACGATCATCGGCAAGCGGGCGGTGGTGCCGCGCAGCATCCGGATCGGACGCAACGTGCGCGTCGACCCCGACGTGCGGGCCGCGGACTTCACGGGACGAGTCGTGGAATCCGGCGCGACCGTGACGCGGCGCGATGGCCGACCGAAGGCGAGCAGAAGCAAGGCGGCCCAGCCGGCCGACGATCCGGCCGCCCCGGCGGCCGGCGGTCCGGCCGCCCGCACCGCGACTGCATCAGCGTCCCGCCGCGACGACGGGTGACCCCGGCGACCCCCTCGCCCGCCGCCGTCGAGGGCTGGCTGGCCGAGCTGGATCTCGGGCCGCTCGAACGCCTCGAGCGCGACACGATCGCCTCGTGGGATCTTCGCCTCGATGGGCGGCGCCGCTTCGACGTGCGCGTGACCGTGATCCTGGACCCGGCCACGGCGGCCTTCATCTGGGTCCAGCTGGCCCCGCCGATCGCCGACTCCTTCCGCGTCTCGTACCGCAAGCTGCTGCGCTGGAACGACGAGTTCCCGTTCGCGAAGTTCGCCCTCACCGAGGACGATCGCCCCGTGCTGACGGTCGAGATCCCGGTCGACCGCCTCGACCGGGACGAGCTGGGGCTGGCCATCGCGCGGGTGCTGGCGATCTGCGACATCCTCCTCGAGGAGACCGCGCGGTGGGCCTGGATCGGCGGTCGGATCCCGGACTGGACCGGGCGAGCCAGCCGGCAGGCGGGTCTCTTCACCCGCTACGAGGCCCACCTGGGGGAGCTGGCCGAGCCGCGCTGACGCGGTCCGCCCTGCTAGGATCGGCTGATGCGGCTCAAGCCCCACCGCCCGTCGCACGAGATCCTGTCCGGCGAGTCGGCCGACGTCTACTTCGCCCGTGCGACGCGGATCCTCGAGCGCGAGGGCCTGGATCCCGTCGTGGCGATGGAGGTCTTCAGCCGCGGCCAGGGCGTCCTGTGCGGCATCGACGAGGCCAAGAACCTGCTGGCCCACGCCCTGGAGCACGCCGGTCCTGACGAGGTGGTGGTCGAGGGCCTCGACGACGGCGACCTCTTCTCGGCCAGGGAGGTCGTCCTCCGCATCCGCGCCCGCTACCGCGCCTTCGGCCTGTACGAGACGGCGATCCTGGGGATGATGGCCCAGGCGACCGGCTGGGCGACCGCGGCGCGGGAGTGCGTCGAGGCGGCCGCGCCGCAGCCGGTCATCAGCTTCGGCGCCCGCCACGTCCACCCCGACGTGACCGACGTCCTGGACTACGCGGCGATCGTCGGCGGCTGCGTCGGCGCCTCGACGCCGGCCGGCGCCCGGCTGGCGAACCTCAACCCGACCGGGACGATGCCCCACTCGCTGGTGCTGATCGTCGGGGACACCCTGCGGGCCGCCCAGGCGTTCGATCGCGACCTCGAGCCCGACGTCCCCCGGATCGTCCTCGTCGACACCTTCAAGGACGAAGCGGAGGAGGCGCTCCGGGTGGCCGACGCGCTCGGGGACAAGCTCTACGGCATCCGCCTCGACACGCCGTCGGAGCGCGGACGAGTGACCGCGGACCTGGTCAAGGAAGTCCGCGCGCGCCTCGACCAGGCCGGCCACGGCGCGGTGAGGATCGTCGTCTCCGGCGGCCTGACGCCCGACCGGATCCGCTCCTTCAAGGAGCAGGCGGCCCCGGCCGACAGCTTCGCCGTCGGCAGCTACATCTCGGGCGCCAGCCCCATCGACTTCACGGGCGACATCAAGGAGATCGACGGGAAGCCGATCGCGAAGCGCGGCCGGATCCCGGGGATCACGCCCAGCCCCAGGCTGCAGCGGGTGGACCTCGCCGCCTGGCGGAGCGGCGCCTGACTGGGACCGCCCGCGCCGACGTCCTGGCGCGGGCCGAAGCCGCCGGCCGCGCGGCCCGGGTGGGCCGCCTGGCGTACACGCTCGAGCTGGACCTCGACGCGGGCCGCTCCACGTACCGCGGCCAGGCTCGCCTGCGCTTCCCGGTCACCGGCGAGGGCGACCTCTTCCTGGACTTCCGGGGCGGCACGATCGAGCGCTTCGTCGTCAACGGGCAGACCGCGACGCCGCAGCGGCCGGGGCACCGCATCGTGCTGCCGGGCGGCCTGCTGACGCCCACGACCGAGGTCGAGATCGCCTACGAGAACGCCTACGACCGGGGCGGCGACGGGTTCCATCACTTCGTCGACCCGGAGGATGGCGCGGAGTACGTCTACTCCAACTTCGAGCCGTTCGAGGCCCACCGCCTGTTCCCCTGCTTCGACCAGCCCGACCTCAAGGGGACCTACGCCGTGACGGTGCGGGCCCCGGCCGACTGGATGGTCATCGCCAACGCCCCGGCGGCGGCCGTCGTGCCGGTGCCCGACGGGCGCCACGAGCACCGTTTCGCCCCGACGCCGCCGATCTCGTCGTACCTCGTCGCCGTCATCGCCGGTCCGTACGCCGGCGTCCGCTCGCTCCACCGCGGCACGTCGCTGGGCGTCTGGACGCGCCGCTCGCTGGCGCGCTTCCTGGACCCGGACGAGATCCTCGAGGTCACCAGGCAGGGCCTCGACTACTACGCCGCCCTCTTCGATCACCCGTTCCCGTTCGCGAAGTACGACCAGGTCTTCGTCCCCGAGTTCAACTCCGGGGCGATGGAGAACGTCGGCGCCGTCACGTTCAGCGAGAACTACGTCTTCCGCGACCCGCCGACCGCCACGCAGCGCCTGTCGCGGGCCGAGACGATCCTCCACGAGCTGGCCCACATGTGGTTCGGCGACCTCGCGACGATGCGCTGGTGGGACGACCTGTGGCTCAACGAGAGCTTCGCCACGTACGTCTCGAACCTCTGCCTGGCGGAGGCGACCCGCTTCGACGGGGCGTGGAGCAGCTTCCACGCCGACATGAAGCGCTGGGGCTACCAGGCCGACGCGCGCAGCACGACCCACCCGATCTCGGGCGTGGTCCCGGACACCGACGCGACGTTCTACAACTTCGACGGGATCACCTATGGCAAGGGCGCGTCGGTCATCAAGCAGCTGGTCGCCGAGATCGGTCACGATGCCTTCCGGGCCGGCCTGCGGATCTACTTCCGGCGCCACGCCTGGGGCAACGCCACGCTCGCGGACTTCCTGGCCGCGCTCGAGGACGGGGCCGGGCGCTCGCTCCGCGACTGGAGCCGGCGCTGGCTGGAGACAGCCTCGCTGAACACGATCGAGGCGTCGTGGACGGTGCTCGACGGGCGGGTCGAGCGCCTGCAGCTGACGCAGGAGGCATCGGAGGAGCATCCGACGCTGCGACCCCATGCCCTGGAGCTCGCCCTCGTCCGGGTCGATGGCGACGGGCCGGCCCAGGTCGACGCCGTCCCGGCGCGGCTCGAGGGCGCCGAGGCGTGGGTCGAAGCGGCGACCGGCCGTCCGGCCCCGGACCTCGTCTTCCCGAACCACGGCGACCACGACTATGCCCGCGTCGTCCTCGATCCGTCGTCGCTGGCGGCGGTGCCGCGGGTGCTCCCGCACGTGGAGGACCCGCTCCTCCGCCAGCTCGTCTGGGGCACCCTCTGGGAGATGGTGCGCGGCGCCCGGTACTCGTCGCTGGACTACCTGGAGCTCGCCCGGACGATCCTGCCGGGCGAGCGTGACGACCAGATCACGCTGGCCGGGCTCGATGCCGTCCGCGGAGCCCTGGCCCGCTACGTGCCCGGAGGAGCGCCGGCTCGACGAGGCGCGGCGCTTCAGCGCGGCCGCGCTCGGGGCGCTGGGCGACCTCCCCGAGGGCGACCTGCGGACCCTGTGGCTGCGGGCGGCGATCGGCGCCGCCGCGGAGGCCGCCGACGCCGCGACCCTGGCCGGCGTGATCGATGCCGAGCCGCGCGTCCCGGCCGTCGCGGTGGATCGCCAGATGCGCTGGGCCGTCGCCGCCCTCGCGGTCGCCCACGACCTGCCCGGGGCGGCCGACCGCGTCGCCGCCGAGCACGCCGCCGACCCGACCGACCGGGGCGCCCGCGAGGCGCTGCGGGCCCAGGCCGGCGCCCCGATCCGGCCGTCAAGGCCGCCGCCTGGGAGCGGATCCTCGGTGATGGATACGGTTCGTTCCACCTGACCCAGTCGGCGATGCTCGGCTTCAATCACGCCCACCAGGCGGCCATCCTGGCGCCGTACGCGGAGCGCTTCTTCGAGGCGCTGCCGGCCGTGGCGGCCGAGCGCGACCATCCGTTCCTGCGCGCCTTCGTCACCGCCCTCTACCCGCACTACCGCCCCGAGCCCGGGCTCGTCGAGCGGACGCGCGCGCTGGCCGACGCCGAGGGGACGCGCCTGCCCAGCCTGCGGCGGCTCCTGCTCGAGGCTGCCGACGACATGGAGCGGGCGGTCGTCTGCCGCTCGTTCGCCGCGCTGCGGGCCCGGACCCACCACTGACCCGGACCCGTCCACCGGGGTATCGTGTCGGGCCCCGGCAGACCCGTCGCTCCGATCCGTGGGAGGATCGGGGCATGGACGACGAGTCGGCGGTCGGCCGCGACGAGCCGGGCGCGACGGATCCGGAGAGCGCCTACGAGCTGCTGGAGCGCGGCCGGGCGCTGGCGGCACGGCGCCATCACGCCCAGGCGGCCGTGGTCCTCGCGCGGGCCGACCGCCTCGAGCCGGGACACGGCTCGATCCTCGAGCCCCTCGGCCGGGCCTACTTCATGTCGGGCCAGGTGGAGCGTGCGCGCGAGACGTTCGAGGCGCTCCTGGTGGTCGACCCGTCATCCCACTACGGCCACTACGCGCTGGGCCGGGCGCTGGTCCGGCTGGGACGGGTCGACGAGGCGCGCACGCATCTCCGCCTGGCCGTCGCTCTCGCCCCGGAGAGCCGCCTCTACCGGGGCGGCCTGAACCGCCTCGGCGGGACGGGGGAGTAGCGCCGCTACGCGCCCCCGTGATCCTCCAGGCGCCGTGCGAGCCAGAGGATCCCGACGAGCGACTTCGCGTCGCCGATCTCGCCGCGCAGCGCGGCCGCGACCGCCTCGCGCCAGGGGAGCCGGACCAGCTCCAGGGCCTCGTCCTCGTCGGGGCCAAGCCGGTCGTCCGTGGCCGGCAGGAGCTCCGTTGCCAGGTAGAGCGTCATCCGCTCGGTGGCGAACCCGGGAGCCGTCCAGAAGTCGGTGAGCCGCTCCCAGCGTGCGGCCCGGTAGCCGGTCTCCTCCTCGAGCTCGCGGCGGGCGGCCAGGTCCGGCTCCTCGGTCGCCCCCGTCGCCGGGTCGACGTCGAGGGTGCCCGCCGGGATCTCCAGGAGGACCCGCCCCGCCGGGTGGCGGTACTGCCGGACCAGGAGCAGGCAGCCGTCCGGATCGACGGCGACGATCGCGACGGCCCCGGGATGCCCGGCGACGTCGCGCCGCGCCCGCTGCCCGTCGGCGCGCTCGACCGTGTCGACGCGGAACTCGAGGATCCGGCCGCGATGGAGGACCTCCGAGGCGACGAGCCGCTCGACGAGGCGCTCGTCGCGCGCGTCGTCGGGGCCGACGATGGGCAGTTCGGGCTCGGGCATGCGGGCATTATCGACGGCCCGGGACGCCGACGAGCCGGGCCCTGCGACCAGGCTCGTCGGGAAACGCTCGGAGGAGGGCGACGCGGCGCCCGGGATCAGCTGACGATCGTGCGCCGCACCGAGAGCTCGGTCTCGGCGTCGAACAGGTGCATCTTGTCGACCGGGATGTGGAGCGTCACGATGTCGCCGGCGCGGACGCGCCGCTCCGAAGAGACGATCGCGACGAGGTCCTGGCCCGCCACCTCGATGTGGAGCAGCTCCTCGTTGCCGAGATACTCCACGACGTCCGCCTTCGCGTGGACGGTGGCGGCCTCGGTGCCGGTGGGCACGACGTCCCAGTGCTCCGGGCGAACCCCGACGATGAAATCGCGGCCCGTCGTCGCCCCGATCCCCTCGCGGAAGGCCGAGCCGACCGGGATCTCGACGCCCACGGACTTGAGCGTCGCCCCTCTCGCCGGATCCCTCGAGGGTCATCGGCATGAAGTTCATCGACGGGCTGCCGATGAAGCCGGCCACGAACTTGTTGATCGGGCGGTCGTACAGCTCCTGGGGCGAGCCGACCTGCTGGAGCTTGGCCTGGCTCATGACGGCGATCCGCTGGCCCATCGTCATCGCCTCGACCTGGTCGTGGGTGACGTAGACGATCGTCGTCTTGAGGCGCTGGTGGAGGCGGGCGATCTCGGCGCGGGTCTGCACGCGCAGCTTGGCGTCGAGGTTGGAGAGCGGCTCGTCCATGAGGAAGACGGCAGGCTCGCGGACGATGGCCCGGCCGAGGGCGACGCGCTGGCGCTGGCCGCCGGAGAGCTCCTTGGGCTTGCGCTGCAGGAGGGTCGTCAGCTGGATGGTCTCGGCAGCCTCCTTGACCCGCCGATCGATCTCCTTCTTGTCGATCTTGCGGAGCTTGAGGCCGAACGCCAGGTTGTCGTACACGCTCATGTGCGGGTAGAGCGCGTAGCTCTGGAAGACCATCGCGATGTCGCGGTCCTTCGGGGCGACGTTGTTGACGACCTTCTCGCCCGATGGACAGGGTGCCGTCGGTGATGTCCTCGAGACCGGCGATCATCCGGAGGCTGGTGGTCTTGCCGCAGCCCGACGGCCCGACGAAGACCATGAACTCGCCGTCCTGGATCTGCAGGTTGAAGTCGTCGACGGCGACGACCTCCCCGTACTTCTTGGTGACGTGGTCGAACGTCACGGTCGCCATGCGCGTCTCCTCCTCCCGGTCGGGTCATCGCGGGTCCCTGCATCCGGCCGCCTGGGCGGCGCGAACGGACCCCGTACGAGGTGCCGGCTCGGGCTGCGCGGATCGTAGCATCCGGTCGCAACGATCCGCGCGGTTCGGGACCCTAGAGGGGAACGGCGAAGGCAAGCCCGACCAGGACGGTCGAGGCCACCATCTCGACGATCCCGACGTGGACGGGGCGCAGGGGGCGGGCCGACCCGGCGGCCCGCCGCTCGACGAGCGGCAGGGCCAGCGCCCGAACGGTCAGGGCGGCGAAGTAGACGGCGTAGGGCCAGGCGAGCGCGACCGCGGCAAGCAGCGTCGCCCCGGCGTGGAACCCGACGGAGAGGGCCACGAATGCGCGGTTGCCGCGCTGGCGGATCACCGAGCGGACGACGAGGACCGTGCCGACGAGGTAGCCCGCCGCCACCAGCGTGGTCGCGACGACCGCGCTCACCTCCCAGGCGCCGGACACGACAGCGGCCGCCGGCACCAGGACCAGGGCGATCGCGGTCTGCGCCAGGCTGTTCGCGAGGTCGCGCGGCGTGCCCGGCCGCGCGCCGCCGACGACCAGCGCGCCCGCGGGCAGGATGACGACCCCGGCGGCGGCCAGGACGGGGAAGGCAGCCAGGAGGGCGACGCCGGATGCCGCGAAGACGGCGCCGTAGACGACGAGCGAGGGCACGAACGATGGTCGCCGCCGAGCGCGCTGCCAGGCCTGGGCCGTCGCCGCCACGAGGTAGCCGGCGACGGCGGCGACGGCGAGGACGAGCTGCCAGGCGGATGGCACCGTGGCCGCGACCCCGAGGAGGAGCGGGACCGCGAGCATCGCCCACGCCCCGTGCTGGTGCGGGAACCAGAGCGGCCGGGACCGGGCGCGGGTCGGCCGGGCGGCGGCGGCGGGATCCATCATTCGTACAGTAGCGTCGTATGCGATTGCCTGCCCGTCGCGCCGTAGCGCGCGCTCGGTCGATCTCAGGGGGCGGCGCCGATGAACCGGTAGCCCAGGCCTCGCTCGGTGCGGATGTAGCGGGGGTGCTCGGGATCGTCGCCCAGCTTGTCGCGCAGCCGGCGAACGTAGACCCGCAGGTAGTCGACCTCGTCGACGTATTCCCGACCCCACACCTTGGCCAGCAACGTGCCGTGCTGCAGCACGTGCCCGGCATTCCTGACCAGGTGATAGAGCAGCTTGTACTCGGTCGGCGTCAGCTCCAGGCGCTGGCCGCGAAGCCGAGCCTCCTGCACGGCGAAGTCGACCTCCAGGTCGAGGGCCCGGAACGACGGCGCCCGGCTCGTGGGCGGTGGCATCTCGTGGCGGCGCAGGACGGCCCGCACGCGGGCCATCAGCTCGAGGTGGTTGAACGGCTTGGTGACGTAGTCGTCGGCGCCGAGCTCGAGGCCCTTCACCTTGTCCATCGCGTCGTCGCGGGCCGTCAGCATCAGCACCGGGACGTCGGAGAAGGCGCGGATCTCGCGCAGGGCACCGAAGCCGTCCATGCCCGGCAGGCCGACGTCGAGCAGGACGACGTCGGGCAGCTCGCGCTCGACGACGTCGAGCGCCTCCTCGCCGGTGGCGGCGCCGAGCACCTCGACCTCGCGCCACTGGAGCATGAACCCGAGCCGCACCGACTCGACGACGTCGGGGGCATCGTCGACGACGAGGATCCGCATCAGTCGTCGTCGGGCGGACCGTCGGTGGGCACGACGAGGCTGAACAGGCTGCCCTCGCCCGGGATGCTGAAGACGTCGATCCGTCCGCCGTGGGCCTGGGCGATCGCGAGCGCCGTCGGCAGGCCGAGCCCCACGCCGCGGGTCGCCCCGGAGCGGTCGTTGCGGCCGACGAAGAAGCGCTCGAAGAGGTGGGGCTGCTCGTCGGCCGGGATGCCAGGACCGTCGTCGCGCACGGCCCAGATGACGACGGACCCGGCCGCCTGGACGCGGACCAGGATCCGACCGCCCTCGGGACCGTACTTCACGGCGTTCGAAACCAGGTTGACAAGGGCCTGCTCCAGCCGCCGATGGTCGCCGTAGACCCGGATCGGGGAGGCCGGCAGGTCGAGCTCGATCCCCTGGTGGCGCTGGGAGGCGATCGGCGCCACCGAGGCGACGACACCTCGGGCCAGCTCTGCCGCGTCGAAGCGGCGCAGCTGCAGGACGACCTCGCCGGTCCGGAACCGGGCGATCTCCAGGATGTCGCCGACCACGCGCTGCATGCGGTCCGCGTTGCGCTCGATCGTTCCGAGCAGCGTGTCCAGCTCGGCGTCGGACGGGGTGGTCTCCGGGTCGCGCAGGACGCCGACGCAGGTACGGATCGCCGTCAGGGGCGTGCGCAGCTCGTGGGCGATGGTCGAGAGCAGGTCGGTCCGCAGTCGCTCCAGCTCGGCCATGTGGGCGACGACGCCGGCGTCGCCGCCCAGGCTGCCGCCCAGCACCTGGTGGCCGAGGCTCGTCAGGACGTGGAAGCGGTCCTCGCCGTTGTGGCGTGCGATGCGCACGAGCCCCAGCCGGGCCAGCTCGGCCAGCAGCGACCTTGCCTCGGTGAGGTCGATCGCCGCGCCCTGCGCGCCGAATCGCTCGGCGAGCTGGGCGGGGGTCGCCCCGTCGTGGACGAGACCAAGGGCGGCCCCGGCGAGCGGCGACGGCGACCCGCCCGTCGCGGCAGACGATCCGGCGGCGAACATCACCACCCGAGGATACGCGCGCAGCGCGGTCATCGGCAGGGACGGTCGGGAGGTCGCGAGGGGCCGATGGTCGCTATCGGCGGGCGGCAGACAGTGCCGGCGCCGCGCTCCCGGCAGGAGCCGGGACTGGCCGCGGAAGCCGGGTCGGGACGGCCGGCCGGTCCGCCGGCGCCGTGTCGGGCGTGCGCTCGACGATCGCGGCCGGCGCAGCGACGCATGCCGCAATCGGCTGGGATGCGTCCTGGTCGTACGAGCAGCCGCAGGGTCCGTCAGCCGCGCAGCCGGCGCAGCAGAACGCCAGGCCCACGTGGAAGGTCGGGTGATGGGTGATGGTCACGTCGCAGGTGGCGCAGGTGAACGTCGGTTCGGCCGTCATCGAGGTCCTCGGCTGGTCGGGGCGCATCCGCATCAACGTCCGGCGGGCACGTCCCTCGGCGAATGGCAGGAACGCCATGGCCACGATGCTGGGTCGCCGACCTGAACCGATCGGGGAACGTCCATGAACGGAGCGTGAACGTTCGCAGCTCCGGCGCATCCCGAACGACTCCGTCGCGCAACTGTTCATGCGGCGTTCATGCACGTCCATCGGCCTGTTCGTGCTGGTGCGCGAGGCTGATCGGTGGCGGAAGCGTGCCGGCGCGGCCGGCCCCGTCGCTCGCCACGGAGCCATGCATGAGCAAGCCAATCGCCCCCGCGGTCGTCGTCGGGGGAGGTCCCACGAACGTTCGCCACGCCGAGCGCGCCGCGTCGGCCGCCGGCCGGCCCGGTCCCGCCGCCGCGCGGCCGGCACCCGCGCCAGCGCCGCCCGGGGCGGGTGCGCTCGCCGCCGCCCGTGCCCAGTTCGACGCCGCGGCCGACCACCTGGGCCTCGACGACGGGATGCGCGAGACGCTCCGGGAGCCGCAGCGCGAGTTCACGGTTCGGTTCCCGGTCCGGCTCGACGACGGCCGCACTCGGATCTTCACGGGCTACCGGGTCCAGCACAACGTCGCGCGCGGGCCCGCCAAGGGCGGTCTGCGGTACCACCCGAGGACCGACCTCGACGAGGTCCGGGCGCTGGCCATGTGGATGACATGGAAGTGCGCCCTGGTCAACGTCCCGTTCGGCGGGGCCAAGGGCGGCGTGACCTGCGACCCGCGTGCGATGAGCGGCAGGGAGGTCGAGGCGCTCACCCGGCGCTTCGCCACCGAGCTGCAGCCCCTGATCGGCCCGGACTCGGACATCCCGGCACCCGACGTGGGCACGAACGCCCAGACGATGGCCTGGATCATGGACACGGTCTCGATGCACCGGGGCTACTCGGTGCCCGGCGTCGTGACCGGCAAGCCCGTCGCGATCGGCGGCTCGAACGGCCGCGCCGATGCCACGGGCCAGGGCGTCGTCTACACGATCGAGGATGCCGCCCGGCGGGCGGGCCTCGACCTGAACGGTGCGTCGGTCGCGGTGCAGGGCTACGGCAACGTCGGCGAGGCGACCGCGCGCCTGCTTCACGAGGCCGGGGCGCGCGTCGTGGCGATCACCGACATCGGCGGTGGCTGCTACCGCGAGGCCGGGCTCGACGTCCCGCTGCTTCGGCGCCTCATGCAGGAGCACGGCTCGATCACCGGCGCCCCGGCCTGCGAGCCGATCGACAACGAGCAGCTCTTCGGGCTCGACGTCGACGTCCTGGTCCTGGCGGCCCTCGAGGGCCAGGTCACGGCCGCCAACGCCGGGAGCGTGCGAGCCCGGATCCTGGCCGAGGGCGCGAACGGCCCCACGACGCCCGACGCCGACCCGATCCTGCGGGACAACGGGGTGGTCGTCGTGCCCGACATCCTGTGCAATGCCGGGGGAGTCATCGTCAGCTACTTCGAGTGGGTCCAGAACCGGGACTTCCTCTTCTGGGCGCCGAAGATCATCAACGGCAGGCTCCGCGAGGCGATCCTCGACGCCGCCGCGAACGTCTGGGAGCGGGCCGCCATCGACGACATCGACGCTCGCCGCGCCGCCCATGCGATCGCGGTCGAACGCGTCGCCGAGGCGACGGCGCTCCGCGGCCTCTACCCGTAGCTTCCCCTGCCCGGGGGCCCGGTCGTTCACACCCGGCCGGGCCCCTTCCCGTTCCACGCGCACGCTTCGGGTCACCGCGCGACCGACAGGCTCGTTCAGGAACCTTGCAGGAACCGCCGGTAGACTGAGGGGATGAGCTCCCCACGGCACGATCCCGATTCCGCGCGCCCCGGCCCCGGCGCGACCCCCGGCCATTCCACGCCCGCGGGTCCCGGCTCCGCCGACCGCACGACGGCGCGGACCGCCCTGCGGGTGGGTGCCCTGGCCCTCGCCGTCGCGGCACTCGGCCTCGCCGTGGCCACCGTGGCGGTCCTGGGATCGAACCGAGGGTCCTGCCGGGCGACCGCCTGGAACGCGGTGCCCGCGGCCGCCGACCTCCCCGCCGGCTGGACGCTGGGCACCAGCCAGTTCGGCGCCGATGGCCTCGCGGCGTCGCTCGTCGGCCCGGCATCGGCCGACGACCCAACGAGCGCGCCGACCGTCTACGTGCTCGTCAGCTGCTTCGACGGCGACGCGGCTGCGGCGCTCGATCGCACGCGCGCCGCGGCGGACGCGGCAGGCCTCGTCACCATCGATCGGCCCGACCTCGGCGACGCGGGGTTCATGATCCAGGACGCCTCCGCCGTCACGCAGGCGATCCACTTCCGTCGAGGCGGGCTTGTCGCCTACCTGACGCCGTCCGGAACGGTGGACGACGCGGCCCTCGACGCCGCGGCCGTGGCGCTCGTCGCGGCCGTCGACCGGGCCGTCTCGGGGGCGACGCCGCTCCCGGCCGGCGTCGACCCTCGCGTCCGCGGGCCGGCGGTACCCTCGCCGTCGACGACCAGCGCGGAGCCATCGCCATCGGCCGGGGAGGCAAGCTCCGGCCCCGAGGTGAGCTCCAGCCCCGAGCCGAGCTCCGCGGCCGCCGACCTCCTCGCCCTACTGCCCGACGAGGTCACCGGGACGACGCTCACCAGCGATACGGCGACGGGCGCCGACCTCGCGGAAGCCGGGGCCGCGGGACGGGCCATGATCGCCGCCCTCGGGACCCTGGACTTGGCCGCCGAGGACCTGCTCGTCGCCCAGGCCTACGACGCCAACGGGGAGCTCGACCTCTACCTCCTCGCCTTCCAGGCGCCCGGGACGCCGGCGTCCGACCTCGCTCCGATCGTCCTCGAGACGTGGCTGTCCGCCTCGACGTCGGGCGTGACGACCTCCCCGGTGACCCTGGGCGGCAAGGAGCTGACAAAGGTCTCGTACGGCGACGACGGCTCCGTGTCGTACGTTCGTGCCGCCGGCGAGACCGTGATCGTCATCGAGACCTCGGACGAGGCCCTCGCGGCGGCCGCCGCGGCCCTCCTGCCGTAGCGCGACGCGCTGGCCTCGCCGCGGCGTGGAACCGCGCGCTATCGTGACGGCAGGCGATCGCCGACCGCCGCCGACCGGCAGTTCGAGGCACCGATGACCCAGAGCCCGCGCGCCGGACAGCCCGCCGAACCGTCCGAGCTCGTCGACCTCGACGCCCTCCTGCGGGCCTACCACGACCTGCAACCGGATCCGTCGGTGGCGGCCCAGCGCGTCGCCTTCGGGACGTCCGGGCACCGCGGCTCCTCGTTCCGGGCCGCCTTCAACGAGGCCCACATCCTCGCGACCACCGAGGCGATCTGCCGCTACCGCGCGGCGCAGGGCTACACGGGGCCGCTGTTCCTCGGCCGCGACACGCATGCCCTCTCCGAGCCGGCGTTCCGGACGGCCCTCGAGGTCCTCGTGGCCAACGGGGTCGACGTCCGCGTCGACGCCGTCGACGGCTTCACCCCGACGCCCGCCATCTCCCACGCCATCCTTGCCGCCAACCGGGGACGCCGGGGCGGCTTCGCCGACGGCATCGTCGTCACGCCGTCGCACAACCCGCCGGAGGACGGCGGCTTCAAGTACAACCCGCCCAACGGCGGGCCGGCCGACACGGACGTCACGCGCTGGATCCAGGACGAGGCGAACCGGATCCTCGAAGCCGCGCGGGTCCGACGGCGTGGCGGGGATCGCCCGTGTTCCGTACGAGCGGGCCCGGGCCACGGCCGTCGATCACGACTACGTGGGCACCTACGTCGGTGACCTCGGTGCCGTCATCGACCTGGCGGCGATCGCGGCGTCGGGGCTCCGGATCGGGGTCGACCCGCTGGGCGGCGCAGCGGTCGACTACTGGGGCGCGATCGGCGAGCGGTACGGGCTGGACCTGACCGTCACCAACGCCGCGGTCGACCCCCGGTTCGGCTTCATGACCCTCGACTGGGACGGCCGGATCCGGATGGACCCGTCGTCGCCCTTCGCGATGGCCCGGCTCGTGGCGCTGCGCGACCGGTTCGACCTGGCCCTCGGCAACGACGCCGACGCCGACCGCCACGGGATCGTCACGCCGGCCGGCGGGCTGATGAACCCGAACCACTTCCTGGCGGCGGCGATCGCCTACCTCTTCGGCGGCGGCGCGCGACTGGGGGAGCGGCGTCGCCGTCGGCAAGACGCTCGTGTCCTCGAGCATCATCGACCGGGTCGTCGCCGATCTCGGCCGGCGCCTCGTGGAGGTCCCGGTCGGCTTCAAGTGGTTCGTCGACGGCCTCGTCGACGGCAGCATCGGCTTCGGGGGCGAGGAGAGCGCCGGGGCCTCGTTCCTGCGCCGCGACGGCCGGGTCTGGACGACCGACAAGGACGGGATCATCGCCTGCCTCCTGGCCGCGGAGCTGACGGCGCGCTCCGGGCGCAACCCGGCCGAAGCGTACGCGGCCCTGACCGAGCGCTTCGGCAGCCCGGCCTACCGGCGGATCGACGCGCCGGCAACGCCCGAGCAGAAGGAGGCGCTGGGGAGGCTGTCCCCGGCGGCCGTGCGGGCGTCGACGCTCGCTGGCGATCCGATCACCGCGATCCTGACGACGGCGCCCGGCAACGGCGCCCCGATCGGCGGCCTCAAGGTGGTGACGGCCGAGGGCTGGTTCGCCGCCCGCCCGTCGGGCACCGAGAACGTCACCAAGCTCTACGCGGAGAGCTTCCGCGGCGAGGAGCACCTGGGGCGGATCCTCGAGGAGGCGCAGGCACTGGTGGTGGCGACCGTGGCCGGGGGCGGCACCTAGACCCGCTGGTCGGCCGGCCGCAGGGTGTAGATGCGGCCCTGCTTGCGCTCGAGGTCCTCGAGCTCGGTGGTCGTGCGCACGTCATACGAGGCGAGCTCGACCAGCGCGTCCGTCGGCAGGTAGCGGCGGCCGGGGTCGCCGACCAGGACGTCGATCCCGTGAGCGTGCGCCCGCTGGATCCACGGCAGGACGCGTCCGGCGAGTCGGGCGTCGTACCAGCAGTCGCCGGCAAGGATGACGTCCACCTCGGGCGCCTCCTCGGCCAGCACGTCGCGATGCACCACGCCAGCCCGGTATCCGTTGGCGCGCACATTGAGTGCGATCGCGGCGGCGGCGAAGGGGTCGACGTCCGCGGCGGTCACGGCCGCGGCGCCGGCGTGCCTGGCGGCGATCGCGCAGAGCCCGGATCCGGATGCCAGGTCGAACACCCGTCGGCCGGCCACCGCGTCGGGGTGCTCGCGCAGGTACCGCCCGATCGCGAGCCCTCCGGCCCATGCGAAGGCCCAGTAGGGCAGGGCGGCGTCGGCGTCGTCGGTCTCGACCTGGACGGCATGCCAGAGCGGCACGACCTCATCGGCCAGGTGCAGCCGGATCTCCTCGAGACCGGGGACCGGTCGAAGACGGGTGTGGCGGATGACGAAGGCGCGGGGCGAGTCGACCATCGTCGGACTGTACGCCCGGCGCTCCCGAGACCGTGCGGGTCTCAGCGTCCGTTCAGGAGGACGATCCTCCGCTTCGCGCCGACATCGACCCGAAAGAGGCCCGAGGCCTCGGAGGCGGCTGGCACAGCCCAGATCGGCACGCACGCCGCACCGCTGCTGCCCACCTCGAGCGCCCCGGTCAGTACGAGCCGGGCGGGGTGGCTCCCCGGCAGGGCCTTGATCCGCCAGGTGAGGCGAGCCCCGGGCGTGTACCCACGGAGCGTGACCCAGATCTCGTCTCCGGCCCTGAACCGGCGCGCGGTCGTCCCGCACGACGGTCCCGCCGTCCACCTCGGGCGCACGGCCGGCCTGCTCGACGGTGGCGGCGCTGACGTGGAGGTCACGCCAGGCGACGGCGAGAATGCGGGGCTCGGCGTGGCCGCCTGGACCGGGGTGGCGGCCGGGGTCGGCGTCGCCGCGTGGGTCGGGGTGGCGGTCGGGCGCGCCGTTGCCGCGGGCGGATCGGTCCTGCGCGGGGTGGGGGCGGGCGTCGCCGCCTGACGCGGCGTGGCGACCGGCGTCGCCGCCGTCGCAGGGCGATCGGTTGCGACGGGGTCGGTTGTCGCCGACGACACCGGCGCCACGACGGGCGACGGCGACACGACCGGCGACGGCGACTGGGAGAGCGGTCCAGGAGAGGGGGACGCGCCCGGGATGACGATGACGGGGGCGCTTGACGCGCCGGGACCGGCCGGCGGCGGACTCAGCCGGTCGTCGGCCGGCCCGCCCGGAACGGCGGCGTAGTCCGCGGGGACAGGCGTGGGCGTCGCGCCGCCGTCCCGGTCGTTCGCGGGCGCTGGCGATCCCGACGGTCCCGACGACCGCCACGACGGCGAGGCCGGCCACGATCACGTGACCGATGGTCGCGAAGAAGCCGCCGGCCGCGGCTGCACCCGTCGCGCCGGCCGCGCCAACCCCAGCCGCCGTGGCGGCCGCCCCAGCCGCGGCAGCCGTGGCGGTCGCACCGGTGGTGGCAGTCGCGCCGGCCGCACCTGCCGCACCGGCGGCCGCACCTGCCGCACCCGCCGTCGCGCCGCCGACGCCGGCGGCCCCCGCGGCGCCCGCCGCGCCGACGAACGGCGGCGACCTTCGGACCGAGCGTCGCCGGGACGACGAAGAGCGGGGCGACGGCGAACCCCCTCGTCATCCCGCGCAGCTCGTCGGCGCTCTGCTGGCAGTGGCTGCAGGCGGCCATGTGCTCGCGCAGCTCGTCCGGGGCGGGCCGCCCCTCGACCAGGTCGACGATCTCGCCCCGGCGGGAGCGACACGCGTCGGGGAGACCCGCGCGGGCGAAGACGCGCGCGGCGTACGCGGCACGCAGGCTGGCGCGGGCACGGTGGAGGAGGACGGTGGTCGCGTTGACCGACTTGCCGAGGGTGCGGGCGATCACCTCGATCGGGAGGTCCTCGGCGTAGCGCAGGACCACCGCGGCGCGAGCCTCCGGCCGCAGCCCGTCCACCAGCTCCCAGGCGCCGCGGACGGCATCGGACGACGCCGCCGCTCGCTCCGGGTCCGCGGACGGTGAGACGTCGGCGAGCAGGACGGCGCTGCCGGCGACCCCGGCGTCGGTCCCGTCGGCGGCCTCCTCGGCCAGGCCGACGGTGCGCGACCGATCGCGGACCGCGTTGAGGCTGGCGTTTCGGGCGACGGTGCTGAGCCAGGCCCCGATGTCGTCGAAGACCGTCGTGTCGGCCACGGTGTAGGCCTTGACGAACGTCTCCTGGACGACGTCCTCGGCCGTGGCCCGATCGCCGGTGATGCGCACGCCGATCGAGTACACGCGGGCCGCGTGGGCGCGGAAGAGCTCCTCGAAGCTCGCCCGGTCCAGGGCCACCGTCCACCTCCGTCACGTCGTGCGCAGAACAACGCGCCCGCCGGTGTGGCTGCGGGCGCGCCGATCCGACCTCGCGGACCGAATCAAGAGCATACCTCTCCGCGCCAGACCGACCCTCTCCGCACCCGGGCCGCGGCGTCCGGAATCACGGAGGCCGGGACCGCTTCCGGCCCCGGCCTCCGTCGCGAGGTGCGGTGCTACTGCGCGAGGAGCTTGGCCTTGAGCTGCTCGTACTCCGGGACGGAGATCGTGCCGGCGTCGCGGAGCTGGGTCAGCTTCTCGAGCTGGTCGGCGACGGACACCTGGGACGCGGCCCTCTGCGCGGCCTCAGCCTGGGTGGCCATCTCGAGGTCCTGGGCGGTCAGCTTCGGGCGGCTGATGATGTAGATCAGCGCCCCGAGGAACGGGATCCAGAAGAGCACGAGGATCCAGATCACCTTCCACGCGCCCGAGAGGTCGTTGCGGCGGAAGATGTCGGCGAACAGGCTGATGAAGATGAAGATCGCCATCATCCAGAAGAAGAAGAAGATCATCGCCCCAGACGATGTCCCAGAACGTCAGGCTGGCGGTGCCGACCTGGTTGCAGGCCGCGAAGAGGACCGGGACGATGGCGAGGATCGCCAGCGGCAGGGCCCGGCGGTCGAATGCCGCCTTGATCGAACTCAGGCTCATGTGCTCCCTCCACTAGAAGCCATCCGCGCCCACGTGGCGGCGGAGGCACCAGCGACTGTGTCGTGGGCGACGCGGGTCGCGACGCCGGCGCTGATGGTACACGGGACGGGGGTGGTCCATCATCCGGAATGGAGGATGCCGGCGTCCGCGGGCTGACCGCGGGAGGCTTCCGGGCGGCGCCGCAGCCGGTGAGCGGCGCGTGGTCGCCGTGTGAGCGGTGCGCGGTCGGACGCGGCAGCCTGCACCATCGGGCACACCTTCGCGCGCGCCGTTGACACCGCGGTGGCGCCTCCCCAGCATCGTTGCTCGATGGGCGATCAGTCTGGCCGTCAGGCACCCCTCCCTCGACGATCCCGATCCTCGACCCGGCGCACGCCCCGGGTTTCGACGAGCCGGCCCCGCTGCGGCACCGCGGCCGCGGAGCGCGCGCCGGGACGAGGCGCTCGCCGGCCCGGCCGGGCTTCGCCGATCGCCAGCGCCCTGCTGGGCCTCCATCGCGCGGCCGGCAACGCCGCCGTCGTCCAGATGCTCCGCGCCGGCGGGACGCCGACCGCGCCCGCGCCGCCCGCACCCGCGCCGGCGGACCGGGACGAGGAGGCACGCCGCGCCGATCGGCGCCGAGCCGGCGCCCCAGGATCTGCGTGGGGGGCGCGGCCACGATCCTGGAGGAGGGCGAGCGCCCGACCAGGGAGATGAAGGCGGCCAAGCGGGCCGAGGGCGAGAGCGTCACGGCGACCGACGAGGACGTCCAGATCGGCGGGGGCGGCTTCCCGGTCACCGGCGAGGCGCCGGTCGCCGGGCGGTTCCAGGACGCCGGCCGAGCCGGCACCGCGCGGTTCGGCGACGCGGCCGACGAGGGGCTCGACCCCGATGGCGACGACGGGCGGCCCCACGCCTTCGTCCCCGGCGGGAAGACCGGCACGAGCCCGTGGGGTGGCGGCGGCGGTGCCGGCCCGCACGGCAACCAGGATTCGGGCAGCGCGGACAAGGTCGCCGCCGGAGTACGAGTCGTCGCTGGGGCGGGGTCTTCGACAACGCCAGCGCCTGGGTCAAGCAAGGGACGGGCTCCGTCACCGTCAACCGCAGCTACGTCACCAGCAGCGCGGGCGACCAGGGGAACGGCTGGTACGTCACCGACAAGGCGGCGGCCGCCCTCGAGAAGCACGAGCAGAAGCACGTCGGCCAGTCGCGGTCGGTCTACGTCGAGCCACATCCAGCCGCTCCTCGACCGGATCGTCACCAGCTACGACTACGGCAAGGGCAAGGTCTACAAGTCGTCCGACGCCGTCGCGCTCGTCCAGCGCTACGTCGACTGGGCAGCGTCGGTCAAGTCGTTCGACGAGGACGACAAGGCCTGGAACGGCAAGGGCGGCAGCGTGGACCAGGAGGACCAGTACTCGCCCAACTTCCCGCGCCAGATCGGGGCCGGCAAGGTCAGCGGCAAGGACTACACGAACCGCCTCAAGATGCCGTCCGAGGAGGCCCCGCCGGAGTAGGGGACAGGCCCGCCGATGGCGGTGCCGGGCCGGGGCGCGGACGTGCGAGGAGGAAGTGATGGCCGGCGGCGTGCTCGAGATGCGGCTGGTGGTGACGGCGCCCGACTACGAGGCCGCCCTCGCGTTCTACCGGGACGTGCTGGGGATGCGGGAGATCGCGGCGTTCACCTCGCCGGGCGCCCACGTGACGATCCTCGACGCCGGCCGCGCCACGCTCGAGCTGGCCGACCCGCCCCACGCGGCCTACGTCGACGAGGTCGAGGTGGGCCGACGCGTGGCCGGGCACCTGCGGGTGGCCTTCGGGGTCGCCGACGCGGCCGAGGCGACCGAGCGGCTGCTCGCCGCCGGCGCGGAGCTGATCGCGCGGCCGGTCGAGACGCCGTGGCGCTCGCTGAACGCGCGCCTGAACGGTCCGGCTGGCCTCCAGCTCACGCTCTTCGAGGAGCTCGACGCGGCGCCGTGATGCCCCGTCGCCTCGTCGTCGAGGTCGCCCCGGAGGCGGCCGAGCGCCGCGGCCCGCCAGAGCCCAGGTCTACTGCGGCTCGCTGAGCCAGGCCGCGATGTCGCCCGCCGACGGAATGCGCCCGTAGCTCCGGATCCGGCCGTCGATGATCAGCCCCGGTGTGCTGAGGATGCCGTGCGCCACGATCTCGCGGGGATCCGTGACGTGCACGACCTCCGCCTCCACCCCGGCCATCACGACGGCCTCGCGGGCGTTCTTCTCGAGGCGGATGCAGTTGTTGCAGCCGGGTCCGAGGACCTCGATCGTCTTCACGTGCGCGTCCCTTCCCTGGATGTCGGCCGGCGAGCCCCCGATGGCGGCCGGCGAGGGGTGGCTAGTAGATGAGGAAGTTGAAGAGGTAGCCGACGAAGAGGATCCCGATCGTCACCGTCGTCGCGAAGACCGCGATGAGCGGGGTCTTGATGACCTTCTTGAGGATGATGAACTCGGGGATGCTGATCGCGGTGATGGCCATCATGAAGGCGAGCGTGGTGCCGACCGCCATGCCCTTCCCGAGGAGGGCCTGGACGATCGGGATCGTGCCGGCGGCGTTGGAGTAGAGCGGGATGGCGATCAGGACGACGAGCGGGACCGCGAGCGGGTTGCCGGGCCCGCCGACGGCAACCACGAGGTCGGTCGGGACGTAGCCGTGGATGAACGCCCCGATCCCGATCCCGACCAGGACATACGGGAAGATCCGCCGGACGAGGTCCCTGGTGTACGTCCAGGCGTCCCGGACGCGATCCTCCCAGGTCAGCTTGATCTCGATCGTCGGGCCGGCATGTGCCCTGCAGCGCCCACACGTAGTCCTCGACGTAGCGCTCCATGTGGAGCCGGCCGATCAACAGCCCGCCGACGATCGCGACGGCGAGGCCGGCGACCATGTAGACGAGCGGCGATCCCCGGTCCGAACAGCCCCCACAGCAGGACGAGGGCGATCTCGTTGACCATCGGGCTGCTGATGAGGAAGGCGAACGTGACCCCGAGCGGCACGCCGGCTTCGACGAAGCCGATGAAGAGCGGGACCGCCGAGCACGAGCAGAACGGGGTGACGATCCCGCAGGCCGGCGGCGCCGACCGTCCCCACGAGCTCCCCGCGACCGACGAGGGTGGTGCGCACCTTCTCGGGCGGGAAGAAGCCGCGGATGAGGGTGACGGCGGTCACGATGCCGAGGAGCAGCAGGAGGACCTTGGGCACGTCGAAGACGAAGAACGCGACCGCCTCGCCGAGATGGGAGCCCTCCTCGAGGCCGAGCAGCTCGAACGCGAACCAGCTGGCGAACGGTGCGGCCAGGAACCAGGCGACGATCCAGACCACGACCGCGAGGCCGACCGCCACCCAGAACGGCAGGTGGAGCCGATGGACGGCGAGCGTCGTCATCGGAGGAGCCTGTCGAGCGCGCGGGCGGCGGTCCGACAGGCGACCTCGTCGCGCTCGTAGTAGACCCACCGCGCATCGACGCGATGCCGGCTCGCCCGAACCAGCCCCGCCTCGCGGAGGCGGGCGAGGTGGTTCGACACGTTGTTCTGGCGCTCGTCGAGGGCGGCCGCCATCTCGCAGACGCAATGCGGGCCGTCGGCGAGGATCCGCAGGATCCCGGCGCGTGTCCGGTCGCCGATCAGCGCTCCTGCCGTGACCGCATCGGCCACGTCGGGCGCCGCCAGGTCGAACCGTGGCTCCGGCAGAACGGGCAGCTCGCGACGCTGGATCGGCATCTCAGCCGGCACTGTCTCACTGGCGACTGAGATATCCGAGTGCCGAAGGGACGGGATGTCGTGAGCCACCTGGACCCGCGCCGCGGGGCGACAGCTCGAGCGACGCGGCGAAGGCGGGGGCCCGACTCACGCTCGCGACGACCCCGGCGGCGCGGACAGCAATCTTCGGTCAGGCCCGGCCCGCCGTTCGACCCCCGCATGCCGAGGTCCGCCGAACTACGGCTGGCAGCCTCCCTCGATCCAGCGCCGGAGCAGGTCGACCCGTTCGACCGGCCACGCCCCGTCGCAGGGCATGTCGCCCCCCGCGGTTGCAGCGAGGATCGCGTCGGCGTTGGACTTGACGGCCTCGTAGTCCCAGAGGTCGAACAGGAAGGTCATCGCTCGTCGGTCCCGCTCGCGAAAGAGCGGCTTCACATCGACGGCGAAGTTCGGCGCTGGTGTCTGCATCTCCTCGGTCCCCCCTCCCGGTGCCCACGCGTTGACCCGCCTGTCAGCCCGCGCATTCCTTGCCTGCTCCTCGCCATTCACACGACGAGGACTACCAAGAGTACGGCTCCGACCTGTACCCAGTTCTCCGTCCGCCCGTGGGATGGAGGCCCGGGGTCGGCAGGGCCGCCAGCGACGCGCACCGGGCGTCTGGGGGCCGTTCGCCTCTCGACGGTCCCCCAGCAGGGGACTACGGTGACCGGTCGACGGGAGGCTGTGACACGCGGCCCAGATCCGTGCCGCCGGGACCGCGCCGAGCCACTGGCGAGACCGACCCGCCGGTAGCGGGAGCGGGTCATGAACCACTTGCATGACGAGGTCCGCATCGAGGCGCCCGTCGAGCACGTCTGGGCGTTCTACTGCGACACGTCGCACTGGCAGGACTGGATGCCACGGGCCACGTGCTTGGACTTCAGCGGGCCGGTGGACAAGGTCGGGACGACGTACGTCGGGACCATGCGGCTCATGGGCTTCGAGATGAAGACGACCTACAAGGTCGTCGAGGTGGAGCCGCTGCGGCTCATCCACGAACACAGCGACACGGGCCCGATGGACAACTTCATGCGGTTCGAGCCCGACGGCGAGGCGACCCGCCTGGTCGTCGACTCCGACTGGGAGATGCCGGGCAAGTGGCCCGGGTTCATCAAGGACCTCGTGAACAAGGGCTGGGTCGAGCGGAACACCCACCAGATGCTTGCCGATTTCAAGGCACTCGCCGAGGCGAAGGTCCCGGCGCACGCCTGAGGCGTTCGCGCCCGCAGCGGCTCGCTGGCGACCGTCACCCCGCCCCCTCGGTTGCCTCAGCCCTCGCTGCGAAGCGGTGACACGGTGACCCCGGTCGCCCACCCGGGCTGGCCGGGGCCGCGCCGGCCTCTGCAGGTTCCTCGTTGCCTCCGGCTCCGCACCATGCGCTCCACTCCGTTCGCGAGTCGGGACGCGCACCGCGCGCCCAGGGACTGACCGCCTCTCCTGCAACACGGCGGGGAGGCGAGGCGTCTCATGGCAGCGGTGCGATGAGGCTCAACCCAATCCGTACTCGCGTACCGACGAGGCGTCCCGGGAGTTGTTCGATGCGAGCCAGCATCGTGGGCCGGTGGGGAGCACCCGTCATTCGACCCGTCGGCGGCGCGGCCGTAGCGCTGCTTCTCGTGGCGGCGGTGGTCGAGCCGGTGATGGCCTTCGTGCCCTCATCCGTCTACGAACCGGAGAGTGCGGCTCCCGGGACGACCGTTCTTCTGTCCGTGACGCCCCCCTGCGGCGGGACGACGCTGTACCTCTGGCCGGGCCGGGCTGATTTGGGTGTCTCCTATCCGACGGGGCCGCGAGACCCCCACCTCGTGAATGTGCCGCTGCGCACGACCGACCGCGAAGGGTGGCTCGCGTTCGTGGTCCCTCGCGTCCCCCCCGGCTTGTACACGTCGTTCTTCGATGTGCCCCCGGGGTGCTCGTTCAGGTCCGCAGGCAGCGCAGACACGCAGCGCTACTTCGACGTCCTTCCAGCGCAGCCGGACACCGCTGCGGTCGAGGGCTCTTTTCGCCAGGTCATGGAGCGGCGAACCGCGCTGGTCCCGCTTGCGTTCCTGCTCATCGTGGTCGCCATCGCCATCGCTGGCGCGCTGCGCCTTTTCAGACGGCGGCCCTACGGACGCTGACACGATTGCGTCCGACAAACGCCAGAGCAGCCGCGACACCCCTAGTCGCCGTCACCCCCGGCTCCGCACCGGGCGCTCCGCTGGACACGGGATGGGACGCGCACCAGGCGTCCGGGAACTGACGACTGCTGGCTTCGGCGCCTCGGCTCACGCGTCAGGCCATGTGAGCCTGCTCCCGGGCGTCGGTCTCACGTACGAATCGCACCACCGGGCCTGCGTCAGACTCGCGGCGGAGACCCCGCCTCCCCGCTGAGAACCGCCATCCCGACTGCAGCAATCTCTGCAGCAATCTCGGTGCCGCTCCCTGCCGCTCAGCGCCGCCCGGCGCCGCTCCACGCCGGTCATTCGTGCGGGGAGGTGGGGTGGCCTACGGGGCTTGAACCCGTAACCTTCGGAGCGACGCGGCGAAGATGCGGCTTCGGGCACCCGGGGGCCGTTCGCCTCTCCCGTAACGTGGGGGAGAGGCGCAGCGTCTCACAGGCGCCGGATGCGACAAGGCTCGGCCCAGTCCGTGCTGGACGCACCGACGAGGCGTCCCGGGAGTTGTCCGATGCGAGCCAGAGGTCGGACCGGGATGTTGATGGCGCTCTCGGTCGCAGGGCTGCTCGTGGCGTGCTCCTCGGGGGCGAGCCCATCCGTGACGCCAGCCGCGGTGAGTTCCCCCACGGCCACCCCCACTGCGACCGCGAACCGGACCCCGACGCCCTCGCCGGTAGTGACTCCCGTGCCGACCCCCGTCGTGGCCCCGTCTCCGACGCCGGTTGCCACCGCGACCGCGGAATGCCCAGCGGACCCCCGACCCTCCACGCTCGCCGCCCTCGACATCGCTAGCAGGCTTTCCTGCTATGGCTCGACCCCACTGACGTTCGGGGCTGTCGTGGTGCCCAAGGCGGACGCGCCCATCGCCGACGGCTGGCCGCAGGTCCCTGCGCGGTTCACGCAGATCTCGCTTCCCGAGTACGGCCCCTTGTTCCTCGTTGACATCGGGAAGGAGTTCGACTCGGAGACGAGCCTCGCGCTGTACGTGGCGGACGAGTCTCGCATTCCTTGGGACTTCGTGGTCAACTTCCGGGGCGTGCCGACGAACGCGTCGCCGTCGAGCGTGCTACTGCAGGGCGGGCTCAGCGTCACAGGCCACTTCGACGACCCTGCCAGCGCCGACTGTCGGGGGCGCCCGGCCGTGGACGAAGGCGGATGGCCCGAGATCACCGACGAGCAGATGGTCGAGTGGTGCCGGGGAACCTTTATCGTCACGAGGATCTGGAACCCCTCGGGGTGAGGGCGACCTCCGGAGGATGGGACGCGCACCGGGCGTCGGGGGCCGCCTCACCGCCATCCGGACTGCAGCAATCTCTGCAGCAATCTCGGTGCCGCTCGGTGCCGCTCAGCGCCGCTCCATGCCGGTCATTCGTGCGGGGAGGTGGGGTGGCCTACGGGGCTTGAACCCGTAACCTTCGGAGCCACAATCCGATGCTCTGCCGATTGAGCTAAGGCCACCGCGGTCGCGGCACGCGCTCGCGCGGCCGGGCCGGCGTGCGTGGGACCGGGGCGGAGTATACGCGAGCGACGGCCGGCCGGGCATCCGCCGCCCGGCCCGGCTTCTCTCGGCCCCCGGCGCCGCGGCGCCCGCCGCATCGACCGGGATCAGCCGCCGAGGGTCGCCCCGTCGAGCTTCGCGCCCGCGCTGATGAGCTCGACCAGGGCCTCCCGGTCGAGGTCCGCCAGCCGCTTGAAGCGGACGCAGCTCTTGCCGATGTCGGCCTTCGGCAGGCGCTCCCTGTAGGCCTCGGCGAGGTAGCTGCCACCGTCCGTCGCGGTGACATAGAGCGAGATGTAGCGCTTCTGGCTGGCGAGGCCGATCGGGAACCACTCGCCGGACCGCCCGGAGGCGTAGTGGTAGGTGTACCGGCCGTAGGCCAGCATCCCGGACGCGATCCGCGGCTCCAGGCCGGGCGCCGTCGCGCGGATCAGCTCGTGGAGGGCCCGGATATCGCTCCGCCGTGGCTCCTCGAGGGCCTCGAGATAGGCCTCCGGCGTCGTCGCGCTCGTCTCCTTGAACATGTTGCTCCCCCCTGATCGTGCTGCGGGCGGGCCGTCAGGCGTGCGGGTCCGCCTCCGGCTCGCGGCCGCTGACGGCGTCGTCCCAGGCCCAGGCGTCGATGTCGGGCGGCTCGTAGCCCAGGATCGTGAGCGCGTGGCGCACCTGGGTCCGGTGCTCGCAGCCGTGGTCCAGGGCCTGGGCGAAGATCACGACCGCGGGCAGCGACACCGGCACGCCCCGGAACGTCGTGTGCAGGATCGCCTCGGGCTCGCAGGACGCCGCGAGCTCGATCAGCGAGGCGCCGCTGGCGGCGGCGCGACGCCGCAGGACGCGCACCGACGGCGCCAGGGCCTCCGGTGGCATCGGCGGGTCGGGCTCGTTGGGCGCCGGGCCGGGCCGCTCGGCCCCGCCCTCGAGGCGCGACACGTAGCGCTCCTCGGCCTCGACGAGATGGCGCAGCGTGGCCCCCAGGCCGCCGTACGTGCCCTGGGTGACCCACTCCAGGTGATCGGGCGGCAGCGGCTCGCAGGCGGCGAGCAGCTGGTCGGTGGCCCACGCGTGGTGGCGGAACAGAGCGACGAATCCGGCGTCCATGGGCGAAGGGTACGACGCTCGACCGCGCCCGCGAGCGGTCGCCTCGTGCGCCGGCTCGGGCGCCGGGTGCGACAATCCGGCCCGTGTCCGACCTGGGGCCCCGCGCCCGCCTTCGCGCCCGCCTGCTCGACCGCCCGCTCCTCGCGGACGGCGGGATGGGCACGCTCCTGTTCAGCCGGGGCGTCCCGCAGCGGGCCTGCCTCGACGAGCTGGCGGCGACGCGCCCGGAGCTGGTCGGGGGCGCCCATCGCGAGTACCTCGAGGCCGGCGCGGAGCTCATCGTCACGCTCTCGCTGGGCGCCAACCGCCACCGGCTCGAGGGCTTCGGGCTGGCGGACCGAGTCGCTCAGCTCAACCGCCGGGCGGCGCAGGTCGCCCGCGAGGCGCGCGACGTCGTCGGGCGGGAGGCGCTCGTCGGCGGATCGATCGGTCCGCTGGGCGTCCCGACGCACGAGCTGGCCACGCTCGGCGAGGCCCGCGGCCGGGCCCTGTTCCGCGAGCAGATCGACGGCCTCCTCGACGGCGGCATCGACCTCTTCGTGCTCGAGACGCACCCCGACCTCGAGGCGCTCCTGTGGGCGGTCGACGAGGCGCGCCGGGCCGTCGACCTGCCGATCCTCGCGTCGCTGACGTTCGGGGAGGAGCTGACGCTCCCGGACGGCACGAGCCCCGCCGAGGCGGCCGCGGCGCTCGCGGCGGCCGGCGTCGACGCGATCGGCGTCAACTGCGGCGCCGGCCCCGTCGCCTGCCTCGATGCGCTCGACGCGCTGGGCGACCCGGGGCCCGACGGCCCGCCCCGCTCGATCATGCCGAACGCCGGCCTGCCGCAGCGCCTGGAGGGCCGCTTCGTGTATGCCGCCGGCGCCGACTACTTCGCCGCGATGACGCCCGCGCATGCTGGCGTCGGGCGCCCGGATCGTCGGCGGCTGCTGCGGCACGACGCCGACCCACGTCGCGGCCATGCGCGCCGTCCTCGACGCCCGCGCGGAAGCACCGCCGCCGCCCCCGGTCGCGCGAGCACCGCGGCCAGGCACCCGCCGCCCCGCCGCAGCCCCGGTCGGCGTCGGTGGAGCTCGCCGGGCGCGGCGTGGGCGACGCGCCGCCGCCCACCCGGCTGGCCACGGCGCTCGCCGCCGGCCGGTTCGTCGTCTCGGTCGAGATCGACCCGCCGCGGTCGGTCCGGATCGACCGCACGATCGAGGCGGCCCGGCTCCTGCAGGCGGCCGGCGTCGACGTCGTCAACGTCAGCGACTCGGCGATGGCGCGGGTGCGGATGGGCGCCATGGCCGTCGCCTTCGGGATCCAGCACGACCTGGACCTCGAGTGCCTGGTCCACTTCACGACCCGCGACCGCAACCTGATGGCGCTGGAGTCCGAGCTGCTGGGCGCCCACGCGCTGGGCGTGCGCAACGTCCTGGCGCTCACCGGCGACCCGCCGCGGGTCGGCGACTACCCGACCGGGACCGGCGTCTGGGACGTCGACTCGATCGGCCTGGTCGTCGATCCTGACGCGGCTCAACCGCGGCGAGGACCAGGCCGGCTCCCCGATCGGGCAGCGGGCCGGCTTCACGATCGCCTGCGCCCTCGACCCGACGGCGGCCGACGCCGCGACCGAGTGGGAGCGCCTGGAGCGCAAGCTCGACGCCGGCGCCCACCTCGTGATGACCCAGCCGCTCTACGCGGTCGCCCAGGTCGAGGCGATGCTCGCCGAGGCGCGCCGGCGCTTCGGGCCGGGCGGCTTCCCGGTCCCGCTCCTGCTCGGCGTCCTGCCGCTCGTGTCGGCCCGCCACGCCGAGTTCCTCCACAACGAGGTGCCCGGGATCATCATCCCGGACGAGGCGCGGGCGGCGATGCACGCGGCCGGCGAGCGCGGCTCGGAGGTCGGCATCGAGATGGCCGACGCCCTGCTCGCCGCGGTCGAGGCCGAGGTCGCCGGGCACGTACGTCATGCCCAGCTTCGGGCGCTACGAGCAGTGCGCCGGGCTGGTCCGCCGGGTGCGCGCAGCGGCACGCCGCGGGTCGCGCCGCGGTGAGCCGCGCGACGGCGCCGGGGGCGGCGTCGGTGAGCCTCCGCGGGCGCGCCGGCCGCCCCGGCCCGGCTGGCCCGGCTCGCGCGCCTCGAGGGCGAGCTGGCCCGCCGGATCCTCGTCCTCGACGGGGCGATGGGCACGCTGCTCCAGGCCCACCAGTTCAGCGAGGCCGACTTCCGGGGGAGCACGCTTCGCCCGGCCACGCCGCGACCTGCGCGGCGACAACGACCTCCTGTGCCTCACCCAGCCCGGCGCCGTCCGCGACGTGCACGCGGCCTACCTGGCGGCCGGGGCCGACATCGTCAGCACCAACTCGTTCACCGCGACGCGGATCGCCCAGGCCGACTACGGCCTGGAGCCGGCGGTCGTCCGCGAGATGAACGTCGCCGCGGCCCGGCTCGCGCGCGACGCGGCCGACGAGGCCGAGCGCGCCGACCCCGCCCGGCCGCGCTACGTGGCCGGCTCGCTCGGCCCGACCAACCGGACCGCGTCGATCTCGCCGGACGTCGAGGATCCGGCGGCCCGCAACGTCACCTGGGAGGAGCTGGAGGAGGCCTACCGCGAGGCGGCCGCGGGCCTGCTCGAGGGCGGGGCGGACCTCCTCCTCGTCGAGACCGTCTTCGACACGCTCAACGCCAAGGCGGCGATCTTCGCCGTCCGCTCCCTCGTCGACGAGCTGGGCGTGCGCGGTGCCGCTGATGATCTCGGGCACGATCGTCGACGCCTCGGGCCGGACCCTGTCGGGCCAGACGGTCGAGGCCTTCTGGCACAGCATCCGCCACGCCGACCCCGTGATCGTCGGGCTCAACTGCGCGCTCGGGCCGGCGCAGCTCCGCGAGCACCTCGACGTCCTGGCCCGGGTCGCCGACCGGCCGGTCTCGGCCTACCCGAACGCCGGCCTGCCCAACGAGCTCGGCGGCTACGACGAGACGCCCGAGGCAGATGGCCGCGGCGATGCGCGAGTGGGCCGAGCACGGGCTGCTCAACGTCGCCGGCGGCTGCTGCGGCACGACGCCGGCCCACGTGGCGGCGATCGCGGCCGCCGTCGCCGGGCTGGCGCCGCGCGCGATCCCCGCCGTGCCGCCCGCGACGCGGCTGTCCGGGCTGCTACCGGTCGTCATCCCGCCGCCGGGCAACGCCTTCGTCAACGTCGGCGAACGGACGAACGTGACCGGCTCGCGCAAGTTCGCCCGGCTCGATCGCCGCCGACCGCGAGGACGAGGCGGTCGCGATCGCCCGCGAGCAGGTGGCCAACGGGGCCCAGCTGATCGACGTGAACATGGACGAGGCGATGCTCGACGGGGTCGCCGCGATGACCCGGTTCCTGCGCCGGATCGCCGTCGAGCCCGACATCGCGGCCGTCCCGGTGATGGTCGACAGCTCGAAATGGAGCGGTCCTCGAGGCCGGGCTGCGCCAGCTGCAGGGCCGGGGCGTCGTCAACTCGATCTCGCTCAAGGAGGGCGAGGCCGAGTTCCTGCGCCAGGCCCGCCTCTGCCGCGACTACGGCGCGGCCGTCGTCGTGATGGCCTTCGACGAGCAGCGGCCAGGCCGACACCGTCGACCGGCGCGTCGCGGTCTGCACGCGGGCCTACCGGCTCCTGACCGAGGTCGTCGGCTTCGCCCCCGAGGACATCATCCTCGACGCCAACATCTTCGCGATCGCCACCGGCATCGAGGAGCACAACCGCTACGCCGTCGACTTCATCGAGGCGGTCCGGCGCCTCAAGGCGGAGCTCCCCGGGGCGCGGACCTCGGGCGGCGTCTCCAACGTCTCGTTCGCGTTCCGCGGCAACGACCGCGTGCGCGAGGCGATCCACGCCGTCTTCCTGTACCACGCGATCCGCGCCGGCCTGGACATGGCGATCGTCAACGCCGGGGTGCTGCCCGTCTACGACGACATCGAGCCGGAGCTGCGCGAGCGCGTCGAGGACGTCGTCCTGGACCGGCGCCCGGACGCCACCGAGCGGCTCCTGGAGGTCGCCGTCCGCTACGCCGGCCAGGGCGGGATGGAGCGCGCCGCGCGAGGACCTCGCCTGGCGCGAGCTGCCGGTGGAGGAGCGCCTCACGCATGCCCTCGTCGAGGGGATCGACACCTGGATCGCCGAGGACACCGAGGAGGCCCGCCTGCGCGCGCGCCGGCCGCTCGACGTCATCGAAGGCCCGCTCATGGCCGGCATGGACGTCGTCGGCGACCTGTTCGGCGCCGGGCGGATGTTCCTGCCCCAGGTCGTCAAGAGCGCCCGGGTCATGAAGAAGGCCGTCGCCGTCCTGGTGCCGTACCTCGAGGCCGAGCGGACCGGGGCGGCTCGCAACGCCGGGACGATCGTCATGGCCACCGTGAAGGGCGACGTCCACGACATCGGCAAGAACATCGTCGGCGTCGTGCTGGGCTGCAACGACTACGAGGTGGTGGACCTCGGCGTCATGGTGCCGGCGGCCCGGATCCTGGAGCGGGCGCGGGAGATCGGGGCCGACCTCGTCGGGCTGTCCGGGCTGATCACGCCCTCGCTCGACGAGATGGTCCACGTCGCCTCGGAGATGGAGCGCCAGGGGTTCACGATCCCGCTCCTCATCGGCGGCGCGACCACGTCGCGGGCCCACACCGCGCTGCGGATCGAGCCGGCCTACTCGGGCCCGGTGGTCCACGTCCAGGATGCCTCGCGGGCGGTCGGGGTCGCCCGGGCCCTCGTCGATGCCGCGCATCGCGACGCGTTCGCCGCCGGGATCCGGGCCGAGTACGCGGAGATCCGGCGCGAGCGCGGGGCGCGGCAGTCGGCCGAGCAGCGCCTGCCGCTCGCCGACGCGCGGGCCAACCGTCTGCGCATCGGCTGGAGCGAGGTCACGCCGCCGCGGCCCTCGTTCCTCGGGGTCCGGGCGTTCCGTGCGTATCCGCTGACCGAGCTGGTCGAGCGGATCGACTGGGGACCGTTCTTCGCCACGTGGGAGCTCCGCGGCGCCTACCCGGCGATCCTCGACGACCCGACCGTGGGCCCGGCCGCCCGCGACCTCCACCGCGATGCGCTGGCGCTGCTGGAGCGGATCGTCGCCGACCGCAGCCTGCGCGCCGACGCCGTGGTCGGCTTCTGGCCGGCCAACGCGGTCGGCGACGACATCGTCGTCTGGCGCGACGCGGAGCGAGCGGAGCCGCGGGCGACGTTCCGGACGCTCCGCCAGCAGATGGCCAAGCGCGACGGCCGGCCGAACCTCGCCCTGGCCGACTTCGTCGCCCCCCGGGACAGCGGGGTGGAGGACTTCGTCGGCGCCTTCGCGGTCACCGCCGGGCACGGCGTCGACGAGATGGTGGCGCGCTTCGAGGCGGCCCACGACGACTACTCGGCGATCCTCGCCCGGGCCCTCGCGCGACCGCCTGGCCGAGGCCTTCGCGGAGCGCCTCCACGAGCGGGTCCGCCGCGAGCTGTGGGGCTACGCCCCGGACGAGGCGCTGACCAACGCCGACCTCATCGCGGAGCGCTACCAGGGGATCCGGCCGGCACCGGGCTACCCGGCCTGCCCGGACCACTCCGAGAAGGCGACCCTCTTCGAGCTCCTCGGCGCCGAGGAGCGGGCCGGCATGCAGCTCACCGAATCGTGGGCCATGCTGCCGGGCGCGTCGGTGTCGGGCTACTACCTCTGGCACCCCGCCAGCGCCTACTTCGGCGTCGGGCGGATCGGGCGCGACCAGCTGGAGGACTACGCCCGCCGGGCCGGGATCCCGGTGGTCGAGGCGGCCCGCATCCTGGCCCCGAACCTCGCCGACGACGCCGCCGGCTGACGCACCCCCGGACCACCGTCCGGCCCCGCCCCGGGACCTTCGCGCGACGGACGTGGGCGGTCCGGCCCGGTAGGGTCGGGTCGTGAGCCCTTCGCCTCGCGTCCGCACGCCGCCCGCTCGCCTCGCGGTGCTCGTCGCGGGCGCCTTCCTGACCGTGACCGTGGGCGTCTTCGCGCACCCGGCGTCCGCGGCCGCCTGGAGCGCCGGCTCCTTCAGCTCCGCCTCCGCCTCCCAGCTGCTCCAGCTCACCAACCAGGCCCGGGCCAGCGCCGGCCTGCGCGCGCTCAGGTCCGATTCGACCCTCACCTCGATCGCCCGCTGGCGCAGCAAGGACATGATCGAGCGCGGCTACTTCAGCCACTCGATCCCCGGCTCCGGGAGCGTCTTCGACGTCCTCCAGGCGAAGGGCTACTGCTTCAGGGTCGCCGGCGAGAACATCGGCTGGAACTCGTACCCGGACGACGTGGCGACCCAGGCGGTCCACCTGAAGTTCATGGACTCCTCGGGGCACCGTGCCAACATCCTCGGCACGGCCTGGGACGTTGTCGGGATCGGCGCCTACAAGGGCCCGACGGGCAAGAAGATGTGGACGGTCCTGTTCGCCGACAAGTGCGGCGGCGCGGCTGCCGCCACCCCGAAGCCGAAGCCAAAGCCCACGCCAAAGCCCGCGGCACCCCGGGCGACGCCGAAGCCCGCAGCGCCCCGGGCGACGCCGAGGCCCACCCCCAGGCCGACCCCGCGGCCGGCGCCCGTCGCGACCCCCGAGCCGACGCCGACGCCGGAGCCGCCCGACCGGAGCGAGCCCGACGACGACGCGCCCCGCGGCCTCGCCGGCGCGCCCGTCGGCACGGGCAACGGCGACGGCACCGGCGCCATCAACGGCAACGGCGGCCAAGAGCGGCGCGGGCCCGCCTGCCGGGCAGTCCTACCGGGTCGACGACCCGGCCGCCGTCCCGGCAGCCTCACCGGGCCTGCTCGACGGGCTCGCCGGGGCCCTGCTCCGCTTCCTGTTCGGCGCGTGACGCCGGCCGCCCCGCCGGCGGTCGTCCGCGACCCGGGCCGGCGCTACACTCGCCCCGCGGCGGTGCGTCCTCGCACCACGCTGAACGGAGGAGCCGCCTGATGCCGCCGATCCTCGAGGCGCGCGACCTCACCCGGAGCTACGCGATGGGCGGCGTGGACGTCGCGGCCGTTCGCGGCGTCTCCCTGGCGGTCGAGCCCGGCGAGTTCGTCGCCGTGATGGGGCCATCGGGCTCGGGCAAGAGCACCCTCCTCCACCTGCTGGGCGGGCTCGACCGGCCCACCTCCGGCGAGGTCGTCCTCGACGGCGCCGTCGTGAGCCAGCTCAGCGACGACGCGGCGACGAAGCTCCGCCGCGAGAAGACCGGGTTCGTCTTCCAGTTCTTCAACCTGCTCCCGATCCTGTCCGTGCGCGAGAACGTCGCCCTGCCGTTCATCGTGGCGGGCCGCGATCCCGGGGGCCGCGACGAGACGGCGGCGATCCGCGAGGTGCTCGCCGCGGTCGACCTGCCCGACCGCGAGAAGCACCGTCCCGACGAGCTGTCCGCCGGCGAGCAGCAGCGCGTCGCGCTGGCCCGGGCGCTCGTCCACCGGCCGGCGCTCCTGCTGGCCGACGAGCCGACCGGCAACCTCGACTACGCCACCGGCACCGAGATCCTGGACATGCTCTGGCGCCTCTGCGCGGAGCGCGGCCAGACGGTCGTCCTCGTGACCCACGACGCCAAGGCGGCCGCCTACGCGGACCGCGTCCTCGTGCTGCGCGACGGCGCCGTCCTCGACGAGATCGTCCTCGGGCGTCGCGCGGATCACGCCGCCGGCTCGCTCATCGTCCGCCTCGCCGCCCTGGGGCTCTAGGCGTGCGCGCCGCGAACGCGCTGGGCCGCCGGAGCCTCGTGGCGCGGCCGCTGCGGACGGCCCTGACCGTCGTCGGGATCGCCCTCGGGGTGGGGGTCCTCGTCGCGGCGCTGATCGTGAACGCCGCCCTCGACGCCGCCGTGGATCGGAGCGTGCAGGACCTGATGGGCCGGGCGGACCTGCGGGTGGCGGCCTTCGAGGAGCAGGGCCTGTCGGTCGACACGGTCGGCGCGATCGCCGGCACGCCGGGCGTGGTCGCCGTCGCCCCCAGCCTGGAGCGCCGGACCTACCCGCTCCCGGATGAAGCCGCCACGGCCCTGCCCGCGCCCCTCACGGTCGTCGGCATCGTGCGGGCCGCCGACCCCGCGATCCACGACCGGACGCTCGCCGCCGGGGCGCCGCTGGGGACCGGCGACGACCACGGGGCGCTCATCTCGGCCGACCTCGCCCGGGACGATGGCCTCGGCGTGGGAGCCACGATCACGCTGCTCGGCGATCCGGCCGTGCCCCCGACCGCGTTCACCGTGGTCGGGGTCCTCGTCGCCACGCCGGGCGATCCCGACCCGGCCGCCCGCAGCGTCGTCGTGCCGCTGGAGGCGGCGCAGGCGCTCTTCGCGACCGACCGGGTGACCGCGGTGGACGTCCTGCTGGCCGAGGGGACGGATGCGGCGAGCGCGACCGCCTCCCTGGAGCAACGCCTGACGTTCGAGCCGTACACGGTCAGCGCGCCCGACGACGTCGCGGCCGCGCTCGAGGCGGCCACCGCCGAGATCCGCGTGGCGGTGGCCCTGGTGGCCGCCGTCGCCCTGTTCGGCGGGGCGTTCCTGATCTTCAACACGCTCTCGATGACCGTCGCCGAGCGGGCCCGCGACGTGGGGCTCCTGCGCGCCGCGGGGATGACCCGGCGCCAGGTGACCCTCATGGTCCTCCTGTCCGCCGTCTACCTCGGGATCGCCGGGGTGGCTCTCGGCGTCGTGGCCGGCATCGCCCTCGCCGCCGCCGCGGTCGTGCTCCTGGGCGGGCGTGGCACGGCGGCCCTGGGCGAGCTGCCCCTCCCGCCGGAGGCGCTGCTGCTGGGGGCGGTCCTCGGCTTCGTCGTGACGCTCGCCGCGGCCGTCGAGCCCGCCCTCCGGGCCGGGGGCATCTCGCCGGTCGCCGCGCTCCGGCTCCGCTACGACCAGGCGGCGATCCTGCGCGCCCGCCTGCGCTGGCTGCTCCTCGTCTTCGCCGTCGTGGGCCTCGTCGGCCTGGCCCTGTGGCCCGGCGTCGCCACCGGCCGGCCCGGCCTCATCCGCCCGGTCGCCGTCTTCGTGATCCTCCTCGGGATCGCCCTCGTGGCCCCGTTCGTGGCCGGCCCGCTCGGGAGGGTCGTGGGGCTACGTCGCCCTGCCCTTCCTGCCGGCCGAGGAGCGCCTCACCCGCGGCTCGCTCACCCGCGATCGGAGCCGCACCGCCCTGACCGTGGGCGCGCTCGCCGTGGCCCTCGCGGTCCTCGTGGCCCTGGCCGGCGTGGCGGGGTCGACCCGCGACGCGGCCACCGCGTGGCTCCGCGACGTGGTCCCCGGCGAGCTGCTGCTCACCTCGATCCGGCCGGTCGCTGCCGACGAGCCAGGGGCGACCGAGCTCGCGACGCTGCCCGGCGTGGCGCGCGTGAGCCCGCTTGGCCGCTTCTCGATCGCCCTCGGTGGCGCGCGCACGGACGCCGCCGCCGTTGTCGGCGCAGACATGCTCGCCGACGGACGCCTGACGCTGGTCGAGGGCGACCGGGCCGCAGCGTTCGGGGCCCTCGACGCGGGCGGCGCGGCGATCGTGCCGGCCTCGCTCGCCGAGCGCCGCGGCATCACCGTGGGGTCGACGCTCGCGCTCCTGTCCGGGACGGGCAGCGTGGACCTCGAGGTCGTGGCCATCGCCGACCGCACGATCCCGGGCACCCTCGGCGAGGCGGTTCTCGTGGGCTGGCCCGACGCCACGCAGCGGCTCGGCGTCCTCGGCGCCGACGCCTTCGCCATCCGGTTCGGGCCGGGCCAGGAGGTGGCGGCTCGACCGGCCGTCGAGGAAGCGGCCCGGGCCTATGCCCTCGAGCCGGCGACGCTGGAACAGGCCGCGGGGGCGATCGGCGCGTCGGTGGATCGCCGGGCGGCGCTCTTCGCGGCGCTCGCCGCGGTCGCCGTGATGGTCGCCGTCCTGGGCATCGTCAACACCCTGGCCATGAACGTCCTGGAGCGTGTCAAGGAGCTGGCGCTCCTCCGTGCGACCGGCCTGACCCGGCGCCAGGCCTGGCGCCTCGTCGTGCTGGAGGCCGCGATCCTCGGGCTCGTCGGTGCGCTCCTGGGGGCCGTCACCGGGCTGGCCGCCGGCGCCGCGCTCGTGCTCCTGGCCGGGGGTGCCGCGATCCCGTTCCAGCCGCCGTGGGCGGCCGCTGCCGCCGCGCTCGCCGGAGGCCTGGTCCTCGCGGTCCTGGCGGCGCTCTACCCGGCCCGCCTCGCGGCGCGCGTCGAGATCGTGGGGGCCCTGGTCCGCGACTGAAGACCGCGCCGCTCCCGACCGCGTGGTCCGGCCCCGCGCCCCGTCACCGCTGCCCCGTTGGCTCCCGACCGCGTGCCCCGGCCCGTCATCGCTGCCCGTCGGCTCCCGACCGCGTGCCCCAACCGCGTGCCCCGACCGCGTGCCCCGGCCCCGCGCCCCGTCACCGCTGCCCCTTCGGCTCCCGGCCGCTCGCGCTGCGCTCTGCCACTCATGCCTGGGCGGCATGCGCGGCAGGAGGCTCGCCCGCGGCATGCGTGGCACGCATACCCGGCAGCAGAACGGCGGTTCTGCGTGCCAGATACGACTCCCCTGCATGCAGGAGCTCCCGCTGGGCAGCGCGCATTCTCCTGAGGCATCTCTGTCATGTCTCGAGGGGCAAGCCGTGCGTGGGCTCGGAGAGTCGACGACACCAGCGCGCCCGCCACGCGGCCTTCCATGCGCACGAGGCATATCTGGCGGTGGGGTGACTCGAATCCACACCGACCGGGACCCGGGGCCCGCCCGGCCCGTCGCCCCGCGCGGCCCATCGGTCGGGCCGCTGCCGCTGGTAGACTCCCGGCAACCGCGGCCGTGGGCCGCGTGACCGGAGACCGCCCACCGATGACCCTCGCGACCGAGCGCCTCAACCGGCTGCCAGCCGCCGAGCGGGGGATCACGATCGGCGACTTCCTCGTGCCGGTGGCCGTCGGCGAGCGTCTCAGCACCCGGGCGCGCCACGTCGCGCTGATCATCGCCGGGGCCATCGTGATCGCCCTGACCGCGAACATCCAGCTCGTCCTCGAGGGCCAGACGGTCATCCTGCCCGGCGACATCCGGGTGACCCTGCCGAGCTCGCCCGGTCCCGATCACCGCCCAGACCTTCTCCGTCCTGCTCGTCGGTGGGGCGCTCGGATTCCGGCGCGGGATCCTCGCGGTCGGCCTCTACCTCGCCGCCGGCCTCCTGCTGCCGGTCTACGCGGGCAACGCGTCGGGCATCGACACGTACCTTGCCCGCGACGAGGGGCGCTGGATCCTCGGCGCGACGGGCGGGTACCTGCTCGGCTTCCTCCTCGCCGCCGCCATCGTCGGGCGGCTGGCGGAGCTGGGCTGGGATCGCCACGTCGGCGGGGCGGTCACGGCGATGCTCCTGGGCAACCTCGCCATCTACCTCGTCGGCATCCCGTGGCTGATGGCCGCGACCGGCTTCGACCTCTCGACCGCGATCGCCAAGGGGTTCCTTCCCTTCGTCTTCGGCGACGTCTTCAAGCTGGCGCTCGCCGGGATCGCCTTCCCGGTGGCCTGGTGGGTGGTCGGCCGCCGCACCGGCGAGCGGTAGGGCGCACGTCGCTCGAGGCGGCGGGAGGCGGGACGCACCGCCGTCGCCGGAGGATCCCCGGGCGCTAGAGGATCCGCGGGAACCGCGGGCGCAGCCTGGCCGCAAGGTCGGCCGGGTCGACGGCGTCGAACGCCGCCAGCAGCGCCGCCGTCGAGCCGAACCCGATCCGGTGCGCCGCGAGGTACGTTCGCATCGCCCGGAAGAAGGCCGGCCCGCCGACCCGCCGCCGGATCGTCTCGAGGACCTGGCTGCCCTGCACGTACACGACCTCGAAGTAGCAGGCCGTGGAGTACCGGTAGATCGAGCGGTCCGAGCTCGTCGCGCGCGCAGCGGCTGGACCGCAGCGATCCGTTGACGTACCGGGCCAGGTAGTCGGCCGGCGCCTCGTCGGCGAAGGGCTGGAGCGCCTGGTCGCTGCCGACGAGCCCGTAGAACCACTGGTGGGCGATCTCGTGCGCGACGAGCCATGGCAGGTTCGCCGTCGGCGCCCCGCGGGGGATCCAGATCGCACCCGGCGATTCCACCGCGTAGCCGCCCGCCGTCTCCACCACGGTCAGGACCGGCCACGGGTACGGGCCGAGGAGCGCCTCCAGGCGGGCCAGCGCGCGCGAGGCCTCGCGGAGCAGCGTGGCCCGGCGGGCCGACGTCCGCGCGTAGACCAGGACGCGGGTGTCGCCGACGTGGGCCGCCGTCGCCCCGAACCGCGAGTCGGCCACGAACGTGAGGTCGCGCACGTTCTCGGCGACGAAGACGTGGGTCCGGCCGGTCAGCGAGGCGCGACGCCCGTTGGTCGCGATCCGCGTCGAGCGGTCGGTCGTGATGCGTCACGCGGACCGACGGGCTGGAGGCCGTGATGAAGGGGTCGCCGTGATTGGCCCGGTCGAACGGCCGGGCCGCGCTCACCCATGGGAGCCAGCGGTACGCGGCCCACGTCGAGCCGTAGGACGTGAAGAGCCAGCGGCTCGCGTCGAGCCGGGTCCCGAAGCGCGCCGTGAAGACGAGCCGGACCTCGGCCGCCTCGCCCGGCGGGAGGACGCCGCCCAGCGGCAGGCGGATCGTCTGGTCGGTCACGGTCGGGCGGACCGCGACGCCGTCGACCGTCGCGGTCGTGATCGCCAGGGCCCCGATGCGGGCGAGGACGCTGTTGAGGTCGAGGCGATCGATCGGCTCGCTGTCGCGGTTGACGATGGCGATCCGCTCGTCGACCGCCAGGCTGCGGTTCGCGAAGCGGAGCGTCGCCCGCACGTCGTAGCGCGCCTCGACGGCGAGGCTGCTCCGGTCGACGGTGCCGGGGACGATCGCCGAGGCGGCCCGGGCGTTGGGCGCCGCGACGGGCGCGGCCAGCGCGATGCCGGCCAGGAGCGTCGCGGCGAGGGTCGTCGTCGCGAGGCGGCGGGCCGAGTGGCGGCGGGCGGCAGTGGCGGCAGCCGAGGCCGTCAGCGCGGGCAGCGCATGGCCGGGAGTGTGCCGCGTCGCCGTCGCGGGCGCTACCGGCCTCTTGGTACCGGCTCCACCGACGCCCGGCGGGCACCGTATCCTCCCCGCATGGACGATGGGGGGGCCGGTCGCCGGCGAGCTCGCCGGCGCGGCCTTCCTCGAGGCGCTTCGGGCGACGCTGCCCGGGCTCCGGCTGACCGTCGACCCGGCCGACCTGGAGGCGCATCGCCGCGACGAGACGGCCTACCTCGAGCCGCCGGCGCCGCTGGCCGTGGCCTTCCCAACGTCGACCGACGAGGTCGCCGGGATCGTGCGCCTCGCCTCGGCCCATCGCGTGCCGCTGGTCCCGCGCGGGGCGGGCACGAGCCTCTCGGGCGGGGCGATCGCCGTCGCCGGCGGCCTCACCGTCTCGCTCATGCGGATGAACCGGGTTCTCGAGATCGACGAGGAGAACCACGTCGTCGTCGTCCAGCCGGGCGTCGTGAACGCCGACCTCAAGAAGGCGGTCGCCGAGCGCGGCCTGCTCTACGCCCCCGACCCGGCGAGCTACGAGACGTGCACGATCGGCGGCAACCTCGCGACGAACTCGGGCGGCCTGTGCTGCGTGAAGTACGGCGTGACGCGCGACGCGGTGCTCGGCCTCGAGGTGGTGCTGGCCGACGGAGCGGTGATCCGGACCGGGCGGCCGCAACGTCAAGGACGTCGCGGGGTACGACCTGGCGGGGCTCTTCGTGGGCAGCATGGGGACGCTGGGCATCGTCACCGAGGCCACGCTTCGGCTCATCCCGATGCCGGCTCCCAAGCAGACGCTGCTCGCGTTCTTCGCCACCGTCGAAGCGGCGGGCGAGGCCGTGGCGGGGATGGTCCGCGACGGTGTCCAGCCGTGCACGCTCGAGCTGATGGACGCGTTCACGATCCGCGCCGTGAACGCCGCCTACAAGCTGGGCCTCGACGAGGAGGCGGCCGCGATGCTGCTCGTCGAGTCCGACCTCCCGGGATCCGCCGGGGCCGAGGAGCTGGACCGTGCCGAGCGGGCCTGCCTGCGGGCCGGGGCGGGGCTGCTGGTGCGGGCGCAGGACGCGGTCGAGGCCGACATGCTGCGCCAGGGGCGCCGGATGGCCCACTGGGCGCTCGACGCGATGGGCATCAGCCGGATGGAGGACGTCGTCGTCCCGCGAAGCCGGGTGCCGGACCTGCTCCACGCGATCCACGAGATCGGCGAGCGGCGCGGGATGCCGATCGGCGTCTTCGGGCACGCCGGCGACGGCAACCTCCACCCGTCCTTCGTCTTCGACCGCGACGACCCGACGGCGGCCGACCGCCTCCGCCTTGCGCAGGACGACCTCTTCCGGGCCGTGCTGGCCCTCGGCGGCTCGGTCACCGGCGAGCACGGGATCGGCGTCGTGAAGCGCCCGTGGCTCGAGGCGACGCGCGGCGCCGACGCCGTCCGCGTGATGCGGGCGATCAAGGCCGCCCTCGACCCCCTCGGGATCCTCAACCCGGGCAAGGTGCTGTAGGGGCGGGCGGCAGGGAGCCTCAACACCGGCACGGTCGCGGCCCAGGGCGCGATCAGCCAGGCCCTCGGCGTACGGCGGCGGCAGCGGCACGCTGCTCGTCAACGGCGCCGGCGCCCAGACGCTGACCGGGGCCGCGACGACCGGCAGCGGCAGCCTGCCGGCGCTCGTCATCAACAAGCCGTCGGGCACGCTCACGCTGGCCGGCACGATCCGCACCGCGAGCAACTGGACGTACACCGCGGGCACGCTCGATCCCGGGAGCCTCGCTGGTCGTGTTCGCCGGCGGCACGGTCACCGGCATCGCACGCGCTCAACGCGGTCGACTTCCGGGCCACGACGACGATGGCCGCCGGGACGACGCTCACGGCTGAGCGGCACCGCTGACGCTGACGGCAGGCAGCCTCAACACCGGCACGGTCGCGGCCCAGGGCGCCGATCAGCCAGGTCCTCGGGTACGGCGGCGGCAGCGGCACGCTGCTCGTCAACGGTGCCGGCGCCCAGACGCTGACCGGGGCCGTCGACGACCGCCAGCCGGCAGCCTGCCGGCGCTCGTATCGACAAGCCCTCGGGCACGCTCACCCTGGCCGGCACGATCCGCACCACGCGAGCAACTGGACGTACACCGCGGGCACCGCTCGACCCGGGCACCTCGCTGGTCGTGTTCGCCGGCGGCCGACGATCACCGGCAGCCACGCGCTCAACGACGTCGACTTCAACGCGGCCACGACACACGATCGCCGCCGGGACGACTCGGACGCGTGGCGGGGCCGTCACCCGGACCGACGGCACCCTCAACACCGGGACGGTCGCGGCCAGGGCGCCGATCAGCCAGGTCCTCGACGTTCGGCGGCGGACAGCGGCACGCTGCTCGTCAACGGCGCCGGCGCCCAGACGCTGACCGGAGCCGTCGACGACCGCCGCCGGCAACCTGCCGAACGCTCGATCATCGACAAGCCCTCGGGCACGCTCACCCTGGCCGGCACGATCCGGACCACCCACAACTGGACGTACACCGCGGGCACCGCTCGACCCCGGGACCTCGCTGGTCGTGTTCGCGGCGGCCCAGACGATCACCGGCAGCCACAGCGCTGAACGACGTCGACCTTCAACGGCGCGACACGACCTACGCGTCGCCGCCGGGACGACGCTGACCGTGGCCGGCTCGCTCACCCTGACCGACGGCAACATCAACACCGGCACGGTCGCGGCCCAGGGCGACCGATCAGCCAGGTCCTCGACGTTCGACGGCGAACACCGGCACGCTGCTGATCAACGGCGCCGGCGCCCAGACGCTGACCGGGGCCTCGACGACCGCTGCCGGCAGTCTGCCCAACGTGGTCATCGACAAGCCCTCGGGCACGCTCACCCTGGCCGGCACGATCCGCACCGACCCACAACTGGACGTACACCGCGGGCACCGCTCGACCCCGGGACCTCGACTGGTCGTGTTCGCGGCGACCCAGGCGATCAGCGGCAGCCACAGCCTGACCGACGTCATCGTTCAACGGCGGCAGCTCGACCTACACGCGTCGCCGCCGGCGACGACCCTGACGGTGGCCGGCTCGCTCACCCTCACCGACGGCAACATCAACACCGGCACGGTCGCGGCCCAGGGCCCGATCAGCCAGGCCTCGACGTTCGACGGCGAACACCGGCACGCTGCTCGTCAACGGCGCCGGCGCCCAGACGCTGACCGGGGCCGTCGACGACTCGCTGCCGGCAGTCTGCCCAACGTGGTCATCGACAAGCCCTCGGGCACGCTCACCCTGGCCGGCACGATCCGCACCACCCACAACTGGACGTACACCGCGGGCACCCTCGACCCCGGGACCTCGCTGGTCGTGTTCGCGGGCGGCACTGTCATGTCGGCTGGGATGCGCGTTCTACGACGTCACGGGGAATGGCGGGACCACCACGCTCGGATCGGCGATGACGGTCGGTCACGACCTGACGGTCAACGCCGGCACATTCACGACGTCGGCCGGCAACCACGCCTGTCGATCGTCACGGGTCGGCTGACCATCGCCGGAACGCTGCGGCTCAACGGCAGTCTCAGTCTCGGTGGTGGTGACCTCACCCTGAGCGGGACGTTCACGGCGGGCACGAGCACCGTGACGCTCGGCGGATCTGGGCGGTCAGGCTCTCGGCGGTCCCAACCGCGATGACCTTCTACAACCTCGTCGCGAGCGACCCGGGCGGCGTGAGCGCTGGCGGCCAACGTCACGGTCTCCAACACCCTCACCCTCTCGACCGGCCCGTTCACGGTGGGCGCCCACATGCTGACGATCAGCAACCAGTTGGGCGGCACATCACGAACCTCGTCGCGAACGGGACGTCCTCGCTGACGGTGCATCGGCGCTTCGCCGCGGGATCGTCCTGCCGAGCAGCGTGACCCAGCTCAACGCATTGACCGTCAACAACACCAGCGGCCTGGCGCTCCAGGCCGATCTCGAAGTCCTAGGCACGCTGACGCTCACCAGCGGGCCGGTGACGACCGGCTCGTCCACGCTGCGCGATCGACGTCGCCGGCAGCGTCGTCCGGACGGCCGGACACGTGAACGGGAACCTCCGGAAGCACGTGCCGGCTGGAATGGCGGCGTCGCTCACGTTCGAGATCGGCGACGCGACGATCTACGCTCCGGTGGCCGTGGTGCTTCGGCACCGTGGCCACCGCGGGGGACGTCACGGCGAGCACACCGTTCGGGCGGGCGACGCGAGCCGGCCGTTCGGGCGCGGAACACGCGCGGGCCCGTCGGCCGCGACGAACCGAGGCGCGACCCCTACCATTCGTGGCCGTGACCCCCGACCCCCGCGTCCTCGTCGCCGTCGACCTCGGCACCTCCGCCGTCAAGGCCGGTGTCCTGGCGCCCGACGGCCGCCTCCGGGGCTTCGCGCGCGTCCCGTACGCGCTCCTGCTCGACGGCGCGCCGGGCCGCGCGGAGCAGCGACCGGACGCCTGGTGGACCGCTCTCGTGCGGGGGATCGGGATCGCCCTGGCGCAGGCGACGGTGGACGGGCCGGTCGCGCCGATCGCGCTGTGCGTGGTCGGGCAGGGTCCGACGCTCGTGGCGACGGCCGCCGACGGGCACGCCCTGGCGCCCGCGATCACCTGGCTCGATCGACGGGCGGGGGACGAGACGGCCGCCGCGGCGGCGGCGATCGGCCGCCAGGGCTGGGTGGTCGGCCTGCTCGGCCGGGCACGCCTCCTCGCCGCGCTGCGTCCCGAGGTCGTGGACGGCGCCGCCTGGCTTCTCGCCGCCTGGGACCACCTGGCCTTCCGGCTGACCGGCGCGGCCGTCGCGTCGCTCCAGGATCCCGGGGAGGCGATCACGGCCGCGGAGGCGCGCGCCGCGGGGCTCGACGAGCGGATCGCCCCGCCGGCGGCCCGGGCGGGGAGCGTCATCGGCCGGCTGCGGGCCGCGCCGGCGGCCGAGCTCGGCCTGCCGCTCGACCTGCCGGTGATCGCCGGCGCGAACGACGCGATCGCCACGTTCCTCGGCGCCGGGCTCACCGTGCCCGGCCAGGCGATCGACACCGGCGGCACCTCGGGCGGGTTCGGCCTCTACGTGGATCGGCCGGTGTCCGTGCCGCCGCTCTGGACCGGCCCCGCGCCGCTGCCCGGTCTGCACTACGTCGGCGGCGCGATGGCCGGCACCGGCAAGGCGCTCGACTGGCTCGTCGGCGACGCCCTCGGCGGGCCGGCCACCCTGCCCGAGCTGCTCGCCGAGGCGGCGACGGTCCCCGTCGGCGCCGGCGGGCTGCTCTTCCTGCCGTACCTCGCCGGGGAGCGCTGGCCGCTCCACGACCCGACGGCCCGCGGCGCCTTCGTCGGGCTGACGCTTCGCCACAGGCGGGCGCATCTGGTGCGGGCCGTGCTCGAGGCGGCGGCGTTCGCGCTGCGCCACGTGGCCGCTCCGGCGGTGGCCGCCGGCCTTCCGTTCACCGAGCTGCGGGTCACCGGCGGCACCGCGGCCAGCCGCCTCTGGAACCAGGTCAAGGCGGACGTGGTCGGCGTCGAGGTCGCCGTGCCGCGGGTCGCGGAGGCATCGGTGGCAGGCGCTGCGATCCTCGCCGCGACCGGCGTCGGGCTGGTGGACGACGAGCGGGCCGGCATCGACGCGCTCGTGAGCGTCGCCGAGCGGCTGGTCCCGAACCCGGCGGCGCAGGCCGTCTACGACCGGCTCGCCCCCGAGTACGAGGACCTGCACGCGCGACTGGCGCCGGTGAATGCCGTCCTGGGCGCCGTCGAGGAGCTGGCGCGCGGCTGAGCCGCCGCTTCGGGAGGCCGCGCCACGCGCCGTCGCCGAGCCGCCGCTAACCCACGGGGGCCGCAGCGGAGCCCCCGGACGCATCGGCCGCCCCCCGACCGGCGATCCCGTATCCTTCCCTTCGGCCGGCACCGCACCCGTTCCGAGCGGTCCCGCAGCCGGCCCCGACCCCGATCGACCGGAGGATCACCCTGTGCTCAACCTGCGCCCGTCGTCGCCGCGTCGAACCGGCCGCGTCGTCGCGCTCCTCGCCGTCGCCGCCCTTGCCGCGGCCGCGTGCGTGCCGCCCACCGGAGAGACCGCCTCGCCGACCCCCACCCTGGGACCGACCCCGACGCCGTCGGCCAACCCGTACACCGGCGCGACCGAGGGCTCCGGCACAGGCGTCAAGCTCGGCTACCTCTCGTACGGCGAGCTCGTGCCGTACGTCCTCCAGATCTCGGAGGGCATCCGCTCCCAGGCCAAGGTGGCGGGGGCCACGCTCATCGAGTGTGACGCGAAGCTCGACGGCAAGAACGTGTCGGGCTGCATGAAGACGCTCTCGGAGGCAGGCATCGCCGGGCTCATCCAGTTCCAGGGGACGCTCGCCGACCCGGCGGTCGTCTGCACGGAGACGCCCTCCGGCGTGCCGGTCCTGGCCGTCGAGTTCCCGCAGCCGCCGTGCGAGAAGACGCTCGTGCAGGTCGACGACCTGCGCGCCGGCCAGATCGCCGGGACGGCGGTCGGCACGTGGGTCAAGGAGAAGTGGAGCTGCACGTACGACGCGTACGTGTCGTTCGAGTCGACGGCGGCCGCCAGCAAGAGCCGCCTCCGGATGGAGGGCTACCGCCAGGGCTTCAGCGCCATCTGCCCGATCATCAACGAGCAGATCGGCCGGTCGATCGACACGACGCCGGCGGCGAAGACGGCGATGACGGGGCTCCTCGAGGCGCTCCCCGGCAAGTCGCGGATCGTGGTGGTGGCCGTCAACGACGACGCCGCCCTCGGTGCGCTCGATGCCGCGAAGACCGCCAATCGCCCGGCCGACGTGTGGGTCTCCGCGCAGGGCGCCGAGGCGAAGGTCCGCGACCTGATCCGCAACGACCCGCAGTACATCGGCGACTCGGCGTACTTCCCGGAGCGGTACGGCAGCACGATCGTGCCGGCGATCCTGGACCTCGTGGCGGGCAAGACGGTCCAGCCGCTCCTGCTGATCGAGCCGGCCTGGGTGGACGCCTCGAACATCGACGAGATCTACCCGCAGTAGGGGACCGCGGCGCCGGACGGCGCACCGAGGCACGGCCTCGCGCCCGCGCCTCGGTCAGGAGCGGGCGGCGGGCTCCCCCGTGAGCGCCTCGACCGCGGCCGCGATCGCCGCGGCGACGGCCGGCAGGGCGGCCGCCACCTCGTCGGACAGCGTCGACCCGACGTCCCAGCGCGCGCCGCCGATCCCCACGAACGTCCCGGTCGGGGGCGCGTCCCGCAGCGTCGCGGCGAGCGCCAGCACCTGGTCGAGCGGCAGCTCGTGGGACGAGCGCAGCTCCGGGCCTCCGCGGCCCGCCCCGAGCGCCCGGGCCCGGTCGACGAGGGCGCCCAGCGGCCGGACCCAGACCTCGCCCGGCCGGAGCCCCGCCACCGCGTCCACGACGATGCACGGCGCATCGGCCGGCAGGTCCAGCAGGAACAGGAGATCGAGCTGGCCGGCCGCCACGATCTCGGCCCGCTCGTGGATGTCGTCGGGCAGGAGGTCGACGGCGGCAAAGCCCGCGGCGTCGTCGCCGCGGGCCGGCTCGCCACACACGAAGATCGGGACGCGCGTGGTCATCGGGACGCTCCGCTGGACCGGTGGGGGGCGGCGACGGGCTCCGCTCGCTGGCGTCAGGCCTCCTCGATGGTGAGGTCGAGGAAGTGGGTGGCGCAGCTGATGCACGGGTCGTAGCTGCGGATCATCTGCTCCAGGCGGTGGGTCGCCGCGTCGTGCGGCAGGTCCAGGACCTCCCTCGCGGCGACCACGAGGTCGGCCTCGATCGCGGCCTGGTTCTGGCTGGTGGGCGGGACGATCTGGGCCGACTTGATCCGGCCGGCCTCGTCGACCTCGTAGCGATGGAAGAGGAGGCCGCGCGGGGCCTCGGTCGCCCAGGCGGCGACGCCGGGCCGACTCTGCCAGGCGACGAGCGGCTCGGACGGCGGGCGGTAGGCGTCGATGAGGTCGATCGCCTCGGCGAAGGCGTGGACCAGCTCGACGGCCCGCGCCACGATCGAGGCGTACATGTTGGTCCGGATCAGATCCGCGTAGCCGGAGGCGACGAGCGCCTCCTTCGCGAGCGGGTGGAGCTGGTCGGCGGCGAGCGTGACGCGGGCCGCCGGGCCGACGAGGTAGGCGCCCTTCCCGTCGAGCGGGCGGGCGTGGAGCGCGTTCGAGCCCTCGACCTGGTGCTCCTCGAAGGCACTGCGCCAGGCCGACGGCACGAGGTCGATCCCGTCCGACGAGACGATCCGGCCGTCGTTGTAGGGGTACTCGGCGGCGTGCCGGAGGCTCACGACCCGCGGCTCGCGGGCGAAGGCCGGCATCGTGAAGCCGCCGACGATCTTCACGGTCTCCAGCGCGAAGGCCAGGCCGTCGGCGAGCGCGGCCCGGTGCTCCCGGAGCTCGGCGACGCGCGGCGCGCGGCTCCAGCCGCCGACACGGACGCTGACGGGGTGGATCGGCCGGCCGCCGAGGATGGTGACCAGCCGGTTGCCGGCCTTCTTCATGCGCAGCGCCTGCTCCACGAGCGGCCGGTGGTCGGCCGCCATGTCGATGGCGCTCGGGTAGCCCAGGAAGTCGGGGGCGTGGAGGAGGTAGATGTGGAGGGCGTGGCTCTCGATCCACTCGCCGCAGTAGAAGAGGCGGCGCAGGACGCGCGACGACGGGTCGATCCGGATCCCGAAGAGGTCCTCGAACGCGTGCGAGGCGCTCATCTGGTAGGCGACCGGGCAGATCCCGCAGATGCGGGCAACGATGTCGATGACCTCGTCGGGCGTCCGCCCGACGACGAGCTGCTCGAAGTAGCGCGGCGTCTCGAAGATCCCCAGGCGCGCCTCGACGATCTCGCCGTCGCGGACGCGCAGCCGGAGCGAGCCCTCGCCCTCGACGCGGGTCAGCTCGCCGACCTCGTAGAGGCGCTCGTCGACCGCCTTCTTCGTGGCCGTGCTCATGCCTTGCCTCCCGTCGTCCCGGCCTTGTCACCGCCGGTCGGCGCCCGTCCGGTCCGGGTGCCGCCCAGCTCGGTGACCATGCTGCGGAACGGTTCGTTGTAGGCCGTGAAGCCGGCGAAGAGCCGCCCGACCTCCTCGCGCGGCCGGTCGCCGGCCATCTGGAGGTGGCGGGTAAGCCCGGCCGCGTTGGCCTGCTCGCGCGGGCCGAAGCAGCCGTAGCAGCCGCGGCCGAAGCGCGGGCAGATCGCGCCGCAGCCGGTCTGGGTCACCTGCCCGAGGCAGGGGATCCCCTTGGCGACCATGACGCAGACCACGCCGCGCCGCTTGCACTCCATGCAGACGGCCTCGTCGCGGAGCTGCGGCCGGCGACCCGTGGTGAGGGCCGTCAGCAGCTCCACGAGCTGCCCGGGGTCGATCGGGCAGCCGCGCAGCTCGGCGTCCACCGTCACGTGCTCGGCGATCGGCGTGGAGCGGGCCAGCGAGTGGATGAACTCCGGGTGGGCGTAGACCCCGGCGCGGAAGGCGTCGTGGTCGCCCCAGTTGCGAAGCGCCTGGATGCCACCCGGCGGTGGCGCAGGCGCCGATGGTGACGAGGGTCCGGGTCTGCCGGCGCAGCTCGACGATCCGCTCGAGATGGGCCGGCTCCGAGACCGAGCCCTCGACGAACAGGACGTCGTAGGGACCGGCCGAGCGCGTCGAGGTCGCCTCGGGGAAGTCGACGATCTCGAAGTGATCCACGACCGAGAGGAGCTCGTCCTCGAGGTCGAGGAGCGTCAGCTGGCAGCCGTCGCACGAGGCGAGCTTGACGACGCCGACGCGGGGACGCGCCTTGACGGGGGCATGCGATGCCATCAGATGCCCTCCCGGCCGAAGATGTCGCCGAGCTGCCCGATCGAGAAGACGGGGCCGTCCCGGCACACGAAGTACTTGCCCATCTGGCAGTGCCCGCAGAGGCCGATGCCGCACTCCATGTGGCGCTCCAGCGTCACGTAGATCCGGGACGGCGGAGACGCCGCGGCCGGCCAGCGTCGTGGACGTGGCCTGCATCATCCGCTCGGGGCCGCAGACGAAGGCGATCATGTTGGAGCCGTCCCAGGCCGCCTGGTCGAAGAGGTGGGTCACGATGCCCACCCGCCCGGACCACTCGGGGCCGGCGCGATCGACGGTCAGGCTGACCTCGATCCCGTCCCGCGCGTGCCAGCGCTCCAGCTCGTCGCGGTAGAGCAGGTCGGCCGGGGTCCGGGCACCGTAGAAGAGCTTCACGTCGCCGAACCGACGCCGGTCGGCCACGATGGCGTGCAGGACGGGCCGCAGCGGCGCGAGGCCGATGCCGCCCGTGACGATGACGAGGTCGCGCCCGACCGCGCGGTCGAGCGGCCAGTTGTTGCCCAGCGGCCCGCGCAGGCCGAGCTGGTCGCCGACCTGGAGGGCGCACATCGCCTTGGTGGCGGGGCCGGCGCCGCGGATCGTGAGCTCGATCCCGTCGGGCTGGAAGCGGCTGATGGAGATCGGCAGCGGCGGGAAGCCGGGCAGGGCGACCATCGCGAACTGGCCGGTGCTTCCCTGGGCGAACTCCGGGGCGGTGCCGGTGAGCGTGAGGGTCGTCGTGTCGGCCGTCTCCTGGCGGGTGGCGACCACGCGCGCGGTGACGAAGTCGTTCGGGGTGGCGGCGACCGGCTCGACGATCGGGGCCTCGGGCACCAGCGGGACCGCCGGGGCGATCGCGTTCAGCTCGTCGCGCACGTCGATGCCGACGGGGCACCACGTGATGCAGCGGCCGCAGCCGACGCAGCCGGAGCTCCCGAACTGGTCCCACCAGGTGCCGAACTTGTGGGTGAGCCACTGCCGGTAGCGGTCGCGCGGGCGGGTGCGGAAGCTGCCGCCGGCGACCTTCGCGAAGCCGGGGCTGAAGCAGCTGTCCCAGCTCCGGTAGGTCACCGCGTCCGACCCGGCCAGGTCGGTGACCTGGCTGAGCGTCGTGCAGAAGCACGTCGGGCAGGCAAGCGTGCAGTTGCCGCAGGTGATGCAGCGCTCGGCGACCTGGGCCCACCGCGGGTGGTCGAGCTGGGCGAGGAGTCGGTCGTGGAGGCCGGCGGCCGGGACCGGGTCGCCGATCCGGGCGCGGACCGCCGCCACCGTGGCGGCGGCGCCGTACTGCTCGGCGGCAGGGCCGGGCGAAGCGGCAGGCGCTCCAGGAGGTCGCGCCCGGGCGCCCTGTCGGCCTCGACGAGGAAGCCGCCGTCGAGCTCGGTCAGGAGGATGTCGTACCCGCGCTCCACCTCGGGACCGGTGCCCATCGACGTGCAGAAGCAGGTCGACGCGGCGGTCGTGCACTGCACCGCGACGATGAACACGCTCCGACGCCGAGCGCGTAGTCCGGGTCGCGGAACGCCTGCCAGTCGAGGACCGTGTCCTGGACGACGAGGGCCGCGAGCTCGCACCCTCGCACCCCGAGGAAGGCGAGGCGCTCGGGGGTCGAGCGGGCCGGCGTGAACTCGACGCGATGGCCCACTCGCGTCGACCGGTTGAGCGGGACCAACGGCGGGAAGATCCAGTTCTTCCAGGTCGTGGGGCCGACGACGTAGCCGAAGACACGGTCGTCGTCCCGTCATCGCATCCGGTACCGGCCGGGTGTCTGCTCGTCGCCGACGCCGGCGGGCAGGTCGTCGATCGAGGCGATCTCGTCGTAGATGATCGCCCCGTCGGAGACGGTGGGTCCGATGACCCGGCGACCGTCGGCCTGGAGGAGATCGATCAGGACCTGGAGGTCGGCGCGGGCCAGGAAGCCGGGCCCCTCCAGGGCGGGACGGTGCCCCCGCGCCGGGGCAGTGCGCATCACCACGTCCGAACCTCGTCGGCGACGAACAGGTCGAGCAGCTGGACG